>CAVUFM010000001.1:0-95536 GCA_963740845.1 uncultured Solirubrobacterales bacterium
TGTGGCACACTTGGACCCGGTGGGTCTGCTCACCGATAAGCAGTAGTCAAGGGAGAGCCGGGCACCGGAAAAACGGTCGTGGCCATCTACCTGATGAAGCTTCTTCGCGACATCGGGCGCGCAGACCCAGACGATCCGGTCGACGAGGACACGAGGTTCGCCGACTTCTTCGATGCGAAACATGTAGATCTACTACGGGGCCTGCGGATCGGCCTGGTTGTTCCGCAGCAGTCGCTGCGTGAATCGATCGCCAGGGTCTTCGGAAAGACGCCGGGCTGGAGAGGGTCATGGTCCGCAGCCCATTTCAGATAGGCGGTGGAAAGGAGCGCTTCGACCTGCTGGTGGTCGACGAAACCCACCGCCTGAATCAGCGAGCCGCGCAGGCGTCCGGCCCCTTGAACGCGAAGTTCCGCGACATCACCATCGACATCTTCGGTGAGGACGACCTGAGCAAAGACCCAGCTCGACTGGATCCGGCAGAAGAGCGACCACCAGATTCTTTTCGTCGACACCCTGCAAACGGTGCGGCCGGCCGACCTCCCTCCGGGCGTTCCAGGTGGAGCGATTAGCCGAAGAGGCCAAGGCCGAAGGGCGAATCATCGACTCCGTACTCAGCACCGGATCGGAAAGCCGGCGAGGACTACGTCTCTTACATCCGTCGGATCCTGGCGGGACCCGCCGCAGCTCCCGAGGCCAAGCCCGAAGCGTTTGCGCCATATGACCTGCGTTTCTATGACAACCCGGCGGCGATGCGCGACGAGATTCGCCACCTTGACCAATCCGAAGGACTCGCCCGACTGCTCGCGGGTTATGCCTGGGAATGGAAGAGCAAGAACGACCCGAATGCCTACGACATCGAGATCGACGGCTTGTCGATGCAGTGGAACCGCACCGATAGGGACTGGGTCGCGTCGGCAAATTCGGTTGAGGAGGTGGGCTCGATCCACACGATCCAGGGATACGACCTCAACTACGCAGGAGTTCTCATCGGATCCGACCTCGGCTACGACCCCGACCGCGAGAGGTTGGTCTTCAACCGGGGGAGCTACTTCGACAGGCAAGGCAAGAAGAACAACAACAAGCTTGGGCTCACCTACACCGACGACGACATCCTCGCCTATGTGCGAAACATTTATGCGGTGCTGCTGACCCGCGGCATCCTCGGCACCTTCGTTTATGTCTGTGAACCCGCGCTGCGCGAGTACCTGCGGTCCTACTTCACCGGAGCCGGATCGCCAAAGTCGAAGCGCTGGCTGCCTAATGTGCCTGACCCCGGCCGTCGGATCGGATCAGCTGGCTAGGGCGGGCGTTCGGCGAGTGCGGGCCGATCCGACTTAGAGGCAGTGAAGGAACATCGGCCGGCAGGCGACTGCTGGGCGCGGGTCCATCACTCGATCGTCGGATGGCTAGGCCAGAAGCCGACCCATGCGGGCAGGTTTTGGTGCGCCAAGCGACCAGGGACGGGGGATAAGGGGATGACGAGACGAAACGCGAACGAAGGGTAGATCGCGAAAATGGAACGGGAACAACTGGACAAGGCGCTACTCGTAGCCGTTGGGCTTCTATTCTCGGTGCTATCGGCCCCTCGGGCCACCGCATTGGCGTCAGCAAGGCTGGAACCTCGGGCGACGGAACACTATCACCTGCTGCGCCCTTTTGGCGCTAGCCGCAATGCGTTTAGCCGGTAGGCCAACCGTCGCTCTGGTTCTCGCGATCCTGATCGACGCGATCGTGATCTACGACTTTTTCGACATCACTGGCACCGAGTTGGTCAGTGTCGGGTGGGGGCTGTACCTGAGCATCGTGGGGGCTGGCCTGTTCACCTACGTCTGCTTCCAGCCCTGCGCAAGAGAGGCGGAGTTGTCGAGCCGTCCACCCTTGTCAAACGAGCCACCGCCTCCACCGCCTCCACCACCGCCGCCCTCTCAGTAGTCCTCCCTCAACCCGTAACGGGGCACAGGGTCGGATTTCTAGATGAGTCCTAGACCGGCTATGGCTGGCCGCCGCATAGAGGCCGCGCATATTTGGACCCTCGGAAGGTCAACCAGAGCGCAACGCAACCGCCCGGACCGTCGCCCGGTACCACCGAGCACCGGTGTGGGCGGTCGGCACGCCGTCGTGGTTGAGCCGTTCCGCGATCCGGGCAAAGCTCCATCCGGCTCGCCGCCGACGTTTGATCGTCGCCGCGACCTCATCGGGCAGCACCGAAGGACGCCCGAGCCGCACTCCCTCGAGCCTCGCCTGCTCTAAGGCCTCCTTCGTGCGCAGGGAGCTCAGGTCGCGCTCCCACTCAGCGACCTGAGCAAGCATCCCGGCGACGAGGCGACCGTTCGGGGTCGAGCTGTTCACGCCGATGTCGAGGACAGCAATGGCCCAGCCCTCCTCCCTCGACTGCTTGACGAGCTGTGCGAAGTTGAGCGACGACCGGGAAAGCTCCTGACGTAGCCCACGACTCTCATCCGTCCTCCAATCAGCTCGGAACCAATACGTGCGGTTTGTATCCGGTATGAGGCGACATCGTGTAGAGCCACCGATGGCGACTGCACCTGTCAGCTTCGCGGCTCAATGGACGGACACCGAGCGAGATGCGCCCCTGTCAACCGGGTGCTGGCAGGGTCCACGATCGCGATCCTAAGGTGCATGGCGTGTTGACGTCCTATGGCGGTCGGGTAGTTGTCCGATTTCCGGCCCAGGTCTCCGCCTGATCGACTAAATAGGCGCGATGGGTACGTGTCTGAGCGTCTTTATCGCTGGCGTCATTGGGGCAGCCTCTCTGGCTGGGCCAGCCCACGCGACTGAGGAGCCGTGGCCCTCGCAGCCAGCGGCGAAGGAGCTCATTCGGGACACCCTGAAGCAGGACCGAAGGCTGTCCTACCACGGGACTACCAGGCGCATCCTGGCATGTAAGCGGTTCTCGGACTCAAGGATGCGATGCTTCAGCTTCTGGGCGGGAACGGATTCGGCTACTTGGCACGTGTATCTGTCTGGCTCTACCACGACGACGGTCTCGTAGCTGCGGGGTCTTCAGCCAAGGTCTTGAGGACAAGCCACAAGTGCATCGATCGCGGAGGTTCGCACTGCACGACCACCATTCGCGACGACCGGTAGTGGTGTCCTCGCCGTTCGTGGGTCACCACGTCGGATAGGCTCGGCCGAGTGGGGAAGAGGCTGCTCGCCTATCTCGTCTTCGGAGCCATCGTTATCGCTGGTTGCGGCGGTGGCAGCACGACGACGGTCATCACTCAAACGGTGTCGCCATCAACGACGGCGGACAATCAAGTTGTGATTCCTGACGTGGTGGGCGACACCACGGCTGATGCGCAGACGCTGCTCGAATCGGAGAATCTCAGAGTCAGGATAAAGCTCACGTACCAATACGATTCGCTCGTTCAGATCGGTCAAGTGGCTGAGCAGGAGCCGCCAGCCAGCACGTCGGTGCCTGAGTTCACCGTCGTCACGCTTTACATGGCCGCTGGCGAGTAATAGGTCGGTGACTTTTGCCGGGATGATGAGACGATGGTGGGCCGATCGTCCCGGTAGCATCGTCCCGGCCTCAAGCCCCCTCTGCGCCTGCCTTTGCGGACGATTAGGGGCGATGGAGATGCCGTCAGACGATGGTTCGAGCATCGTCCCTACCCCTGAAATACGTAGGGTCATTTCGTGATTGATGACCTCAAGAAGGGCTACTACCTGCTGTTCATCGACGGAGGAAAGAGAGCCAACGAACAAGGCCAGGCGGAGGGCGCCATCGGGGTCATTCTCCAGGAACCCGACTGCGGCGAGGTGTTGGCCAGAGTGGCCGAGAAAGTGGGACCCGTCGGCAGTCCACACGAAGCCGAGTACCGCGCTCTGATTCGCGGTCTCAAGCTCGCCGCCGAGAAACGACTCCCCTATATCGCCGCGTTCAGCGACTCCGCGAACGTCGTCAACCAGATAACGGGTAGATGGAACAAGAACGAGCGAGCCACCGAGCTCTACGAAGAAGCCAAGGAAGCCCTCGAGCCCTTCAAGGGATGGCAACTTTCCTGGGTTCCCCGCGAGATGAACAGAGACGCCGACAAGCTTGTCGATCAAGCCTTCAAAGGCGAGCCCGAACCCACGCCCGATGTTGTTTAGCCGTTTGGCGCACTTACCAGTACCGCTGGCGACGAGCGCGTTCTTCGTTGACGAGCTGGAACCCGCCGAACTTCTGCTGGTTTCGATCGCGCAGCCAATAGGCAAACTTCTGGCGCGTTATCCTTCGAGTCGCGCAGCGCGACCGGCAGGTCGCATGAAGCGGCCCCCCGTACTCGCAGAGCGCGGCCGGGTTTTTCGCCAGCATCGGCTCTGCTTCGAGCCCGTGCCACGCGGCAGGATTGCGCCATTTCGTGGTGCTCCTCATCGACCTCAGCCTTGAGGCGATCACGGTTCGTCAAGAAACCGCCGATGTCTGCGGCCTCGAGGACGCCGCCCCCATCACCGCGGCCCAATTCTGAAACGAGCTGAGGGTCGCCTGGCTTCCGAGGAATCGGGGATCTCGGCATCGAGTTCCGCTTGCCGAACTAGCGTGGACCGGTAGGACGAGTAGAAGCATTTCCCGCCCGCCGAGCCAGTGCTCGACGAAGGGACAAGCAACGCCTCTACGAGGTGACGCCGGTTCTCCATGGCCCAGGAGTCCGAGTCAGGTGGCGACTTGCTTGCCGGCCGCTCCGACGGCACCGCGTCACCGGGGTCGAGGAAGATTGGCGCGACGCGGCGGAGAGCATGCTCGTGCGACATGGGTGGGTTGTTCGCCGTCGCGACCCAGGCGTTGGTGATGGGAAGCTTTTCGCCCCAGCGGCTGACGACCTAGCGTCAGCCCCTTCATGTTCTCGGTGTGACGGAGCTCGAGGTCGGCAATGCTGACCAGAGCTCCGCTGCGGTTACCGGCTAACCGCCTGAAAAGGTTGCGCCAGTTTCTTACGTTCAAAGGCAGGCTCACCCACCGCGACGGATGATCCGCCGCCTTAGCTGCCGATCGTCGCCGACGCCAAGCGTGAACGGCACGACCGCCGGCGCGCCGGCCTTGCGCAGCGCGCCACCCGCCTCGGTGATCGTCCACTTCGAGTCGACCGTGTCGTCGACCAGCAGCACCGCGCCCGGCAGGCACGCGCCGCGGTCGACCGCGAACGCTCCCTGCACGTTCAGGTACTGCTGCCGCGAGTTCTCGAGCTTGCTCTGCTCCTCGGTCTTCTTCGACGACGCTCAGCGCCGCCGCGTAGGGCAGGCCGATCGCCTTCGCCAGGCGCTCGGCGAAGTCGGGCACCAGCTCCGGATGGCGCAGCGACGGGACCGCGGTCACCCACTCCGGCTTCGGGTCCGGTCCCCAGTTCTTGATAGAGCGCCGCGGCGGCCTCGACCAGCTCGTCGTCGAAGTGCTCGTCCTCCCACTTCCCCTTGCGGACCAGGCGTCCCCAGGCGGGGTCGTTGATCTGGGAGAGGGAGCGGCCCGGCTCGAGCTGCTGCTCGCGCGGGACCTTCTTGAAGCCGCCGACGGCGGTCGGGGTCGAGCGGCGCGGCTCGATCTCGATCGGGCGCGAGTGCAGCATGTCGAGCGCCTGGAGCGCGAGCTTGCGGTCGACCTCGCGGTCGAACTTCGGCTCGGTGCAGACGGCGCAGCGGCCGCACGGCTCGGCTCCCGGATCGTCGAGCTCGATGCGCAGCGACTCCATCAGGCAGCGGCCGTCGTTGCCGTAGACCTCCATCGCCTTCTGCTCGGCGCGGCGGGCGGCGGTGACGGCCTTGATCCGCTCCTCGTCGTAGACCCACTCGCGACGGCTCCGCTCGAAGCCTCCCCGCACCTTGTTCAGCGCGCCCTCGACCTCGAGCTGCTTGAGCATCAGCTCCATCCGGCCCTTGCCGAGGTTGATCTCGTTCATCAGCGCGCCGCTGTTGAGCGGGCGGTCGGCGGACTCGAAGATCGCCATCGCCTTGGCGACGAGCTCGGCCGGCGGGAAGGCGCTCTTGATGAAGAAGTCCTGGACGTCGCGGTCCTCGGTGCCGCGGAGCAGGATCGCGTCGGCCTCCTCGAGCCCGCGGCCGGCGCGGCCGACCTGCTGGTAGTAGGCGATCGGGCTGCCCGGTCCCTGGAAGTGGACGACGAAGCCGAGGTCGGGCTTGTCGTAGCCCATGCCGAGCGCGCTGGTGGCGACGCAGCACTTGATCTCGTTGTTGAGGAGCTTCGACTCGATCCGGATCCGCTCGTCGGACTCGACCTGGCCGGAGTAGGCCTCGCACTCGATCCCCTGGGAGTCGAGCCAGTTCGTGACGTTGAGCGTGTCGCGCACCGTCAGGCAGTAGACGATGCCGCTGCCCTCGAAGGTCGGGATCCACTCGGCGAGCCAGGCGAGGCGCTCGGCCTGGCTCGGCATGTCGCAGACCTCGAGCCGGAGGGACGGGCGGTCGAGCGTGCCGCGGATCGTGAACAGCTCCTCCTCGCCGGAGCCGCCGAGCTGCTCCTCGACGTCGGCGATCACGCGGTCGTTGGCGGTGGCGGTCGTCGCCAGCACGGCGCAGTTCTCGGGGAGGCGCTGGACGAGGCCGGCGATCCGGCGGTAGTCGGGGCGGAAGTCGTGGCCCCAGTCGGAGATGCAGTGCGCCTCGTCGATCACCAGGAGGCCGGTCGCCTCGACCAGCCGCGGCAGGACCATCGCGCGGAACTGCTGGTTGGCGAGGCGCTCGGGGCTGAGCAGGAGCAGGTCGATCTCGTCGTTGGCGATCCGGGCGAAGGTCTCGTCCCAGTCCTCGCGGTTGGAGGAGTTGACGGTCGCCGCCTCGATCCCGAGCGCCTCGGCCGCGGCGAGCTGGTTGCGCATCAGGGCGATCAGCGGGGAGACGAGGATCGTCGGCCCGGCGCCCTGCTCGCGCAGCATCGCGGTGGCGACGAAGTAGACGGCGCTCTTCCCCCAGCCGGTGCGCTGGACGCAGAGCACGCGGCCGCGCTTGTCGACGAGCTGCTCGATCGCCTCGAGCTGGCCGTCGCGGAAGTCGGCGTCCTCGCGGCCGGTGAGGCGGCGGAGGAGGTCGAGGGGTGGGGTGGTCTGGGAGGCAGGCATGGAGCGAGGTGGGAGACCGTAGCTGGGTGGCTCCTCAACCCCGGGAGCGACAGGCGTGCCCGAGGAGCGCATGCGGGTCGGCCGGGGTTCAGACCCGCATTGCCCAAGCAGTTTCGCGAGGGTGCGGCGGGCCGTTCGCGCAACCCACACTGGACGACTGACTCCGTGTCAGTTAGGTTGCTCGCCGCACACCGGCCCTAGTGGGGGCCGGGGGGAACTAGCAAGGGATGTGGGGAATGGTGAGGATCACCGGTATGAGGTCGCGCGTTGCCGTGGCCGGAATCGCGACGGCTCTGTTCGTCGGTTCGTTCGGTGCCGGGTCGGCATCGGCGTTTAGAGATAAGGACTGCGACGACTTCGCGACTCAAGCGAAGGCTCAGAAGTTCTTCAAGAAGCACAGCGGTCCGAAGAAGGACCCGCACGGCTTGGATGCCGACCATGACGGCATTGCGTGCGAGGACCTGCCGTAAGTCGCAACAGGGCGAGCATGGCGTTACCCGCCGTGCTCGCCTTCGTTGTTCTCGCCGGATGCGGCGAGACCGATTCGGCTTCGCGGACAAGGCCGGTGACTACGACTGCGCCGGAGGTGGCGGCAACGGCCCTAACTACGTCGACGGTCCGGTGAACATCACCGGAGGTGACAGATACGACCTCGACGCTGACGGCGATGGGGTTGGCTGCGAATGAGGCGTGTTGCGCGCAAGGCGTGAACAAGCTCGCCGGTAGAAGACGTAAGGCGAAACCGGAGGGCCCGGATACGGTCGGCCTACGAGGGGTGGGGTTTGTCCTCAGATGCGGAGCGGGGACGATGTCGCGGTCGTCCACGGCAAGGACCGGCTGATCGGCTGCGAGTCCCGCGCGCGTCTGTACGGCTGAGACGCGGGCTCCGGCAGCCCTGAGTACGCTCGGAGGATGGGCTTCTTCAGCCGCCGCAAGCGCGAGTCCGCGCTGAGCCAGATGGCTGAGTCAGCCTCCTCCCAGGAGGGAAGCGGGGAGCTCGGCGCTCCCATGGAGGGGGTCAGCGATCCGCTCGCGGCGCCGGCTGGCGCCAGCGCCATGAGCGCTCTCGGCGGCTGGTCCGTCGATCTCGACGCCAACGACCCCGAGGCCGCGCTCGCCGCGGCGCAGGAAGCCCTCGCCAACTCCCCGCTCGGCAGCGGGCCCTTGAGCCACCTGCCGATGGCCCAGCAGATCCAGGAGCAGCTGACGGCCGCCATGGCCCAGGTCCAAGCTGCGGACGCCTACTCGCAGGCTCACCCGCCTCCCGCCACCGACGCCGGACGCCGACGCGATCTCCCAGATCGAACGCCTCGCCGCCCTCCGCGCATCAGGCGCGCTGAGCGAGGCGGAATTCACGGAGCAGAAGCGCAAGGTGCTCGGCGAGGGCTGACCCGTAGCCTGGGTCCCGCATGGGTCTCTTCGACAAATGGCGCCGGGATGAGGAACCTCCCGTCGACCCCAACGACCCGCTCGCGGCGCTGGCCAAGGCCGAGAAGGCGCTCGAGGACTCCGACGGCTGGGCGAGTGACGGCAACGGCCACTGGTCGAAGATGCCCTCCGACATGAACGAGACGCTGGCGAAGGTCCGCGAGCAGCTCGAGTCGGGAGGCGGCCTGGCCGGCTCCGACCCGCGCTTCGCGCCGACTCCCACCTCTTCGTTCGGTCAGCCGCAACAGCCACCGATGATCGAGGACCCGATCACGAAGGTCGAGCGGCTCGCGAAGCTGCTCCATGACGGCGACCTCACCCAAGCGGAGTTCGAGGAGCAGAAGCGCAAGGCCCTCGAGGGCTGAACAAGGCCGGCGGCCGGGGGCGCCGCTGACGTCCGCCGGGGTTCACCAGGGCATGCCGCCCCTCGTCGAACCGATCGACGGACCCGAGCTCGACCGGGTCATCACCGCGCTCCTGAACATGACCGGCGTCGTTCACCGCGTGGTCGAAGCGGAGATCGGCAACGTGGCGATGGGCGGAGACGGCGTCGAGGTGATCGACCGAGCCGCGCTCCGGCTCCGCTCGATGCTCGTCCTGTTCGAGGAGCACCACACCGACCGGGAGCTCGCGAGCATCACCGAGTTCCTCGCGCTCGCGACGATCATGGTCGCCGAGCAGGGAGGCTGGGACGACGTCTTCTACCCCGACGCGGACGTGCCGTTCAGCTGAGCGCCGGCGTCAGCGGCCGGTGACCTGCCGGACCACGGCCCGGCCGATCGTCACCGGGTGGTTCAGCACCGTCGCCACGCGGCCGGTCAGCTTCAGCGGGTCGTGGGCGATTCCCAGCTGGCGGAGGATCGTGGCGCTGTCGAAGTAGACGCGCTCGCAGACGATCTCGTCGGTGCCCTCGGCGAAGACGAAGATCGCGAGGGTCCGGCAGGTGAACTCCTTGCCGGTCGGCGGGAGGCCGCGGAAGTTGCCGAGGTGGGTTCCCAGCAGCGTCGAACTCGACGATCACCGAGTCGTCGGAGTGGTGCATCTCGAGCAGCTCGTTGCGCTGGTCGGGGAAGGCGGTGCGGCTCTCGTCGAAGTAGGCGCGGACCGCCTCCTCCCCGTCGAAGACGTCGCCGGTGGGGACGATCTCGTAGCGCGGGTGGTCGAAGGTGTCGATCGTCGCGTCGAAGTCGTGACGGTTCTCCGACTCCATGTGCTCGATGACGACCGCCTCGCGACGATCCCGCAGTGACGGGGTGGATCCGTTCTCTTCCATGGCGCGTGACCTTACTGTCGGGAGTAGGGTCGCGCCCATGAAGAAGCTCACACCGCTCCGGGTCCTGGTCCTCTCGCTCGCCGCGATCGCCGCGTTCACGGCGCTCGTCGTCGCGCCCGCGCAGGCGAAGAAGTTCGTCACCGACGACGGCAACGTCCAGTGCTTCATGCGCAGCAAGTTCGTCCGCTGCGACGTGAGCGACCACAAGTGGAAGTCGCCGAAGCAGCCCAAGTCCTGCGAGTTCGACTACGGCAGCAGCCTCTACCTCAGCGTGCCCGATGGGAAGTCCGGGTTCGCCTGCGTCAGCGACGCGACCGGCGCGACGGTCGAGTACCCGGCCGGCACGCGGTTCCAGACGGGCGACAACGTCTGCCGCCTGCGCATGAACGGCAAGGTCAAGTGCCTGAACAAGGTCGAGGGCATCGGCTTCACGGTCGGCTTCAAGTCCTACGACCTGTTCTAGGTCCTAGGTGACCGAGGCGGCGGGGTGGCGGCGCTCGAGCGCTCGCCACTCCGGCGTCGACAGCCGCTCGACCGCGAACTGAACGCCGGGGCCGATTCCCAGGGCGAAGGCGACCGTGCCCACGCCCACCGTGCCGCCGAGGATGAACCCGGCGACCAGGACGGTCAGCTCGATCGCCACGCGGACCAGCCGCAGGGAGAGACCCGTCTGCCGGTGGAAGCCGGTCATCAGGCCGTCGCGCGGGCCCGGTCCCAGAGCGGCGGTCAGATATAGGCCGCTTCCCAGAGCGACGAGACCGACCCCGCCGGCCATGAGTACCCAGCGGTATCCCAGTGCGAGGTGGTCTGGCAGCACCAGCAGCGCGGCCTCGAGCGCGACGCCGACCCAGATCGCGTTGCAGATCGTCCCCAGCCCCGGCCGCTGATGCAGCGGGAACCAGAGGAGCAGCACGAAGAAGCTGATGACGACCGTCGCGACGCCGATGTTGAGCGGCGTCTGGATCGAGACTCCCTGCGCGAAGACGGTCCACGGGGAGTTGCCGAGCTCGGCCGCGACGAGCGCGCCCTCGCCGGCGCCGAAGATCGTCAGCCCGATCATCAGGCGGACGAAGCGCGATGGGGTCGGGCGCCAGAGGCTGGCGGGCGGGGGTGCGGGAGCGGGGTCCGTCACCGGCGGATTGTCCGGCATGCGGACGCGACTGCCGCGAGCGGCGCCTCCCCCTCCCTACTTCAGCTTCACCTTCAGCTTCTTCGTGGCCGTGTGGCCCGCGCCGTCATCGACCGTCACCTTGAAGGAGGCCTTCGTCTTCACTCCCAGCTCCAGCGCCTGAAGCAGGACCGCCGCTCCGGTCGCGTTCTTCGGCTTCAGCTTGAGCTTCGCCAGCTTGCCCGCCTTCGCGTGCTTCGGCTTGGGCTTCTTCAGCGCCACCTTGCCGCCGCCGCGCGATCTTCAGCTTCGCGCCCTTGACCGTGACGGTCACGTCCTCGTCGGCTCCCGCCTTGGCCTTGATGACGACCTTGCCGCCCTTCTGCTTCTGCGTCTTCTTGGCCTTGAACCGCGCGCCCAGGAGCTCGGTGTCGACGACGACCTGCTTCGTGATCGTCGCGACCGGCCCGCCGTTGCAGTAGACGGTCTGGCCGGTGTAGTTGGACGAACGGGCCGCAGCCGTCGCCGTCGGTCACGACGAGCCGCACGTCGTAGGTGCCGTCGGCCGCGTACTCGTGGTCGGGGCCGCCGTCGGCTCCCGTCGTCGAGGTGCCGTCACCGAAGGTCCAGGAGAAGACCGCGGGCTCGGCGCCGTCGTCGGGGTCGAGGCCGATCGAGCGGAACGCGACCGTCCGCCCGGTCGAGATCTGGGAGTTGAACTCGGCGGCGGGCGGTTGGTTCGGAGCGACCGCCAGACCGGTGACGCCGTCGGAGGTGGCGGTCGCGGGCGCGATCGCGCTCAGCACCCCGGTGGTCGTGTTGCGGTTGAAGCGCGAGATGTTGTTGGTCGTCAGGTTCCCCGCGAAGGCGAGCGTCCCATCGGGGGTGACGGCGACCTGCCTGGTGAAGGTCCCGGCGAGGAAGGGGGAGCCGACCACCTGGGCGAGCGCTCCGGTGCCGGTGATCGTGTAGACGGACACGTTGTTGGAGTTCTCCGCGCCGACGTAGAGGTGCCGGCCGTCCGGGGAGACGGTCGCTCCCCAGGGTCCGGTCCCAGAGGCGAATGGCGATCCGGGAACGGCCGTCAGCCCGCCGCCCGCGCCGATCGCGAAGGCGCCGACGGATGCGGCGTCGTTGTTCGCGACGTAGAGGTAGGCGCCGTCGGGCGTCACTCCCATGTACGAGGGGCCGGTGCCGGCGCCGGTGGAGAACGGCGACCCGGCCACGGGGGTGAGGGCGCCGTTCGCGGCGACGTCGTAGGCGAAGACGTTGTTGCTGTTGACGTTGGAGACGAAGAGATGGCGCCCGTCCGGCGTGAGCGCGGTTCCCCAGGCGAAGGTCCCGGCGGCGAAGGGGGAGCCGGGAACGGCGGTGAGCGAGCCGTTCGCCGCGATGTCGAAGACGAAGACCTGGTTCGTGGCCTGGCCGCTGACGAACAGGTGCTTGCCGTCGGGGGAGATGGCCGCCTGCCCGAAGCTCCCCCCGCCGCTGGCGAACGGGCTGCCCGCCGTCGGCGTCAGCGAGCCGTTGTCGATGTCGTAGCCCGCCAGCTGGCCGCCGGAGACGTAGAGATGCTTGGCGTCGGGCGTCACGACGGCGGCGCGCGGGAAGACCCCGGTGCTCTCGTTGGCCCCGGGGATCAGCGACAGCGAACCGTTCGCGCCGACCGTGTACCCGTCGACGTTCGCCGGGGCGCTGCCGATCGCCGTGTAGAGGGTCGTGGCTCCAGCCGGAGCCGCGAGCGCACCCACGGCGACGTCGAAGCGAGCAGCGAGGCGATTCCAACGGGGATGCGCATCGCCCGAACCTATCTACGGGAATGCCGCAGCGCAACGTGGGTCGACGAACGGACACCGGCCACCGGTAGGCTGCCGCGCATGGATGAGATCTTCTGGATCCCGATCGGCGTCGTGGCGCTCGGCACCCTGGGGGGCGCTTACTTCGGTGGTCGCTCGACCACCACGGGCGCCAAGACGGGCCTGCTGATCGGCTTCTACCTGTCGGCGATGGCGACGCTGCCGCTGCTCGCCATCGGCCTCGCGAACACCTAGCCACGGCTGAGGCCAGAGGCGAAGAAACCGGCGCCCCGCCACGGGCGTCCGGCTATCCTCGCCATCGTGAAAACGGCTTCCACATTCAGGTCCGGAGCCGCGATGCTCATCGCCGCGCTGCTCGCCTCCCTGCTGCTCGCGAGCTCCGCGAGCGCCGACGCCCGCAGCGATGCCGTCGCGGCATTCGACGCGACTCAGGCCGACTCGCGCGTCCCCGCCGGGTGGACCGGCTCCAAGGACCCCGACCTGCGCCGTCGGTGAGGAGTCGGCGGCCTCGATCGCCGCGACCCTCAGCACGCTCAACGTCCTGCGCGACTTCGCGGGACTCGGGCCGGTCACCTTCAGCGCCGAGAAGAACCACCGCGCTCTCGCCGCCGCGATGATGATGCTGGCCCAGGGCGATCTCGACCACGACCCGCCGAACACCTGGAAGTGCTGGACCGACGAGGGCCACTTCGGCGCGAGCACCTCCAACCTCTACCTCGGCGCCTCGGGCGCGGAGGCGATGGTCGGCTTCGTCAACGACGCCGGCGTCGACTCGCTCGGGCACCGCCGCTGGATCCTCGATCCGGAGGCCATGGAGATGGGCACCGGCTCGACCGGCGGCTCGAACGCGCTCGTCGTCATCGACAACGGCGGGGACGGCTCGCGCGCCGCCTCCCTCCCCGGCGACAACCTGGTCGCCTGGCCGTCGCCGGGTCTGTTCCCGGCGCCCGTGGATCTTCGAGGACTGGTCCGTCGCCGTCGGCAACGCCACGACGCAGGGAGCCATCTCGCTGGCGAACGCTCAGGTCAGCGTCAAGGTCGATGGGAAGGACGCCGCGGTCAGCTCCATCCAGGACCTCGGCGCGGGCTACGGCACCGGCGCGACGCTGACGTGGAGGACGCAGCTGCCGCAGTCGATCACCAGCGGCGATCACGACATCGACGTCACCGTCTCCGGCGCGACGCTGAACGGCGCCGCCTTCCCGATCTCCTACACGGTGCAGGCGTTCGATCCGGCGATCGCCGGTGGGCCGAGCGCGGCGTGCACGAAGGCGAAGGCGAAGCTGAAGGCCGCGAAGAAGAAGCTGAAGAAGGCGAAGGCCGGCGGGAAGCCCGCGAAGGTCAAGGCCGCCAAGAAGAAGGTCAAGAAGGCGAAGGCCAAGAAGAAGGCCGCCTGCGCGTAGGGAGCGCGGGGGCGGCGGCGGCGGGGCGCGCGGTCAGCGCGTGAAGATCAGCTTCGTCTCGCGCTGAGCGATCGCCTCGTCGGCGCGGTCCCAGTCGACGACGCGGCTCGTGATCCGCTCGGGCGCGATGCGCCCGTCGGCCACCAGCTCCAGGACGTGAGGCAGCATCGCCCGCGACATCGGCCGGCCGATCCGCAGGTCGACCCCCACCGAGTACATCTGCAGAAGCGGCAGCGGCGTCTCGGGCTCGTAGAGGATCCCGACGCTCGTGCAGATCCCGCTCGGGGCCGTCGAGCCCAGCGTCCACACCAGCCCCTCGCGGGTCGAGGTCGCGTCGACCGAGATCGGATAGCGGTAGCGGTGCTCCTTGCCGGCGCGCTCCTCGAGCGGCTCCGCTCCCAGCTCGACCGCCTTGGCCAGCCGCTCCGGGTCGTCGTCGGAGTAGACGACGCGGCCGGCTCCCAGCGCGACCGCGATCTGCACCGCGTAGAGCCCGATGCTCGCCGCGCCGCCGCCGGCGACCAGGACCTCGGCGCCCGGGTGCGCCGCGAGTTGGGGAGCGACGGTGCGCCAGCCGTCGGTCACGTTGTCGCAGAGGCTCGCCGCGTGGGCGGGCTCGATCCCAGCTGGGAGCGGCAGCAGCATCGCGTCCGCGTAGGGAACGCGGAGGAGGTCGCTGAGCGCGCCGCCCCACTTCCCCCCGAGGAAGTCGCCGAAGCCGTACATGGAGTTGGGCGGCACCGCCAGGCAGCTGCCCGTCAGCCCGGCGCGGCAGCGGTCGCACTCGCCGCAGCTGATCTGGAAGGGCACCACGACGACGTCGCCGGGCTTGACCGACGTCACGCCCTCCCCCACCTCGACCACCTCGGCGATGGATTCGTGGCCGAGCGCGATCGGCGCGGGGATCGGCGCCTCGCCGCTGATCATCGCCCCGTCCAGGTCGCACACCGCCACGGCGATCGGCCGGACGAGCGCCTGCTCGGCGGCCTCGATCTCGGGCTCGGGGACCTCGAGCCAGGAGACCTTGCGCTCGTCGGTCAGGGTGAGCTGGCGCATCCGGCACGCAGCATGTCACGGCGTGGTGGGGCGGCCGCTACCGTCAATCGGCGATGGCCGACCTCGACAGCGAGCTGACCCCATTCGCCGAGTCGCTGCTCGGGCCGGGCGAGGAGCTCCTCGGCGCGTGCGTCGCCTCCCAGCAGAAGCGCTTCAGCGGGTTCATGGTGACGGTCGCGGTTGCGCGCGACCGGCTCGTGATCCAGCGGATGGCGAAGGGGCGGGAGTTCGTCGGCGAGGGTGAGCCGCTGTCGCTCGGGCCCGAGGACATCGCGAGCGTTCGCGCCGGCAACGCCGGGACCTGGGGAGCGATGCCGACGGCCGAGATCATGGCCAAGGCAACCGTCGAGCTGAAGATCCGGACGACCGCCGGCGACAAGCTGCGGCTGATGATGATGCGCGGCGTCGGCAAGCCGTTCGACACGCTCGGCGGCGGGGAGATCCAGCGGGCCGGCGTCGAGGCGCTCGGCGGTTGGTTCGACCGGCAGTTCCCGCCGGCCTGATCGCGGCCCCGCTCGACGCCGGGGCCCTACCGCTTCGGAAGCACCCGAATGCCGTGGCGGTCCTTGAAGAGGTTCCCCGCGTCGTCGGTGACGCTCACCTTCAGGCGGGCGATCGCGTTCTTCGCGACGCCGGCCTGCTCCACCCCGCGCTGCGTCAGCTTCAACTTCAGCGTGCCGGCTCGTCCCGCTCGCAGGGTCTTCGTCGCCCCCTGGAGCTGGGCCTTCTTCCCGTCGACGCCCTTGCCGGAGAGCTTCAGCCGACCCACGACCTTGACCTGGCAGTCGGCCGGGCAGACGAGCCGCAGCCTCAGGGTCCGCGCCGCCGGCTGCTCGTCGTCGCCGAGGAACGTCGGCGCGAACGGCGTCTGGGTCAGGGTCGACGAGGCACCCGTCTCGTCGGTGACCGTCAGCGTCACCGGGAACTGCTTCCTCCCCTTGCCGTAACGGTTCGTGATTTGCGCGCCGCCGTTGGGAGCGCTCGTGCCGTCCCCGAAATCCCAGTCGTAGCGGACGATCGCGTCGCCGTCGGGATCGGTCGAGCCGAGCGCGTCGAAGCTCGTCCGGCGGTTGTTGACCACGGTGGTGAAGGCCGCGAGCGGCGCGGTGCGCGAGGAGGCGACGTCCGCGTCGGTCGCCTCGGAGGCCGGGACGGCCGTGGAAGCGTGGGCGGTCCCGGCGAGGCCAAGGAGGGCCGCGAGGAGCGCGGCAAAGGTTGGAACGAAGCGGTTCATCACGGCGATCGTAGGCACGAACACGCGCGGGCCCCCTGGGTAGCGGCGGCCTGGCGCACCGAGTCGCTGCCTTCGAGACAGGTGGTCCTGATTGGCGCGGCTCGCGCCGCGTCCGCCCCGCTCCCTACTTCTGCGTCAGCCGCACGACCCGGTCCACCCGGAGCGGGCCGAACCGCTGGCGGGTGCCGTCGGGCCAGCGGACCGTCGCCTCCTGGACCCGGGTGCACTCCCCGAGGCCGAAGTAGAGGCGGTAGTGGCCCTGGGAGTAGCGCGAGTCGTCGTACTGGCCGGGGAAGCCGAACTGGCGGTCGGTCCCGCAGCGCAGCTGCAGCCGCGCGCCGATCGCCTGCGCGTTGCCGGCGGGGCCGCGGAGGTCGACCTCGAGCCAGTGGCCGCCCGGCGTGCGGTTGCGGAAGAAGCGGACGGTCTTGTCGTTGGAGAAGGCGCTCGGCCCGGTGGCGACGACGGCGTCGCGGAGGCCGTCGTTGTCGGCGTCCATCCAGGTCGTGATCGCGGCGCCGGCGTGGCTCGCTCCCAGCTCGCCGGTCGGCCGGAAGGCCCTTGGTCCCTCGCGGTGGAAGAGGCCCTGCGGCACGAGGTGGACGTCGACCTGGCCGTCGTTGTCGTAGTCGACGAAGCTCGCGGCGACGCTGCGCTCGGGCAGGCCGAACCGCTTCGGGCGGGACGGCGCGCAGGCCGCTGTGGAGGTTCTCGAGGACGGTGTTGCCGGTGTGGGCGACCGCGAGGACGTCGAGGTCGCCGTCCGTGTCGAGGTCGGCGAGCGCGAACTGCGCGACCTTGCCGTTGCGGGCGGAGACGTGAACGCGGTCGACGACCTTCGGCTTGCCGGTGTCGAAGCCGTAGACGCGCACGCCGCCGCGCTCGGCCGCGATCAGCTCGAGCGCGCCGTCGCCGCGGACGTCGGCCCAGCGGAACGTCGTGGCGATCGAGTTCGGCGCCGGGTACGGCTCGAACCTGGACGGCGAGACCTGCCGGAAGATCCGCGGCGCCTCCCCCTCGCAACCCTCGAAGAGGTCGAGGAGGCCGTCGCGGTCGACGTCGACAGCTCCCGCCTCCCGCCCGCGGCAGCCGTCCTTGACGAGGCCGCTCCCCGCGCTCTCGTCGCTGAAGCCGGCTCCGCGGGCGATCATCAGCTCGTCCTGGATCTGGGAGCGGTAGCCGGGAAGCGTGATGCCGCCGCCGAGCCCGCCGCTGACCGCGAAGACGTCGGTGTCGCGGTCGCCTCCCAGATCAGCGAAGGCGAGGCCGTGCCGGTCGCGGAGCGTGAGGACGAACGACTTCTGCGTGGCCGGGACCGCCTCGGTGCCGACGAGGACCTTGCTCGGCTCGGGCTCCTCGAAGTTGACCGCGATCGGCAGGTCGATGTGGCGGACGCTGATGTCGATGACGGCGCCGGGGCGCGCGTCGAAGGTGACGCTCGGCTGGCCGGCGTCGCTCCGGCCCTCGGTGACCTGCGCGTTGACCTGGCGATCGATGTCCACCTTCTGGCTGCCGAAGGTGAGCCGCCCGCGGGCCGCCGTCCCGACCGCGCGGATCTGCACGTAGGAGCGCTCTCCCTTCCCAGATGGTGAGCGCATGAAGAGGTAGACGCCGTCGGCGGAGAGGTCGGGAGCCTTGAGGCGCTCGAGGCCGGGGAAGCCGCGGCTCGGGCTCAGGCCGAGGTCGGCGAGCCGGTCCCCGAAGCGGCCGCCGCCCTTGTTGAGCAGCAGCGCCGACTCGAACTTGTGGTTGGTGGTGAAGAGGTCGAGCCGGCCGTCGTCGTTGGGATCGGCGACGCCGAGGTCGAGCAGGTGGTGGCCGGGGAGGTCGACCTTCTCGGGGGCGGTGAAGTTGGCGCGGGCGTCGGCGGTGGCGGGGACGAGCGCGAGGGCGGCGGCGACAGCGGCGGCGAGTGGCAGATATCGGCGGACCCGTCGCCGATTCGTGCCACTCGATGATGGAACGGCTGTCGCGTCGGCTCGGTTTCCCCTGCGGTTCGTTCATGCCGACGATGGAACCACCGCGACGGCCCGCTCGCCCGCCCACCGCAGGTGTGATCCTTCGACACCCGGGGCGCGAACGCCGGTTCGCTCCTTAACTTGGGTGAGGTGACCGTGGCAAGCGCAGACAGCTCATCAGCTCAGGAGCGGCTGCTCGACGCGGGGCCGGCCGCGGGGGACGAGTTCGAGGGTGAGGTCGAGGTCGTCTACCAGCGGTGGTGCTCCGACGACGGGCAGTTCGCGGTGGTGGTCGTCGAGCTCGACGACGGGAGCGAGCTGATCGCGGTCGGGCCGATCGGCCACCTCGAGGAGGAGTCGCGCGCGCGGCTGACCGGGACGTACGAGCTCCACCGCAAGCACGGGCTGCAGCTCGCCGCGCGCGAGGCGGAGCCGCTCGACCCGAGCGGGATCGAGGGCGTGCGCCGGTATCTGAAGACCATCCCCGGGATCGGCGGCAAGCGCGCCGACGACCTGATCGACGCGCACGGCACCGACGTCTTCGAGGCGATCGACCGCGACCCCGAGGCGATGTTCCGCTCGATCCGCGGGGTCAGCGACGCGACCGCCGCCGAGGCCGCCGAGGAGTGGGCCAACCGCCGGGCCGAGCGCCGGCTCTACGCGCTGCTCTCGCCGCACGGGCTCGCCCGGCACGTCGGCGAGCTGATCGCGATCCACGGGATCCACGCGGTCGAGGAGGTGCGCGACGACCCCTACTCGCTGACCGACGTCGCCGGGATCGGCTTCCTCGGCGCCGACCGGGTGGCGCTTGCGAGCGGCACCCCTCCCGACTCCCAGAGGCGGATGCGCGCGGCGGCGGTCCACGCCCTGCGCGAGGCCGAGAACCAGGGCCACACCCACCTCCCCCGCGGGGAGCTGATCGACGCGACCCGGGTGCTGCTGGGAGGGACCGAGCCGTCGATGGCCGAGCTCCGCGCCGCGCCCGGAGCTGCACGTGGAGGAGGTGCCGTCGCTCTCGACCGAGGACCCGCGGATCTACCGCGGCTGGACCTTCCACGCGGAGGAGTGGCTGGCGGAGCGGTTCGGTTCGATGGCCCGCGCCGAGCCGGCGTGGAGCAAGCCGCCTACGCCTGCGGAGTTCGAGGCCTACGACCTGACCGAGCAGCAGCGCGAGGCGGTGACGAACGCGCTGACCGCGCGGCTCTCGGTGATCACCGGCGGCCCGGGCACCGGCAAGACCCACCTGACCAAGGCGCTCGCGCTGATGTGCGAGCCGCGCGAGCTCGAGCTGCGGCTGCTCGCGCCGACCGGGCGCGCGGCGCGGCGGCTGACCCAGGCGACCGACGGCGCTCCGGCGATGACCATCCACAAGGCGCTCGAGTGGATCCCCGGGGAGATCCCCGGGCGCGACGAGGACAACCCGGTCGAGGCCGACCTCGTGATCGTGGACGAGTCGTCGATGCTCTCGCTCGAGATCTGCCGGGCGCTGCTCGCGGCGATCGGGCCCGAGACCCACCTGGTGATGATCGGCGACGTCGACCAGCTCCCGCCGGTCGGTCCGGGCAAGCCGTTCTGCGAGGTGATCGAGGCGGAGCTGGTGCCGACCGTCCGGCTCGAGCACGTGTTCCGGCAGGCGCGGCGGTCGATGATCGTCGGCGCCGCGCACGCGATCAGGACCGGGGAGCCGCCGCGCCGCGAGCCCAACGAGGAGGAGGACCGCGACTTCTTCCTCCACTTCCGCTCGAGCGCCGCCGACCTCGCCGACGACGTGATCACGATGGCCACCGAGCGCATCCCGCGGGAGTTCGGGCTCGACCCGGTGCGGCAGGTGCAGATCCTCGCGCCCCAGTACAAGGGGATCGCGGGGATCGACGCCCTCCACACGCGGATGCGCGACGCGCTGTGCGGTTCGGCCGAGCGGGTGTGCGACGGCCGCTTCCGGGTCGGCGAGAAGGTGATCACGACGCGCTCGATCCCCGACCACGCGATCGCCAACGGGACGATGTTCGTGGTCGACTCCGCCGACGAGTCCGACGGCGAGCTCTGGCTGGAGAACGACGTCGGCGAGGTCGTCTCCCTTCCCTTCCGCGAGGCCCGCGCGCTGCGCGGCGGGTTCTGCACCTCGGTCCACAAGGCGCAGGGGTTCGAGGTGCCCGCGGTGATCGTCTGCCTCCACAGCTCGCACGCGCCGCGGCTCGTCTCGCGCAACCTGCTCTACACCGCGGTCACGCGAGCGCAGAAGCTGTGCATCCTGGCCGGCGACGCGCGGGCGCTCAGCCGGGCGCTGGCGAACACCGACGCGAGCGACCGCCACTCACGGCTGGTGGAGCGGATGGCGCACCAGGTCTAGCTGGGCGAGTCGCGGCTCGCGGGACCGCGCTGTCCCGTTCGGCGCGGCTCGGCGCCGCGGACCGCCGGCTCCCCAAGTGAGTCGCGGCTGGACGGGACCGCGTGTCCCGTCAGGAGCGACTCGGGGCCGCGCGCCTAAAGGGTCTGACCCCTCTACGTCAGGACTGGCCGCTGATCTGGTGCCAGGCCCGGCGCAGCTTGTCGCTCAGGTCGTCGGGGACCTGCTCGTCCGGGCCCGTCTCCAGGGCGGCGGCGTGCTTCTCCGGCTCCGGCAGGGAGCGGGCTTCCTCGGCGCTGATGGTGAGGGTGACGCCGCGGTCGTAGATGCGGTCGATCTGCGGGATGTCGAGGAAGCGGTGGCCGCCGGGGAGGCGGCTCGTGTCGAGGACGATGCCGTCGAAGATGTCGTCCTCCATGTCGGCGAGGACGTGGTGGACGCGGCCGACCTCCTCGCCGTCGCTCGCGAAGACGGGCGTGCCCTCCTCGAGGGCGATGTAGGAGGAGGGGTCGCCGAGATCCGCCATGCGCTCGATCCTATGCGGCGAGCATCTTGGACGTCGCGTCAAAAGCGCGTAGGCTTGCCATCCCGGACGCGACGACCGGGATGGATCGAGGGGATGGGGATGGGGATGGCTACTTCACACCGTGGGACGGGGGTCGCGCTGACGCCCGCCTTCTGGCTGAGCGCGCTGGCGACCTTGGCGCTCTTCTACGGCGCGAACGCGCCCTGGTTCACGCGTCGGCGGCATCGAGCTCAGCGGTCAGGACTCCGCGGTCCGGCTGGTCGTCTCGATCGACACGGTCTGGATCTACGCCGGAGCCGGCATCGCGGCGTTCGCCCTGCTGATCGTGGTCCTCTTCCGGGCGCGCTTCGCCTACGTCCTGTCCGCGGCCGCCGCCGCCGGGACCGGCGGGGTCCTGCTCACGCGACTACAACGACCTCCGGGAGACCCTGCAGATCGGCTCCCTCGCCTGGGGCGCCTACCTCACCGGCGTCGCGACCCTCGTCCTGCTGGTCGCCTCGATCGTCGGCCTGACCCAGGGGGCGCGACCGTGAGCCGGATCGGCGCCGGCGACACCTTCGCCGGATACGAGATCGAGGACGAGCTCGCCCGCGGCGGCATGGGGGTCGTCTTCCGCGCCCGCGACATCGAGCTCGACCGCATCGTCGCGCTGAAGCTGATCCGCCCCGACCTCTCCGAGGACGACGCCTACCGCCAGCGCTTCCGCGCCGAGTCGCGCACCGCGGCGCGGATCGACAACGCGAACGTCGTCTCGATCTACGAGGCCCGCGAGCGCGAGGGAACGCTCTACCTCGTGATGCAGTTCATCCACGGCCACGACCTGCGCTCGGAGATCATCGAGCGCGGCCGGCTCGAGCCGGAGCGCGCAGTCGCGCTGGTGGAGGGAGCCGCCGCCGGCCTCGACGCGGTCCACGCCGCCGGGCTCGTCCACCGCGACGTCAAGCCCGCCAACATCCTGATCGACGAGCGCCGGAGCGATCCGCACGCGCTCGTCACCGACTTCGGCGTCGCCCGCTCCGCGGCCGCGACGACGAGCATGACCGAGACCGGCCAGTTCGTCGGCACCCTCGACTACGTCGCGCCCGAGCAGCTGCAGGGCCATCCGGTCGACGCTCGCACCGACGTCTACGCGCTCGGCTGCCTCCTCTACGAGACGGTCACCGGCACCGTCCCCTTCCCCGGCACCGAGGGCCCGGCCAAGATGTTCGGCCACGTCCACGGGGAGGTCAAGCCGATCGACCCGTCGCTGGGAGCTGCCGCGGCGGCGCTCGCCCCCGTCGTCCAGCGCGCCCTTGCGAAGTCGCCCGACGACCGCTTCCCCTCCACCGGCGATCTCGGGCGCGCCGCCCGCGCCGCGCTCACCGGCCACGCTCCCGCCGCCGCGGAGCGCACGGTCGGCGTCGGCGATGCCGCCCCGCGCGCCTACATCGACTCCCCCACCGTCACCGGAGGCGGAGCCCCGCCGCCCCCGCCGTCGGACCGGCCCATCCCGCCTCCCCCGCCGCCGCAGACCGTCCCGCGCCCGCGCCCCGGGCGCCGCGAGTACGAACCGGAGACGAACGACCTCGGGCCCGAGCGGAAGAGCAACCGCGGGCGGATCCTCGCCGGCGCCGTCGTGGCCCTGATCGCGGTCGGGCTCGCAACCGCCGCGGTGCTGCTCGCCACCGGCGGTGGCGATGACGGCGGCGGCGAGGAGCAGACGACGGTCGCCCAGCAGCAGGACCAGCGCACGCGGACCGTGACCGAGACGACAACGACGAAGGATCAGACGACCGCGCGCGAGCGGCCGGTGTCGACGACCACGGAGGCGCCGTCGAGCTCGACCGTCGATACAGCTGTGGCCGGGGCCACAGCCGAGGGCTACACGGTGACCGACACGAGCGCCTACGACGAGTCCAACACCTTGCGCGTGATGGAGGGCACCGGCTCATCCGGTGAGTTCGCGCTCTTCTACAACGGCTCTGATTTCCTCGGAACCGACTGGGCTGACGGAAGCGGGGACGTCGAGATCGTCTCGTCCTCCGACACCGAGGCCGTCGTCTCCTACGCGATCTACGACGCCTCCGACGACGACTGCTGTCCCTCGGGCGGAACGCAGACGGTGACCTTCGTGTACAGCGGGGGGACGCTCACCCCGCTCGGCGAAGCCCCGCCGAGCGACCCGAGCGTGCCGGGCAGCCGCCGCTAGGCGCAGCGGCCCCTCGGCCGGGCCCTCAGCTCAGCGGCTGCAGGCGGGTCTTCCGGACCCGGGCGAGCTTCCGCTTCATGCGGTTGAACTGCTTCTGCTGCGCGGGCGTCCGCTCGTAGCCGCTCCAGGCGATGTTGGTCTTCTCGTTCGGGTCGTCGACGAGGTCGTACATCTCCCACTGCGGGCGCCGCTTGTGGTTGACGTCGTAGTACATCGCGAGCTTCCAGCGGCCCTCGCGGATGCTCGTGATGTGGTTCGGCGGCTGCGGATAGGGACCGTGGGCCTGGCCGGACTGGAAGTCGTCGTAGGTGAAGACGACGTAGTCCTGAGCGGCCTTCGTCGTCTCCGGCTTGAGCACCAGCTTGGAGTAGTCGACGCCGGCCCAGTCGGCCTGCGCCGAGGCGGGCGCCTTCGCCAGCGACGCGAGCGTCGGCAGGAGGTCGACGTGCGAGACCAGCGCGTCGGTGCTCAGCGGCCGCGGGTAGAGCTGCGGGTTCGAGTAGACGAGCGGCACGCGCGTCGACTCCTCGTAGACGTTGAAGTTCTTCTGCCGCATCCCGCCGTGGGAGAGGCCCATCTCGCCGTGGTCGGCGGTGCGGATCACGAGCGTGTCGTCGTAGAGGCCGTTCTCCTCGAGCTTGTCGAGCACCTGGCTGAGGTAGGCGTCGGAGGAGCGCATCAGGTTGCCGTAGAAGCGCAGGTAGTTGCGCTTCTGCAGCGGCGTCTTCAGCGGGCCGGTGAGGTTGAAGATCCGCCGGAACTGGTTCTGGACGGTCGGCTTCGTCGAGAGGTCCTCGTCCACGGTCTCGGGCAGGTGGATGTCGCCCGCCAGCCAGGTGTCGTCGTAGTCGGCGGCCTCGAAGTTCGAGCTCGGGTAGAAGAGGACGTCGTGGGGGTTGACCAGCGAGATCACCATGAAGAACGGCTGCTGCTGGGCGGCCGTCGAGCCGAGGTACTGGAGGATGCCCTCGGTGCCGTCGGCGGTCGTCCCGACTGAGTTCATGTAGCGGCCGTCGTTGTTGACGCTGCCGCCGCCCGCCTCGGAGACGTCCTGGTTGGCGCCGGCAGTCCGGCGGATCCCAGCGGGAGAACCCGTACTTCTCGAGATCGGCCGGGACCGCGGTCGCGCCGGCCGGCTTGGAGCAGTGCCACTTCCCCTTGTAGACGACGGTGTAGCCGGCCGCGGACATGACCGTGCCGAGGTTCGGGAGGTCGGTCGGCAGCTCGACCTGCGGGTACTGGTCGGCGGGCATGTCCGCCTCGAGCGTGTACTTGACGCCGTGCTGGGCCGGGAAGTAGCCGCTCATCATGGTCGAGCGCGCCGGCGAGCACATGCAGGCGTTGGTGAACGCCCGCTCGAAGCTGATGCCGTGGCGCTTCAGGCGCCGCATCCCCGGCAGGTTCTCCCGCAGCCAGTTCGCCGGGAAGTGCTGGATCGCCCGCTCCTGGTCGGTGATGAAGAGGATCACGTTCTTGCCGGCGATGCTCCGCGAGGGACCCCCGGGCGGCTCCCATCGCGACGCCTCCTCCCGCTCCGAGCAGCGCTCCGGCGGCGGTCGCTGCGCCCGTGGCGAGCAGCTCCTTGCGTGTCAGTCCTTCGGTCATCGTGTTCTCCTCTTGAAGGCCACGATGGCGTCACTGCCGGATGCCGTGGCGTAGACGTGGCGGCCATCGGAGCTGATCACGATCGAGCTGACGCCCTTCATCTTGCGGGCACGCTCGCAGCCGGGGACGTTCCCCTTGGCGACGCAGCCGGGTCGGCGCGGCTTCTGGGCGAGGTCCCCGGAGGTGGTGTTGCGGTCGAGGACGTCGATCGCGCCGGAGGCGAAGGCCGCGACGTAGACGCTGACTCCATCCGGCGAGACCGCCACTCCCTCGGGTGCGCTGAGCGCCCGGGCGAACGAGCAGCCGACCGCGACGAGGAAGACCGTGCAGCCCGATGTGCCGGGCTTCTGGGTGAGACCCGCGGAGCCGGAGCTCGAGAACGAGGTGAGGCTGTTGCTGGTCAGGGAGGTGACGTAGACGTCGCCGCTGTCGGGGTTGACGGCGACGGCGTTCGCTCCCGCGAGCTGCACGCCCGTGGTGCAGCCGGCGAGGTCGGCGTCGGTGATGCAGCCGGTCCCGTCGGCGGCCTGGGTGAGCGCGCCGGTCGAAGGGTCGCGAGCGAGGACGACGACGGCGTTCGAGACCGCGGTGGCGACGTAGACGTAGGCGCCGTTCTCGCTGACGGCCATCCCCTCCGGGGAGGCGAGCGCGACGCCGGTGGCGCAGTTGGCGGTGGGCGCCTCGGTGATGCAGCCGGTGTCGTCGGCCGGCTGCGTCAGCAGTCCGGTCGAGGGGTCGCGATCGAAGGTCGCGACGGCGTTGCCGAAGAACGCCCCGACGTAGACGTTGGCTCCGTCGGGGCTGACGGTCACGACGTCGGCGCCGGCGAGCGCGCGACCCGCGGTGCAGTCCGGGATCGCCAGCTCGGCGATGCAGCCGCCGGGCGGCTGGACGAGCGCGCCGCTCTTCGGATTCCTGCGGAAGGCGATGACCGCGCCGGTGTCACGCGAGGTCGCGTAGACGTTGACGCCGTCGGGGCTGACCGCGACGGAGTTCGGGCCGTCGAGCCCGATCGCGGTGGCGCAGCCATCGGCCCCGCCCGTCGCGATGCACCCGCCCTTGCCCCCGGCCTGCTTCAGGTTGCCGGTCCGCTTGTTGCGGGAGAAGACGGCGATGGCGTCGCTCTTGGACGAGGCGACGTAGAGGTTCCTGCCGTCGGGGCTCAGCGCCAAGGCGTTGGACCCCATGAAGGGACCGGGCTCGTCGAGCGCGCGCGCCGAGGCGCACGATCCGGCGGCCTTCGACTCGTCGACGATGCAGCCGCGCGCGCCGGGCAGCTGGCTCAGCGTGCCGATGGCCTTCGCCTTGGTGCCGCCGCTGCCGCTTGGCGCAGCCGCGGCTCCCGTCGCGGTCCCGAGCGAGGCCAGCGCGGCCAGGGCCGCGAGCGCGACGACCGCGATCGGCGAGCGGTTCCGGCGCGGGGTCACTTGCCCACCGTGAGGTTGCCGATGACGCCGACCCGGAAGCCGAGCCACGGATAGACCGTGTCGTAGACCTTGTTGTCCTGGGGCTGGAGGCCCACCGCCGAGATCCACATCTGGTAGGCGGTGGAGTTCGGGACGCCACCGTGGAGCCGTCGCCAGACGCGCCCGCGGCTCCGCTTGGAGGGCGGCGGCGTGATCGTGTCGGTCCACTCGACCGCGTTGCCGCCCTGATCGAGCGTGCCCCACGGCGAGAGGGTGCCGGCCTGCCCGATCGTGCCGAGGCTCCCCTGGAAGAGCTTCGCGTAGGTCGTCGGGTCGATGCCGAAGGGGTTGACGCTCGCGCAGTCGCTCTGCGGCTGGACCGCGGCCGGGCACCACGACGGCGCCGGGAGCGCGGTGTCGTGGTAGGTCGCCAGGGGCTGGGTCCCGGAGTTGGTGACGTCGCCGGTGGTCGGATCCAGCGTGGACTGAGCCGGGGCGTCGGTCTCGCCGTCACCGAAGGTCCCGGCGTTGGTCGGGTACTTCCAGTAGGAGAGCGTGCCGCCGCCGGTCGGGTCGAAGTAGGCGGACTTGATCCATTCGTCCTGGCTCGGGACGACGAAGCCCTTCTTCTCGGACCGGGTCGCTCCCGTGCGCTTGTCGCGGCGCAGGTCGTACATGCCGTGACCGTTCACGCGCGAGATCCGCACCTTGTAGGTCGTCGTCTTCACGCCTGCGTTCTCAGTTGCCTTCTTCGCGAGCAGCTTGCCGTTCTGCAGGGAGTTGACGAAGCGCGCGGCCCGGAGGAAGTCGGCGAACCCGTAGGGCTTGTCGGCCCACTCGGGGTGAGCGACCAGGTAGTGCGAGCCGGGGGCGGCCTTGCCGCGGAAGTTGATCTGGCCGTACTTCGGCCATGCGGTCGAGGCCTCCGTGGTGTCGTAGAGGTCGTCGGGGTCGGTCCCCTTCGGGTCGACCGTGTTCAGGAAGTCCACGTACTGGCCGACCGTGACCTCGAGCTGGCTGATGCCGTATCGGTAATCGACCGAGCCGACCTCCTGGCAGTCGGGTCCCCCGGTGGTGGGAGCGTCCGCGCACGACGCGTAGATGGCGTCGGTGAACGGGACGATCGCCGCGGAGGGGTTGTCGAGTGAGCCGACCGCGACGGTCCTCACCTCGAGGGTCGCTCGTCCTCCAGCGGCGGATGCGCTCGAAGCGCCGACCGCGAGGATCGCAAGTGCCGCCAGGGCGAGGACGAGGACGTGTTGCGGATGCCAACCGAGGGGTCGATGGATCACGCGCGAGTTCGACTCGCATGGGGGTTCACATGACACCCGTCGGCGCTGGCGCCGAACTTCTTGAATCTCAGGTCCCGGAGCTAGGCGGCGCGCGGCCGCAACCGGAGGACTAACTTCTCCGGTCATGAAGATCAACCGCGCCGCCGCCACCCTCGCCCTCGCCGCCGCGATCGCGGTCCTTCCGGCGGCTGGGAGCGCCGTCGCGGCTCCGGCTGCCTCCGACGCTGCCGGGCCCGGCGCCTCCGCGCGCGAGTACTGGACGCCGAAGCGCATGCGCGAGGCCCCCCTCCTCCGGGTGGACCGCGCCGCGTCCCCGGCCGCGCTCCGCAGCTCCGGCCTCACCGCGCTCGCCAGCCCCGGCGCGACGGCGACACCGGGACCCGCCGAGGTCGGCCCCGCCAACTCGCGCGCGCCGCGGCCTCCGGCCGGCGTCAGCCGGCGCGATCCCGGTTCCCCCGTTCTCCTCGGGACCGGTCCCGTTCGAGGCCCAGGGCGTCTATCCCTACTCCGCCAACGGGCGCATCTTCGGGACCTTCCGCAGGGTCGGCAACTACTCGTGCTCGGCGACGGTCGTCGCGAGCTCGTCGCGCAACGTCGCCCTGACCGCCGGCCACTGCCTCCACGATGCGCGGGCCGGCTGGGCTCGGCGGATCGTCTTCGTTCCCGCCTACAACTCGGGAGCCGCGCCCTTCGGCGCCTGGTCGGTCGGGCTCAAGGTCGTCACCCGCGGGTGGTTCCGCTCCGAGAACTTCCACGGCGACTACGGCGCCGTGAAGCTCTCGTCGCCGAACGGCGCAGCCGGCGACGTCGTCGGCGAGGAGGGCCTCGCCTGGAACCTTCCCCGCGAGCAGGTCTTCCAGGCGATCGGCTACCCGTACAACCTCGGCGACACCGAGATCATGTGGAACTGCATCTCCGGGAGCGCCGGCGAGGATCCGCTCGACCGCCTGCGCGGTCCCGGCGACACCGGCATCGGCTGCGACATGAGCAGCGGCGCGAGCGGTGGCGGCTGGACGGTCCGCGACTCCTTCGGCAACCCGTTCGTCAACGGCGTGACCAGCTACGGCTACAAGAAGCTGAAGAACCTGCTCTTCACGCCGTACTTCACCCCGAACGTCCTCACGATCGTCAACCAGGCGAACGGGGGCTGAGCTCGGCGTTCGGCGTCGCGTGCCGGGGCGGCGGCGGTGACGGCCATCGCCAGCAGGAGCATCGGCAGGAACCAGGGGATGTAGAGGTAGAACCAGTGCTCGAGCGTGATCTCGACCGCGATCATCACCGCTCCCGCGAGCGCCGCGACCTGCGTCAGTGACCGCGTGCGGGGGACGAAGGCGACGAGCACCGCGAGCCCGACCGCGAAGACCTTCGCGAGGGTGTGGACGAGCTCGATGTCGACCTGACCCCAGATGCTGAACGGGCTCTCTCGCTCGACCTGGGTCCTGATCGTGCGGTCGTAGAAGTCGGCGAGGCCCGGGTCGACCGCCGGGTGGGCGATGAAGAGCAGGGCGGTGCCGATGAACGCGGCGGCGAAGAGCGCGACCGGCCGCAGGTGCGCGAACCGGGAGCGGGATCCCTCCGGTGCGCGCAGGGTCAGCCCGCGCTCGCCGGCGGCGAAGAGCGGGACGAGCACGAGCGGCGTGAACTTGGCGAGGCCGGCGACTCCCAGCAGAGCTCCGCGCGCGAGCGGCATCGCGAACAGCGCCAGGGCCCAGACGAGCAGGGCGCTGATCAGCGCATCGTTCGAGTTGCTCTGCAGCGCGAAGTCGGAGTAGGGGTAGGCGACCCAGGCGAAGACGAGGATGAGGCCGAGCTGGTTCCGCGCCGCGCCGGGCGAGAGCGCGCGGGCCTTGGCGAGGAGGGCGCCCTTGAAGCCGGGGCTCCTTGGGGAGTCGTTCTCAGCCGGGTACTCCCCGGTACTCGGGCCTTCGCCCTCGTCGTCCCCGGTCCCCGAGTACCCAGGGGTATCGCTCTGGGAGGTGAGACCCACGAGCCCCTCCCCGCGGCGGCGGGTGACCGCGGCGCCGAGCGCGTAGAGGCCGAGGATCGTCAGCAGGTCGAAGGTGATCGCCGCGGCGTGGGCGGCCGGGAGGTCGTCCCAGAGCCCGCTCCACGGGAAGGCCTCCTCGAACGGGACGTAGGCGAAGTAGTTGGCGGGCCCGTAGGTGTCGCCGGTCGGGTTGTTCTCCGGGAACGAGGACTCGCCGTAGATGGGCTTGGCGTCGGTGATCTTGTCGGCGCCGATCACGCCGGCGTAGCCGACGTCGATCACGCCGGAGTCGGCGACGTTGGCGGCGATCCGCGCGGCGATCAGCCCGATCACGAGGCCGATCATCAGCCAGCGGGGAGCCCGCGGCCGCAGGCCCTCCCCGGCTCCACCGGCGCGGCCCGGTCCCCGGAACCCGATCCACATCAGGCGGAGCAGGAGGTAGACGAGCGGCGGGTAGTACAGGGGAACCGAGACGCCGATCTCGGCCGCGTTGAAGAACGCGTGGCTGATCCCGAACGAGAGCAGCACCAGCAGGTCGAGGTGGACCCACTTGCGCCACCGCCGGAAGTCGAACAGGCAGAGGAAGAAGAGCGCGGCGAGCGGTCCCCAGACATAGGGCGCGTTCAGCAGGTGGCCGAACTGCCCCTGTCTTCCCGCGCGCCATCGGCCAGTTGACCGCCGAGCCCGTGAACGACTCGGTGACCTCGCCGCTCTCGCCGTCGACGATGACGAGGTTCTGCTTGATGCCGTCGACGTAGTAGGAGACCTCCCAGACGTTCACCGCCTCCGCCGAGAGCGACGCCGTGATCAGCTTGCGGCCGATCTCGGCCTTCCGGTCGATGATCTCCGGGTCGCGGTCGGCGGCGGAGAGCGCCGCGGCGGCGTCGACGAGGTAGCCCTCGGGCGTTTCCGGCAGCCCGCTGGGGACCTCGGTTGCTCCGCTCGCCGGCTGGGGTGGGGCGACCTTCTCGTCGTGAGCTCTGCGCCCAGGCGGCCGGCGCGAACGCGAGGGCAGCGCGCAGGAGCGCTCCGCGCAGCGCGCAGCACGCCAGGCGCACGGAAAGGGGACCGGCCCGCATCAAGGCTGAACCGGCCCCCGCGCCGGCTACTGAGCCGCGGGCGGCTCCCCGCCGGTCGTCCCGCCCTTGGCGGGCTCGGACTGCGGCTCGGCGTTGTGCGTCACCTTCGTGGCGTCACCGGCCGGCCGGTCCTTCGCGACGGCGGCGGCGGCCTTCGCCTTGTCGCCGATCGACCCCTTGCCGGAGGCGGCCTGCTTCATCTTCCCGGCCTTGTCCTTGAGGGCATCGGGACCGCCCTGCTTCTCGACGACGTCCTTGGCGCGATCGGCCAGCTTCTTGAAGTTCACCATCTGGGTTCGTCCCTCCTCGTGTTCGTGGACGGGTGATTGTCGCAGGGGAACTTCGCCCAACCTAAGCGGGGCTCTGACCCCTCAGCGGTCGAAGGTCCAGAGCTTGTTGCCGATGAAGTTGACCGGCGTGGCGACGGCGACGGCGATCGCCTGGCTCGGGATCTCGGCGAGGCCCGCGCTCGTGACCAGCAGCTCGAGCACGACGAGGTTGACGGCCAGACCGACGACGCTGACCGTGAGGAAGCGGGCCGCCTGGAAGCCGGCGTGGGAATCCTTCGAGCCCTGGTGCTTGAAGGTCCAGTGGCGGTTGAGCAGGAAGTTGTTGCTGACGGCGACGACGAACGCGCCGACCGCGGCGAGCAGGTGGTTGACGTCGGCGCCGGTGTTGAGCAGCGTGAAGACGATCAGGTTGACCACGTAGCCGGACCCGCCGACCACCGCGAAGTGGAAGAGCTGCAGCCAGTTCCCCGGCTTGCGGGTTCCCAGGTGGACGCGCCGGAGGATCCCCCACGTCCAGTCAGCTGCCTGGTCCCAGTGATCCCGCGCGCGCTTCGGCTCCGCCTTCTCAGGCGTTTCGGTCACGCTCATCGCGTTTGATCGTAAACCGCTCAGCGGGCTGCGGAGGCCACGGTCTCGCTCGGCGAGCGGTCCGCGCCGATCCCGAAGTGGCCGTCGACCAACCCGGCGACATCGCTGATCGCCCACTGGTCGCGCTCGGGCCGCTCGCCATCGAGGCCCACGGTGAGGAGCGTTCCCAGCGAGTCCTCCGCGCGCAGGGAGCCGTGGCTCCCGCCCGGGGTGTGGGTGATGCCGCCCCAGTCCTCGCACTCCCAGTCGGGAGCGAGGCTGAGCAGGATGTCGGCGGCGTTCGGGTTGCGAAGCGCGGCCCAGAGGCGGGCGAGTGCGTCCGGGTAGTCGGCGGAGTCGAAGATGCCGTCGTTGACCTCGGCGGTGAGCGCATCGAGATCGCCGTCGACCGACCAGCGCTTGCCGCGGCGGTCGGCGACGTCGCTCTCGTCACCGGCCGGCGCGAAGCGCAGCTCGCACTCGCCGCGGCGGACGGCGGCCTCCTCCCCATCGGGGCTGAGCCAGGCGACGAGCTCGATCTGGCCGTCGAGGTTGCGGTTGACATAACGCCGGACCTGCGCGGCGAGCTCGTCGTGCTTCTTCCCGGGCTCGGCGAGGACCCAGATGCCGGCGCCGCGGCCGCTCGGGCCGACGGCGAGCTCGTGCGACGGATCGAGCTCGACGTTCGGCCGCAGCACCTCCCAGTGGCCGGCGAGGCTCTCGGCCAGCGCGAGCGGCTGGGTCGACGTGGCTCTGCGCGTGGTCGGCGACGACGATCACGGCGTTCGCCTCCAGGAACAGATCAATACCCCCAGACGCGTCGACGAGCTCGGCCAGAGCGTCATCGGCCATCGCGATCGACTCCTGCGTCTCCCCCGGCCCGTCGCGGTGGGAGTAGTAGTCGTTGTCGGGGAGCGAGAAGAGCAGGAAGTCGTAGAGGTCGTGCTCGACGAGGTCGCGGCCGACGCACGCCGAGTAGGCGTCGCGGACGGACGGCCGCGCGAGCGTCGGCGGGCAGTTGACCTTCCGCGACGAGTAGAGCTCGCCGTAGAAGAGCTCGTCGGGACCCCAGACCGCGTGGTGGAACTTCGCCGCCGAGGTCGCCGCCTTGAGCAGACCCTCGAGGCCGACCTCGTGGCGGGTCCGGCCGCGGTAGATCAGAAACGGCGTGCAGGCCGTGCGGTAGCCGGCGTCCCCGAGCCGCTCGAAGCAGGTGAGCGTCTCGTGGTTCAGGTGCCCCATGTTCAGGTTGTAGACCGTGTCGTAGAGCGAGCGGAACAGGCCGAACTTCCGCGTCGCCTCGAACGAGCTGCCGTACTCGACGTAGCGCTCCTCGGCGCGGTGGTACCAGTTCATCCCCGGGATCTGGTGCTGGTCGGGCCGCACGCCGGTGGCGATCTCCGAGGTGCAGACGGGCGTCACCGACGGGAACGAGGAGGCGCAGTCGGAGACCAGCTCCCCGCGATCGAGCAGCTTCTTGAACGTCGGCGCGTCGCCGGCCTCGACCGTGCGCAGCAGCATGTCGCTGCGCAGGGAGTCGACGACGACGAGGACCAGCTTGCGGTCGTTCCTATGAGCTGGGGACGGGGCCATCCGGTGGGACCCCAAGGTTGTCAGAGCGAGCGGAGCGGCTCGTTCAGCTCGTTGCTGAAGAACTCGAAGAAGCCGTCGACGTCCGGGCCCGCGTTGATCAGCGCGAGGTGGTCGAAGCCGGCCTCGGCGAACGGCTTGGCGACCTCGAGGTGGTCGGCGGCGTCGGGACCGCAGGCGAAGGCCTCGGCGACGTCTTCCTTGGTGATGAAGTCGGTCGCCGACTCGAAGTTGGCCGGGTTCGGGAGCTCCGGCAGGACCTTCCAGTCGAGCAGGCCGAAGCGGAAGAGCTCGTGCGCGGAGGCGGCAGCTGCGTCGGCGTCGGGCGCCCAGGCGAGCGGCACCTCCGTGTACTTGACGGCGTCGCCGGATCCGCCGGCGTCCTCGAACGCCTTGACCAGGTCGGGATCGGGGTCGGTGGCGAACAGCCCGTCGCCGAGCTCGGCCGCGACCTTCGCCGCCTGGGGACCGCCGGCCGCGACGGCGATCGGCGGCAGCTCGTCGGGGAGGTCGAAGACCCGTGCGTCCTCGAGCTTGAGGAACTTCCCGCGGTAGGACTTGTAGCCGCCCTCCCAGAGGAGGCGGATGATCTCGAGCGCCTCGCGGAAGCGGCGGTGGCGGTCGCCGACCTCGGGCCAGCCCTGGCCGACGACGTGCTCGTTGAGCCGCTCGCCCGCGCCGACTCCCAGGGTGAAGCGGCCGTCGCTGAGGATCTGCGTGGTCGCGGCGGCCTGGGCGACGATCGCCGGGTGGTAGCGCATGCTCGGGCAGGTGACGCCGGTGACGAGGCCGAGCGTCTCGGTCTTCGCGGCGGCGTTCGCGAGCACCGACCAGGCGAACGGCGAGTGCCCGTGGCTCTCCAGCCAGGGGTGGAAGTGGTCGCTGATCTCGACGAAGTCGAAGCCCGCGCGCTCGGCCTCGACGGCCTGGCGGACGAGCTCCTTCGGAGGCAGCGCTTCGGCGAACAGCTTGAACCCGATCTTCATGTCCAACCCCTTCCCCGCCCGGGCGTGTTGAATCCCTCCATGCCCGAAGCCGCTCATCGCCTGCTGGTCTCCTGCGACGACCGGCCCGGGATCGTCGCGGCGATCTCGGGGTTCCTCGCTGGGAGCGGCGCCAACATCGTCGCCTCCGACCAGCACAGCACCGCCGACGAGCAGGGCGGGAGCGGGCGGTTCTTCATGCGGACCGAGTTCACGCTCCCCCTCGACGAGGACGGACTCGCGACCTTCGAGGGCGCGCTCGGGGAGGCGGCTCGCTCCCCTTGGGATCACCTGGACCCTCTCCCCCGCCGGGCGCCGGAAGCGGATCGCGGTGCTGGTCTCCCGCGAGGAGCACTGCCTGATGGAGCTGCTCTGGCGGCAGCGGCGCGGTGACCTCGAGGGGGACATAGCCCTGGTCGCCTCGAACCACCCGGACCTCGCGGGCGACGTCGCGGCGTTCGGGGTTCCCTACAGCCACGTGCCGATCAGCCCGGAGACGAAGCCGGAGGCCGAGCGGCGGCTGCTCGACGTGCTCGCCGCCCACGGCCCGCTCGACCTGGTCGTGCTCGCCCGCTACATGCAGATCCTCTCGGGCTCGTTCCTCGAGGAGGTCGGCGTGCCCGTCATCAACATCCACCACTCGTTCCTGCCGGCGTTCGCGGGAGCCGATCCGTACCGCCGCGCGCACGAGCGCGGCGTGAAGCTGATCGGCGCAACCGCCCACTACGTGACCGAGGAGCTCGACGCCGGCCCGATCATCGACCAGGACGTGGTCAAGGTCGGCCACCGCGACGACGTCGAGGCGCTGGTCAGGCTGGGAGCCGACGTCGAGCGGCTGGTGCTGGCGCGGGCGGTCCGGCTCCACTGCGAGGACCGGGTGCTCCGCGACGGGGGAACGACGATCGTCTTCTAGATCGCGGCTCGCTCGCGACGTGCGACGGGTTTTGGGTCCGGTGGGCGGACCCAGATCCAGTCAGAGGGTCGGAGGTTCAGTAGCCGCCGGTCGCGCAGAGCGTCTCGAGGTCCGGCGGGCCGGAGACGAGGGTCTGTTCGACGGAGGCGATCCGGAGAGCTGTCGTCCGCCCCCTCCACGGTCCAGCTCCCGGAGAAGGTGCGCTCGGCGGTGACTCCGCATGGCGTGCTCTCCACGGTGTGGACCTCGAGGTCGAAGGCGGGCGCGTCATCGGCCGCCGCCCGCGGCAACGAGCGAGGTGAGCTCGGTCGACTCGCGCGCCTCGATGCCGGCGCTCCAGGTGTCGAAGCCGCCGAACTGCTCCTGGACGTCCGGCGCGAGCAGCTCCCAGGCGGCGTCGGTGTCCCCGGCGGCGACGAGTTCGAAGTAGGTCCGCAGCGTCGCCTCCGCGTCGGCGCGGTCGATCGACGCGGGGCCGCGGCCCGCAGTTCTCGCCCGCACACCGGGTGATCGTGTAGGTGTCCTCAGTGGACGTCGGCGCCGTGGACACCGCGGTCGTCGATCGCGTCGGTTCCCTCCTCCGAGTCCCCGCACCCGAGGCCGAGCAGGCAGGCGACCACGGCCGCGGCGACGAGGGCGGCTCGCATCCGGAGCTAGCGGAGGATCCGCAGGCCCTCGTACTTCTCGCCCGCCTTGCGGCGGCGGCCGAGGCCGACGGCGATGACCGCGATCGCGGCGAGAAGTGAGAGCGGCGGGATGAAGAGCGCGAGCGCGGCGACGACGATGCCGGCGACCGCGAAGCCGATGATGAGGACGTTGGCCGCGTCGACGTCCGGCGGGACCTCGTCCTTGTCGGTGTCGCGGCCGATGCCGCGGCGGCCTCCGCCGGCGGCCTTCGCGCGGCGGATCGCTCCCTCGAGGACGCCGGTGGAGACGTAGGCGGTCGCGCCGGTCACGATCGCTCCCAGGATGAGTCCGGGCCAGGCGGTCTCCCCCTCCTCCGCGAGCGACGCCGCGAAGGCGAGCCCGCCGGCGGCGGCGAGCAGCGCGACGATGGGGAGCCGCGCGAAGTCCCGGCCACGGGCTGCGACCTCGAGCACGGCGATCGCAAGCAGCGTGATCAGGAACCAGGTCGCGGTGATGAAGCTGTAGTCGGTCCCGTCCGGGTTGAAGCCGGCCTCGAGCGCGCCCATCATCGAGGCGAAGAGCGCGGCGATGGGGCCGCCGATGCCGATCGCGAGCGCGAGGCCGAGGCCTTGGCAGATGGCGAGAACGAGGTCCATCGAGCGGGCAGGCTAGTTCATCGCGGTTGCTCCGCGGCGGTCGCAGCGGCGCCGAGCCTCTACTTTCCACCCATGGACCCGGCCGAGCACGACCGCGATCCGGATCGTCTGGGCGACGGGCCGCCCACCGAGACGGGCCGCCACCGCCGCCCTCACACGAGATCCTCCGATCTCCAGCGGTACGCGGGCCTGTTCGCCGCCCGGACGCGGGTGATGCGCTCCTCCGCGATGCGCGACCTGATGGAGATCACGGCGCGGCCCGAGGTGATCTCGCTCGCCGGCGGGCTCCCGGACACGTCGACGTTCCCGCCGGAATCGTTCGCGGCGCAGATGACGCGGATCGCGCAGGAGAGCTCCGCGAGGGCGCTCCAGTACGGGCCGACCGAGGGCTTCGGCGAGACCAAGGACGTGATCTGCGAGGTGATGCGCGCCGAGGGGATGGACCCCGGTCGCGACGACGTGATGGTCACGACGGGTGGCCAGCAGGCGATCGACCTGATCTGCAAGGTGCTCATCGACCCTGGCGACGTGGTCATCGCCGAGGGCCCCACCTATCCCGGCGCCGTCCCGACCTTCTGCTCCTACGAGGCCGACACCCGCCAGGTCGCGATGGACGAGGACGGGATGCGGATCGACGCGCTCGAGGAGCTGCTCGCCGAGCTCGATCGCGAGGGCAAGCGGCCGAAGTTCATCTACAGCGTGCCGACCTTCCAGAACCCCGGCGGCGTGACGATGTCGCTCGAGCGGCGCCGACGGCTCGTCGAGATCGCCCAGACCCGCGAGATCCTCCTCATCGAGGACAACCCCTACGGCCTGCTCCGCTTCGACGGCGAGCAGCCGGTCCCGCTCTACTCGCTCGACGGCGGCGACTTCGTCCTCTACGTCGGCACGCTCTCGAAGATCCTCTCCCCCGGGATCCGGATCGGCTGGGTCTGCGCGCCGCCGCCGGTGATGGCGAAGCTCGTGCTCGGCAAGGGGGCCTCCGATCTCTGCACCTCGACGCTGAGCCAGTTCTTCGTCCACGAGTACTTCGCCGAGGGCAACTGGCGCGACTACATCGAGGAGCTCTGCCGGATCTACAGCTCCCGGCGCGACGCGATGATCGGCGCGCTCGAGCGCTACTTCCCGAAGCAGGCGACCTGGTCGGAGCCCGACGGCGGGTTGTTCCTCTGGGCGACGCTGCCCGACTACATCAACACGACCGACCTCCTGGCGAAGGCGCTGCGCGACAACGTCGCCTTCGTCCCCGGCGAGGCCGCGTTCACCGACGGCCGCGGCAGCGGCTCGATGCGCCTCAACTACTCGGCGCAGACCGAGGACGAGATCCGCGAGGGGATCCGCCGGATCGGCGCCGTGATCGACGAGCAGGTCAACCTCTACGAGACGATCACCGGAGAGCATCGGATCCCCGCTCCCGCTCCGAGCGACACCACCGCTTCGGGAGCCGTCCTCCCCTTCCACCGCCGCCCGCCCGAGAGCCCGGGCCGATGAGGGTCGCGGTGCTGATGGGCGGCCGCTCGCTGGAGCGCGCCGTGTCCCTGCGCTCGGGCGCGCGGGTCGCCGACGCCCTCTCCGACCTCGGCCACGAGGTGGTCTCGATCGACGCCGACGAAGCGCTCGTCTCCCGGCTCAAGAGCGAGCGGCCCGACGTCGCCTTCATCGCGCTCCACGGGCCCGGCGGCGAGGACGGCACCGTCCAGTCGCTGCTCGAGCTGCTCGGCATCCCCTACACCGGGCCGGGCGTCGCGGCGTGCGTGCTCTGCATGGACAAGGTGCAGTCGAAGCACCGGATGCGCGAGGCCGGGATCGCCACCCCCGACTGGGTCGCCTTCGGCGCCGCCGCGTTCAGGGAGCTGGGAGCCGCCGACGCGATCGGCGAGATCGCCGCCGGCCTCGGGCTGCCGCTGGTCGTCAAGCCCGCCGCCCAGGGCTCGGCGCTCGGCGTCCGCTTCGCCGGCTCCGGCGCGGAGGTCCCCCAGGCTCTGGTCGCGGCGCTCTCCTACGACGACCGCGTGCTGATCGAGCGACACGTCGAGGGTCGCGAGCTCGCGGTCTCGATCCTCGACGGCGAGGCGCTGCCGATCGTCGAGGCCATTCCCGCGAGCGGCGACGAGTTCAACTACGACGCGCGCTACGAGATCGGCCGCACCACCTACGCCTGCCCCGCCGAGCTGAGCGAGGCGGACACGGTCGCCGTCCTCGACGCGGCGAAGCGCACCTGGGAGGCGCTCGGCTGCGAGGGCTTCGCGCGCGTCGACCTGATGCTGGGAGCTCCGAGTGACGCTGGGGGCGTCGGGCCGCAGGTGCTCGAGGTGAACTCGATCCCGGGCCTCACCGACACCTCGCTCCTGCCGATGGCGGCCGAGGCTGCCGGCCTCAGCTTCGAGCGGTTCGTCGAGCGGGCGATCGAGCTGGCGCGGGGCTGAGCGGCCCGAGTCTGCGCGTCCCCCGAGACCTGCCGGACGCGGCATTCCTTCGCCTTCCTTCACAGGCTCGGCACAGAACGTCTCCCACGTGTGACGCCCCTGCGTCCACCATGCGAGACGAGGTGGTCATACGAACTCCAAGAGCGATACCCAGGAGTACTCCGCGCACAGGAGGTACCCGGGCGTCGGACCGCCGCAGGCCCAGACCAAGTCCGAGTACTCCTGAGTACCGCCCGGAGAAGAGACATGACTGACCCGGAAGAGGAGAGCGATGAGTACTGGGAGGAACGCTTCCGCCGCGCAACTCAGACGGCTCCTCTCTACAAGTCCGTCGCGGACCTGCGCGACACGGTCGACCCGGGATGGCGCGCCCGTCAGCGCATGCGCGAGGCCCCACCGGAGGGATTGCCCTCCCGGACGCTGCCGGAGACGCTCGGACGGGTCGGCGGTCGCGAGTACCGGCAGGTCAACGTGAAGCTCGGTGCTGCCGACTTCGAGATGCTCACGTCGCTCGCGGTCCAGCGCGACCTTGCGCCGGCGACGCTGTCGCGGGTCCTTCTGCGGAACGCCATCCGCCGCCTCGCCGAGGGGAACGGGTTCTGAGGCGCCTCGGCCCGAGCTGACCAGGCGACGCTCAGCAGCCGGCGGGCTTGCCCAGCTCCGGGACGTTGTCGATCAGCCACTGCGCGAGCTCCGTGTCGACGGCCTCCGAGCTCCCCGGGGCTCCGCCCGCGACGGACGCGGCGATGGCCACCGCGTACTGGGAGCCGCCGATCTCGATCTGCCCCATCTGGCGAGCCAGGTACTTGCCGTCGGCTCCGGGTCCCCAGCCTCCCTTCCAGAGGGCGGCCGCGTCGGCCGATCCGAGGCCGAAGGTGTCGGCGCCGCCGACCTGGCTCATCTGCGTCAGGACGAACTCGCGGCCGGACTCGTCGCCGATGCAGCCGTTGAGGAGCGCGCCCATGAAGATCGTCTGCGCCTCGAGCGACCACTCGGTCTGCCCGTAGGTGGAGAAGCCGTCGCGGGCCGGGGTTGAGACGACGGTCTCGTCGTCGCCGGCCTTCCGCAGCAGGTCGGTCACGACCTGGGAGGCGGCTTCGACGCTGCCGTGCTCGGCGACGAGGTCGTCGAAGAGCGCCGCCGCCGCGTCGTTGTCGGAGAGCGTGATCGCCGCGGTGATGTTCGCGCGCTGCTCGGGGGTCAGGCCGTCCAAGCCGCCGGCCTCGTCGATCACCTGCAGGGCGATCGGCACCTTGATCGTCGACCAGGCCGAGCCGGTGGCGAGTGACCCGAGGACGATCGGCGGCGCTCCCGGCGCGCCGATCGCGACGCCGACCTGGGCGCCGGACCGTTCGCCGATCGCGTCGACCTCAGCTGAGAGCTTCTCGACGTCGGCGGCAGGGACCGCCGCCGCCGTCCGGCTTGCCGCCCCCTCCCCCGGAGTCGGGTTGCTCGGCCGTCGTGCTCGCGTCGGTCACCGGCGCGATCGTCTCGTCCGTCGTCGGAGCCGCCGCAGCCGGCCACCGCGACGGGCGCGAAGGCGGCAAGGCAAGCGAGCAGTGCCAGTCGGCGCACGGGCGCGGCTCAGGCCGGGTCGCGATCGAGCCATGTCTGCTCGATCGTGCCGCGCTCGTGCGTGGAGACGACGAGGAGCGGCTCCTCGCCGATGTTGCGGAAGCCGTGCGGCGTGTTGGCGGGAACGATGAGGATGTTGTCGGGCTCGAGCTCGACGACGTGCTCGCCGGATGTCCAGCGGCCCTTCCCGCGAAGCAGGACGAACGTCTCGGCGTAGGGGTGAACGTGGAGCGGCACGAACTTCCCGGGCGGCGTCCGGGTGACGAAGATCGAGGTGTCGACGCCCTCGGCGTGCTTGTCGCCCTCGAACAGGGCGGCGGTCGGGCTCACGAGCAGGTCGGCGATGGCGACGACAACGGGCTCGGAGGAGTCGCCGCTCGCCACCGGCTCAGCTCGGTGGCTCGTCGTTGCCGCCGGCGAAGTCCTCGGGGGTGACCTCGTCGAGGAAGTCCTTGAACTTCTCGACGACCTCCTCCTGGTCCTCGACCTCGTGCTCGAACTCGATCGAGGACTCCTCGATGACCTCCTCGGCGGCGAAGATCGGGCACTCGGTGCGGACCGCGAGGGCGAGCGCATCGGAGGGGCGCGAGTCGATCTCGACCTCGTTGCCGTCGATCGAGAGCGTGATCGTCGCGTAGAAGGTGTTGTCGCGGAGCTCGGTCACCGACACCCGCTCGCAGGTCGCGTCGAGCTGGTCGAGGAGGTCGGCGAGGAGATCGTGGGTCATCGGCCGAGGCGTGCTCGCCCCCTGCAGCTTCATCAGGATCGCCGCCGCCTCCGGATGTCCGATCCAGATGGGGAGAAACCTGTTTCCGTCTGTCGTCTTCAGCAACACGATCGGCTGTTTGCCGACCATGTCGAAGCTGACTCCGTAGATCTGCATCCGTTCCAAATGGGCGATCCTGGATTCGAACCAGGGACCTCGTCCTTATCAGAGACGCGCTCTAACCGACTGAGCTAATCGCCCGCGACGGCGCAGTCTAGAGACCGTCGCGCCCACGCTGCGCGGTCGCGTTTCGAGGCGAGCTATCGCGCTCAGCGACGGCCGAAAGCCTTGGCGGCGGCGAGCAGTTCGTCGAGGTCGTCGAACTGGATCTTGGCGGTGAACTTGCCCTTCGCCCCGGAGGAGACCCGGACGTCCCGGCCGAGCGCCCGCTCGAGCGCGTCCTCGGCCTTGCCGATCGCGGCCTCCTCGTCGGGATGCACGGCCTTCGGCTTGCGGGTGGCTCCCCCCTCCCCCTTCACCCGGCGCTCGGTCTCGCGGACCGACCAGCCGCCGGCGACGGCGTCGCGCGCGAGCTTGCGGCGGAGCTCCTGGCCCTTGGCGCCGAGAAGCGCGCGGCCGTGGCCCTCCGAGAGCTCACCGGACTCGAGCAGGTCGAGCACCTGGTCGGGCAGCTCGAGCAGGCGGATCAGGTTGGAGACCGACGAGCGGCTCTTGCCGAGGCGGCGGGCCGTCTCCTCCTTGCTCAGGTCGAGCTCCTCGACCAGCGCAGCGCACCCCCGCGCCTCCTCGATCGGGTTCAGGTTCTCGCGCGCCATGTTCTCGATCAGCGCGATTTGCAGGCGTTTTGTCTCGTCTTCGCTGCGGAGGACGGCGGGGACGGTCTCCAGACCCACCTTCTGTGCGGCACGCCAGCGACGCTCGCCGGCGATCAGCTCGTAGCGACCGTCGGGCAGCGGGCGAAGCGTCAGCGGCTGGATCACGCCGGCGTCGGCGATGGTCTCGGCGAGCCGGTCGATCGCCTCCTCGTCGAACTTCTTGCGCGGCTGGTTCGGGCTGGGCTTGATCAGCTCGACCGGGACCTCGCGGTAGGAGGGCTCGCCGACGTCGTTGGACTGCGGCAGGATCGCGTCGAGGCCGCGCCCGATGCCGGGGCGCCTAGCCACGGGCGACGACCTCCTCGGCGAGGGCGATGTAGGCCAGCGATCCGCGCGAGCCGGGCGCGTGGGTGATCACCGGCATGCCGAAGCTCGGCGCCTCAGCGACCCGGATGCTTCGCGGGACGACGGTGTCGAGCACCAGCTCTTTGAAGTGATCTCTCAGCTCGTGCTCCACATCTTGGGAAAGTCGGGTCCGGTCGTCGGCCATGGTGATCACGATGCCGGTCAGAACCAGGCTCGGATTCAGCCGGCGACGGACAGTCTGAAGGGTGTCGAGGAACTGGACGAGTCCCTCGAGGGCGAGGTACTCGGCCTGGACCGGGACGATCACCCGGTCGGCCGCGGCGAGGGCGTTGACGGTGACCGGGTCCAGCGAGGGCGGGCAGTCGAGGATCGTCGCGGCGAAGCGCTCGCGCACCGGCCCGAGCCCGTTGCGCAGCCTGAACTCGAACTCGTCGAGGCCCGGGAGCTCGACGGAGGCGCCTGCAAGGTCGCGATTTGCAGGGACTATCCAGAGGTTGTCCGGTCCCGCGGGCCGCGCCGCCTCGGCGATGGTCCCGTCGCCGCAGAGGGTGTCGTAGGAGGACGGGCGCGCCTCGCGATCGAGGCCGAGCGTCACGGTCGCGTTGCACTGCGGGTCGAGGTCGACGACAAGCGTCTGCCGCCCCGCCTGCGCGATGCAGGCGGCGACGTTCACGGCGGTGGTGGTCTTCCCCACCCCACCCTTCTGGTTGGCTATCGCGTAGACGAGTCCCATGGTTGAGTCGGCGCGCGACCGGGCCGCAACGCCGAGCGGGCGACTCTAGATCACGACCGCCGGCCGATGGGATCCGCCGTGCAGGAATTTGCGGTTCGGTGACGAAGAAGGAGCTGGATCGTTGCGCTCAGGCACCCGCCGGGCGCTTCTTGGCCATCCCCGCGCGGCGCGGCAGGCGCTCCGGCGTCGGCCCGACCTTGCGGATCAGGTGGAGGTGGCGGTTGCGACTCCCCGCGTAGGGCCCGACCCAGCGGACCTCCTCCGGGTCCATGGCGAGGCTCTCGGCGCCGCGCTCGAGCTCGGCTTCCTCGTCGGGGTCGCGGTGGCCCTTCCAGGCGACGAGCACCCCTCCCTCGCGCAGGAGCGGGGAGGCGAGCTCCGCCAGCATGCCCAGGCGCCCGACCGCGCGCGCGGTGACGACGTCGTAGGCCTCGCGGCCCTCGGCGGCCGGCCCAGTCCTCGGCGCGGGCATTGACGGCGCGGGCGTTGCCGATGCCGCCTGCGGCCGCGGCGCGCTCGATGAACTCGCACTTGCGGCCGATCGACTCGATCAGGTCGACCCGCGCGTCGGGGAGCTCCGCGGCGAGCACGAGCCCGGGGAAGCCGGCGCCGGCGCCGATGTCGGCGATCGCGCCGGCGGAGGCCAGATCGGCGAACTCGAGGCCGCTGAGGCTGTCGGCGACGTGCACCGACCAGGCCTGCTCGGGCCGGGTGACCGTGCTGGGAGCCGATTCCTCGCTTGCGAGCAGGGCGACGACGGGCTTGAGCTTGGCTCGGGCGGCGAGGCTGAGCTCAGGCCCGGGCATCACGGAACTCGAGGGCGGGCTCTAGTCCTTCTCGACGAGGGGCGCGACGACGATCCGGCGATCGGGCTCGTCGCCCTCGCTGTAGGTCTCGACGTCGGTGCGCTCCTTGAGGACCTCATGCACCATGCGGCGCTCGCTCGCCGACATCGGCTCGAGCCGGACGGCCTCGCCGTTGCGGTTGGCGCGGTCGGCGGCGACCTCGGCCTCCTCCTCGAGCATCTCGCGGCGGCGCTCGCGGTAGCCGGCTGCATCGAGCGTGACCCGCTTGCGGTCGGTCACGCCCATCGATGCGGCGCGGTAGCAGAGGAGCTGCAGCGCGTCGAGCGTCTGGCCACGGCGGCCGATCAGGATCCCGAGCTCGTCCTCACCCTCGATGGTGGCGAGGATCTCGTCGTCGGTCTCGGTCACCTCGACCTCGGCGTCGAGGTCGATCTCGTCGAGCACCCGGTCGACGATCGCGCGAACGCGCTCGGCGGGCTCCTCGGGGATGTCCTCGAGCTCGTCGTTCACTTCGACCTCGTCGTCGCTCATCAGCGCCTCCTGCCTGATTTCTTCTTCTTCTTACGTGGCGGCTTGGGCGGCGGCTTGATGGCGGCCTCGAGCTCCTCCGGATCCGGCTTCTTCATCGGGCCCATCAGGCGAGTAGACCAGCTGCTGCTGCCCGAAAGTCCAGATGTTGGTCGAGATCCAGTAGACGGAGAGGCCGGCCTCGAAGCTCGCGACGAACGGGGCGAAGAGGAAGGGGAGGCCGAAGACGATGAGGCGCTGCGGCCCCTCGAGGCCCTGCCCGCGGACCGTCATCGCCAGGCCGGCGGCGAGCTGGGTGGCGATGAAGAGGACGATCAGCGTGACCGTGACCGCGGTGCCCTCGGGCGGCTGGATCAGCGAGTTGATGAAGAGCCAGCCCTCCGGCGGCGCGTTCTCGACGTCCTGCTGGAAGGAATCGCCCTTCAGCATGTAGTAGAGCGAGATGAAGACCGGCAGCTGCAGCAGGAGCGGCAGGCAGGAGGCGAGCGGATTGATCTCGTTCTCCTGGTAGAAGCGCATCATCTCCTGCTGCTGACGCTGCTTGTCGTTCTTGTACTTCTCCTGGATCGCCTTGATGTGCGGTGCGAGCTCGGACATCGCCCGCATCGAGTTGATCTGCTTCAGCGAGATCGGCAGGATCGCGAGGCGGACCGTGAACACCAGCGCGACGATCGACGGTCCCCAGCCGAGGCCGACCGTGTCGTGGAAGAACACGATGATCGCCTCGGGGATGTCGGTGAAGATCGATGCGAGGGGGAGGTTCATGCGGGGCTCGTGGGGTTGGGGGCTGAGCGGAACAGCCGGCGTTGCGAGACCGGATCCATCCCACCCTTGGTGAAGGGGTTGCAGCGCAGAAGGCGCCAGGCGGCGAGGATGGTGCCACGAATTGCCCCCAGCTCGCTGATTGCCTCCTCGGCGTAGGCCGAGCAGCTGGGGTAGTAGCGGCAGCGCGGGGTCATCGCGGGGGAGATGAATCGGCGGTAACCGCGGAGCGGAACCAGCACGACCCGGGCGAGCGGGCTCGGCTTCGCGGTGACCGTTTCACGTGAAACGGGCGTGGTCGTGGTCGCAGCTGACCGTTTCACGTGAAACGGTGGCGCTCACGACTCGCCCGCCTCGTCCAGCAGCGCTGAGATCGACGTGGTCAAGCCCTTCGTGCCCTCGCGGTCGACCAGGCCGGCAACTCCAGAACGACCGACGAGGACGAAGTCGTAGCCGGCGGGGAGGCGATCGGACAGGCTCCAGAAGGCCTCGCGCATGGCGCGCTTGACCTTGTTGCGCTCGACCGCGCCGCCCACCTTCTTCCCGACCGAGACGCCGAGGCGGATGTCCTCCCCGGCGTCGTCGGCGCCACGCGGGAAGGCGTAGAGGACCAGGTGGCGGTCGGCGTGTGACTTCCCGTCCTTGTAGGCGCGATCGAAGTCGCCGCTGCGGGACAGGCGGCCGCGCTTGCGGCCCTTTCCCTCCTGGTCGTCTTCGTCGGGCATCGATCCGAGGTTCAGCGCAGCGTCCGGTGCGGGCTCCGGGCGTGCGAGGACTCGGCGCCGACCATCGTCAGACGGTCAGGCGCTTGCGACCCTTGCGGCGGCGGCGGCTGATGATCGCTCGGCCGTGGCGCGTGCGCATACGAGAACGGAATCCGTGCGTACGAGCGCGCTTTCTCTTCTTGGGTTGCCAGGTTCGCTTCATGCTGAGATCTCCAGTTGGCGGGCCGAAGGTGCAGGGCGCCGCCTCGAGGTCGGGGCAGTATAGGGGGCTTGGGCCTCTCGCTCAGGCCGACGAAGCCGGCCCCGGGAGCCGAGTGCCGTCCGGGACCGGCCGAGACTCTTATGGCGCGATTTGCGGAGTCTCGGATCGGACCTCCCGATCGGTCGAGTCGGCCGACCTATGATCGCCCACGGCCACGCTCAGGCACCCCGAGCGCCGCGCCGACCGATCGCGACACCTTGCCCGAGACCTCCCCACACGACCCCAAAGCCATCTGGAGCGGCGTCCGCGAGGAGCTGCGCGCCACGCTCCCGGCCTCCGCCTACCAGCACTGGCTCGAGCCGCTGCACGCGGTCGGCGCCCAGGGCGGGCGCCTGTTCGTCGCCGGGCCCGAGCGGGCTCGGCAGTGGTTCGAGCGCCGTTACGGCATGGCCGCCAACGAGGCCCTTCGCCGTCGCGCTCCCGGATTCACCGAGATCGCGTTCACCGATGACGCCGGCGCCGGAGCTGCCGCCGCGCCCAGCCGGCGAGCCCCTCACCGGCCCCTCCGGGATCCCGCGCGGCCTCGAGGACCTCGACTTCGACCGCTTCGTCATCGGCTCCGGCAACCGCTTCGCCCACTCGGCCTCCCTGAGCGTCGCCGAGTCGCCGGGCGAGTCCTACAACCCGCTCTTCCTCTACGGCGCGCCCGGTCTGGGTAAGACGCACCTGCTCGTCTCGATCGCCAACTACCTCCGCCGCCAGCGCCCCGACCTTCCCGTCGTCTACACGACCGCCGAGCGCTTCACGAGCGAGTTCGTCACCTCGCTGCGGGTCAAGGGCGACCTCTCCGCCGCGTTCAAGGAGCGCTACCGCGGCACCGCCTGCCTGCTGATCGACGACGTCCAGTTCCTCGAGGGCAAGGAGCGAACCGAGGACGAGTTCTTCCACACGTTCAACGAGCTCTACTCCCAGGGCTCCCAGATCGTGCTCTCGAGCGATCGGCCTCCCGAGGCCATGAAGCTCCTCTCCGCGCGCCTCCGCGACCGCTTCGCCTGGGGCCTGACCGTCGAGCTCCAGGACCCCGACCTCTCCACCCGCATCGCGCTGCTGCGGCGCCTCGCCGTCGAGAACGCGATCCCCACCCCTGACATCGACGTGCTGCGACAGATCGCTCAGGCCGCCCCGGAGAACCTGCGGCGCCTGGAGGGAGCACTGACGCGGGTCACCGCCTTCGCCTCGATGATCGGGGAGCAACCGACCGCCGAGCTCGTCCGCCGCGCGCTCGGTCTCGACAACACCGACGACGGGCCTCCCCCGGTACCCGCCGACGCCGAGATCTCCCCCGAGCAGCAGCTCGAGCGGATCCAGCTGATCGTCTGCGAGGTCCTTCACCTCTCGCCGACCGACATGCGCTCACCGCGCCGCACCCCCAACGCGGTGCGCGGGCGCCAGCTGGCCATGTACGTGGCCCGCAACCAGACCGACCTCTCGCTTGCTCAGATCGCTCGCGCCTTCGACCGCGACCACTCCACGGTCCTCTCCTCGATCCGCCGGGTCGAGAAGGATCTGCAGCCCGGCAACGATGTCCACAGGGCACTCGAAGCTATCCACGGGCGCCTCAACATCACGCCCCCGACGGCCTGAGCGTCAGCTCGCCTCCACGGGGCACGACTTTGCCAACACCCACACCAACAGGCGCCGACTACGCTCAGGGAGCGGAATCCATAGGTTCTGAGACGGTTCCAACAGGTCCTACATCAACTCAGCTGATCAGAAGAGGAAGCAGATGCAACTGAAAGCCGAACGCGATCCCCTCCTCGACGGTCTCCAGACCGCCGCAAGGGCGCTCTCCACTCGGACGACGCTGCCTTCTCTCGGCGGGATCATGCTCGTCGCCAGCGGGGGCAAGGTCGTGGCCCGCGCCACCGACAGCGAGCTCGCGGTCACGGTCGAGGTCGACGCCGAGGTCGAGGGCGAGGGCCAGCTGCTGCTGCCGGGACGCCTGCTCGCCGACGTCGCCCGCTCGCTGCCGCAGGGCCCGGTGACGATCTCCGAGCGCACCGCCGAGCACGACGTCGAGATCACGGCCGGCACCGCGAACTTCCACCTGCGCCTCCTCGACGCCGAGGACTTCCCTCGCCTGCCCGACCTCGAGGGCGAGACGATCACGATGCCGGCGCCCGCCCTGGCCGAGACCGTCGACCGGGTCGCGCGCGCCGCTTCACGCGACGAGGTGCGACCGATCCTCACCGGGATCATGGTCAGCGTCGAGGAGTCGACCCTGACGATGGTCGCCACCGACTCCTACCGGCTCTCGGTCAAGCGGACCGAGCTCGACAACCCGGTCGGCACCCCGTTCGAGGCCAACGTGCCGGCGCGGGCGATGCGCGAGCTCGCCCGGATCGTCTCCCAGAACTCGGTCGAGGAGGTGCAGATCTCGATGCCGGGCAACCAGATCGTCTTCGGCGCCGGCGGCGTCACGCTCTCCTCGCGGCTGATCGACGGTCAGTTCCCCAACTACCGCCAGCTTCTCCCCGACGCGTTCGACCACGACGTGCGGCTGCCGCGGAGCGAGCTGCTCGACGTCACCCGCCGCATCCGCTACCTCGCCCAGCGCAACGCGCCGCTGAAGATGGCGTTCGCCGAGGGCGAGCTGACCGTGGCGGCGGAGACGCCGGAGATCGGTGACGCGTCGGAGTCGATGCCGTGCGCGTTCAGCGGCGAGGCGATGGAGATCGCCTTCAACCCCCAGTTCTTCATCGAGGGGATCGAGTCGGTCGAGACCGAGGAGGTGGTGCTTCGACTTACTTCGCCGCTGCGCCCCGGACTCCTTCAGCCCGCCGGCTCGGAGGACTTCTCCTATCTCGTGATGCCGATCCGCCTCACCGTCTGACGGCGGTGCGGGCGCGCTCGCCAGTCTCGTGAGGGTCGCGCGGCTGGAGCCGCTCGCGTTCCGCAACCTCGCGGACCGGACGGTGGAGCTGGGACCCGGCCTGACGGTTCTCCATGGACCGAACGGAGCGGGGAAGACGAACCTGCTCGAGGCGCTGTTCTTCGCGCTGACCGGACGCTCGTGCCGAACGCGCCGCGAGCGGGAGGCGATCCGCTTCGGCGAGGACCTGGCGCGGGTCGAGGCCTACCTCGAGCCCGACGGCCCCGAGATCGCCGAGCCGATGACGATGCTCGCCTCGGTCTCGAGCGGCGAGGCCCGCCGCCGGCTGGTCGATGGATCGGCCGCCCGGCCCGAGGACGACCGCCGGCGCCCGGCGCTGAGCGTGTTCATGCCCGACCGGCTCGCGCTGGTGAAAGGGCCGCCGTCGCCGCGTCGCGCCCACCTGGACCGGCTGGCGGCCGCGCTGCGGCCGGCTCGCGGGGACCTGCGCCGCGGCTACTCGCAGGCGCTCGCCCAGCGCAACAACCTGCTCGCCCGGATCAAGCGCGGCGGTGACCCGGGGACGCTGAGCGCCTGGGACCGGGAGCTGGCCGAGCGCGCGGCGCCACTCACGGAGGCGCGCGCCGAGGCCGCGGCCGAGCTCGCCGAGCCGTTCGCGACCGCCGGCGACGATCTCGGCCTGGTCGGCGGCGCGACGCTCGCCTACCGGCCGCGGACCGGCGAGCTCGACGTCGAGGGGATCGTCGCCGAGCTCGAGGAGCGCCGCGACGCCGACATCGCCCGCGGCTTCACCGGGTATGGACCGCACCGAGATGAGGTCGAGCTCTCATTCGGCGGCCGCTCCCTGCGGCGCTACGGCTCCCAGGGCCAGCAGCGCCTCGGGCTCCTGGCGCTGCTGTTCGCCGAGCGCGAGACCCTGCGACGCGCGCGGCGGCAGTTGCCGCTGATGCTGCTCGACGACGTCATGAGCGAGCTCGACCCGGAACGCCGGGCGCGCCTCGCGGCGCTGCTGGGGGAGGAGGGGCAGGCGCTGATCACCGCCACCGAGTCCGACCACGTCCCGACCCTCGACTACACCGAGATCGCGATCGCCGGCGGGAAGGCCACCGACAGCGGAGGGATCGCATGAACCCGGCCGACGATGGCCGCCGACGGATGCCCCGCAAGCTGGGCGGCGCGCTCGAGCGGGTCATCGAGGAGGGGGCGCCGGCGACGCTCCTGGCCGAGGTTCAGCGCGCCTGGCCGGACGCTTGCGGTCCCGCGATCGCCGCACGTGCCGAGCCGGTGAGCGAGCGCTCGGGGACGGTCACCATCGCTTGCGAGAGCGGCACCTGGGCGCAGGAGCTCGAGCTGATGGGGGACCGGTTGCGGGAGCGAATCGACGAGCGAATCGGCGCCGGAAGGGTGCTGGGACTGCGGTTCACGGCCGACCTCGCACGCCATCGCTGAGAATCGCGCGGGTTCCGCGCGCGAAAAGTTACGATTTGCAGGTAAATCGTAACCACTACCCGCTTGGCCGGAAACCCGGCTCCTGATAGACTTATGTCTACCGACCGGCGTCTCCCGATGAAGGGCCGAGCCACTGCTCGCGCGGCCCCTGCACCTCGGGTTGATGCGGCTCAGTGCCGCCGCCGGACACGAGATCATGGACACGGAACCCTGACGGGAAGGAACGAGTGGCGGAAAACGAGATGGCCAAGGACAACGGGGGAGACGCGAAGGGATACAAGGCCTCGGACATCACCGTCCTCGAGGGCCTCGAAGCCGTTCGCAAGCGCCCCGGTATGTACATCGGCTCGACCGGTGTGCGCGGCCTCCATCACCTCGTCTACGAGGTAGTCGACAACTCCGTCGACGAGGCGCTCGCCGGCCACTGCGACGCGGTCTCGACCACGATCCATCCCGACAACTCGGTGACGGTCGTCGACAACGGCCGCGGCATCCCCGTCGGCATCATGGAGAAGGAGGGCCGGCCCGCAGCTGAGGTCGTCCTCACCGTCCTGCACGCCGGCGGCAAGTTCGGCGACGGCGGCGGCTACAAGGTCTCCGGCGGCCTGCACGGAGTCGGCGTCTCGGTCGTCAACGCGCTCTCCGAGCGCCTCCACCTCGAGATCCGCACCGACGGCTACGTCTGGACCCAGGACTACGAGCGCGGCAAGCCGACCGGCGATCTGGTCAGGGGCGAGCCGACCAAGGAGCACGGGACGACGATCTCGTTCCTGCCCGACTCGGAGATCTTCGACGAGTTCGAGTACGACTTCGCGACGCTCGCCGAGCGCATGCGCGAGACGGCGTTCCTGACCCGCGGCCTGCGGATCAACCTGACCGACGAGCGCGGCGAGACCCAGACGGAGGAGTTCTACGCCGAGGGCGGGCTGGTCGACTTCGTCGCCCATCTGAACTCAGCGAAGGATCCGCTCCACAAGAAGACGATCTTCTTCGAGGGCGAGTCCGACGAGGGCGCGCTCGAGCTGGCGATGCAGTGGAACACGGGCTACCAGGAGTCGCTGTTCTCGTTCGCCAACAACATCAACACGCACGAGGGCGGCTCGCACCTCTCGGGCTTCCGCTCGGCGCTCACCCGAACCCTGAACGCCTATGCGCGCGAGAAGGGGATGCTGAAGGAGAAGGACCCGAACCTGAGCGGCGACGACGTTCGCGAGGGTCTGACCGCGGTCGTCTCCGTGAAGCTCCAGGACCCGCAGTTCGAAGGTCAGACGAAGACCAAGCTCGGCAACCCGCCGATCGAGGGCTTCGTCCAGGGCATCGTCAACCGCAAGCTCAGCGAGTTCCTCGAGGAGAACCCGGCGGACGCGCGCCGGATCGTGCTCAAGTCGATCGACTCGGCCCGGGCCCGCGCCGCGGCGCGCAAGGCGCGAGATCTGACCCGCCGCAAGTCGGCGCTCGAGAACTCGACGCTCCCGGGCAAGCTCGCGGACTGCTCCGTGCGCGATCCCAGCCTGACCGAGCTGTTCATCGTCGAGGGTGACTCCGCCGGCGGCTCCGCCAAGCAGGCGCGCGATCGCTCGACCCAGGCGGTGCTGCCGCTGTTCGGCAAGATCATCAACGTCGAGAAGAACCGGATCGACAAGGTGCTCGCCAACGACGCGGTGCAGAACCTGATCACGGCGATCGGCACCGGCGTGCACGAGGAGTTCAACATCGCCGAGGCCCGGTACCACAAGCTCGTGATCACGACGGACGCGGACGTCGACGGCGCCCACATCCGGACGCTGATCCTCACGTTCTTCTTCCGGCAGATGCCGGAGCTGATCGAGCACGGCTACGTCTACATCGCAAAGCCGCCGCTGTACCGCGCGAAGAGCGGGCGCAACGAGCTCTACCTCGAGAAGGAGTCCGAGCTGGAGGCGTTCCTGCTGAAGGACAAGCTCGAGAAGTTCGAGCTCTCCGACTACGAGGGCCACTCGTCGAAGCTGACCGCCGCGAAGTGGCAGCGCTTCAACCGCTCGTTCAAGGAGTACGAGGGCTGGATGAGCTCGATGGAGGCCCAGTTCGGCCACGAGCGGGTCCAGTTCCTGAGCGAGTCCCAGATCCTCGACAAGGGCGCGGCGACGATCGCCGGCGTCCGTGAGCTCGTCGAGGCCGACGACCCCGAGGGCGAGGCCTACACGACCGAGCTGGTCTCGGGCAGCGGCGACGAGCTCGTGATCAAGGCGATCCACAAGAAGTCGGGCCTGGCGCGCGTGCACACGATGCCGGCGGAGATGTTCGCCGCGACGGAGTACCGCAAGCTCGTCGAGGTCCACGGCTCCCTGCTCAAGCAGGTCGGCTCGCCGCCGATCACGGTCACGTTCGGCGACAAGGTCAAGGAGGTCGACTCGTTCAGCGCACTGCGCACCGCGGTGCTCGACCTCGCGAAGGCCGGCGTCACCCTCCAGCGCTTCAAGGGGCTGGGCGAGATGAACGCCGAGCAGCTCCGAGTGACGACGATGGCGCCGGAGTCACGGACGCTGATGCAGGTGACGATCGACGACGCCGCGATGGCGGAGCGCACCTTCAGCGATCTGATGGGCGACAAGGTCGAGCCGCGCAAGGAGTTCATCACCAACAACGCTCGCGACGTGGACGTGCTCGATGTGTAGTCGACGGTCCCGCGGCGCAGTTACGAAGACGATCAGGAAGGTGTGCATTTAGTGGAAGGGTCTGAAGTCCTCGGCGGAGGCAACATCGAGATCCGCGAGATCTCCACCGAGATGCGCTCCGCGTACCTCGACTACGCGATGAGCGTGATCGTCGGGCGCGCGCTTCCGGACGTCCGCGACGGGCTCAAGCCGGTCCATCGCCGGGTGCTCTACGCGATGCACGACCTCGGCCTGCAGCCGAACCGTCCCTACCGCAAGGCCGCCTTCATCGTCGGCGAGGTGATGGGTAAGTACCACCCGCACGGCGACCAGTCGATCTACGACACGCTCGTGCGAATGGCGCAGGACTTCTCCCTGCGCTACACGCTCGTCGACGGCCAGGGCAACTTCGGCTCGATCGACGACGACCCCGCCGCCGCCATGCGGTACACGGAGGCGCGCCTCGACCGGCTCGCCACCGAGATGCTCCGCGACATCGAGGCGGAGACCGTCGACTTCGGTCCCAACTACGACGAGTCCTCATCCGAGCCGCTCGTCCTCCCGTCGCGGTTCCCGAACCTGCTCGTCAACGGCTCCTCCGGCATCGCCGTCGGAATGGCGACGAACATCCCGCCGCACAACCTCGGCGAGGTCATCGGCGCGGTCAAGGCCTACATCGAGAACCCGGAGATCGACACCGAGGGCCTGATGCAGTACGTCAAGGGCCCGGACTTCCCCGGGCGGCGGCACGATCTACGGCGCCGAGGGCATCAAGGACGCCTACCGCTCCGGCCGCGGCTCGATCAAGGTGCGGGCGAAGGCCCACATCGAGCCGATCAAGAGCGGCAAGGAGGCGATCATCGTCTCCGAGCTCCCGTTCATGGTCAAGAAGGGCGGCGACGGTGGCCTGATCACCAAGATCGCCGACCTCGTCCGCGACAAGAAGCTCGTCGGCATCTCCGACCTCCGCGACGAGTCCGATCGCTCGGGCATGCGCCTCGTCATCGAGATGAAGCGCGACGCGATCCCGAAGGTCGTGCTCAGCCAGCTCTACAAGCGCACCTCGATGCAGTCGAGCTTCGGCGTGAACATGGTCGCGCTCGTCGACGGCGTGCCGCGCACCCTCTCGCTGAAGGAGGTGATCCGCCACTACGTCCGCCATCAGCGCGAGGTGGTGATCCGCCGCACGCAGTACCAGCTGCGCCAGGCCGAAGCGCGCGCTCACGTCCTCGAGGGGATCCTGATCGCGCTCGACAACCTCGACGCGGTCATCGCGCTGATCCGCGGATCAGCGAGCCCCGACGACGCACGAACCGGGCTGATGGAGAAGTTCGAGCTGACGGAGATCCAGGCTCAGGCGATCCTGGACATGCGCCTGCAGAGGCTCACCGCGCTGGAGTCGGACAAGGTCCGGGCCGAGCACGCCGAGCTGATGGAGCGCATCAAGGCGCTTCGCGAGCTCCTCGGAGACGAGAAGCACATCGATGCCGTGATCGTCGAGGAGCTGGGTGAGCTCGGTGAGAGGTACGCCGATCCCCGCCGGACCGACATCACCTTCGCCGAGGGCGAGGTGGACATCGAGGACATGATCGCCGACCAGCAGATGGTGATCTCGCTGACGGCGTCCGGCTACTGCAAGCGGCTGCCGCTCGCGACCTACCGCCAGCAGCACCGCGGCGGCAAGGGCGTGACCGGGATGGACCTGAAGGAAGGCGACTACATCGAGCATCTCCACATCTGCTCGACCCACGACTTCCTGCTGTTCTTCACCAACCGCGGCAAGGTCTACCGGCTCAAGGTCTACGAGCTGCCGGAGGGCTCGCGCACCGCGCGCGGGAAGGCGCTGATCAACGTGCTGCCGCTCCGCGAGGGCGAGAAGGTCATGACCGTGATCCCGACCCGCGACTTCAGCGAGGGCAAGTACCTCGCGTTCGCGACGGCCAAGGGCCTGATCAAGAAGACCGAGTTCCCGAAGTACAACACCCCGATCCGGGCCGACGGAATCATCGCGATCAAGGTGCGCGACGACGACGAGCTGGTCCAGGTGCGGCTGACCTCGGGCGAGGACGACATCCTCATGGTCTCCCGCGAGGGCAAGGCCAACCGCTTCAGCGAGGACAAGATCCGCTCGATGGGTCGTGACACCTCAGGCGTGCAGGGGATGAACGTCTCCGACAAGGTCAACGGCGAGCCGAACCGGGTCCTCGCGATGGACATCGTCCGTCCCGACGCCGACGTGTTCGTCGTCACCGAGAACGGCTACGGCAAGCGCACGGCGACCGACGAGTACATGGCCAAGGGCCGTGGCACGAAGGGGATGCTGACCGCGAAGCTGACCTCGAAGAAGGGCGGCCTCGCCGGCGCGATGATCGTCCGCGAGCACCAGGACCTGCTGTTCATCTCCGTCAACGGGATGGTCCAGCGGACGTCGGTCAAGGGCATCTCGAAGATGGGCCGCGCGACGCAGGGCGTCAAGGTGATGAACATCGCCGACGACGACCGCGTGAGCGCCGTCGCCCTGGTCGTCGAGCCGGAGTCCCCGGTCGGCCTGGACGGCGGAACCGAGGAGCTGCCGCTGGAGGGAGCTGCGGGCGAAGTCGAGACGAATGGCGCCGACGCTTCGGCTGGCGTTGCAGCCGACGCGACGCGACGATGCCGGCGTTGCCGAGGATGGCGACGCCGCTGAGGACAACGCAGCCGACGACCTCACGGTCGACGTCGACTCGACGACCTCCCCGCAGCCGACGACTCCGAGGAGTAGCCGCCGCAACCAGGCGGGCGGGGCGGGGGAGGGGCTCATCGGCACCTCCCCCCGAACCCGGCGAAGCCGGGTGCCGAGGAGTCCCTCCCCCGTCACGTCCGCTTTGTCATGCCAGCGCTCCCGCCGCTCGGCGCCAAGTCCGAAGAAGCAGCTCAGCCCGACCTCTCCATTTGCTTCAATGCGCAGACCAGAGAAAGGAGGTGGTCCGACATTGAGTGACATGTTTTTCGGGACGCTGGAGGTGACGGGCCGCTAGGCGGCACGTGTGCGCCGCCCGGCGAATCCAAACCCGGGCACCGGCAGGGAAGTGAGATCGGGAGACGTCCCGCCTGATCACGTACATCGCCTCCCCGCTTAGTACCGCACCTGGCGAAAGGGCCACCGAAAGGGTGGCCCTTCGTCTTTCTGACGCGCCTGACGGCACCCGGCGTCAGCCACGCTCGCAGCTAGCCGCCTGCGCGAAGCCGGCCCCGCCCAGGTAGGGCTCCCAGCTGGCGGGGATCCTCGGCGCGGCGACCCGGATGAACACGTTCGGGTCCGGCGGGCGCGGTGCGTTCCGCGGGTGCATCTCGATCTCGCGGGGGAGGCGGTTGCCCTTCCTCCGGTTGCATGGTGCGCAGGAGGCGACGATGTTCTCCCAGACCGACTCGCCGCCGCGGCTGCGCGGGATCACGTGGTCGACGGTCAGCCCGGTGATCCGCTCGGTGCCGCAGTACTGGCAGGTCCATCCGTCGCGCGCGAGCACCGCCTTGCGGGTGATCTTGCGGCGGTGGATGTCGCGCGGGATCCGCACGTAGGTGACGAGGCGGATCACGACGGGCCGGTCGATCGAGAGGTACTCGGAGCGGACGACGCGGTCGGAGTGCTCGATCATCTCCGCCTTCGCCTTCAGCAGCAGGACGGTCGCCCGCCGCGCGGTGCAGACGTGGATGGGCTCGTAGGTGGCGTTGAGGACGAGAACCCTGGAGCCGGTCGCAGCAGCGGCGCCATGTCCGTTGCTATCCACGCCGCTGAGTCTAGCCGCGGGCCGAGCGGCTTTCGGCACCCGGGCGATCAGAGGGGAGGGGGGCCGCCGATTTGGTAGCTGCCGAGGATCCGGACCGTCTCGGCCTTGTCGCCGAGCGCCTCGATGCCCTCGGCGACGACGCCCCCGTCGGCGCGGCCGTCGAGATCGATGAAGAACAGGTACCGGCCGAGACCGCTCCGCCGCGGGCGCGATTCGATCCGGGTCATGTTGATGCCGCGGTCGGAGAGCTCCGCGAGCGCATCCGTCAGGGCGCCCGGCCGGTCGTCTCCCAGCTCGTGGAAGACGAGCGTCGTCCGCCAGCGCGCGTCGGGGTCCTCGGGGGCGGGCTCGGCGTCGCGGGGAGCGAGCCATGCGAAGCGGGTGACGTTGCCCTCCTCGTCCTCGACGCCCCGCTGCAGCACCACGCATCCGTAGGGCTCGGCGGCAGCGGCCGAACCGAGCGCCGCCCACGGCTCGGCGGACTCGGACACGCGCCGGACCGCATCGGAGGTCGAGCTCACCGCGCGGATGTCGGCTCCGGGCAGGGACTCGCGGAGGAACCGCGCGCACTGCGCGGTCGCCTGGGGATGGGAGACGACCGCCTCGATCCGCTCGAGCGGCAGCTCCTCCCGGGCGATCAGCGCCTGGCGAACCTCGTGGTCGAGCTCGCCGGCGATCACGATCCGCTCGGTGTCGAAGGCGAGTGCGTCGAGCGTCGGCCGGACGGTTCCCTCGATGGAGTTCTCGAAGGGAACGAACGCGCGGTCGGCCCCGCCGTCCTCCACGGTCTCGATCGCGCCATGGATCGTGGCGCAGGGAACCCGCTCGAACTCGACGCCGCGAGCGGCGATCGCGAGGGCCTCCTCCGAGAAGGTCCCGGTCGGCCCGAGGTAGGCGACCTTCATCGCGCCTCGTCTCCCTCGTCCCTCGGCGCCGCGGCCGCGGACCGCCTGCTGGACCGCCTCGTGCTCCTCGGGGGAGAGGTCGAGCTTCGAATGGCCTCGGATCAGCGGCTTGGCGTAGACCCGCGCCTGCTCCCGCTGCAGGATCGCCGTGAGGACGACGCCGTCGCCGCGATCGTCGAGCAGCGCGACCGAGCTCGACTGCCGGCCGCTCGTCTCGTTGAAGGCGTCGTAGCGAATCACCGCCGAGTGGGAGACGGCGCCGTCGAGCCGGCGCTCGGCCTCCGCCATCCGCTCGTCGATCCGCAGGCTCTCCCCCTCGACGAACCGGTGGAGCTGGCCGACGTGCCGCTTCAGCTCGGCCGCGTTGGCGACCAGGTCCTCGCGGCGCTCCCCGAGGAGCACCCGCTGGTCGGCCCGCATCCGCCGCAACCGCACCGCGAGCAGCGCGCAGAGGATCAACGCGATCACGGCGGCGCCGGCGGCAGCCAGCGCGACGATCCCGGTCGTTGAGCTCAGCCCGTCCACGCGCTCAGGATAGGGCGCGGCAATCCGCTCGCACGGTTCTCCCAAAACATGAACAGCGTGTATGTTTCCGAAGGAGATCGCCACCCAACGGACGGAGGAAGACATGACGACCACGAGGAAGCTGCTCGGCGGCACGCCGGGCTCTGATCGGCGCCGGCGGCTGGATCGCCCCGGACCTGACGGCCCGCGCCTTCGGCATGGACCCCGCTCGAGCGGACCGCTTCGTCACGCGCCTCTTCGCGTCGCGGGAGCTGGCGCTCGCGCTCGCGCTGCTGACGGCGAAGCCCGCGCACCTCCCGGCCATCGCAGGCGCCGGCGCGCTGATCGACGCCGCCGACGCGTTGGCCGGGATCGACGAGCGTCGCCGCGGCGGGATGACGACCTACTCGTTCATCAGCGGCGCAGTCGGCGCGATGGCATTCGCGGCGATGGGCGCGAAGATCGCTCGGGACGCAGACGGGTGCCGCCTGAGGTCGTGCCCGCTTACGCGGGCTTGCTGAAACGCACACCGGTCCAGGTCCGGAGCGCCAAGCGGGTCGACGCCATCCTCGACGCAACCGCCGCGGCGCTGGAGCAGGGCGGCCTCGAGGCACTGACGATGCGATCGGTCGCCGCCGGCGCGGGGGTCCCGACCGGGACGATCTACCAGTTCTTCGCCGACCGCGAGACCCTGATCCAGGCGCTCGCCATTCGCTACGTGAGCGCGAGCACGGCCCCGCTCGACCACGTCCTCGCGGCCCCCGGCGGGTGGTCGGTGAAGATCGACCTCCTCGTCGATCACTACGCCGACATGCTCCGCTCGACCCCCGCGATGCGGATCCTCTGGCTTGCCGGGGTCATGGATGCCGCCACCCGGCGGCTCGCCATCGAAGCCGACGATCAGATCGCCGGTCGCCTCGGCGCGGACCTGTCGGCCGCCTCCGCGAGGGTCGACGGAGCCGACCGAACGCCGACTGGCGCTTCCTCGTCACCCTGGTCAGCGGTCTGCTCAAGGCCGCGTTCGCGACGGATCCGGCGGCGATCCCGACGCCCTCGCACGCACGAAGCGGGTGGCGACCCTCTACGCGGCCGATCTCCTCGGGGAGCCGAGCCACCCGGCCACGACCTGAGCGAGCCCGGAGATCAACCCCCGGGCGTCAGCCGCGCAGCGGCTCGGCGCACGGAGCGCACGCTGGGGCCGATCACCCGAAGGTGATCGGGACGGTCAGCAGGTTGTTCTCCTCGACCTGCTCGCAGGGCACCGTGGCCGCCTCGACCGTGACGTCCACGGTCTGGCCCGCGGTGCCGCGGAGCGGGATGACCGCGGTCTCGATCGCGCCGGGGGCGATCGAATCGATCGTGTCGGTGCCGTCGACTCCGTCACCCGCAAGCGAGACGTCGATCCCCGACTCCTCGGCGTCGCCCTGGTTCTGCACCTGGACCTCGATCGAGTCGTCGTCGGCGCCGGCGGTCACCGCGACGCCGTCGGCCAAGGGGGTTCCGGAGGGCTGCAGCGTCACGCCGCCGTCGACCAGCCCGAGCCCGTGGAGCGAGCCGTCGTCCTTGCAGTCGGCGTCGCTGGTGCTCCCGCTCGACTCGACTCCCGCGCCGTCCAGCGCCGCGCTCGTCACATCGGGAATCAGGTAGTTCGGGTCCTGGGGGAGGAACTGGCTGTCGGGCACGCCCTCGTCGACGGTGATCTCCTGCTCGGCGAGAACCTGCTCGATCTGGTCCTGGGCGCGCGCGTAGAGGATGTCGCTCGCCGAGAGGACCTTCATCTGGGTGTAGATCGCGGCCTCGGCCTTGCCGTTCTTGTCGCCGCCGGTCTTGCCGAGCTGCGCGGCGATCCCCGAGAGCGCGTCGTGGCGCAGCTCGAAGGCGAGCACGACCTGGTCCTGCGCTCCGCCGATCTCGTCGGGAGCGCTGAGGTCCCGGGCTCGGTCGACGAGCTCCTGGGAGCTGCCGGCCGCGCTCTGGACCTCGTTCTGGAGGCCGATCTCCTCCGAGGCCTGGTCGCCCTCGTCCCCGAGGATCCCGAAGAGCTGGTCGCTGATCTGGGCGTCGGTGGCGGTGATCGAGCTGAGATCGCTGACGTAGTTCTGGAAGGAGCGGTCCTTGCGGGCGTCGAGACAGCCGCGAATCGCGATCACGATCAGGATCAGCATCACGATCGCGCCGAGGAGGAAGGCGATCTGACGCGACCGCGCCTGCTGCCGATTCGCGGGGCCGTGGACGCCGCCGCCTGCGCTGCTGCCGCCCCCACGACGACCGCCGCCACCGCCTCCACGGCGTGGCGAAGCGGCGGGCGGGGGAACCGACCGTTCAGTCCGGCGCGCAGGGCGCTCGGCCGGCTCGTCGTCTTCGTCGAAGAAGTCCACGGGTGCGGGGCCTTTCGTCACCGGGAGTATGACCCCTGCCCAAGCCGGATTCTGCACCATGCCCACCGGGCGGAGGAGCGACCGCCGAGGCGGCGAAAGCCGCGACGTGGTCGAAGGCGAACAGGTACTGGGCCGATTCACGATCGGCGAGCGGCTCGGAGGAGGCGGTTACGGCACCGTGCACCGCGCCTGGGACGAGCGGCTCTGCCGTTCCGTGGCGGTCAAGGCGGTCGAGGGCGACGCCGCCGGCCGGGTCCTCCGCGAGGCCCACGCCGCCGCCCGCCTGAACCATCCCGGCATCGTCACCCTCTATGAGCTGGGGAAGCAGGGAGGCACCGCCTACCTCGTCTCCGAGCTCGTCGACGGGCCGAACCTGCGCGAGCTCGCCGTCCTCCTCGTCGCTGTCGGACCGCGAGGTCGCCGAGGTCGGAGCCGAGCTCTGCAGCGCGCTCGCGCACGCGCACGCCGCGGGGGTCATCCACCGCGACGTCAAGCCCGACAACGTCCTCGTCCGCGGGCGGGGCGGACGCTTCTCCCGCAAGTCCGGCGGGCGCGCCGTCCTCGCCGACTTCGGCATCGCCTCGCTCGACGACGGCGCCTCGCTGACCGCGACCGGCCAGGTCGTCGGCACGCTCGCCTACATGTCGCCGGAGCAGGCGGCGGGCGAGGAGGCCGGCTCCGCCACCGACGTCTACGCCCTCGCGCTCACGCTCTACGAGCTCTGGGTCGGCTTCAACCCGGTCCTGCGGACGACCCCCGCCGCGACCGCCCGCGCGATCGGCGAGCCGGTCGAGCCGTTCTGCGAGATGCGCCCCGAGCTCCCCGCGGAGCTCGGTGACGCGATCGACGCCTGCCTGCAGCCCGACCCGGCGGATCGCCCCGAGCTCGAGCAGCTCCGGGAGTCGCTTCTCACCGTCCGCGGCGCGCTCCACCCCGACCGCGCGGTTCCCGAGCCGCTCCACGACGAGTCGCTCTCCACCCACGAGCCGATCTCCGCCTTCCGCCCGCTCGCCGTCCTCGTGGCCGCGGGCGCGCTCGCGCTGCTCGGGACGATCGCCGGGCTGCCCGGGCTCGCGCTCGTCGGGGCGTTCCTGCTCGTCCCGGCCGCGCTGTTCCTCGCGCGGCCCTCGGAGTGGGCGCTGCCCGCCATCGCGCCGGTGCTGGGCATGCTCGGCGCCGCTCCGGCCTTCCTGCCGATCGCCGCCCGCAACGAACGGGTGGCCGGCCGGGTCGCCCTTGCCGCGCTGGCGTGGGCGTGGACCGGGGTCCTCGGCGCGATCACGGGCCACGGCCTCGGCGTCGGCGGCGGCGAGGACGCAACCGGCTGGGTGACCTCCGGCCCGGTCGCGATGAGCGACGTGATCGGCTCCCTTCTCGACCCCACCTCGATCGCCCTCGGGATGATCTGGGTCGGGCGCCGCGGTGCTCCTCGGCGCGCTGCTCGACGTCGCCCGCCCCGCGGGCGCCGCCGTCGGCGGCCTGATCTGGGCCGGCTGCGTCGCCGCCTCGGTGGCGGCCGCGGGCGCCGAGCGGCTCCGCCTCGCTGTTCCTCGCGCCGGCGCTGATCGCCGCGGTCGCCTGGGCGATCTGGGACGCCGCCGGGCCGCCCCGAGCTCGGTGCGGTCGGAGGCGAAGGGCACGGCCCGAGCGGGCTTCGCGCCCTCTTCGACGCCGGTCCGGGCCTCGCGCCCGAGCCCGAGCGACCCCGCGAGCCTCGCAATCCGGCCGATCTCGGCCTGGCCGACGAGCAGATCAGAGCCACGCGCGCCGCGAGAAGGCACGTGCGCGCAGCGCTCCATGGAGCCGGATCACGTGGCGGGTTGCCGTAGGATTCCCCGTTCTCCGGGGCGCCAGGTGCCGAGTGGCGCCGAGCACCGGGAGACCCCATTCCCATGAGCGTTCTACGCAATCTCGAAGCGAGGATCGAGGGACTCGTCGAAGGCGTCTTCAGCCGGGCGTTCTCCTCGCAGGTTCAGCCTGTCGAGATCGCCCGCAAGCTGGCGAAGGAGATGGACTCCCACAAGACCGCCTCGGTCTCGCAGGTCTACGCGCCCAACAGCTACACGGTGTGGCTCTCGCCCGACGACCACGAGCGCCTCGCCGGCTACACGCGCTCGCTGACCCAGGAGCTCTCCGCCTACCTGCTCGAGCACGCGCGGCGCCAGGACTACGCGCTGCTGACCCGCCCCGAGGTCGCTGATCGAGGTCGACGAGCGCCTGCGCCTCGGCGAGTTCGGGATCCAGCCGCGGCTCGTCAAGCCGCCGGTCCGCCAGGGCGAGAGCGGCGAGCAGGGCAAGGCCGGCCACACGATGGTCTACTCGGCGGCGCCCGCGAAAAAGGAGAAGGAGCCCCGCGGGAGCGCCCGCCATGCCGCGCCCCTGACCCAGACCCGCGCGATCGTCTCGATGCGCGACCGCCGCTACGTGCTCGACGGGCCGATCGCCGTGCTCGGCCGCTCCCGCGAGTGCGACTGCGTCTTCGACGACCAGAACGTCTCCCGCCGCCACGCCGAGCTGCGCCGCAACAGCTCCGGCGACTGGCAGATCGTCGACCTCGGCTCGACCAACGGGGTGAAGATCAACGGCCGTCGCGTCGACACCTCGCGCCTCGCCCCCGGCGACGACGTCAACCTCGGAACCGTCTCCTTCACGTTCGACATCGAAGCGTGAAGGACGATCCCGCAGCAGTCGCGCTGAAGTTCGCCTTCCTGGGCGTTCTCTACCTCTTCCTGCTCGTCATCGCCCGCAGCGCGCTCAAGGACCTCCGCGGCCGCAACGCCATCTCCGCCGGCAGCGACGGGACCGGCCTGCACCAGATCGCCGACGCCCGGGTCGCCGCCACCGACGCGAGCCTGATCGTCGTCACCGGCGGCGGGCTGACCCCGGGTGAGAGCATCGATCTCTTCGGAGGCGTCACGATCGGCCGCTCCGAGGACGCCGACATCAGGATCGTCGACAGGTTCGCCTCCGGGATCCATGCGAGGGTCCATACGCGCGGGAACGCCTATTTCGTGGAAGATCTCGAATCCACCAACGGCACGTACCTGAATGGTGCGGACCTCCGGGGGGAGGCTCCTCTGAACGACCTCGACGAGATCAGGATCGGCGACACCGAATTTCGCTTCGAGCTCACCTTCGACGAGGGCAACTACTGATGCTCCAGATCGGCCAGGCAGTCGAGCTCACGGACACCGGGCGCCAGCGCGAGGCGAACGAGGACAACTACTTCGCCGCGCCGCCGCTCTTCGCGGTCGCCGACGGCATGGGCGGCGCTCAGGCCGGCGAGGTCGCCTCCCAGCTCGCGGTCGAGGCGTTCTCCGACGCCGACTCGGCGGTCGACCCTCCCGAGGAGCTCCTGCGACAGACGATCAAGGACGCCAACCAGCGGATCTTCAACCTCGCCCAGGGCGACGCCTCCCGCTCCGGGATGGGAACGACGCTGACGGCGGCCCTCCTGCGCGGCGACGAGATCAGCTTCGGCCACGTCGGCGACAGCCGCGCCTACGTCTTCCGCGAGGGCTCCCTCAAGCAGATCACCAACGACCACTCGCTCGTCGAGGAGCTGCGGCGGCAGGGCCGGCTGAGCCGCGAGCAGGCCGCCGACCACCCGCAGCGCTCGGTCATCACCCGCGCGCTCGGCCCCGAGCCCGACGTCGACGTCGACACGATGACCTTCCGCGGCCGCCCCGGCGACGTCTTCCTCCTCTGCTCCGACGGCCTGACGACGATGCTCGGCGACGAGGATCTGATCGCGATCCTGCGCCGCGAGGGCGACCTCGAGAAGAAGGCCCGCTGGCTCGTCCGCGCCGCCAACGACCGCGGCGGCCGCGACAACATCACCGTCGTCCTCTTCAGCCTCGTCGGTGACGCCGACGATGCCGACGCCACCGAGGAGCACTCGGCGCCCGACCAGGGCGCGACGCTCGTCGGCACGAGCGCCGAGGAGGCCGGCTTCACCGCCGGCGCCGTTCGCGCCGCCGCCGCTGACGCCCCGGCCCCGGCCCCGGCCGCGCCGCCGCCGCGCCGCCGCCGCCCCGCGACGGCCACGGCTCCCCAGAGCTCCGGCGGCTCGTCGTGGCCGAAGCGGATCCTCAAGGGCGTCGTCGCGCTGGCCGTCCTCGCCCTGGTCGCCTTCGCCGCCGTCACCGGCATCCGGACGATCTGGTTCATCGGCGTGAACGACGAGGACCAGGTCGCGATCTACCGCGGCCTGCCATACGAGCTTCCGTTCGGCATCGACCTCTACTCCGAGCAGGAGGCGACCGAGGCTTCCTTCGAGGCGCTCCCCGAGGATCGGCGCGGCGTCGCCACCGACCACGAGTGGCGCAACGAGGACGACGCCCGCGACCTGGCGGCGAACCTCGAGACCGCCACGCAGTCCACCGGCGCCGCTGCGGCCGAGGAGACGACGGGTCCGGGCGACACGCAGACCAGCCCCGACGATGCGGTTCCGGGAGGGGACGGCGGCTCCGGGGGGAGTCCGCCGGGCCAAGGCTCTTCCGGGAGCACGGGTTGAGCGCCCGCAACAAGGAGCTCATCGGCCTCGTTCCCGTCGCCGGCCTGCTGATCGCGGGCTTCGCGTCGGTCTTCGTCGTCAGCGGTGACGACCTCGACAACACGAGCCTGATCTTCGGCGCCTACTTCTTCGCGATCTGCCTCGCCGCGCACGTCTTCCTGCGCATCCGCCTGCCCTACGCCGACCCGTATCTGTTCCCGCTCGTCGCCCTGCTCGCGGCCATCGGCCTCGTGATGCTCTACCGGATCGACGAGGCCTTCGCGCGCGATCAGGCCAACTGGTTCGTCGTCGGGCTGGTGCTCTTCATGGCGACGATCGTCCTGCTCAAGGACTACTTCGTCCTCGAGCGCTACCGCTACCTGATCGTCACCGGCGGCCTGATCCTGCTGATGCTCCCGCGAGCGCCCGGGATCGGCTCCCAGGTCAACGGCGCCTATCTGGGAGTCGACATCGGGCCGCTCGCCTTCCAGCCGGCCGAGTTCGGGAAGCTCGCCGTCGTCATCTTCCTCGCGAGCTACCTCCGCGAGCGCCGCGAGGTCCTGGTGATCGGCGCCAAGCGCTTCGCGGGGATCACGTTCCCGCCGCTCAAGCACCTCGGCCCGATGCTGGTCGTCTGGGGCGCGGCGATGGTCCTGCTCGTCTTCATCCGCGACCTCGGCAGCTCCCTGATGTTCTTCGGGGCCTTCCTCGCCCTGATCTACGTGGCGACGAACCGGTTCTCGTTCGTCCTCATCGGCCTGCTGATGTTCCTCGTCGGCGCGTGGTTCTTCGCCACGACGGTCGGTCACGTCGGCGACCGCATCGACATCTGGCTCGACCCCTACCAGGCACCGAGCAACGGCAGCGACGGCTACCAGGTCCTGCAGTCGATGTTCGCCCAAGCCGACGGCGGGTTGTTCGGGACCGGGATCGGAGAGTCGCTGCTCACGGCCCCTGGGGCTGACGTGACGCTGATACCCCAGGTGCAGACCGACTTCATCTACGCGCTCATCGTCAACGAGCTCGGGCTGTTCGGCGGCTGCGGCGTGATCGCCATCTACCTGCTGATCGCGGCCCGCGGCTTCAAGATCGCGACGATCGCCCAGGACGGCTTCTCCAAGCTGCTCGCCGCCGGGCTCACCGCGGTCTTCGCGCTGCAGGCCTTCGTGATCATCGGCGGCGTCATCCGCGTGATCCCCCTCACCGGCGTCACGCTGCCGTTCGTCTCCTACGGCGGCAGCTCGGTGATCGCGAACATGGTCCTGCTCGCCCTGCTCCTGCTGATCTCCGACCGCGCCCGCCGCCCGCAGCGGGAGCAGGTGGAGACGTACGTATGAACGCCCCGATCGCACGCCTCTTCATCGCCGTTCCTCGTGCTGTTCACGCTGCTCGTCGCGTTCACGAGCAACTGGTCGGTCTTCGACGCCGAGGAGCTCGCAGGCGAAGACCGAGAACAAGCGGCCGCTGTTCGAGGCGCAGCAGATCGAGCGCGGGAAGATCCTCTCCTCCGACGGTCAGGTGATCGCCGAGTCGAAGCCGAAGGGCAAGGGCGATCAGCTCCGCTACATCCGCGAGTACCCGCTCGGGGCGCTGTTCGGCAACCCCGTCGGCTACAGCTACATCTCCCAGGGCCAGACGGGTCTCGAGCAGACGCAGCAGAGCGTCCTGACCGGCGACGACAACGAGTTCGCGACGATCATCGAGCAGATCCGGGGCCAGCAGCAGGAGGGCTCCGACATCGTGACGACGCTCGACGCCGGCGCCCAGCAGCTCGCGACGGACCTCCTCGCCGACCAGCCGGCGCCGGGAGCGATCGTTGCCCTCGACCCGAGCACCGGCGCGGTCAAGGCGATGGTCTCGTCTCCCGGCTACGACCCGAACACGATCCCCGACAACCAGCAGGAGCTGCTCCAGGACGGCCAGGCCTCCGGGCTCTTCAACCGCTCGATCCAGGGCCTCTACCCGCCGGGCTCGACCTTCAAGGTCGTCACCGCGGCCGCCGCCATCGACTCCGGCGAGGCGGACGCCGACACCCTGCTCGACGGCTCCTCGCCGCAGGAGTTCAGCGGCGTCGATCTCGCCAACGCCGGCGGCGAGCAGTTCGGCGAGATCGACATGCGGACCGCGCTGACGCACTCGGTCAACACCTACTTCGCGCAGCTCGGCGAGGAGATCGGCTCCGACACGCTGATCGAGTACATGGAGCGCTTCGGCTTCGAGAAGGATCCCGAGGTCCAGCTTCCCGACGACCAGATGGCCTCGAGCGGAGTGATCAACTCGAAGGGCGAGTACCCGAAGGACGGCTTCGACATCGCCCGCGTCGCGATCGGGCAGGGCGGCGAGGAGGGCCAGATCCAAGCGTCGCCGTTCCAGATGGCCGAGGTCGCCGCCGACGGTCGCCAACGGCGGCAAGCTGATGAAGCCGACCCTGATCCAGGAGATCAAGGACCCCGACGGCCGCACGAAGAGCGAGCTCGACCCCGAGGTTCAGAGCGACGTGATCAGCGAGGACACGGCCGCCGAGCTGACCGAGATGATGACCAGCGTGGTCGACGAGGGAACCGCTGCCGCCCTCGCGGGTGACCTGGGTGGCACGACCTTCGCAGGTAAGACCGGCACGGCAGAGAAGAACCTCGACGAGGGGATCAACCAGCCCTGGTTCATCGGCTTCGCGCCGGCGGACGATCCCGCAGATCGCCGTTGCGACGACGATCGAGCAATGCGTCGACTGCTTCGGCGGCGTGGTCGCCGGCCCGATGGCGACGGCGATGATGAACTACTTCGTGAACGGAGGCTGAGGCCCGAATGAGACTGCGTCCCGATGAGGTGATCGACAACCGCTATCGCCTGATCGAGCGGATCGGCTCCGGCGGGATGGCCGACGTCTGGCGGGCCCGCGACGCCGAGCTCGACCGCGACATCGCGCTGAAGGTCCTCCACGAGAACTTCGCCCGCGACAAGGAGTTCGTCGAGCGCTTCCGCCGCGAGGCGTCCTCGGCGGCGGGCCTCTCCCACCAGAACGTCGTCAGCGTCTACGACCGCGGCTCCTGGGAGGACACCTACTACATCGCGATGGAGCTGATCGAGGGCTCGTCGCTGCGCGACCTGATCAACCGCGGCCTCGCCGTCGGCGAGGCGGTCGAGGTGACCAGGCAGGTGCTCGCCGCCGCCGGCTTCGCCCACGAGCGCGGGATCGTCCACCGCGACCTGAAGCCGATGAACGTGCTGATCGACCGCGAGGGCCGGATCCGCGTCACCGACTTCGGCATCGCCCGCGCGGGGAACTCCGAGATCACCCAGACCGGATCGGTCATGGGAACCGCCCAGTACCTGAGCCCCGAGCAGGCGCAGGGGATGGAGACGACCGCCGCCGCCGACATCTACTCGATCGGGATCATGCTCTTCGAGATGCTCGTCGGCCGCGTCCCCTTCGACGGGGAGAACGCCGTCGCCATCGCGATGAAGCAGGTCACCGAGGAGCCGCCGCTCCCGAGCTCGCTCAACCCCGCCATCGGCCCGGCGCTCGACGCCGTCGTGATGCGCGCGCTCGCCAAGGACCCGGCACAGCGGTTCCAGTCCGCGGCCGAGATGGCCGCCGCGCTCGACTCGGCCGAGGCCGACCCCGAGCACGGCGGCCACACGCAGGCGTTCGCGGCGATGGTCGCCGAGGATCAGGGAAGCAGCCGGAAGCGCTGGCTGATCCTCGCCCTGGTCCTCCTGCTCATCGCCGCCGCGGTCGCCGCCTACTTCCTGTTCCTGAAGCCTGAGGACAAGGTCGCGGTGCCCGGCGTGGTCGGGCAGACCGAGGCCGAGGCCACGCTCGAGATCCAGGACGCGGGCCTCGAGGTCGGCGACGTGAACCGGGTCGAGAACGACGCGGAGGTGGGCACGGTTCTCGAGACCGATCCCACGGAGGGCACCGAGGTCGAGAAGGACTCCGAGGTCGACCTCTCCGTCTCGCTCGGCCCGGGCAACGTCGAGGTGCCGTCCGTCGCAGGCCTGCAGCTCGGTGCCGCGAAGGCGGCGCTGAAGGAGGTCGGCTTCACCGCGGCCGTCGAGAAGCAGCCCTCGGCGCGGATCGCCAAGGGCAAAGTGATCTCGTCGAGCCCGGAGGAGGGGACCGCAATCGAGCCCGGCTCGGAGGTGACGCTCATCGCCTCGACCGGCAGCCCGCGTGAGACGGTTCCCGACGTGGTCGGCCTCGACCGCGCCCAGGCCGCCTCGACGCTGCGCGCCGCCGGCTTCGTCGTCAACCAGGACTCCCAGGACTCCGACGAGCCGCGAGGATCAGGTGCTGAGCCAGGACCCGGTCGGCGGCGAGGAGGCCAAGGACGGCTCCGTCGTCGACGATCACCTACTCGAGCGGGGTCGGCACGATCTCGCTCGGCGACGTCATCGGCCAGAAGCTCGAGACTCGCGCAGAGCCGAGCTCGAGGGCCAGGACCTCAACGTCGACGTCGATCGAGCGCGACGTCACCGACGCCTCCCAGGACGGCGTCGTGCTCGAGCAGGCGCCCTCGCCGGGCTCGCGGCTCAGCCCCGGGGACACGGTGACGCTCACCGTCGGCGTGTTCGTCGAGGAGCCCCCGCCCGACGACGGCAGCGGCGGCACGGGTGACCCAGGCGGCACCGGCGGCGAAACGGAGACTCCGACCCCGAGGACGCAGTGAGGGTCGCGGTCATCCGCGGCGGGCGCTCGAGCGAGCACCCCGTCTCCCTGCGCTCCGGCGCCGCGGTCGCCGAGGGCCTGCGGGCGGCGGGCCACGAGACCGTCGACGTCGTCATCGAGCCCGAGGGCCGCTGGGTCACTGGGGGAGGGGGGAGCCGACGTCGACCTCCGCGCCGCCGGCGGGCTGCTCGACTGCGACGTCGCCTTCCCGGTCCTCCACGGCCCCTTCGGCGAGGACGGAACCGTTCAGGGGCTGCTCGAGTGCCTCGACGTCCCCTACGTCGGACCCGGCGTGCTCGCGGCGGCGACCACGATCGACAAGCTGGTCTTCAAGCGGCTCCTCCGCGACGCCGGCATCGCGCAGGTGGACTTCTGCGCCGCCGGCGATCCCGGCTGGCGCGAGCGGGTGGAGGAGATGGGCCTGCCCGGTCTGGGTGAAGCCCTCCCGGCTCGGCTCGAGCGTCGGGATCCTCAAGGTGAGCGAGCCGGGCGGGCTCGATGCGGCGGTCGCCTCGGCGGCCGAGCACGACCCGCGGGTGATCGTCGAGGCTCACTGCGGCGGGCTCGAGGTCGAGTGCTCGGTGATGGGGAACGACGAGGTCGACGACCTCGCTCCCGGGCCAGGTGGTGACCGAGGCCGAGTGGTACCACTACGCCGCCAAGTACGAGGCCGGCGGCATGGAGCTGCTCGTCCCGGCGCCGGTCGGCGACGAGGCCATCGCCCGCGTCCGCGAGCTCGCCGAGCGCGTCTACCGGCTCTGCGGCTGCACCGGCCTCGCCCGCTGCGACTTCTTCGTCACGGACGACGGCGAGGTCCTGGTCAACGAGCTCAACACGATCCCCGGCTTCACGGAGACGAGCGTGTTCGCGAAGCTCTTCGAGGCCAGCGGCGTCCCGTACCCGGAGGTCTGCGACCGCCTGGTCGCGCTGGCGCTCGAGCGCCACGAGACGGAGCGCGGCTACCGCTTCTAGTCAGACTCCGGTCGCGACCCTGTCGAGGGTCTGACCCGTTGGTGAGCCCTCAGCTGCGCGTCGAAGATCTCGGCGGCGGGGGTGCCGTTGAGGTCGGTGATCCAGATCAGGAAGTACAGTCCGGTCGTCGGGGTCAGGTCGACCTCGGTGTTCTCCTTCGCGGACTGGTCGTCGCGATCGGCTCGCCCCAGGCACCGGTCTCGGCTCCCGTCTCGTCGAAGGGGCCCTCGGTCGGCGGCTTGCTCGAGTCGGAGGCGTAGACGTTGAACTTCCAGCCGCCGCCGTCGGTCTGCAGGTCGAGCTGGGACGGGGTGGCCGGGCTCGTCGGTGCCGAGCACGAGGCCGACGCCGTTCTTCGGCGCGCCCTCGAGGCCGGCGTCGTAGGTCTCGGTCGTCCACGCGGAGTCCTCGTCCTCGTCGATAGACGAGCCCGTGTCCTCCGCGTGCTCCTCGTCGTCTCCCTGCGGGTCGAAGTCGGTCGCGGCGGCGATGGCGATCGTGTCTCTCGCTGTCGGCGGGCGCCTTCCGCTGCTCCGGCCTCGTCCCCGCCCCCCGAGAGCGCCGCGATCGCGATCGCCACCCCGGCGACACCCGCGAGCGCGACCACGCCCGCCCACGAGATCCTGCTCTTGCTCGGCAGCCAGCGCCGCTTCTGCGGGACGGTGCGAAGGACGGTGGTCGCCTCGCCGGTCCCGCCGCCGCCCGCGCGCGAGACCTCGACCTCGAGCGCGCCCTCGAGGTCGGCGAGGAAGTCGTTCATGTCGGCGTAGCGGTCCTGCGGCTGCTTGGCCGTGGAGATGTCGACCGCGGAGGCGAGCGCGGCTGAGGTCTCGGGCCGCCGCAGCTGCACGTCGGGCATCGAGCTCGTTGACGTGCTTCATCGCGACGCCGACCTGGGTCTCGGCGATGAACGGGACCTCGCCCGTGAGCATCTCGTAGAGGACGATCCCCAGCGAGTAGACGTCGGTGCGGGCGTCGACCTCCTTGCCCATCGCCTGCTCGGGGGAGACGTAGTCGGTCGTGCCGAGGACGCGCCCGGTGGCGGTCAGGCCGTGCTGCTCGATGCGAGCGGGCGATCCCGAAGTCGGTGACCTTCGCCCGGCCGTCGGCGTCGATCAGGACGTTCTGCGGCTTCACGTCGCGGTGGACGAGGCGCGCGGCGTGGGCGGCGGCGAGGCCGCGGCCGATCTCGATCGCGTAGGCGGTGGCCTCGTCCGGCTCGAGCCGCCCGCTCTCGGAGATCCGCTTCTTCAGCGTCTCGCCCGGGGACGTACTCGAAGACGATGTAGGGATGGCCGCCGTCCTCGCCGGCGTCGATCACCGCGACGAGGTTGGGGTGGGAGAGCTGCGCGACCGCGCGCGCCTCGCGCCGGAACCGCTCGAGCTGGTCGGGCTGATCGGAGATCTCCCGGTGCATGACCTTGGCCGCGACCTTGCGGCCGAGCGTCTCGTCGACCGCCAGGTAGACCGTCGACATGCCCCCGCTTCCCAGCTTCGATTCGAGCCGGTAGCGGCCGGAGAGCAGCGTCCCGATCATCGCGAGTGACTCCCCAATTCCAACGAAGCTCGGGCGCATGGTCACGGGAGTATTTTCGATGTGGGCCTTCGGCGGCGTCACAGGGGGTGCGGGGGAACGCCGGATTGCGGTCTCCGGGGCTCCGAATCCACGAAGCCATAGGGTGAACGCCGATGGAGCGGGTCAGCGGAATCGGCGGCTTCTTCTTCCGATCGGAGGACCCGAAGGCGCTTGCGCGCTGGTACGAGGAGGTGCTCGGGCATCGGCCCGGCGCCCGGAGGCCGAGGGCGATCAGGGCTGGGTGCAGGCGGCAGGGCGAGACCGTCTTCGCGCCGGTGGACCCCGACTCGGAGATGCCCGGTTCCCCCGAGCGCTCCTGGGCGATCAACTTCCGCGTCGACGACTTCGACGCGATGGTGGAGCAGATCCGCGCGGCCGGGACCGAGGTCGAGGTCGATCCCAAGCACTACTCCTACGGGCGCTTCGCCTGGACCGCCGATCCGGAGGGCAATCGAATTCAGCTTTGGCAACCCGAGTGCGAACACTGAGGAGACGCGATGAGTGCAGATCGAGGTGAAGGGGGTCGACTTCGCGACGGTCCCGACCCGCAACTACGAGGAGTCGGCGAAGTTCTACGGCGAGGTCCTCGGGCTTGAGTTCGGCAAGCGGTGGGGCGACATGCCCGCCGGCGAGTTCGAGACCGGGAACCTGACGCTGGCGCTGATGCAGATGGACGCCTTCGGCCAGGAGTTCTCGCCGAACGGCGGCGCGATCGCGCTGCACGTCGACGACGTCGCCGCCGCGCGCGCCGAGCTCGAGTCCAAGGGCGTCGACGTTCCACATGGACGACATCGACAGCGGCGTCTGCCACATGGGGTTCTTCAACGATCCCGACGGCAACCCGCTGATGCTCCACCACCGCTACGCGCCGATGCCGACGGGCCCGGCGAGCACTAGCGCAAGGGGCGCAGGGCGGCGGCGGGCCGCCCTTCGCCGCTACTTCTTCTTGCCTTTGAAGACGACCTTGGCCGAGTCGCCGGCCGTGGCGCCGAGGCCGTCGGCGAAGGTCGCGTTCAGGCGTCACCTTCGCCTTCTTGCCGGCCTTGGTCGCCTTCTTGATCGCCTTGGCGGGCTTCTTGGGGAGCGCGCACGACGACGTCGGCGGACCCACCGGCGGGCACCTCGGCCGTCACGGGCGGGATCGTGAACCTCGCCGCCTTGCGGCCCTTGACTGCCCTTCCCCTTCTTCCCCTTCTTGGGCTTGGGCGCCTTGCCGGTGCCGGTGATCGTGACGGTCGCGTTCTCGTTCGCGCAGGTGACCGAGACCGTCACCCGCTTCGCGGACTTCGCCGGCTTCAGGGAGCCGAGCTCGCAGGAGGGTGGGTTGAGCGGCTGCCAGTCGACGCTGGACGCGGCCCCGGCTCCACCGGAGCTCGGCGCCAGGAAGCGTCGTCGGGCCCATCGATGCCCGCCGCGGTACCGAGGCGGACCTCGCCGGTGGTGGCTGGCGCCCTGGCGGACGAACGCGAACTGGGCGCCCTGCGGCGAGTAGATCGGGCTTGGAGTCGTAGGGCGGGCCCGACGGATGGGGTGAGCTGAACGCAGCCCGAGCCGTCCGGGTTCATCTGGAAGAGGCTGTGTGCCGTTCCGGAAGATGATCTTCGACCCGTCCGGCGACCAATCGGGCTGAGAGGACGACGTCCGGGGGAGGGCGGCGAAACGGCCGCTGAGGCCGCGCAGCCGTCGGGGTTCATGAGCGCCGATCCGCGATGCACCGCGCGGACGCTGTAGGCCGACAGCGACCTTGCTGCCATCGGGCGAGAAGGCCGGATCGAGACGTCAGCTCGGGCTGCGGCGACAGTGCGTGACTGGCGCTGGCGACGAGCCATCGGCGTTCATCGACCCAGATGTTGGTACGTGCTCGGTGGCCGTCGAAGACGGCTGAAGATGATGGTCGAGCCGTCGGGCGAGAAGACGGGATCGGCCAAGGCGGTCGCCGGCGGACGCGCCGGTGAGCAGCTCGGGTCTGGCGACGAGCCGTCCGCGTTCATGACCCAGATCTCCGGGTGGGCATCGGGCAGTTGACCGGATCCGCGTGAACGACGATCCGCTCGCCGTCGGCTGAGAAGGAAGGCTGGTAGTCGTCGTCGGTGGTGTTGGTGATCGGCTTGGAGTCGGTCCCGTCGGGGTTGACGGTGTAGATGTCGGCCGGCTCTGCCGTGCCGGCCGGCGATCGCGTAGGCGACGACGCCGTTCTTGCCGGGGAAGCTGGCCGAGGCGGTGGCGGGTGCGAGCGCGACGGTAGCGATGGCGAGCGCGGCGGCCGCGAGCCCCCTGCGTCCGAAACTCCTCCACGCCCCCTTCGACATGCGGACGATCCTAACTGGAGCGGCGGGTCAGCCCGCGCGCTCGACCACGCCGGCGCGGTCGGTGACCGTGCCGATTCGCGCCGCGCCCGGGTAGCTCCCGCTGAGCAGACCGACCGCCGCGTCGAGGTCGGCCTCGGGGACGATCACGCAGAAGCCGCAGCCCATGTTGAAGACCTCGTGCATCTCCTCGTCGTCGACCTCGCCGCGGTCGGCGATCAGGTCGAAGATGGGCGGGATCGGAAGCGGCGCCTCGATCGCGTAGCCGACCGCCCGTCTCCCAGACGGAGCAGGTTGTTGAGCCCGTCGCCGGTGATGTGGGCGAGGCCGTTGACCGAGATGTCGGGGACGGCGAGCAGCTCGAGGATCGTCTCGACGTAGATCTCGGTCGGCTCGAGCAGGACATCGCCGAGCGGGCGGCCGAGGCGCCCTCTGGGTCCTGGTCGAGCGGCAGGCCGTCGAGCACCTTGCGGGCGAGCGTGTAGCCGTTGGAGTGCAGGCCTGAACTGGGGAGGCCGATGATCGCGTCGCCGGCGCGTACGGCGGAGCCGTCGACGATCGCGTCGAGCGCGACGAGCCCGATCGCGCTGCCGGCGAGCTCGATGCCCGCTGACGACGTCGCCGACCTGGGCGATCTCGCCGCCGGGGATCTCGATGCCGGAGAGCTCGGCGCCCCGGCGCAGGCCCTGGCCGATCGCGCCGCAGATCTCCGGGTTCGCGGTGCGGCAGAGGATGAAGTCGACCAGGGCGATCGGCTCGGCGCCGACGCAGACGAGGTCGTTGACGTTCATCGCGATGCAGTCGATCCCGATCGTGTCGTAGCGGTCCATCTGCTCGGCCACGACCATCTTGGTCCCGACCCCGTCGGTGCCGAAGGCGATCCCGTTGTGCTCGTCGATCCGCAGCACGCTGGCGTAGTGGCCGGGGAGCGGGACGACGCGCGAGGGCTTCCCGGTCTCGATCTTCGACAGGTGGGAGACGAGCGCCGCGACGGCCGAGTCGGCGTGCGCCTGGCTGACGCCGGCGGCGGTGTAGGCGTCCTGGGTCACTGGGCGTGACACTACCTCCGGTCTGGGGGCGAGGCGGTTGCGGGGCTGACGCTTGGCGGCGTGGGGCGGCGGGTTAGCGGGGCTGACGCTGCGCGCGGTTGCGGAGGCGCGGCCGGCGGAGGGGGTGCGCGGGGCTGCAGTGGGACGGGAGGGTTCGCCGTTGAGCCGCGACGGGCGGCTCGCTGCTGTGCCGGCTGAGGGTCGCTCGCTCATGACGCCGTGCGCAGCGGGCACGACGCTCCTGTGGTTCATATGGGACCACGGCGCGTCGTCGAGGCGGCCCGCCACGCGGTTTCGCGCGCTCTACCGCCGCGCCTTCGCCAGGATCACGCCCGCCAGGCCCACGCGGTAGGCCGCGTATGGCCAGAGCGCGCGGTCGCGTTCGATCACGCGGATCAGGCCCTGGGAGGCGAGCGTCGAGGCGAACGCCACCGCGACGCCCGCCGCCGCGGCCCGCTTCTGCGCCGCGCTGATCGACTTCCGCCGCTTGCGCAGCGACATCCCCTTGCGCGCCGCGGCCGCGGTGATCACCGGGAGCGCGACCGTGCGCGAGAGGAGGTTGGCGTGCGCCCGCCCGAAGCCCCGCGCACGCGCCGCGGCGAGCGTCGAGCCGTTCCGGGACACGCCGGGCGCGAGCGCCGCCGCCTGCGCGCAGCCGATCACGAAGCCGTCGAGCGGGGTCGCGTCGCCGCCGGTCCGCTCCCGCGGAGCGCGGTCGGCGAGGACCATCGCGACCGAGCCGGCGATCAGGCCGGCCGCCGTCGCCCGCGGGCCTCCCAGCCGCTTGTCGATGACGCTCTCGAGCGCCAGGCCCGTCGCAACCGCGGGCAGGAACGACAGCGCGATCACGCTTACCCGGCGGGCGTCGAGCTGGCGAGCCTCGTCGGCGATCAGCTCCCGCTGCCCGATCAGGAGCGCCAGCGCCGCGCCGCAGTGAACCGCCACCTCGAAGGCCTTGCGGTCCTCGGGGGCGACGGTGTCGTCCAGCTCCCAGCCCAGCAGCCAGGGGACGATCCGCAGGTGGGCGGAGCTCGACACGGGCAGGAGCTCGGTCGGTCCCTGCACCGCTCCGAGCACGGCGGCGCGGAAGATGCTCAGCCCTTCCGCTCCCTCCCCGCCGGCCACTGGGCTCAGGCGGCGGAGTCCGCCGGGGCCGGGCCGCCGCCGTCGCCGCGGTCACGGCGCCAGCGGAAGAACAGGTAGACCGCGCCGACCACGATCACGACGGCGATGAGGTAGTCGAAGTAGTGCATCTTGTCCTGGAGGTCGCGCCAGTTGTCCCCGACCGAGCGGCCGAGCAGGGTGAGGCCGAGCATCCAGGGGATGCAGCCGAGGAAGGTGAGGATCGTGAAGCGCCAGAACGGCATCCGGGCGGCGCCGGCCGGGAGCGAGATGAACGTGCGGACGATCGGGAGCATCCGCGACCAGAAGACGGCGGCGTCGCCGTAGCGCTCGAAGAAGCGGTCGGAGGCGGCGAGGTGCTTGGGGCTGATGTGGATCAGCTTGTTCTTCTCGAGCAGCTCCGAGCGGCCGTAGTAGCCGGCCGCGTAGGCGATCCAGGAGCCGATGACGTTCGCCGAGGACGCCCGCCGACGACGACGGGAACGAGGTCGAGGTCGCCCTCGGCTGACCGCGAAGCCGGCGGCCATCATCGTCGGCTCGCTCGGGATCGGAACGCACATGCTCTCGAGCGTCATCAGGATGAAGATGCCGAGCACGCCGATCTCGTCGACGACGTCGACCGCGAAGTTGACGATCGGGTCGGTGATCGACGCGGCGAGAAGGCTCAGCTGGGTTGCGGCCGCAAGCATGGGAAGGGAGCTTGCGAGCCGTCATCCGCCGGGCCGCACGCTTGACCAAAACTCTACCCTTATCCGCATGAACCGCCTGCGCGCGCCGGTGCTCCGGCACCGCATCTTCCAGCTGGCGGCGGACGCGGCACTGGCGGCCCTCGCCTTCTATCTCGCGTTCGAGATCCGCTTCATCGACGAGCCCGGGGGGATCCCCAACCGCTACGTCGACATGATCACGGGCTCGATCGTCTTCGTCGCGCTCGGCAAGACGGTCGATCTTCAGCGTCATGGGCCTCCACCAGAAGTGGTGGCGCTACTTCAACCTCGGCGACATCTGGTCGGTCCTGCGGGCCTGCTTCGTCGCCTCGGCCGTCCTGATCGCGGTCTTCGTCCTCGCCAAGCCGTTCGACAGCCCGATGCCGCGCTCGGTGATGATCTACGACCTCGTCTTCACCATCGGCCTGCTGGTCATCGCCCGCAGCGCCGCCCGCTTCCTCTTCGTCGAGCGCCGGATGCGCCGCCGCTCACGCGACTCCGAGCAGGGGGACGTCCTCGTCATCGGCGCCGGCTCCGGCGGGCAGATGGTCGTTCGCGAGCTCCGGCTCAACCCCGAGCTCGGCAACCCGATCGGCTTCGTCGACGACGACGCCCGCAAGCGCGGCATGCGCCTGCTGGGAATCGAGGTCCTGGGAGGGACCGACGAGCTCGGCTCCATCCTCGAGGAGGTCAAGCCCGAGGAGGTCGTGATCGCGATCCCGTCCGCGCCGGGAGCGGTCCGCGGCAAGGTCGTCTCGGCCTGTCGCGAGCGCGGCATCCGCGTGCGGACGCTGCCGACGGTCTTCGAGCTCCTCCGCGGCGGCGTCCAGCTCACCCGCCAGCTCCGCGAGGTCCAGGTCGAGGACGTGCTCGGCCGCGAGCCGGTGAGGATGGAGCTCGACACCGTCGGCTCCTACCTGCGCGACAAGATCGTCCTCGTCACCGGCGCCGGCGGCTCGATCGGCTCGGAGCTCTCCCGCCAGATCGCCCGCGTCCACCCGCGGCTGCTGGTCCTCGTCGACCAGGCCGAGGACAACCTCTTCCAGATCGACCGCGAGCTCACCTCCGAGTGGCACTTCAGCGCGGTCGAGGCGGTGCTCGCCGACTGCAAGGAGGGCGAGCGGATGCTCGAGGTGATGCAGCGCTTCCGCCCCGACGTCGTCTTCCACGCCGCCGCCTACAAGCACGTGCCGCTGATGGAGGCGAACCCGCTCGAGGCCGTTCGCAACAACGCCATGGCGACGCGGATCGTCGCCGAGACCGCCGCCGTCGCCGGCGCCGAGCGCTTCGTCCTGATCTCCACCGACAAGGCGGTCAACCCGCAGACCGTCATGGGCGCCTCGAAGGCGATGGCGGAGATGGTCGTCCGCACCGCCGCGACGAAGTTCCCGGCGACGCGCTTCGTCTGCGTCCGCTTCGGCAACGTGCTCGGCTCCTCCGGGAGCGTCGTGCCGATCTTCCGCTCCCAGATCGAGCGCGGCGGGCCGGTGACCGTCACCCACCCCGACATGACGCGGTACTTCATGACGATCCCCGAGGCCGTGCAGCTCGTCATCCGCGCGGCCGACCTCGGCCGGGAACGGGCGGCGGCGACGTCTTCGTGCTCGAGATGGGGGAGCCGGTGAAGATCGTCGACCTGGCGCGGAACATGATCCGCCTCGCCGGCTACGAACCCGACACCGACATCGCGATCGAGTTCACCGGGCCGCGCCCCGGCGAGCAGCTCCACGAGGAGCTCCTCGCCGTCGGCGAGCACGCCGAGCCGACCGCGGCGGCGAGGATCACGCGCGCGGTGCGAGCGACCCCGGTCGACCCCGAGCGGATCGAGGAGACGATGCGGGAGCTCCGCGGGCTGATCGAGAGCGGCGACGAGGCGGGCCTTTCCGAGCGCGTCGTCGAAGTGATCAGCTCCGGGATCAGCACGGGGAGCCGCCCCGGAGTGGCCGAAAGCCTCTGAGCATCTGGTCACGGCGGGGTCCGGTCGACCCCGAAGAACCCTAAGATCACCGCGACGATGGACCTGCTCAAGGAGATCGGGGCGATCCTTGGCTTCGTCGCCTTCGGCGGCCTGGCCGTGCTCGCGTTCCTCACGTTCCAGCAGGCGCGCCACGTGCGCCGCCTGCGGGACTGGGCCGGCCGCTCGCCCGAGCGCGATGCGATCGAGGCCGAGCGCGTCGCCGAGGCTGCGCAGGAGGCGACGATCGCCCGCGCCGGCTCTCGCGTCGCCGCCGCCGAGGAGCACGATCAGGACTTCGACGAGCCGGAGGAGAAGGGTCCGGGCCTCCTCGACCGCATGCGCGGCGAGGCCGCCTACCGCTGGGAGGAGCTCGACCGCCGCAGCCCCGTCGATCCCAAGATCCTGGTTGCCGCGCTGCTTGCGGTGATCGTCGGCCTCGCCGTCATCACCTCGGGCTTCGGCCTCCTCGGGGGAGACAGCGACGAGCCCGCGACCACGGTGGAGAGCGATGGCGGCAACGGTGGCGGCAAGAAGGAGGACAAGCCGGACAAGGAAGAGGAGCCGACCGGGACCGAGGTCGCGGTTCTCAACGGCACCGCCCCCGAGGGCGGGGTCGGCGTTCCCGGAGTCGCGGACGCCGCGAAGGTCTTCGTCGAGGATGCGGGCTTCACGGTCGGCGAGGTGACCGATGCTCCGACATCGTTCACGGTGAGCGTGGTCATGTACAACGACGGCTTCGAGGAGGACGCCGCGACGCTGGCGGGCGAGCTCGAGAGCCAGCTCGGCACGACCGAGACGCTCGCGATGGATCCGAGCGTCCAGGCAGTCATCGGAAGCGCCAACCTGGCGCTCGTCGTCGGCCAGGACGACCAGGCGATCGCGACCCCGTGACCGCGCTCGTCTCCACGCTTCGATGAGCGCGCCGCTCACCGTCCTCGCGACCTCGATCAACACCGAGCTGATCGAGGTCCTCGGCAGCATCTCCGCGATCTTCGCGATGCTCGGCTTCCTCCTCCTGCTGCCGATCTACATCAGCCACCGTCGCGAGGTGGAGCGTCTCCTCGCATGGAAGGAGCGCAACCCCGACGCAGGCACGACCGAGTTCCGCGCGATCCCCGGTCCGTCCGGTGTCTCCGGCGGGACCGGAGGCGCTGCGCCGTCGCGGCCGGGCGGGAAGATGACCCCGGCCGAGCGGGTGACCTCGGAGCGCCCGGCGCTGCGCCGGATCTCCACCGGGGAGTACGCCGCCGTCGAGCCGGAGCCACAGGGGTTCTGGCAGCGCGTGATCGAACGGGGTCCGCGCCATCCGCTGGTGCTGACCATCCTTGCGATCGTCGTCGGCGTCGTCGCGGTGTTCCTCGCCTCGCAGCTGATCCGCAGCGACGACGACTCCTCGAGTGGCGGTGGCGCCATCGACCCAGCGGATGTCCAGGTCGCCATCCTGAGCGCCACCTCGGAGCCGGGGTCGAACCCCGAGAACGACTTCGCCGCGGCCTGCGCCCGCTTCACCCAGGACAACCACGTCGAGGCCGTCCTCGGCTACGACTTCACCTACTACCACTCGTTCGAGGCCTGCCTCGGCAAGCGCGGGGTGCCGCACCTGAGCACCGGCTTCAACGTCGCCGACCCCACCGAGCTGGCAAAGGTGCCGCTGTTCCGCTCGCTCGACGTCCCGACCATCGACCGGCGCGGACTGCTGAAGGTCGACAACGGCTTCGCGGACAAGGTGCTGACCACAGCAGCAAGCTGGGGATCATCACCGACAACTGTCCCGGTACCGCGCGGTCACTGAACAAGGTCGTCCTGCCCAAGCTGAAGGCCCGCCGACTGTCCGAACCCCGCGTCGTGACGATCTCGTGCACGACCGATGCCGCTGCCGCTTCCAGCGCACTCGGCAACGCCGTGCTGAAGTTCCGCAGCGCGAACGTGGACCAGGTGGTGTTCCACTCGGTCTCCGAGGGGCCCCCGCTGCTGCTGTTCGCGACCTCCGCCGAGACGCAGGGCTACCGCCCCGGCTACCTGATGAGCTCCCTGGGCAACCTCGACCTGCTCACCGGCCTGCTGCCCGCCGCGCAGCTGCAAGCACGTGAACGCCTACGGCTGGCTGCCGACGCAGGACGTGCCGACGAAGGCCTACCGGCCCAGAACGCCTCGCAGAAGCGCTGCCTGGGCGCTGCTCAAGAGGGGGGATCGTGCCGAGGGCCGGCCAGGACCACTACAACGCCTACAACGTGTGCGAAGCCTTCTTCGCCTACGAGCAGGCGCTCAAGGGGACCGGGGGCTCGACGGCCGGCGACGCCGTCGTGGCGCAGTGTCCGGGCTGGGGACCAGGTTCGCGTCGCTCACCAACGACGGCGGCTCCCTGTTCAGCCGTGCCGACCGGACGCACCCCGCGCGGCGCGGCGCGCGACGTTCGGCGCCGCCTGTCGCTGCTTCGGCTACACCGGTCCGGCACGACCGATCCCCGCTCCCTGAGCAGTCGCGCCGAGTCGGACGCCGATCCGGGCGAGTGCCGTCGCTGCGGGAGCGACGCAGCGCGACCCGGCTACCGCCCCCCGCCCGCACGGGCAAGCCAAGCACCGGCTCCGGGTGCCACACGGGACGGGGCGACACGCTGCCGTACTGGGCGGGGAGTTGGTCACGGAATTGGTCCTGGACACGACCAACAACCCCCTGGTACCAGGCAGCACCACACGGACGACCAGGACCCCGGTCTGAGCGTGAACCAGCACCGTCAGCACGGCTCGTCATCGTCCGGCACAGGGTCCCGCCCACTCTTAATCAGCGGGTCCGGGGTTCGAGTCCCTGGCGGCGCACCCTCTGACCAGGCCTATTCCCTCCAGGAGCAGGGCCTTGTCGGCTTTCTGCTCACAGGTTGCTCACGAACTGCTCGCGGGACTGCTCACAGCCGTCCGCCTTCCGCTACCGCCATGGCCCGTCCGAGCGAGCACCAGGCAGCACTGGGCAGCTCGAAGCAACTCCACCTGGACGCCTGCGGATCGATGTTCCGCTGATCGCCGACGTGGGAGACCAGCGGGCAGCGCTGCTCACCGCAAGTCACCGGGACGAGCGCGTCGCGGACTGTCGGCGACGATGGTCTCAGCTGGTCAAGGCGCAGGGCCGCGGGTGGACCCTGTCCAGGCCCGAACCGGCCGGGCAGTCCGGAAGGCCGAGTCCGAGCTGCAGCGCAGAGGCCCTGCCCGACGACGCCAGCGCGGTCTCGCCGTAAGGAAGCTGCCACTGCGCGACCCACAGCGTCGTGACCGGCCACGGGTGGCCGCCCGTGCTGCCCAGGCCGTGGTCGGCGTCCTCGGGGAAGCGCCCGGTGCGAACACAGGCGTCGGCGCGTGCGGAACCGGGGCGGGACCTCCGACCCTGGCGGCGGCCGCATGCCCCGGAGACGCTGGACCACGCCCGCTACGACCGGACCTTCAGCGCACCGGGAGAACCATGACCACGCTCCACCTGCCCGACGCCGCCCCGCGCGTCCGTGACCTCATCAGTCGGGACCTGGCCACGGTCGCGGACACCGCGTCCTACGCCGACGCGCTCTCCCTCATGCACCACCTCGGCGTCCGGCACCTGCCGGTGCTGGGGCCGGCAGGGCTCGTCGGGGTGCTGCACGAACCCTCACCCGTCGCCGTTCTCGGCAACGGGAAGCTCCTCGAGCGGATCGTGCGCGACGTCCCGGAGGTGCACCTCAGCGACGACCTGGCCCACGTGCAGTCGCTGCTCGGTGCGAGTCCCTGCGGCGCTGTCGTCGTCATGGAGGCCGGACGCCTGGTCGGCATCCTCACGAGCACGGACCTGATGGAGACCGGCTGAGGCTGATGAGCACCGCCCGAGCAGGGATGGTTCGGGAGCAGCGCGCTCGCCCGTGCTGGCGCGGTGGCCGGGTGAGGCGAGGAGCACGGTGAGGCCGCTGGCCAGGGTTCGACGACGCCGACGCTCTGGACGACGGCACGCCGCCCGTGCAGGCGCAGCGCCTCGTCGCCCGGCGAGCGCATGCCCTCGGCGCTGCCGTCTACAGTCCTCGCCACCGTGCCCCGAGTCGTGCGGCTCCTCCTGTTCGAACCTCCGCTCGAGGGCCGGTGCGGCAAAGCGTTCTTGCTGTCGTGCGTTGCATGCCAGGCGTCCTCCTCGGTGGTCGGCACACGACGGAGAGCGGTCGCGCGGCCGTCGGCACGTCAGTCGGCGCCGGCGATCCCCTGGTCGAGCTGCGGGGTGGCGCGAGGTCGTCGAGGTGGTCGAGCGAGGCGCGCACAACGACGACAGCGTGCTGCGCAACAGCCCGGGACCGGCTGCATCGCCTTCTCGGCACTGTGGTCGAGGAGCCGCCGTCGTCCCGCAGGGCGTTCAGCTCGGGCCGTCACCTTCCACCGGCCAGCACGTGACCTTCGGCCCTGTCGCGCGCCCCGCGCGCCGCCGCACGCTCTGGCGCCTCCACCACCGACGGGAAGCGCCTGACCGATGACGACAGCGGTCCGGCACGGCAGCACGGTCACGGTTCGACGCGCTACGCGGGCCGGCACGGGCCGGCACCAGGCAGGCGGACGGCACCTCGGCCGTCGGCACGGTCGCGCTCGTCGGCCTCCGGCTGGCCATCGGCGCCGAGTTCCTGTGGGCCTTCCTCGACAAGACCTTCGGGTGGGGCTACGCGACGCCCGGGGAGCGGGCGCTGGATCCACGGCGGCTCCCCGACGTCGGGCTTCCTGTCGGGCGTGGGCGCCGGACCCCTCCAGGGCTTCTTCCACAGCCTGGCGGGCGTCGTCCGCGATGGACTGGCTGTTCATGGCCGGCCTGCTCGGGATCGGCAGCGCGCTCCTGCTCGGCGTCGCCCTGCGCCCTGCGGCCGCCTCCGGGGTCCTGCTGCTCGCGATGATGTGGTGCGCCACCTGGCCGCCCGCGACCACCGCCGGCGGCGAGCCCACGCACTCGACCAACCCGCTCGTCGACGACCACGTCGTCACCGCGCTGGCCCTGGTCGTGATCGCCGCGGTCGGCGCCCGCACCGCCGGCCGCCTCGGCCGCCAGCTGGCAGCAGCTGTCGGTCGTCCGGGCGCAGCCGTGGCTGCGGTGACGCGTCCAAGGCGCGACCGCACCTGGCGGCGGGCTCGCCGGGAGGGCCGTCCGCACGCACGGCTGGAACCGTCCGGCGTCCCGCCTCACCGCGGGGCCCGTCGTCCTGGGCGCGGCCCTGACGCGGGGCGCTCGGCTACGGCATCGCGCTGTGGCTCGGCGCACGAGGCGGTGCACGCACGAGCAGGTCGAGGAGGAGCAGTACGGCGGCGCGGCACGCCTCGCTGACCCGGCACCGCGGGCGGCGGTAGCTCTGCGACAGTGCAGGCGCACCTGCCGTCCGGCAGGGCCAGGAGGCGCACATGACGACTCCACCGCAGCCCCGAGCCGCGCGCCGGCTCACGACGGGCCCTCGGCGCCGATGGCCCGGCTGCTCGACGCCGTCCGCGCCGTCGGCTCGGACCTCGAGCTGCCGGTCGTCCTGCGGCACCTCGTCGAGGCCGCGGTCACCCTGGTCGACGCCCGGTACGGCGCGCTCGGCGTCGTGGACGCCGGCCGGCGAGGGGCTCAGCGAGTTCATCACCGTCGGCATCGACGACGCCACCGCGGCGCGCATCGGGCCGCCGCCGCGCGGGCTCGGCGTGCTCGGCGAGCTCCTGCGCGCACCCGAGCCGCTGCGGCTGCGCGACCTCGCGCAGCACGCCGCGTCCGTCGGCTTCCCGCCGGGCCACCCGCCGATGGGCACCTTCCTCGGCGTGCCCGTGCGGGTCGGCGACGTCGTGTTCGGCAACCTCTACCTCACCGACAAGCTCGACGGCGCACGAGTTCACCGGCGGACGACGAGGAGGTCGCTCGTCGCCCTGGCCGCGGCCGCCGGCGTCGCGGTCCGCAACGCCCGCCTGTACGAGCAGGCCCGGCGCGGCAGCGCCTGGCGGGAGGCGGGCCGGGCGATCTCGACGTCGCTGCTGTCCGGGCACGGAGCGCGAGGACGTCATCGCCCTGCTCGTCGACGACGCTCGCGAGCGTGCTGGCAGGCCGACAGCGTGTTCATGGCCCTGGTCGACGGGCGGCGACCTGCACGTGGCGGCCTCCAGCCGGCGACGCCGGCCCGGGCGCGGACGGCGCGCTGCTGGCGGACCTGCTGCCGCCGGTCCTGCTCGAGCGGCGCGCCCGCGTCCGGCCGCGAGCAGCGGTCTCACGGCTTCGCGGTGCCGCTCGGGCCCGACGGTGCCCGTGCCGGGCGTGCTGGCGGCGCTGTGGGCCACGCCGCCGAACCCGCTGCTGGTCGACGACCTGCAGGGCTTCGCGGCGCAGGCCGCCGTGGCCCTCGAGCTCGCCGACCGCCGCGACGAGGCCGAGCAGGGCGCCGTGCTGGCCGACCGCGACCGGATCGGGCGGGACCTGCACGACCTCGTCATCCAGCGGCTGTTCGCCACCGGCATGCGGCTGCAGAGCGCGGTCCGGCTGATGCCGCACCGACCCGGACGAGGCGGCGCGCGCGCGTCGACCTCGCGGTCGACGACCTCGACGCCACGATCCGCGAGCTGCGGTCGACGATCTACGGGCTGCAGGCACCGCTGGACGGCCGGCCGTCGCTGCGGGCCCGCCTGCTCGAGGTCGTCGACGCCGGCGACGCGAGCACCTGGGCTTCGCGCCCGCGCTGCGCCTGGACGGGCTGCTCGACACCCTGGTCACGGCGGAGGTCGCCGAGCACGTGCTGGCCGACCGTGCGCGAGGCGCTGTCGAACGCCGCCCGGCACGCCGGCGCGCGCCAGGTGGAGGTCGCGTCGTCGCTGCGTGCGTGGCCAGACCCTGCAGGTGGTCGTCGAGGACGACGGGGTCGGGCATCGACCCGGCGGCGCGCAGCAGCGGCCTGCGCAACCTGGCCAGCCGCGCCGCGCGAGCTCGGCGGCGAGCTGCGCTGGACGGCGGCCGCTCGGCGGCGCCCGCCTGACCTGGAGCGTGCCGGTCGGCACCGGCGTGCCGAGGTCGCTGAGCGTGCGCTGCCGGAGCTCGGTGGCGAGCACGGCGACCTGGGTGCGCCGCTGCAGGCCGAGCTTGGCGAGGACGTTGCTGACGTAGTTCTTCACCGTCTTCTCGGCGAGGGACATGGCCGACGCCGATCTCCCGGTTGGTCAGGCCCTCGCCGATGTGCACGAGCACCCGGCGCTCCTGCTCCGACAGCTCGGCCAGCGACGTCGGGCGCCGCGGGTGCGCGCAGCCGCTGCAGCACCAGCGAGGTCGCGCGCGGGTCGAGCAGGGAGCCGCCCGCGGCGACGGTCCGGACCGCCGCCGACGAGGTCGCCGCCGCGGATGTCCTTGAGGACGTAGCCGGCGGCGCCCGCGAGGACGGCGTCGAGCAGCGCCTGGTCGTCGGCGAAGGACGTGAGCATCAGGCAGGCGAGCCCGGGCAGCAGGGCCCGCAGCTCGCGGCACAGCTCGACGCCGTTGCCGTCGGGCAGCCGCACGTCGAGCACCGCGACCTGGGGCGGCCGCAGCGGGACGCGCACCAGCGCCTCCCCGACGCTCGCCGGCCTCCCCGACGACGTGCAGGTCGTCCTCGGCCTCGAGCAGCTCGGCCACCCCCCGGCGGACCACCTCGTGGTCGTCGACGAGGAAGACCCTCGTCCGTCGGCGCCGGCCTGGTCCCATCCGCGCAGCCTGTGCCCCGCGGCGCCACCGTGCCCGGGCCGAAGGTCCCGTCCACCCCGCGCCGCGCGCAGGACCTCCGACCCTGTCCGCGCCGGTCCTGCCTCCCTAGCGTCGTCGACGGACCCCGGGCCGGACGGCCCGGGCCTGCACCGACGTCCGGAGGACCCATGACCAGCACCGCGTCCGGCACCAGCTCCCCCGCCCCCGCCGCCCAGCACGTCGTCGTCGGGGTCGACGGCTCCGACAGCGCGGGCGCCGCCCTCGCCTGGGCGCTGCGCCAGGCGTGGGCGAACGGGGGTCGGGTCACCGTCGTCGGAGCCTGGCAGACGCCGGCGATGACCGGCGCCGCCGGCTACGGCTCGTACATGGACCTCTCGAGCTTCGACCTCACCGGCGCGACGCAGGAGCTCCTCGACAAGGCCGTCGCCGCCGCGACCGCCGACCTGCCCGTCGGCGTGACGGTCCCGGTGACCACGAGCGTCGTCAGCGGCTACGCCGCCCGCGAGCTGCTGCGCGCCGCCGCCGACGCCGACCTGCTCGTCGTCGGCTCGCGCGGCCACGGCGAGCTCAGCGGGATGCTGCTCGGCTCGGTCGGGCTGCACTGCGTCACCCACGCCACCTGCCCGGTCGTCGTCGTCCGCACTCGGCGGCACGCGTCATGACCGTCGCCGCACCGCTCTCACCGCGACGCAGCTCGACCAGGTCCTGCGCGCCGCAGTGCGCGCGCCGTCCGTGCACAACACCCAGCCGTGGCTGTTCGAGCTGCGCGGGGACGAGCTGGACGTGCGCGTGGACCCCGCGCGGCAGCTGCCCGTCGAGGACCCGCTCGGCCGCGAGCTGCGCATCAGCTGCGGCGCGGCGGTCGACCACGCGCAGCTGGCCGTCCGCGGCCTGGGGCTCGCGTGCGAGCTGGACTGGTCCGCACGCGTCGACGACCCCGACCACGTGGCCACGTCCCGGCTCTTCGGTCCCTCGCCGACGACGCGCGAGGAGCAGGGGCTGCTCGAGGCGGTCCTGGCTGCGCCGCACCGACCGCACGGCCTTCGCGACGACGCCGGTGCCCGCAGGAGCTCGTCGACGCCCTGGTGGCCGCCGGCCGCAGGCCGGCACGCACCTGATCGCGGAGCAGCAGCCGGACCGGGTCCTGGCCCTCGAGGGCGTCGTCGCCCGCGCCGACACCGCGCAGCGCCGCGACCTCGAGCCTGCAGCGGGAGCAGGCCGCCTGGGTGCGCAGGGCCCGGCCCGACGACGGCGTACCGGCCGGCGCGCTGCCCGAGCACGCGCGCGGCCGCGGGTCCTCCTTCGCCCTGCGCGACTTCGCGCCCGGACGGGCCGACCGTCGCCCGGCAGCGGCGAGCCGCCGGTCGCCGAGCACCCACTGCTGCTGGTGCTCAGCACGGAGGCGACGCGCCCGAGGACTGGGCCCGGGCGGGCGCTGCCCTCTCCCGCGTCCTGCTCACCGCCACCGCTGCCGGGCTGGTGGTCGAACCCGCAGACCCAGGTGCTCGAGGTCGCCGGGCCTGCGCTCGCGGCTCGTCGCCGAGCTGGGCCTGACCGGCTGGCCGCAGATGCTGCTGCGCGTCGGGGTTCCCCAGCGGCGCGGGCTCCCCGACAGCGGGCCGCCGGCCCGTCGCCGAGGTGCTCCTGGCGTCCCCCGACCCGGCGGCACCTGGAGGGCGACGAGCAGAAGTCTGCGCACGCCGGAACCGTAGAGTAGCCGGCGGCTGCGCACGCCCGTGCCGCGCTCACCTCCGGGTCAGGAGCCGGGCTCCGCCGCACCAGCCGGCACAGCCCGGCAGCAGCCGGACGACTGCTCACGGAACTGCTCACGGACGACGTGCACTCCCCGGTCACGGACACCACCAGACGGACGACCAGACCCCCGACCTGAGCGTGGAGCAGCACCGGTCAGCACGGCTGATCATCGTTCGGCAGGGGGTCCAGCCCACTCTTAATCAGCGGGTCCGGGGTTCGAGTCCCTGGCGGCGCACCCTCTGACCTGGCCTTTTGCTCACGAGAGCAAGAGGCCAGTGTCGTTTCGTGCTGCGTTGTCCGCCTGGTGTCCGCGCGTGCGCGGACAAGCCGTGACCAACAGCGGGCTCCGCCGCCCGACTCGGAGCACGAGGCGGCACCGGACGACACCACTCAGCACCGCCCGGGAGTCACTTTCACGAGCACCCGCTGATTCCGCGTCCAGTGCCTTCCCGGCCCTGAAGAAGGCCTCGTCGGCTAGCCGCGCGACGGCCACCGGCTGTGGCAGGCGCTTCTGCTCGCTCGCCTTCGCGGCGGCGACGGGCGGGACACACCCTGGAGGGTGCAGGCCCTGCTTGAACATCAGGGCGGGTGAGCGCACCTGCACCGCCATTGGCGACGCCGACCTCGCGCCACTACTCGGCGCACCGTGCTGTGCCTTTGGCGGACTGTTCTGCAGCCGCGGCAGCGGACACCTTGCACAACACGGGCAGTGCAGTCATAGTCAGCCGCGCTCCACAGCCGCCGCACCTGACCCTGCGCCCCCGGCTTCCGCGCACGTCGCCGGTCAGGAGACCGTCCATGCTCACGAAGGCACTGCTCGTCCGACTTGAAGCCCTCCCAGGCAAGGAGGCGGAGCTCGCCGACTTCCTGACCGGAGCGCGGTCCATCGTCATGGAAGAGCCCGGCACCGTCGCGTGGTTCGCCCTGCAGCTCAGCCCGACGACGTTCGGCGTCTTCGACGTCTTCCCGGACGACGCAGCCCGCGATGCCCACCTGGCTGGCGGCGTGGGACAGGCCCTCGGGCCGAACACCGGCGTGCTGTTCTCCGAGCCGCAGGTCGAGAAGATCGATCTCCTCGCCGACAAGGTTCCGGGCTAGTCGCCGGAGCCTGACGAGGTTCGCCACCCGGGGCACCACGCGGGCCCGTCGGACGGGCGGGAGTACGCACCCGACCCCCCCGCAGGGGCTGAAGGGCCACAAGGCGGGGCCGCCGAAGGTGACCGGCACGTTCGGGAGCACGGCGACACGGCCTGGTTCACCGAGCACGTGCAGGTCCGCTTCGGCGAGAGCTCCTTGCGCATGCGCATGTCCGGTGTCGCTGTGCGGGAGGGCGACGGCGAGTGGCGCTTCGCGCAGGTGCAGGCCGCTCCTGCGTAGGAGCCGGTCTCGCTGTAGTCGTGGCGTCACAGGCGAAGCCGGTGCTCAACGTGCTGCACGGCACGAGCAGCGCGGGCAAGACGTCGCTGCGGGAGCGGTGCAGCACACCCTTGCAGGTCTTCGGCGTCGACACCTTCCTCGCGCTGCAGCCCGATTCCCTGTTCGCGCCGCCCGGCTCGGAGACCCGCACGGAGGGCTTCACCTTCTGCGCCATGGAGGTCGACGGCCTGCCTGGGTGGACGGTCCGCCCTGGGCCCGCGGGGGAGGCGCTGATGCGTGCCGTGCATGCGTACGGGGCGGCGTGCGCAGCAGAGGGCATCCCGCAGGTCGTCGACCACGTGCTGCTCAGCCAGGCGATGGCCCTCGACCTCCGAGACCGCTTGGCCCTGTACGACCCGTTGCTCGTGGCTGTCGAGTGTCCGCTGGACGTGGTGGACCAGCGCGAGCGTGAGCGTGGCGGCCGCCTCGGTGGCCAGGGTCGCGGCATGAGCGCGGGCGTCCACGACCACCTGACGTACGACGTGCAGGTCGACACGTCGCTGATGAGCCCACTCGAAGCAGCTGACGTCGTCCTGGGCGCCGCACGCGCACGCTGGCCGTCTTAGCGCCCGACGGCAGAGGCCCTCACGTCCGCACAAGCCCTTCCTCGCCACGTCACGCGGACGCGCCCGCACGGCCAGCGGAGGACGAGCGGGGGCAAGCAGATGCTGACACCCGCCCCGCCGCAGGCGCCCGGGCCCGCGACCTGGCGGGTGCGCTCACCGCGGCTGCCGTAGGGAGGGCCAGAACGCGTGCTTCTGTCCGCTGTGCGGGGAGCCGATCCTGGGCACACCTGAGTCATCGCCGGTGGCGTGGTGACGCCGCGGCCGCGGGCGTCGTCCTCGACTTCAGGCGCGCCGGGTCGACAGCAAGGGCTTGCCCGAACGGCTGGTGATCAGGACGGATGCCAACTCGCTCCGGTGCAGCGCGGTGGCTCCGTCGACCTCCATGTGGCCGCCGGCCGTCCGGCCCCAGGAGGCCGCCACGGTCCGGTGCCCTGCGGCGTCGACCGCGTAGGCGACGTACGACGGGGCGTCGGGCAGGTGGACGCGCAGGTGGAGCGCCGTACCCCAGGGCTTGTCCTCCGTCGCGAGGTCACCGGTGGCGACCTGGCCTCCCGCGGCGTCGAAGGCGACCCTGGAGGGCTCACCTCCAGGGATGCCGACGACGGCGACCGCTGCCGCCGCCGAGGCGACCAGCGCAACTCCGGTGGCCGCCCGCCAGCGCCGGAGCCGGCCGGCCTCAGCGGCGCGCTGGCGCTGCACCACAGCGAGCACGGCCGGCAGCAACGAGGGCGGCGGCACGAGCACACCGCTCTGCACCTCCTCGCGCGTGACCCGCGACATCAACCCCGGCAGCCCGGCGTAGGACGCGAGTTCCTCGCGGCAGGAGGCGCAGAGGCTCAGGTGCTGCTCGACCTCCGCCCGCTCGGCGGGGTCGAGCGCTCCGACCAGGTAGCTGCCGAGCCACGTCTTGAGCTCCGCGTGATCGGTCATGCGCCCACCCCCATCTCCTCGAGCGCCAGGCGGAGTGCCCGCACCGCGTAGTACGTCCTGCTCTTGACCGTCCCGGCCGGGATCCCCAGCGCCAGAGAGGTCTCGGTGACGCTGCGACCCATCCAGTGCGCCTGGACGAGCACCTGACGGTGCTCCGGGGTCAGCCGCTGAAGCGCCTCGGCGACCTGCCAGGACTCCACGGCCCGATCCATCTCGTCGGGGGCGGCGACAGCGGCGAGAGCCGGCTCGTCGTCGACCAGGACGGGGCGGGACTGCGCGGCCCGGTGGGCGTCGGTCAGAAGGTTCCTGGCGACCGACAGCAGCCACGGCCGCACGGGGCGGGTCTGCAGGTCCAGCGTGGACAGGTTCTTCCAGGCCCGCAGAAACACCTCCTGCACGACGTCCTCGGCCCGCTGTGCGTCGCCCGTCCAGCGCACGCAGAACGCGTAGAGGGCCCCGCCGTGCTCGGCGTAGAGCAGGCGCACCAGCTCCTCGTCCTGCGTCGTCGTCACGTCAGAGGGCACGCAGGCCGCGCGCCGTCGGTTCACCCGCACATCGTGGCGGACGGGGTGAACCGGACCGCAGGCACAGCCGTGACCCCAGGCAGACCCACCCGACCCTCACCCTGACCCGGAGGCACTCCATGACCACCCGCCGCACCCGCACCCTCGCGACCCTCGCCTGCACCGGCCTGCTCGGCGTCACCGCCCTGACGGCCACGCCCGCCCCGGCCCTCGCGTCCGGCCCGCCGGCCGCCGCGACCGCCTTCGCCACCGCTGTCGTCACACCCGAGGGCGGCTCCGTCAGCGGCTTCGGCATCACCGCGACCTTCGCCCGCGGCGCCGTCACGTCGCCCCGCCTGATCATCCTGGGCAACTGGCCGAACGGCCTCGACGTCCCGACACCGGCCGGCACCACCGCGGTGAAGACCTTCGGCCTGCAGGAGTGCAACACCGACGGCACCGCCTGCACCAGCGCGCTCGGCAACTTCCCGAACAGCCCGGCCGGCAGCGAGAAGATCAAGGGCACCAGCTACCCGTACGACGCCGGTCACGCCCTGCCGGACGGGGAGGGCAACACGAACTTCGGCAGCGCGTCCGAAAAGCTGGTCACCATCACCACCAGGACTGCCGCGGACACGGTGCTGCTCTACAACGCCAACGCGGACACCACCGCCGCTGCCTACAAGACCCTGCCCAGCCAGCGCGTCGACGGCGCGATCGTCTTCGACACCTTCCAGCCGGTCGTCTGGACACTGACCGTCCCCTCGAGCTGACCTCAGCACGTCGTGGCGGGCCCGAGGACCACGGGCCCGCCGCGACGCTCAGCCGGCCCCTGCCAAGGGCCTGGCGGGGCCGGACCACGTCGGCACGCCGCGCCGCACCGAGGTGTCTCGGCGACCCACGAGCGGGCAGCAGCTCACCCCGCAGCCGTAGGACGGGGACGGCGGACGTGCCGCCCTGCCAGTCGCAGGAGGTCTGCAGCCGCCCCTGAGGGACGCTGGCCGGCCGGCCAGACCGCCCGCAACGACCGGTCGAGGTCGACCCCGCGCACCGGGACCTGCACGAGCCGCCCGGCGGCGATGTCGTCGCGCACCGCCAGCTCCGACAGCACGCCGGGGCCGGCACCGGCGGCGACCGCTGAGCGCACGCCGCTGCTGGTGGACAGCTCCAGCAGGGGCGCCGCCCCCGGACCCAGGCCCGACAGCGCACGCTCCAGCGCGGTGCGGGTGCCCGACCCCGGCTCGCGCTGCACCAGCCGGGTGGCGGCGAGCTCGTCGGCCTCCACCGGACGCCGTCGTCGTGCCCACGGGTGCCCCGGCGCGACGACGGTGACCAGCCGGTCGGTCCCCACCTCGTGCTCGTCCAGCCCGGCGGGCAGGTCCGGTCCCTCCACGAAGCCCAGGTCGGCGTCTCCGGCCAGCACCAGGGCCGCGACGTCGGTGCTGTTGCCCGCCGTCAGGCTCACCGCCGTGCCGGGGTGGGTCGAAGCCAGCCGCACCAGCCAGGCAGGCAGCAGGTGCTCGGCCACGGTCAGGCTGGCCGCCACCCGCAGCCGGGCCGACCGGTCGCCGCGCAGCGACGCGATGCCCGCGCCCAGGACGTCGGCAGCGGCGAGCACGTCGCGGGCCCAGTCCGCGAGCAGGGCGCCCTGCCGGGTCAGCTGCGAGCCGCGGGCGCTGCGGGTCAACACCGGGAAACCGACCAGCCGCTCGAGCCCGCGCACCCGCGCGCTCACCGCCGGCTGGCTCAGACCGTGGACCTGCCCCGCCCGTCCCAGGCTGCCGGTCTCGGCGACCTGCAGCAGCAGCGCGAGCGTGTCCAGGTCCGGCACCCGGTCCAGTCCCATCCACCGACTCTAGGACCAGCCATCGACTCCCTGGATGACTGCATCAGCCCGAGGCCCCTACCGGTCGGCCCGGGCGTCCCGCACGCTGGCACCGTTGCCGAACAAGGAGAGCACCCGTGACCAGCCCTGCCCCCGCCCCTGCCCGACCCGCAGCGCTGCACCCTCACCGGACCGGCAGCCGCTGCCGCCCCAGCTGCCCGCCGCAGCCCGGCCCCGGGCGCTCCAGCCCCGTCCCCGGGCTGCTGGCCGTCACGGCCGCGACCGCGCTGGCCTTCGGCGTGCACGCCCTGGTCCCGGCGCTGAACCCCTCCACCGTCGCCGTCGCGCTCGGCGCGCTCGCCGTCAACGTCGGGCTGCACCGACCCGTCCTGCACGTCGGGACGCACGTCGCGTCCCACCGGCTGCTGCGCCTCGCTGTGGTCCTGCTCGGCCTGCAGCTCGGGCTGCCGCAGCTGCTCGACCTCGGTCCGCGCGGCGCCCTGGTCGTCGTGACCACCGTCGCGATCACCTTCACCGGCACCCGCCTGCTCGGACGGCTGCTCGGCGTCCCACCGGCACGCGCCCTGCTGATCGCCACCGGGTTCTCGATCTGCGGCGCCTCCGCCGTCGCCGCGATGGAGGAGGTCGCCGGCGGCGACGAGGACGACACCGCCGTCGCCATCGCCCTGGTCACCCTCTGCGGCAGCCTGGCGATCCTGCTGCTGCCCCTGCTGCAGCACCCCCTCGGACTCGACCCCGCCGCGTTCGGCAGCTGGGTCGGGGCCAGCGTCCACGACGTCGGCCAGACCGTCGCCACCGCCGACCGGGTCCCCGGCGCCCTCACCACCGCCGTCGTCGTCAAGCTCAGCCGCGTCGTGCTCCTCGCCCCGCTCGTGGCAACCATGGCCGTCACCGTCCGGCGCCGCTCCCCCGCCGCCGACAACGGACGCCGCCCCCCGCTGCTGCCCCTGTTCGTCGCCGGCTTCCTCGGCGCCATCGGCCTGGCCAGCACCGGCCTGCTGCCCCACGCCGTCCTGCACAGCGCCCAGACCCTGCAGGGCGTCCTGCTCGCCGCCGCGCTCGTCGGCCTCGGCACCGGCATCCACCTGCCGACCCTGCGCCGCACCGGCGGCCGCGCCCTGCTGCTCGGCCTGCTCAGCTGGCTGCTCGTCGCCACCGTCGCCTACGCCGGCGTCCGCCTCACCGGAGCATGACGCGCACACGTGACGTCGCCGTCCCGCTCGTGCGGACCAAGAAGGCAGGCGCACCCCACGGACGGCGCCAGCGTCGTGGACCCGCTGGAGGCCGAGCACGACGTGGCCAGACCCGGCCTGGCTGCGCCTCGTCGCCCACCGTGGACCGCGGGCCCTCGAGCCGAAGACCGGCCAGGGTCGACCGCCAGATGCGCGCACCCGCC
>CAVUFM010000002.1:0-699940 GCA_963740845.1 uncultured Solirubrobacterales bacterium
CGCGGCGCTGAGTCGCCGGCTACCTGCCGCGCTTCCGGGCTTTGAACTTGACCTTGGCCGAGTCGCCGGCCGTTGCGCCGAGGCTATCGGCGAAGGTCGCGTTCAGCGTCACCTTCGCCTTCTTGCCGGCTTTCGTCGCCTTCTTGATCGCCTTGGCGGCCTTCTTCGGAAGCAGCACGACGACGTCGGCGGACCCACCAGCGGGCACCTCGGCCGTCACGGGCGGGATCGAGAACCGCGTCGCCTTGCGGTCCTTGACGCCCCCGCCCTTCCCCTTCGGTTTCGGCGCCTTGCCGACGCCCGTGATCGTGACGGTCGCGTTCTCGTTCGCGCAGTTGACCGAGAGGTTCACCCGCTTCCCGGACTTCGCCGCCTTCGGAGAGCCCATCGAGCAGGCGGGCGGGTTGAGCGGCTGCCAGGAGAGGGTCGAGGCGGCCCCGGCTCCACCGGAGATCGGCGCGAGGAAGCTCGTCGGTCCCAGGTTCGCGCCGGCGGTACCGAGGCGGACCTCGCCGGTGGTGGACGCGCCCTTGCGGTTGAACGCGAACTGAGCGCCCTCCGGCGAGAACACCGGGCCCGAGTCGAGGGCGGGCCCGCGGAGGAGGTGAGCTGCACCAGGTCAAGGCCATTCGGACTCATCTGGTTGATGTTGTTGCCGTTCCGGAAGATGATCTTCGAGCCGTCCGGCGACCAACTGGGCTGGGAGGCGCCGTCGGGAGAGGGAGGCGAAACGCCGCTGAGGCCGGAGCCGTCGGGGTTCATCAGCGCGATGCGAGTGAAGCCGGCGAACGCTGTATGCGACAGCGACCTTGCTGCCGTCGGGCGAGAAGGCCGGATCGAAGACGAGTTCGGGCGACGGGACATGCGTGATCTTGCGGGGCGCCGAGCTGTCCGCGTTCATGACCCAGATGTCGCAGGTGCTCGTGGCAGTTACGAAGAGGCTGAAGAAGATGGTCGAGCCGTCCGGCGAGAAGCAGGGATCAGCCGGGACGGCGCCCGCCGGCCGGCGAGCAGCCGGGTCGGCGACGAGCCGTCGGGGTTCATGACCCAGATCTCCGCCGTGGCACGGGGAGCCGCCGCGTACCGGGTGAACACGATCCGCTCTCCGTCGGCCGAGAAGGAAGGCTCGTAGTCGTCGGCGGCTGGTGTTGGTGATCGGCTTGGGGTTGGTCCCGTCCGGATTGACGGTGTAGATGTCGGCTCCGGTGTGGCCCGACCGCCCACCGCGTAGGTGACGACGCCGTTCTGGCCGGGGAAGCTGGCCGAGGCCGCGGCGGGAGTGAGCGCGACGGCCGCGAGGGCGAGCACGGCGGCCGCGAACCCCCTCCGCCCGAATCTCCCTGCACACCCCGACTGACATGGGGACGATCCTAGCCGGAGTCGCCCGGCGGGTCAGCCCGCGCGCTCGACCACGCCGGCGCGGTCGGTGACCGTGCCGATTCGCGCCGCGCCCGGGTAGCTCCCGCTGAGCAGACCGACCGCCGCGTCGAGGTCGGCCTCGGGGACGATCACGCAGAAGCCGCAGCCCATGTTGAAGACCTCGTGCATCTCCTCGTCGTCGACCTCGCCGCGGTCGGCGATCAGGTCGAAGATGGGCGGGATCGGAAGCGGCGCCTCGATCGCGTAGCCGACGCCCTCTCCCAGACGGAGCAGGTTGTTGAGACCGTCGCCGGTGATGTGGGCGAGGCCGTTGACCGAGATGTCGGGGACGGCGAGCAGCTCGAGGATCGTCTCGACGTAGATCTCGGTCGGCTCGAGCAGGACATCGCCGAGCGGGCGGCCGAGGCGGCCGTCTGGGTCGCTGGTCGAGCGGCAGGCCGTCGAGCACCTTGCGGGCGAGCGTGTAGCCGTTGGAGTGCAGGCCTGAACTGGGGAGGCCGATGATCGCGTCGCCGGCGCGTACGGCGGAGCCGTCGACGATCGCGTCGAGTGCGACGAGCCCGATCGCGCTGCCGGCGAGCTCGATCCCGTTGACGACGTCGCCGACCTGGGCGATCTCGCCGCCGGGGATCTCGATGCCGGAGAGCTCGGCGCCCCGGCGCAGGCCCTGGCCGATCGCGCCGCAGATCTCCGGGTTTGCGGTGCGGCAGAGGATGAAGTCGACCAGGGCGATCGGCTCGGCACCGACGCAGACGAGGTCGTTGACGTTCATCGCGATGCAATCGATCCCGATCGTGTCGTAGCGGTCCATCTGCTCGGCCACGACCATCTTGGTCCCGACCCCGTCGGTGCCGAAGGCGATCCCGTTGTGCTCGTCGATCCGCAGCACGCTGGCGTAGTGGCCGGGGAGGGGGACGACGCGCGAGGGCTTCCCGGTCTCGATCTTCGACAGGTGGGAGACGAGCGCCGCAACGGCCGAGTCGGCGTGCGCTTGGCTGACGCCGGCGGCGGTGTAGGCGTCCTGGGTCACTGGGGTGACACTACCTCCGGTTCGGGGGCGAGGCGGTTGCGGGGCTGACGCTTGGAGGGAGCGGCGGGGCTGGCCGAGAGGGGGTTAGCGGTTGCGGGGCTGACGCTCGGCGGATGCCGGGGGAGCGGACGGTTGGGGCGGGGGAAGGGGGAGGAAGGGCGGGGCTGGCCGTAGTGGGGCTGACGCAGGGAGGGTGCGAGGTGCGGGCCGTTGCGGGCGGCAGCGGGCGGATTCGCTACCGCAGGGCTGTGGCTGTACGGGAGCTATTCCGCCCACTGACGTCGCGGGCCGGCTCGAAGCGGTGGCCGCCGCGCTCAGGCTCCCCGCCGGCCCGGCGGGGCACGTACACGACGTCCTGTGGTTCATATGGGACCACGGCGCGTCGTCGAGGCGGCCCGCCACGCGGTTTTGCGCGCCCTACCGCCGCGCCTTCGCCAGGATCACGCCCGCCAGGCCCACGCGGTAGGCCGCGTATGGCCAGAGCGCCCGGTCGCGTTCGATCACGCGGATCAGGCCCTGGGAGGCGAGCGTCGAGGCGAACGCCACCGCGACGCCCGCCGCAGCGGCTCGCTTCTGCGCCGCGCTGATCGACTTCCGCCGCTTGCGCAGCGACATCCCCTTGCGCGCCGCGGCCGCCGTGATCACCGGGAGCGCGACCGTGCGCGAGAGGAGGTTGGCGTGCGCTCGCCCGAAGCCCCGCGCACGCGCGGCGGCGAGCGTCGAGCCGTTCCGGGACACGCCGGGCGCGAGCGCCGCCGCCTGCGCGCAGCCGATGATGAAGCCGTCGAGCGGGGTCGCGTCGCCGCCGGTCCGCTCCCGGGGAGCGCGGTCGGCCAGGACCATCGCGACCGAGCCGGCGATCAGACCGGCTGCCGTGGCCCGTGGGCCTCCCAGCCGCTTGTCGATCACGCTCTCGAGCGCCAGGCCCGTCGCAACCGCGGGCAGGAACGACAGCGCGATCACGCTGACCCGGCGGGCGTCGAGCTGCCGCGCCTCGTCGGCGATCAGCTCCCGCTGCCCGATCAGGAGCGCCAGCGCCGCGCCGCAGTGAACCGCCACCTCGAAGGCCTTGCGGTCCTCGGGGGCGACGGTGTCGTCCAGCTCCCAGCCAAGCAGCCAGGGGACGATCCGCAGGTGGGCGGAGCTCGACACGGGCAGGAGCTCGGTCGGTCCCTGCACCGCTCCGAGCACGGCGGCGCGGAAGATGCTCAGCCCTTCCGCTCCCTCCCCGTCGGCCACTGGGTTCAGGCGGCGGAGTCCGCCGGGGCGGGGCCGCCACCGTCGCCGCGGTCACGGCGCCAGCGGAAGAACAGGTAGACCGCGCCGACCACGATCACGACGGCGATGAGGTAGTCGACGTAGTGCATCTTGTCCTGGAGGTCGCGCCAGTTCTCCCCGACCGAGCGGCCGAGCAGGGTGAGGCCGAGCATCCAGGGGATGCAGCCGAGGAAGGTGAGGATCGTGAAGCGCCAGAACGGCATCCGGGCGGCGCCCGCGGGGAGCGAGATGAACGTGCGGACGATCGGGAGCATCCGCGACCAGAAGACCGCGGCGTCCCCGTAGCGCTCGAAGAAGCGGTCGGAGGCGGCGAGGTGCTTGGGGCTGATGTGGATCAGCTTGTTCTTCTCGAGCAGCTCCAGGCGTCCGTAGTAGCCGGCCGCGTAGGCGATCCAGGAGCCGATGCACGTTCGCGAGGACGCCCGCCGACGACGACGGGCACGAGGTCGAGATCGCCGCGGCTGACCGCGAAGCCGGCGGCCATCATCGTCGGCTCGCTCGGGATGGGAACGCACATGCTCTCCAGCGTCATCAGGATGAAGATCCCGGCGACGCCGATCTCGTCGACGACGTCGACCGCGAAGTTGACGATCGGGTCGGTGATCGACGCGTTGAGAAGGCTCAGCTGGGTTGCGGCCGCAAGCATGGGAAGGGAGCTTGCGAGCCGTCATCCGCCGGGCCGCACGCTTGACCAAAACTCTACCCTTATCCGCATGAACCGCCTGCGCGCGCCGGTGCTCCGGCACCGCATCTTCCAGCTGGCGGCGGACGCGGTGCTGGTGGCGCTGGCCTTCTATCTCGCGTTCGAGATCCGCTTCATCGACGAGCCCGGGGGCATCCCCAACCGCTACGTCGACATGATCACGGGCTCGATCGTCTTCGTCGCGCTCGGCAAGACGATCATCTTCAGCCTCATGGGCCTCCACCAGAAGTGGTGGCGCTACTTCAACCTCGGCGACATCTGGTCGGTCCTGCGGGCCTGCTTCGTCGCCTCCGCCGTCCTGATCGCGGTCTTCGTCCTCGCGAAGCCCTTCGACAGCCCGATGCCGCGCTCGGTGATGATCTACGACCTCGTCTTCACCATCGGCCTGCTGGTGATCGCCCGCAGCGCCGCCCGCTTCTTCTTCGTCGAGCGCCGGATGCGCCGCCGCTCACGCGACTCCGAGCAGGGGGACGTCCTCGTCATCGGCGCCGGCTCCGGCGGGCAGATGGTGGTGCGCGAGCTCCGGCTCAACCCCGAGCTCGGCAACCCGATCGGCTTCGTCGACGACGACGCGCGCAAGCGCGGCATGCGCCTGCTGGGAATCGAGGTCCTGGGAGGGACCGACGAGCTCGGCTCCATCCTCGAGGAGGTCAAGCCCGAGGAGGTCGTGATCGCGATCCCGTCCGCGCCGGGAGCGGTTCGCGGCTCGGTCGTCTCGGCCTGTCGCGAGCGCGGGATCCGCGTGCGGACGCTGCCGACGGTCTTCGAGCTCCTCCGCGGCGGCGTCCAGCTCACGCGCCAGCTCCGCGAGGTCCAGGTCGAGGACGTGCTCGGCCGCGAGCCGGTGCGGATGGAGCTCGACACCGTCGGCTCCTACCTGCGCGACAAGATCGTTCTCGTCACCGGCGCCGGCGGCTCGATCGGCTCGGAGCTCTCCCGCCAGATCGCTCGCGTCCACCCGCGGCTGCTGGTCCTCGTCGACCAGGCCGAGGACAACCTCTTCCAGATCGACCGCGAGCTCACCTCCGAGTGGCACTTCAGCGCGGTCGAGGCGGTGCTCGCCGACTGCAAGGAGGGTGACCGGATGCTCGAGGTGATGCAGCGCTTCCGCCCCGACGTCGTCTTCCACGCCGCCGCCTACAAGCACGTGCCGCTGATGGAGGCGAACCCGCTCGAGGCCGTTCGCAACAACGCCATGGCGACGCGGATCGTCGCCGAGACCGCCGCCGTCGCCGGCGCGGAGCGCTTCGTCCTGATCTCCACCGACAAGGCCGTGAATCCTCAGACCGTCATGGGCTCGTCGAAGGCGATGGCGGAGATGGTCGTCCGCACAGCCGCGACGAAGTTCCCGGCGACCCGCTTCGTCAGCGTCCGCTTCGGCAACGTGCTCGGCTCCTCCGGGAGCGTCGTGCCGATCTTCCGCTCCCAGATCGAGCGCGGCGGGCCGGTGACCGTCACCCACCCCGACATGACGCGGTACTTCATGACGATCCCCGAGGCCGTCCAGCTCGTCATCCGCGCGGCCGACCTCGGCCGGGACACCGGCGGCGGCGACGTGTTCGTGCTCGAGATGGGGGAGCCGGTGAAGATCGTCGACCTGGCGCGGAACATGATCCGCCTGGCCGGCTACGAACCCGACACCGACATCGCGATCGAGTTCACCGGGCCGCGCCCCGGCGAGCAGCTGCACGAGGAGCTCCTGGCCGTCGGCGAGCACGCCGAGCCGACCGCGGCGGCGAGGATCACGCGCGCGGTGCGAGCGACCCCGGTCGACCCCGAGCGGATCGAGGAGACGATGCGGGAGCTCCGCGGCCTGATCGAGACCGGCGACGAAGCGGGCCTTTCCGAGCGCGTCGTCGACGTGATCAGCTCCGGGATCAGCACGGGGAGCCGCCCCGGAGTGGCCGAAAGCCTCTGAGCATCTGCTCACGGCGGGGTCCGGTCGACCCCGAAGAACCCTAAGATCACCGCGACGATGGACCTGCTCAAGGAGATCGGGGCGATCCTTGGCTTCGTCGCCTTCGGCGGCCTGGCCGTGCTCGCGTTCCTCACGTTCCAGCAGGCGCGCCACGTGCGCCGCCTGCGGGACTGGGCCGGCCGCTCGCCCGAGCGCGATGCGATCGAGGCCGAGCGCGTCGCCGAGGCCGCGCAGGAGGCGACGATCGCCCGCGCCGGCTCTCGCGTCGCCGCCGCCGAGGAGCACGATCAGGACTTCGACGAGCCGGAGGAGAAGGGTCCGGGCCTCTTCGACCGCATGCGCGGCGAGGCCGCCTACCGCTGGGAGGAGCTCGACCGCCGCAGCCCCGTCGATCCCAAGATCCTGGTTGCCGCGCTGCTCGCGGTGATCGTCGGCCTCGCCGTCATCACCTCGGGCTTCGGCCTCCTCGGGGGAGACAGCGACGAGCCCGCGACCACGGTGGAGAGCGATGGCGGCAACGGCGGCGGCAAGAAGGAGGACAAGCCGGACAAGGAGGAAGAGGAGGAGCCGACCGGGACCGAGGTCGCGGTCCTCAACGGCACCGCCCCCGAGGGCGGGGTCGGCGTTCCCGGAGTCGCGGACGCCGCGAAGGTCTTCGTCGAGGATGCGGGCTTCACGGTCGGCGAGGTGACCGACGCTCCGACGTCGTTCACGGTGAGCGTGGTCATGTACAACGAAGGCTTCGAGGAGGACGCCGCGACGCTGGCGGGCGAGCTCGAGAGCCAGCTCGGCACGACCGAGACGCTCGCGATGGATCCGAGCGTCCAGGCGGTCATCGGAAGCGCCAACCTGGCGCTCGTCGTCGGCCAGGACGACCAGGCGATCGCGACCCCGTGACCGCGCTCGTCTCCACGCTTCGATGAGCGCGCCGCTCACCGTCCTCGGCGCGACGTCGATCAACACCGAGCTGATCGAGGTCCTCGGCAGCATCTCCGCGATCTTCGCGATGGTCGGCTTCCTCCTCCTGCTGCCGATCTACATCAGCCACCGCCGCGAGGTGGAGCGCCTCCTCGAATGGAAGGAGCGCAACCCCGACGCCGGCACGACCGAGTTCCGCGCGATCCCCGGTCCGTCCGGGCCCGGCACCACCGGAGGCGCTGGCCGTCGCGGCCGGGCGGGAAGATGACCCCGGCCGAGCGGGTGACCTCGGAGCGCCCGGCGCTGACGCCGGATCTCCACCGGGGAGTACGCCGCCGTCGAGCCGGAGCCGCAGGGGTTCTGGCAGCGCGTGATCGAACGGGGTCCGCGCCACCCGCTGGTGCTGACCATCCTCGCGATCGTCGTCGGCGTGGTCGCGGTGTTCCTCGCCTCGCAGCTGATCCGCAGCGACGACGACTCCTCGAGTGGCGCCGGCGCCATCGACCCGGCGGATGTCCAGGTCGCCATCCTGAGCGCCACCTCGGAGCCGGGGGTCGGGAGCGAGGTCGCCGACATCCTCGAGGGGCGCGGCTTCGTGATCGCCTCCGTCACCTCCGCCACCGACAACCAGAAGCAGAGCGGCGTGTTCTTCGCCCCCGGTGAGAAGCAGAAGGGCAAGGTGGTCGCGAGGGCCTTGAAGCTGCCGTTGCCCTCCCCGTTCGAAGCCGAGCAGGAGGCCGCCGCCGACGGCGCCGACGTCGTGGTGATCGCCGGCGAGGACGGCCGCGCCGCGGGTGATGGGTCCTCCGGAGGTGACTCGAAGGACGACGCGGCCACCGCCCCGGACGGCGAGGGCTGACCGTGAGCAACGGCCCGGGGACGAGGGGCACCGCCCTCGGCGCGGCCCTCTTCGCGCTTCTGGCGGTGCTGACGATCGTCGGGTTCGCGGTGACGCGCTCCGCGCGCTCGAGCGACGACCTCGTCAACTCGGTGGAGTTCGTCCAGAAGTCGTTCGACGGTGCGGGACTGCCGGCTCGGATCTCCTTCACCCTCGCGAAGCCGGACGACTCCGTCGACGTCCTGATCATCGAGGGCGATCCGGGGAGCGACCGTGAGCAGGTCCGCGCGCTGGCCCTGGGCGAGGATCTTGACGCCGGCGAGCACGTCTACACGCTGGGACGGCGTCGCCGACGACGGCGACCTCGCGCCTGCGGGTCAGTACGCGCTGAAGGTCGTGCTCGGGGAGCAGGGACGCGAGATCCTGCCGCCGGGCCGGATCGAGGTCGGCGAGGACCAGTACCTGTGCACGGGTGGCTCCAGACGTCGCGACCGAGTGCAAGACCCAGGAGCTGGGCACCTACGAGACCAACCGGGCGCTCATCGCGATCGGCGAGGGCTCCGGCTGATGCTCTGGATCGGCACCGTCGCCTGCGCCGCGCTCGCCGCCGGCGGCGTTGGTCGCCCGCGATCGCCGCCTGCGCTACGCGCTGCTCGCCGCGGCGCTGGTGCTCGCGCCGATCCTCGTGATCGGGGACAACTGGGACTCCGACCGCGTCGCCGACCTTCGCGACCGCCCGGCGCTCGCCGCGCTCGGCGTCCTGCTCGTCCTCGCCGGGATCGTCGCCGCGGCGCTGGTCGCCCGCGCCCGGCCCGCCCTGCTCGTTCCGGCGCTCGTCGCCACGCTGCCGTTCCGGATCCCGGTCGATCTGGGAGGGGGAAGCTCGAACCTGCTCCTGCCCCTCTACGCGGTGATCGCGGTCGGCGTCGTCGCCGGGCTGATCGGCAGCCTGCGCGGAGAGGCGACCGAGGGCGTCGGCAACGGGACGTTGCTCGGCACCGGCCCGCTGCGCTGGATCGGACCCGCGCTCGGCCTCGTGCTCTTCCTCTACGCGCTGCAGTCGGGGACTCGCCGACGAGATGAGCCCCGCGGTCCAGGACATCGGCTTCTTCCTCGTTCCCTTCGCCGCGCTGTTCGTGCTGCTCGCCGAGACGCCGCTCGACGGGGCGGTGCTGCGCCGGGTGCTCTGGGTCCTCGCCGCCGAGGGCGTCGTGCTCGCGCTCGTCGCCGGCTACCAGTACGCCGCGGAGGACCTGTTCTGGAACGACAAGGTCATCGAGGGCAACGAGGCCCACCAGTACTTCCGCGTCAACTCGCTCTTCTACGACCCGAACATCCTCGGCCGCTACCTCGCGGTGACGATGGTGGCGCTCGCTGCGCTCGTCGCCTACGGGCGCCGGCGGGTCGAGCTCATCGGCGCGAGCGTGGTGTTCGTCCTCCTGCTCGCCACCCTCGTCGTGACCTACTCGCAGTCGAGCACGATCGCGCTGATCGCCGGCATCCTCGTCCTGGTTGCGGCGCGGTGGGGGATCGCGCAGGGGATCGGGGCCGCTCTGGCCGCGCTGCTCCTGCTCGCGGCGGCGGTTGCGGCGATCTCCGGCGGCGGGCTCACCGACGAGGACTCGAGCGGGCGCAAGGGATTGATCGACGGCGGCATCGAGATGGCCAAGGACGCACCGGTGCTCGGGGTCGGCTCGGGCGCGTTCGCCGATGAGTTCCGGGACCGCTTCGGCGCCGCCGAGGGCTTCGCGGTCGAGAGCCACACGCAGCCGGTCACGATCCTCGCCGAGCAGGGAGCGGTCGGCTTCCTCGCCTACCTGGCGCTGCTCGGCGTGACGATCGGCGGCCTGATCCTCGCCGTCGGCCCGCGGTTCACGGCGCCCGCCCGCGGCTCCCCGACGGCCGCCGGCCTGATCGCGATCTACACGGTGATCCTGATCCACAGCCTCGGCTACGCGGCGTTCCTCACCGATCCGGTCACCTGGGCGGTGCTCGCTTTCGCGGCGGGAACCCTGGCGCCGGCGCCCGCGCGCGAGTCCGTCGAGGCAGGGGCCACGGCCGGCGGCTCCGCGGAGCCGCGACGCAGTCCGAGGCCGGTCACCTAGGTGCTCGACTACCTGCGCCGCCTCGCGACGACCGGCGCCGCCTACACGGCGGCGAGCATCCTCTCGAAGGTCCTCGCGGTTGCGCTGCTGCCGCTCTACACGAGCTATCTCACCCGGCCGACTACGGCGCGGCCGAGGTCCTCTTCACCGCGGTCGTCACCGCCAGCATCGTCGTCCGCCTCGGGATCATCGAGGCGCTCCTGCGCTTCTTCTACCTCCCCGACGAGGACGGCCAGGAGGTCATCCGGACGGGCTTCGCCTCGCTCCTCTGGAGCTCGACGATCGGCGCGCTCATCCTGCTGCCCTTCGCGCCGCAGATCGCCGACCTCCTGCTGAACGACGAGGTCGACAACGCCGCCAACCTGGTCCGGCTGTCGATCGGCGGCCTCTGGATCCTCACGCTCTACGAGTACCTCGTCTCCCTCTTCCGCCTCGACGAGCGCGCCCGCGCCTACTTCACCTTCACGATCCTCCACGTCCTCGCCGCGATCCCGCTCACCGTGGTGCTGGTGGTGGGGGAGGGGCTGGGAGCCGAGGGCCTCCTGCTCGGCAGCTACCTCTCGGGCATCCCGTTCGTGCTCTGGATCATGGTCACCGACCGCGAGCGGCTCGGGCTCATCCCCAACTGGGACCTGCTCCGGCGGATGGTCCGCTTCGGCCTGCCGACGATGCCGGCCGAGGTCACCCTCTACGCCCTCCAGTTCATCGACCGGATCATCATCGTGAGGTCCATCGGCCTCGCCGAGGCCGGCCTCTACGCGCTCGCCTTCAAGTTCAGCCAGGGGATCCAGGTCGTCGTGCGCGGCTTCCAGCTCGCGTGGCCGCCGCTCGCGTATTCGATCCAGGACGACGAGGAGGCGCGGCGGACCTACGCCGTCGTCCTCACGGTCTTCACGGCGCTGTGCGCGTTCCTGGTCGTCGGCATCTGGCTCGAGGCGAGGTGGCTGGTCCGGTTCCTGGCCGCGCCCGAGTTCTTCGACTCCTACGAGGCGATCGGCCCCCTCGCCCTGGGAGCCGCGCTGTACGGGATCTACCTGGCGCAGCTGGTCATCCTGGGGCGGACGGGCAAGACCGAGCGCAACCTGCCGGCGACGGGCGCGGGCATGGTGGCGAACGTCGCGCTGAACCTGCTCCTGGTCCCGGAGTACGGGATCGTCGGCGCGGGCGTCGCCCTGATCCTCAGCTACCTCGTGGTCATCGCCCTGATGTACGCGTTCACGCAGAAGCTGTTCCCGATCCCCTGGCAGTGGGGAAGGCTGGGAGTGATCACCGTCAGCGCGGCGGCGGTGATCGCCGGCGGCGAGCTGCTGCTGCCGACGGACGGCTTCGTCGGGTTGGCGAGCCGGGCGGTCCTGATCGCCCTCTACCCGCTGATCCTCTGGTGGGGAGGAGCGATCCGCCGCGACGAACGGGCAGCGGTGGTGGAGGCGTTCAACTCAGGCGACCTCCGCGACCGCCTGCGAAGGATGCGAGGCGGAGCGGAGTCAGGCGAACCGGGCAACGAGGACGCCCGGGCGGCGGAGTTCATGGACGCGGAGACGAGGGACCAGGACCGGGGCGGGTTCTAGCCACTCCTTCGCGTGGAGGTGACCCCGGATCAAACACGCTGATCCGGACCCGGCCAAATTCTAATTGCCGCGGTCGACTGCAACTGAGAACGTCCCGCCGGCAAATCGCAGCTGCCCGGTCGGCACACAATCAGAGGAGCGAGATCTCGGGCTCGGGCTGTTCGATCGTCCTCCGTGAGGGGACTGCCGCCGGCATGCAACCAGGCTCGCTCCAGGGCTTGCAGCTGGTCGTTCCCGACGTCCGTGCGGCGCGGGCTCAGCTCGCGGAGCGCGGAGTCGAAGTCAGCGAGGTCGAGGTCATGGGCGAGAATCCCACCCCTCAGGCAGACTCGCTCGACAACGTCGGGTTCGTCTTCTTCAGCGACCTGGACGGCAATGGGTGGGCCGTGCAGCAAATCTCGACACGGGCTGGTTGAAGACCGAGCAGGACGGGCGGGGCGTCGGACCCCGCCCGTCGGCTGCTCGACTACCTAGCCGGTATAGGGCCCTGCGAACTGGCACAGCGAGGCTCCCAGCTGACCGCCGTTCGGGTCGGCCGTGACGAGCACCCTCACCGGATCCTTGGGGCTCTCCCCGTACAGGTCGACAACCAGACCGAGGAGGTTCAGATGGAGCGGGCCGAGGAGCAGGTCAAGGACCTCACAGCTTCCCGGGGGTACCGGGGGAACATTCCCGCCACCGGAACCCGCCCGGTCCATACGAGCGACGCCGGGCTGAGTCTGCGGGCGAATCGCTGACTTGAGGGTGAGGACGGGCAGACCCTGCTTGCCCAGCTCCTTGTTGAGTGAGTCCGCGGTCTTCCTGGCGAGGGCCTTCTTCCCAAGGGTCAGGCTGTCGGAGAGCTTGCAGAACAACTTGCCGAGGGCCTGCTTGGACTCCCCGGTCACCTGGGCGTTGATCGCGCTCGTGCGGACCTGGAGGCCCAGGAGGTTGAGGTAGAGCTTCGCGAGGTGAAGATTGAGAATCCTGCAGTTCTTCGTCGGCTTGACCTTCAGGTTCACTTCCTGGGTGAAGGTCTCCGTCGACCCGTCGGGGCGCTGCGCGGTGACGACCACGGGTCCGCGGGCGACGACCTTGCCTCCGCGGGCGTCAAACCGCTGGGCGTTCACGTTGACCGTCAGCCTGGTGGAGTCGTCAGCGCGATTCTGGGCGGCACTGGCTTCGGCGGTGCCGACGCCAAGCGCGAGGAACAGCGAGAGCGCTGTACCGAGCGTAATCAATGGTCGAAAGGTGGATCTGGGTCTCATTGTGTCTCCCTGGAGTTATGGATCAGATCAGCGATCCCTACCCCCGAGGAGCACGACCAAAGCGACGCGATATTGAGCTTGCGTTGTCTGCGGCGGGAAGGCGAGACGCGCTACCGCCCGCCGCCTTCTGCGTCTGCCCCGGCCCCAACTGCGAGGATCGCCGCCCCGATCCGAAACACGAGACAGGAGTCGCATGACCGACGAGCGCAAGGACGCGAGCAGCTTCACCACGGCGGTCAACGATGAGCTCCTGGGGCTGCTGCCGTTCGAGGACCGGCAGGACTTCGAGGACGCGGCGCGCGGCCACATCGCCGACATCAAGGGCGGGGCCATCGAGCTCCCCAACGGGCTCATCGTCTGGGACCCGGACAAGTTCGCGTTCGTCGGAGCCGACGAGCCGTGCCCGCCGACGGTGAACCCCAGCCTCTGGCGCCAGTCTCAGCTCTGCGCCCACGGCGGCCTGTTCAAGGTCGTCGACCGGATGTACCAGGTGCGCAATCAGGACCTCTCGAACCTGACGATCGTCGAGGGCGACACCGGCCTGATCCTCTTCGACCCGCTGATCTCAGCCGAGTGCGCGAAGGCGGCCCTCGAGCTCTACTTCGAGCACCGCCCGCGCAAGCCGGTCGTGGCCGTCCTCTACTCCCACAGCCACGTCGACCACTACGGCGGCGTCAAGGGCGTCATCTCCTCCGAGGACGTCGAGGCGGGGAAGGTGCGCGTGATTGCGCCGGAGGGGTTCCTCGAGGCGGCCGTCGCGGAGAACGTGATCGCGGGGAACGTCATGACCCGCCGGGCGCTCTACCAGTACGGCTCGATGATCCCGTTCGACGAGAAGGGGAACGTCGGCCTCGGCCTCGGCTCCTCGATCTCGCTGGGAACGATCACGCTGATCGCACCGACCGAGACGATCACCGAGACGGGCCAGAAGCTCGACATCGACGGGCTCACCTTCGAGTTCATGCTCGCTCCGGACACCGAGGCTCCCAGCGAGATGCACTGGTTCATCGAGGAGCTGGGAGCCCTGACGGCCGCCGAGAACTGCTGCCACACGCTCCACAACACCTACACGCCGCGGGGCGCGCAGATCCGCGACCCGCACGCGTGGTCGCACTACCTGGGGGAGACGATCGAGCGCTGGGGTGACCGCGCCGAGGTGCTCTACGGGATGCACCACTGGCCGGTCTGGGGGAGCGACCGCGCGATCGACCTGCTCAGCAAGGGCCGGGACGCCTACGGTTTCATCAACGACGAAACGCTGCGGCTCGCCAACCACGGCCTCGGCCCGGCCGAGATCGCCGAGCGGATCAAGTTCCCCGACGTGCTCGATCGCCACTGGGCGCTCCGCGGCTACTACGGGACGATCAACCACAACGTCAAGGCGACGTACGTGAAGTACCCTCGGCCGCGCGCCACGGCGACCCGCCGCCGACGAAGCCGGTGAGGAGCGAGGTACCTGAGTTCATGGGCGGGCGTGCCGGCTGAAGTCCTCGAGGGTGCAGCGCGTACTCGACGCCGGCGAGTACGCTGAGGTCGAGCCGAGGTCGGTCAACCACGTCGTCTTCGCCGAGCCCGGAACCCGGCGGCGCAGCTCCAGGCGACACCGGCTCGAGCAGCTCGGCTCCTCAGTCGGGGCTGGCGCAACCGACCGCCGCGCGGAGCTGCGCTACGGAGTCGCCGAAGACGTGAGGATGCCCACGACGGCGTCCAGGGACAGCATCGAGGCGATGAGCCTGGACCTTTCTTCAACTACCTGGGAAGGCCCAACTGGCGAGAAGGCGCGGCTCGACCCGGGTCATCGGTCTGAACTGGGACTTCACCGACACGGGGGAGAGGGGGCGCTGCGGCTGTCGAACGGCACGCGCAGCCACGTCTCGATAGCGCCGACTCGTCGCTGGACGCCGATCACCTCACCGCGCGTCCTCGTCGGTGGCCCAGAGCGCGCTCGACGCCGACCGACGCAGGGAGATCAGGCCGAGCAGGATCTCCCAGCTCGGCGAGCGGAGGAAGCCGAAGAGGTGCCTGTGCGTCGGCGCGGAAGCTCGGCGCCGGCCGGGGCGGGCGAGACCCGTCCAGCCAGGCCTCCCCATCCCACGCGCGGTCGAAGATCGACCCTTGCCGCGGTGTTCCGGAACCGGGTAGATCCCGGCCGGAGGGGTCTCGAGCCCTGCGCTCGCCAGGCTCCGCCTTCGACCGGGGGCCGCTGCCCGACTCTGAAGCCTCGCCGGGGTGAGGTGGACGAGCGTCTAGCACGGTCGGTCGCGAGCGCCCTCGGCCAGCTCCCTGATTCCCTCGCCCCGCGGCAGCAGCGCCTTGCGCGCGTGGAGCAGGAACCAGCGCGGGTCGTGGCCCGGGAGGACGGTGGCGGCCAGCGCGCGGGGGAGATACGAGAACGCGGTGAGCACGCGGACGGCCGCGGCGGCCACTCGGCCGTGGTGCTTGCGCATGTAGAGGTCGCGGTTGCGGTGGAACTCGACGATGCGCCGCTCGCCCGAGCTGCGGTCGGTGGAGAGCTGCTCGTGGTGGATCGCGGTCGCGGCAGGGACGTAGAGCGTGTGGAAGCCGGCGTCGCCGAGGCGCTTGCAGAAGTCGGTCTCGTCGGAGTAGACGAAGAAGGCCGGGTCGAGGTAGTCGACGGCCTCGGCGGCGCTGCGCCGGACCATCAGCGCGGCGGACTGCGCCCAGCCGACGCGCCTGGTCTCGCTCCCGCCGCTCTCGGTCACGAGCCACTTGTGGAGGAAGAGCGCCTGCGCGAGCGCGGTCCCGACGCCCGGGAGCCGCCACGCGCACGGCTGCGGCGCCCCGCTCGGGTCGAGGAGCTGCGCGCCGGCGGCCCCGGCCTTCGGGTCCTGGCTCAGCGCGTCGATCAGGGCCGCCGCGGCGCCGGGCTTCAGCTCGGAGTCCTCGTTGAGCAGGAGGCACAGACCGCCCTTCGGCCTCGCGGAGCAGCCGCGAGTCGTTGGCCGCCTTGCCCGCGCGGCGGTCGAGCGCGATCACCCGGAGCGAGTCGCCGATGCGGGGATCGGCCGCCGCGATCTCCCGCGCCAGCTCGACCGATCCGTCGGTCGAAGCGTTGTCCAGCAGGAGGATCTCGGAGGTGACTCCCTCCGGATGGGTGGCCGCGATCGCGCCGAGGCAAGCGGGCAGGTGCTCCCGCCCGTTCGTGTTGACGATGCAGTAGCTGAGTTCCACCGGCGACAATCGTCGCCCATGTCGCACAGACAGGTATCCAGGGTGTCCCTGCTCGACCCGTCGGCATTCACGCCGCCGTACGACCGCTCGCTCGCGGCGGCCCTCGCGCGCGCCGGCGCCGACGTCGAGCTGATCACCTCACGCTTCGCCTACGGCCCCGTGCCGGAGGCGCGCGGGTACACGGCGACCGAGCTCTTCTACCGCCGCTCGAGCCGGATGCGGAACGGCTCGCGCCTGCGCCTTCCGGTGAAGGCGCTCGAGCACGGCCCGGGGATGCGCGCCGCCCGCCGCCGCACCGCCGCCGCCGACGTCGTCCACTGGCAGTGGGTCACGTTCCCGCCCGTCGACCGCTTCCTGATCGGCCGCGCGCGCAAGGACCAGCCGCGGGTGATCACGCTGCACTACCCGCTCCCGGAGGCGACGGAGACGAAGGCGCTCGCCGCCCAGCGCAGGTTCCTCTCCCGCTTCGACGCGGTCATCGTCCACACCGAGGGCGGCGCCGAGCGCCTGCGGACCGACGTCGGCCTGGACCCGGCCACGGTCCACGTGATCCCCCACGGCCCCTTCGACTACCTGACCGAGCTCCCGATCGAGCGACCGCTGCCTCCGGAGTTCGCGGCGGCCGAGGGCCCGGTGATCCTCTTCTTCGGCCTGCTTCGCCCCTACAAGGGAATCGATGTCCTGCTCGCCGCGTTCGAACGCCTCGGCGAGACGGACGCCGAGCTGTGGATCGCGGGGATGCCGCGGATGTCGATGGAGCCGCTGGCCCGGCAGGCGGCCCACGCCCGAGGGAAGGTCCGCTTCGTCCCCCGCTTCATCTCCGATCCGGAGATCCCCGCGCTGATGCGCCGCGCCGACGTGCTCGCGCTTCCCTACCGGGAGATCGAGCAGTCCGGCGTCCTCTACACCGGCCTCGCGTTCCGCAAGCCGATGATCCTCAGCGACATCGGCGGCTTCTCCGAGGTCGGCGACGCCGCGCGGCTCGTCCCTCCGGGGGACGTCGACGCGCTGGCGACGGCGCTCAGGGAGCTGATCGCCGACCCGGACGAGCGCAGGCGCCTCTCGGCCGCCGCCGAAGCCTCGGTCGGGGGCGACCTCGGCTGGGACGCCATCGCCGCCCGCACCCTCGAGCTCTACGCGTCGCTCGGCGCCGGGCGGGGATGATCGGGGGCCGGATGCGAGCGCGAACGGTCGTCAAGACGGTCTTCTGGGCCTCGGCTGCGGGGATCGTGCACACGCACGTGACCTATCCGCTGTCGCTGGTCGCGCTTCGCAAGCTTCGCGGGGAGCGGCCCGACGAGCCGCCCCCCACGACCGACATGGACGCGATCTCCGAGCCGCCCGAGCTGCCGCTCGTCTCCCTGATCGTCGCCGCCTTCGACGAGGAGGAGGTGATCGGGGCCAAGGTCGCCAACGCGCTCGCCTCCGACTGGCCCCGCGACCGCCTCGAGGTCGTCGTCGCATCCGACGGCTCCTCCGACGGGACCGTCGAGGCCGCCCGCGCCGCCGGCGCCGACGTCGTCCTCGACCTTCCCCGCGGCGGCAAGATGGCCGCGCAGAACGCAGCCGCCGCCGCGGCGCGCGGCTCGATCCTCGCCTTCAGCGACGCCAACTCGACCTGGGAGGAGGACGCGCTCGCGGCGCTCGTCGAGGCCTTCGACGATCCGGCGGTCGGGTACGCGAGCGGCGAGGTCACCTTCACCGCCGACGACTCCGATCCGGGCGCGGACAACGAGGAGGGCGCGTACTGGCGGCTGGAGAACATGATCCGCGAGGCCGAGTCGGAGCTCGGCGGGATCACCGCCGGCAACGGCGCGATCTACGCGGTCCGCGCCGAGGCCTACCGGCCGCTGCCCCCGTCGCGCAGCCACGACCTCTCGTTCCCGTTCGAGCTGCGCAAGGACGGATGGCGCTCCGTCCACGTCCCCGCGGCGAGGGCCGGCGAGAAGATGGTCCCGACCATGGAGGGCGAGTTCGCCCGCAAGCGGCGGATGATGATCGGCCTCCCCGACATCGTCCTCGCCGACCGGATGTGGGACCTCCGCGGCTACGGCCTCGCCTTCGCCTACGAGATCGTCAGCCACCGGCTGCTCCGCTACGCGAGCCCGTTCCTCCACGTGAAGCTGCTGGCGGCGAGCGTCGTGTTGTCCCTCCGCGCTACACGCAGTGGCTATCGACGAGATAGCGGCGCAATCGCCTGGATATCACCCGCTATCTCGGTGATAGCCGCTGCATGGATCGGCGAAGGGCATATATCGCCTCGCGCTCGGCGCGCAGCTGCGCTCCTCGCTCGCCGCCATCGCCGACAAGGTCCCGATCCGGCCGGCGCGGCTCGCCCGCTACTACGTGCTCGTCACCGCCTCGATCGCGCTCGGCTTCTGGGACCGCTGGAAGCAGGGCCCGCCAGCGGCATGGGAGAAGTCCGAGGGAACGCGGTGAGCCCGGAGGCCGCGCCACCCGAGGAGGCCGACCTCGCCGCGGTCGTCGAGGCGGCGTTCATGCCGCCCGCCGCCGATGACCCGGCGCTCCGGGAGCGCCAGGCGGAGCATCCCTTCGCTCCCCCCGCCGCCGGGCTGCCGCGCGCGGTCAACGCGCTGATCGCCGCGCTCGTCCTCTTGGTCCTCTCCCCGCTCCTGATCGCCGCGGTCATCGCCATCCGCCTCTCGGGCCCGGGCCCGGCGATCTACCGCCAGCGCCGCGTGGGCCGGGGCGAGGTCGAGTTCGAGCTGCTCAAGCTGCGGACGATGTCGGCGGGGAGCGACCCGGTCGGCGTCGGCACCGCGGTCGGCGGCGACGATCCGCGGGTGACGAAGGTCGGTCGCCTGCTTCGCCGCACGTCGCTCGACGAGCTGCCCAACCTGGTCAACGTCCTGCGCGGCGAGATGGCCCTGGTCGGGCCGCGGCCGACGATCCCCGCGCACCTCGACCACTACGCGCCCCATCAGCATCGCCGCCACGCGGTCCCGCCGGGGATGACCGGGTGGGCGCAGGTGAACGGCCGGATCGGGGTGCGCTGGGGCGAGCGGATCGAGCTGGACAACTGGTACGTGGAGAACCGCTCCCCGCTGCTGGACGTGAAGATCCTCGCCCGGACCGTGAAGCAGGTCGTGGCGGGCGAGGGCCTCGACCCGGGCTGAGCCCCGGTCGGCGCGGCGGGAGCGCCTACGATTCCGCGCCAATGGAAGTCGAACGAGGCTCAGAGGTCGAGGTCCGCATCCGCCCGTTCCGCGAGGACGACTGGCCCGCCGTCTACCGGTGGTTCAACAACCGCGAGGCGATCAGCTCCCTGATGGAGGTCCGCAGCTCCTTCGCCGAGGAGAACGCGAAGGGGTGGACGAACGCCGCGGTCACCGCGGTCGGCGAGGACCGCAAGTGGGCGATCGAGGTCGAGGGGCTCGACGAGCCCGTGGGCTTCACCGCGCTCTACGGCCTGTTCCGCCAGACCGCGCCCGAGCTCGGCGCGCTGATCGGCGACCCGCCCGGCGCGCGCGGGGTGGGGAGGGAGGCCGAGCGCCTCACGGTCGCCAAGGCCTTCGAGGAGTTCAACGCCCATCGCGTCTACGGCCGCATCCCCGCGTTCAACGCGCCCGCGAAGAAGGCCGTGACCTGGCAGGGCTGGGAGCACGAGGGCACGATGAAGGGCCACATCCGCCGGCCCGATGGGGAGGTCTTCGACTGCGAGATCTGGGGCATCACCGTCGAGGCCTGGCGCGAACGGTGGGGCGTCCCCGACCCCGACAACACGGGGAACTGAGAGCCGATCGCCTCCGCCGAGCTGATCGAGGACGGCGGCGCGGCCGCCACCGAGGACGAGTTCTTCCGCTCGGCCGAGTTCCTCGCCGCCGAGGGGACGACGCACACGCTGCTGGTCACCGACGGGGATTCGAGCGCCGCGGTGCCGCTCGTGGTCCGCTCGATCCCGGGCACCGACCGGCTCGATGCGATCTCGCCGTACTCGTATCCGGGGGCCAAGACGCAGGGTCCGCCGATCGACGCCACCGCGATCGACCTGAGCGACTCCGGCCTCGTCTCCGCCTTCGTCCGCGACCGGCTCGGTGACCCGCCCGCCTTCACGAACCCCACCGACCGCTCCGTCGTCCTGCTGTCGGATCCGGAGCTGCCGAGGAAGTCGCGGATGAGCGACCGGCAGCAGATCCGGAAGAACTCAGATACGGGCTATGTCGCTCGTGTGTGTTCAGGGCCCGAGGCGAGCGCGGCCGACCTCGACGGCTTCCACACCGTCTACACCGAGACCATGCGCGTCGTCGACGCCGCCGACAACTACTTCTTCGATCGCGACTACTTCGCGAAGCTGCTGCGCTTCCCGCGCTCGTGGGTGGTCACGGTCGACGGCCCCGAGGGCGACGTCGCGGCCTCAGCCCTCGCCGCGATCAGCGACGGCTTCCTCCACTACTACCTCTCCGGGACCGCGGACGCACACCGGCGCCGGGCCCCCTCCAAGAACCTGATCGTCGCGTGCACCGAGCTGGCCGAGGAGCTCGGGATGCCGCTCAACCTCGGCGGCGGCGTCAAGCCCGGCGACGGCCTCGAGGAGTTCAAGCGCGGGTTCGCCAACCGCGAGATGGCGTTCCGCACGCACGAGCTGATCTGCGATCCAGCCACCTACGCCGAGCTTTCCGAGGGCCGCGACGCCGAGGGGTTCTTCCCCCTCTACCGCGCGCCGAGCTCGAGCTGACCGAGCTACCGGCTGAATTCGGGTCAGCGCCTGCCGACGCCCGGCGTGGTCGGCGCGACCGCGCCGAGCTTCCGCTGGACCGCGCGGCGGATCTTGGGGATCTGCGCGATCAGCGCATCGCCCGCGCAGGCGGTGAAGTTCGTGAAGTTGTGGCTGAAGATGCGGGGGACCCGGACGCGGACGCCGCTCGGCGTCCGCTGGGTCGAGCCGCCGGCCGAGAGCAGCGTCGCGCGCCCGTTCGCGTTCGTCGATGCCGGCGATGCCGAACTTCCAGGCGAAGTAGCTTGGCGATCGCCTTGCGCTCGCCCGAGCCGGCCGCGACCAGCCGGTTGTCGCCGATCGACGCGATGCCCGTCGTCTGGGAGTTGATCCCCTCGGCCTGGGCGCCGATGACCGCTCGCCGCAACCCGCCGGCGCGGCCCTCGTAGAGGTTGCCGAAGCGGTCGACGAGCGCGTTGTAGCCGATGTCGTTCCAGCCGTTCGCGTCGCGGTGGTAGCGGCAGATCGCGAGCACGAGGCCCGGAGCCTGCAGCTCCGTGTAGGTGTTGGTGCTGACCGTGTGGTGGATCACCCCTGCCTTCACCCTGCCGATGTCGGGCGTCTCGCGCGGGATGCAGCCCGTCCGCGCCGCGTTCGCTCCCCACTCCGCGCGGGTCACGAAGCTCGGCTGCGCCGGGAGCTGCCTGCCGCCGGGGCGCGCGCGCGCCGCAGCCGCCGCCGCCGTCGTGCCGAGCGAGGCGGCCGGCCGGGACGCTCCCGTCGTCGATGCGGACGTAGTGCAGCTCACCGCGGATCGGCACGTCGCGGCTCCGGACCTGGACCCGATCGGCACCGCCCGCGTAGACCGGGTCGCCGTTCTCGGCCTCGACCCAGTCGCTCCACGCGTCGCCCGTCGCGCTGCGTCCGGTACTCGAGCGCGTGCATCTCTCCGGCGACGCCGACGAGGTCGAAGCGGCGGGGAGCCGTGATCGCCGGCGTGCGGAAGCGGACCGGCCCGTGATCGGCGTGGTCGTGGCCGCCGCTCGCGACCCGTGGCGCGGCCGCGTCGAGGCGGACCGTCTCCGGCAGCGCCTGCGTGAAGTCGCTGCCGCGGGGAGCGTCAGCGTGGGCGGTTGTCGCCAGGGCCAGCGGCCACGCGACGAAGGCGAGCGCCAGGAGTGGCTTGATGCACCTGGACAGCAAGAGTTGTCAGCGGACGTCGTCCTTGACCCCGCCCTTCATGAACACGGCACCCGGGCGGAAGTACCGATGCTCGCAGAGCCGTCGCTCACCGCACCCCAGCCAAGCGGCGAGGCTGCAAGTCCCCGACCGCCGCGTCGCCGGCTACTTGAAGGGCGAGTACGGGATCTTCTCGGGACCCTGGCCGCGCCAGGCGTCGCGAGCGTCGCGGATCGCGTCGAGCGTCTTCACGCCCTCGTAGGTGTCGCAGCCGAGGAGCTTCGTCCAGCCCGTGACCGCCACCTCGTAGGGCATCTCGTCGTTCGGGAAGAGGTCGACGCCGGCGGGGTCCTGCTCGACGACGCCCTTGAGCGCGAGCTGATCCTCCTCGGGGAGGTCGGGGCTGTACTGGATCTGGACGCGCCCGTGCTCGAGCGCGTGGACCGCGCGGTTCCAGTTCGGCGTCTCGAGGTAGGAGCCGTCGGCGAGCGCGCCGCTCCCGTTCTCGGCGGAGGCGTAGTGGTCGCCGGAGGTCGGGGGGTTGGTCTTGTACTCGACCTTCTTGTCGAGGTCGCTGAAGTGGGTGCTGCCCTCGTCCTCGAGGTCATCATCGAGCGTGCAGCCCGCGACGCGAGCCGCGCCGGTCAGGTCGCCGTTGCGAACCGCGGGAGGCTCGGTGCCCTCGCGATCGTCGGCATCGAGCTCGTCCTGGTCCCAGACCCCGTACAGCGTGCTGACGTTGGGGCTGTCGCTGGTGTCCTCGCTGCCGGTCGACTTGACGAGGGCGATGATCGCCGCCGTGGCGATGATGGCGACGAGGATGCCGGCGCCGACGTAGGCGAGAATCAGGCGCTGCCGGTCCGAGGACCTGGCCTTCGTCTCGGCCGCCAAGCGCTCCTTGCGGAGGCGCTCCTTCTCCTCTTTACGACTGGCCATCGGCGCGAAAGGGTAGCTGACGGCCCTGCTCAGGCGACCCGCTCGTCCTCCCGGTCAGGAAGCGCTCAGCGGGCGCGGCCGGCGGTCGTCTCGCCGGCCCGCTCCCAGGGCCGCGCGGCGAGGAGCGATCCGAGCACCGCCTTGACCGAGGCGGCCCGGTTGAGGACGAAGAAGTGGATGCCCGGAGCACCGGCCGCAAGCAGCTCCTCGCACTGGCGGGCCGCGTAGGCGACGCCGAATGCGCGCTCGGCCTCGACGTCCCCCCCGAGGGCCTCGAGCTGGGCGTCGAGCCGGTCGGGGATCAGCGCCCCGCAGGTCCTGCAGAACCGGTGCAGCCCGTCGCGGGAGATGATCGGGAGGATCCCCGGGATCACCGGCACGTCGATCCCCGCCTCGCGAACGGACGCGAGCCACTCGAAGTAGACCTCGTTGTCGAAGAAGAGCTGGGAGATCAGGAACTCGGCGCCGGCGTCGACCTTCTCGCGGAGGAAGTCGATGTCGGCCTCGGCGGAGGTCGCCTCGGGGTGGATCTCGGGGAAGCAGGAGGCGCCGATCCCGAACTCGGAGGTCGGGCCGTAGTCGCGGATGAACGCGGCGAGCTCCGCGGAGCTGCTGAGCCCGCCGGGCGTCGCCGTGAACTCGCCCTCGCCCGCGGGCGGGTCCCCGCGCAGCGCGAGGACGTTCTCGATCCCCGCGTCGGCGAAGCGGGAGAGGATCGTCTCGATCCCCTCGACGGTCTCGCCGACGACGCTCAGGTGAGCCATCGTCTCGATCCCGAACTCCTGCTGGATCCGCGTCGTCACCTCGACGGTGCCGTCACGGGTGGAGCCGGCCGCGCCGTAGGTGACCGAGACGTAGCCCGGGTCGAGCCGCTGCAGCTGGGCGACCGTCTCGAACAGGGTCCGCTCGCCCTCCGGGGTCTTCGGGGGGAAGAACTCGAACGAGAAGCAGGGCTCGGGGCCCCCGAGGATCTCCGAGATGCGCATGGGCAAATCGTAGAGATGGGTGCTGGGCGTAGGGTGAGCCCATGGCGAAGACGGTCGCGTTCTTCCCGGAAAGCGCCTACGGGCCGACGAACAACTGCGTCGGCATCGCTGACGTCCTGCGCCGTCAGGGCTGGCGGGTCGTCTTCATCGCCGAGCGGTCGTTCGCGGGGACGCTCGAGGCGAAGGGCTTCGAGGAGCGGCTGGTCGATCTCGCCGAGCCCGCCGAGGCAACCGGCGGGGAGGCCGATCCCGGGCAGTTCTGGAAGGACTTCATCCGCGAGACCGCGCCCGTCTTCCGCAAGCCGACGATCGAGCAGCTCGGGGAGTTCATCGTCCCCACGTTCGAGGCGCTGGTCGACGGGGCGAAGTACGTCGACCGGCAGCTGGCCGAGATCCTCGACGAGGTCCAGGCGGATGTGATCGTCGAGGACAACGTCGTGTCCTTCCCCGCGATCCCGGCGGCGGAGGCGCCGTGGGTCCGGATCGTCTCCTGCAACCCGGCCGAGGTGAAGGACCCGTCGGTGCCGCCGGCCTTCTCGGGCTACCCGACGGCCGACCGGTCCGGCTGGGACGAGTTCCGTGCCGAGTACTCCCGGGTGCTCGAGCCGCTGCACCAGGACTTCAGCGAGTTCTGCGTGGAGCGGGGAGCGCCGCCGCTCCCTCCGGACGAGCTCATCCACGAGTCCGTCGACCTGAACCTCTGGCTCTACCCGGACGAGATCGACTACGACCGCACCGACGAGCTCGGCGAGGCCGATCGCTGGCACCGCCTGGCGTCGTGCGTCCGCTCGACCGACGAGCCCTGGGAGCTGCCCGAGTCGCTGGCCTCCCGGGAGGGGCCGCTCATATATCTGAGCCTCGGCTCGCTGGCGTCCGGCGACGTCGAGCTGATGCGCGGCCTGATCGCCACGCTCGCCGATTCCCCCTACCGCGTGATCGTCTCGATGGGACCGCAGCACGAGGAGCTGACGCTCGCCGACAACATGGTCGGCGCCGAGTTCCTGCCGCAGACCTCGCTGCTGCCGCAGGTCGACCTGGTCATCACCCACGGCGGCAACAACACGGTCACCGAGGCGCTCCACTTCGGCGTGCCGATGGTCGTCCTGCCGGTCTTCTGGGACCAGTACGACAACGCGCAGCGCGTGCACGAGACCGGCTTCGGCCGCCGCCTCTCCACCTACGAGCACTCGCCGGACGAGCTCCGCGGCGCGATCGACGAGCTGCTGGCGGATGAGGCGCTCCGCGGCCGTCTCGACAAGGTCTCGACCCGGCTGCAAGCCGTGCGGGGGACCGAGCGCGCGGCCGAGCTGATCGCCGGCGTCGCGCGGTGACCTCGCCGTTCGGTGTGACGGAACCCGCTCCGCGGCGTAGTCAGCTCATGCGCGCCCGACTGCTTCTGCCCCTGCTCCTCCTCGCCATCGGCCTCGCCGCCTGCGGTGGGGACGACGGAGGCGACACGTCCACCGACGCGACGCACCGCTCCGGCCGACGGCCCGCTCGTCACCTTCGCCAAGGGCGGCGGGTTCGCGCCCGTCTCCCAGGAGCTGGTGATCGAGGCCGACGGGACGGGCACGGCCCGGGCTGAGTTCCTCGGGTCGAAGGACGACGAGAAGACATCGGAGTTCCAGCTCTCCGACGACGCGCTCGCGGAGCTGACCGCGGCGGTGCGAGTCGACCCCGCTCGAGGAGATCGAGACGACGACCGGATGCGCCGACTGCTTCACGTACTCGATCGAGACGGCGCAGGGCGCCACCGACTACGACGACGCGATGCTCGGCGGGTTCGGCGACGAGCCACCCGACGTCCCCGAGGACGTCATCGCTCTGCACGAGACCCTGGCCGGGCTCCTGGCCGACCACGTCCCGGGCCCGGACCCCGTCACCGGGGGCTGACGCTCAGACCTCGAGCGGTGGGCAGCGGCAGCGGGATCGGCGGCCGGCCCGCGTCGATCCGGTCCGCCTCGATCCGCGCGGTGCGGTCGAAGCGGCTCGCGTTGCGGCCGCGGGCCACGATCCGTGGGGAGAGCGGACGGGACGTCCGGACCCCGCGGGTGACCCCGCGGAAGATCAGCTCCCGGCGGAAGTCCCAGCTCAGGCCGTAGAACTCGCGCACCCGGGCGGGCAGCGTGCCGATCAGGACGAGGTTGTGGAACTCCATCAGCGGTGACTCGAGCCGCGGGACCGGGATCCGGAAGGCGACGCCGCGGCCGACGTGGCGGGCCTCCTCGGTCAGCCCCATGTCGTCGCTCTCGAGGCGACCGTCGAACCACTCGCGGAACTCGGCCCAGCTCGGCGGGGCGACGGCCGGGTCCATCCCGAAGAGCTCGCCGAAGCGGATCCAGTCGCGCCAGAAGCCGTCGCGCTCGAGCTCGCTCATCGGCCGGACGAGCAGCTCGTAGAAGTGGGCCGACGACTCGGCGGCGACCGCGATCGTCCACAGCATCAGCTCGGGGTCGTGGGCGGAGTAGGGGGTGCCGGCGGGGTAGGCGCCGCCGTCCTCGGGCATCTCGCCCTCCACCTTCCGGTGCAGGCCGTGCACGACCGCGAGCACCTTGTCGGCCTCGGCGCGGGAGCCGAAGAAGACCGTCTCGAACATCTTCGCCGTGGCGCTCAGCCGCTTGAACGGGCGGTCGCGGTAGCGGGAGTGGGTCGCGGTCCCGACGTAGTTGCGCGCGTCGAGGGCGCCGATCAGGAGCGCGCGCTGGCCGTACAGGAGCCCGACGCTGCGCTCGCCCTGGACCCTGCGCAGCATCGACGTTCCCCGCGGGAAGTACCCGTCGTCCATGAGCGCCATCTTGCCATCGCCGCCGGGCGTTCGCCAGGGGATCTCCGAATCCGGCTGGCGTTTCCCAGCCGCCGCGAATACGATGGCGGCAGTGAGGGGAGAACTGGATATCGGCGAGCACTTGGGGGACTTCGAGATCCTCGGTGAGGCCGGGCGCGGCGGGATGGGCGTCGTCTACCGGGCGCGCCAGATCTCGCTCGAGCGGACGATCGCCCTGAAGGTGATCTCACCCGAGATCAGCGACCAACCCGACTTCCGCAGCCGGTTCATGCGCGAGTCCAGGCTCGCCGCCTCGATCGACCACCCGAACGTCGTCGCCGTCCATGGCGCCGGCGAGATCGACGGCCTCTCCTACATCGCGATGCAGTGGATCGAGGGGACCAACGTCGCCGACGCTCTCGCGGAGGGGCCGCTCGATCTCGACCGGGTCGTCGCGATCGGCGAGCAGATGGGAGCCGCCCTCGACGCCGCTCACGCGACCGGCCTGATCCACCGCGACATCAAGCCGGGGAACATCCTCCTTCGCAAGCTCGGCCGCCGCGACCACGCGTACCTGACCGACTTCGGGATCGCCAAGCGCAGCGAGGTCGACCAGGGGACCGCGCTGACCAGGGCCGGCGGCGCGGTCGGGACCATCAACTACATGGCCCCCGAGCAGCTCGAGGGACACGCCGCACCCTCGTCGGATCTCTACGCGCTCGGCTGCGTCCTCTTCGAAGCAGCGACCGGCCGCCGCCCGTTCGAGCGCGAGAGCGACGTCGCGGTGATGTGGGCGCAGATGAACGCCCCCCGTCCGAAGCCGTCGGCCCTGCGGCCGGGGCTCAAGCCCTCCTTCGACGAGCTGATCGAGCGGGCGCTCGCCATCGACCCCGCGGACCGCTTCGCCGACGGCGCGGCGCTGGGCGCCGCCCTGCGCCGGGCGGGCGCCGGTGTCCCGCTCCCGCCGCCTCCGGGAGGGCGCCCGCCGTCTCCGCCACCACCGTCGACACCACCCCCACCGCCGCCTCCGGCGCCCACCGTCGAGCAGCCGGTCAGGCGCTACGCGCCCCCGCGACAGCCGACCGCTGAGACGGCGGCGGTCTCCATCGGGGACGACGACTCGGGCCGCTCGCCCAAGGTCCTGATCGGCGCGCTCGCCGGCATCGCCTTCGTGGTCGCCGCGGTGGTGGCCGCGTTCCTGCTCCTCGGCGGTGGCTCCGACGATCCGAGCACATCGGCGAACGCCGACAACGGCACCTCCTCGACCCCGGTCGACGGCGACACGGGCACCCCGACCGACGATGACAACAGCGGACAGGGCAACGTCAATGCGCAGACCGTTCCCGAGGCGCGCGGGGAGATCGTCACGTTGCTGGAGGGCTATCAGGACGCATACAGCAGCAAGGACACCGCCGCTTCAGGACAGCTCATGACCAGCGACATCGAGCGCTTCGGCCGCGGCACCGATGACTGCACCCAGTCCGGCAGGGAGGAGGTGCTCAAGGCGTACGGCGATCAGTTCGATGATTTCAAGCAAGCCCCGGACTACTCGTTCATCGGCCTCGAGCCGAGCGTGATCGAGGTCACCGGCGACGGCGCTTCGAGCGATCTCGAGTACTCGATCAACGGCACCCCGGGGAACATCTATTCGAGTTCGCCCGCGAGGGCGACTACCTGGTTGATCTCGAAGGCCATCGGCCACCTGCACCCCCCAAGGCACCTAGGCCGCGGACCCCTAGCTCTCGCGCTCCGGCGCCGCCACCTCGACCAGCCCCTCGCCGAACTCGATCGTCTCGAGCTCCGGCGGCAGGTGCTCCGGCGGGAAGCAGACCTGGCAGAAGGTGCGGCCGAAGTCGGTGAGGTGGACGCTGCGGCGGGTGATCTGGCCGCGGAAGACGGTCTTGCCGCCGGCGGAGCGGACCGCCGCGACGACCTCCGGCTGCGCCTCGATCACCTGGTAGGGGAGCTCGTCGGCGAGCGCGTCGCGGCGGATCGCCACCAGGCCGTGGGAGACGAGGTTGTCGAGGTAGGCCGGAACGAGCTCGATGTGGAGGCATCCCGCCTCGTGGCCGATCATCGACAGGCGCCGGGCGATCTCACGGGCGCCGATCCCGAACGGGGCGGCCTTGTTGACGTAGACGATCCCCTGCGGCCCCTCGTTGACGAGCAGCTTCAGGATCCGCGCCTCGTCCGGGCGCAAGCTGGTCGATGATCCGGGCGAAGCCGGGATGCACGACGTTCGGATCCTCGGCGACGTCGGAGGCGCGGTCGAGGAGCTCGGCGCCGCGGTCGCGGAGGGATCTGGCCTGAGAGCGCTTCGGTCGCTCCTCCGGGCCCGGTTCGCTCTCCCGGCGCCGCTGCCTCAGCGCCTCGGCGGCGGCCGTCTCGGCGTCGTCGGCGAGCCCGAGCCCGGCGAGCGCGAGCGACCCCGCCTTCTCGGCGGCGGTGATCCCGGCCGAGGCCCCCCACATCGCTCCGCGAACCCACGCGTCGGCTCCCAGGCGAACCACCCCGGGGATGCTGCTGAGCCCGGGGAGCAGCTCGCCGTCGTCCCTCCCGCTGCCGCCGACCCCGGCCATGCTCAGCGCCCGGCGAGCTCCCGGCGGAGGATCTTGCCCGAGGCGGACTTCGGGATCTCCTCGATCCGCTCGAGCAGCCGCAGCTTCTTCTGCGGGGAGACCTTCTCCGCGACGAACGACATGATCTCGTCGTCGCTGACGTCGGAGCCCTCGGGGATCACGACGAAGCCCTTCGGCAGCTCGCCTGCCTCGTCGTCGGGGACCCCGATCACCGCGCAGTCGCTGACCTCGGGATGCTCGAGCAGGATCGCCTCGAGCTCCGCCGGCGGGACCTGGAACCCCTTGTACTTGATGAGCTCCTTGAGCCGGTCGACGATGGCGTAGAAGCCCTCGTCGTCCATCTCGGCGACGTCGCCGGTGTGAAGCCACCCGTCGTCGTCGATCGTCTCGCGGGTCGCCTCGTCGTTGTTGAGGTAGCCCTTCATGACCTGCGGGCCGCGGATCCAGAGCTCGCCCCGGTCAGCGTCCTCGCCGGTCTCGGGGTCGACGATCCGGCACTCGGTCCCCGGGATCGGCGGCCCGATCGAGCCGCCCTTCGGGGAGTCGAGCGGCGCGACGTGGGAGACCGGGCTGAGCTCCGTCATGCCGTAGCCCTGGATGGTCGGCGTGCCGACGCGCTTGGCCACGGCCCTGGCGAGCTCGTCGCCGAGGGGCGCGGCTCCCGACATGATCATCTTCAGGGAGCTGAGGTCCGCGTCGTCGACCGCGGGGTGCTTGGCGAGGCCGAGCGCGATCGGCGGCACCACGTAGGCGAGCGTCGCCTTGTGCTCCTGGACGAGGCCGAGCCACTCCCCGAGATCGAACCGCGGCATCGTCACGATCGTGCCGCCGTTGTGGAGGCCCATGTTCATGATCACCGTCATCCCGTAGATGTGGAAGAACGGGAGGCAGCCGATCGAGACGTCCTCGCTCTCCGACGGCAGCACCTCACCGTTCTGGAGCACGTTGGCGACCAGGTTGCGATGGGTGAGCATCACGCCCTTGGGCAGGCCGGTCGTGCCGCTGGAGTAGGGAAGGACGGCGAGGTCCTCGGCGGGATCGATGTCGAGCTCGGGCGGCTCGGCTCCCTCCCCGAGGAGGTCGGCGAGCGTCGGCTCGTCGCCGTCGCTCTCGCCGACGACGACGATGTCGGTCAGCCCGACCTCCGCGGCGGCCTTCCTCGCGTTGTCGAGGAACGGCCCGATCGTGAAGAGCATCTTCGCGCCGGAGTCCGTGAGCTGGTGGGCGAGCTCGTGGGAGGTGTAGAGCGGGTTCGCCGTCGTGTTCGTGGCGTTGGCCCGGATCACGCCGTGGAAGAGCACCGCGTACTCGGGGATGTTCGGCGCGTAGATCGCGACGACGTCCCCCTTGCCGATGCCCCGTGCCTCGAGAGCTCCCGCCAGCGCGTTCGTCTGGGAGTCGAGCTCGGCGTAGGTGATCGTGCGGCCGCTGGGGCCGTCGATCAGGGCCGGCTTGTCGCCGAGCTCCTGCGCCTTCTCGAGGGTGAACGTCGCAAGATCCTGATCCGGGATCTCGGGAGCGGGGGCTACGGTCAAGGGTCTCTCCTCCTGGTTGGCAGCGCCGAACGGTGAGCCTATCGCCCGCACTTGGGCCGGACGCCATCGGCCCGGGCGTGACGCGTCCGGCCGCCGCCCGTAGGGTCCCCGCATGCGCTTCGCCGGCCGAGCCACGCTGCCGCTCCTGCTCGCCGTGTCGTCGCGCTCGCCGTGACCCTGTCGGCCTGCGGCGGAGACGACGACTCCGACGACGGCCGCCCCGACGACTTCTCCTTCGTCTTCCAGCACGTCGACGGATCGACCCCGCCGCCGTTCCATGCCGAGTGGACGATCGAGGTCGACGCGAACGGCTCCGGGAGCGCGAGCTACGTGCCCGACTACGCCGGCGACGACGTCCCGCTCTACTCGACCGACCTCCAGCTCGACGCCGATCAGCTCGACTCGATCTACGAGGACATGCGGGACGCCGGGCTGCTCGAGGACATCGAGAAGAGCGACGACCCCCCGATCGGCGGGAGCATCGAGACCGCGGCGATCATGGCCGACGGCAAGACGTACGTGGTCCCCGCCTTCGACGATTCCGGCGGGGCCCCGATCGCCGAGGTGTCAGACGCGATCGTGGCGCTGGTCCCGGAGGACGACTGGGCGACGTTCGAGGAGAAGCGCGACGCCTATGCCCAGCGGGAGTACGGCGAGAAGCCGTAGGCGCCCGGCTCACCGCCGCGACTGACCCCACAACGCGCGCGACCCCGGCACCGAGAGGTGAGCGCCGAGGTCGTGTGCGGGCGGGAGTCAGACTCCCCCTCCCTGGACTATGCGCGCTCCCGGCCTGGGTTGGGGCCGTGCCGGGAAGCTTTGTCGAGGTCAGCCGATCAGGCCGAAGAGCTTCGCCTTGAACGGCTCGGTGCCGTTGACCAGCTGGAGGTCGGGATGGCCGTTGGCGCGGGCGTAGGCGAGCTCCTTGCCGATGTCACCGACACCGTTGCTCGCCGGCAGCGGCGCGATCGCGACCGTGCTCAGCGTGCCGAGCGCGGCACCCGTCGAGTTGAGGAACGCCGAGCCGGAGTCACCGGGGATTCCCGGGGTGACCGTGTAGAGGCTGTAGCTCCAGCCGCCGGGGGTCGCCTCGACCACGGCGCCGCTCTTCGGGCTGAGCTGCGTGATCCCGCCGCGGAGCGACGAGTTCCCGTAGGTGTAGATCTGATCGCCGGCCTTCGCGGTGCCGACGCCGGTCGGTCCACCGAAGACGGGGATCGACGGGTTGACGTTGGCGACGTCGGAGGGATCGAGCTCGACGAGCGCCAGGTCGTTGTAGGCGCAGGTCTCCTCGTCGGTCTCGCCCTTGGCCTGCATGGTCGATCCAGGAGCTGTAGGCGAGGGTGCCGCGCACGTTGGCGCCGTCGACGTCGACCTTGGTGCCGAGCGGCAGGGACGCGGCGTCGCAGCCGTTGGTGTCCGTCGCCTCGCCGGTGCCGGCGCAGTGCGCGGCCTGGCCGATGTAGGTCTTGGAGCCCTCGGTGTAGATGAAGTTGGCGGTGCACTGACCGGAGCCCTCGGTGTTCGTCTGAACGCCGGGGTGGATCGGTGCGGTCGCGGCCGGCGCCCAGGCCGAAGCCGAGGCGGGGAGGATCGCGACGATCGCGAACGCGAGGACGAGGAGGAGGGATCTGCGCATGAGTGGTTCTGGACCTTTCTGGGGACAGACCGCGAGGGGTGCGGCGGGATCGAGCCAGGGATGCTGTCCTACATCGATCCATGGCGCCATGTTCGGTGTCACATCGTTTGGCCGACAGATTGTCGGTTCGGACAAAAGGGGTAGGGTCGCTCGCCTATGGGAGTCGATGCGCTCCTGGAGGAGCTGCTCGAGGGGAAGGACGCGATCGCCGACCGCGTGGTCACGCGCGTCCGCGCCGAGATGCCGAACTTCGAGGCGGTGCCGCTCGAGGAGCACAAGGCCGGCATCGCCACGGCGGTCGAGCTGATCGTCCGCGCCCGCCTCGAGGACCCGGCGCCGTCCTTCGGCGGCGGCACCACGCTCCTGCGCGAGATCGGCGAGCGCCGCGCGCGGCAGGGCATCCCGGTCGACGACCTCCTGCGCTCGTGGCGCCTCGGGATCGAGGAGACGATGTCCTACGCCCGCGACATCGCGCCCGGGAGCGGCGCCGAGCCGGACGAGCTCTTCGATCTCTTCCAGCAGGCCTTCGGGCTGGCGGACGCAGGCGATGATCTCCATCGCCGGCGGCCACCGGCGGGAGCCGACGCAGGGGGATCCCGAGCTGGAGCGCCGCGCTGCGCTCGTCCGCGGCGCGCTTCTCGGCGGGCTCTCGACGGAGGAGCTGCACTCCGGGTTCTCGGCGATCGGGCTCGACCCGCTCGCCTCCTACTTCGCGTTCCGCGCCCGCGGCGACGACTCCGCCGACATGGCGGAGCTCGACCGAGGCCCTGGCGCTCGACCCGCCGCACTCCGATCGCATCGGCCTCGTCGCCGCGGTCGAGAGCGAGATCGCCGGGTTCAGCATCGAGGCGCCGCCGCGGGGAGCCCTCCCGCTGATCGCGCTCGGCCCGGCGGCGCCGCTCGCGGAGCTCCCCGCCTCCTACCTCGCCGCGGGCCGCGTGCTCGCCGCCGCCGAGGGGTTCGGCTACGCGGGGCTCCACGATCTGAAGAGCGCCGGGCTGCAGGCGGCGGTGATGGAGGACGCCCACCTCGGCGACGCGCTGATGGCCCAGCTCGTCGCGCCCGTCCTCGAGGTGCCGTCGGGGCCGGAGATCATCGCCTCGGTCCGCGAGTGGCTCAGCGTCGGGATGCGGGTGGAGCCGGCCGCCGAGCGCCTCTTCGTCCACGCCAACACGGTCCGCTACCGGCTGCGCCGCTACGAGGAGCTGACCGGCGCGCACCTCGACGAGACCGAGGACGCGTTTCGGGTCTGGTGGGCGCTGCAGCGGCAGGTGGTCGCGCCGGCGGAGGTCGCCGGGTGACGCGCACGCGCACTCGATACGCGCGCCGGCAGCTGCGACTGGCGTCGCGCCGCCCTGCGTATTAGGTTTGAGCGCGTGAGAACCCGAATCGGAGTCGTGTCCCTGGCCACCGCAACTCTCGTGCTCGCATCCGCGATCGGCGCCGGCGCGACGACCACGCTCGACGAGACCATCCAGGTCCGCGGCAAGGGTGCCTTCAAGTCGCTCAAGAGCGGCCCCGGGGAGCCGTTCATCGTCCGCGAGGCCGGTCTCGGCAAGGCCAAGAAGGGCCGCCAGAAGACCCGCCGCTCGCTCGCCTACTTCAGCCAGCTCACCGACCCGCAGATCGCCGACGAGATGTCGCCGCTGCGAGTCGAGCTCGTCGACCCCGCGGGCGGCGAGATCAGCGCCGCCTGGCGCCCCCAGGAGGCGATGGGAACCCAGGTGCTCGACCAGATCGTTCGCGTCGGTCAACGCCAACACCCGCTCGCCGGTTCTCCAGGGCGGGAACCGCGGGCGCGCCAAGCTCGGCTTCTCCCTGCTCACCGGCGATCAGCCCGACAACCAGCAGCTGAACGAGGTCGAGTGGCACCTGCAGGTGATGGACGGCGGCACGGTGTCGCCGTTCTCGGGCACCCCCGTCACGACCTCGAGCTGCGGCGGCCTCTCCCAGCAGCAGGTCGACGCGATCAACGCCGACGTCGCCAACCTCGCCTACACCGGCGTGCAGGACTACAGCGACTACCCCGGCCTGCCGGCCGAGCGGTACCAGGGCTTCTGGGATCCGGAGGAGCCCGCGGGCGCCGGTCCCTACGCGTCCTTCCCCGCAGTACCCGGGCCTGATGGACCGCGCGCAGCGGCCCTTCCGCGCCCGCGGCCTGAAGGTGCCGTGGTACATCACGAAGGGCAACCACGACGGCCTGATCCAGGGCAACGTCCCCGCGACATCACCGCTCTTCACCGGGGTGGCCCCGGGCTGCACGAAGTTCTATCCCAACGCCGGGTTCGATCCGGCGTCGATCGTCGGCCAGGACCCGCTCGAGCTGTTCGAGGATCCGGCCTTCCTCGGCAAGCTCCTGGCGGGCGGCCGGACCGTGCCGCCGGATCCGGAGCGCGAGCTGGTCGGCCCCGTTCAGTACAAGCAGCTCCACTCGGGCAAGGACAAGAGCCACGGCTTCGGCTACATCGACCCGAAGCAGGACTCGGCCTCGGATGGAGCCGCGAGCTACTACGCGTTCACGAAGGGCGGCATCCGCTACATCGGGCTCGACACGATCGCGATCGGCGGCGGCGCGAACGGCAACGTCGACAACCCGCAGTACGAGTGGCTCGAGCGCGAGCTCGACCGCAGCAGCTCCTCGAGCTACAACGCGAAGGGCAAGCTCGTCCACGACGACGACCCCGACCGGCTGATCGTGATCTACGGCCATCACACGATCGCGACGATGAACAACGACACCCCGGACGAGAGCGCCGGTGAGTGCGCGACCCCGCCGCTGCCGGGCTGCGACCTCGACCCGCGGGACTCCCAGCCGCTCCACCTCGGGCGCACCGGTCCCGAGAGCGTCCGCTCGCTGCTGCTCGACTACCCGAACGTGGTCGCTGCCGTCACCGGCCACACCCACCACAACGACATCGTTCCCCACAAGCGCAAGAAGAACAAGCGCGGGTTCTGGGAGCTCAACACCGCCTCGCACGTGGACTTCCCGCAGCAGAGCCGGCTCATCGAGCTGATGGACAACCGCGACGGGACGCTGTCGATCTTCGGCACGATCGTCGACTCGGCGGCGCCCGCGAAGGCCCCGGCCCCGGGCCCGGCGACGAAGTTCAACTCGAAGACGCTGGCGTCGCTGTCGCGGCTGCTCGCCGCCAACGATCCGCAGACGATCGAGGTGACGAGCGGTGGCGGCCCCGGCAAGCCGAACGACCGCAACGTCGAGCTGATCGTGCGCGACCCGAGGTTGCTCGCCGGGAAGTAGGGCGCGGTTGGGCTGGAGGACGTCCTGTGGTCCCATTTGGACCACAGGACGTAGTTGAGGCGCCGCGGCGGGTGGCCGCCGGTACGAGACCCGTCACCCGAAGTCGTCGACGGGGATAGGGTGGGCGGCGTGGAGAGGATCACCCGCCGCAGATTGCTGCGCGACGGGGCCGGCGCCGGTGCTGCGTTGGCCGTCGCCGGCTCGCCCGCACTTCGTGCCGCGGCTGCCGCCGCGACGCCCGGCGCGCCGCTGTACGCCGCCGGCTTCAAGTCGCTGACCGACGAGGTGCGGCTGCCGCGGGTTCCCGTCGACGGTGATCTGCCGCGCTGGCTTCGCGGCGTCCTGCTGCGCAACGGCCCGGCGCTGTTCGAGATCGGCGAGCAGAAGCTGAACCACTGGTTCGACGGCCTGGCGATGCTGCACGCGTTCTCGTTCGGCGAGGGGCAGGTCTCCTACGCCAACCGGTTCCTGCGCTCGAGCAACTACGAGTCGTGGAAGCGCGACGGGGAGATGGCCTACTCGGAGTTCGGCACCGATCCGATCCCCGATCCGTGCCGCGCGATCTACAGCGGCGTCTCGACGCTGCCGGTGCTCGGTCCGGTCCCGAACGCGAACGTCTCGATCGAGCAGCTGGGCAGGACCTTCCAGGCGCACACCGAGATCCCGGTCCCGGTTCGCTTCAACCCCGAGTCGCTGAAGACGCTGGGCGTCGACTCCGAGGTCCCGAACGGCCGGCTCGGAACCGCCCACCCGCACCACGACCCGCGAACGGGCGAGCGGTTCAGCTACGAGTGCGAGCTGGTGCTGCCGAGCGGCCTGCGGATCGTCAGCGAGCGCAAGGGGAAGCGCCGCGAGCTCGCCTTCATCCCGCAGGCGCGGCCGGGCTACCTGCACTCGTTCGCGCTGACCGAGCGCTACGTCGCCGTCTTCACGCAGCCCTGGGAGTTCGATCTGACGAAGTTCCTCAGCCCGACGCGCGGGCCGATCGCGACCAACTACGTCTGGGATGGATCGGTGCCGGCGAAGATCTACCTGGTGGACCGCAAGCGGGGTGGGGTCGCCGCCGAGTTCGAGCTCGACCCGTTCTTCGTCTTCCACCACATCAACGCCTTCGACGACGGCGACAAGGTCGTGATGGACGTCTGCGCTCACAAGGACAGCTCCGCGGTCGAGGCCCTGTATCTGAAGAACCTGCGCTCGCCGTCGCGGCAGATCCCGCAGGCGGCCGCGCGGCGGCTCACCGTCGATCCCTCGAGCGGCAAGGTGCGGATCGCGCGACCTCGCCGAGGGCAACATCGAGCTGCCGCAGAAGGACTACGCGAACTTCAACGCGCGCCCGTACCGCTACGCCTACGGCGTCGGCGCCCGCAACCCGGGCAAGGGCGGGGGCTTCATCAACCAGCTCGCCAAGCTCGACATCAAGCGAGGCGAGATGACCCACTGGCGCGAGGACGGCTCCTATCCCGGCGAGGCGGTCTTCGTCCGCCGGCCGGGCTCCGATCCCCGCCGGGCAGAGGACGACGGCGTGCTCCTGTCGGTCGTCTTCGACGGCCGCCGCCGCACCTCCTACCTGCTCGTCCTCGACGCTCGCGACATGGGCGAGCTGGCCCGAGCGGCGGTTCCTCACCACATCCCCTTCGGCTTCCACGGAGTGCACGCCGCCGGCCGCTGAGACCCTGCGAGGGCACGCTCGGGATCTAGGCCGAGAGCAGCGAGATCGCGTCGCCGATCAGCTTCGCGCCGATGACGAGGCAGATCACGGCCATGATCGCGCCGTTGTTGCTCCCCATCCAGTCCTTCAGCCCGTCGAGGATCTTCTTCGAGCGACGCGCCGAGCGCGAAGTAGAGGACGACCGGGGTCCCGGTCCCGACCGTGGCGATGACGACGAAGACGAGCAACGCGGCGGCCTGCGATCCGGTGGACGCGCCGGTCTGGGCGATCGCCGCCGCCGCGCCGACGACGAGCAGCAGGTTTTTCGGGTTCACCGCGGAAAGCACCACGCCGAAGGTCGCCGCCCTGGCGGCGGTGAAGCCGTCGATCGTCTTCATCCACCCCGGGAGCTTCGGCTCCTCCCCGCCGCGCGGCCGTTCCCGCCACTGCTTGACCGCCAGCAGCACGAGCCCGAGTCCGAGGATGAGCTCGAGCACTCCGACCCAATCGGCGGGGCCGCCCGAGTCGCTCGGCGCTCGCGCCGCTCGAGATCAGCAGGACCGCGGTGCCGACGCCTGCCAGTCCGACGACCCAGCCGAAGATGAAGGCCGGCCCGTTGCTTCGCGCCCGAGGCGTCGCCAGCATGAGCACGACGCCGATGATCGGCACCGGGCTGATCGCGACGCCGACCGCGAAGGTGAGGATCTGGCCGATGGCGTCGCCCATGCGCATCGACCCTAGTCCGGCGCCGCGATCGTGCAATCACCCAATCTGGATGATGCTCGCGAGGATCCCGCTCCTAGACTCAGCGCGCGATGAGCGACGCAGAAACCATCGAGCAGCGGTCCGCCGCGTCGCCGGCGAAGCGCCCGCGCCGCGCCGCCGTGTACGCGATGCTGATCCTCGCGGCCGTCACCGGCATCCTCGCGAGCATCGCGGTCTGGTCGGCGCGTCAGCTGCTCGAGACCGATCAGTGGGAGCAGACCAGCACCCAGCTGCTCGAGGACGAGGAGATCCGCACCGCCGTCGGCAGCTTCCTGGTCGACTCCCTCTTCGACAGCACCGACGTTCAGGCTGAGATCGCATCCGCCCTGCCGCCGAGGCTCGCGCCGCTCGCAGCACCGGCGACCGGCGCCATCCGGCAGCTCGCGGAGGAGCGCGCCCCGATCTTCCTTGCGCGGCCGAAGGTTCAGGAGCTCTGGGAGCAGATCAACAAGACGGCCCACGAGCGGTTCGTCGCGATCATCGAGGGTGACGCGCCGGCGCTGAGCGAAAGCGACGAGAAGGTCTACCTCGATCTCGGCGTGATCGTCCAGCAACTCGGCGCCCAGCTCGGAATCGGAGCCGCCCAGAAGATCCCAGCCGGCGTTGCTCAGCTCGAGGTGATGAACGCCTCCGATCTCGAGTTCACGAGAGACGCGGTGAAGCTGCTCAAGGGCGCGGCCTACGTGCTCGCGGCGATCACCATCCTGCTGCTGGCCTTGGCCGTGTATCTGGCCGAGGGCTGGAGGCGCGCGGCCATCCGCAACTGCGGCTTCGTCTTCATCTTCATCGGCATCGTCGTCCTTCTCGCTCGCAGCCTCGGTACCGGGTTCGCCGTCGATGCCCTGGCCGGGACCGCCGCGACGGAACCCGCCGTCAGGGCGACGCTGGGAATCGGCACCTCGCTCCTCGGCGACCTCGGCGTCGCGATGATCGGCTACGGGATCGCGATCGTGATCGGCGCCTGGCTCGCCGCCTCGGGAGCGATCAGCAGCGCCGTCCGGAAGTCGATCACCCCCTTCCTCCGCGATCGCGCAGTCCTCTATCCCATCCTGCTGCTTCATCGTGCTGATGGTCTTCGTCTGGAGCCCCACCGAGGGAACCCGGCGGCTGATCCCGTCGCTGCTTCTGATCGTCCTTCTCGTCGCCGGTGCCGAAGCGCTCCGCGCGCAGGCTCGCAGGGAGTTCCCCGACGCCACCCTCGACGCGCTCGCGGACCGCTGGCGGACGCGGATGGATTCGGTCGGCGCCTGGGGCCAGGCGCGGGTCCAGGGCCTGGGAAGCCGTGGCGCCGCCGCCCCGTCTGAGCCCGCCGCTCTCGCACCCGACGACCGGATCTCCCAACTCGAGCGGCTCGCCAAGCTGCGCGACTCCGGCGTCATCGACGACGCCGAGCTCAAGCGCGAGAAGGAACTGATCAGCTGACGACGCCGGGCGCCCGGCCGGCCTCGACGCGGTACCGGGCGATGAATCACCCCGATCGGGGGATGCGTTCGGAGCTCCCCGCGCCAGGGTGGGTTCGATGCCTCCGGAGACCCAGGAGCTGACGGACGCGCCGCAGGACCGGGCGCACGAGGCCATGTCCTGGATCCCGGCCGGGTCGTTCCGGATGGGCGACGAGCGCTTCTACCCCGAGGAGCGACCCGTTCGCGAGGTCGCGGTCGACGGCTTCTGGATGGACGATCACCCCGTCACCGTCGCCGAGTTCCGCCGCTTCGTCGCGGCCACCGGCCACGTGACCGGTGCGGAGATCGCGCCGACCGCGGCCGACAACCCAGGCGCCGACCCAGACCTGCTGGTCCCCGGCTCGATCGTCTTCCAGCCGAGCGCCGGCCCGGTCGACCTCAGCGACGCGATGAACTGGTGGCGATGGGCGCCGGGCGCCTCGTGGGAGCGGCCGGAGGGACCGGGCAGCGACGTCGCCGGTCGCGACGGCCACCCGGTCGTCCACGTCGCCTACGCCGACGCCGAGGCGTATGCGCAATGGGCCGGCAAGCAGCTGCCGACGGAGGCGGAGTGGGAGCGCGCCGCGCGGGGCGGGCTCGACGGCGCGGCGTTCGCCTGGGGCGACGAGATGAACCCGGACGGACGCATCCTGGCCAACTACTGGCGCGGGGAGTTCCCCTGGCGGAACCTCGCCGAGGGAGGCCACGGCACGACGCCGGTCGGGAGCTTCCCGCCGAACGGCTTCGGGCTCTTCGACATGACCGGCAACGTCTGGGAGTGGACCAGCGACTACTTCGTGGTGGGCGGATCCTCGGCTGAGCCGGCGAAGGCCTGCTGCTCTCCCTCGAACCCGCGGCACGACGATCCCGAGCTGAGCCTCGTCCCCGGCGAGCCGGGAGCGCTGATGCCGCGGCGCGTGATCAAGGGCGGCTCCCACCTGTGCGCCCCGAACTACTGCCTGCGCTTCCGCCCGCCCGCGCGCCAGAGCGAGACGATCGACACCTCGACCGGCCACATCGGCTTCCGCTGCATCTCCAGGACCCCAGGCGGCCGAGGGTGACTGCATGGCCGATCTGATCGCCATCGGGTACCCCGACGAGGCGACGGCGGAGCGCGCCGAGCAGGCCCTCGAGGAGATGGAGGACGGCCCGTCCGATCGAGCCCGATGCCGCGGCCGTCATCGTGCGCGACGGAGACGGCACCTACCGGGTGCAGACGAACCACCATCCGGTCAGCTCGGGTTCGACCTGGGGGATGCTCTGGGCCGCGCTCTTCGGCTTCCTCTTCTTCACGCCCGTGCTCGGGATGGCGGTCGGCGCCGGGCTCGGGGAGCTGACCGAGAGGCTCAGGGCGATGGGCATCGACGAGGCCTTCCAGGAGCACGCGAGGGACATGCTCCAGCCCGGCACCTCGGCCCTCTTCGTGTTCGTCGACGGCGATGGAAGGGACGCGCTCGATGCGCTCCGTTCGTACGGAGGGACGACCATCGTCACCTCGCTCTCGGCGTCGGCGCACGCGGATCTGCAGGACCACCTGCACGGGTACCCGGGCCCCCGCCCTTAGCCGGATGGTCGACATGAACGGCGTTTCGCGTTCCGCGGGGCCGTTAGTGTGCAACAGTTCCCCCTGCCCAGTCTGGGCAACGTGAAACATCGTTGATCGAGGACCATGTCCCAAGCTCCCAGAGACGAACTCGCCATGGATGAGCGCGCGTCGTTCGTCGCGGGCGTCGGGCTCAAGCCCAGGTCTGCACCCGGCTCTCTCGTCGGGCGGCCGCGCCTGATCGAACGCCTCTCCGGCGACCCGAGCGCTTCGGTGACCGTGATGGTCGCCCCCTCCGGATACGGGAAGTCGACCCTCCTGTCGCAGTGGGACGCGGAGGATCCACGACCCTTCGTCTGGGTCAGCCTCGACCGCCGCCACGACGAGCCGGTGATGCTGATCGGCGCCGTCGCCGCGGCGCTCGACAAGCTCGAGCCGCTGGGCGACCGGGTCTTCGCGCCCGCTGATGGCGCCCCGCCCGAACCTCTGGAGCGTCGTCGTCCCGCGGCTGTGCGACGCGCTGGGCGCCGGCCGCAGTCCGTTCGTCCTCGTCCTCGACGATCTGCATCGAACCCGCGATCCAGAGGCGCTGGAGCCCCTGGGCATGCTCGCGGAGCACATGCCGGACGGGTCGCGTCTGGCGATCGCGTCCAGAGAGCACCCAGGTGTCCCACTCGGAAGGCTGCGGACCCAGCGCGGCGTGATCGAAGTGGGCGTCCGCGATCTTGCGATGACGCGCTCGGAGGCCTCCGAGCTCCTCGGGAGCGTCGTCCCCGGCCTCGATGACGGCGCGGTCGACGTCCTCTACGAGAGCACCGAGGGCTGGCCCGCGGGCCTCTACCTCGCGGGGCTCAGCCTGGAGCGTCGCGAGAGCACCTCCGACTCGATCGAACGTCTGCGCGGGGACAACCGCGTGGTCTCCGACTACCTGCGCGAGGAGTTCCTCTCGAGCGTCACCGCGGAGGAGCTCGACTTCCTGATGCGCTCATCGATCCTCGACCGACTCAGCGGCGAAGTCTGCGACGCGGTGCTCGAGCGCCGCGACTCCGACGCGGTGCTCCGCCGCCTCTCGCATTCGAACATGCTGCTGGTCCCGCTCGATCAGCGCGACCGCGAGTACCGGCTTCATTCGCTGCTGCGGGAGATGCTGAAGGCTGAGCTCCGGCGGGCGCGGATGGACGAGAAGCTGGCCCTTCGGCTGCGGGCGGGCGAGTACTTCGCAGAGCGGGGGGACATGGACCGCGCCGTCCATCATCTGATCGCGGCGGGACAGTTCGAGCGCGCCGGCGAGATCGTCTGGGCCAGCTCGGCTGACTTCGTCGCAAGTGGGCGCGAAGGCACGATCCGCTCCTGGCTGGAGGAGTTCACGGACGCGCAGGTCCTGGCTTCCCCTGCGCTCTGCCTGGCCCAGGCGACGGTCTTCTTGAGCGACGGCGACGGCGCCCGGGTCGAGCGCTGGACCGGCGCCGCCATGGACCGCCTAGGGGACGAGACCGATCGCCCCGACGCTCACGAGCTGATGATCACCGCCACCCTGGTCCGTGCCGCTGCCGCGGCGAACGATGGTGTCGTGCAAATGGAGCGCGACGTCGCCGGGATCTTCGACCTGCTTCCGGGAGATAGCCCGTGGCTGTCGCTCTGCCGTCTCATCGAGGGAACATCGTTCCTTCTCACCGGGGGCACGGAACGGGCGCGAAAGGCGCTCGAGGAGGGGGTCAGGCGGGGTGGTGCGACCGCGCCCAGCCTCCAGGTGATCTGCATGGCGCAGCTCGCCATCCTCGAGTTCGACGCGGGAAATCAGGACGGCGCACGCCAGCTGGTCGACGAGGCGCTCTGTCAGTCGGAGCACTACGGGATCGGCGAGTTCCCGACCCATGCCGTCCTGTACGCAGCCGCCGCTCTCGTCCGCGCCAGTGAGGGCCGCTCGGACGAAGCCGCGCAGGACCTGAAGACGGCGGGGCGCCTCCTCGACAGGACCAACGAGATCAGCCCCTGGTTCGACGCCGAGGTCCGGATCCTGCTCGCTCGGGCGCTGCTCCTTCTCGACGATGTCGCCGGCGGACGGGCCAGGCTCGCCGAGGGGGGCCGCTCTCTCGCCAGGACCGCCGACGCGTCGCTCCTGAGCGACTGGATCGCGGCCGGCTGGAAGGACGCCGAGGCGGCGTCGTCGGTCACGGGACGCTGGCAGCTCAGCCCGGCCGAGCTTCGCCTCCTGCACTACCTGCCGACCCACCTCACGTTCCGTGAGATCGCCGCGGAGGTCTTCGTCTCAGCGAACACGGTGAAGACGCAAGCGCGCGCGATCTACAGCAAGCTCGGCGTCTCCTCGCGCGCGGAGGCAGTCACCTGCGCACGCTCCGCCGGACTGCTCGAGGCGGACGAAGCGGCCGGCGGGCGGGCTCTCCATCCACCACGTCTGAGCGAACCGGGGGCCGAGGCGGGCGTCGGCGCCTGAGTCGACGCCCGCCTCCCGACCCCTCGGATCAGACCGCCCTGGAGTCCCGCTCGTCCTCGCCGAACACGACGATGCCGTGGACGACCCAGACGCACAGGAAGAACACGGCGAGCGAGTACCAGGGGAACGCGCCACCCACCGACACCAGCGCGATGACGGCGCCGATGCTGCCGGCGGCGATGGCCCAGACCCGGCCGAACGCGTTGCCTGACATGAGTGAACCGCCCGCACCGAGCTGCAGCGCGCCGAGCAGGATCAGGATCCAGCCGTAGGTGCTGAGATCGCTGAACACCAAGCGGGTGTCGCCGACGAAGACGTTGGCGTCGTCAAGGGCCCCGATGCCGTAGATGATGTTCAGCAGCCCCATGATGAAGAGCATGATCGCCGCGAAGACGACTCGTCCTGTACCTCTCATGTTCAACTTCCTCTCTCGTTTGATTGACAGACGAAAGGTAGGTCCGGAGAGGTCCGCCCACCTCACCCCGAGAGGGTGATTCGGAGGGCACCACCGCAATCACTCGATTGGGGTGATGCCGGTGAACTCCGCGCGCGCGTAGCGTCGGTCCCGATGACACCGAAGCGAGAGGGAACGATGCGATGAGCGAGACCGACTTCACCGAGATGGGACCGATCGACTACCTCCTGATCGAGTGGCGCGATGCCGAGCCGACCGGCGAGGCGGCGCCGCTGCTCATGGACCTGGTCGAGCGCGGGCTGATCCGCATCCTCGACATCGCCCTGCTCGCCAAGGACGAGGACGGCAACGCCGCTTGCGATCGACGCCGTCGACGAGGAGGCGATGGCGGGCCTCGAGGAGCTGCTCGGCGCGGCCTCCGGGATGCTCGACCAGGGCGATCTGCAGGAGGCCGCCGAGGCCCTCGAGCCGGGCACCGTCGCCGCCCTGCTCGTCTTCGAGAACAGCTGGGCCGCCCCGTTCGCAACTGCGATCCGCCGCAACGGCGGGCAGCTCGTCGCAAGCGGTCGCATTCCAATCCAATCGGTGGTTGCCGCGCTCGATGCCGCGGACGCCGCCGCCTGACCCGAGAAGCTAGGAGACAGACATGCCCGGACTACTCAGAGGTGTCGCCCGAACCGCCGTCGTCGCCGGCACCGCCAGCACGGTCGCCGGTCGCGTGCAGCACCGCCAGCAGCAGAGGTGGGCTCAGCAGGAGCAGCCCCAGGGCGGGTACGAGCAGCAGCCCGTCTCCCAGCAGGCTCCTCCCTCCCCCGCGGCGCCGGCCGGTGCCTCGGTCGTCGATCAGCTCAAGGATCTGGCCGATCTGAAGACCCAGGGCATCCTCACCGACGAGGAGTTCGCGGCGCAGAAGGCGAAGATCCTCAATTCCTAGACGAGGGGAAGGGGTTCGCACTTGACCGGATCTGAGGACGCCGGCGCCGCCTACGCGCAGCCGGCCAAGTGGGAGCCGACGTCGCCGCGCTTCAGCCTGCTGCGACTGCTGGTCGCATGGCTGGTCGCGGCGATCGCGGTCCTCGTCGCCTCCTGGATCGTTCCCGGCGTCGAGCTCAAGGGAGCGGACTCCGCGATCGTCGTCGCCGCTCTGCTTGGAGTTGCGAACGCGATCCTGCCGCCGCTCGTCGCGGCGATGCGCCTGCCGTTCACGCTCGCGCTCGGCTTCGTCCTCGTCCTGCTGATCGACGCCGGCGCGCTCGTCCTCGCCGCCGACGTCCTCCCTGACCTGATCCGAGTCGATTCGTTCGGCGATGCGCTGCTCGCCTCGATCGTGATCGCCGCGGTGATGATCGTCCTCACGGTCATCTTCGGGACCAACGACGACGACGAGTTCACGCTGCGGGTCACCCGCCGCGTGGTTCGCCGCCAGGGCGAGCAGATCCGGACCTCCGAGCCGGGGTTGATCATGCTCGAGATCGACGGCCTCGCGCTGCCGGTCCTCCAGCTTGCGATGCGCAGCGGGAGCGCCCCGCACCTCGCCCGCTGGCTCGCCGACGGAGGGCTACGCGCTGACCGAGTGGGAGACGGACCTCTCCTCCCAGACGGGGGCGAGCCAGGCCGGGATCCTGCTCGGCTCGAACGAGGGCATCCCCGCCTTCCGCTGGGTCGAGAAGGAGAGCGGCCGGCTGATGAGCTGCTCGGCTCCCGACGACTGCGCCGAGATCGAGCGTCGGCTCGCGAGCGGCCGCGGGATCCTCACCCAGGGCGGGGCGAGCCGCGGCAACCTGCTCTCCGGCGAGGCCGACGAGGCGATACTCACGGTCAGCCGGATCGAGGCCGACAAGCGCGCCAATCCCGGATACCGCGCCTTCTTCGCCAACGGCTTCAACGTCACGCGCGCGCTGGTCCTCTTCATCTGGGAGGTGGCGCTCGAGATCGTCGCCTCCGCTCGCGCCACCCGCCGCGACGTCGAGCCGCGAGGGCACCGCGGCGGCAAGTACCCGCTGCTGCGCGGGGTTCTCTGCGTGATCATCCGCGACCTGATCGTCTACGGAGTGCTCTCGGACATGATGCGGGGGCGCCCCGCCGTCTACGCGACGTTCTCGAGCTACGACGAGGTCGCCCATCACTCGGGCCTCGAGCGCGCCGACACGATGGAGGCGCTGCGCAAGCTCGACCAGCAGTTCGGGCGGATCGAGCGCGCGCGGCGCTTCGCACCCCGGCCCTACGAGATCGTCGTCCTCTCCGACCACGGCCAGACGCAGGGAGCGACCTTCCTTCAGCGCAACGGCTACGGCCTCGACGAGCTGGTCGAGCGGTCGCTCGCCGGCGGGACGGTGGAGGAGGTCGCCGCCGGCGACGAGGGCGGGGCGATGGTCGGCAACGCGGTGACCGAGGCGACGGGCCGCGAGTCCGAAGGAGGACGCGAAGCCGGCCAAGAACGACGTCTCCGACCGTGAGGTCGTCGTGCTCGGCTCCGGGAACCTCGGGCTGATCTACCTGATGAACGAGCGCCGGCGACTGACGATGGAGGAGATCGACGCCGCCCACCCCGAGCTGCTCGGGGCGCTGCGCGAGCACCCGCACGTCGGCTGGCTGCTGGTCCGCTCCTCAGCGCACGGCGCCGTCGCGCTCGGCGGCGCGGGCACCAACTACCTGACCGAGGGCAGGGTCGAGGGGGAGGACCCGCTCGCCGACTTCGCGCCGACCGCCGGCGAGCACCTGCTTCGCACCGACGGCTTCGAGCACGTCGCCGACATCATGGTCGGGAGCTTCTACGACGCCGATCTCGAGGAGGGCTGCGCGTTCGAGGAGCTGATCTCCTTCCACGGCGGCATCGGCGGCCCGCAGACGCGGCCCTTCATCCTCCACCCGGAGCGGCTCGCGATCCCGGGCGCACCGATCCTCGGCGCGGCCGAGGTCAACTCGCTGCTCTGGGACTGGCGCCGGACGCTCCACGGTTCGGAGCTGAGCCGCTCACCCGAAACGGCTGATCTGAATGCCGGTTCACCGTCTAGGTTGGAAGCATGATCAGGAGGCGAACCCACGGGGGTGCTCCCGAACGCGCGTCGCCCGAGGTGATCGACACGAGCGAGCTCCGAGGTGTCTTCAGCCCCCCGGACTGGCTCCGCGACGCCGGCTTCTCCGCCTGGCTCCTGGCCGGGATCGCCCTGCTGGCGGTCGCCCTCGTCGCGCTGGCGTCGCTGACTGCGGTGATCGTGCTTCCCGTGGTCACCGCGGCGATCGTCGCCTCGGTGGCGTCGCTGATCGTCGCCTGGCTGCAGGCTCACGGCGTACCGCGCGCAATCGGCGCGGTCATCGTCCTGCTGCTGGTCATCGCGATCGTCGCCGGGCTCTTCCTGGCGATCTTCGCCGGGATCACGAGCGAGGCTTCGTCGATCTCCGGGAACCTGAACGGCGCCAAGGACGAGATCGGCAAGTGGCTGACCGACCTCGGGTTGGATCCCGGCTCGGTGAGCGACGCCAAGAACAGCGCCTCCAGCGGCCTCAGCAACAGCTTCGCCGGGATCATGGACGGCGTCCTCAGCGTCGCCTCGAAGCTCTCGTCGCTTGCGTTCTTCCTCGCGATGACGACCCTCAGCCTCTTCTTCCTGCTCATGGACGGACCGAAGATCCGGGGGTGGGCGGAGTCGCACCTCGGCGTCCCCGAGCCCGTCGCCAGGACGATCACCGGACGCGTCCTCGGCTCTCTTCGCGGCTACTTCCTCGGCGTCACGCTCGTCGCGGTCTTCAACGCGGTCGTCGTCGTGATCGGCGCGCTGATCCTCGGCGTCCCGATGATCGCCACGATCGCCGTCGTCACCTTCGTCGGCGCCTACATCCCCTATCTCGGAGCGTGGGCCGCGGCCGGCTTCTCCGTCCTCATCGCTCTCGGCGGCGCGGGGCCCGAGGCAGCCGGCGGCATGATCGTCGTCCAGCTCCTCGCCAACAGCGTCCTGCAGCAGCTCGTCCAGCCGTTCGCCATGGGAGCCGCCCTCGGCATCCACCCCCTCGCGGTGCTGATCGTGACGATCGCGGGCGGCGCCCTCTTCGGAGCGCTCGGCCTGATCCTCGCCGCGCCGCTGACCTCCGCGATCACGCGGATCTCCGCCGACCTGGGCGAGGCTCGCCGTGAGCAGGCGGCCGCGGCGGCTGAAGCGGCAGCGGTCGCAGAGCCCCCGCCCGCCGCCGCTCCGGCGCCGACCTAGGCGCCGCCGGTTCAGCCTTGCCGACGCTCCCACTCCGGATGCGACCGAGCGGACGACGCTCGCCGGTGAGCGCACCCTGCTCGCCTGGTGGCGCACCGGGCTCGCCTCGCTCGCGGTCGGGATCGGCGTCGGCCGCATCGGGCCCGAGCTCCGTACCTCGGGAGCCGAGTGGCCCTACGTCGCGCTCGGGTTGGGCTTCGCGCTCTTCGGTGATTGCGCTGATCATCTACGGCTCCAACCGGGGTCGCCGCGTTGAGGCGGCGGCGATGAAGGGAAAGCTCAGCGGCGAGAACGGCGCAGTGATCGGCGTCATGACCGCCGCCGGCGTGCTGCTCGGCATCGGCACGGCGCTACTCGTCTTGTTCGGCTGACTCCCGAGGAGCGGTCAGACCCGCTCGATGTCCCCGGGTACCCAGGTCCGCTCGAACCACGGCTCGAGCGGACCGTAGAGGCGCAGGATGGCGAACCACCCCTTGCCCGGAACGGTCTCGATCCAGTTGCCGGCACCCTCGTCGGGCGCGGTCGGGCCGAACAGGAGGTCGATGGAGCCGTCCTCGCTCGTCGAAAGCTCGTCACGTTCGCTGTTCCGGCTCGGGAACGGTTGACCCGTCTGCAGCTCAGAGCGAGTCTGGGGGTCGTACACGACGACCGACCAGAAGTCCCTGGCCGGGACGTCGGGAGGCAGCGTCATGCGGTAATCGGCCGCTCCGTCGAGCGGCGCGCCGTCCTGATCAGTCGTCGAGATCGCGTACTGCGAGCCGACTCCCGGGATCTTCAGAGCCATCGCCGGGGTGTTGACGGTCGCCATGTAGAAGAAACGCGTCCTGGCGTCGAGGTCGCGTCCTCCCATCCCGTCGCCGTCGAGCCAGCGGTAGTCGTCGCCGATGAAGCCCGTCATCCACCGGCGGTCACCGAAGATCGGGGCGCTCGGATCGCGCGGTTGGAACGAGATCGCTCGCGCGGTCGCGTTCCCGACAGCGACGGCGTCGGTGAGGGTGTCCCGGAGCCGCGGGTCGGGATCGAAGTCGCGGTCCTTGCGGATGCCGATCGAGGCGAGCAGGCCTCTCGTCTCGACGTCGATGACTTCGAGCGGCTCACGGTGGATCACGTCGGCGACCTCCCCGTAGTAGCTGAAGTCGTTCGCATGGATCGTGTTGACGGGTGCCTTCGAGAGCGACCGGATCTCCATCGCCGGCGGGGAGTCCGCCTCCGACAGCGGGTAGATCCGCACTCCCTCGGCGAACATGCTGGTGGCCGCGTCGGGCTTCCCATCGACCAGGAATCCGCGCAGGACGAGCAGGTTGATGTTGCTCGGAGACTCGCCGACGAAGGCGCCCTCCGGCGCCGTCCCTTCGAAGTCGGGAGGGACGATCAGGTACGTGCCCCCTTGGCCGCGATCGGGTCCGGGCGCGCCGAGGTCGGTCACGAACCTGAACCACGCGTCGTTGACCGTGCCGGGTCCGCACCCGGGCGGGACCTCGATCACCGTCGGCCCGTCCCGCCCAGATCCAGGATCGACAACGCGTAGACGGTGTCGGTGTTTCCGGTGAGCAGAAGCGGGATCGAATCCAGCAGCTCGTCCGCGATGATCATCTTGTTGGCGGCGTCGCATCCGAGCTCGACCATTCCGCGCCTCACGGCCTCGAGCGATGCGGCCGGCACGCAGTGCAGGAACGCCTCGACGCCGCGCACGAAGTCAAGGTGGTCGTAGAGCCGGTCCGTGGTCTCCTGGTCCGGCACCCCATCGATGAACGAGAGCGTGCCGATCCGCGTCTCGACCCGATCGGGGGTCATGATCTCCGGCGGGATCGGGGTGTTGAACCCGGGCGGAATCTGCTGCTCGCTCATGTCGCTTTCCTTCTGTCCGATTGTGGTCTCGCGATCGTAGGAGCGAGCTCGCGGCCGATCGTCACACCAACGGGGTGATTCCCGCAAGCGACGACGACCGGCACGCGAGGGCGGTCACCGTGGTCGGTTCACCCACTCGGGGTGATGCCGGTCCTGGTCGCCGGTGACAGGGTCGGAGCATGCTCAACCCCGCCCGACGAGACAGCCTTCCGATCTCCGACAACAGCCACCCGGACCTGGTCACCTACGACGCCAAGAACCCGGACACGTCGTTCGCGCCGATCGAGCCCCTGCGGCCGCCTGAGGGATCACCGAACGTCCTGGTCGTGCTGATCGACGACTGCGGCTTCGGCGCCTCCAGCGCTTTCGGCGGTCCCTGCGAGACCCCGACGGCGGAGCGTCTCGCGGCGGGCGGCCTCAAGTACAACCGCTTCCATACGACGGCGCTCTGCTCGCCGACACGGCAGGCGCTGCTCACCGGCCGCAACCATCACTCGGTCGGGATGGGCGGCATCACCGAGATCGCAACCTCGGCGCCCGGCTACAACTCGATCCGGCCGAAGGAGGCCGCGCCGCTCGCCGAGACGCTGAAGCTGAACGGCTACTCGACCGCGCAGTTCGGCAAGTGCCACGAGGTCCCGGTGTGGGAGACGAGCCCGCTGGGCCCCTTCGACGCCTGGCCCTCGGGCGGCGGCGGCTTCGAGCACTTCTACGGCTTCATCGGCGGCGAGACGAACCAGTACGCGCCGGCGATCTACGACGGGACGGTCCCGGTCGAGCCCGACCGCACGCCGGAGGAGGGCTACCACTTCACCGAGGACATGACCGACCGGGCGATCGACTGGATCCGCCAGCAGAAGGCGCTGATGCCCGACAAGCCGTTCTTCACCTACTACGCGCCCGGCGCGACCCACGCCCCGCACCACGTCCCCGCCGAGTGGTCGGACAAGTACAAGGGCAAGTTCGACGACGGCTGGGACGCGCTGCGTGAGCGGACGCTCGCCCGCCAGAAGGAGCTCGGCGTCGTTCCCGAGGACGCGGAGCTGTCCGCGCGTCCCGAGGAGATCCCCGCGTGGGACGACATGCCCGACGAGCTGAAGCCGATCCTCGCCCGGCAGATGGAGATCTTCGCCGGCTTCCTCGAGCACACCGATCACCACATCGGCCGGGTCATCGACGCGCTCGAGGAGCTCGGGATCCTCGACGACACGCTCGTCTACTACATCGTCGGCGACAACGGAGCCTCCGGCGAGGGCACGCCGCAGGGGTGCTTCAACGAGCTCGCGGTCCTCAACGGCGCCGGCGGCCTCGAGACGGCGGAGTTCATGGCGTCGAAGGCCGACCTGTTCGGCACGCCCGGAGGCGTACAACCACTACGCGGTCGGCTGGGCCCACGCGATGGACACGCCCTACCAGTGGACGAAGCAGGTCGCCTCGCACTGGGGCGGCACGCGTAACGGCACCATCGTCCACTGGCCGGACGGCATCGAGGCGAAGGGCGAGGTGCGGAGCCAGTTCAGCCACGTCATCGACGTCGCCGCGACCGTGCTCGACGTCGCCGGGATCCCGGCCCCGACTCACGTCCACGGCATCCAGCAGATGCCGCTGCACGGCAAGACGATGGCGCCGAGCTTCGACGACGCCGATGCGCCCGAGCACCGCGAGACCCAGTACTTCGAGATGTTCGTCAACCGCGGCATCTACCACAAGGGCTGGACCGCGGTGACACGCCACAGCATCCCCTGGAAGCCGACCGAGATGCCGGCCTACGACGACGACGTCTGGGAGCTCTACTCGCCCGACGACTGGACCCAGGCGCAACGATCTCGCGGCCGAGGAGCCCGACCGGCTGGCCGAGCTGCAGCGGCAGTTCCTGATCGAGGCGACGCGCTACAACGTGCTGCCGCTGGACGATCGTCGGTTCGAGCGCTTCGACCCGGACATCGCCGGTCGGCCGCAGCTGATCCAGGGGTCAGCTCCCAGGTTCTCTTCGGCGGCATGGGGCAGGCTGTCGGAGAACTCGATCCTGCCGCTCAAGAACAAGTCGCACGCGGTCACCGCCTCGATCGAGGTCCCCGAGGGCGGCGCGAACGGCGTGATCATCGCCCAGGGCGGCGCCTTCGGCGGCTGGAGCCTCTACCTGCATCGAGGGCCGGCTGGCCTATTGCTACAACACGTTCGGCATGGCGCGGGCCAAGGTCTACGGCGCCGACGCCGGTCCCGGCCGGCGAGCATCAGGTGCGGATGGAGTTCACGTACGACGGCGGCGGGCTCGGCAAGGGCGGCGGACGTCGCGCTCTTCGTCGATGGGACCGAGGTCGGCACCGGGCGCGTCGATTCGACGGTGCCGATGGTGTTCTCAGCGGATGAGACGACCGACGTCGGCTCCGACAGCGCCACGCCGGTGAGCGACGACCACGGGCCGAAGGAGACCAGTTCAGCGGTCGGGTCGACTGGGTCCAGCTCGACATCGACGAGGCGGCCGAGGACCTCGACCACCTGATCTCGGCCGAGGAGCGCTTCAGGGTGGCGATGGCGCGCCAGTGAGCTCGATGGTCCCGGGAGCGGACGACGGCGGTCAGCGATCTTCGGCGAGCAGCTCCTCGGCCAGCACCGCAACCACGCGCGGGTCGAACTGCGTGCCCGAGGCCGCGAGCAGCTCGGCGACGGCCTCCTCGTTGCTGAGGGCCCGCCGGTGCGGCCGGTCTGAGGTCATCGCCGCCGCCGCCACGCAGGGAGCGATGATCCTCGCCCCGTGCGGGATCTCGTGGCCGGCGAGGCCGTCCGGGTAGCCGGTGCCGTCGAACCGCTCGTAGGAGCTGCGGACGAGCGTCGCGACCGTCCCGAGCGAGGGCGCCGATGCGACGATCGCCTCGCCGGCGATCGGGTGTGCGTGAAGCAGGTCGCGGGCCTCCTGGGAGAGGGGGCCGGATCCCTCGAGGTCCGCTTCGGAGATCGTCAGCATGCCGATGTCCTGCAGGCCGGCCGCCAGCACGACGTCGTCGAGCTCCTCGCGGTCGAGGCCCATGCGGCGACCGACGGAGATGACCCGGGGCACCACCGAGCGGAGGTGCGCGCGGAGCTCAGGGCGGCGGGCGCTGAGCGCTGCGAGGAGGGCGGCGTGGGCCTGGCGACGTGCTGAGCGGGAGCCGTTGCGCTTGTTCGCCGCGAGCCGCTCGGCGGCCAGGCGCATCGCCTCGGCCGGCTGCGTCGCTTCCCGGGGCAGCTCGACCTCGCCGATGTGCGCACCCGAGAGCGCCACCCGGTGCGAGCCCGAGAGGGTGGCGCGCACCCGCGCCTTGGTGTCGGCGGGATCGGCTGGGTCGGCGGGCGCGAGCAGCGCGAACCGAACGCCCTCGGTCCGGTAGGCGGAAGCGGACAGCGCGGCCTGCGCGTCGCCGAGCTCGTTGACCGCCAGCGTCAGCCAGCCTTCGCTGCTCATCCTCTCGCCGCGCTCCTCCGCGGGCTCGTGGTCCTCGGCCTCGACGAGGACGAACACCATCGGCAGCTGCCGCTCGATCGATGTCGTGAGATCAGCCCGCAGCGCCGCGGCGCTGCCGAGCCCGGAGAACTCGTCCCGGAACGATGCGAGGTGGTGGTTCGCGATCGACCGCGATGCCTCGCCGACGCGAATGAGCATCCAGGCGAAGACGGCGACCACCAGCACCATCGCAATCCAGAAGATGAACTCGCGCCCCTGCAGGACGCCCGCGGTGTGGTCGTAGGTGAGGAGCGTGATCGCGGCGATGAAGAACGAGGTCGGGCCGATCACCGATGGCCAATCCTGCGGTCCGATCCATGACCGCAGGTCGTCGTGAATGCGTTGTAGCCAAGGCACCGCCCCATTGATGGTGGCGGCGCTGGTGTTGAAGTTCATGTGGCCCCCTGGCAGCAGCCGCGCGGCGTTGCGCCCTATCTACATTGGTTCCTTCGGCTGCTCGCGCGACCTTCGTGAGGCCGACGCCGACAAACTGGACGCACGGGCGCGAAGCGCGCGTGCCCTCGACCGCAGTGGGGAGGACCCTGACCACCGGTCGATAGAGTCACCGTCGGCCTTGACCCTGAACGCAGACAACGTGCCCGATCGCTGGGCTCGCTCCTTGCGGGTCGCCTTCCTCGCCGGCGATCTCGAGCTCTCTCGAAAGATCACCGCCAACGCGCTTGGAGCGGTCGAGCCCGTGGAAGTGCTCGATCTGCTGGTGGCTCCAGCGATGGCGGAAGTCGGACGGCTTTGGGAGAGCAGCGCCATCACGGTCGCCGACGAGCACCTTGCGACTGCCACCGCGCACCTGTTGCTCGCCGAGATCGCCCCGACGCTCCGCATCGCGCCGCGAGGGTCGCGAGACGAGGTCGCGGTTCTGACGACGACTCCCAGCGAGCGCCACACGGTGGGACTCCTGATGGCCGAGGCTGTGCTCGAGGGCGCTGGGTACATGGTCAAGAACCTCGGCGGCGGTGTGCCCTCTGATCGCCTCGAGTCCGTCTTGGCCGAGCAGTGCCCCGCGATCGTCGGGATCTCCGTGACGATGCCCACTTTCGCGGCTGAGCTGACTTCCACCACGGACTTGGTGCGAGCGAGATTGCCCAGCGCCCACATCCTGGTCGGTGGCGGCGGGATCAAAGCACCGGTGAGTGATGATGCCGCGACGATCTTCCGCAGCGTTCAGGAGCTGCAGGCAGCGATCTAGGCGCCGGCGGTCGCCAGCGCAATCAGCGCCGGGCGGCCGAGGTGGTAGCCCTGAGCGCGATCGACTCCCATCTCGGTCAGCAGCGCGAGCGTCTCGGCGTCTTCAACCCCCTCGGCGATGGTCGTCAGGTCAAAGCCTCGAGCCAAGCTCACAACCGCTTGGATGAGGTGGCGGTCGGATTCACTCGTGAGGATGTCGCGAACGAACTCACGATCGATCTTGAGAACGGTGAACGGCAGTTGCTTGAGATAGGCGAAGCCGCCGTAGCCGGTACCGAAGTCATCGAGGGCGAAGCCGAAGCCCCGATCGCGCAGCTGCTCGGCGAGCTGGTGAGCGGTCGCGGCGCTGTCGACCATCGCCGTCTCAGTGACCTCGAACATGACCCGCGCTGGGTCGACCTGAGTTCGCTCGAGCTCCTCGTCGATGTGCGTGATCAGCGCTGGGTCGCTGATGGAAGCTCCAGAGAGGTTGATCGCGACCGCCATCCCACCCGCAGCGAGCTCCATGCCGCGGGCTGCTACCCAGCGGTCGATGTCCCGAATGTCGCCGTAGCGCTCGGCGGTTGGCAGGAAGGCACCGGGCATGACCAACTCCCCGGCGGCATCTCGCATCCGGAGCAGAAGCTCGTGGTGGGTCGTCTCCCGAGTCTTCAGATCGACGATCGGTTGCGCATGCAGCTCGAAGCGCTCTTCCACCAGGGCTGAGCGGATCTCACCGATCCAGGAGACGTTCTCTAGCTGGCGACGCAGGGCATCCTCCTGGGCATGGCGCTCCGTCACATCAACGATCTGGGAGAAGAGGACGTCCAGATCACCGTCTGGATTGAGGACCCGGGAAAGGTGAACCGCACCCCACATCACGGCACCGTCGGGGCGTACATAGCGACGTTCGATCAGGACCGTCTCGGCGTACCCTCCGCCCTCCTGCACCTGAGCCGAGTGGTTGAGCTTGTCGAGGTCCTCGGGGTGGACGACGTCTCCGACGCGAAGGCTGCGCAACTCCTCCTTCGTTCGTCCGACGAACTGGCAGTAGGCCTCGTTAACGCGCAGGTAACGGCCCGTGGCGGGGTCGACGAGCGTCATCGGCATCGGTGCCTTCTCGAAGCCCTGGCGAAAGCGCTCCTCCGACCAGCGCACTTGCTGGTCAGCCGCTCGGCGAGCGGTGATGTCCTGGACGGTTCCTCGCATCCCGATGGGGTTGCCGCCCTCCTCCTCGACGATCACCTCCACCGAAGTGGTGAACCAGAAAACCGAACCATCGGGGAGTTGAATGCGGAACTCCCCGGGGCCGTCTGCGGAGCCAGCTGCCTGCGCCTCCATGTTCTCTCGCAGGCGGGGACGATCGCTCGGATGAACCCGTTGAAGAAACGCTTCGTCGTCGATCGCCGTCGAGTCGAACTGCAGCATGTCTCGGAGGTTCGCCGAGATCCGATGCACGCCCGTCGTGAGATCGATCTCGAAGCTGCCCATCCCGGCGATTCGCTGCGTTTCGTTGAGCATGCGCTCGCTGCGTTCGCGCTCCTGCTCGGCATCGTGACGCTCGCTGACGTCCTTCGCGGCGGCATACAGGAACCCGTCAGACGCGCGACGGACGCTCCACGAGAACCAGCGATAGGAATCGTCCTTGGCACGCAGCCGGAGGATCAAGCCCATCGTTGACGGTTTGCAGCTCAAGGTTGCGGCGCCATCGTCGAGCATGTCGGCACGGTCATCTCGATGAACGAGCCGAGCTACATCACGGTCGATCAGCTCCTCCCGGCTCCATCCCAGGATCTGCCGCCACGAACCGCTGGCTTCGACGAATCTTCCCTCGGGGGAGAAGACCGCCAAGAGGTCGGTCGAGAGGTTCCAGAAGTCCTCCAGCCGACTTTGAGCGTGCTCGATCTGACGCTCTCCATGCTCGAGCTCGAAGCAGCTCGAGACGATGTTGGCGACCGCTTCAACGAAGGAGCGATCGTCCTTCGAGAACGCGTGGGCCTCGCGACTGCAAACTCCGAGTACGCCGAAATGGCCGGCGGAGTCGGAGCCGATCGGTGCCGCAATCAGGCTTCGCATCCCAGCGGCCTCGAGGACGGGAGCTCTGACCGAGCGCTCGCGGCGCAGATCGTCGATGCTCAGGGGAGACGGGTCGTCGCGCAGCTGCTCGAAGATCTGCAGGGAGCCTGCTGAAGCACCAGGGTCGGGAGGTGGGACGCGCTCCCCGGCTGCGGCCCGAACGGTCAACCCCTCGCCCGGAAGATCCTCCAAGACGGCGCTGACGTCGGCCTCGAGCAACTCGAGCAGGGCCGCGGCCGTAGCTTCGAGCACGTCGGCGGTATCCGGTCTCCCGAGCATCATCGTTCCCAGCCTCGCGACCGCGGACTGCTGACGCTCACGCCGCTCGAGCACACGGCGCGATCGCGCCCTCTCAGAGATGTCCTGGGCGACGAGCACCGCGCCGAGGGGCGATCCGGCCGAGTCGGCAACCGGACAGAAGTGAAGCCAGAAGTCGCTCTCTGGAGCGAGGGACGAGATCCAATCGACGGACCGTGCCTCGCCCCCAATCGCGGCCGACCAGTGTGGCTCCGCCCGCCGCCATACGTCGGCGGGAAGGACCTCGGACAAGCGCCGCCCGCAGATGTCCTGGCTGAGACCGAGCTGAGTGAAGACCTGACCGTCGACCGCTTGGATCACTCCCTCCTCGTCCACCACGATCATCCCGGTGTCCGGCAGCACCTGGAGCATGGGGGCAATCAGGCCGGTGGCCTCGGAGATCGTCTGGAGCGTGAGCGCTGAAGGAAGTTGCATAGGTTCCGGCGAAGCTAACGGCCAGGCATTGAGTTGTTCGACACGTAGGTGACCGTCCTTTAGCCGTTTGGCGGGGTTGCGAAACCATCCACGAGTTTGCAGAGAGAGGCGGGGGCGATATGTGGGCAACGGTGGGGCGCTTCACGACCGAACGTCCTTGCGAAGATGAGGAGCTGGCAAGGACTGCGGAGGTGATCGCCCAGGGCGCCAGGGCCCTACCCGGGCACCTGTGGACGCGGCTCTTCGGGACACCGGAGCGAGACCGTCTGGTGAGCGTCTCGATGTGGGATGTCGAATCCTCGGCGCAGACTTACGTCGGTGTCATGCGCGAGCAGCAGGACGTCGTCGCCGGGGGCTACACGGCCGAACAGGCCGAGTTCTTCTTCTTCGAGGAGCTCGCATGCTTCGACGACAGTCGGTCCTCCTAGCCCTGGGCCGGAAGCCGCGATCCTCGATTCCGACGTGGTGGGGAGCGGTGTCCGCCCGGATGAATCAGAGGTACGTTGGAGGACGGTCTCTTGGGGCGGGAGCCGCCAGAGTCCCGCGTTGGCTCCAAAGATCGCGAAGGTGCTTTCTGGAAGGATTCTTGACGTGGCCGGCTGCCGGACGTAAGGTCGGCAGCGGAAGCCATGTTGACCCGGACGCAACGCGCGCGTCGTAGATGGAAGCATCGCGGTCGTCTGACGGCCGCCGCAGCCGTGCTCGCGCCGCTGGCCCTGTTGCTCGCAACGGCCCCGGCGGCGAGTGGGGCGACCCTCTACTCGAATCTCGCCGGCGGTGGATCCGACAGCAGCGGGACCGGCCAGGTCGACTCGACGCTGCAGCGGATCGCCCAGCCGTTCGTCCCGACCGCGTCCGGCACGGCGAGCCTCGTCGGGTTCTACGGCGTCTCCTACCTCAACTCCCCGGCGACGGTGTCGATCCAGATCTACTCGAACATCGGGGGATCGCCGGGGCAGGCGCTCGCGACGGGGGCGCCGGCCGTGATCGATGCCGACTCCGACGCCGTGCCAACGTGCACGACGCTGACTGCGATCGGCGGCGGGGCCTTGCCCGTCCTCACCGCGGGCCAGACGTACTGGGCGGTCTTCCGGACCCTGAGCAACACCGCGTTCTGGTCGGCGGCCTCGCAGGGCGGGGGTGCGCCCAAGGTCAGCAGCAACAGCGGCGCTTCCTGGACCGCCGCGTCCTTCGCAGCACGCTCGCTCCTCGTCGACGACGGCCAGTCCTGCCAGCCCGACATCGACACGATCCCGAAGCCGAACCCGGACCCGGGCGCCGAGCTCGGGGACATGTACGCCAAGCCGGGGGGAACGAGCTTCCAGACCCTGTCGGCCGCCAACACCGGCGTCGCGGAGCTCAGGCTCACCGCGGGCTCCTTCAGCGGGCCGAGCGCGAGCATGTTCAAGCTGCTCAACGGCGAGCCGGAGGGCCACCCTCCGGGAGGCAACTTCACGTTCCCGAAGACGCTCGGCAGCAGCGCCGGGGGCGTCATCCTCATGTACATCGCCTGTGCACCGCCATTGGGAACGCCCGATGGCATGTACACGGCGACGTTCACGCTGACATCGAACGATCCTGACGAGAGCCCGCTCACCTGGCCGGTGTGGTGCCTCATCGACAGCACCCCGCCCTCGCTCGAGTTCATCCAGAGCCCGGACGGACGCAACGGCTGGTTCGTCACGTCGCCCGCGGCGCTCGGGATCCGCGGGGTTGATCCCGAGTCGGGCAATCGCGTCAAGCACATCTTCTGCACCGACAACGGAGCGCCGACGCTCGACTGGCCCAACGGGTCGTTCGCCTTCTTCTCGATCCAGCCCGAGGGGCTCCATGCCCTGTCCTGCCAGGGGACCGACCTGGCGAACAACACGAGCGCGCCCGGCGCCTACACGACGACCGTGAAGGTGGACCCGACGCCGCCGGAGACGACGAAGGGCGACGGGCCACCCGCGACCTCGGATCAACCGACCGCCTCCTTCACGTTCACCGGCCGCGACGCCACCTCCGGCGTCCAGGAGTACGAGTGCAGCCTGGACGGCGCGCCGTACGAGGTGTGCACGAGCCCGGCGAGCCGCAGCATCCCCAACGGCACGCATACCTTCGACGTGCGGGCGCGTGACGCCGCGGGTAACGCCGACCTGACCCCGGAGCGATGGACCTGGGACGTCAACGCGCCGGTGCCCGACCTGACGATCACCGCGGGGCCGGCCGGCAAGACCAAGGACAAGACGCCGACCTTCGGGTTCAAGTCGAGCGCTTCGCCGGCGAAGTTCAGCTGCTCGCTCGACGACGCCTCACCCGTCTCCTGCACCTCGCCGTTCACGACGAAGAAGCTGAAGAAGGGCAAGCACACCTTCGCGGTCTTCGCCACGGACGCCGCGGGCAACAGGAGCGTCAAGGTCTCCCGCACCTTCAAGGTCAAGAAGAAGAAGAAGCGCCACTGAGCGTCGTGGGGCCGCCACGACTTCGGCGATGGAGCTAGGCGGATTCGAACCGCCGACCTCCTGGGTGCGATGCGGGGAGGCACCGCGACGCCAGATTGACGCTCTCGGCTCTGGAAACCGGAACTGGCCCAGTCAGTCATCAGAGCGCACGGTCGCGGATAGCTGTGAATCACCGCGGATGTCGTTCGATTTGGGCATCAGGACGCAGCTAGTGCCCAATGGCACTGCCCCGTGAGTCCGCGCCGACGACGAGGGAGAGCAGCGTCTGCCTGCCGCTGATAGCTGGACACAAATGTGGGTCTGGGCGACCCCGACGCGGCTAGGATCGAACCAATGGACCTGCCCCCAGAGACCAGGTACGCCGACTACGGCGACAAGAAGATCGCCTACCAGAAGACTGGCATCGGCAACCGGCGAATCGTTCTGATCAACGGCGCTGCGGGCCACCTCGAGCTGATCTGGACGGATCCGGCTTTCGCCGACTCTCTCGAGCACCTCGCATCCGCGGCCGAGCTACTCGTCTTCGAGCAACTCGGTTTCGGAATGTCGGATCCACTCGACCACTTACCGAGCATCGAAGAGCAGGCACAGGAGATCGCCGCGGTTATGGACGCCGCCGGTTGGGAGAGCGCCTCGATCGCAGCGATCTGGACTCCGTCGATGGCAGTTGCCGTGTTCGCCGCGATGCACCCCGAGCGGGTTGAGCACCTTGTGCTCCTGACCCCCTTCGCCCAAGGCTGGGGGGCGTCGGAGGACCTGATGGGTTGGACCCGTGAAGAGCGTCTGGAGTTCGACGCTGAATGGGACGAGGTGCTGAAGGAATGGGGCACCGGCCGCTCGCTGCAGGCGTTCTCTCCCGCCGTCGCGACTCCGAGGACGATGCGCCGCTGGGGTGTGCTCGAGCGGATCTCGGCCAGCCCGGCAGTGATGCAGGGCCTCTATCAGCGGTTCAGGGCCGCGGACGCTCGTGAGGCGATGGCCGCGATCCAGGCACCGACATTGGTTGTAAACCTCGCGAGCACGCGCTTGCCGGAGGCGGCCGTCCGCTACGTCGCGGAACTGATTCCACACGCGGAGTACATCGTCCTGCCCGCAACCACCGACAACTCGTTCCTGTGGCGATCATTCACCCATGAAGTCGAGCGCTTCGTCCTCGGCTCCGCTCCTAGGCCGGAGGCGAGGCGATCACTGAAGACCGTGCTTTTCACGGACATCGTGGCCTCGACTGAGCAGGCAGCACTGCTCGGCGACACCGCCTGGCGGCAGGTCTTGAGCGACCATGAGCGACTCCTTCGCCGCCACGTCGACGACGCGGATGGCCGCGTCGTCAAGCTGATCGGTGATGGATCACTCTGTGCCTTCGACAGCCCGGCCCGTGCGATCCGCTGCGCCGAGCGCGTCTGCGCTGCAGGCCCCAGGGAGCTCGACCTGGAGATCCGCGCCGGCCTGCACACGGGCGAGTGCGAGATCACCGGCGACGACCTCGCGGGGATCGCCGTGCACATCGCGGCCCGCGTCAGCGCGAAGGCCGGTCCGGGAGAAGTGCTCGTCTCACGCACTGTCCGTGATCTCGTCGTCGGCTCCGGCGTTGTGTTGTCCTCGCGCGGTGAATACGAGCTCAAGGGTGTGGACGGGGCCTGGGAGTTGTTTGCCCTCGATGGGGGAACGGCACCTGCGTCCGCGCCTGACCAGACCCGTTCCCTGCGGGCCGGCGACAAGGTCGCCCTGGCGGGTGCGCGCCGCGCGCCCGGGCTTCTGCGAGCCGCGAGTCGGCTGAGCAGTCGCGGTCGACGTTCGCCTTAGGGTCTAGGCGCTCATCACACATGTGAGCCGGTTGCGGTCGGAGTGGAGCTAGGCGGATTCGAACCGCCGACCTCCTGGGTGCGATCCAGGCGCTCTGCCAGCTGAGCTATAGCCCCGAGGACGAGCCGGAGCCCGTGCCGTCAGGATACCCGGGCGGGATGTGGCCTTACTTCCAGACTTGTGATCTCGGGACGAGCCGCCGATGAGGGGATGGAATGAGCTTCGGTCGCAGGCTCCGGTTGTTCCTCTTCGGGATCGTGGTGATCCCGATGGTCGTGCTGGCCATTCTCGTGATCGAGGTCGCGGGCGATTCTCAGGACGGCAAGGCCGATGCGCGGCTGGCCTCGGCGATGCAGACCGCGCAGGCGCTCTATGACGAGGCGCTCGCGACGGCTCCCGACGAGGCTCGCGCGATCGGGCTCGAGATCGGCCCCGTGCTCACCGATGCCGACCAGAGCGGACTGCAGGCGGCGGTCGATGCCGCGCGACGGGCACTCGAGCGTCGTCGCGGTCCGGATCGTCGGTCCGGAAGGCGAGGAGCTGGCGGTCTCCGGGCCGGCCGATGCGATCGCGACCGGCGAGAGCGCGGTCGGGGTCCGGGGTGGCGACCCGCTCGGCACCGTCCAGGTCGGGATGCTCGATCCGGCTTCCTTCCTCGACCGGGTCACCGAGCTCACCGGGCAGAGTCGGCGAGATCGTCGACGACGAGGGGGTCGTCGCAGTCTCCACCGGATACGAGGACGTCGACTTCCCCGGCGATCCGGATGCCACCGACGTCGATCTCGGCGGCGACGATGCGCGCGTCGCCTCCCTGACGCTCGAGGGCGCCGGACCGGGTGCGCGGCTCGTTCTCGCGACTCCGGTCGAATCCGGCTTCATCGCCTCCGAGCCGGTCGCGGCGGTCGTCCTCGGGATCTTCTTCGCGATCGCCTTCTCCTTCATCGTGCTGCTGATCCGCGATCTGCAGCGGCGGATCGCGACGATGCATCAGGCGGCGAGGCGGATCGGCGACGGCGATCTCGCGACGAAGGTGCCGGAGGAGGGCAACGACGAGATGGCCGGGCTCGCTCGGGAGATGAACCGGATGGGCGACCGGATCCAGGCGCAGATGCGGGAGCTGCGCCTCCAGCGCAAGGAGCTCGATGAATCCGTGCAGCGGATCGGCGCCGCCTTCGCCTCGGGGCTCGACCGCGAAGCGCTGCTGGCGATCGTCGCCGACACCGCCGTCTCGGCCACCGGCGCGGAAGCCGGGCGGGTCAGCCTGCTCGACCGCGGGCGGACGCACGTGTCGATGGATGCACCGGCCGACTTCGAGGCCATCCTGCAGACCGCGGGAACGCAGGTCTGGGGCGGCGCCGACGCCGAGGGCATCGTCGCCGACGGTGGTCGTCATGCGATCGCCGAGGTGCTCGACGGGGGTCGCAACGCCGGTGACATCCGCTGCGCGATCGCCGTCGCCCGCACCGGTGAGCCGTTCACGGAGGAGGAGCGAACGACGCTCCGGTTCCTGATCGAGCGAACGATCGATTCGGCGGCGAACATCGACCAGCACGAGCGCATCGCGGAGCAGGCGCTGACCGACGAGCTGACCCGGATCCCGAACCACCGCCACTTCACGCAGTGGCTCGGGGCGGAGGTCTCCAGGATCGAGCGCCACGGCGGGGAGCTCTCCCTCGTCCTGCTGGACATCGACGACTTCAAGCTCGTCAACGACACGCGCGGCCACCTTCAGGGGGACCGGGTTCTGGCGCGCATCGGCTCCCTGCTCACCGAGCAGCTCCGCGGCGTGGACCTCGCGGCACGACTCGGCGGCGAGGAGTTCGTGCTCGCGCTGCCGGACACTCCGCGCGAGGGTGCGGCCCAGGTCGCCGAGCGTCTCCGGCGGGCCGTGAGCGAAGCGGAGATCGAGGGGATGGACGGGACTCGGCCGATCTCGATCACCGCCAGCCTGGGGGTCGCAACGCTCCCCACCGACGCCGCCGATGGCAACGGCCTGATCGCGGCAGCGGACGACGCCCTGTACCAAGCGAAGCGAGCGGGGAAGAACCGCGTCGTGGTCGTGACGCCGGGCGGAACGAGCGGCCCGCAGGGGAACGCCTCCTGACGGCGAAGATACGCCGCGAGCGGCGGTCTCAAGGCCTGCCCGCATCTGCAACCCTTCGGAAGACCATGGGAATCCTCGACGACGCGATCCGCCAGCACCTCGAGTTGAAGCGCCAGCACGGAGCGGGCGACGATGACCTCGACCGCCTCGAGAAGGAGGCGTTCGGCCCAGCCACGCGGCCCGGCGACCCCGAGTTCGTCGACCCCGACGCCCCGGCGGCGGAGGAGGAGTCGGCTGAGCAGCCCATCGCCGAGGCGCCTTCGGAGGAGATGGCCGTCGAGCCGGCCTCGGAGGAGCTTGCGTTCGAGCCCGCCTCGGAGGAGATGGCCGTCGAGGCTCCGGGCGAGGAGATCCTGGGAGCCGGGGACGAGACGCCCGCCGAGCGCGCCCGGATCGAGCACGCGAACCTTGACGACACGGCCGACCACCCCGCCCCGGTCCAGCTCGGGCCGGCGGACGAGGCCGAGCCGACGCCCGACGAACCGGCGCCCTCCGTGGAGGCCGCGGCTGCGCCCGCCGTCGAGGAGCCCGCAGCCGAGGAGCCCGCGGCCACCGAGGAGCCGACCTCCGGCGAGGAACCGGTCGAAGCGCCCGAGGGCGGGATCTTCAACGCCGAGGATTTCGACTTCGAGGACCTCGATCTCGAGCTTGACTCCGAGGAGGAGCCGGAGGCCGTCGACGAGGCGCCTCCCGAGGCAGCGCCGATCATCGAGCCGCCTTCGGGCAGCGAGCCCGTCGTCGAAGCCCCGGCCGCTCCGATCGAAGCCGAGCCCGAGCCGATCCGCGAGAGCGAGCCCGCCCGCCAGGACGCCGCGACCGACGCGCCGGCCCCGGTCGAGGAGCCGGCCGCCGAGCCCGCGCCCGCCGAGCCCGCCAAGGGCGACGGCGAGGCGACGAGGAGGACCTGCTCGAGGAGACGCCCGACTTCCTCCAGGAGACCGAGGGCGAGGACCTCTGGTTCGAGCAGGGGCCGCCGCGCGACTTCGACTTCGACGACGACTGAGGGCCGCGGCTTCGCCGCGCCAGCCGGCTTCGCCGCGTCAGCCGGCTCGTCGCCAGCCGTTCCCCTTGGGTCAGTCGAAGTAGCCGCGGGTGCGGGACGCCTCGACGACGCGCTCGATCGCCGTCTCGAACGCTGCGGTGCGGAGCGTCTGCTTCTCGCGCTCGGCGCGAGCGTCGACCTCGTGGAACGCCTTGCGGAGGATCGCTCCCAGCTTCGCGTTGACCTCCTTCTCGTCCCAGCGGAAGTGCTGGAGGTTCTGCACCCACTCGAAGTAGGAGGCGACGACGCCCGCCGGCGTTCGCCATCAGGTCGGGGACGACCTTGATGCCCTTGGCGTCGAAGATCTCGTCGGCCTCGAACGTGGTCGGGTTGTTGGCGCCCTCCACGATCATCTTGCAGTCGAGGAGGTCGGCGTTGTCCTCGTGGAGCATCCCTCCGAGCGCCGCCGGGACGAAGACGTCGCAGGGGATCTCGTAGAGGTCGCCGGCTGAGATCGCCTCGGCGCCGGGGAACTCGGCGAGCTTGCCGCCGTCCTGCTGGAGGTGGCGGACGAGCGCCTGCGCATCGATGCCGGAGTCGCAGCGGATGGCGCCGAAGGCATCGGAGACGCCGATCATCGTCGCGCCGAGGCCCTGCATGATCCGGGCGAACCAGGAGCCGACGTTGCCGAATCCCTGGACGACGAACTTCGTCTCCTCGGGATCGAGGCCGAGCTTGGGCGCCGCCTCCTGGAACATGAACACGCAGCCGCGGCCCGTCGCCGCCTCGCGGCCGTAGGAGCCCTCGAGCGAGATCGGCTTGCCCGTGACGATCGCCGGCGTGTGGCCGTGGAGCTTCCCGTACTGATCCATCATCCAGGCCATCACCTGGGAGTTCGTGTTGACGTCGGGTGCGGGGATGTCGCGGGTCGGGCCGAGGACCTTCGAGATCTTGTCCATGAAGCCGCGGGCGACCCGCTGCAGCTCGGCCTGGCTGAGATCGGCCGGGTCGACGTTGACTCCGCCCTTCGCGCCGCCGAACGGGACGCCGGCGATCGCCGTCTTCCAGGTCATCATCGACGCGAGCGCGCGCACCTCGTCGATGTCGACCTCGGGGTGGAAGCGGACGCCGCCCTTGTAGGGACCGCGCGCGCCGTTGTGCTGGATTCGATAGCCGTGGTAGACGTGCGTGACGCCGTCGGCCGTCTTGATCGGGATCTGCACCGTGACCTCGCGGTACGGCTCCCAGAAGATCTGGCGGATGTCATCGGCGTAGCCGAGGCTGTCCCAGGCCCGGTCGAAGTGGTGCTGGACGACGTCGAGGTCGGAGATCTTCGCCCGCGCCGCCCGCGGGTCACCTCGTCCGTCTCGCCGCGCCCCCGCTTGCGCTCGCCCTCCGTCTGCGTGGCCATCGGTTCTCTCCTCCCGTCGCCGACTTAGCGTGGCGCGATCCTCGCACAGCGCGGCGGGCGGATGTGACTGAGTTGGGAAGCGGTTCTACAATTCGGCGAGTTGGGGCCATAGCTCAGTTGGCTAGAGCGTCGCATTTGCATGCGAAGGTCGTCGGTTCGAATCCGACTGGCTCCACTATCGAGTCGCGTGAAGTCGTCGGCCATGCGGGTCCCGCGGACTTGGTTGTTCAGCGCGGGTGTCAGCCGGAGACTGATAAATCGCCGACCTGCTCCGAGAAGCGTGCCGGGACGTAGAAGCAGCGGCGGAGGCCCGAGTCAGCCGCCCAGGGCTGAGAGGTCGCCCGTCTCCCTGATCTGACGGGCCGCGTTCTTCGCGGCGCGGAAGCCGATCCAGGCGAGTGCTCCGCCGACGCTGATCCGCTGGCCGCCCGCCTCGGCGACCGCGTCAACCGTCATCTCCGGGCGGGCGAGGACGTTGATCGGCGCGGTCGTCTCCGCGCGCAGGGCACGGACGCCGTCCAGGTCCAGGCCCGGCGCGTAGATCACGTCCGCGCCGGCTCGCTCGTAGGCCTGCAGCCGCGCGATCGTGTCGTCGAGGTCCGGGTTGTCGCGGATGTGGTTCTCGGCGCGGGCCGTGAGCGTGAACGGGAAGTCGAGGGCACGGGCGGCCGCGACGGCCGCCGCCACCCGCTCGGCCGCGGCGTCGAGCTCGTAGAGGAACTCGCCATCCCGGTCCCAGTCCTCGATCGAGCCGCCGACCGCGCCCGCCGCCGCCACCCGCGTGATCGCCGCGGCTGCGTCCTCAGCCGCAGGGCCGAAGCCGTTCTCGATGTCGACGGACACCGGCAGCTCGCTCGCCGCGTCGAGCGCGGCCGTGTGCTCGGCGAGCTGGTCGAGCGACACGCCGCCGTCCTCGAGCCCGAGCGTGTGGGCGAAGCCGGAGCTGGTCGTCGCCAGCGCCTCGAACCCGAGGGCCTCGAGGTCCTTCGCCGAGCCGGCGTCCCAGGGGTTGGGGATGACGAACGTCGGGCCCTCGTGGAGCGCGCGGAAGCGCTCGGCCTTCTCGCGTTGGCGATCGCTGCTCATCGCATCGAGCCTAGTTGCTCGACGAGTGGTCCCAGCGTCCGGCCAGTCCGGACAGCCGGACCACTCGTCGGCTCAGAGCCGCGCGGCCAGCATCCCCAGCCGCGCCGCCACGACGCCGTAGGCGAGGTAGAGCGCCGGGAGCCAGCTCGCGACGCCGGCGATCCGCGCGACGTCGTCGGCGTAGGCGAAGACGTCGACGGCGGCGAGGAGGATCTCCGTCGTCACGCCGAACAGCGCGGCGAGGACCGCGCAGACCAGCTCCCAGGGTCCCCGCGCCCAGCGCGCCACGATCAGCGCCGCGACCGACCAGCAGATCACCACGGCCGCCGGCTGCGGCTCCCCGCGCATGAGCGCCGTCAGCGCGTAGAGCCCGACGACGGCCGGCGATCATCGCCAGCGCCTCGCGCAGGTCGTCCGAGGTCAGCCCCGCGCCGGCGCCACGGCGCCCCGCCGGAGCCACCTCGTCCGCCGGCCCGAACCGCACCCGGATCCATCCGAGCGCCGCGGTCCCACCGCCGACCATGATCGGGAACCAGAGCTGGCTCTTCCACACGTAGGGGAGCGGGTCCTCGAGGTAGATGGTCGTCCCGGTCTCGACGTGGCACATGTCCCCGATCAGCCCGCCGACCGCGCCGACCACGAACAGCGCCAGCAACCCGGCGCCGCCGATCCGACCGACGCTCCCGCCGCCGACCGCCCCCACCCTCAGCCCCCCGGCGGGTTGCGGAACGCCTCGGCGACCGCGGTGAGGACGGCGCCGATGACGAACAGCGCCACCGCCGCCAGCACCAGCGTCGCGACGTTGAGCTCGGCCGACGACAGCGCCGCCACCGTCAGCGCCCCGAAGACCAGCACGAAGAAGAGGGCCGAGCAGACGAAGACCAGCCGGCGTCGCTCACCCATGCACGGGCTCCCCGCGCGGCATGGACCGGCCGCGCTCGAACGGCAGCGGCTCGCGTATGAGCAGCCTCCCGACGGCCGCCATCAACACGAAGACGGCGACGTAGGAGAGATAGGTGAGCGTCTCGTCGGCGACGTCGGGCGTCGCGACCCCGCCGAGCCTCGGCACCAACTGGAGCAGGAACCAGACCGCGACCATCACGTACGCCGGGAGCTCGACGAGCGTCCCGAACAACGGGACCACCGCGATCCCGACGATTCGCGCTCGCGCGTAGAAGACGGCGTAGGCCCCGATCACCCCCGCGACGGCCCCCGAGGCGCCGATGATCGGGCCGGTCGCGTTCGGGTCCCAGAGCACCTGCAGGTAGATCGAGGCGAGCCCGCCAAGCAGGTAGAGCAGGAGGAACCGCGCCGCGGCCCATCGATGCCTCGACGGTCCGCCCGAAGATCAGCAGCCCGCCCATGGCCAGGAGGAAGTGGAGGAGGTCGACGTGCATGAACATCGAGGTGAACGGCGTCGTCCACCAGGCCGGCTCGTCGAGGTCGTCGGGGACGCGGATCAACTCGCTCCCGTCCAGCGTCGTCAGCGCGCCCTTGCCGCAGATGATGTCCTCGGCGGTGACGCCGCAGCGGCTCCCCGGATGGGCGAGCCGGTAGGGAACGGCGCCGTGCTCGATCGTGAAGGCGTCGCGCGCGGAGACACCCGCGACCGAGAGCTCGAAGGAGCTCGCCTTGCTGTCGGAGTACGTGAGCTGCCAGAGGAAGGCGAGCAGGTTGATCGCGATGAGCGCGATCGTCAGCACCGGGATGGCGCGTGAGCGCACGTTGTCCTTCAGCGGAATCACGCCGCCGGGAGCGTAGTCGGAGAAGGGCTAGGCGACGCGGCGCGCGGCGAGCGCCTCGCGGGCGCTCTCGTCCGCGTGGTAGCTCGAACGCACGAGCGGGCCGGCGGCGACCGACTCGAAGCCGATCTTCCTGGCCTCGGCGGCAAGGGCGTCGAACTCCCCCGGCTCCCAGTAGCGGACCACCGGGAGGTGCCGCTCGGTCGGGCGGAGGTACTGGCCGACGGTCAGCACCTGAACCTTGTGCTCGCGGAGGATCCCGAAGGTCTCGACGAGCTCGTCGAAGCTCTCGCCGAGGCCGACCATCAGCCCGCTCTTGGTGATCACGTCGGGGCCGCCCATCTCCTTGGCGTTCTTCAGCACCCGCGCCGAGCGCAGGAACTGGGAGCCGCGGCGCGCCATCGGGTAGAGCCGCGGGACGACCTCGCAGTTGTGGTTGAAGACGTCCGGCTTCTCGGCGATCACCTTGGCCAGCGGCATCTCCTGTCCGCGGAAGTCGGGAGTCAGGACCTCCACCTTGCAGCCGGGCGCCTGCATCCGGATCGAGCGGATGACGCCGACGAAGGCGCTCGCTCCGTAGTCGGGAAGGTCGTCGCGGTCGACCGAGGTGATGACCGCGTGCTTGAGCCCCATCTGCGCCACCGAGCGGGCGACGCGCGCCGGCTCGAGCGGGTCGTTCCACGTCGGCTTGCCCGTGTTGACGTTGCAGAAGCCGCAGCGGCGGGTGCAGGTGTCGCCGAGGATCATGAACGTGGCGGTGCCGCGCTCCCAGCACTCGCCGATGTTGGGGCAGTTCGCCTCGGCGCAGACGGTGTGGAGCCCCTCGCCCTCGATCTGCTTCTTCAGCTCGCGGTACTTCGTCCCGCCCGGCGCCGGCACCTTCAGCCACGACGGCTTGCGCTGCCCGCGGAAGGGGAGCCCCTCCACCTTCTCGATCGGCGATACCGCCTGGTCTGGCGCGCGAGCGGGTCTTGTGCTGCCGCTCGGCCGGCTCCGCTGGGGGAGCCTCGGGCGCCGCGGTCAGAGGGGGAGTGGTCACGGAGATCGAGGTTAGCGACCGCCGCTCGCCGTCAGGCCGCGGCGGGCTCGTCCCGCTCGAAGGCCTGCGATTCGGCCGCGACGCCGCGAAGCACCATCGGTGCGCCGGCGGACCCTCGAGCACGACCTCGCGCTCGACCACCAGGTCGGGACCGACGTGGATCAGCTCCCCCGGGGCGACCTCCTCCCAGCCCGAGTCGTCCATTCGCTCGCTCGAGATCACCACCGTCGGCTTGTCGTCGCAATCCTCGGCGCGCAACCGCATGTTCCCGAACGCGCTGCTCTGGTCGAGCGGCTCGCCGTTGCCGGGCGCTCGAGCACGTGCAGCGGGTTGTGCTCGGGTAGCGGAAGGCCAGAGGTGACCGCGCGAGGCCATGATGAAGTTCAGGCTGTAGAGCTCGTAGTCGGCGGCGAGCTCGCGGACCGCGCTGACGATCCCGGCGCGGACGTCGCCGCCGGCCTCGCGGATCGAGACGGTGATCAGCGCGAAGAACCGCTCGGAGTCCGTTTCCCCGCCGACCATCCAGTGGGCGTCGCCGAGCCGCATCTCCAGCCGTTCGAGGTCCCCGACGACGCCGTTGTGCGCGAAGACCCGACCGTCCTGGGTGAACGGATGGGTGTTGCGAAGCGCCACGGTCCCGGTGTCCGCGTAGCGCAGGTGGGCGAGGTACTGGCAGGCCTTCGCCCAGCGGGAGACGCCCTCGAAGGTCGTCGAGGAGACCGCCTGCACCGGGTTGCGGATCAGCATCAGCCCGTCGGTCGAGGTCAGGCTCGCCATCCCGAAGCCGTCGGCGTTGGTCTCGCTCTGGGAGGCGAGGGAGTCCGGAGCGTCGAGAAGCCAGAAGCGCGCGGCGACATCGGCGTGGCCGGCGTGGAGGGCGAAGAGGCGGCACATCGGCTTGCCTCAGCCCGGGATCGTGACGACGGTCTCGAGGTACTCGGCGCGGAACCGGAAGCCACCGTCGTCGGCCTCGTTGGCGTCCTCGTAGAGGGAGATGAGGTCGGCGCGGACCTCCGCCCACACCTCCTCGCCGAGCGCCTGCCGCGCCAGGATCATCGGTCCGAGCGCCTCCTCGCCGTACGCGGTCCACTCCTCCGCCGAGTCGTCCTCGAAGGTCGAGAAGCGCCGCTCGAAGGAGAGCTCGGCGCCCGAGCCCGCGAACAGCTGGCGCAGCCGCTCCTCGGTTCCCCAGAGCACCGGCGGCATGAAGCCCGCGGGCGGCGGCGGCATGCGCGAGGCGAGCAGCGCGAACATCCGCCCGTTCACCCCGGCGGGGGTCCAGGCGCAGACGCCGATCCGGCCGCCGGGGCGGCACACCCGGGTGAGCTCGTCGGCCGCCCGTTGCTGGTCGGGAGCGAACATCACGCCGAAGACGGAGGTGACGCGGTCGAAGCTCGCGTCGTCGAAGGGAAGCGCCTCGGCGTCGCCCTCGATGAACTCCACCCGCAGCTCGGACTCCTCGGCCCGCTTGCGCGCGGTCACGAGCAGCTCCGGCGTCAGGTCCAGTCCGATCACCTCGCCGCCGAGCGCCGCGGCGACCAGCGCCGCGTTCCCGGATCCGGTCGCGACGTCGAGGACGCGGTCGCCCTCGCTCACCCCGACGCTGGCGACGACCGTCGCCGAGGCCGCCTCGATCCGTTCCGCGATCGCGGGGTAGTCGCCCGCCGACCACATCGCCCGCTGCCGGTCCTTGAACTCGCTGCCGTCGGTCATCGTCGCGGGCCTCCTGGGTGAGGGGGAAAGAGGGTGCCGGTGTCGAGGCTACGCGATGAGGTCCGCTCGGAACAGGCGAATCGACAGAACGACGACCCGGGAGTCCGCTCCCACGGCCGCGGCTCAGCGCGGGGTCAGCCGCACCGGCAGCCCGCCTCGCGGCGAGAGCGTCGGCGCCTGCTGGATCGTCAGCTTGAAGTCGTCCTCGAGCTCGAGCTCGTAGCGGCGCAGGAGCGCGGCGGCGATCGCGTGGACCTCGGTGTAGCCGAAGCGCTTGCCGACGCACACCCGCGGGCCCATCCCGAACGGGATGTAGGCCCCGCGCGGCCACTTCGCCCGCGCCTCCGGCTCGAAGCGGTCGGGGTCGAAGAGGTCGGGCTCGGGGAAGACGTCGGGGAGCCGGTGGCTGACCCAGGAGCTGTAGGAGACGGGGAGGCCGGCCGGAACCGTGACCCCCTCGAACTCGAAGTCGCGCACCGCGCGCCGCGGGCCGACCCAGGCCGGCGGGTAGAGCCGGAGCGTCTCGTCGACCGCGCGGGTGAGGAGCGGCAGGCCGCCGAAGAGCTCCTCGGCGGTGGGCTCGCGATCGCCGCAGACCTCGGCGAGCTCGTCGCGCAGGCGGTCCGCCCACTCCGGGTGGCGGGCCAGCTCGTAGACGAGGAAGCTGACCGTGGAGGTGGTCGTGTCGTGGCCCGCGAAGAGGAGCGTCAGGACGTGATCGAGGACGTGGCTCTCCTCGAGCCGGCCCCCCTCCTCGTCGGTGGCCGCGATCAGGGAGCTGAGCATGTCCTCCCCGTCCTCGTCGCGCTTGCGCCGCCGCGCGATCTCGGCGCCGACGAGCTCCTCGAGCCGGCGACGATCGGCCTGCAGGCCGGCAAGCGGCGTGAACGGGCCGAACAGCATCTGCATCGGGTACTCGCGGCCGTAGAAGGAGAGGCCGCTCTCGAAGCTCGACGCCATCTCCTCCGCCCGGTTGGAGTCGGGGTCGAAGCCGAAGAGGGCGCGCATCGCGATCCGCATCGCCAGGTCGCGGGTCCAGTGGTAGATGTCGACGGAGCCGGAGGCGGCTTGGGCGTCGAGCGCGTCGGCTGCGGCCGCGGACTCCTCGGCCATCACCGCCGCCGCGGCCACCACCCGGTCGCGGTGGAAGGCGGGCATCATGATCGCCCGCGAGGAGTCGTGGAAGTCGCCGTCGGTGGTCAGCAGCCCGTCGCCGATCAGCGGGATCAGGTCGCCGAGACGGCCGCTGCGCCAGGCGAAGTTGTCACGCCCGGAGACGAGCATGAAGTGGTTGGCCTCGGGGCCGATCATGAACACGTTCGTCCCGAACAGGACGCGGACGGAGAAGACCGAGCCGTGCTTCTCGTACAGCTCGAGGAGCGGGGAGAGGGGGTCGCGGCGGAAACGCCACGTCTTCCGCAGGTCGACCCAGTTGTCGCCCGGCGGGATCGACGAGCGCACCGAGGCGATCAGCTCGTCCTTGACGTCGGAGAGGACCGAGAGGGGAGCGGGGGAGGGCGGCCGGGAGCCGGGGCTGCCGATGCGGGTCGGCGCGCTCACGACGCCACCGCCCCGTCCGGGTAGATCGTGTGCCAGGCGATCGCGGTGATCGTCTCGGCGAGCCGGTCGAGCTCCGCGGGGTCGCCGCCGGCGAGGCGGGAGCAGGCTCCCTGCACCATGCCGACGAGCGCCACGACCGTCTCCCGCGTGTGGAGGTCGCGCACCTCGCCGCGCTTGCGGCCGGCGTCGATCAGCCGCGCGAGCGGTTCGGCGTGGGCGTCGACCATCCCCTCCTGCACCGCGCGCAGCTCGGCGTCGTAGGCGGCGGTCTCGGTGAGCGCGGCGAAGACGGCGCGGTGGCGCGCGTAGACGTCGACGAGCCGGCGCGTCGCGGCGAGCAGCTCAGCGCGGTCGGCGCCGGGAGCCCACCAGGCGGCGGCGGCGTCGCTCAGCTGGTCGAGCATCCGGGCGGCGACGCGCGTCACCAGGTCGCCCTTGTCGCGGAAGTGGACGTAGAAGGTCGAGCGCGCGACCCCGGCCTCCGAGCAGAGCTGCTCGACGCTGAGCGCGATGTAGGAGGTTCCCTCCCCGAGCAGCCGCTCGGTCGCCTCGACCAGGCGCGTCTCAGCGTTGGCGCGGGGGGAGGGAGAGGGGGCGCGGCGCGTGACGGAGGGCATCGCGGGGGAGGCTACATGGTGACCGGACAGTGTGTCCGGTCGCGGGAGAGGGGGAGGGGCAGGCCCAGGGGTGGTGGGCGAGCGGTTGCGGGGCTGACGCCCGGCGTGCGCCGAGGGTTCGGTCGGTGGGGCTGGAGGGTGAGGTTGCCGGGCCGGATGAGGCGGCTCGGTCGCACTGGGCGGAATTACATCCGATATACCGGTGCGATTCCGCCGACTGGCCGGTGCGAGGCGCAGGCCGGGCGGCACACCCGGCCTGTCGCCGCCGCCAACTGATCAGTCGATCACGACCTTCTTCGACTTCGCCGGCAGGCAGACGAGACCGGTCGACTCGTTGGCGTACTGGTTGACCTTCGCGTAGAAGACGCCCGAGTAGGTGTCCATCTCGAGGGTCCACTTGCCGTCGCTGCCGGTGCGGGTCTTGCCCAGCACGAGGTCCTCGCCCTTCTTCTCCTCGAAGAGGCGGATCTTGCGGTTCGCGATGCAGTCGTCGGAATCGGACTTGACCTTGCCGTGGGCGAACGGGAAGCGGTCGGTCAGCCGGATCTTCGAGTCGAAGGGCATGTCCCGGGCGGGCGCGGTGGCGGCGCCGGCGCCGACTGCGGCGATCGTGCACAGGGCGGTCGCGACGGCGACGCGACGGGACTTGGAAGTCAGGGTCATTCGGTTCCTCCTGGGTGGGATGCGCCCGGGATCCCGGAGCGCCGGCGCATCCTGCTGAGCGGAGCCGCTCCCTGTCAAGCGGCCGCGGCGCGCGACTACGCGACGCGGGCGGGGCTCTCCTCGCGCACCGGCGGCGGCTCCCGCCCCTCGCGCTCGGCGACCGCGGTGAGGAAGCGGCCGATCGCCTCGGAGATGCGCGCCGTCCGCTCGCTCGGCCAGAGGTCGAAGGCGTGCTCGGCGTTCGCAAGCTCGACGTAGAGGACGCGCTCGTTCGAGGTCGCTCGCATCCGTTCGACGAAGTCGCGAGCGTCGCCGACGGGGACGAGCGTGTCGCGGTCGCCGTGGATGACGAAGAACGGCGGCGCGTCGGGGCGCACCCGGTGCATCGGCGAGGCGGCGCGGTAGAGCTCCTCGTTTCCGGCGAGCGGCTTCTTGACCACGACCTTCTCGAAGACGTAGTCGCCCAGCTGCGGGTAGTAGTGGCCGTTGGCGTTCGTCAGGTCGTAGACGCCGTAGAAGGGAACCGCGGCGGCGACGCCGGTGTCCGCTTCCTCGAAGCCGGGCTGGAAGTCGGGGTCGTTGGCGGTGAGGCCGGCGAGCGCGGTCAGGTGACCGCCCGCCGATCCACCCGTGATGCAGATCATCTCCGGGTCGATCCCGAGCTCCTCGGCGTTCTCGCGGACCCAGGCGATGGCGCGCTTGACGTCGACGATGTGCGCCGGCCACGTCGCCTCCGGGCTGAGCCGGTAGTCGATGTTGAACCCGACCCAGCCGATCGAGGCGAGGTGGTTGAGCAGCGGGATGCCCTGCTCGTAGCGGGAGCCGGCGAGCCAGCCGCCGCCGTGGACCTGGATCACGGCCGGATGGAGGATGTCGTCGGCCGGGTCGTCGTCGGCGGGCCGGTAGATGTCCAGCCGGAGCCGCGTGCCGTCCTCGGCCTCCGCGAACTTGATGCCGCGCGTGCGCTTGACGCCGCGGGTGACGAACGCGAGCGGCGGGATCACGAGGTGGGAGCGGGGGATGCGAGGGGACGGACCGGGCGTCTCGATTCCCTCGAGCGCTTCGTCGATCCGGGCGACGCTCCGGTGCGCATGCCAGGCGTTGCGGAGCTCCCAGATCAGGGCCAGCTCCGGAAAGGACGCGGACCGCCGTCGAGAGGCGCGCCGGCAGCGACACGACCCAGGTGAACGCCAGCGCGAGCGCGCCGAGCAGCGCGATCTGGGGAGCCGACTCGCGCAGGACGGTCGCCCACCACCAGCGGTTCACCCGCCACAGGAGCGCGGGCGGGGCCAGCGGGCGGATGCTCGCCAGCCGCACCTGCTCCTTCAACGAGGCGCGGATGAAGCTCGGCGGGCGGCTGTTGGAGTCGTCGGCCATCCGTTCCGAGCCTAGCCGAGCCGGATGGCCACGCGTACGGGATGCAGGGGCTACCGCTGGTTGCGGTTCCACTCGACCCAGCCGAGGCCGTCGCGGCCGTCGGCGGTCTTCACGCCCATCGCGCTCGGCGATCGCGGTGAGGAAGCGGCCGATCGCCTCGGAGATGCGCGCCGTCCGCTCGCACGGCCAGAGGTCGAAGGCGTGCTCGGCGTTCGCCAGCTCGACGTAGAGGACGCGCTCGTTCGAGCTCGCTCGCATCCGCTCGACGAAGTCGCGAGCGTCGCCGACGGGGACGAGCGTGTCGCGGTCGCCGTGGATGACGAGGAACGGCGGCGCGTCGGGGTGCACCCGGTGCATCGGTGAGGCGGCGCGGTAGAGCTCCTCGTTCCCGGCGAGCGGCTTCTTGACGACGACCTTCTCGAAGACCCAGTCGCCGAGCTGCGGGGTAGTAGTGGCCGTTGGCGTTCGTCAGGTCGTAGACGCCGTAGAAGGGAACCGCTGCGGCGACGCTCGGTGTCGGCTTCCTCGAAGCCGGGCTGGAAGGCGGGGTCGTTGGCGGTGAGTGCCGGCGAGCGCGGTCAGGTGCCCGCCCGCCGAGCCACCGGTGATGCAGATCATCTCCGGGTCGATGCCGAGCTCCTCGGCGTTCTCGCGGACCCAGGCGATGGCGCGCTTGACGTCGACGATGTGCGCCGGCCAGCGTCGCCTCCGGGCTGAGCCGGTAGTCGATGTTGAACCCGACCCAGCCGATCGAGGCGAGGTGGTTGAGCAGCGGGATGCCCTGCTCGTAGCGGGAGCCGGCGAGCCAGCCGCCGCCGTGGACCTGGATCACGGCCGGATGGAGGATGTCGTCGGTCGGGTCGTCGTCGGCGGGCCGATAGATGTCCAGCCGCAGCCGCGTGCCGTCCTCGGCCTCCGCGAACTTGATGCCGCGCGTGCGCTTGACGCCGCGGGTGACGAACGCGAGCGGCGGGATCACAAGGTGGGAGCGCGGGATGCGAGGGGAGGGACCCGGCGTCTCGATGCCCTCCAGCGCCTCGTCGATCCGGGCAACGCTCCGGTGCGCGTGCCAGGCGTTGCGGAGCTCCCAGATCAGCGCCACTCCCGAAAGGACGCGGACCGCCGTCGAGAGTCGCGCCGGCAGCGACACGACCCAGGTGAACGCCAGCGCGAGCGCGCCGAGCAGCGCGATCTGGGGAGCCGACTCGCGCAGGACCGTCGCCCACCACCAGCGGCTCACCCGCCACAGGAGAGCGGGCGGGGCCAGCGGACGGATGCTCGCCAGCCGCACCTGCTCCTTCAACGAGGCGCGGATGAAGCTCGGCGGGCGGCTGTCGGAGTCGTCGGCCATCCGTCGCCGAGTCTATTCGCGGGCCACGGGAACCGCCCGATACGGCGCCCCTAGAGCCCGTACGTCTTGGAGACGATCTCGCGCTGGATCTCGTTCGTGCCGCCGTAGATCGACATCACCAGCGAGGCGCGCACGTGGCGCTCCATGTCGTACTCCGACGCGTAGCCGTAGCCGCCCATCATCTGCATGCCCTCGAGCGAGCACTGCTTGGCGAGCTCGGTCGCCTTCAGCTTGGCCATCGAGGCCTCGCGGGGGAGCATCTTGGCCGGGTCGGCATCGACCTTGCGGGCGACGTCGTAGACGAGCAGGCGGGTGCACTCGAGCTCGGTCGCGAGGTCCGCGATCCGGTGCTTGAGCGTCTGGAACGAGCCGATCGGCCGGCCGAACTGCTTCCGCTCCTTGATGTAGTCGAGCACGTCGTCGAAGGCGCGCTGCGCGATCCCGAGCGCGGTCGCGGCGAGGATCAGCCGCTCGATGTTGAGCCCGGACATCAGCTGCATCCAGCCGTTGCCCTCGGTCCCGAGGATGTTGTCGGCCGGGACGGTGCAGTCGGTCAGGAAGACGTCGTTGACCTCCTTGCCGCCCATCGTCTGGATGCCGTTGATCTCGACGCCCTCGTGGTCGGTCGGGACCGAGACCATCGTCAGGCCCTCGTGCTTGGAGCCGGAGCTGTCGGAGCGGCCGACGATCAGCACGTGGTCGGCGATGTGCGCCGCGCTGATCCAGGTCTTCTGGCCGTTCAGCGTGACGTCACCGTTCGATCCGCTCGACCTTGCACTTGAGGTTGCCGACGTCGGAGCCCGCCTCCGGCTCGGACATCGCGATCGCCTCGACGCGCCCCTCGCAGATCCCGCCGAGCATCGCCTGCTTCTGCTCCTCGGTCCCGAAGCGCTCGTAGGCGCCCGCGACGATCAGGGAGACGCCGTAGCCGGCGATCGGCACGAGCCCGCGCATCGTCTCCTCGAGGAAGATGCAGGCGTCGACCATCCCCTGGCCCGCTCCGCCGTACTCCTCGTCGATCGAGACGCCGAGCCAGCCGAGCTTCGCGAGCTTCTCGTAGATCTCCTGGTTGTGGAGCTCGAGGTAGCCGTCGGTGAGCTTCTCCCGCTGCTCGGCGGTGCCGACCTCGCGCTGGGCGAAGTCGCGGATCGCCTCGCGGAAGTCGATCTGCTCGTCGGTCAGGCCGCTGGTGGAGGTGGCGGTGATGGTGCTCATGCGTTGTGCTCTCCTCCGTTGATGGGGTCAGACCCTTTAGTACTAAAGGGTCTGACCCCGGTATTGGTGGTGGGTGAACTCGATCGGAAGTCGGGTCAGGGCGTTGGCCCAGTTCGAGCGGAGGCGCTCGGGCTCGCCGGCGAGGCGGATGTCGCCCCAGCGCCCGAGGATCTCCTCGAAGGCGACGCGCAGCTCGAGCCGGGCGAGGCCGGCGCCGAGGCAGAAGTGGCGACCGCCGCCGCCGAAGGCCATGTGCTTCGGCTCGGCTCGGGTCACGTCGAAGCGGTGCGGGTCGTCGTTGACGGCCGGGTCCCGGGAGCCTCCCGGATACCAGAGCATCACCTTCTCGCCCGCGTGCACAGGGCAGCCGGAGACCTCAGTGTCCTCCTTGGCGGTGCGGCAGAAGTAGTTGACGACGGAGGTCCAGCGCAGGATCTCCTCGACGGCCCCGGGGATGCGCTCGGGCTCGGCGCGGAGGAGCTCGAGCTGGTCGGGGTGCTCGAGGAGGGCGAGCATGCCGCCGGACATCGTGTTGCGCGTCGTGTCGTTGCCCGCGAAGACCAGCAGGGCGAAGAAGACGAGGATCTCGAGCTCGTTCAGGCTCTCGCCGTCGACCTCGGCCGCGACCAGCGTCATCACGAGGCTCCCGCTCCCGGCTTCGCGCTGCTCGGCGATCTTGCCGAGCAGGTAGGGGGTCATCTCGCCGAGGACCTTCTGCCCTTCGTCGGGTGTGTCGGACTGCTGGGCTCGCTCGATCTGCTCGACCCAGTTCTCCAGCTGCGGGACGTCGGAGTCGGGCAGTCCCATCAGGCGGGAGAGCACCCGCAGCGGGATCGGCACCGCGACCTGGGCGGCGAAGTCGCAGCGCCCGTCGCCTCCGCTGGCCGGTCGCCTCGTCCAGCACCTCACCGACGATCTCGCGCACCATCGGCTCGAGCTTGTTGACCGAGTTGGGGACGAACGCCGTCTGCAGGATCTTCCGGTACTTCGTGTGCTGCGGCGGGTCCATGAACAGCAGCAGGTTGCGGTTGACGTCAAGCGTGTTGACCTGGTCGGGGTGGGGGAAGATCCCGCCCTGCCAGCTGGACCACGTATCCGGGCCCTTGCTGATCGCCTCGATGTCGGCGTGGCTGCAGACCGAGACGAGGCGCGTCCCGGTGGGCCCGTGACCGGACTCGGCCGGACCGCCCGCACGAAGCTCGTCGAGGAGCTCGTGGGGCGGCCCGGCCTCGAACCGGTTCGCGTCGAGTAGGTCAGACGCCGGCACGGATACCGCGGATCAGGCCGTCGTCTTCTCGGCGGGCACGTAGACGGAGACGACCGCCGCGCCGCCGAGCCCGATGTTGTGCTGGAGGGCGACCTTGGCGCCGTCGACCTGGCGCTTGTCGGCCGTGCCGCGGAGCTGCCAGGTGAGCTCGCTGCACTGCGCGAGCCCGGTCGCTCCCAGCGGGTGGCCCTTCGAGATCAGACCGCCCGAGGGGTTGACCACCGGGCCGTCGCCGCCGTAGGTCGTGGCCTCGGCCTCGACCAGCAGGTGGCCCTCACCCTCCTCGGCGAACCCGAGCGCCTCGTAGGTGATCAGCTCGTTCGCGCTGAAGCAGTCGTGGAGCTCGCAGACGTCGACCTGATCGGCCGAGATCCCCGCCTCCTCGTATGCCTGGCGCGCCGCTTCCTTCGACATGTCGGAGCCGACGATCGTCATGCAGTCGGCGTTCTCGTCGAACGTCGAGGACAGGTCGGTGACCATCGACTGACCGGCGATCTCGACCGCCTGATCCCAGAGGTCGTGCTCGTCCACGTACTTCTCGGAGGCGACGATCACGCAGGCCGCGCCGTCGGAGGTCGGCGAGCACTGCAGCTTGGTCAGCGGCTCGTGGATCATCCGCGCGTCCTTGATCTCATCCAGCGTGTACTCGTCCTGGAACTGCGCGTAGGGGTTGTTGACCGAGTGCTTGTGGTTCTTCCAGCCGATCCACGCGAAGTGCTCGGGCTTGGAGCCGTACTTGTCCATGTGGTCGCGGCCGGCGTTGCCGAACATCTGCGGCGCGAACGGTGACTGCTCCGGCTCGCGCTCCTCGAACATGCGGGTCATGTGCTTGTCGAGCGCGGGGGTGCGGTCGTCGTACTTCATCCCGAGCGACCCCTTCTCCATCTTCTCGAAGCCGACCGCGAGGGCGCAATCGGCGAGGCCGCCCTTGATCGCCTGCCGCGCGAGGTACAGCGCCGAGGAGCCGGTCGAGCAGTTGTTGTTGACGTTGACGACGGGGATGCCCGGTCAGGCCGAGCGCGTAGAGCGCGCGCTGCCCGTAGGTCGAGTCGCCGTAGCAGTAGCCGGCGAAGGCCTGCTCGACGTCCTCGTAGTGAATGCCCGCGTCGGCGAGCGCCTTCTCGCCGGCCTCCTTGGCCCAATCGGGGTAGTCGCCCTCCTTGGTGCCGGGCTTGTCGAACTTGGTCATGCCGACGCCGATGACGTAGGTCTTGTTCATCGTCTCTCGGTTCTCCTGTGGGGTTGGTTACTGGGATCACTGGAATCTGGGATCTGCCTCGTAGGCATCGCCGACGAGGGAGGGAAGTGCTGCCTTGAGGAACGCGGCGAGCTGCTCGCGCGTGAGGCGGTCGCGCTCGAGCCACTCGCGGGTGGCGGCCTCGGCCATGCCGCCGTAGGCGCGCAGGACGGCGTGGAGCTCGGGGGGAGCGTCGGCGGCGGGGCCGAGCCCGAGGACCTCGATGATGTTCGCGGTCGCTCCCTCGCGCGCCTCGTCGAGGACGGCCTCGATCTCGGGGTCGCGGCCGAGCCCCTCGGCGCCGACCGCGGCAAGCCACGACTCCCGGTTGCGGGAGACCATCTCGAGCCAGCGGTCGATGCTGACGCTGAGCCGCTCCAGGGGAGTGGTCCCGTCCACGTACTCGGGCACCTCCTGGGCGGGCCGCATCCGGAGCATCTCCCGGACCACCTCTATATATAGGCCGCGCTTGGTGCCGAAGTAGTGGTTGAGGAGGCCTCGCGCGACGCCGGCCTCCTCGGCGATCTCCGTGGTGGAGACGGCGCTGAAGCCGCGTTCGGAGAAGAGGCGGCTGGCGGCTTGGAGGATGGTCTGGCGGCTGGACTCGGTCGCCGCGGCGGTTGCCATGAGCAGAACGCTACCAAAGGTTGGCAACCTGCCAATCGGCAGCATCTGGAGCGCCCAGCGCTGCGCTGCTACGCCCTTGGGCGCGGGCACCCAACATCCGTTGAGAGGGCAACTTCGGGGCAGCGAGCGAGTTAAACCGTCTAGGAGCCCGAACCCGGAAGGAAGGATGCCGCGCCAGATGAGGAACTCGAGGAAGTCGCTGCTCGTAGCCCTGACCGCGCTGATCGCCGCCCTGGTGATCCCGACCGCCGCCTCCGCGCGCAGCGTCTACGTCGGCAACATCAACACCGGGCAGGTGAACGTCCTCACCCAGGACCCCGCGACCGGTGTGCTGACCCCCGCGGGTGGGACGGCCTCGGGCGCGTCGCCCGTCGCGGTGACGCTGACCCCCGACGGCAAGAGCCTCTACGCGGGCGACTACGGCGCCTCCCAGATCTACGGCTACAACGTCGCGGGGGACGGCACGCTCGTCGCGAAGCCCGGCTCGCCCTACGCGACCGATGGACCCTCCAACGGCATCACGGTCACCGCCGACGGCAAGTACCTCTACGCCGCGAACGGCGGCATGAGCGGCAAGATCTCGGGCTACGCGATCGGCGCCGACGGCGCCCTCACCCCGCTCCCCGGGTCGCCCTACAACGTGGCTGCCGGTGTCTTCGGGATCGCTTCGAGCCCGGATTCCAAGCTTCTCTACGTGACCACCGACAGCGGCGCCAACCGCCTGTACGGCTACTCCATCGGCGCCGATGGCGCCCTGACCGCGCTCCCGGCGAGCCTTCCCAGCCCGGGGACGAAGGCGCTCTCGGCTGTCTTCTCACCCGACGGCAAGCGGCTCTTCGTCGGCGCAGTTCGCGGAGGATCGCGTGGCTGCGTTCAACGTCGATCCCAGCGGCTCGCTCACGCCGGTCGCCGGCTCCCCGTTCACGGTGAACGACGATCCCTACGGGCTTGCGATGTCGCCCGACGGAAAGCGCCTGTTCGTTGCCGGCTCGGTCAGCGACGACCTGGCGAGCTACCCGGTCTCCGCCGACGGAGCGCTCGGCGCCGCGACGAGCACGGCGCCCGCGGGCAGCGGTGCGGCGTCTGCCGCGGTCAGCCCCGACTCCAGGTTCGTCTACTCGGGAGCATTCGGCGCGCCGACCGGCTTCGGGTTCTCCGTCGCCGGTGACACCGGTGCGCTCACCCCGCTCGCCGGCTCCCCCTACCTGCCCGGCGCCTCCGACGCTCAGGGCGTGGCGACCACGCCCAACCAGGGGCCGAAGGCCAACCTGAAGGTGATCCCGCAGGCTCCGGGCGTCAAGGAGAAGGTCCAGTTCAAGGGCGATGCCTCGACCGACTCCGACGGCTCGATCGTCTCCTACGTCTACGACTTCGGCGACGGAACGACGAAGACGGGAACCGCCGAGAAGCCCAAGGTCAGTCACAAGTACAAGCAGACCGGCACCTTCACGGTGACGCTGACCGTCACCGACAACGAGGGCTGCTCCACCGCCGTCGTCTACACGGGTCAGACCGCCTCCTGCAACGGCTCGGCGCGCCGCGGTCGCCACGAAGGAGATCACGGTCACCGACAAGGAGATCGACAAGCCGAAGCTCAAGGCCAAGGCGAAGCAGAAGCAGAGCGGCAAGAACGTCCGGATCGAGGTCAAGGCCGGGCGCCAAGGAGGCCGTCACGGTCGTCGGCACCGGCAAGGTCAAGATCAAGGGCTCGGGAGAGCAGGCGCTCCTCAAGGTGAAGAAGACCGTCAAGGCCGGCGCTGACAAGACGCTGAAGCTCAAGCTGAAGCGCGACTCCGCCAACAAGAAGGTGATGAAGGCGCTCAAGGCCGGCAAGCCGGTCAAGGCGCGGGTTCAGGTCAAGTTCACCGACGAGGCGGGCAACCAGCTCGTGCAGAAGGTGCCGACGATCGAGCTCAAGTAAGCGCGGATCCCCCGGTGCCGCTCGGACCGTGGGAGAAACACCCGACGGGAATCCCCGTCAGGTCCATATAGTCCGGATTTCGCATCCATGTTCGGGACGTCTAGGGAGGTCATCAGATGAGCACAGGTCAGCTTCGACTCGTCCGTTTCGGAATTGCGGCTCTCGCCTGCCTCGGCTTCGTCTGGGCCTGCGCCTCGACCGCGCTCGCTGCTCCGTTCCTCTACGTCTCCAACGCAGGGGACCGACAACATCACGCCCTTCTCGGCCTCCGAGAACGGCGTCGCTCGCCCCGCAGGCGCTGGTCGCCGTCGGGCGACAGCCCGCTCGGCACCGCCGCCACCCCGAACGGCCGCTTCCTCTACGTCGCTCTCAACGGCGCCGGACCGGGTCGGCGCGCTTCGCGATCGCCGCGGACGGCACGCTGACCCCGGTCGCCGGCTCACCGTTCCCGGTGGGGCTGAACCCGAACTGGTCGCGGTCGGCGGCGAGGGTCGCTTCCTCTACGTCTCCAACTTCGGCGGCGACACGATCTCGGTCTTCTCGATCGGCTCGAACGGCGGTCTCAGCGCGATCGGCGCGCCGGTCGCCGACCCAGGACGGCCCGCAGGCGCTCGCGTTCAGCCCCAACGGCCAGTTCCTCTTCGTGCCCAACTTCGGCTCCTCGTCGATCTCGGCGTTCGCGGTCGGCGGGGACGGCACGCTCAGCGCCGGTTCCCGGGCTCGCCCGTTCCCGGCGCAGGCGGTACCTTCCGCGAGCAACGCGGTGGTCGCCCCAGCGGCACCCACCTCTACGTGGGTCGCAGGCCCGGGCAACGCGATCCACGCCTTCACGATCGGCGCCAACGGAACGCTCGCGCAGATCCCGGGCTCGCCGTTCCCGGCGACGACTCCCGAGGGCCTCGCGTTCAACTCCGAGGGTTCGACTCTCTACGCCGCCAACAACAGCGGCAACTTGATCCAGTCAGCTACACCGTCGCCGGCAACGGCATCGCTCGATCGCCGGGGCGACGACGCCGACCGGCGTCGGCCCGACTGGCCTGACTGTCGGCTTCGACGGCAAGGTCCTGTTCCCGGTCAACACCGGGACGAACAGCGTCACGCCGTTCACGATCGGAGCTGGTGGAGCACTGACGGCGGTGGCCGGATCACCGTTCGTGACCGGCGGCACCTCACCGTCGGCCCGAGACAACGCGTTCGTCGACACCGATGACGGCGCCGAGTTCGAGCTGACCGGCAAGGCCAAGCAGAAGCAGAAGGGCAAGAAGGTCAAGGTCAAGATCACGGTCGACGCCAACGAGGCCCTGACCGCGGTCTCGAGCGGCACGCTGAAGGCCAAGGGCCTCAAGAAGGCGAAGCTCAAGCCGGTGACGACGGAGCTCGCCACCGCCGACAAGGTGACGATCACCCTGAAGGCGAAGGGCAAGAAGACCGGCAAGAAGGTCGCGAAGCTCCTCGGCAAGAAGAAGAAGGTGACGGCGAACATCAAGGTCACCGGCACCGACGACCTCGGGAACGCTCAGGACCGGACGCTGAAGGTCAAGCTGAAGGGCAAGGCCAAGAAGAAGAAGTAGGGTCGCTCTCCCACACGGAGAGGAGACGACCAGCCGATGAGCACCGTCCGCGAGGCGACCTACGACCTGCTGCGGAAGCACGGGATGACGACGATGTTCGGCAACCCGGGCTCGACCGAGCTGCCGATGCTGGCCGACTTCCCCGATGACTTCCGCTACGTGCTCGGGCTGCAGGAGGCCGTGGCCGTCGGAATGGCGGACGGCTACGCGCAGGCGAGCGGCACCGTCGGTCACGTCAACCTCCACACGGCTCCCGGCGTTGGCAACGCGATGGGCGCCCTCTTCAACGCGCAGGCGAACCACGCGGCGCTCCTCGTCACCGCCGGCCAGCAGGTCCGCGCCCACGTGACGATGCAGGCGAACCTCACCAACCGCGACGCCACGCGCACCCCGCATCCCTACGTCAAGTCGAGCTACGAGCCGCCGCGGGCCGCCGACGTTCCCGCCGCCATCGGCCGCGCGATCCACACCGCCGCGCTGGCGCCGAAGGGGCCGGCGTTCGTCTCGATCCCGATGGACGACTGGACCCAGGAGGCCGACCCCGCCGTCACCCCGCACGCGCTCGAGCGCAGCGTCGACGGCCGCGGCGCGCCCGCTCCCGACGCCGTCGCCTCGCTGGCAGCCCGCCTCGCCAACGCGTCCAACCCGGTGCTCGTCGCCGGGCCGGACATCGACGCGAGCGGCGGCTGGGAGAGCGCCGTTGCGCTCGTCGAGTCGCAGAAGCTCCCGGTCTGGGCGATCCCCGCGACCGGCGGCGGCCGCATCGGCTTCCCCGAGGCGCATCCCGCCTTCCAGGGCCTGCTGCCGCCCGGCATCGCCGCGGTCAGCGAGACGCTCAACGGCCACGACCTGATCCTCGTCGTCGGCGCATCGGTCTTCGCCTACTACCCCTACCTGCCGGGAGCGCTCCTGCCCGAGGGCGCCGAGCTCGTCCAGATCACCTCCGACCCCGACGAGGCCACGCGCGCCCCGATGGGCGAGGCGCTCGTCTGCGATCCGGCGCTGGCGCTCGCCGCCCTCAACGGCGCCCTCGACTCCTCGAATCGCGATGCCCCCGCCGAGCGCGACGCCCCGATGGAGCCGCCGGAGATGCCCGACGGCGCAGCCATCAGCGGCACCGAGGCGATGGCCGCGCTCGGAGCCGCGTTCCCCGACGACGGGATCGTGGTCCTCGAGGCGCCGTCGAGCACGCTCGCCCTGCGCAACCAGCTGCGGCTCTCGAAGCCGGGCTCCTACTACTTCGGCGCCGGCGGCGGCCTCGGCTTCGGCCTCGCCGCGGCGGTCGGCGTCGGGCTCGCGCAGCCGGAGCGCCCGGTCGTCTGCGTTCTGGGAGAGGGGTCGGCGCAGTACGCGATCACCGGCTTCTGGAGCGCGGCCGCCTACAACGTGCCGGTCACGTTCGTGGTCCTCCGCAACACCGAGTACGCGATCCTCAAGTGGTTCTCCCTGGCCGAGGGCGTCGAGAACGCACCGGGGCTGGACCTGCCGGCGCTCGACGTCGCCGCGGTGGCCGAGGGCTACGGCGTCCCCTCGACGAAGGTCGACACCGGCGAGGAGCTCCGCGAGGCGCTCGGCTCCCGAATCGGCTCCGGAGGGCCGTCGCTCGTCGAAGTCGGCGTCGAGCCCGGGATGTGGCTGGCCTAGGCCGAGCCGGGTAGGAGGGTCACGGATGCCGTTGCTCGAGCCGCAGGTCGAACGGATCGCGCCCAAGCCGCAGCCGAGCGACGACCGCGTTCCGGACTCGTTCGCCGGCGGCGTCGCCGAGCCGCTCGCCTCCCAGCTGCGCGCGATCGTCGGGGACGAGGGACTCCTCGGCCGCGCCAGCGACCTCGTCCGCTACGCCTCGGACGCAAGCCCCTATCGCAAGATCCCGCGCGCGGTGGTCCGTCCCCGCGACGTCGCCCAGGTCGCCTCCCTGATGTCCTTCTGCCGCGAGCGCGACATCCCGCTCGTCTTCCGCTCGGGCGGGACGAGCCTCAACGGCCAGTCGCAGACCGACGGGATCCTCGCCGACGTCCGCCATCACTGGGGCGGCATCGAGGTGCTCGACGACGAGGGCCTGCGCGTGCGGGTGAAGCCCGGGGCGATCCTCGGGCACGTCAACCGCGTGCTCGCTCCCTACGGACGGAAGCTGGGACCGGACCCGGCCTCGACCGACATCGCGACGGTCGGCGGCGTCGTCGCCAACAACTCCGGCGGGATGCGCTGCGGCATCGTCCGCGACTCGTACTCGACGATCGCCTCGATCACCTTCGCGCTGCCGTCGGGAACCGTGATCGACACGGCGGCTCCCGACGCCGCCGAGAAGTTCGAGGCCGCCGAGCCTGAGCTGACCGCCGAGCTGACCCGCATCCGCGACGAGCTGCGCGCCGACGCCGACCTCCGCGAGCGCGTCCGCCGCAAGTTCCAGATCAAGAACACGACCGGGTACCGGCTCTGCGCGTTCCTCGACGCCGACGAGCCGGTGGAGATCTTCAAGCGCCTCCTGATCGGCTCGGAGGGGACGCTCGCCTTCATCGCCGAGGTCATCTACGAGACCGTCCCGGTCCCGACGGTGACGACCACCGCCTGGGCCCACTTCGAGTCGATCAAGGCCGCGACCGACGGCGTCGGCGAGCTGGTCGCGGCGGGAGCCACGGCGGTCGAGCTGATGGTCGCGCCGGCGCTGATGGTCGCGGCCAACTCGATCGAGGGGACGCCCGAGTACTGGAAGGAGCTGCCGCTCGAGACCGCCGCGCTCCTGATCGAGTACGGCGCCGACGACACCGACGGGCTTGCGAAGGGCGAGGCGGCGATCGACGCGGTGCTGGAGAAGCACCTGCCGTTCCGCCTCGTTGAGTTCACGCGCGACCCCGAGAAGATCGAGCTGAACTGGCGCGTCCGCGAGGGCCTCCACGGCCTGATCGGGCAGTTCCGCGCGCCCGGCTCGGCGCTGATCGTCGAGGACGTCTGCGTCCCTCCCGACCGGATCGCCGACGCCGCCGAGGACCTCCGCGCGCTGCTCGGCGAGCACGGCTTCCTGGCCGGCGTCGCGGGCCACGCCTCCGCGGGGAACCTCCACTTCATGCTCACGCCGGACTTCGGCGTCCCCGAGGACGTCGAGCGCTACGAGGCGTTCATCGAGAAGCTCGTCGAGCTGATCCTCGATCGCTACGACGGCTCGCTCAAGGCCGAGCACGGGACCGGCGTCAACATGGCGCCGTTCGTCGAGCGGGAGTGGGGGAAGACCGCGACCGAGATGATGTGGCGGGTCAAGGCCGCGGCCGATCCCGCAACGGTCCTCGGCCCGGGCGTCCTGCTCAACCGCGACCCCGACTGCCACCTGCAGGACCTCAAGACCACCCCCGAGATCGAGGAGGTCGCGACGAAGTGCGTCGAGTGCGGCTTCTGCGAGCCGGTCTGCCCGAGCCGGGGGCTGACGACGACCCCGCGCCAGCGGATCGTCCTGCGCCGGGAGATGGCGCGCCAGCCGGCCGGCTCCCCGCTGCTCGCGGCGCTGCTCGAGGAGTTCGAGTACGACGGGCTCGAGACCTGCGCGGTCGACAGCACCTGCAAGAGCGCCTGTCCGCTGGGAATCGACACGGGCAAGCTCGTCAAGGAGATGCGCAGCGCCGAGCACACGCCCCGCGAGGAGGGCGCGGCGCTGAAGGCGGCGCAGCGCTGGGAGCTCGTGGAGCGCGCGGCGCGGGCGAGGGCTGCGAGCGGGCGCCGCCGTCTCGGGCGCGATCGGCGATGGGCCGCTGAAGGGCGCGAGCGCTCTGGCGAGGAAGGCCGTCAGCGCCGAGCTCGTCCCGGAGTGGGAGCCGCCGATGCCGCCGCCCGCGCCGAAGGGCATGCCGCCCACGGTCCGCGACGGCGCCCACGCGGTCTACCTGCCCTCGTGCGTCAACCGCATCTTCGGCCGCTCGCCCGAGCGGGGGAACGGCGGTGGGCCCGGGCGGCGCCGAGGCCCACTCGGTCCCCGAGGCGCTCGTCACGGTCTCCGCCCGCGCGGGCAAGCCCGTCTGGATCCCCGGCGAGGTGGCCGGCACCTGCTGCTCGCTGCCGTGGACCTCGAAGGGCTTCAAGCGCGGCTCGGAGTCGATGGCGAACGCCACCGTCGAGAAGCTCTGGCGCTGGACAGATCAGGGCGAGCTGCCGGTCGTGATCGATGCGAGCTCCTGCACCCACGGACTGCTCGAGGCGCGCGAGTCGCTGAGCGAGGCGAACGTCGAGCACCTCGACGCGATGACGATCCTCGACTCGATCGACTGGTGCGGCCGCCACCTGCTCACCCACCTCGAGGTGGCGAGCAAGGTCGGGACCGCGGTCATCCACCCGACCTGCTCCTCGCAGCACCTGGGCCTCGACAAGGAGCTCGGCCTGATCGCCGGCTACATGGCCGAGGAGGTCGTCGTCCCCGAGAAGGCCAACTGCTGCGGCTTCGCCGGCGACCGCGGCTTCCTCCACCCGGAGCTGACCGCGTCGGCGACGCGCGAGGAGGCGGCCGAGGTCAAGGCCGCGAACGGCGACGTCCACATCAGCGCGAACCGCACCTGCGAGATCGGCCTCGAGCGGGCGACGGGCGAGCGTTACGAGTCGTTCGTCTACACGCTCGAGCGGGTGACGCGGCCGGGCTGAGCCCCGGCGCGGACGGCTTGCGATGACCTCCGCCACCTTCCGGATCCCCGACCCAGCCGAGCCGGTGCCGCGGGTGGCGACCCCACGCTCGCGCTGCTGGTGGTCGCGCTGGCGCTCTGGATCTCGTCGACGGTGCTCTACCTCGGCGGGACCATGCCGTGGTGGGCCACGGTCCTCGTGAATGCGGTCGCCTCCTACCTCGCGTTCACGGTCTCCCACGACGCCGCCCACCACGCCTCGTCATCGAACCGCCGCATCAACCGGGTCATGGGTTCGCTCGCCACCCCGTTGTTCGCGCCGCACGCCTGCTTCCCGACCTGGCGCTTCATCCACATGCAGCACCACCGGTTCACCAACCACACCGACGGCGCTGACCCCGACCACTGGACGATGGCCGGGCCGGCCTGGCAGCGGCCATTCCGCTGGATCACGATCGACCTCTGGTACATGGTCTTCTACGTGCCGCGGATGGGCTCCCGGCCTCGCCCGGAGCGGATCGAGCAGGTCGCGACGCTGGCGACCTTCGCCGCGGTGATCGTCGCGGCGGTCCTCACCGGCCACCTCGTCGATCTCCTCGTCGTCCTGATCGTCCCCTGCCGGCTGGCGATCCTCTACCTCGCCTGGGCCTTCGACTACCTGCCCCACAACGGGCTGCACGACCGGCCGGAGGAGGATCGCCTCAGGACCACGCGCAACCGGGTCGGCCTCGAGCGCCTCCTGACCCCGGTGCTGATCTACCAGAACTACCACCTGGTCCATCACCTCCATCCGCTGATCCCGTTCTACCGCTACCTGGCTGTGTGGCGCCGCAACGAGGAGACCTATCTGGACGGCGAGCCGGCGCTCTCGACGCCGCGCGGCCGCGAGCTGACGGTCGCCGAGTACCGACGGATCAGGGAGCTGGCCGACGATCACTGAGCGCGTCGAGCGCTCGACCTGCTTTTTCGGACGACCACCGTCCGAAAGTGCAGGTCCGGCCGCGGCAGGGACCGCTCCGGTGCGTCCGCACGTTCGAAGGTCGAGGGCGCGGTCCGGACCCTCACCCTCAGCGGGCCTGCGCTCGGTGGGCATGCGCGGTCCTTCGCCGGCAACGACTTCTCGCCGTCGTATGGCTGGCACGACCTCACCGGCTCCGTCGCCGGCGGCGCGGAGCGGGGAACCTTCGTCTTCGCTCGTCCCGATGGAGGCCAGGTCACGCTGACCTTCGCGGCTCACAAGGCCCGCTGCAGCTTCAGTGGGCTCGCGCGGTTCATCGCGGGATGAGCCGAGGGACCTCTCACCGCCCCGCATCCGTACACGGAGTGGAAGTTCGCTTCCCACGGGCCGAAATCGATGTCATCGTCACAGGGTGGAACCAGTGAAAGTGGAGAGGGCTGAGCTCTTGCCGGCTTCCTCGCGCCTGCGAATGCGCGAGGCGAGCGAGCATGCGCTGATCCGTCGCGCCCAGCGTGGATCGAGCGAGGCGTTCGAGGAGCTGTTTCGCCGTAGCTGGAGACCTGCCTACCGCGCCGCCTATCTCGTCGTCGGTGACGCCGCGGCCGCCGAGGACATCGCGCAGGAGGCGATCCTCGCCGCGATCCGCAACCTCGACCGCTTCGATCGCAACCGGCCCTTCGCTCCGTGGCTGCACCGGATCACCGTCAACCGGGCGATCGATTGGGCCCGCGCGAACCGTTTGCGTCCCGCCGTCGGGCTTGACGGCGAGGCCACCGAGCGCCCGGGCGCCGAGGCCGACTCCCAGATCTCCGACGAAGTGCTCGCCGCGGTCCACGGGCTCTCCGAGGAGCACCGTGCCGTGGTCGCGCTCCGCTATCTCCTTGGCTACACGCCCGGCGAGATCGCCGAGCTCCTCGAGTTGCCTCGGGGAACCGTCAACTCGCGACTGCGGCGCGCCCTCGACGGGCTAAGGCCGCTGCTCGAGGAAGGGCGGGCCGGATGAACGAGGTGCGCGACGAGGAGCGAGATCTAGAGGCGCGCCTCGGCGAGTGGCAGGTCGACGGGGAGGGCCAGGCCGAGGAGCGCACTTGGCGGATGGCAGCCGAGGATTTCGCGCGCCGGGAGCCCTCCCGGCGGCGGAAGCTCACGACCCGCGCCGGCATCACGGCGGGGCTGGCCGCCCTCCTCGCCGGCTTGATCCTCACCCCGGCCGGGGCAAAGGTGACCGACCTGGTCCACGACGCCGTCACGAACGATGAGCCCGCCCCTGAGGTCAAGCTGGGAGGGCTCCCGCACGTCGGTCCCCTTCTGGTCCGGGCGAGCAGCGGCGTTTGGATCGTCGAGCCCGACGGCTCCCGGGAGCTCCTCGGCGAGTTCCGCGACGCAGCTTGGTCACCACACGGCCGCTTCGTCGTCGCAACGACGCCGGAGAGCCTCGAGGCCGTCGAGCCCGACGGTGACGCGCGGTGGTCGCTCAGCGTCGACCACCCCGCATCTCCCACCTGGTCCGGGAGCGGGTTCCGCATCGCGTACCTCCGCGGCGACAGCGTCAGGGTCGTCGCGGGCGACGGCAGCGGGGACGCCTATCTCGCCGACGCAGCCCGGGTCGCGCCGGCGTGGCGGCCACAGTCGCTCGACGCGCTGCGCTCCAGCGCCGACGGCGTCGGCACTCATCAGCTGACTTACGCGGACCGCAGCGGTCGCGTCCACCTGGTGGACACCGATTCGGGAGCCGAGCTGTGGAGCACTCGCGTCAGCGAAGGAGGGAAGTCCCAGATCGAGGAGCTCAGCTGGTCGGAGGATGGCTCACGGCTGCTCGTCAGGTACACGTTCGGATACGCGGTGCTCGAGCGCGACGGTTCACTGGTCGTCGGCGTCCCAGGACTCAGGATCGGGGCCGTCGCCATCTCCCCGGACGGCTCGCGGGTGGCGACGGTCCAGCCATCTGGCCGCTCGAGGCGTGTGACGATCTCCTCCTCGGATCCCGGGGGCCAGCCGACCAAGGAGGTCCTCTCCGGCCCGGGCCCGATCGGCCGGCTCGACTGGTCGCCGGACGGTCGCTGGCTCGCGATCGGTTGGGGCGGCGCCGACAACTGGATCTTCGTGCGCCCGACCGGCAAGGCGGTGGGGGTCGGCGAGGTCGCGGAGACGTTCCACTCCGAGCGATCGACCTTCCCGCGGATCGCCGATTGGTGCTGCAGCGCGCGATGAGGCGGCTCGGGGGACCAAAGCTGCGTGCCTCACCCTTGTCGCGCTGGTGCCGGCTGCAGTGGGCGGAATTGCGACCGCATACGGGTGCTATTCCGCCCAGTGACGTCCCGGCGCACCTTTGTCGCGCTGGTGCCAGGGCGCTTCCTCACCGCAACGTCTTCAGGACCTCGATCACGCGCGTCGGCTGCGTGTCCGGATTCACGAATGCAAGTCGCAGCACCGGCCGGCCGCGCCATCTCGTCGGGACGCAGAAGATCACCCCCTCCTTCGCCAGCCTTTCCGACCAGGCCGCATAGGCGCTCTCGTCCCAGCCCGATCGCTCGAACAGGAGGACGGAGAGCTGCGGCTCGCAGACGAGCTCGAGGAAGTCGGAGGCACGGATGGCGCTCGGCGACCTCGCGCGTCGTCGCCAGCGTCCGCTCGATCGCCGCGACGTAGCGGTCGGTGCCGTGGGTGGCGAGGCTGAACCAGAACGGCAGCCCGCGAGCGCGCCGGGAGAGGTGGATGGCGAGATCCGCTGGATTGCCGGCCTCCCTGTCGATCTGATCCAGATAGCTCGCCAGCTGCGAGTGCGCGGCGCGCGCGGGCTCGGGATCGCGGTAGAGGAGCGCGCAGCAGTCGTAGGGGGCGAAGAGCCACTTGTGGGGGTCGACGATGAAGCTGTCGGCGAGCTCGACGCCGTCGAAGAGGTCGCGGACGCTGGGGGCGGCAAGCGCCGCTCCGCCGTAGGCGCCGTCGACGTGGAGCCAGATCCCGCGCTCGGCGCACACCGCGGCGACGCTCGCCAGGTCGTCCACGAGGCCCGCGTTCGTCGTGCCGGCGGAGGCCACGACCGCGAAGACGTCGTCGGATCCCTCTGCGAGCGCTGCATCGAGTCCTTCGCCGCTGAGGCGGCCGCTCGCGTCCTCCTCCACCTCGAGGATCCCGACGTCGAGCACCCGCGCTGCCACTCGGATCGAGGAATGCACGTCAGCGGTGCAGGCCAGCCTCCATCCGCCGGGCGGCCGCTCGCCGCGACGGGACAGAGCAGCATGCCGCGCCGCGGCGAGCGCCGAGAGGTTCCCGCCGGTGCCGCCGGCGACGAAGCAGCCCGCGGCACTCGGCGGGCCAGTCGAGCAGCTCGATGATCCAGCCAAGCGCTTCGTTCTCGGCGTAGATAGCACCCGCACCTGCCTCCCAGATCCCGCCGAACACGTTCGCCGCGCTGGTGACGAGGTCGAAGGCGACCGCCGCGCGAGTCGGCGCCGCCGGGATGTAGGCGAGGTTCATCGGATCGTCCTGCGACCGCGTCGCCGGCTCGAGGACATCGCTGAAGATCCGCAGGGCCTCAGCGGCACCGATTCCCGCCGCCGTGACGGTCGGTCCTGCTGCCGCGGCGAGCTCGTCCGGCGACCGCGCGGTCGTCTTCGGATCGGTTGGCTGGACGACCCGTTGCGCAGCCCAGGCCGCCGCCGCTTGGACCAGCTCCGCCTCGTCGCCCCAGATCTCAGACGTCACACAACCATTGTGGACGTACTCGAGGGCTGGCCGGTTCGCCGCGGATCTAGCCGGGGGTCACGTCCCGAGCGAGTTCAGGACCTCGGTCATCTGCTCCTCGGTGTCCTTGCCGACCTTCTCGAAGACGAGCTTGGCCGCCGGCGCGGCCAGCTTGGCGGCACCTTTGAACTCGATCTCGTTCTCGTAGGTGATCTCGGAGCCGTCGCCGGACGGCAGCACGTCGATGGTCTCGGTCGAGGTCGCCGTGTCGTTGCGCCCGACCAGGACGATGCGGGAGTCGGTGAGCTCCTCGAGCGTGTAGGTGAGCTCGGTGCTGATCCCGGCGATCTTCGACTCGTTGTGCCAGGAGGCGCCGACTTCCACCGGGCCGTTCCCCTCGCGCACACAGCGCTCGGTTCCCGGATCCCACTCCTCGGCGTGCGAGAAGTCGGCCAGGTACGGAACCACGGAGGAGGGGGGAGCGCTGACTTGGAAGGTTCGCGTGACGCTGGGCATCTGGTTCGTTCTCCGTTCGGGTCGGATCGGTCCCGAGGCGGGTCGCTCGGGCTTGGTAACGGCTACCCGGTTGCGACTCTGGGACTCACCGCGGTAGGCGGCGCCCGCCCCTCTGCAGGTAGGTTTTCCCAATGGCCGACCCCTCCCCGACTGAGCTGATCGACCAGCGCCTCGAGGAGATGGACGACTGGCGCGGGAACCACTCTCGCCCGCGCCCGCGAGCTCATCAAGACCGCGGTTCCCGGCGTCGTCGAGGAGCTCAAGTGGCAGAAGCCGTCGAACCCGTTCGGCGTTCCGGTCTGGTCGAGCGACGGGATCATCGCCACCGGCGAGACCTACAAGGACAAGGTCAAGCTCACGTTCATGAAGGGCGCCTCGCTCGAGGATCCGGCGGGACTCTTCAACGCGAGCCTCGACGGCAACGCGCGGCGGGCCATCGACCTGCACGAGGGCGACGAGCTCGACGCCGAGGCGTTCGAGGCGCTCGTCCGCGATGCCGCCGAGCTGAACGCCTCCTAGCTCCCCTTCCGCGCCGGTTCCGCGTAGCCTTCCCGCCTCGAAATGTCGACGCTCGCCGCCTTCACACCCGATGCCGCTCGCACCCCCGAGGCGACGCTGCGCGAGGTGATCGAGGCGCTCGCGCCGCTCGAGCGCGCCGCCGGCTCCGAGGACGAGCGGCAGGCCGCTCACTGGATCGCCGACCGGCTCACCGCCGCGGGCGCTCCCGCCGAGGTCGAGACCGCGAAGTTCCGCGGGGATTGGGCCGCGCTGATCGCGAGCCTGGCCGGAGCGGCCGCCGTCGGCGGTGCGATCGGGACCGTCTCCAAGCGGGGCCGCGGCCTAGGTGTATTGGGGGCCGCGATCGCGGGAGTCGCCGGCGCGCTGATGGCCGACGACGCCTCCAACGGCCGCCGTCCGTACCGCAAGGCGATGCGGAAGGAGCAGGACACCTGGAACGTGATCGCCGAGGCCGGCGACCGCGAACGCGGAGCGCACGCTCGTCGTCCTCGCCCACCACGACGCGGCGCACACCGGCAAGATCTTCGACCCGTCGCTGGGGGAGAAGGTCCTGGACAGGTTCCCCGGGATCGTCGAGCGCCGCGACACCTCCCTTCCCTTCTGGTGGTTCTCGATGGTGGGCCCGATCCTCGCGACGCTGGGAAGCGCGACCGGCCGCCGCGGTGTCGCCGCCGCCGGCACCGCGCTGAGCGCGCTCTCGGCGGCCACGTTCACCGACATCCACCGCAGCCCGATCGTTCCCGGCGCCAACGACAACCTGACCGCGGTCGCGACGATCGTCGCGCTCGCCGAGGCGCTTCCGCGACAAGCCGATCGAGGGACTGCGCGTGCAGCTCGTCTCCTGCGGCGCGGAGGAGGAGCTGCAGGGCGGGATCTACGGCTACTGCGAGAAGCACCTCGCCGCGATGGACCGCGAGCAGACCTGGGTCCTCAACATCGAGACGGTCGGCGGGCCGTCGCTGGCGCTCGTCGAGGGGGAGGGGTGCTTCGTGATGGAGGACTACTACGACCGTCCCTACCGCGACCTGATCGGCCGCGTCGCCGAGCGCGACGGGATCCCGCTGCGCCGCGGGATGCGCTCGCGCGCGAGCACCGACAGCGTCATTCCCAACAGGATGGGCGTGCCGGTCGCGACGGTCGTCTCGATCGACCGACACAAGGCGCTCTCCAACTACCACCTGATGAGCGACACGCCCGAGAACGTCTGCTACCCGACGGTCGCCTGCGCGGTCGACCTCGCCGAGTCGGTGGCGCGCGAGCTCGCCAAGCCGGCCGGAAGCTAGGGGGCGAGCCGTGTGGCACGGGAAGAAGGTCTCGGTCGTCCTGATGACGTACGCCGAGAAGGGCTCGATCCGTGAGGTGATCGAGGGCTTCGAGGCGACCGGCATCGTCGACGAGATCCTCGTCGTCAACAACAACGCCGAGGAGGGGACGAGCGAGGAGGTCGCGCCGACGAGCGCCCGCGAGGTCTTCGAGACCGCGCAGGGCTACGGCAACGCCAGCCGCCGCGGGCTGCGCGAGGCGACCGGCGATCTGATCGTGCTCGCCGAGCCCGACGGCACGTTCCTCCCCGACGACATCCACAAGCTGCTCGTCTTCAGCGGCGAGTGCGACGCGGTGTTCGGCACCCGCACGACCCGCGAGCTGATCTGGCAGGGAGCCAACATGGAGTGGTTCCTGCGCTGGGGGAACTGGGCCGTGGCGAAGATGGTCGAGGTCCTCTTCAACACGAGCCACCTCAGCGACGTCGGCTGCACCTACCGCGCTCTTCACCCGCGAGCTCGCGACGCTCGTCGCCGACCGGATGGAGATCGGCGGCAATCACGCCGGCCCGGAGATGATGCTGATCTCGATCACGTCGGGCGCGCGCTTCGTCGAGATCCCGGTCAACTACCTGCCGCGCGTCGGCACGTCATCGGCGACCGGCAGCCCGCTCGTCGCGATCTGGATCGGCCTGCGGATGATCGAGATGATCCTGCGCTTCCGCCGCCGCACTCCCCGCAAGCTGCTTCGGCCCGAGCGCCTCGGGCTGCCGCCGGAGGACGGATCCGGCCCGTGACCGAGGCGAACTTCGACGAGATCGCGACCGAGTACGACGAGTCGCTCCCCGCGCACGTCGTCCAGCACTACCTCGACAAGCGGGTGCAGTTCGTCGCCGACCGGACCCTGCCGGGCAGGGGGCTCGACGTCGGCTGCGGGACCGGCGTGCTCGCCGCGCGGCTCGCCGCGATCGGCTGGCGGATGGAAGGCATCGATCCCTCCCAGGGGATGCTCGACGTGATGGCGCGCGAGGCTCCCGAGGTGGAGGGGAAGCGCGCCTTCGGCGACGACCTGCCCTTCGAGGACTCGAGCTTCGACCTGGTGATCACGGTCGCCGCGCTGCACCACGTCGCCGATCCGGCGGCGGTTCGGGGGACGCTCATCGAGATGGCGCGGGTGGTCCGGCCCGGCGGGAGGATCGTCGTCTGGGACCACAACCCCCGCAACCCGTACTGGAAGCTGCTGATGGCGCGCGTCCCCCAGGACGACGGTACCGAGCGCCTGATCCCCGAGGACGAGGTCCTCGCCGGGCTTCGGGCTGGCGGTGCCGAGATCATCAGCTCCGATCAGCTCGGGTTCGTCCCCGACTTCGTCCCGCCGCGGTTACTCCCGGCGATGGCGAAGGTGGAGGACCGGGTGGAGCGGACGCCGGTCCTACGCCGGCTCTGCGCTCACAACGTGGTGACGGCCACGAAGTAGGACGTGGCCCGACCTCGCCGGGCGCGCCCTACTTCTTCCCGTCCCGCTTCTCCTTGTAGACCTTGGCCTTGTAGTCGCGGAAGAAGACCGAGACCGTCTCGGTCCCTGAGGGCCAGTTGGGGACGTTGATCGTCTCCGTGTGGCCGTTGCCGCCCGCGCATCTTCTCGGTGACGGCGATCTTCCCAGAGTGGTCCGCGCTCGCCGGCATGTAGTTGTCGACGCCGGTCAGGAAGCCGATCTGGCCGAACGGCGAGAGCGAGGCGCTCGTGTCGGAGACGCCATCGGAGTTCTTGTCGAAGTTGAACACGGCGAGGACGCGACGGGAGCGGGGAGCGATCGCCGGGTTGATCACCTCGAATCCGTTGAAGGTGAGCGAGTCGTTGCCGTGCCCGGCGGGATCGTCGACGTTCCCCCACCATTCGCGCATGCGGGTCACCGCCACGCTCGAGTGGTTCGGGCTCTGCTCGATGAACGGGCGCAGCGCCGGTGCGTCGAGCACGCGGTAGAAGTAGTCGCTGCGCTCGAAGCGCTCGGGGTAGTTGTGGATCGTGTAGCCGGCGGGCGTCGCGACGGCGAACTCGTAGTTCTTGGTGCCGTCGACCTTGAACGGCCCGAAGTCGCCGGTGGCGTCGATCGCCTTCGTGTAGATCGGCTTCTCCGAGACACGCTGGCCGGTCTTCGAATCGACCTCGTAGACGGCGAGCTGACCGCCGTCGATTCCGACGTTGGCGGGGAACGCGAGCGCCCGGCCCGCGACCTTCACCTTGCTCGGCTTCTCGGGGACGACGTACTTGAACTCGGGCTTCTCGCCGGTGAGGAACTCGTAGACGCGCACGAAGGTCGCCTTGGCGGTGGTCACCTCGGTGTGGGCGCGAATCGGGAAGTAGACGTTCTCGGCGCCGCCGATCGTGCGGGTCTGGTCTCCCTCGCCCCAGATGGCCATCGTCGGCACGCCTCCGGGCGGCGTCGCGGAGGTGCGGCCGTCGTAGTTGACGTAGCGCCGGACGTTCGCCGCCCGCTCCGGCGTGGAGAGGTAGGTGTGCGCGACGGTGGTGCCGCGGGAATGGGCAAGGATGTCGACCTGGTCCGAGCCGGTCTTCGCCTTCACCTCGTCGATCAGCGCGGCGAGGTTGGCGATCGCGACATCGTTGGTGCCGGCGTTCGTGTCGTACTCGTAGGCGAAGAGGCGGTTCCGGGGGAAGCCATTGCTCGTCAGGCGCATCGTGTTCGTCTCGAACTGCTGCACCGAGCCGGATTGCCCGTGGACGAAGATGATCGGCGTCGGCTCCGAGGAGTCCTGGGCCTGGGCGGCGGACTGCGCCGCGGCCAAGCAGTGCCAGCAGCGCAGACGACGATCGCTCCGACGGTTCCGTCTCAGTCCTCATCTCCGCTCCACCTCTCTCTTGCGGTCGGCCCGCGTGTCTCTCTCTCCGGACGGTCGAGGATAGGGGCTCGCTCGGGGTTCGGGCGCAGGTCCGATGGGGGCGCATAGCCTTCCGCCCCGTGGACCTACACCCTCTCGCCGCGCGCTTCGCCGGCGTCGCCGGCAACTACGAGCGCGGGCGGCCCGACTACCCGCCCGCCGTGGTCGGCGCGCTCATGGCCGAGCTCGGGCTGAACGCGGGCGATGCGGTGGCCGACCTGGCGGCGGGGACCGGGAAGCTGACCCGCGCGCTGCTGGCGGGCGGCCTCGACGTCGTCGGGATCGAGCCGCTCGCCGAGATGCGCGAGAAGCTGGCCGCGATCGTCGGTCCCGAGCGCGCCGTCGACGGCGTGGCGGAGGCGATCCCGCTGGCGGACGGCTCCCAGCGAGCGGTCACCGTCGCCGACGGCTTCCACTGGTTCGACGGCGAGCGCGCCCTCGCCGACATCGCACGGGTGCTCGAGCCGGGTGGAGGCCTGGCGTTGCTCGCGACCATCCCGGCCTGGACGGGCGCGAGCTGGGCGCACGAGCTCGGTTCCCTGATCAGCGCGGCGCGCCCCGACCACCCCTACTTCGACGGGCCGAGCTGGGAGCAGAGCGTCGCCGCCGGCGATGGCTGGACGACGCCCCGCGAGATCGGGGTGACCGTGAATCGGCCGGCGCATCCGGAGGCGATTCCCGACTACCTGCTGTCGATGAGCTGGGTCGCTGCGATGGAGGACTCGGAGCGGGACGCGATGGTCGCTCGCGCCGAGGAGCTGGTCCGCGAGGGCGAGACGCCGGCGGAGCTCCCGATCCACTTCCGGATCGCGATCACGACGCGCGCTTGACCTGTTCGGCCTCCAGCCGCTCGAGCGCGAAGTCGAGGAAGGCCTGCGCCGCGGGCGGCCGCCTGCGCTCGGCCCGCCAGAGGATGCTGACCGGGAGCTTCACCTGCGGGCGCAGCGGCACGCCGACGATGGGGGAGCCCTCGCCGGTCGAGGTAGCCCTCGGGCATGAGCGCGACGCCGATGCCGCGCGAGGCGAGAGCGCGCACCGTCTCGAGCTCGAAGCTCTCGAAGGCCCAGGAGGCGGTGGCGCCGACGCGGTCGAACTCCGCGTCGATCGCGGTCTGCAGAGACGAGCCGGTGCGGAAGCGGATGAGCGGCCCGGCGGCGAGCTCCTCGAGGCGGATCGAGCGGCGCCCGGCGAGCGGGTGGCCGGGGGAGAGGGCGGCGAGGAGCGGCTCGTCGAAGAGCTTGCGGCCGGTGAGGTCATCCCCGTGGTCGCCGGGGACGGTGAGTCCGAAGCAGAGGTCGAGCTCGTCGCTGCGGAGCATCGGCAGCATCACCGCGAGCGACTGCTCGTGCAGGTGGATCCCGATCGCGGGGTGGAGGTCGCGGAACCCCATGCAGGAGGCCGGCGATGTCGAGCCGGGAGACAGGCAGCGCGCCGATGTCAATCCGGCCGCGGTGCAGCCCGCTCAGCTCGTCGAGCTCCTGGCGGGCGGCCTCGAGCTCGCCGAGGACACGATGGGCGCGGGCGACGAGCAGCTCGCCCGGCCTCGGTCGGCTCGACGCGCTTGCCGCCACGGTTCAGCAGCTCCATGCCCAGCTCGCCCTCGAGCTTCTTGATCTGCTGGGAGACGGCCGGCTGGGCGACGTTCAGCTCGCGGCTCGCGCGGGTGAACTGCCCATGGCGGACGACGGCCGCGAGGTACTCGAGCTGGCGCAGCTCCATGAAGTCACCATAACGAACCGTGATGATCGCCAGTGAAAGTATGTCTTTGACATATGCATCTGATGGAGCGACCCTTTGCGCCATGATCGCAACGATGGAGACGACCATTCGACCCGCAGACCCGGCGGCGGACGCTTCCCAGAAGCTCGTTCGCGCGATGGAGGCCGAGATCGAGGCAACCTACGCCGACGACGTGGGCTCGATCCATTCGGTCGGCGCGAGCCCGACGGAGATGACCCCTCCCGACGGGGACTTCCTCGTGATCTTCGACGGCGAGCGGCCCATCGGCTGCGGCGGTCTGAAGCGCCTCGACGAGAGGACGTGCGAGGTCAAGCGGATGTACGTCCTGCCAGGTGAGCGCGGTCGCGGGCTCTCGGGCCTGCTGCTCGAGGCGCTCGAGGCCCGCGCGATCGAGCTCGGCTTCACGCGCTCGCGGCTGGACACGGGCTTCCGCCAGGCCGCGGCCAAGCACCTCTACGAGCGTTCGGGCTACGTCGAGATCCCCGACTACAACGGCAACACCCAGGCGGCCTTCTGGTTCGAGAAGGAGCTGGGCTGATGGAGATCCGGCTCGCCAGCCGACGGCCGATCACGCCGACCTCGAGGCGCTCGCGGGACCGCGCCTCGGCGGTCGTACCCACCGCTCGTTGCTCCGGTCATCGCCGACTCGTTGAGCCGCTCGACGATGGGAGCCTCTCGCGCTCATTGACGCCGACCGCGGCGATCTGTCTGCGCTCCGCGTGTACGCGGCGATAGCCGATCTGCGCCGCGTCAGTGGCGGATCGGGCGAGCCGACATCTCGCGTGGTCCTCGCCCCCATGGCGTCGCGACGAGCTGCTCGACGACGTCTGCGCGGCGGCCTCCGCGTCGTCTTCTGCGGTACCGCGCTCGGCGCGGCCTCGGCGAGGGTGCGGGCTCCCTACGCCGGGCCGGGGAACAAGTTCTGGCCGACGCTGCACGCGATCGGCCTGACCCCGCGACGGCTCGCGCCCGCCGAGTTCCGCGAGGTGCAGCGGTGGGGCATCGGGCTGACCGACCTCTGCAAGACCCGCTCCGGCTCCGACGCCGACATCGGCACCGGTGGCTTCGACGTGCCGCGCCTCGTCTCCCTGATGGAGACCTGGGAGCCGGGTTGGCTCGCCTTCAACGGCAAGCGCTCCGCGCAGGTCGCGCTGGGCCGCCCGCGGGTGGAGTACGGGCCGCAGGGCATCGACCTCGGCGGCGTTCCCACCTACGTCCTGCCCTCGACCTCAGGCGCGGCGAGCGGCAACTGGGACATCGACGTGTGGCGCCGATTCGCCGCGCTCCTCCCACGGTGAATCCGAGTTCTCGGCACGCATGTCGCCGAGAAGTTGGTCTCGACGCCTTCAGAAGGCGAGCTCAGCCCACCGCGACCGTCCGCTCCAGGCGCGCCATCGCCAGCCGCCGCGCGGCCACGAGCGGTCCCTCGCCGGAGTGGCGTGCGGTCTCGAGCACCGAGGCCATCGTCCCCTCGATCCCGGCCGCGAGCTCGAGCGCCCGCGCGTGATCGAGGTGCCGCAGCTCGCCGTAGACGCTGATCAGCCCGCCGGCGTTCGCGATGAAGTCGGGCGCGTAGGTGATCCCGCGTTCGTGGAGGACGTCGGCGGCGGCCGGCTCGCCGAGGATGTTGTTCGCCGCGCCGCAGACGACGCCGGCGCGGATCTCGCGCGCCTCGCCGACGCCGATGGCACCTCCCAGAGCGCAGGGAGCGAGGACGTCGCAGCGCGCGAGGATCGCGTCGGCCGGGTCGATCCACATCGCGCCGAGCCGCTCCAGCGGCGCGCGCCTGGACTCGTCGAGGTCGGTGACCGTGAGCCGGGCTCCCGCGGCCGTCAGGAGCTCAGCGACTCCGGTCCCGACGTGGCCGAGGCCGATCACGCACACGCGGACCCCGCTCGAGCTCACGGCTCCCGAAGCGCTCCTCGGCGCACGCGCGCATCGCGGCGACGACGCCGAGCGCCGTAACCGGGCTCGGATCGCCCGAGCCGCCACGTTCCGGATCGAGGCCGACGACGTGCGACGTCCGCTCGGCGATGGTCGCCATGTCCCCGGCTCCGGTGCCGACGTCCTCGGCGGTCACGTAGTCGCCGCCGAGCTCCTCGACGAGATCGCCGAAGTCGAGCAGCATCGCCCGTCGCAGCTCCCCGCTCGGTGGCGGCCCGGCTGGCGCCGCGAGCACTCCCTTGCCGCCGCCGAGATCGAGACCGGCCGCCGATGCCTTCAGCGTCATCGCCGCGGCGAGCCGCTTCGCGTCCGCGACGGCATCGGCGGGGTCGGGGTAGTGCCACATCCGCGCGCCGCCGAGCGCAGGCCCCAGCCGGGTGGAGTGGACCGCGACCGTGACGACGCACCCGCTGCGCTCCCCGCGCCGGGAGACGACCTGTTCGAACTGCTCCGGATGACCCATCAGAGCTCACCCCTCTCGACGCCGGCGCGGACGTCGGCGAGGAAGCGAGCGGCGATGGCGCCGTCGAGGGCGCGGTGGTCCCACGACATGCAGAGGTAGCCCATCGGCCTGATCGCGAGCGCCTTGCCGCCGGCGCCGTCGTCGACGGCGACGGGACGGTCGACGACCGCCTCGACGTCGAGGATCCCCACCTGCGGCTGGTTGATGATCGGCGTCGCCAGGAGCGCGCCGAACTGGCCGGGGTTGGTGATCGTGAACGTGCCGCCGTGGGTGTCGTCGGGCTGGAGCTCCCCGTTGCGGGCTCGCCGGGCGAGCGATGCGATCTCCTCCGCGAGCCCCTCGACGCTCAGCCGCTGGGCGCGGCGGATCACGGGCACGACCAGCCCGTCGTCGAGCGCGACCGCGATCCCGAGGTTCACGTCCTCGTGGTGGACGATCTCCTCACCCTCGATCGAGGCGTTGAGGATCGGGTGGCGGCCCAGCGCGGCGACGACCGCTCGCGCGACGAACGCCAGGTAGGTCGGCCGAGTCGCTCTGCCCTCGAGCTCGCGCCGTCGCGCGGCCGGGGCCGGAGAAGTCGGCCTCGACCATCGTCGTGCAGTGCGCCGAGGTCGAGATGCTTCCCAGCATGTGGCGGGCGATCGCCTGGCGCATCGGGCTCATCGGCTCGCGGGTGGACGGGCCGACGAGGTCATCGGCTGATGGGGTCGGCGTCGGCCGATCGGGCGCGGTCGGCTCAGGCCGGTAGGGCGACTCCGAGTGGAGCGTCTTCCCGTTGCCGTTGCCACCCCCGTTGCCCGACGAACGTCCCTGAGCGGGGGCCATGGACCCCGTCGCGGGACGTTCGGCGCGCTCGATGTACGCGAGCAGGTCCGACTTACGCACCCGCCCGCCGACGCCGTGGCCCTCGACCGCGCACGGGTCGATGCCGTGCTCGTCGGCGATCCGCCGGACCACGGGGGAGACGAACGCCGAGCGATCGAGCTCGCCGGCGAGGGCCGTGACTCAGACGGCGGTTGCGCACTCGACCGAGCGCCGGAGGAACCGTCTCCATCCTCCGTCCTCCGGCCTCCACCTCAGATCGATCTCCGCCAGCAGCGTGCCGACCGAAACCGTCTCTCCCTCCTCGACCAGGACCCTGGCCATCACGCCGTCCACCGGCGCCGGGATCTCGACGTCGATCTTGTCCGTCGTCACGTCGCACACGGGCTCGTCGGCGGCGACCGGGTCGCCCGGTTGCTTGCGCCACTCGACCACGGTGCCTTCGGCGACGGAGACTCCCATCTGCGGCATCCGAACTTCGTACGGTGGTTGTCGGGCTAGTAGCGGAGGAGCTCATCGATGGCCTCCTTCATGTCGTCGGGCTGCGGCAGGACGGCCTGCTCCAGAGGTGGACTGAACGGGATCGGCACGTCGGGCGCGGTCAATCGCCGCACCGGCGCGTCGAGGTGCTCGAAGCAGCGCTCGGCGACGATCGCCGCCACCTCCGCTCCGACCCCGGCCGATCGCGTCGCCTCGTGAGCGACGAGCACCTTGCCGGTCTTCCGCGCGCTCGCCTCGATCGCCTCGAGGTCGAGCGGCGCGAGCGAGCGCAGGTCGATCACCTCGACGTCCTCGCCGAGCTCCTCGACCGCGCGCTCGGCGAGCTCGACGGCGGAGCCGTAGGCGATCACCGTCGCCAGCTCCCCCTCCCGCGCGATTCGCGCCTTCCCGATGGGGACCGCGTGCTCGCCCGTCGGGACCGGCCCCTTCACATGGCGGTAGAGCCCCTTGTGCTCGAGGAAGCAGACGGGGTTGGGGTCCCTGATCGCGCTGACCAGAAGCCCCTTCGCGTCCGCCGCCGTCGCCGGCGCGACGACCTTCAGCCCGGGCGACTGCAGGAACCACGCCTCCGGGTTCTGGGAGTGGAACGGCCCGCCGGAGAACCCTCCACCCGAGGGGAGCCGGATGACCATCGGCACCGCCAGCCCCTGGCGGAAGTGCATCTTCGCCGCGACGTTGACGAGCTGGTCGAAGCCGCAGGAGACGAAGTCGGCGAACTGCATCTCGCAGACCGGCTTCAGCCCCTCGATGGCCGCGCCGACCGCGGCGCCGACGATCGCGTTCTCCGCCAGCGGCGCGTCGAGCACCCGGTCGGTGCCGAACTCCTCGGCGAACCCGTCGGTCACCTTGAAGGCGCCTCCGAACGCGCCGATGTCCTCGCCGAAGCAGAACACGGTGTCGTCGCGGCGCATCTCGGAGCGGATCGCGTCGGAGATGGCCTCGAGGTAGGTCATCTCGACAGTTGAATGGGCGGAATCCTCCGCTTCGCGTCCGGTTCCGCCCTCTGAGGAACGGGGCGTGGACGGCTCGAGCTGCGTACGGACGGCGCTCATGACTGACCTCCCTTCGAGTAGCGCGACCAGGGCGCTTTGCCGTCTCCCAGCGGTCTCCACTCGTCGGCGTAGACGCCGGTCCTCGCGATCGCCGGGTCCGGCATGGGGGATGCGAGGGCCCGCTCGGCTCCCTCGGCGACCTCGGCGGCGACCCGCTCCCGGAGCGCGTCGAGCGCGGCCGGCTTCGAAGCCGTGCTCGCCGACGAGCCGCTCGCGGTAGCCGTCGATCGGGTCGCGGTCGCGCCACTCGGCGAGCATCTCCTCGGGCACGTAGCTCATGTCGTCGTGGGCGCCGTGGCCGTGCATCCGCATCGTCCGCGCCTCGATCAGCGTGGGACCGCCCCCGCCGCGAGCACGCTCCGCCGCCTCGGCGACCGCGCCGAACACCGCCTCGACGTCGTTCCCGTCGACGGTCACGCCGTCGAACCCGTAGCCCTGCGCTCGCTGGACCGGATCGACCGCGAACTCGAGCGAGTTCGGCGTCGAGTAGGCGAAGCCGTTGTTCTCGAGGACGAACACCACCGGCAGCTCGCGGACGCCGGCGAGGTTCATCGCCTCGTGCCACTGCCCGTTGGCCGTCGAGCCCTCGCCGAAGAACGTCAGCGCGACGCGCGGCTCCCGCCTCAGCTTGAACGCCAGGGCGATGCCGCTGGCGACCAGCGCCATGTCGGGGAGCATCGAGACCATGCCGACGCAACCGAGCTCGGGGTCGCCGAAGTGCATGTTGCCGTCGCGCCCGCCGGTCACTCCACCCGAGCGCCCCATGTAGTTGGCGAGGTAGCGGTCGGGCGTGACGCCGCGGACGAAGTGCGCTCCCAGATCGCGGTGCAGGATGCACATCCGATCCTCGGGAGCGAGCGCGTAAGCGGCGCCGACGCCGATGGCCTCCTGACCGCAGCCGTCGTAGAAGGAGCCGGGGATCTTGCCCTGCCGGTACAGGCTCAGCGCCCGTTCCTCGGCCAGCCGCATCATCAGCATGTAGCTGAGGAGGCGCTCGCGATCGCCGTCGGTGAGCAGGGTCGGGGCAGCGTCGGGACGCGTGCGCACCTCGCTTGCGCTCATGGGGTCCGCCTTTCGGGTCTGGCCGGGAAGTGGGATCTCCACTCCGTCGTGGCCTGTTGATCGCCGCGACCGTGATCTCCGGGCGCGACGCCTACGGACAAACGGGCTCCGGGGTTCCACCCGGTTCCCTATGTGATGAAACGCACTATACGACTCCGGCGGACGGAGGTCGAGGGGTGTCGTGTCTGGGCGCCGGGAGCCGGGAACTCAGCCGCGTACGGCGTGGCTGAGGTAGACGAAGCCGCTCTCGAAGCGACGCTCCGCGAGCAGCTCGAGGTCCAGCCGGACGCCGTCGGGAAGCGCAGGCTTGCCGCCGCCGACGATCGCCGGGGCGAGGTAGAGCCGGACCTCGTCGACCAGGCCGGCGCGGAACGCATCGGCTCCCAGATCCGGGCCGCCGATGCTGAGGTCGCCCTCGGCCTTCATGGCGCGCACCGCCTCGGGATCGAACTCGGTCTCGATCCGGGTGCGCGCGGTCGAGACCTCGGTGAGCGTCCGGGAGTAGACGATCTTGTCGCTCGCCAGCCAGACCTGCTTGTACTCGTCGAAGGCGGCGGGGTGGCCCTCGGTCTCCATCGTCTCCCAGACCTGAAGCGTCTCGTAGGTCTTGCGGCCGAGGAGCATCGTCGCCGCTCTCGGCCTCGCGCTCGTTGATGAACGAGTGCACCTCCTCGTCGGGCGCCGCCCAGGAGAAGTCGCCGCCCACGTCCTCGATGTAGCCGTCGAGCGAGCAGATCGCGGTGTAGATGAGGCGGCCCATGCGGCACATCTATAGCGCGTCATGCTCTGCCCGCAGCGGGGAGTAGGTTGCGGTGCATGTCCCGCCGCCGCCCGTTCGGAGTTTCAGTCCTCGTCGTCCTCGTCTGGCTGCAGGCGCTGCTGGAGATCGCCGGTGGCGTGCTCCTCCTCCTGTTCCGGGACGACAAGGAGGTCCTCGCGAACACCGACTTCTCGACGGACGCCCTGCTCACGATCGCGATCGTCCTGCTCATCGCAGGCGTGATCACGGCGCTGGTCGCAAGCGCGCTTGGAAACGGCAGCAACTTCGCGCGGTGGCTGGTCGCGATCCTGTCGCTGTTCAACCTCGCCGGCGGCATCGTTCAGGTGGCCGCGGTCCACGGCAACAACGTCGCGAGCGGCATCAGCTCGATCGTCATCGCGCTCATCGTCCTCTACATCCTCTTCGCCGAGCGCGGCAGTCGAGAGTTCTTCACCGGCCGCTGACCTGGGCCTCGGGCACCGGCGCCCGTCCCCGATAATCCGGGGGATGGCCGAAGGCAAGCTCCCGACGAACCGCGTCCAGCGGCTTGCCCGCTTCGGCGGCGCCGCCGCGGGCCAGGCGGTGAAGCGCGCGGGGACCCGTGCGGCCAACGTCGCGCGCTCGGAGGAGAAGGCGACGGCGGCGATGGACAAGCGCCAGCTCGAGGCCGCCGAGCAGATCGTGACCGTCCTCGGCGGCATGAAGGGCGCGGCGATGAAGATCGGCCAGGTCCTCTCGTTCGTCGATCTGGGAATCGTCCCGCCGGAGTACCGCGACCGCTTCCAGGCGAAGCTCGCGACCCTGCGTGACGCCGCGCCGACCGTCAGCTTCGAGCAGATGCGCAAGGTGATCGAGGGCGACCTCGAGCAGCCGATCGCCGCAGTCTTCTCCGAGTTCGACCCCGAGCCGATCGCCGCCGCCTCGATCGGGCAGGTCTACCGCGCCTCGCTGCCGGACGGGCGCGACGTCGCGGTGAAGGTCCAGTACCCGGGGATCAACGACGCCGTCCGCGCCGACATGAAGAACCTGGGAATCCTGCTGCGGCTGACGAAGACGATGACGCCCGAGCTCGACACGAAGGCGGTCGGCGCGGAGATCCGGGAGCGGATCGTCGAGGAGCTCGACTACGAGCTCGAGGCCTCGAACCAGCGGACGATGGCTCGCCTCTACGACGACCATCCGTTCATCGTCATCCCGCCCGTGGTCACCCCGCTCTGCCGGGAGCGGGTGATCGTCACCGAGCTGGTGGCCGGCGACGGGTTCGAGGCGATGCGCGCCGAGCCCGACGACGAGCGCGACCGGATCGGCGAGATCGTCTTCCGCTTCTACTTCGGCTCGATGTACCGCCACCGGCGGTTCTCCGGGGACCCGCACCCGGGGAACATGATCCGGCTGCCCGAGGGGAAGGTCGCGTTCCTCGACTTCGGCCTGTTCAAGACGATCGAGCCGCCCGTCGCCGAGCTGGAGCTCGCCTGCCAGCGCGCGACGACCGAGGGCAACGCCGAGGAGCTCCACAGGCTGATGAGCCGAGGCCGGCTTCCTTCCCCGCGGCGACCGCCTCCATCCCGGCGAGCTCCTCGACTTCGTCCGCGACGCGATCTGGTGGTACACGACGGACGAGGACGTGCGGATCGATCAGGAGATCGTCAACCGCGCCTTCATCCAGACGACCGACCCGCGCTCCACCCATTACGCGACCGCGCGCCATCAGGACATCGCGCCCGAGCACCTCTTCGGCCGCCGCCTCGAGCTGCTGACGCTCGCGGTCCTCGGCCAGCTCGGCTCCGAGAACAACTGGCACCGGATCGCCCGCGAGTGGATGTACGGCGACGACCCGGTGACGGAGCTGGGGAAGGCCGAGGCGGAGTACCTGGCGAGTGGCCGCTAGCAGCGGGGCGTCCTGGGACAGCATGCTGTCCTCAGGTTCCCCGCTAGGGGAGGGTCGCCGGCTCGACCTCGCGCAGCTCGCGGCCGAACGCCTCGCCGAAGCGGTCGCGCACCGTCGCGGTGAACTCCGCCAGGTCCTGCTCGGCTCCCAGCTCGCGCGAGACCGACGTCATCCGCGCCGCCTCCATCCCGCAGGGGACGACCCATTCGAAGGGCTGGAGGTCGTTGTTGACGTTGATCGCGATGCCGTGGGTGGAGATGCCGCGGCTGACGTGGATCCCGATCGAGCCGATCTTGCGCGCCTCGCCGCCGCCCGCGTCCGCTGCGGCGAGCTCGGGGTCGCGCGCGGTGACCTCGGTTCCCTGCGGGCCCTGAGTACCCAGGGGTACCGGGGGCGGACCCGCTGTCCACACGCCCGTCAGCCCGTCGAAGACCTGCGCCGGGACGCCGTGGTCGGCGAGCGCTCCCAGCATCACGTCCTCGAGCGCGCGGACGTAGGCGTGGACGTCGGGCCGGCCGCCGGGAGTGACGCCGGCGATCTCGACGATCGGATAGGCGACCAGCTGGCCGGGGCCGTGGTAGGTGACCCGGCCGCCGCGGTCGCTCTCGACGACCTCGATGCCCTGCATCCGGTACCAGTCCTCGCCCATCCCCAGCTCGCGCGCCTCGGTGCGGCGGCCCTTCGTCAGGACGGGCGGGTGCTCGAGCAGCAGCAGCGTGTCGTCGGCTTCGCCCGCTCGCCGCCGATCGGCGAGCGCGTTCTGCAGCGCCAGCGCCTCGTCGTAGGGGACGGTTCCCAGCCAGGTCCAATCGAGCCGCGCCACACGTTCAGTGTGGCAGGCGGCCGCCGCCGTCCCGGCGACCTCAGCCGGTCGCCGCGACCTTGCCGCCGCTCCACTTGCGGGTGGAGGAGCAGCCGTCGTGCTTGATCGTGATCGAGCCGCCGACGACACCGGGCTTGGTCCAGCGGCCCTTCCAGGTGACCCGGACGATCGAGTCGTCCTCGGTCGGCGTCTTCTCGGTCCACTTGAAGCGCCCGGTCGCGGCGATCGGGATCGCATCGGTGGCGAGCGGGAGGTCGAAGTCGTCGCACTCGTTCGAGTCGGGGTAGTAGATGCCGAGGTAGCCGTCGGTGCGGACGATCTGCCGCTGCCCGGCCACCTTCTCGACCGAGAAGAGACCGACGGCGTAGTCCGTCGTCGCGGGCAGCGAGGGGGCCGCCTGGTAGTCGCCGACGGACACCTTCTTCGGCGCCGGCGGCACTCGCGGGCACGCAGGCCGAGCGCGAGCAGCGCGACGAGCGGGAGCGAAAGGCGGAGGAGGCGAGCCATCGGGGACCTCAGTGGCCGTCCATGCTGAGCTCGGCCCGGCGCTTGACCGATCGCAGCATGCGGTTCACGACGAGGATGTGGCCGCGGGTGCCGAGCACCGCCGCCTTGTAGAGCTTCCCCTTGCCCTCCGCGAACTCGGCGCGCGTCTCGAGGCGAACGCGTGAGCGCTGGCCCGGCAGCAGGTCGATCCGGAACACGACCGCGTACTTCGCGTACTTGTGCTGGCCGGCGAGCGCGAGCATCACCGGAGCGATCGCCCGCGTGACCGTGAAGCCGGGGAGCGTCCCTCCGGGGTGGTGGAGGTCGCCGTGGGCCTCGGTCTCGATCGCGCCGATCCGCTCGCAGTAGCTGTGGGAGAACTTGCTTCCGAGCGCCGACTCCAGCGTCGGGAACAGCGCCGCGAAGGTGGACTCGGCGGGAGCCTCGACGTCGATGTAGTGCTCGTCGATCGCCGGCAGCTGCTCCAGCGGCACGTCGATGGTCCGCGGCTTGTGCGCGAGCTCCTCGGTGCTGGTTGCTGACTCCATCGGGCGAACGGTCGTGGTCACAGAGCTAGGAACACAGGTTCCGTCAAGCAAGTCGCGCACTCGCGCGAGGAACTTGGCGCCGTCGGCGCCGTAGAGGATGCGGTGGTCGCTGGCGAGCGTGACCGACATCTGGTTTCCGGGGACGATCTGGCCCTCGCGGACGACCGGCACCTCCTCGATCGAGCCGACGGCGAGGATCGCCGCCTGAGGCGGGTTGATCACCGCGGAGAAGCTCGTCACCCCGAACATGCCCAGGTTCGACACGGTGAAGGTTCCACCGGACAGCTCCGGGGGAGTGATCGTTCCCTCGCGCACCCGCGAGGCGAGCGCGCGGGTCTCGGTGGCGATCTGCCGCAGGCCCTTCGTGTCGGCGTCGAAGACCGTCGGGACGACGAGCGCGTCCTGCGCGGCGACCGCGACGCCGACGTTGACCCGCGAGTACTCCTCGACCTTGCCGTCGCGGTAGGCGCCGTTGGCGCGGGGGAACTCGCGCAGGGCGATCGCGCACGCCTTGACGACCATGTCGTTGAAGGAGGGGACGACGTCGCCCTCGCCGGCGGCGGCCTTGATCCGCTTGCGCGCCTCGACCGCGCGCGTCATGTCGATCTCGGTCGTCAGGTAGAAGTGCGGCGCGGTCGCCTTCGACTCCGCCATCCGGCGCGCGACCGTCTGCTGCAGCTTCGTCAGCTCGACCGTCTCGGCGGTGCCGCGGGCGGTCTCGGGCTTCTCCTGCGCGCCGGGCGTCGGCGCGGCCGTGGTGCGGCGGCCATCGCGGAGGCCGCTCCGGGAGGCGCTGGGAGCGGCGGCCGGCGCCGGCTCGGCAGCGGGGCGCGCCTCCGCCTCCTCGACGTCCTTCTTGATGATCCGACCGCCGGGGCCGGAGCCGCTCGAGCGTCCGCAGGTCGACGCCCTTGTCGGAGGCGATCCGCCGGGCGATGGGGGAGGCCTTGATGCGCTCGCCGTCGGCGGCGCCGGTCGACGCTGCCCGGTGCGTCGAACGGTCTCGGCGTCGGCCCCGCCTCGCAGGCGGCTTCCGCGGACGTCCGGCGTCGGGGTCTTCGGGCCCGGCTCGCGCTCGGCTCCGCCGCGAGGCTCGGCGTCGCCCGCCTCGCCGGACCGCCGCCCGCCGGCGCCTCACCCGCCTCGCCGAGCCGCGCGATCACCTCGCCGATCGGAAGCGTCGCTCCCTCCTCGGCGAGGATCTCGACCAGCGTCCCGGCCGAGTCGGACTCGTAGACCATGTTCGCCTTGTCGGTCTCGATCTCGACGAGCTCGTCACCGACGGCGACCTCGTCGCCGACCGACTTCATCCACGCGAGGACCGTTCCCTCCTCCATCGAGTCGGAGAGGCGGGGCATGACGATCTCGCTGGCCATCAGGCGTCCACCGCTACTTCGCTCCCGCGGTGGTCTCCAGCACCGCGCTGACGATGTGCTCGGGATGGGGGATGGCGCTCTGCTCGAGGCGCTTGGAGTAGGGCATCGGCACGTCCGCGCCGGTGACGCGCTGGATCGGCGCGTCGAGATGGTCGAAGGCCTGCTCCTGGATGAGCGCGGCGAGGTTGGCGCCGACCCCGCCGTGGGGCCAACCCTCCTCGACGATGACCGCGCGGTTCGTCTTGCGGACCGACTCGAGGATGGTGTCGAGGTCGAGCGGGCGCAGCGTCCGCGGGTCGATCACCTCGGCCTCGATCCCGTGCTCGTCGGCCAGCGTCTTGGCGGCGCGCTCGGCCTCGTGGGCCATCTTGAGGATGCCGATGATCGTCACGTCGTCGCCCTCGCGCCGGACCGCGGCCTGGCCGAAGGGGAGCGTGAGGTCGTCGTCGTCGGGAACCTCCCCGCGCATCCCGTAGAGCGTCTCGTGCTCGATGAAGACGACCGGGTTGTCGTCGCGGATCGCGCTCTTCAGCAGCGCCTTGCCGTCGGCGGCCGTGGACGGGCAGGCGACGAGGATCCCGGGGATCTGGAGGAACATCGCCTCGAAGGAGTGGGAGTGGGTCGGGCCGAGCTGGTGGCCACCGCCGCCCGGCATCCGGATGACCATCGGCACCCGGACCTGGCCGTTGAACATGTAGGGGATCGAGGCGGCGTGGTTGATGATCTGGTCGAAGGCCAGCAGCGCGAAGTTGACGGTCATCAGCTCGACGACCGGCCGCATCCCCGCCATCGCGGCGCCGACGCCGGCACCGACGATCGTGTTCTCGGAGATCGGCGTGTCACGGACCCGCGCCTCGCCGAACTCCTTCATCAGGCCCTCGGTCACCTTGAAGGCGCCCTCGAAGACGCCGATGTCCTCGCCCATCAGGAAGACGGACTCGTCGCGCTGCAGCTCCTCCCGGAGCGCGGCGTTGAGCGCCTCCCGCATTCGCATCGTGGCCATCTAGATCGCGTCCTCGGGCTCGCCGCTCGCCGCGGTCGTCCTCGGTGGGATGGCCGCTCCGGCCCTGCTCGCGCGAGTGGGAGCCCCCGTCGGTCGAGCCTTCCTCCTGCTCCTGCGCCTCGTCGGTCGGGCGGCCCTCGTCTTCGCTCTGCTCGGCGTAGGCGGCGCCGGCCTCGTGGAGGTCGCGGACGCGCTCGGTCTCGGATGCCTCGCGCTCGCGCTCGCCGCGGAACGGGTCGGGGGTGCGCTCGTCGACGGCGTACCAGCCCTCGGACTCCTCGGGGAGGACGTAGAGGTTGTCGTAGAGGGAGTCGAGCGGCGGCTCCGGCGAGGCGTCGGCGAACTCAGCCGCCTCGACGATCTGCTTGTCGACCTCCTCGCGAATCTCCTCGAGGTACCCGTCCTCGACTATGCCCTCGTCGACGAGCCGCTTGGCGAAGCTCTCGATCGGGTCCTTCTGGCGCCACTCCTCGACCTCCTCCTTCTCGCGGTAGACCTCGGGGTCGGCGGCGGAGTGGCCGCGGTAGCGGTAGGTGAAGGCCTCGACGAGCGTCGGGCGCCGGTCCTCGCGCGCCTGCCGGAGGTGGTCGGCGACGCACTCGCGGATCGCGATGACGTCCATGCCGTCGACGCGCTCGCCGGGGACTCCCAGGCCCTCGGCCTTGTGGGAGAGGTCGGTGACCGCGGAGTGACGCTCGATCGCGGTGCCCATCCCGTAGAGGTTGTTCTCGACGAGGAAGACGATCGGCAGCTTCCAGAGCGCCGCCAGGTTCATCGTCTCGCCGAAGTTGCCGGTGTTGGAGGCGCCGTCGCCGAACATGCAGACGGTGACGTCGTCGGTCCCCTTCAGGTCGGAGGCGAGGGCCAGGCCGGCGGCGATCGGGAGGTTGCCGCCGACGATCCCGTAGCCGCCCATGAAGCGGCGCTCGCCGTCGAAGATGTGCATGGAGCCGCCGCGGCCGCGCGCGGTGCCGTCCTCGCGGCCGAAGATCTCGGCCATCACGTTCTTGGGGTCGGTTCCCCGCGCGATCGCGTGACCGTGGGTCCGGTAGGTGCCGATCAGGTAGTCGGTCGGCTCCATCACCGACGTCGTGCCGACGATGGTCGCCTCCTCGCCGATCGCGAGGTGGAGGAAGCCGCCCGCCTTGGCGCGCTGGTACTGCCGTCCCGCCTCCTCCTCGAAGCGCCGGATCAGCGCCATCTGCCGGAGGAGCTCCTTGGCGGTGTCGGCGTCGGGGAGCGAGCGGCCACGCGTGCTCTCGAGCGCCCCGGCGGGGGTCTGGACGGTGCTCGTCTCCTGCTGATCTGCCAAGTGTCTTCACCATACCCAAGCCCGGTGGCCGGACACGCGCCACCGTCGCGTGGAAGTTGAGGGATCGGGCGCGCCGTTCAAGCCTCAGGGTGGATCCTCCGATGCCCTTCATGCAGTGGGGGCGTGGAGCAACAGGGAGTGGGGGTTCGCGGCGGTCGGCGTCGTGCTGCTGCTCCTGACCGGATGGGTCACCTTCGAAGGGAAGAGCGACGAGCTCACCTCCTACGCGACCGGCGCCGCGCTCGGCTCGATCGCCCTCGGCTTCACCCTCGGCGCGCTCGTGCGCTGGCTCTGGATCACCTACGGCGACGGGATCCCGCCCGTCACGGACGCTCCCTACTGGCTCATCGTCGCCGGTGTCGTCGGCGTCGTGCTCGCGCTCGCCCGCTCCGGCGTGCCCGACGTCGGCGGGGAGGACCTCGCATGCACCCCGCCCGCCGCCGGGCCGGTGGAGGACGGATTGACCCTGACCGCTCCCCCCGATGCCGTCGATCAGCAGGTTCGGGCGCTCGCCGCGGCAGCTGCGCCCACCGGCTACGGATCGATGATCGAGGACATGCGTCAGTTCGTCGTGCTCGACGAGGGGGGCCAAGGCGTGGGAGTCCTCATGTCCATGCCCCTTGACGGCGGCATCCCCGAGAGCGATCGGAACGACTTCATGGCGGGAGCAAGCGATGGCCTCGCCCAGCAGGGCCTGGCGCCGGAGTCCGTCGAGATCGGAGGACACCCCGCCATCGGTGCGCAGGTGCCGCAGGGTTACGTGCTCACGATGGCCACCGGTTGCGGCGCTCTGCAGTCGGGAGGCCAAAGCTTGGCCGACGCGCAGCGCATCCTCGAGAGCGTCGTCGGCTGACGAGGGCGAAGCAGGCGGTTCGATTCGGGTTCGGCGCCGTAGGTGGGATGGGGGTCCCGGAAAGTGCTCTATAAGAGCGGGATGAATTTTCCGGAGATGATTTGCCGTGCCGCCGTGCTGACGACCCTCGCGTGGCTCTGCAGCTGCGGCATCGCGCAGGCTTCGGACTTCGCGGCACCGCCGACCAGCCCCGAAGGGGCCGGAGGTCTCCCGACCGAGACCGTGATCGACGACTTCAACAACGACGGCGACCCCGACACCGCGACGTCGAACGCCAACGGCGACTCCGTCACGGTCCTGCTCGGCGACGGCAACGGCGACTTCACCCAGGCGCCCACGAGCCCCGAGACCGTTCTCCACATCCCGAACTCGATCACCTCCGCCGACTTCGACAAGGACGGGAACCCGGACTTGGCCGTGGTCGCCGCCGGGACGCTGGCGGATGGCGAGGAGGTGACGGTGCTCATGGGCGATGGGACGGGCAACTTCACGGCAAAGCCCGTGATCACCACCGGGGGCACCCCGCTCGACATCGTCACCGGAGACTTCAACGGCGACAACAATCCGGACCTGGCGACGGCGGACAAGGATGCGAGCAGCATCACGATCCTGCTGGGTAACGGCACCGGCGGCTTCACCAAGCCCGCGACGAGCCCGGAGCCGGCGGGAGGCCGTACCTACGCACTTGCCACGGGCGACTTCAACGGCGACAACAAGACCGACATCGCTTCGGCCAACGACAGCCCGGACGGCGTGGCGATCCTGCTCGGCGCGGGAACGGGCAACTTCACCGCGGCGGCGACGAGCCCGGAGATCGGCAGCGGTCGCCCCATCGCAGTCGAGGCCGGTGACTTCAACGGCGACAGCAAGACGGACCTGGCGGTGGCTGTTCCCGACACGGGCATCGACATCCTGCTCGGCGCCGGAACCGGCAACTTCACCCTTACGGCGACCAGTCCCGAGGCGACTACGCCCAGCGCGGGCGACGTCGTCGCCGCCGACTTCGACGGTGACGGCAAGCTGGACCTGGCGACCGCGAACTTCGAGTACGACATGGACGTGCTCCCGGGCAGCTCGACGATCCTGATGGGCGCCGGCGACGGGAACTTCACCGAGGCGACCACGAGCCCCGAGCGGGCTTCGGAGGGCACGACGGCCGTCGCAACCGATGATCTCGACGGCGACGGCTATCCCGACCTGGTGATGACGAACTACTGGGGCGCCAACCTGACGATCCTCCTGAACCTGCGCGACGAGCTGCCGGTTGCGGTCAACGACGCCAAGACGGTGACGGAGGACGACTCCGCGACCACGATCGACGTCCTCGCAAACGACACCGACGTCGACGCCGGCCCGAAGCTGGTCGCCTCGAAGACCGATGGCACCCACGGCACCGTCGCGATCACGAACTCCGGCGCCGACCTCACCTACACACCCGCCGCCGACTACTGCGGGTCCGACTCCTTCACCTACAAGCTCAACGGCAACTCGACCGCCACGGTCAATGTCACGGTCACCTGCGTAGACGACGACCCGATCGCGAACGACGACTCGAAGACGGTGGCGGAGGACGGCCCCGCGGTGACCATCGACGTCCTCGCCAACGACACCGATGTCGATGCCGGGCCGAAGACCATCGCCTCGAAGACGGACGGGCCCACGGCACGGTCGAGATCACGAACTCCGGCAGTCGCGTCACCTACATGCCAGCCGCCGACTTCTGCGGCGACGACACCTTCACCTACACGCTCAACGGCGGCTCGAGCGCCGACGTCGACGTCACCGTCACCTGCTCCGATGATGCCCCGGTCGCGGTGGGCGATTCGACGACGCTCCTCCAGGACGCCTCGGCGACCCAGATCGACGTCCTCGCCAACGACACCGACGTCGACGCCGGCCCGAAGTCCATCGCTTCGAAGTCGGATGGCGCTCACGGCACGGTCGCCATCACGAACTCGGGTGCTGACCTCACCTACACGCCCGCCGTCGACTACTGCGGCACCGACTCGTTCACCTACACGCTCAACGGCGGCTCGACGGCAACGGTCAACGTCACCGTGACCTGCGTCAACGCCGCTCCGCGCAACGTCTCCGGTGGCTCCGGCTACGAGATCTCCGAGGGCGACTCCCTGCGCCTCGATGGTTCGGCCACCGACCGCGAGAACGATCCGCTGACGTACGCATGGGACCTCGACGATGATGGTGACTTCGACGACGCCACCGGCGCGAACCCGACGCTCAAGACCGCGGAGCTCATCGCGCTCGGGATCGCCGACGGGCCGTCCACGCACAAGATCACGGCGCGCGTCTCCGACGGCGCGCTGCAGACGACCTCGGCGCCGGTGACGGTGACACTGAGGAACGCGGCTCCGGCCCTCCAGATCACCGGGTCCGCCGACGGGCTGAGCGACAAGACCTTCGACTTCACGCTCACCGCGACCGATCCATCACCGGCCGATCAGGCGGGGCAGTTCGACTTCGCGATCGACGACGGCGCGGACGGCAGCTTCGAGGAGACCCGTCCGTCGGCCTCGCCGCTCGAGATCTCCCGCGAGTTCGGCGAGCGCGGAACCTTCTCCCTCGCGGCGACCGCGACCGACCGGGACTCGGGGAGGTCGCCGACCGCAGCGATCACGCTGCGCCTCGCCAGCCTCCGGAAGGCCTGCAAGGCGGAGCCCGCGAAGCTCCTGTTCGGCAGCTCGCTTCCCGACAAGCTCAAGGGCACCAGCGGCAACGATCTGATCGCCACCGCCGCCGGGGACGACGTGATCAAGGCGGGCAAGGGCGACGACTGCGTCAAGGCCGGCAAGGGCGACGACAGGATCAAGGCCGGTCCCGGTGAGGACGCCGCCTTCGGTCAGGTCGGGGACGACACGATCGACATCTCCGCCCGCGGGGACGGCCTCGCGGTCTGCGGCCCCGGGGAGGACACGGCGATCATCGGCCGCGGTGACGACGTGAAGGGCTGCGAGCGGATCAAGCGCCGTTAGCGCCGTCCCGGGCCGGTTTCACCGCTCGATCCGGAACCCCGTTCGGACCCGCTCGGACTTCAGCTCGCCGTCCCGGGCGCGGACGACCAGCACGTAACGGCCAGGGGCGAAGGTCCGGCCGCCGAGGGTGCCGGTGAAGGGCACGGTGCTCCGGCCGAGCTTGAGGTCGCGAGTGAACTTCCGCACGCGCCGAGGCGGCGGGCCGGACTCCTTCCGAACCGGATCGCTGCGAACCCGGAAGCTCACCCGCGCATCCTCGGAGAGCTTGAGCTTGACGTCGGTCCCAAGCGCTCGCTCGAGCGGCGTGTCATCGCGGGAGGCGACGAATGGGTCCACCTCGAGCTCGGTGATGACCGGTGGGACGTTCTCGAAGCTTGCGGTGACGGCACGGGCTCGGTCCATCGTCACCGCGCACGTCGGCGCCGCGCCGGCGCAGGCACCGCCCCATGAGACGAACCCGTTGCCGGGGACCGGTTCGGCGTCGAGCGTGACGACCGATCCGCCCGGGAAGGCCGCGGCGCAGACCGCTCCACAGTTGACCCCCGCGGGGCGTGAGCTGACGGAGCCCTCCCCGGTCTTCGCGACGTCGAGGCGGAAGTCGGTGCTGATCACGAGCTGGGCGGGTCCGTCCGCGAGCGCGAACGATCCGCCCGCCGGGATGAGGCTGGAGCCACCACCTCCGCCGGACGCGGGTCCCGTTCCGGCATAGCCGCCTCCGCCGCCCCCGTAGAGACCGCCACCGCCACCGCCACCGGAGTAGAACGGGCAGCAGGAGTTGCCGCTGCCGCCCACCCCGAGGGCTCCGTCGCCGCCGCCGTGCCGACCCGCCCGGGCCCCCGGCGAGCGCCGTCCCGGCACCGCCGCCTGTCGCTCCGCCGCTGCTGTCGCCCCCGGGTTGCCCAGCGTCCCCTCCGAGTCCGGGAGTGTCGGGACCGGCCCCGGCCCCTCCGCCGCCGGCGGCGACGATCAACCTGGAGTTCAGGGAGTTGACGGGCTGGATGCCGCAGAGACCGCCCTCGCCGCTTCCCGCCGACACGGTGCGGACGTCGGTGGCACCGCCACCGTCAGGCGCGTCGCCAGAGGCCGCGGACCCCCCTCGCCCGGAGCCGTTGCAGCTCCCATCGGCGGCGCCGACCTCGACGAAGAGCGTCTGCCCGGGCGAGACCGCGAGAGTTCCCGAGACGAGGGCACCGCGACCTCCGGCCACGATCGAGTCCGCTCCGGCCGAACCCGTCGCTTCCACTCCGATGGCGGTGACCCCGGCAGGTACGACGAAGGACTGCTCGCTCCCCGTGAACCCGAAGGTCTGAGTGGCGGCAGCGGCTGGAGTGGGAAGGACGAGCATCCCGGCGAGCAGCGCAGCTCCGATGAAACGGGTGAATAGGGAACGCATCGATACCTCTTTCAATTCGCGATGTTCCCTGCTGGTGACGGAGCCTATTCCGTTTCACCGTGGCCACCCGGCGGGATGAACGCTCGCTACCGTCTCGGGCGATGAGCCCGCCCGAAGCCGAGACGCCGACGCTCTTCGATCGGGCCGGCGGGGCCGAGGCGATCCGGCGGATGATCGACTGCTTCTACGACCGCTCGCGCCGGTAGTCGGCCACGTACGCCGGCTCCTCGACACCGTCGAGGTTGCGATCGTCCGGGATCGCCTCGCCGGCGACCTCGCGCAACGGGATCATCCCGGCCCAATAGGGAAGGTCGTAGTCCTCGGCCTCGTCGTTCGGGCCGCCGGTGCGGACCTTCGCCGTCGCCTCGTCGATCGGCATCCGCAGGACCGCCGTGCCCTTGAGCTCCTGCCGGGTCGGCTCGCGGGAGTCGTCCCAGCGACCGGGGATCAGCTTCTCGGTGAACGCGCGCAGCGCCTCGCGCTTCTCGTCCTCCTCCGCGACGGCCTCCGGCTCACCGAAGACCACGACCGAGCGGTAGTTGACCGAGTTGTGGAAGACGGCGCGGGCGAGGACGAGCCCGTCGATCAGCGTCGCCGTCACGCAGATCTCCTTGCGTGCGCCGGTCCTGAACATGCGGCTCGCCGTTGACCCGTGCAGGTAGAGCGTGGAGCCGACGCGAGCATGGAGCAGCGGGATCACGACCGGGAAGTCGCGGTCGTCGATGACGCCGGCGTGGCAGACGGTGGCGGCGTCGAGGATCGCGTTCACGGTGTCGGCGTCGTAGTGCGCGCGGTCGGGGACGCGGTTGACCCTGGAGCGGGGGCGGGGCTCGCGAGGGCTCATCGCGCGCTCGCCTCGACCGCGGCGGCGACCGCTTCCTCGAGCCGGTCGTCTCCCCAGAAGACCTCGTCGCCGACGGCAACGCGAAGGGACGCCGAAGACGCCACGCCCGGCGGCTTGGTCGGTCGCCTCGCGGAGGCGGCGCTTGACCCCGTCGCTCGCCGCGGCCTTCGCGATCGCGTTCGGGTGGAGCTCGCAGGCGGCGGCGGCGATCGCGACGTTGTCGGGCTCGGTGAGGTCGCGGCCTCCGGCGAAGGCCTGGCGGAACGCGGCGAGCGTGAAGGAGACGGTGCGGCCGATCGACTTCGCGTAGGTGGCGACGCGCATCGCATGCAGCGTGTTCCCCGGCCAGGGGTCGGGCCAGCGGACCGGCTGGAGGCCGTACTCGACGGCGCGCCGCTCGACCTCGGCCATGCCCTCGGCGCGCATCTCGGTCTGGGACCAGGAGCCGCGGTCGAAGCGCGCGAAGAGGCCGCCGAGCAGGACCGGCTGCCACTCGGGCTGCTCGATCTCGGCGTCGGTGTAGAGGCGCGAGATGCGCTCGGCGCTCAGGTACGAGTAGGGGGAGCCGAGGTCGAAGTAGAAGGTGGAGAGCCGCGGTTCGGGCTCGGCCACCGGCGTCTCGCCGCCGGCGTTGAGGACCTCGATCTCGATCGGGTCCGGGGTGCTCATCGCGGCGCTGCGCCTAGGCGTGCGTGGCCCAGCCGTCGACCGCGCGCGCGGCCTCCGGGATGGCCTCGGAGATCGTCGGGTGCGGATGGATGATCCGCGTCAGCTCCTGGTAGCCGCCCTCGAGGTCCTTGATGGCGACGAGCTCGGCGATCATGTCGCAGGCGCGCTGGCCGACGATGTGGGCGCCGAGGATCTCGCCGTACTTGGAGTCGACGACGAGCTTGACCATGCCGTCGCGATCGTCGTAGACGACCCCGCCGCCGACGGCTCCCAGCTTGAACTTGCTCGTCTTGACGTCGTGGCCGGCCTCCTTGGCGGCGGCCTCGGTGAGCCCGACGCTCGCGACCTGCGGCTGGCAGAAGGTGGCGCCGGCGATCGAGTCGAGGTCGATCGCGTGGACCTTCTGGCCCGCGATCTTCTCGGCGGCGACGATCCCCTCCTCCGAGGCCTTGTGCGCGAGCGCGGGCCCGGGGGTGATGTCGCCGATCGCGTAGATGCCCTCGACGGAGGTCTGCTGACCGCCGTCGACCTCGATCTTCTTGCTGTCGTCGGAGATCTTCAGCCCGGCCGTCTCGAGGCCGAGCGCCTCGACGTCGGGGCCGCGACCGCCGGCGATGAACATGTAGTCGACCTCGTGGCTCTCGCCGCCGGCCGTGAACTTGACCGACTTCTTGCCGGCCTCGACGTTCTCGACCTTGGCGCCGGTGAGGACCTCGATCCCCTGCTTCTTGAAGGTGCGCTCGACGATCCGCGCCATGTCCTTGTCCTCGGCCGGAAGGATCTGATCGAGCATCTCGATCAGCTTCACCTCGGCGCCGAAGCGGATGTAGGCGGAGGCGATCTCGGCGCCCGAGGCGCCGGCGCCGACGACGGCGATGCTCTTGGGCAGCTCGGGCAGCGACCAGGCTCCCCAGGTGTCGAGGACGCGATCGCCGAACTCGGTGCCGGGGATCGGAAGCGCGACGGAGCCGGTGGCGAGGATCACGTTCTTGGTCTCGTGGACGGTGTCGCCGACCTTGACGTCGCCGTTCTCGGTCAGCGAGCCCTCGCCCTGGATGACCTCGATCTTGTTCTTCTTGAAGAGGCCCGCGACGCCGCCGGTGAGCGTGGTGCGAACTGCCTCGCGACGCTCGTGGAGCTTGGGGAAGTCGATGGAGACGTCCTTGGCGATGACGCCCTGCTCCTCGCCGTGCTTCACCTCGTCGAAGAGCTCGGCCGCGCGCAGCAGCGTCTTCGCCGGGATGCAGGCGTAGTTGAGGCAGCGCCCGCCGACCACGTCGTCGCGCTCGACGACCGCCGTCTTCAGCCCGAGCTGGGCGGCACGAATCGCCGCCACGTAGCCCCCGGGACCCGTGCCAACCACGATCACGTCATAAGAATCAGCCATGGCTTCGACTCTACCTAAGCGGGCGAAGCGGACTTAGTGAGGGCTGCGGTCCTCGGGGGTCGGCATCTGGATCCGGGCCAGCCCCTTGACCGTGAACCAGAAGAGCGCCCCGGCGGCGATCAGGACCGCGGCCACGGAGATGGCCCCGAAGATGGTGGTCGCGGTGATCAGCGCCAGGAACGCGCCGATCATGATGATCGCCATGATCGCCTGGAAGCCGAGCACGGCCCAGTAGCGCGCGCCCCACATCCCCCAGGCCATCACGAGGAAGAGGACCGCGGGAGGGATGACCTGGAAGAGGTTCGGGCGCTCGTCGACGTTGCTGTTGTCGACGTCGACCTTCACGCCGGCGAGGTAGCCGATGACGATGCTGAGGGCGATCGCAAGGGAGACGAGAGCGCCGATCGTGATGACGGTGGGCCGCTCTCCCTCCGCGAGCGGCTCGAGCTCCTCGCGGACCCGCTCGTTGCGCACCTCGGAGCGGCCGATGCCGCGGCGCTCGGCCTCCGCGGCGACGTCCTCGACTCGTCTCGCGGGTCCCCGCGTTTCCGTTCGCGGAGGCGGGGGAGGCGAAGGGGTCGGCGGTGGTGGGGCCGGTGGCGGCGGCGGGCTCGTCGCTGGGAGCTGCGCTGCCGGCGGCCGTCGTGTCCGCTGCGGAGGCCGGCTCCGGGCCGGCGCCTCCGGCGCGGTCCTTGCGCTTGCGGCGGGCGGCGCGCTTGCGGTCGCGGCTGCTCATCGGGTCGCTCCCACCGGCTCGGGGAGGGCCGCGCTGAGCTCGCGCGTCGCGGCCTCGGGATCGGCGGCGTCGCGGATCGCGCGGACGACGACGATCCGGGTGGCGCCCGCCTCGATGACCTCGCCGACGGTGTCGGGGTCGATGCCGCCGATCGCGAACCAGGGGAGGTCGCCGGCGTTGGCGGCGGCGTGGCGGACGTAGTCGATGCCGGCGGCGGGGCGGCCCGGCTTGGTCGGAGTCGCGTGGACCGGGCCGACGCTGAGGTAGTCGGGGCGGGCGGCACCGGGGGAGTCGAGGGCGGCGGCCATCTGCTCGGGGGCGTGGCTCGAGAGGCCGACGATCGCGTCGGGCCCGGCGGCGGCGCGCGCCTGGGCGACGGGGAGGTCGTCCTGGCCGACGTGGACTCCGTCGGCGCCCGTGGCGGCGACGAGGTCGGGGCGGTCGTTGAGGAGGAAGAGCGCGTCGTGGCGGTCGGCGGCGGCGCGGAACGCCGGGGCCGCGGCGAGGATCGAGCTCTCGTCGGCCTCCTTGTCACGGAGCTGGATCAGGTCGGCGCCGCCGCGCAGCGCGCCGTCGAGGAGGCGCTCGAGCGCGCCGAGGTCGTTCCCGGCTTCGCAGACGAAGTAGAGGCGGGCGCGGGCGAGCTTCTCCAGGTTGGAAGCCATGGGAGGGGAAGGGTAATGCCCGCCACTCCGCCGAACGTCCCGCGTGGGGTCCATATGCCGGTGCGGGCGTTCGCGAGAGGCTCGAGCGCGCGGGGATGGCGGGCACCGCGGCGCTACGATCCTCCGTGTCAACGGGAGCCGAACGCGATCGGCTGAGAGGGTGGCTGGCGCCGCCGACCGTCCGCACTTGATCCGGGCAATGCCGGCGCAGGGATGGACGCACCCGCCGCCCTCGGCCCAAGGCAACTGGAGGCGATGCAGAGGATGCCGACGCAGCAAGGAGACGGAGCCGGGAGCGCCGACCTCGTCGTGCTCGGCGCCGGCGTGATCGGGCTGGGCTGCGCGTGGCGCGCCTCCCGGGCGGGGATGGACGTGCGGGTCGTCGACGCCGGTGGAGCCGAGCGCGCGAGCGAGGTGGCCGCCGGCATGATCGCGCCGGTCGGCGAGGCGCTGTGGGGAGAGGACGCGCTGCTCGCCGCGGCGGTCGACTCGGCGGGGCGGTGGCCGGAGTTCGCGGCTGAGCTGGAGGCCGAGGCCGGCGTCGAGGTTCCCTACCGGCGGTGCGGCTCCCTGCACGTCGGGCTGGACCGCGACGAGCACGCCGGGCTGCGGCGGCTCCACGACCTTCACGCCGAGCTCGGGCTCGAGGCGAGCTGGCTGCGCGGCAGCGAGTGCCGGAAGCTCGAGCCGGGGCTGACGACCTCCGTCACCGGCGGCTACCTGGCTCCCGGCGAGGCCGAGATCGATCCGCGGGCGCTGCTCGTGGCGCTGCGCGCGGCGGTTGCGGCGCGGGGGGTCGAGGTGGTCGATGGGCGCGCCGCGGAGCTGCTGCTCGACGGCGGGCGGTGCGTGGGGGTGCGGCTGGCCGACGGTGCGGAGCTGCGGGCTCCGGCCGTGCTGGCTGCGACCGGCGCGCGGCTCGGCGGCGAGCTGCTGCCGGCCGAGGTGCGGCCGCCGGTGCGCCCGCTGAAGGGGGAGGTGCTGCGGCTGCGCTGCCGCGAGGGCGAGCGACCGTGCGAGCGGATCATCGCCAGCGAGCGGGTCTACATCGTTCCCCGCGCCGGCCGCGAGGTGGTGGTCGGCGCGACGATGGAGGACCGGGGCTTCGACCTGCGGGTGACCGCCGGCGGCGTCCACGAGCTGCTGCGCGAGGCCTACCGGGCGATGCCCGAGGTGGCGGAGCTGGAGCTGCTCGAGTGCACGGCGGGGTTGCGGCCGACGACGCCTGACAACACGCCGGTGGTCGGGAGGACCGCGATCGACGGGCTGCTGGTCGCCGGCGGGCACCACCGCCACGGGATCATGCTCGCGCCGGGGACCGCCGATGCGATCGCCGCCGAGCTGACCGGGGGAGAGGTGCCGGCTGCGGCGGCGGCGCTGCGGCCGGATAGGTTCGCGGGGAAGCGCGAGGAGGCAACGGCGTGAAGGTCGAGATCAACGGCACCGAGCGCGAGCTCGAAGACGGGGCGAGCGTCCGCGACGCCGCCGTGGCGGTCGGCGTGGAGCCGGGGCGCGGGGTCGCGATCGCGCTCGACGGCGAGGTGGTCCCGAAGGGCGAGATTGACGCGGTCGTGCTGCGGGAGGGGCAGCGGGTGGAGGTCGTCGCAGCGATCGGCGGCGGCGCTCCCGAAGCGTCGAACGGCGGCGCCCCGGAGGGCGGACGACGGCGACGGCGAGGCGTTCGAGCTCGGCGGGCGGAGCTGGGGCTCGCGGCTGATCGTCGGCACCGGCGGCTTCCGCTCCCACGAGGATCTCGAGCGGGCGCTGCGCGCTTCGGGGACCGAGATCGTCACGGTGGCGCTGCGGCGCGTCGACCCGCTCGCGCAGGACTCGATCCTCGACGTGATCGACGGCCTCGGGCTCTTCCTGCTTCCCAACACCGCCGGGTGCTTCACCGCGCGCGACGCCGTGCGGACCGCTCAGCTCGCGCGCGAGGCGTTCGACACCGACTGGATCAAGCTCGAGGTGATCGGCGACGACCGCACGCTCCTCCCCGACGCGGTCGAGCTCCTCGACGCGGCCGAGCAGCTCGTCGACGACGGCTTCACGGTCCTCCCCTACACGAGCGACGATCCGGTCCTGGCGCGGCGGCTGGAGGAGATCGGGTGCGCGGCGGTGATGCCGCTCGGCGCGCCGATCGGCTCGGGCGCCGGGATCCGGAACCCCTACAACGTGCGGATCATCGTCGAGAACGCGGAGGTGCCGGTGATCCTCGACGCGGGGATCGGCACCGCCTCCGACGCCGCCCTGGCGATGGAGCTGGGTTGCTCGGGCGTCCTGCTCGCGAGCGCGGTGAGCGGCGCCGCCGACCCGGAGCGGATGGCGCGCGCGATGCGCTCCGCGGTGGAGGCGGGCTGGGACGCGCGACGCGCCGGCCGGATCCCCGAGCGGATCTACGCGCAGGCCTCGACGCCCGAGGAAGGGGTGCCGGAGCTTGACTGAGGGAGGCTCGCCCAAGCCGGTTCTCTGGCTCGCCCGCCACGGCGAGACCGAGTGGAGCAGGACCCTGCGCCACACCGGCCGCACCGACATCCCGCTGACCGAGAACGGGGAGGCGGAGGCGCGGGCGATCCGCGAGCCGCTGGCGGCGGTCGACTTCGACCGGGTGCTCTGCAGCCCGCTCGGCCGGGCGCGGGAGACGTGCGAGCTGGCCGGCCTCGGGGACCGCGCCGAGCTCCGCGACGAGCTGCTCGAGTGGGACTACGGCGACTACGAGGGGATCACGAGCGTCGAGATCCGCGAGCGCGACCCCGACTGGGTCCTGTGGCGCGACGGCTGTCCGGGCGGCGAGTCCCCGGGGCAGATCGGCGCGCGGATCGACTCCCTGATCGGGGAGCTGCTCGGCGAGAGCGGCAACCTCGCGGTGTTCGCCCACGGCCACGTGCTGCGGGTGCTCGCGGCGCGATGGGTGGGGCTTGGACCCGAGGGCGGGCAGCTCCTGAAGCTCGGCACCGCGACGCTCAGCCGGCTCGGCTGGGAGCACGAGTACCGCGTCGTCGACCGCTGGAACTCGCCGGCCTAGGAGCTAGAGGCCGAGGTCGCGGACGCCGCGCTCGTCCCAGCCGAGGTGGTGGGCGACCTCGTGGCGGACCGTGCGCTGCACCTGCGCGCGGAGCAGCTGCGGGTCGTGACCGAAGTCGCGCGTGAGGGTGTCCTCGTAGATGACGATGTGGTCGGGGTAGACGTCGCGCGCGATCGTGGCGCCGACGTAGAGGCCGTAGGCGCGGCGGACGTGACCCTGATTGGAGACCGTGACCGGCGTGTCGTGGAGCACCGTGAGGAACTCCTCCGGCAGCTCATCGATCGCCTGGATCACGAGCTCGTCGAACTCGCTCGGCTCTCGGTCCGGCGGCGGCAGCATCGCGAGCATGTCGCTGCGATCCATGATCCGCCGGAACTCCTCCTCGGGCATCTCCTCGCCGATCATCCGCACGGTCACCCAGGCCATGACGAAGATGAAGAGCGCCGCGACCGCGACGATCGTGAGCGTCTCCGAGATCCCACTCTCGGACGGCGGATCGAGCAGCAACCACAGGCACCCGCCGATGAACGCGGTGAGCCCCGCAGCCTTGAGCGATCCGGAGAGAGCCTCGCGCATGCCGGGAGGGTAGAGAGCGGCGGTTAGCGGCCGATGAGAGTCGTGTTTCGTCCGGCGGGTTTGCGAACATGCGTTCGTGTCACGTAGGCTCGACGAGAAGCGGACTCAGGCTCGGGATCTGCGGAGGCAGGGACGCTCCTTACGTGAGATCGCAACCGAGCTTGGTGTGGCTCTTTCGTCGGCGAGCGTCTGGGTTCGTGACATCCCCCAGGGCCCGGCTAGTCCCTCTCCACCTGCGACGCGCGTCATCCCAGACGGAGTTCCCCTCCGATCGATCCCGATTGTGAGCTCGCTGGAGGACCTGCGTAGATGCTCCAAGTGCCGGCTCCGGAAGCCGCTCTCGGCCTACAACAGGAGTGGTGAAGACCGGCAGTGGTACTGCCGCGACTGCTTCCGTTCCTACTTCGAGGCAAGGGGCGATCTTCATCGTGAGCAGGTGGAGCGCTCCGTTGCGAAGCGGCGCATCGCAGCGCGGAGCCTGCTGAAGCTGAGGCTCCAGGCTGGGTGTGCCGACTGCGGCGCGGACGACCCGCTTGTCCTTGAGTTCGACCACCTGGGGGATGAGAAGACGGGCGACGTCTCTCAGATGGCGTGGGCCGGTAAAGGCGCAGAGCGCATCTTGGCCGAGCTGGAGAAGTGCGAGGTCGTCTGCGTCAATTGCCATAAGCGCCGTACCTACTCTCGAATGCCGTCCTGTTGGCGTTTGGCTCCAACCGAGATCTTGGCCCATCCGCGACTGGCGGATGGAGCAAAGCGAAACCGGATCTACATCTGGGACCTGTTGGTCAACTCAGAGTGCGTCGATTGCGGTCTGGCTGACCCCGTGGTCCTCGAATTCGACCACCGTCGGGACAAGACGGCCAGCGTGCCTGTTATGGCGCGCGATGGCTGCAGCCTGCAGCTTCTTCTGGAGGAGGTCGCGAAGTGCGAGATCAGATGTGCGAACTGCCACCGTCGGCGGACGATCCGCGCGCTGCGGGCCGACCGGGCGGCAGCGGCTTAAGCTCCCCGGGCCCCCGTAGCTCAGTTGGTAGAGCAGCACGCTTTTAACGTGTCGCGCGTCAGTTCGAGTCTGACCGGGGGCATTCCTCAGTCCTCGACGACCCGTCCGCCCACCTCGGCGTAGCCGTCGCCGGCCGGCCGGGCGAACAGGACTGAGCCCTCGCCCTGGTGCACCTCGATCTGGCGGTTGAGCGTGGCGGCGAGTGGGAGGGCGGCTGAGCCCGTGGCCTCGTCCTCCTCGACGCCCGCCTCGGGGACGAAGCAGCGGGCGCGGATCAGGCCCGCGCCCTCGTCGACCCACGCCCAGATGTAGAGGAGCCCGCTCCGGGCGACCGGTTGGGCGTCGACCTCCTCGGCCGTGGCGTACTCCCGCAGCTCCCAGGGCGGGCACCACTCGGGCTTCGCCCGGACCCAGGTGACGTCGCCCTCGCGGGTGACGGCGATCTCGCCGGCGGGTGGGCGCAGGACGTCGAGCTCGAGGCCCTCCTGCGCGAGCACCCATGCGGTCCCGACCGTGGGATGGCCGGCGAAGGGCAGCTCCACCTCGGGCGTGAAGATGCGGAAGCGGCCGCGCTGGGCGTCGTCGATGAACACCGTCTCCGAGTAGCCGAGATGCCTGGCGAGAGCCTGGCGGTCCTCCCCGGGGACGCTCGGACCGTCGCGCACGACGCCAAGCGGGTTGCCGAACTTGCCCTCGGCGTCGCAGAAGACGCGCGGGACGCGGACCTGGATCTCCGGAGGCTTGGCCATGGGCCGATGATGCCGCACGCCCCGTCCAAGGGGGGCCTGAGGCCGAGATATCGGCCTGGGACGCCCAGCTGGCCCCGGCCCCTGCCCCTAGTGCCGGAAGTGCCTGCGCCCCGTGAAGATCATCGTCACGCCGGCCGCCTCGCACGCCGCGATGACCTCGTCGTCGCGCTTGGAGCCGCCGGGCTGGATGACCACGGTGGCACCGGCCTCGATCGCCGCCTGCGGGCCATCGGCGAAGGGGAAGAAGGCATCGCTTGCGACGATCGAGCCGGCGAGCTTGCCGGGAGCGTCGTCGCCGAAGGCCGCGCGGCACTTGTCGATCGCCAGGCGCACGGAGTCGACCCGGCTCATCTGCCCGGCCCCGACTCCAACCGTCGCCCGGTCCTTGACCATCACGATCGCGTTGGAGCGCACGTGCTTGCAGACCTTCCAGGCGAAGATGATGTCGGCCCAGTCGGCTTCGCTCGGCTCGCTTCCCGACTCGACGGTCATGCCGCCATGGTCGTGAGCGACGGCGTCGATCTCCTGGATCAGGAGGCCGCCGCGGACGCGCTTCGCCTCGAGGGCGCCCTCCTCGCCACGCTGCTCGGTGTCCTCGAGGATCCGGATCGCCTGCTTCTGCTGCAGCGTGTCGAGCGCGCCGCCCTCGTAGCCGGGCGCGATCAGCACCTCAACGAAGTTCTTGTGGAGCTGCTCGGCAAGCGCGTCGTCAACCGGGCGATTCAGGGCGATCACACCGCCGTAGGCCGAGAGCGGGTCGCACGCCAGCGCCCGCTCGTAGGCCTCGCCGATGGTGGCCGCCTCGGCCGCCCCGCACGGGTTGTTGTGCTTGACGATCACGCAGGCCGGTCCCTCGAGATCGCTCAACAGGTTCCGCGCGGAGTCGAGGTCGAGGACGTTGTTGAAAGACAAATCTTTGCCGTGCAGTTTGGAAACCCGGCTGAGGATGTGGGTCCGCCCGCCGCTCTGCACATAGAGCGCGGCCCGCTGGTGCGGGTTCTCGCCGTAGGAGAGGTCCATGAACTTCTGCATCGAGATCGTCAGGTGCGTCGGGAAGTCCTCGTAGCGCTCACCGAACCAGCGCGAGATCGCCGCGTCGTAGCGGGCGGTGTAGGCGAACGCCTCGTTCGCGAGCCAGTGCCGCGTGCCAACCGAGACCTCACCGTCGCTCTCCTCGAGCTCGGCGAGGATCGCGTCGTAGCTCTCCGGCTTCACCACCACCGCCACGTAGCGGTGGTTCTTGGCGGCCGCGCGGATCATCGTCGGCCCGCCGATGTCGATGTTCTCGATCACGGCGGCGTCGCTCGCGTCGATCCGCGCCGCCGTGCGCTCGAAGGGGTAGAGGTTGGTGCAGACGAGGTCGATCTCCTCGATCCCCTCGCGCTCCAGGGTCGCCGCGTGCTCGGGGTCCTCGCGGACGGCCAGCAGGCCCGCGTGCAGTCTCGGGTGGAGCGTCTTGACCCGGCCACCGAGGATCTCGGGGGCGCCCGTCAGGTCCTCAACGGTGCGCACCTCGATGCCCGCCTCCCGCAGCGCCGCCGCGGTGCCACCGGTCGAGACGATCTCGATCCCCAGCCCGACCAGCCCCTTCGCGAAATCGACCAGCCCGCCCTTGTCGGAGACCGACAGCAACGCCCGCCTCACCTTCAGCGGTCCCATCTCACCTTCGAGCGCGGCAAGCGCCGCAACGGTGCCGTCCCCGCTCACTCGCCCTCGATCCTCACGAGCCGCGGGTTGTCGCCGTCGACCGAGACGCGCCCGGCCGCGATCAGCTCGATCGCCTGCGGGAGCAGGCGGTGCTCGACCGCGTGGATCTCGTCCATCACCTCATCCATCGGGCGAGTGTATGTGAGCTCGACGGGCTCCTGCATGAGGATCGGCCCGGTGTCGACCCCCTCGTCGACGAAGTGCACCGTCACCCCGGTCACCCGCACCCCGTGGGCGTACGCCTGACCGACCGCGTCGAGCCCCGGGAACGCCGGCAGCAGGGCCGGATGCACGTTGACGATGCGGTTCGGAAAGCGGCGGATGAACGTCCCGGAGAGCAGCTGCATGTAGCCGGCGAGCACCACGAGCTCGGCCCCCAGATCCTCGAGCCAGTCGGCCATCGCGATGTCGCGCGCCTCGCGGTCGGCGTGATCGGAGCGCGGGAACACGGCGGTCTCCACCCCGGCCGAAGCCGCTCGCTCCAACGCCCGCGCCCCCTCCTTGTCGGAGGCGACGCCGACGACCTCCACGGTCCCAGCGGAGTGCGGTCCGTCGAGGATCGCCTGCAGGTTCGTCCCGTTCCCGGAGGCGAGGACCGCAACCCGGAGCTCACGGGGTCAGGCACCGTTTAGGTTGCAACGGCCTGAATCTAAGAGTGCCTGACCGCTCAACGGCCGGCGGCGGGAACGACGGCGAGCTGCTCGAGCGCGTACTTGCCGTTGCCGCCCTCGCCGAGCGGGTAGCGGCCGGTGAAGCAGGCGTCGCAGTGGTCCTCGGCGGGGGTGCCGACGGCCTCGTAGACGCCGTCGATCGAGAGGTAGGCGAGCGTGTCGGCGCCGATGTGCTCGGCGATCTCGTCGATCGTCCGTTCGTGGGCGATCATCTCCTCGCGCGTCGACATGTCCACGCCGTAGTGGCAGGGGAAGCGGATCGGAGGGGCGGAGATGCGCAGGTGGACCTCCTCGGCGCCGGCGTCGCGGAGCATTCCGACGATCTGCCGCGTCGTGTTGCCGCGCACGATCGAGTCGTCCACCACGACCAGCCGCTGGCCCTCGATGATCTCCGGAAGCGGGTTGAACTTCATCTTCAGCCCGTGCTTGCGGAGCTCCTGCCCGGGCTGGATGAAGGTGCGGGCCACGTACCTGTTCTTGATCAGGCCGTCGTCCTTGGGAATGCCCGAGGCGCGCGAGAACCCCGCCGCCGCCGGGTTCCCGGAGTCGGGAACCGAGATGACGAGGTCCGCCTCCACCGGCGACTCGCGCCAGAGGATCTCGCCCATCCGGCCGCGCACCTGCTGGAGCACGCGGCCCTCGAGCCGGGAGTCGGGGCGGGAGAAGTAGATGTGCTCGAAGACGCAATGCGCGGTCCGCGTCGAGCGCACCGCCTGCCGCACCTCGAGGCCGCGCTCGCTCAGCGAGATCAGCTCGCCCGGCTGCACCTCGCGAACGAGCTTGGCGCCGACGATGTCGAAGGCGCAGCTCTCGGAAGCGACGAGGAAGTTGTCGCCGAGCCGTCCCAGCGAGAGCGGCCGGACGCCATGCGGGTCGCGGAAGGCGACGATCCCGTCGGGGGTCATCACCACGGTCGAGTAGGCGCCCTCGAGCCGCGGCATCGTCGCCTCGACCGCGTCCTCGAGCCGCTTCTCCGGGGAGGAGGAGATGAGCGCGGCGATGATCTCGGAGTCGGAGGTGCCGCGGAACTCGATCCCGCGCTCGCGCAGCTCAGCGAACAGCTCAACGGCGTTGGTCAGGTTGCCGTTGTGGGCGAGCGCGACCTCACGGCCGTCGTCGCGCCAGACGGGCTGGGTGTTCTCCCAGGCGCCGCCGCCGGTCGTCGAATAGCGGGTGTGGCCGATCGCCATGTCGCCGGCGAGGCCCTGCAGCTTCTCCTCGTCGAAGACCTGGGAGACCAGGCCGAGGTCGCGCAGGGTCATGATCATCCCGCCCTCGCTCGTGGCGATGCCCGCGGATTCCTGGCCGCGGTGCTGGAGCGCGAACAGGCCGAAGTACGCGAGGCGCGCTACGTCGTGCCCCGGCGCGTACACGCCGAAGACGCCGCACTCATCGCGGGGTCCATCGCGGTCATCGAACTCATCGAGGGGCCGCTCGGTCAAGGAAGCAAGGAGCCTTCCGGATCGAAAGGGGATCGGGACGGCAGACCGCCCTGGCCTGCAATCGAAGGCTAGCAGCGAGCGCAGCGCGGCCCGGGGCGCGAGAACGCTCAGTTTGCGGGGAAAGTGCCCGCCGCCGACCAGCTCAGGAGCGATTCAGCCGCGGCGGCCCGGTCGCGCAACCCGGTAGAGCACGTGCTCACGCAGGTGACTCCCCTCGGCGATCAGCGGATGCTCGAAGTCGCCCGCGGGGTCGCGGGTCATCCCGATGCGCTCCATCACCGCCATCGACGGCTCGTTCGGGATGGCGGTGAACGAGACGACCTCGTCGACGTCGAGCTCGTCGAAGGCGTAGCCGAGCGACGCCCGGCCGCCCTCGCTCGCGTAGCCGCGGCCCCAGGCCCAGGCCGGGAGCCGCCAGCCGACCTCGACCGCAGGTGCGAAGGGCATCTCGGGCGGCACCGGGCTGAGACCGACGAAGCCCGCGAAGCGGCCGGCGTCGGGGCCCTCGAGCGGCTCGACCGCCCAGAGGCCCCAGCCTCGCTCGTCGATTCCCGTTGCGATCCGCTCCGCGACCTCGTCGCTCTCGGCCCGGCTCAGGGGCGCCGGGAAGTGACGCATCACCTCCGGATCGGCGTTCATCTCCGCGAACGGCTCGCGGTCCTCATCGCGCCACGCCCGAAGCAGCAGCCGCTCGGTGCGCAGCCAGTCACTCACCGTCGAAGGAGAACCCAGGCGGGAAGAGCTTGAAGTCCTCCACGAACTTGCCTACCGAGATGTACATCGTGGCCTCGTCGGTCGCGAACTTGTAGAGCGTGTCGTTGCCGGGGCTCACCGTCTCCGCATTCGGGTAGGCCTTCTTGACCTCCTTGGCGGTGCTCTTGAGCCGAATGCTCTCCGCCGTGTGGAACCTCGTGATCTTCCGGCGGATCGGCCGCTTCCCGTCGACGAAGTGGGGCGACCAGCCAACGGCGACGTAGCTGACGACGCCGTCCTCGAAGACGACGTCGGCATGGCCCTTGTACGCGTAGCGCTTCGGCCCCCAATTGCAGAAGTCCTTCTTGCACGTGGCATCGTCACCCCACTGCGCGAAGACCTCTTCCTTCGTCTGGCCCAGGGAGATGCCACCGAGCGAGGTCGGGACCTCGATCAGGGTCGTCTCAGGCTCGGGGAGCGGGTACTCGGGCTTGCCGTTGCCGGCTGAAGCGACCCCGGGCAGCAGAGCGAGCGCGACCACGAGAGCTGCGCTCGAGACGAGGAGTCGGGGCGAGAGGAACCTTTTGAAGGTGTGCATGGGGTGAACCTAACCGCCCGCATCGCCGCAGCCCCGCGACCTAGGGTGGAGCCCCTCACACCCGATGAGGAGCTAAGCAGCGACTTCCATGCGCTCGCCGAGCGAGCGCCAGGCGCCTTCAGCCTCGGCCACCGGGACCGACAGCGATGTCCCGCCGCAGGTGATCTCGATCGCATCGCCGCCCGCTTCGCCGAGCCTGACCGCCATGCCCTCGCGGGCGAGGTGCTCGATCACGCCGGCGTCGCCGGCGACCACGAAGCCGCCGGGCCCTTCGCCGAACAGCCATTCCTCCGGTTCGCCGCCGCGCTCGGAGTGGAGCTCGCCGAGGTCGGCCCGCAGGCCGACTCCACCCGCGATCGCGCATTCCGCGAGCGCGCAGGCGAGGCCGCCATCGCTGACGTCGTGCGCGACGCGCAGCCGCCCGGCGCGAACCGAGACGCGCACGTTCTCGATCGCCGCCTTCACCGCTTCGATCTCGAACTCGCCGAGGCCCGGGCCGAGCTCACCGCGCCGCTTCGCCAGCTCCGAGCCGGCGAGGTCCGGCTTGAACGGGCCCATGACGGCGATCGCGTCGCCCTCGGCGAGGGCGACACCCGCGGTGACCGCGGGGTCGGGCAGCTCCCCGACCATCCCGACGACGGGCGTCGGGTAGATGGGTCCGGAATCCGTCTCGTTGTAGAGCGAGACGTTGCCGCCGACGACCGGGACGCCGAGCGCCTCGCAGGCGTCGGCGAGGCCCTGCACCGAGCGCTCGAGCTGCCACGCGACCGTCGGCTTCTCGGGGTTCCCGAAGTTGAGGCAGTTCGTCAGGCCGAGCGGCTCGGCCCCGACGCAGGCGAGGTTCTGCGCGCACTCGAGCACGCCCTCGATGGTCCCGACGTAGGGGTCGCAGGCGACGCGACGGCCGTTGCCGTCGATCGACACCGCGATGCCGATCTCGGCCTGCGGGATCTGCAGGACGGCGGCATCGGCCTGCTCGGGCCGGCGGACCGTTCGCGACTGCACGATCGGGTCGTACTGCTCGAAGATCCAGCGCTTGGAGGCGATCGTCGGCGACCCGAGGAGCGCGAGGAGGGTCTCGCCCGCCGGGATCTCAGCCCCCGGCCCCGCCGCAACGGCGTTCGCCGCACCCGCGAGGCCGGTCGGGACGACCGCGTCGATCGTCCGCTGGTTTCCGTAGGTCCACATCCCGGGGTCGGCGGGCTCGAGGTCGTAGAGCGGGCAGTCGTCGACGAGCAGCGCGACCGGCATCTCGCCGACGAGCTCCTCGCCGTCGTAGATCCGCATCGCGTCGCCCTCGCTGACCGAGCCGATCGCGGTGCCTCCCGTCTCCCACTTGCGCGCAGATCTCCAGGACCGCGTCGACCTTGTCGGGCTCGACGACGGCCAGCATCCGCTCCTGCGACTCCGACACCATCACCTCGAACGGCTCGAGGTCGGGGTTGCGGAGGGGCACCTTCGCGACGTCGATGTCGATGCCGACGCCACCGGCCGAGGCCATCTCGCTGGCCGAGGAGGTGAGCCCCGCGGCTCCCAGGTCCTGCAGGGAGACGAGGAGGTCCTTCTCGAGCAGCTCGAGGCAGCACTCCATGACCTTCTTCTCCTCGAAGGGATCGCCGATCTGGACGGTCGGGCGCTTGTCCTCGCTGTCCTCGAGCTCGGCCGAGGCGAGGACGGAGGCGCCGCCGATCCCGTCGCGACCGGTCGTCGCTCCCATCAGCACGATCACGTTGCCGACGCCGGCCGCCGCGGCCCGCACCATCGAGTCGGTCCGGGCGAGGCCGACGCACATCGCGTTGATCAGGCAGTTCTGCTCGTAGGTCGGCTCGAACGCGATCTCACCGCCGATCGTCGGCACCCCGATCGAGTTGCCGTAGTGGCCGATCCCGGCGACCGCGTGCTCGAGCAGGTAGCGGGAGCGGGCCGAGTCGAGCTCGCCGAAGCGGAGCGAATCGAGGATCGCGATCGGCCGGGCGCCGAGGGCGAAGACGTCGCGGAGGATCCCGCCGACGCCCGTCGCCGCCCCCTGGAACGGCTCGACCGCGCTCGGGTGGTTGTGCGACTCGACCTTGAAGGCGACCGACCAGCCACGGCCGATGTCGACGGCGCCGGCGTTCTCGCCTGGCCCCATGACGACGCGCGGGCCCTCGGTGGGAAGGCGGCGCAGCAGCTTCTTCGAGTGCTTGTAGGCGCAGTGCTCGGACCAGAGCAGCGAGAACATCGCCAGCTCGACGTCGTTGGGCTCCTTGCCGAGCCCGGCGACGATCAGCTCGTACTCGGAGTCGGTCAGGCCGAGCTCGCGGTACTTCGGCTGGGCTTCGGCGCTCACCGGGGCCATTCAACTAGATGGGCTCCCGGGAGCTCCCCGAACGCGAAGCGGCCCGCACGCCGGCGGGCCGCTTCGGTCGGATATCCGGCTCGCTCTACGGGGCGTTCTCGAGCGTGAACGCGAACTGAGCCTGGGTGGGCGTGGCCGCGCCGGTGGTCACGCCTCCCATGGAGATCCTCGTGTTAGCGGGGATCAGGAGCTGGTCCTTCGGACCGCCGACGGAGGTGCACGTCGTCGCCGGGTGGCTGATGATGCATTCGAGATCCGTGGTGATCAGGTTGTTGATCCTCACGTCGATCCTCCGGTTGATGCCTACTCCGGGGGGATTCTCCAGCCTGACGCTCAGGCTTCGCGCGATCATCGGCCGGTTCGGCGAGAGCATCGTCACATCCGGCTCCGACTGCGCTCCCTGACGCTCGGGCCGCTGATCGCGAAGAACTCGTTCGCCGTTCCGAGCGCGACCGATCCGCTCAGTACCGACAGCTTCGCGTTCGACGGGGGTCCCTGGACGCCGGCGACACCTGCCGGACCCTGGTTCCCCTGCTTGCCGGCCGGACCCTTGGGCAGCTTGCCCTTCACGTCCGTCGACAGCAGCGAGCCGTTCTTGACCTTCGAGCCGACCACCGCGTTCTTCGCCAGCTGCTTCTTGCCGACGCTGTTCGCCGGCAGGGCGGTGGCCGCGTAGGCCACGCCTCCGACGGTCAGCATCAGCGCGAGCAGCGCGACGACGCTCGCGTAGGTGGGCCTGATCCTCTTCAGCGCGCGCATCACGGCTGGAGGGTCAGGCCGAACTGGGCCCCGGTCGGGAGCGGACCGTTCACCGCGTCGTTCTCGAGCGCGATGCGGCTTCCGGCCGGGATCGGCGACGGAGGCGGCGCTGGTGCACGTGGTCGCCGCGTTGGCGATCGTGCAGGTCACGCCGGTGTCAGCTCCGTCGAGCCGCAGCGTGAACACCCGTGATGCCGCCGGTCCGGGGCTCGCGTCGATCCGGACGGAGAGGTTCCCCGCGGTCGAGGCGACTCCCGGCGAGAGGATCTGCGCGAGCGTTTCGTTGCCGGCGGTGCTGATTCCACTCGGCGAGAAGAAGCTGTCTCCCGCGATGCTCGTCCGGCCGGTCAGGACCGAAGTCGTCGCGCCGGGCGTGCTCCGGGCTGACCCTGCGGTCCCTGATCGCCGACTGCGCCCTGCGGACCCTTGGGTCCTTCGGGGAGCTGGCCCTTCTTGAAGTCGCCGGCGGCCAGCGAGCCGTCCTTGACCTTCTTGCTGACGACGGCGTTCTTCTGGAGCTGCTTCTTGCCGACGCTGTTCTTGGGGAGCGACGTCGCCGCCCAGGAGACGCCGCCGAGCGCGATGAACAGCGCCAGGGTGGCGGCGACGTTGCCGAAGGTCAGCCGTCTCCCCGGCGATCGTCGAATGACGGTTGAACATGGTCTCTCCTTGTTATGGTGAACGGGCCGGACCGGCTCCCTGCGGAGCCGGCCCGATTTGGGTCTGGTCGCGTCCCTTAGCCGACGGGGATAGCGATGATGTTGACGCTCGAGACGCTGATTGCCGAGGCCCCTGCGCCGCAGGACACGCTCAGCTCCGTGGTCCCAGCCGGCGTGACGCCCTGGAGGGGCACCGACGTGCGGGTGTTGACGCTGCCGGCGGTCTCGTTGAAGCCGGCGCTTTCGACCGTGTTGCCGTTCGCGAGCAGGGTGCAGCCGCCGATCCCGGCTCCCTGGGAGAACACGTTGACGTCGGACTCGGCCACGTAGGTGCCGGCGGGAACCGACTTCGTCAGGACCGTCGCCTCGGTGTTGCTGCGATGTTCTGCAGCGGATCGGCGTTCGCGTACTGCGGGTTGACGATTCCATCCTTCCCGGGCTCGCCCTTCTCGCCCTTCTTCCCGGAGAGCGAGGCGATCGTCTTCTTGCTGAGGTCCTTGGTCTTCAGTGAGCCGTCCTTGACGTTCTTGCCGGTGAGCGTGTTCTTCGCCACCTGCTTGCCGGTGATCAGGCCGCCGGCGGCGACCGCCGAGCCTCCGAGCACGATGAAGATGGCCACTCCGGCCAACAGGTGCGCGCTAGAAACGCGAGTGCGGAGTTGCTTGACCATCTTGGTTCAACCTTCCTGTTGAGGAGCGCTGTGCGGCTCCGATCGATTTGCATCCAGTTCGTCCCCGGCGATCGAGAGGAGCGCCGAGGAGAAGTCCATCCACCCTCGGAACTCGACCGACCGTCCCGCCTGATCTCGCAGCCGGCCGCGGATCGGCTCCTCGAGGGAGCTGATCTCGCAGACGATCTCGACTGGCAGATCCGGGGTCACGCCGTGGAGACTGGCCTCAGCACGAGCCCCTCGCATGGGGGTTGGCCCCCCTGACTTCGGCGTGGGGGGGTGCTCCCGGGGGTCCCTAGAGCGCGCCCGCGAGGTCCGCTCGCGACTCGATTCCGAGCTTGGAGTAGACGCGGGTGAGGTGGTTCTCGACGGTCTTGGGCGTCACGTACAGCTCCGCGGCGATCTCGCGGTTGGTCCCGCCCGCGGCTGCGAGCTCCGCGACGCGCCGCTCCGAAGCGGTGAGCTCGTCGAAGCGCAGCTTGCGGGGAGCCGCGCCTGCGATCTCGAGCTCGCCCGAGGCGAGCCGCGCGGTGCCCTTGGCTCCGCACGCCATCGCGCCGTCGAGCGCGCCCTGCAGCTCGCGGGTCCCGTCGCCGCGACGGCCCGCGCGGAGGAGCGCGATCCCGAGGTCCGCCCGGGCGCGGGCCTCCTCGGTCCGCAGGGACGAGCCGCCGAGCGTCGCGACGGCGGCTTCGAGCAGCTCGATGCGACGGTCGCCGTCGGTGCTGAGCGCGTGCGCGCGCTGGGCGACGCCGAGGGCCGCCGGGCGCCCCCACGACTCCGCCCATCCGAGGTGGGTGGCGGCGAGCGCCGCGGCCTCCTCGCCCTCGCCGGCGCGCGAGAGCGTTCGCGACAGGAGCGCCCGCCATGCCAGCGACCGCATCGCTCCCCCGGACGCATCGTCCGCCGCCAGCGGCTCGACCGCGTCGCGCACGTCCGCGACGCGCCCCTGCGCCTCGCGGAGACGGCCGCGCGCCCACGGGACCCAGCGCAGCACGGTCGGGCCGCCGGGTCCCGAGGCGATCCCGCCCGCCTCGAGCTGCTCGTCGGCGGCCTCGAGGTCCCCCTGCTCGACGTGGGCGAGGACGAGGTAGGCGCTGTTGACCCCCGCCATGGCGAGCGGGACGCCTCCCGCGGCGGCGGTGAGGGCATCGACCTCGGCGTCGCCGGGACGGCCCTCGTTCAGTGCCAGCACGGCGCGGGCGCCGAGCGCCCCCGCGACCGAGAACGCCGACCCGCGGCTGCGGCCGTCGGCGAGCGCCTCGGCGATCGTCGCGCGAGCCTCCTCGTGCGCCTCGCAGATCAGCAGCGAGTAGACGGCGAGGTACCAGGAGAGCGCCTCGCTCGTGTCCTCGGCGATGAGCCGGCCACCGCCGAGCGCGCGAAGGGCGAAGTCGACGCCCTCCGCGGCCGGAGCGCCCCGCGCCAGCCGCTCCTGGGAGAGGAGGGCGAGGACGGTCCGCTCCGCGCGCGTCTCCCCGGCGACGCCGGCGTGGCGCTCGAGCGCGAGCCCGTGCTCGGCTCCCGACAGCCACGCGAGCAGGGCGAGGTCGGCCTCCAGCTGCATCCCCTCGTCGGCCCCGGTGTCGGCGAGGCCGTTCGCGACGACCTCGCGTGCGGCGTCGACACCGCCGGAGGCGAACGCCGCAAGGGCCTGGTCGCGGTAGATCTCGACGCGCTCCGCGGCCGTGGCGGGCCGGAGCGCGAGCGCCTCGCGAAGGTGCACCAGCCCCTCCGCGAAGCTGCCGTCGCGCAGCTCCGCCCGACCGAGTGCGGCGAGAACCTCGGCGCGGTCCTCACGGAGAGGGGGTTCGGCAAGTGCGCGATCGAGGTGGAAGCGGGCGGTGTCGGCGGCGCCGGCGGACAGGGCGCGGCCCGCTGTGCGGATCAGGAGGGCGGTCAGCTCCGGATCTCCGATGGGCTCCGCCTCGAGCGCGTGGGCGAGAAGCGCCTCGTCGGGCACGCCGTCGGCGGCGAGGACCTCGTAGGCGCGACGGTGCAGGGCGGCGACGCCCGAAGGCGTCATGTCGTCGTTGATCGCGCCGCGGACCAACGGGTGGGTGATCCGGAGCGGCCTTCCCCCCTCGATGATCGTGGCGACGGCGAGCGCGTCGGCCGCGGTCGCGGCTCGCTCGGGCTCGAGCTCGGCGATCGCAGCCGCGTGGCGCAGCTCGCCCTCCCCGCCGAGGATCGCCAGGGCGCGCGCGAGGTTCCGGCAGTCCGCGCCGAGCTGCCCGAGCCGCAGCAGGATCGCCCTCCGCACGGCCGGCGGGTCGGCGCCCGCGACGGCATCGGCCCGCAGGTCCGCCGCGGTCGGGTGGCGGCCGGCGAGGTCGAGGGCCAGTTCGGTGAGGTAGAAGGGGTTGCCGCCGCTCGCGCTCTCGCACGCCTCGACCACCTCGGTCGAGATCGAGCCGTCTCCGAACGTCCCGGCGAGGAGGGTGCCGACGGCTCCCCGGGTGAGCGGCTTCAGGCTCAGGTAGGTCGGCTCGGTGGCCCGGAGCTGCTCGGCGAGGATCGCAACCTGCCTGCCGGGTTCGTCGGCGCGCACGCCGACGATGAAGGCGACGCGGAGGTCGGCGAGGCGCCGGGCCAGGTACCCGCCCGCGCGCAGCGTTGCGACGTCTCCCCACTGCGCGTCGTCGACGATCATCAGGACCGGGGCCTCCTCGGAGAGGTTCGCGACGACCCAGTAGAGCCCGTGGAGGATGTCGGGCAGCGGGTCGTGCCCCGGTGTGGTGCTCGACGGCGGGCTCTCGGCGAGGCCGAGCGCCGCTGCGGCGCCGGCCGCCGGTCCGGCGAGGAGCCGCGCCCGGCGTTCGTCGTCGGCCTGGAGCAGCGGGCGCTCCACGAGCTGGCGTGCGATCCCGAACTCGAGCCGCTGCTCGAGCACGCCCCCCTTGGCGGAGAGGACCGTCATCTCCCTCGCGCGCGCCTTCGCGACGGCCTCCCTGAGGAGTGCCGTCTTGCCCATGCCCGCCGGACCTTCGACGACGATCAGCGAGCCGGACCCCTCGCAGGCGCGGTCGAGCTGTGCGTCGATGGCGGCGAGCTCGCTGTCCCGCTCGAGCAGCTCGCTCACGCGCCCATGTTACGAGTCGAGCGGCGGGCTGCCGCGCGGGCGAGCCCGTCAGCTGATCTTCAGCTTCGTCTTGGCCTTCGCCTTCTGGCCGTAGTCGTCGGTCGCGATCACCTTGACGGTGAGCGTGCCCTTCAGGCCCTTGTACTTCTTGTGGAAGGACCTGTCGTCGATCGCGTTGACGCGGCCGCTTCTGCCACCGACCAGCATGTCCCGCACCCTCGTGTCCACCCGGCGGTTGCCGAGCCTGCCGGAGACGACCAGCTTGACGGCGCACTCGTTGCTGCAGGTGACGCGGGCCTGCGGGATGAAGTTCGCATTGACCCGGCCCGGCTCGGCGGTGATGTCGAGCCCGGGCTTCGGAGCGGGCGAATCCAGAGCCTGCCAGTCGCCGAAGTTCCCGTTGGCGAAACGCCGCCTGCCACCACCGTCGATCGCGAGCGAGAAGGCGTTGATCGTGAAGTAGCCCTCGCCGCCGAAGTTGACGAAGTCGTAGGCGACGCGCTCGCCGTCGGGCGAGACAGCGGTGACGTACCCGCTCCGCGCCTGGGACAGGATCTCCTCGTCACCGGTTCCGTCGAGGTTGATGACCCGGATCGGTCCGTAGGAGCCTGCGTCCTCGTTGTAGGCGACGCGGGTGCCATCCGGGGAGAGATGCGGGTTGGACGCATCCGCACCGGCGGGCGTCACCCCGGTCAGGCCGGTGCCGTCGGCGCCGATGCGCATGATCTGCGGCTTCTCGCCCGTGACCTTCGTGAAGACGACCGTCGAGCCGTCCGGCGTCAGGTTCGGCTGGAGATCCTGGTCGGCGTCATCGGTCAGCTGGACCCTCCCGGTGCCGTCGAGGTTCATGACGACGATCTCGCAGTCGCCCTCTGCCGCGGCCGTCGCGTACGCGATGTGGTTGCCGGCCACCGAGAAGCTCGGCGACTCGATGGGGTCGGATCCGTCGTCGCTCGGAGTGGTCAGGTCGGTTGCGTCGGCGGCCAGCTGGACCTCGCCGGTCCCGTCGACGCCGACGGAGTAGAGCTCGGCCCCGCCCGAGTCGTCGCGATCGGAGAGGAAGATCAGCTTCGTGCCGTCGGGGGTCCAGTGAACGACGCGGATCGCCGCGCCCTTCGGGGTGACCCGCTCGCGGCCGGTGCCGTCAGCCGCGCTCACGTAGAGGGCGCCCTTGCCCGCCAGGTCCCGGCTCGCGACCGCGAGCCTGGTGCCGTCCGGCGAGAACTCGGTTGCGTCGATGGTTCCTGGGATGCCCGGCAGGGTGGTCTGGTTGAGACCGTTCGCGTCGGTCGTTGACCCGCTGAGGAGCGCCACGTTCCCGTTGACCGTTCCCTCCGCGCTCGCGGCGGGCGCGGCGAAGAGGACGGCGGCGATGCAGGCGAGCATCGTCAGGGGGAGCGCCGTGGTGGTCTTGGTGATCGTGGCCTTCATCTCGGAGTCAACCTCTCGTTCTCGGGATTGCTGGTTCGGGCATCATGCGCGGGACCGGACGTGCCGGCTGCGCACCCTGGGTGTCAGGTCTGCCCACCCCGGAACGAAGAAGGCGGCCCGGCTTCCGCGGGACCGCCTCCTCTCGACGACTCGGGTCTGCGCGGAACTAGAAGTTCTCGCACTTCACCCCGTAGATGCTGAACCTGATCTGCCGGTTCTTGATCGCCTGAACCGAGATCTTGAAATCGCAGATGTCGCGAGCGCCCTTTCCGTAGAGGCCCTCGCATTCGACGCGGTACTGCGTCTTCGAATCGCACTTCTTGACGCGAACGCCGCGGCAGTTGTGCGAGTTGCAGTAGTCGTGCATGTACTTCTTGGCCGCGCGCTTCGCCTCGGCGATGCCGATCGGCGTCGGCGGGCCGGCGAACGAGACGCTCGGCATCAGCATCGCGCCGGTGACCAGCAGCGCGATCAGTGCCCCAAGGAGCTTCTTCAAGGGATCTCCCCTTTCACTAGGACGAACGGAACGCGGGGAGCCTATGTCCCGAACAGCGTCCTGGCAACACCCAAATGGGTGAAGATCAGGCCGAGCCGACGGCGACGCGCTCGTAACCGAGCAGGTCGAGCATCTCGGCCGCGGGCTCCTCGAAGGCGGCGAGCTGCTCGGGCGTGAGCCGCTCGCGCCAGCCGCCGACGGGTGCGAGGCCGGCCTCGATCTCGGCTCGCTCCGGCGGGTCGATCATCGCCGGCTCGAACGTCGAGCTCGAGCAGCTCGCAGAGCTTGCGGAGCGTGCCCTCGGTATCGGCGATCAGATCCTCGTAGCGGACCTCGGAGTAGTTCTCCATCAGGTGCTCCTGCTGACGGGCGGAGCGGATCTTCTTCTCCCAGCGCTGACCGGTCGCGAGCGCGGAGCCGACGTCGATGTCTCCGGGCTTGGCGGCGAGCGTGTCGCGGCCGTCGCGGATCACGTGGATGAAGCGCGCCTCGCTCAGCGCACGCTGCAGCCGGCGCTCGCGCTTGAGGTAGGAGGGGGTCTCGTCTCCCCAGCGAGACTTGCCCGCGCTTGCAGCTGCGGCCTCGTAGAACGCCCGCAGAACGGCAGCGGCCTTGAGGTCGTCCATCGCCTCGAGCCGCTCGCGCATCTCCGCCTCGGTGACGCCGTGGTCGGTGAGCGGCCCGGCCGCGGCCATGACCTTGAGCGTCCGCTCGACGGTCATCGGCTCAGAGCGGATCATCTCGGCGAGCTGGGGAGCGAAGCCGGTCTCGCTCAGCATCACGAGGTCGGGGTGGGCGCCGAGCATCGCCCGCAGCAGCGTCGTCCCCGAGCGCGAGGCGCCGATCAGGAACGGCGCCGGGTCGCGCTTCTCGGCCTGCTCTCGCATGCCGGTCGCCTGGGCGGCGATCGTCGCGGCGCGGCGGACCGGTCGCGGCAGCCGGACGCCGCGGCGGGGGGCGTGAACCTCTCCCGCGTTCGCCTCGGGCTGGTCGAGCTCGTAGCCGAGGTCGGCGAGCAGGTCTCCGGCGAGCGCCTCGTAGGCGGCGCGGTCCTCCGGCGGCATCTTGTGGCGCCAGGTCCCGATCAGGTCGGGGTTGGGCGGCTCGAAGGTCTTGGCGTGGCTCGCGAGGCGCTTCTCGGCAGCCTGCGGGGCGCCGTGGGCGCGGGGGAGGGCGCGCGCCTTCTCCTGCAGGCGCTTCTCCGCGGTCTCGTGGTAGCCGAGCATCGCCGGCTCGAAGGGAAGCTCGATGAACTCGCAGATGCGCCGCAGCTCGCGCTCGGTGTGCAGCACGAGGTCCTCGAACTTGACCTCCATGTAGAAGCCGAGGTAAGGCTGCTGTGCTCTTCCTCTGAGCACGCGGCTGCGCCACTTCTCCGCCGCCGCCTCGATCGACTGCGGCCCCCAGTCCTGCTTGAGAACGGAGAGCGCGACGTCGCGGCCGTCGCGGATCAGGTGGATGAAGCGCGCCTCCGGGAGGTAGACCTGGATCTCGCGCATCGACTTGATGTAGCCGGGCGTCTTGTCGCCCCAGCGTGCGTCCGGCTTGCCGAGCTTGGTCGCGTAGAGGCGGTAGAAGGCGCGGACCGCGTCGGGGCCGTTGAGCGGCTCGATCTCGGCCCAGGCGGCTTCGAGCTCGGACGGCTCGATCTGGAAGTCGCCCCAGCGGCGGTGCGAGGTGAGGAGCTCGAGCATCTGCTCCGGGCTCGCGCCGTGCTTCTCGCGGGCGGCGACGAGCTCGGGGATGAAGTGGGTCTCCGACGGGATCGCGAGCTGCGGATGCGCGTCGAGCATCAGCCGCAGCAGCGTCGTTCCCGAGCGCGTCGCGCCGACCACGAACGGCGCGGCGGGAGGCCCTCCCTTCGCGTGCTTGATCGCCAGCCGGCGGCTGTTCCAGCCGGCCGTCCGGTTGACCAGCTCGCGGCGGAGCTTCACGACCCCGCACCTCCGGCATGCGGCGCGGTCGATGAGCGCGGCGTAGTCGGCGACCGTCCGATCCCAGCTGAGCTCCGCGCGGCTGGCGCGGGCGCCGTCGGCGAGGCGCTCGCGCTCGGCGGGCTCGGCGAGGCGCTCGATCGCGGCGGTCATCGACGGGACGTCCGGGCCGCATCGAGGGGATGCCGGAGGGCGCGTCGTCGTCGTGCTCGTCGGCGATGAGGATGCCGTTGACGCCGTCGCGGACCACCTCGTTCATCGGCGGGCTGTCGTTGGTGATCTGCGGCATCTCGAAGGCGACCGCCTCGTAGAGGAAGAGGCCGAGGCCCTCCCAGCGGCTCGGGCCGAGGCAGACGTCGCAGCCGGCGAACAGGCGCAGGTGCTCCTCGGTCTCCATGTCGTCGATCACGAGCTCGATCCGCGGGTCCTCGGCGGCGGCCTTCTCGAGGTAGTTCATGCGGCGCTCGAGCTGGGCCTTGAAGATCAACCGCAGGTTGTCTCCCTTCGCGGCGCGGAAGGCCTCGACGACCTCCTTGTGCGGCTTGCGGGGACCGAGCAGGGCGCCCGGGAAGTAGAACCTGACCAGGTCGTCGCGATCCCGCGGTGCGGCGGCGCGGGCGTCGGCGGCGGCGTCGAGGAGCTCCTTGTGCAGGCCCCACTGGACGTAGGGGGAGTCGATGCCCATCGAGGCGTAGCGCTCCTGCTCGCAGCGGGTCATCGAGTAGAGGACGTCGTAGGCCTCCTTGGCCGGCGCTGCGTCGTCGGCGCCGAACATCTCCCAGACGAAGCGGCCGACCGTCTTCACTCCCTGCGAACGGAGCTGCGCGATCTCGGCGTGCTGGTAGCAGTTGTCCCAGTGGACGATCTCGATGCCGTTGTCGGAGATCCAGCGCTCGTACTCGGGGAGCGGGACCTCCCAGTCGGACGCTTCGGTGACCCCGGGCTGGTCCCAGACGCCGGTCATGTCGACGTGCGCGGCCATCGGTCCCTTGTCGCGCGTGGGGCGGGCGAGGATGAACGTCTCGTGCCCCGCCTCCTCGAGCGCGTCGCGGATGTAGCGGGAGACGAACGCCTGCCCGCGGTTGAACCACTTGGTGACGATCCCGACCTTCATGCGGCGGCTCCCAGCTCGTACTTCAGCTCCGCGAGCATGTCCCCGGCGACGCTCTCGTAGGCGGCGAGGTCCTCCGGCGACATCTGCGTACGCCACTTGTCGAGCTTGCTCGGGTCCGGCGGCTTCGTGGTCGGCGCGTGGTTGTCGATCCGGTAGCCGGCCTCCTGGGTCGCGTGGCTCCCCTCCTGCCGCAGCTCGCCGGCCATCTCCGCCAGGCGCTCGGCCGCGCGCTCGTGGTAGCTGAGCATGCCCTCGTCCCAGGGAAGCTCGATGAACTCGCAGACGCGCCGGAGCGTCATCTCCGGGTCCCTGACCAGGTCCTCGTATCTGGCCTCGACGTAGCGCGGCCCCTTCAGCGCGGCCGCCTGCTCGCGCGACTTGCGGATGCGCTTCACCCAGCGCGCCGCCTGCTCGGCCGGCGGCGGCTGCTCGTTCAGCGCGCGGGCGCTCTGCGAGAGCGCGACGTCGCGGCCGTCGCGAATCAGATGGATGAAGCGAGACTCGGGCAGCGTCTTGCCGATCCGCTGGACCGAGAGCATGTAGGCGGGGGTCTTGTCGCCCCAGCGCGGCTTGCCCTGGCGCTCGGCGTAGAGGGTGAAGAAGGAGCGGACCACGGCGGCGGCGTCCCGGGAGTCGACGCCGGCGAGGCGCTCGCGCATCTCCTCGTCGCTGATCCCGAAGTCGTTCCAGGTGCGGTTGCCGGTGAACGCTTCGAGGATCGCGAGCTCGCCGACCTCGGCCCGGACGGCCTTGATCACGTCGGGGACGAAATGGGTCTCGGGCGGCACCGCCAGCTCGCGGTGGGCGTCGAGCATCATCCGCAGGAGCGTCGTTCCGCTTCTGCGTGAGCCCGACGACGAACGGTGCCGGGGCAGGTCCGCCGCTCATGCGCGCCCGCGCTCGCCCAGGACCTCGTAGCCGAGCTCGAGCAGGAGCGGCTGGGCGGCACCCTCGAAGGCGGCGATGTCGGCGGGCGACATCTCCTCCTTCCAGCGGGCGAGACGGCTCGGGTCCGGCGGCTTGGAGGTCAGCACGTGAGCCTCCTTGCGGTGGTCGGCGGGGCGCAGCGGCTTGCCGTCCTCACCGGGGAGGTCGCGGTGCATCTCGGCGAGGCGCTCCTCGGCGCGCTCGTAGTAGCGGAGCATCGAGTCGTCCCAGGGGAGCTCGATGAAGTCGGCGATCCGGCGCAGCTGCGTCTCGGTGTCGCGGACGAGCTCCTCGTACTGGACCTCCATGTAGTGGAGGCCCTCGCCGTCGGCGCGCGCCTCCTCGATCTTGCGGACCCAGCGCTCGGCGACGACGCCCATCGGCGGCGGCTCCTTGAGCACGCGCTTGAAGCGGGAGAGGGCGGCGTCGCGGCCGTCGCGGATCATGTGGATGAAGCGCGCCTCGGGGATCCAGTTCTCGATCTGCTTCATCCGCTTGACGTAGTTCGGCGTCTTGTCGCCCCAGCGCGGCTTGCCCTCGCGCTCGGCGTAGAGCTCGAAGAAGCCGCGGATGGTCGTCTCGGGGTCGATCCGGTCGAGCGCGCAGTAGCGCTCGAGCAGCGCCGAGGAGTCGAGGTTGAAGTCGCCCCACTGACGGTGCCCGGTGACGATCGCGTGGGCCTCCTCGCAGGTGATGCCGCGCTTGCGGGTCGACTTGATCAGGGAGGGGACGAAGTGCGTCTCCGGCGGGATCGCGAGGTCGGGGTGCGCGTCGAGCATGAGGCGCAGCAGCGTCGTGCCGGAGCGGGTGACCCCGACGATGAACGGCGCCGGCGGCCCGGCCGGCTTGCGCCCGCGGCTGAAGGGGTTCTTCACGATGCTCCCTCGCTGCCCGCGGGCGGGTCGTCGAAGCTTCGCGGCTCGGTTCCCGGGCCGTCGCCGGTCACGTAGCCGAGCTCCTGCAGGAGGTCTCCGGCGATCGACTCGAACAGCTCGCGGTCGGCTGGATCCATGCTCTCGCGCCAGCGGCTGACGCGCCGGGGGTCCGGTGCCTCGGTGGTGCGGGCGTGGGTCATCATCCGCCGCTCGACGCTGAGGACCGTGCGCTTGCCGGAGTCGGGCAGCTCGCGCTTCATCTCCTCGAGCCGCTCGGCGGAGCGCTGGTGGTAGTCGAGGACGTCGTCGCTCCACGGCAGGTCGAAGAACTCGCAGACCTCGCGGAGGGTCGGCTCGGTGTCGAGGATGAGCGCCTCGTAGCGGATCTCCCGGTAGTGGGAGAGCCGCTTGGCCTGAGCGCGGGCGCGGGTGATGCGGCGGACCCAGCGCTCGGCGATCGCCTCGAAGGTGTGCTCCTTGGTCGCGCGGTCGCGGATCGAGAGGGCGACGTCGCGCCCGTCGCGGATCACGTGGACGAAGCGGGCCTCGGGCAGCGCGGACTGGATCGCGCGCATGCTCTTGACGTAGATCGGGGTCTTCTCGCCCCAGCGCGGCTTGCCGACGCGCTCGGCGTAGGCGCCGTAGAACTCGCGCAGCGCGCCGCCGGCGGTCAGCGGATCGAGCGCCTGGAAGCGGGCGAGGAGGTCCTCCTCGGTCAGCCCGAAGTCGCCCCACTCGCGCTGGGAGGTGATCGTCGCGAGCAGGTGGGCCGCGTCGGTTGCGCCGTCCTCGGCGGTCTCGATCAGCTCGGGGACGAAGTGCGTCTCCGGCGGGATCGTCAGGTCCGGATGCGCGTCGAGCATCATCCGCAGCAGCGTCGTCCCGGAGCGGTTGACGCCGACGACGAACGGCGCGGGCACGCGGTCGACACCGTCATCACGGTGGCGGCTGGACTCCCAGATCTTCTTTGGGCTGCGAGGCGACATGACTACAGGCGGGTGAGGCACGTCGGCTGGGGTGAAGTCAGCTTCTGCGCCTGCCGCGGCGTTGGCACGGAGGCCGCGGGCGACGGCTGATTGTACGGCCGCCCGGCCGTGCCCGCAATCCGGGCGGCTAGCGTGATCTCATGGCGACGAACGTGGTTGCGATCGACTGGTCGGGCGACCGGGGCCCCGGGCAGCGCCGGAAGATCTGGCGCGCGCGGGTCGTCCGGGGCGAGGTGCGGGAGCTCGCCGACGGGCTCGGGCGCGAGGAGGTGGTGGCGTGGCTCGTCGAGCTGGCCACGGCCGAGCCGGAGCTGGTCGCGGGCCTCGACTTCCCCTTCGGGATGCCGGCGTGGTTCGCGAGTGAGCTGGGAGCCCGGACCGGGCCGGAGCTCTGGGAGCTCGTCGCCGAGCGCGGGGAGGGGTGGCTGGCGGAGCGGCCGGAGCCGTTCTTCGGCACCGCCGGCTCGAGGAGGCCGGAGGGCCGCGAGCTGCTCCGCCGGACCGACCGGGCTCTGGGAGCGAAGTCGGCGTTCCAGATCGGCGGTCCGGGCGGCTCCCGGCACCGGCGCCATCCGTGGCATGCCGCTGCTGCGACGGCTGCGGGAGGAGGGGTTCGCGGTGTGGCCGTTCGACGACGTGCGGCCGGGGGAGCCGGTGGTGGTGGAGATCTACCCGCGGGCGCTGACGGGCCCGGTCAACAAGAGCAACCGCGGCGAGCGGGAGGCGGCGCTTGGACGGCTGGCTCCGGCGGGCGGCGGCGGCGGGTCGCACCGAGTCGCGGCTGACGGGCCACATACGCCCATCTCGCGCGACTCGATGCCGCGGGAGCTCCGCGAGCGAGCCGCGGCAAGCGATGACGCGTTCGACGCGCTGGTGAGCGCGATGGCGATGGACGCGCACTGGGCGGAGCTGCGGAGCCTTTCCCCCGGCGATGAGACCGATCGCGTCGAGGGGCGGATCTGGGTGCCGCGGTTGACCATGGGCTTGGCGCCGGCGCATTCTTGGCTGGGGAAGGGGAGGGTGGCGGCGGTATGACCACCGAGTGGCAGGAATCGGAACCGTGGGTGCCGATATCTGCCACTCGATGCGACTCGTGGCACCACTGGGGTCTCCCATGACGAGATACCGCGGTCAGAGACCCCACTGGGGCGCCGCAGCCTCCGACCTCACCGCAGCGGCTTCAGGTACCCCTTCAGCGCGGCCTTCTTCTTGGTCGCCTTCTTCGTCGCGACCCCGGCGGCGCGTACCTTCCCGCCCTTGACCAGGTAGACGAAGCGGCTCTTCCCCTTCTTCGTCGAGACCCAGACGGAGCCGCGCTTCTTCGCGATGCCGCGCAGCTGCTTCGCTGACTTCCCGACGCGGACGCCGCCGGCCTACGCCTTCCGGCCGTTGCTCGCGACGACCGCGGCGCGCTCGCGCTTGTCGAAGGCGACGAGCGTCCGTGCGGAGCCGGACCCGGACACGCAGTAGAGGTAGGAGGAGCCGTCGCGGAGGGCGGGCTGGCCACCGGCCTTGAGCGTCGCGAACGCGTCCCGCTTCAGCTTCAGCTTGCCGAAGCCCTTGCGCTTGATCCGCTCCTTCGCCGGCAGGCAGCTCTCGGGGGCGACGCCGTAGGCGCGCTCCCAGGTCTCGAGGTAGGCCTCGGCGCCACGCTGGAGATCCGCGGTCAGCTGGCCGCTCCCATCGGCGAGGCGCAGGTCCTCGTACCAGTCGGGGAGGAGGCCGTAGTGGGCGGTGCCGTCGGTGTTGACGTCGAAGGTGCGCTGGCCGCTCACCTGCCGGTCGAAGGTGACCTTCCCGTCCAGCGACTTGAAGGGGTAGCTCACCGGCTTGTCGTCCTCGCTCGGGGAGGGGAGCGCGCCGAGGCCGTTGGCGTCGGGCCCGTAGCCCCAGCCGAAGAAGTACTTGTCGTTCCTGTCCTTCGAGTACTGCTCGTAGTCGGCGACGAATCCCTCGACGTCGTTCGCCCGGCCGCCGACCATGCCGCCGAGATCGATGATCGGCTTGTAGGAGTGCTTGTCGCTCCACTCGTGGCCGCTGAGGACGCCCGAGTAGTTGCGCTTGTCGAGGATCTCGAGCACGGCGTCGCGCGCCTTCACGCTCATGTGGTCGACCTCGATGAGCATGTGCTCGTCGATCATCAGGTCGATCAGCTTGCGGCCGAGGTCGGTGAGCCCGCGGACGTTGCAGTGCGGTCCCGGCCCGTAGACCGGAGGCCCGGCGACGGGGTCGGCCTCTGAGCCCTCGCCGAGCTCGTCGCCGTAGGCGGCGAACCCGCCCTCGATCAGGCCGGCGTCCTCGTCCTCGGAGAGCTCGTCGGCGGCCGCCGAGAGCGAGTCCGGCGACGGCGACACCGTGTTGTCGGACTCCTCGGTCGTGCACGGCTCGACCTCCCAGTAGTGACCGCTCAGCCCGAACTGGCCGTTGTTGATGACGGCGCCGACCGCCCCGCCGTCGAAGCGCGTCCCGCCGAAGGCGTTGTCGAACTTGTGGATGGGATACATCGAGCTGACGCCGAGCTTCTTGACCTCGTCGAGCCCGGCCTTGATGTCGTCGAGGGTGCACTGCGGCGCGTCCATGAACTCGGTGCAGCCGAAGAGCTCGGACTCCTCGATCCCGAGGACGACGGCCATCTTCCCGTCGTTGATGACGCGCCTCGCCTCGAACGGGTTGGTGACGATCCGGAAGAACCCCTTGCCGGGACCGCCCGCCTGCGCGTCGATGTAGGCCTCGAGCTGGCGCATCCGCTCCGCCTGCAACCGGACCGCGTCCATCTCGTCGCAGGAGTTCTGCTTGAACGGGTAGACCCTGCACAGCACGCCGTTCTCGACGAGGTTGTTGACCATCAGCCGCTGCCCGCCCATCCAGGCGCGCTCGACCCAGCGGTAGTAGGTCTGCTCGTGGGTCAGGGAGTCGTAGGCCGGCCAGTCCGCGAACGTCGGCCAGCCGACCGGGTCGTGCTTCCCCGCCGGGTTGCCGTTGAAGAGGTTCTCGAGGATCGCGCCGGAGCCGTCGGGGTAGTGGTCGGGGCAGTCGACCAGCGCGTACTCGACCCCGTAGGCGTCCCACGGCTTGCCGCAGTGCGCCCGCCCGCCGAGGAACTCGTAGGCGCTGACGTGGTTGTGCATGTCGGCCATGCCCGTCGCCTCGGTGAACGGGGTGGAGCCTCCCGGCGGCTTGCCGGTCGCGTTCAGGGAGATCTCGGGATAGGCGGCGCAGCCTCCCGCCGACTCGAAGCCGAAGTCCGTGGTGCCATCGGACTGGCCCGGGGAGCCCTGGGCGATCGCCCCGTCCCCGCGGCGGATCAGGGGGCGGTCAGTCTGGGAGTTGCGCAGCTCGAAGCGGTGATCGCCGAGCTCGACCACGGTCCAGTCGGCGGCCGCGCTCGGGGCCGCGGCGGCGACGATCGCGTCACCGTCACCTGCAGCGAGGAACTCGCGGTCGGCGCCGTAGAGGAGGTAGCGGCCGAGCGTGGTCGCCTGCATGTGGAAGTTCTCGGAGCGGGGAGGGGCGGTGCCGCGGTCGTCGTAGCCGGGGCCGGAGCGCTGGACGAAACCGCCGCTCGCGGGCTGGAGCGCGAAGCAACCGTTGGCGATCGAGTAGCGGGTCAGCACGGATGGCTTGCTCGGCTTGGCCTGGGCAGAGGCCGGAGCTACGGCCGCGGCGAATGGAAGCGCAGCCGCGAACGCGACGAGCGCGGCGACTGCCGCGCGGCTCCTCCCAGATCCGACCCTCATTCCGCGAGCGACGATACCTGCGAGGGGCCGTCCTCAGCGCCGGTCGCTCCGACGTGAATCATCGAACGTGCATCGAGGTGTCACATAGCGGACCCGGCTGCACGTTCGGCCGCAATGGGCTCAGCCCAGCAGCTCGCCGAGCGCCGCGACCGTGGTCTCCCAGCGGAACCGCTCGCGCGAGCGGATCGTCCCGTCGCGAAGCTCGGCCAGCACCTCGGGGTCGCCGATCCGCTCGATCGCCGCCGTCATCGCCGGGATGTCGGGAGCCTTCGCGGGGATCCCGGAGCGCGCCTCGCCGTCGGGATGGGATGGGACCAGCAGGCCGTTGTCGCCATCGGCCACGACCTCGTTCATCGGCGGGTCGTCGTTGCAGATCGTCGGCATGCCGAAGGCGATCGCCTCGTACAGCGGCAGCCCGAGGCCCTCCCAGCGCGAGGGCGAGATCGAGACGTCGTTGGCGGCGATGGCGGCGAGGTGCTGGTCCCACGGCTCGTCGGCGAGCACCAGCTGAATCCGCGGGTCGGAGCCGACGAGCTTCTCGATTCCCTCCAGGCGCGAGCGCTTCACCTGCGCCTTGACGATCAGCCGCAGGTGCTCGCCCCGCGCTCGGGTGAACGCCTCGATGACGGGCTCGGCCGGCTTGCGATGGCCGAGGAAGCCGCCGGGGAAGACGAGCCGGATCAGGCCGTCGTCGGCGCGCACCGGCTCCACCGCGAGCAGCTCGGGGTGGATGCCCCACGGCACGCGGGGGGTCTCGAGGCCCCAGCCGCGGTAGCGCTCCTGCTCGGCGTGCGTCACCGAGTAGACGACGTCGTATGCCTCACGGGCCGGGGCGAGGTGCTCCTCGGTGAAGTGCTCCCAGACGAACCGGCCGATCACGCGAACGCCGCGGCTCCGAAGCTGGGCGAGCTCACTGAACTGGTAGTTCTGATCGCAGAGGACGACGTCGATGGAGTTGGCCTCGACCCAGTCGACGTACTCGCCGAGGGGGGTCTCGAACGCCGAGGCGGGGGTGACGCCGGGCTGGTCCCAGACGCCGGTCAGCTCGAGGGCGCCGGGCTTCGGCCCCTTCTCACGACGGGGCTTGGCGAGGATGAAGCTCCGGTGGCCGAGCTCGTCGACGGCGGAGCGAAGTTGGCGGCCGACCACGGGCTGGCCGCGGTTGAACCACTTGGTGACGATCCCGACGTTCAAGAACCGCTGTCGCCGCCGGCGCCGCCCTTGCCCTTGCAGGCGGCTGCCCGCCGTTGAGGCTCATCTCCTTCGGCTTGCGCGGCTGCAGGCTGCGGCGGTCGGCGCGGGCGCTCGGCACGGCGTGGAAGCAGGCGCGACCCGAGTCGCCGTCGACCTTCTCCCAGACCTTCGAGATCCCGGCGAAGCCCGCTGCCGCGAGCATGCGCTCGACGCACAGCGCGTTGGGGACCCACCAGTGCGAGCGGTTGGGAGTGCCCTCGTCGCCGCCGAGGAAGACCATGACCGGCTCGTCGCCACCGGAGGTGGTGATCGGCGTCTCGAGGACGAGCAGCTCGTCGGCTGCGGCGTGAAGGCGGGCGAGCAGAAGCGCGGGGCTCTGCGCTGTGGGAAGGAGGCCGGAGCAGAGGACGACGTCGAAGCTCCCGAGGGAGAGGAACGAGTCGCCGAAGACGTCGAGCTGGAGGAAGTCGAACCCGTAGCGCTTGACGTTGTCGGCGAGCTCGCGGCCCGTGCAGAGGTCGATGCCCACGACGTCCTCCGAGCCGCGGCGGACGGCCTCGGCGCAATGCACGCCCTCCCAGCAGCCGACGTCGAGGAAGCTCCGGCCGTCGAGCTCCACGGGCAGCCGGAATCGCTCCCAGCGGGTGGGCCAGCCGCTCGCCTGCAGGTCCTCGTCGAGGCCCTCGACCTTGGGCTTGGTGTCTTCGCCGTCGCTCATCCGCAAGCGCGCAGGGTAGTGCGGCGGCGCGGGATCAGCCCGCGAGCAGCGCTTCGAGGCCCGCGACCGTGCGGCTCCACTCGCGCTGCTCCTGCAGCTCGCGGACGCCCGCGACGGCACGCTCGAGCTCGGCGCGATCGCCGAGGCGCTCGATCGCGGCGGTCATCGCGGGGACGTCTGGGTCCCAGGCGGGGAGTCCCGAACGCGTCTCGCCGTTCTGCTCGGACGGGATGAGGATCCCCGAGCGCCCGTCGAGCACCAGCTCCGACATCGGCGGCTTGTCGTTGGTGATGATCGGCAGGCCGAACGCGGTCGCCTCGAAGAGGGGGAGGCCGAGGCCCTCCCAGCGCGAGGGCGCCAGGCAGACGTCGCAGGAGGCGAAGCGGCGGCGGTGCTCCTCCTCGGGCTCGTCCTCGAGCATCAGCGAGATGCGCGGGTCGGCGGCCGCGGCGTCGCGCAGCTTGTCGTCGTTGCGGGGGACCTGCGCGTTGATGAGCAGGCGGAGGTGATCTCCCTGCGCCCGCTTGAACGCCTTGATCACCTTGCGGACGGGCTTGCGCCGCCCGAGGTAGGACCCCGGGAAATAGAAGGTGACGAGTTCAGAGGTTGGAGGCTGGAGGTTGGCGACCGGGGAACGGTCGGATGCCGGGCCTCCAGCCTCCAGCCTCCAGCCCGCCAGCCCATTCGAGCAGCTCCGGGTGCAGCCCCCACTGGATGTAGGGCGAGTCGATGCCGAGCTCGGCGTAGCGGTCGCGCTCACCCTGGTGCAGCGAGTAGATCGTGTCGTAGGCGGCCTTGGCCGGGTCGACGTCGTCGGGGCCGAAGTACTCCCAGACGAAGCGGCCGATCGTGCGGATGCCGCTCTCGCGCAGAGCGGCGATCGCTTCCCAGCTGTAGTTCTCGTCGAAGAGGATCGCCTCGAGGGAGTTCCCCTCAGCCCAGGCCGAGTACTCCTCGGTACCCATCTCGTGCCCGGAGCCCTGGGTGACGCCGGGCTGGTCCCAGACGGGGTCGAGCGGACCCTCGGCCGCCGCCTGCGCCCGCGGGCCGTCGCCGGGGCGGGCGAGGACGAAGGTCTCGTGACCGAGGTCGTCGAGCGCCGAGCGGATCTGGCGCGAGACCACGGCCTGCCCGCTGGCGGACCACTTGCTGACGATCCCGACGCGCACAGATACCTCACTCGTCCGGCCCGCGCTCAGCGCTTACGGGCGAGCGTGATCCCGTCGGCGACCGTGAGCATCGCGATGTCGACGCGCTCGTCGGCCAGGATCCGGTCGTTGAGCTCTGCGACGACCGAGGTGCCCTCCTCGGCGTTCGCGGGATCGAGCACGCCGCCCGCGCGCAGCGTGTTGTCGATCGCCATCAGCCCGCCTGGCCGGAGCAGCTCGAGGCAAGCCTCGTAGTAGTCGAGGTAGGAGACCTTGTCGGCATCGAGGAAGGCGAAGTCGAATGGCTCGACGCCCTCGCCGAGCAGCGTCTCGAGGGTGTCCTTGGCCGGCCCGACCCGGACGTCGATGCGGTCGCCGACGCCGGCCTCCGCGAAGTTCCGCCGCGCCGTCTCGGCCCGCTCGGAGTCGAGCTCGCAGGCGACGAGGACGCCACCCTGGACGAGGCCGCGGGCGATGCAGATGGCCGAGTAGCCGGTGAACGTCCCGAGCTCGATCGCCCGCCGCGTGCCGTTGACCTGATTGAGCAGCGTCAGCAGCGCACCCTCGTCGGGCGAGACCTGCATGACGCTGACCGAGCCGAGCTCGGCGGTCGTCTCGCGGACGAGCGTCAGCGCTTCGTCCTCACGCGCACCGTGGGCGACGACGTAGTCGTAGAGCGCGTCGTCGAGCCGGATGAACTTCCCCTCGCTCTTCTCGCTGAGCGGTCCGCGGTCTCCATGGACCTCGCTCACGCGAGGCGCTCGGCGGTGGCGTCAGCCGTCCCGACCTCATAGCCGAGCTCGGAGAGGAGGTCGCCCGCGGCCGCGTCGAACTCGGCGACGTCCTCGGGCTTCATCTTCTCCTTCCACCGGTACATCGCGCTCGGGTCCGGCGGCTTCTGGGTCATCGCGTGGGCCTGCATGCGCTCGGAGCCCGGGCGGGTGGGCTTGCCGTCGGTGGCCGGGAGGTCCCGGGCCATCTCGGCCATCCGGTCGGCGGCGTGCTCGTAGTAGGTGAGGACGACCGGGTCCCAGTCGAGCTCGAGGAACTCGCAGATCTTCCGCAGGTTCGGCTCGGTGTCGGTGACGAGGTCCTCGTAGCGGAGCTCGAGGTAGTGGCTGACCTTGCTGCCGTGCCGCTGGGCGCGGCGGATGCGGCGCGCCCAGGTCTCGGCGACCTTTGAGGCGGGGGCCGGGTCCTTGTCACCGAGCGTGCGCTTCCAGCGGGAGAGCGCGACGTCGCGGCCGTCGCGGATCACATGGATGAAGCGCGCCTCGGGGAGGACGCCCTCGATCTTGATCATGCTCTTGACGTAGGCGGGCGTCTTCTCGCCGTAGCGCGGCTTGCCCATCCGCGCGGGGAAGATCTCGTAGAAGGCGCGGAGCGCAGGGCCGGCCTCGAAGGAGTCGAGCTCCCGCCAGCGAGCGAGGACCTCGTCGGGCTCGGTGTGGAGGTCGCCCCACTGCCGGACCGCGGTCATCACCTCGACCGCCTGCTCGGGGGAGGCGCCGCCCTCGATCGCGTCGATCAGGTCGGGGACGAAGTGGGTCTCCGGCGGGATCGTCAGCTCGGGATGCGCGTCGAGCATGAGCCGGAGCATCGTCGTGCCGGAGCGGCCGACCCCGACGATGAACGGCACGGGCGGGCGGTCGGCGCCGTCCTGCTTGCGGGAGAAGAGAGCCATGGGTCCGAAAGGGTAGAGAGATGAATACGGGCTGCGGGCTCCGCCCTGCGCCCGCCGATCGGTCTCCGAGCGGCCTCCGTCTAGGCGCAGGGCACGCCGCGGAAGGCGGCGATCGCGCAGAAGGCGGGCTTGCGGGTGATGTGATCGGCGCCGATCACGCCGAAGCCCGCCTCGAGCGGGAAGTCGGCGCGGACCTCGTCGACTAGCCGGTGGACGATCGCCACGGGCGTGCCGCGCTCCTGCAGCGCGGTGAGGATCGAGACCAGATCCGTCGCCTGCTCCTCGGGGGTGCGCGGTGGGCGGGTGGCCGTGGTGACTCCGGTCTCGGTGACCCACAGCGGCTCGTCGCCGGCGCCGCGCGCCTCCATCGACGCCTGCACCTTGTCGAGGAGCGCCCCGACGGCCGTGGCCTCGTCCTCCCCCTTCTCCGCCCGCACGTAGGGGTGGAAGGCGAACGCGTCGACGTAATCGGCGGCGCCGTTCTCGAGCATCACGTTGAGGTAGGTGCGCCAGGTGAGCTCGCCCGGCTTCGGGCCGGCGATGGGGGAGAGGCCGGCGGCGACGATCGGGATGTCGGAGTCGAGCTCGTCCATCGCGGCGGCTGTCTGCGCGAGCAGGTCCACGTAGCCGACGGGGTCCTGGCCGTTGGGCCAGAACGTCGGATCGTTCACCTCGTTGCCGATCTCGATTCCCAGCGACTCCGGGTAGCGCTGCGCGACCGCGGCGACGAACGTCGCGAACTCGCCCGCGTGCTCGGGGCCGGGTGCGCCGGCCGAGTTGGCGGCCGGGTCGCAGGGAACCCGCGCGTCGCCGGCCCAGCAGGGGGAGTCGAAGACCGCCCAGAGCGGCCGGATTCCCTGCTCGAGAAGCTGGGTGTAGACGGAGTCGTAGGTGTCCCAGAGGAACGGGCCCGGCTGGGGCTGGATGATCCGCCAGTTCATCGGGATCCGGACGGTGTCGGAGCCGGAGCCGGCGAGCAGCGCGATCTTGTTCGTGCCCGCGGTGAGCACGTCGTTGTAGCCGAAGCGCATGCCCGTCGTCGCCGGCGCGGGGGAGGTCGGCCGCCGTCGGTGGCGCCGCGGCGGGCTCGACCGCTGTGATCGGCGGCGGGTCGGGAAGCACCGCGCCGCCGGTCGAGTCCGGCTCGTCCTTGGCGCCACAGCCGGCCATCGCCAGCGTGAGAACGACGACGATGGAGGAGAGCGCTGCCGCTGTGCGGCTCAGCCCAACAGCTCCGAGACGTCGGCGACGGTCCGGTCCCAGCTGCGCTCCTTGCGCTTCTCGAGCGCTCCGGCGGAGAGCTCGGCGCGGAGGCCGGGGTCGGCGAGGCGGGAGATCGCGTCGGTGAGGCCCGGGACGTCGACGGTCTTGGCGGGGATGCCGGAGTTGGCGAGGCCGTCCTGATGCGAGGGAACGAGCAGCCCGTTGACGCCGTCGGTGACGAGCTCGTTCATCGGCGCGTCGTCGTTGCAGACGATGGGCTGGCCGAAGGCGATCGCCTCGTAGAGGTGAAGGCCGAGGCCCTCCCAGCGCGCCGGCGCCATGCAGACGTGGGCGTCGGCGAACATCTGCAGGTGCTCGTCGGTGGGGAGGTCCTCGAGGACGAGCTCGACCCGCGAATCCTTCTTCACCGCCTTCTCGAGGAAGTTCATCCGTCGCTCGATCTGCGCCTTGACGATCAGCCGCAGCTCGGGCTCCTTCGTCTCCGAGAAGGCGTTGATGACCTCCTTGAACGGCTTGCGCTTCCCGAGCAATCCGGCGTGGTAGTGGAAGTTGACGACGTCGTCAGGGCGGTTCGGCGTGTACTCGTCGTACTCCGGATGGACTCCCCACTGGACGTAGGGGGCGTCGATCCCCATGTCCGAGTAGCGGCGCTGCTCGGCCAGCGTCATCGAGTAGACGAGGTCGTAGGCCTCCTTCGCCGGGGCGACGTGCTCGTCGCTGAAGCGCTCCCAGACGAACCGGCCGATCGTGCGCACCCCGCTCGCCCGCAGCGCGCGGATCGAGTCCCACTCGTAGTTCTGGTCGAAGAAGCAGACGTCGAGCGAGTTGTCCGACGCCCACCCGACGAGCTCAGCCTCCGGGATGAAGAAGTTGGACGCCGGCGTGACCCCCGACTGCGCCCAGACGTCGTCCTCGCGAGCCTCCTGCGGCATCGGGAAGGACTCCTTCGTCGGCCGCCCGAGGATGAACGTCTCGTGCCCGAGCGCATCGAGCGCCGAGCGGAGCTGCCGGGCGACGACGCCCTGCCCGCGGTTGAACCAGAAAGCGCAGATTCCTACTCGCATGGGGCGCGGGAGGGTAGACGGCTGCGAGGGCTTTCGGGGCGGCGGCGGGGATGCATCCCCGCCTCGTCGCAGGGCGGCTTCGCGGCCTTGCTCCTGAGTTCGGCGGGGACGCATCCCCGCCACCGCCCCTCGCGTCACCGCCGCGGCGAGCCTCCATGCTCCGAGGGCTCGGTGGCCAGGGGTGCAAAAGCGGCCGGTTGCTCCTGCTGAGTGGCCGGACTACTGACGCTCAGCGAGGTGCAAGACCTCGAAGGTCTCGGCCTGAGCGCACGGGCGGCGGCTCGCAGCAGCGGGGAGCCTGGGGACAGAATGCTGTCCCCACCTTCCCCACTGCCGCAAAGAGGCGAACCGGAGCCCGCTCCAGCCGGCACCTGGGCCGGCGAACCACCGGCCTCCAGACCTCCCTTCCCCAGCCGACCAACGCCAGCACCCCCCGCACCGATCAACCGCGCAGCGCCACCAACGCCAGCATCCGAACCCTCAACCGCGAAGCGCCACCCCCGCCAGCACCAAGCCCCAGGCCCGCCCGCCCCTAAGCCAGCGCCAGCGCCGCGCTCTCGAACAGCCGCAGCCCGTCCACCGAGCCCGTCAGCTCATCGACCGCGTGCTCCGGATGCGGCATCAGGCCCACGACGTTGCCGGCCTCGTTCCGGACACCGGCGATGTCGTTCACCGAGCCGTTCGGGTTCTCGCCCTGCGCGTAGCGGAAGACGACCTGGCCGTTGGCCTCGATCTCCTCGAGTTGCTCCGGGGGAGCGAAGAAGCAGCCGGTCGTGTGCTTGACCGGGATGGAGAGAACGTCGCCCTCGGAGCAGGCGCGGGTCCACGCGGAGTCCGCCGAGGCGACCTCGATCCCGACCTGCCGGCACAGGAACCGGAGCGACCGGTTCGGCAGCAGCGCGCCCGGGAGCATCCCGGCCTCGCACAGCACCTGGAAGCCGTTGCAGATCCCAAGCACCGGGCCGCCCTCGCGGGCGAAGCGGGCGACCGCCTCCATCGCCGGCGCGAACCGCGCGATCGAACCGACCCGCAGGTAGTCGCCGTAGGAGAAACCGCCGGGGACGACGATCGCGTCGACGTCACCGAGGTCGGAGTCCCCGTGCCAGATGAGCTTGGCGTCGCCGACGCGCTCGCAGGCCGACCGTGCGTCGACCTCGTCGCAGGAGCCGGGGAAGCGGAGGACGCCGAACTTCACGAACCGACGGGCGAGCCGTCGACCGACTCGATCTCGTAGTCCTCGACGAGCGGGTTCGCGAGGAGCTTCTCGCAGAGCTCGGGCAGGCGGCTCTCGTCGTCGATCTCGAGCTCGACAAGGCGGCCGACGCGGACGTCGGCGACGCCGTCGAAGCCGAGCGTCGGCAGCGCGCGCTCGACGGCCTTCCCCTGCGGGTCGAGGATGCCCTCCTTGGGGCGGATGAGGACGCGAGCCAGCACGTACCTCAGGCTACCGAGGAGGGCGGCGCGGCCTCAGCGACCGAACAGCCGGCCGAGACCGCCGCGCCCCGAGCGCCGCTCCGGCTGGACCTCGAGCTCGGCGAGCTCCGGGTAGCCGGCGTCGATCAGCGCGTCGCGCATGCCGAGCGCCGCGAACGCGCGGGCCCACCGCGGATCCTCCGGGTGGAAGGGCTCCTCGGGTGGGCGAACCTTGTCGGCGGCCCACTCGGTCACCTCGGGCGGCGTCGGCCTTCCGACCGCCGCGTAGATCTTGGCGATGGTCCCCGCCGTGTCGGCGCGCAGGTCCTCGTTGCGCAGGAGCACGTAGCGGTCGCCGAACAGGAGCCGGCCCTCGCGCCGCGTGCTCTCGAAGGTGTGCTTCCAGACGAGCAGGATCCGCTCGAAGTTGGCCGGGTTCTTCAGGTCCGCGTACTCAGGATCGCCCTTGAGCAGATGCTGTGAGAGCTGGCGGCTCGACCAGAGCTTGCGCTTCTCGCGCTCCTCGAAGAACGCATCGGGGTCGGCGTAGGAGTCGGCCCGCTTGCGTCCCCTGCCCATCATCATCGACACGCAGACCGCCCGCGGGTCGCGAACGACGTGCACGAGCACGCTCCCGTCGGGAGTCATCCCGCGGATCGCCTCGATCTTGTCGTAGAAGCGGGTCTCCTTGACCATCACCGGCTCGGGCCGCTCGAGCAGCGTCCGCAGGAAGCCGCCGCAGTGCTCGGGCACCACCGGCCCGATCTCGAGCGCCGGATTTCCGGGCCCGCCGAGGTTGAACTCCCCGAGATCGAGGTCGGGGTAGTGCGCGTCGCGGAACTGCCGCCGCAGCTCGCGCGTCTCGGTGAACGGGTCCGTCTCCCGCGCATCCGAGCCGCCGCCGGGCGTCTCGGTGTCCTCGCGCCACGGCTCGTAGAAGCAGTGGAGCCCGGGGTCCTCGAGCAGCGCGTCGTAGAGGATCGTCGTCCCCGAACGGCGCATTCCCTGGATCAGGATCGCTGGCGGACATCGGCGGCGCAGGGTAGCCGCGGGAACCGGACCGCGGTCAGTCGAGCGGTAGGTCCTCCGGCAGCGGCACGTCCCTCGGGGACGCTCCCGTCTCCTGATCCCAGCTCTCGAACGCCTCGGCGTCGCGGCTCTGGTGCTCGCCCGCGCCGCCGAGCGCCAGCAGGATCAACCGCTCCGGTCCCCGGTTGACCAGCTGCCGCCTGATGGCGGGAGCGACCCGGATCAGCTCTCCCTTCGCGAGCGTCTCCTCGGCCCCGTCGATCCCGATCGTCAGCTCGCCCTCGAGCACGAGGAAGACCTCCTCCTGCTCGGAGTGAACGTGGATGCGGCCGCGCTGGCCGGGCTCGAGGACGATCTCGTTGATCCCGAACGAGGTCACGCCGAGCTCGCGGCGCAGCAGCACGAAGCGATCCTCGGCGGCCGGCTCGATCCGGGCGCGCGAGGTTCCCTCCTCCATCCGACTAGTCCAGCTCGCGGCCGGTGATGCGCTTGTACGCCTCGCGGTACCGCCGGGTCGTGTCCGCGATCACCTCGTCGGTGAGGGGCGGCGCCGGCGGCTCCTTGTCCCAGTCCTGAGCGGCGAGGAAGTCGCGCACCGGCTGCTTGTCGAAGGAGACCTGGCCGCGGCCGGGCTCGTAGTCGTCGACGGCCCAGAAGCGCGAGGAGTCCGGCGTCATCGCCTCGTCGCCGAGGACGATCTCGGCACCGGGCGTGGAGCCGAGCTCGAACTTCGTGTCGGCGAGGATGATCCCGCGCTCGTAGGCGTGGGTGCGGCCGTGCTCGTAGAGCTCGATCGAGATGCGGCGGAGCTCCTCCATCAGCGCGCGGTCGCCGACGATCTCGCAGGCCTGCTCGAAGTTGATGGCCTCGTCGTGCTCGCCGATCTCACCCTTGGTGGTCGGCGTGAAGATCGGCTCGGGAAGCTGATCGGACTCCTGCAGCCCGCTCGGGAGATCGATCCCGCAGACCGAGCCCGACTGCTGGTACTCCTTCCAGCCCGACCCGGAGATGTAGCCGCGGACGACGCACTCCACCGGGTACATCTGCAGCTTCTTCACCCGGATCGCGCGCCCGGCGACCTCCTCGGGCACGTCCTCGTCGATGAGGTGGTTGGGGACGATCTCGCCGGTGGTCTCGAACCAGAAGTTCGACATCTGGGTGAGGACCTTCCCCTTGTCCGGAATCGGCTCCGGGAGGACGACGTCGAAGGCGCTGATCCGGTCGGAGGCGACCATGATCAGCTCCTGATCACCGGCCTCGTAGATCTCCCGGACCTTGCCGCTGGAAACGAGCTTCAAATCATCTAGTGCTGCCATTGCCGCGACCCTAGCAACGGCTCGCGTATCGCTCTCGAACCGGGGTAGGGAAAGCCGCAATGAGCGAAATTCAGCTGACCGAGGTGATCCCGGGCATCCACCACTGGAGCGCCCCTCACCCCAAGCACGGCCATGTCTCCCACTCCTATCTGCTGACCGAGCAGCACGTCGCCCTCGACCCGATCGGGACCGACGGGCTGATCCGCCGAGCTCGAGCGCCTCGGCGGCGTCGATCAGGTGATCCTCACCAACCGCAACCACCTGCGCGGCTCGGCCGACGTCGCCGAGCACTTCGGCGCCGCTCTCCGCTGTCCGCTTCCCGGCCTGCACGAGTTCCAGGGCCCCGGTTCGCCGGACTTCATCGCCTACGACTGGGGCGACGAGATCGTGCCCGGGGTGACGGCACACGAGGTCGGGTCGCTCGCACCCGACGAGGGCGCGCTGCACATCGCGATCGGTCCCGGCGCGATCGCGATCGCCGACACCGTTGCGGCCGACGAGGGCGGGCTCGGGTTCGTCCCCGACAGCCTGATGGAGGACCCCGAGGAGACGAAGCGGGGGATCCTCGCGGCGCTGCGCCCGCTGCTCGACCTCGACTTCGACGTGCTCCTCCTCGCCCACGGCGGCCCGTTCCCGAGCGCGGGCAAGCAGGCGCTCGCCGGCTTCGTCGACTCCCCGCGGACGGTCGAAGACCTCTGAGCGCGGCCAACGGGCCGATGATGGGTCCCTAGACGCCCCAAAGGGATGTTCGGCGAGAACGGCCGCGAACCGGGCCGGTACCGTCGTCGGCATGAGCGCGCTCCCGCCCGGGCCGAGAACGCCCGCGGCCTTCCAGACGACCGCGTGGCTCACCCGCCACATCCCCTTCCTCGAACGCTGCCGCCGCCGCTACGGCGACGCCTTCACGCTGCGCTTCTCGACGCTCGACCCGCTCGTCTTCGTCAGCGACCCGGACTCGATCAAGCGCCTCTTCTCGGGCGACCGTGAGAACACGCTGCCCTCCGGCCGCTCGCTGACCCTGGAGCCGGTGCTCGGCTCGCGCTCGGTCCTGCTGCTCGAGGGGGAGGAGCACATGCGCCGTCGCAAGCTGATGCTGCCGCCGTTCCACGGCGACCGGATGCGCGCCTACGAGGAGGGGATCGCCGCGGTCGCCCGCGCCGAGATCGCGACCTGGCCGCGGGGAGCGAGCTTCGAGCTGCGGCCGCGGATGCAGTCGATCACGCTCGAGGTGATCCTCGCCGCCGTCTTCGGCGTGGCCGACGGCCCCCGCCACGACGAGCTCCGGCACCTGCTCGGCCAGGTGCTCGAGCAGACCCGGCGCCCGCTCGCCTCCGCGCTCGCTGGACGCTGGCGAGACCGCTCGGACGCTTCGGGCCATTCGCGCCATTCCAGCGGCTGCTCGACCGGACCGACGCGCTGCTCGCAGCCGAGATCTGCGAGCGGCGCTCCGATCCCGGGCTCACCGAGCGGGAGGACATCCTCTCCCTCCTCGTCGCGGCCCGCTTCGACGACGGCTCCGAGATGGACGACCGCGAGATCCGCGACCAGCTGATGACGCTGCTCGTCGCCGGACACGAGACGACCGCCACCGCCCTCGCCTGGGCGTTCGACTTCCTGCTCCACGACCCGGCTGCGCTGGCTCGCGCCCGTGAGGCCGCGAGGGACGGGGACGACGCCTTCCTCGACGCGATCGGGACCGAGTCCCAGCGCCTGCGCCCGGTGATCACGAGCGTCGGCCGCGAGATCCCCGCGCCCGCCGAGCTGGGAGGCATGGAGCTGCCCGCCGGCACCTCGGTGATGGCGTCGATCTACCTCGTCCACACCCGCCCCGACGTGTACCCCGACCCCTACGCCTTCCGGCCCGAGCGCTTCGACGGCACCCGTCCCGACACCTTCGCCTGGCTCCCCTTCGGCGGCGGCGTCCGCCGCTGCATCGGCGCCGCGTTCGCTCAGCTCGAGATGCGCGTGGTCCTCCGCGAGGTCCTGCTGGGAGCCGACCTGACGGCCGCCGAGCCGAAGCACGAGCGCCCGAAGCTCGCCGGGATCACGCTGGTCCCGAGCGGCGGCACAAGGGTCCGGCTCGCCTAGTCCGCACCTCCGACTGGATAGTGTCCGCATAGCGAGCCCATATCCAGTCGCGGACCCCGAGGGCGCTGCCGTTGCCTCGCCGCGCCGGCCTAGCCGGAGGGCTCACGTCGTCCAGGTCCCGGCCCGGCCCTAGCCCCGCAGCGCCTCCAGCCGGTCGAAGACCTCGCCGGTGTGGGTCAGGTAGGCGCTCGGATCGAAGATCGCATCGACGTCGATCTCGACGTCGCTCCCGGCGACCGCCTCGCGCAGGAGATCGCGGAACGGCGTCCGGGTGTCCCACGCCCTCTGGGCGTTCTCCTGGACGAGCATGTAGGCGTCGTCGCGGATCATGCCCGCGTCGATCAGCGCGGTCAGCGCCCGCTGGGAGTAGATCGCGCCGTACGTGAGCTCGAGGTTCTCGGCCATGCGCTCGGCGTGGACGGTCATCCCGCTCGCGACCCGCGTCGCCAGGTGCTGCATGTAGTCCAGACCGATCGTGGCGTCGGGAAGGATCACGCGCTCGGCGCCCGAGTGGGAGATGTCGCGCTCGTGCCAGAGCGCCACGTTCTCGAGCCCCGCCTGCGCGTAGCCGCGGAGCACGCGCGCCAGGCCGGTGATCCGCTCGGTCGTGATCGGGTTGCGCTTGTGCGGCATCGCGGAGGAGCCCTTCTGGCCCTTGCCGAACGGCTCCTCGACCTCGCGCACCTCGGTCTTCTGCAGTCCCCGCACCTCGGTCGCGAAGCGCTCGAGGCCCGCCCCCGCCAGCGCGATCGCGCTCAGCATCTCGGCGTGCCGGTCGCGGGGGACGATCTGGGTGGAGGCGGCCTCGACGCCGATCCCGAGCCGCGACATCACCGCGGCCTCGACGCTCGGCGGCAGCGACGCGTAGGTCCCGACGGCCCCCGAGAGCTTCCCGACGGCCGCCTGGTCGAACGCGGAGCGCAGCCGCTTCACGTTCCGGTCGGCCTCGAAGGCGAAGCCCGCGAGCCGCAGGCCGAAGCTCGTCGGCTCGGCGTGGATCCCGTGGGTGCGGCCGACGCACGGCGTGTCGCGGAACTCGAACGCGCGCTCGATCAGCGCGTCGCGGTAGGCGAGCGCGCCGACGAGCAGGATCTCCCCGGCCTCGCGGATCTGCGTCGCGAGCGCCGTGTCGAGCACGTCGGAGGACGTCAGCCCGTAGTGGATCCACCGTCCCTCCTCGCCGATCGAGGCGGAGACGACATCGACGAACGCGGCGACGTCGTGGTTGGTCGTCGCCTCCCGCTCCTCGACCGCCTCGACCGTGAACGACGCGCGCTCGCGGCACGCGGCCGCATCGTCGGCGGGGACGACTCCCGCCTCAGCCAGCGCCTCGGTGACGGCCAGCTCGACCTCGAGCCACCCCTCCATCTTGCGCCGCTGGGTCCAGACGGCGCCGATCTCGTCCCGGGTGTAGCGGGGGATCAAGCGCTCAGCTCGACTGACCGGCGAGCTCGATGATCCGGCCCGCGAACAGGCCCGCGTTCTTGGCGCCGTCGACGGCCATGCATGCGACCGGCACGCCGGGAGGCATCTGCGCGATCGTCAGCAGGGAGTCGAGGCCGTTCAGGCTCTTGCCGAGGATCGGCACGCCGATCACCGGCAGGCTCGTGTAGGCGGCGGCGACGCCCGGCAGCGCCGCGCTCATCCCGGCACCGGCGATGATCACCTTGAGCCCGCGCATCTGCGCGTTGCGGCAGTAGTCGGCGACCTTGTCGGGCGTGCGGTGAGCGCTCATCACGCGCACCTCGTAGGAGATCCCGGCCTCGTGCAGCGCCTTGCCGGCCGGCTGCATCTTCGGCTTGTCGTTCGGCGATCCCATGATGATGCCGACGAGCGGGGAATCGACTTCGATCTCCTCGAACGCGCGCTCGACCTGCGTCTGAACGTCGTCGCCGTTCGCGGCGGTCTCGGTCTCGGGCACGGCAACGCCGGTGGGGATTGGGGGGTCGACCTCGGTCATCTGTCCTCCGATTCGGGTTCTTCGGTCAGACGGCGCGACCGTCGCCGGACCCCTCGACCGCCCTGGCGGCGATGTCGGTCCGGATCTGGCGCCCGTCGAAGCTGATCTCGTCGGCGGCATCGTAGGCGCGACGGCGCGCGGCGTCCGCGTCGGGCCCGAGGGCGGTCACGTTGAGCACGCGGCCCCCGGCGGTGACGATCTCGCCGTCCCGCTCGGCGGTACCGGCGTGGGTGATCTCCGCGCCGCTCGCGGCGGCGTCGGCGAGCCCCGAGATCACGTCGCCCTTCGAGGAGCTCTCCGGGTATCCGGCGGAGGCCAGCACGAGCGTCACGGCCCAGTCGGGAACGAACTCGGCGTCGACGTCCGCGAGCCCCCCGTACTCGCAGGCCGCGAGGCAGATGTCGACGAGGTCGCTGCTCAGCCGCGGCAGCACCGCCTGGGTCTCCGGGTCGCCGAAGCGGCAGTTGAACTCGAGGACGCGCGGCCCGTCGGCGGTCATCATCAGGCCGGCGTAGAGGACCCCGTGGAAGGGGATGCCGCGGTCGGCCATCAGCGCGACCACCGGCCGGTGCACCTCGGCGACGATCCGCTCGACCTCCTCGGGAGTGACGCCCGGCACCGGGGAGTAGCTCCCCATACCGCCGGTGTTCGGCCCCTCGTCGCCGTCGAAGATCCGCTTGTAGTCCTGAGCGGGAGCGAGCGGGACGACGTTCACGCCGTCGCAGATCGCGAGCATCGAGAGCTCCGGCCCGACCAGGTGCTCCTCGATCAGGACGCTCGTCTCCCCGAAGCGCTGCTCGGTGAAGAACGCCTCGACGGCAGTCCGCGCCTCGGCTTCGTCGGCGGCGATGATCACGCCCTTCCCCGCCGCGAGCCCGTCGGCCTTGAGCACGACCGGGTAGTCGCAGGAGCGCGAGATGAGCAAGCGCCGCGTCGCGGTCGCTCACGACCTCGTGGCCGGCGGTCGGGACGCCGGCCTCGGCCATCGCCTCCTTCGCGTAGACCTTCGAGCCCTCGAGCCGGGCCGCCGCCGCACTTGGGCCGAACGCGGCGATCCCGGCCTCGCCGAGCGCGTCGACCAGGCCCAGCACCAACGGCACCTCGGGCCCGACGACGACCAGGTCCACCGCGCGCTCGCGGGCCACGGCGACGATCCCGTCCACGTCCTCGACGCCGATGTCCAGCAGCTCGGCGTCCTCGCCGATCCCGGGGTTGCCGGGAGCGCAGAGCAGCTCCGGCTCATGCCGGGAGCGGGCGAGCGCGCGAACGATCGCGTGCTCGCGCCCCCCGGCGCCGATGACGAGGATCTTCATGTGACTGGATCTGGATCCGGCGAGGGACTAGAGCGAGCCCGCGAAGTCGTCGCTGCTGAACGCGTTCAGCGTCTCGTTGACCGTGGTGCCGCGCGAGCCGAGCTCGATCGACGCCTTGGCCATCGCCTCTCCGGACTCCGCCTCGACGACGCTGACGAAGTCGTACTGACCGAGCGTCGCCCACTGGTGGTGGACCTTCAGCCCGATCTGCTCCATCTCGCGGTTGACCTCCGCGATGCGGTCGGGGTTGTTCTTGATCGTCTTCACGCCCTCGCTCGTGAGCTTGGTCAACAGGATGAAATGCGGCAAGTTCCTCTTCTCCTCTGTGGTTGCCTCTCGCCCAGGGTTCTTTCAGATCGCCGGTTGCCGTGCAACCAGCCTCCGTCAGGCGGGCTTCAGCGCGACGCCCTGAGCCAGCGGTTCGGTGATCTCGAGCGACTTCGGCGTGCGCCCGCGCTCGAGCTCCACGAGCTCCAGCGGGGAGGCCTCGATCGCCGCAACGGTGTCGCGGTTCGGGTGGCAGCCGTGGCCGACGAAGCGCCACGGCCGCTCGAAGCGATCCTGCTTGCGGGCCAGCCGCGGTTCCTCCGAGCGCACGTGCTCCATGAACAGGAGCCGGCCGCCCGGGCGCAGCACGCGCTCGACCTCGGCCAGCGTCGCGGCGACGTCGTCGACCGTGCAGAGGACGAGCGTGACCACGACCGTGTCGACCGACGCGTCGTCGACCGGCAGTCGCTCGGCGGGAGCGACGACCACGGTCGCCTTCTCGCTCGTCCTCCCGGCCTCGGCGACCCGCTCGCGCAGTTGCTTGGCCATGGGCTCGAACGGCTCGGTCAGGATCAGCTCGGTGACCGCCTCCGGGTAGAGCTCGACGTTGACGCCCGTCCCGGCTCCGAGTTCAAGCGTTCGGCCACTGGCTCCCGCCAGCAGCTCCCGGCGGCGATCGCGGAGCCCGGCTTCCTCGGAGGCGGCGAGCATCCGGTCGTAGGCCGCGGCGAAGAACCGGCCCCAGGTCGCGTCGTAGGCCCGGCCGAGCAGAGAGGAGGCCATCAGGCGCCGGCGCCCGGCGGTCAGGAGCTTCGGGATCGAGTCCCGGCGGAAGTCGAAGATCCGGTCGAGGTCGCGGCGCACCAGCACGTGCTCGGCGATCGTCCCGAGCGGCCCGAACCGGTGCCCGTAGCGGACGATGTCGACCATCCGGGTTCGCGCCCCGTCGTCGATCGGCTCGAACGAATGGGTGTGATGCCAGAGCGCGTAGGGGCCGCGGAGCTGGCGGTCGACGAAGCCGTGCGGCGGGTCCCAGGCCTCGATCCGCGTCCGCCAGGAGACGGGGATCCCGTGCAGCTTCAGGCGGTAGCGGATCAGCGTCCCGACCTTCATGTCCTCGTCGCCGAGCTCGACGATCCTGAACTTCAGGAGGGGCGGCGTGATCGCCTCGAGGTTCTCGGCGCGGGAGAAGAACTCGAAGGCCTCGTCGATCGGGGCGTCGAGCTCCTGGACGCGACGAAGAACCCGCTCTCTCACGAGTTGCCGGGTTCCCGCGGCGCGACCGATCCAAGCAGCGCCTCGAGGTCGGTGACCGTGTGCTTCCAGCTGAGCTCGTCGCGCCGCCGCTTCACGCCGTCGGCGAGGACGGCGCGCTCGGCCGGATCGGCGAGGCGCTCGATCGCAGCCGTCAGCTTCGGGACGTCGGGGCGGAATGCCTGAATGCCGGAGCGCGGCGCGGTGCCGTCGGGGATACCGGGGATCAGGATGCCGTTGACGCCGTCGTGGATGACCTCGTTCATCGGCGCGTTGTCGTTGGTGATGGTCGGGACGCCGAGCGCGGTCGCCTCGTAGAGATGCAGGCCGAGGCCCTCCCAGCGGCTGGGGGCAAGGCAGGCGTTCGCAGCGGCGAACATCGCCAGGTACTCCTCGAAGGGAAGGTCGGCTGTGACGAGCTCGATCCGGTGATCGCGGAAGCCGAAGCGCGAGCCGCCCTTCGCGAGCCGCTTCACCCGCTTGGCCTGACGGTCGACCTGCGCCTTGAGCACCATCCGCAGGTGGTTGCCCTCGGCGGCGCGGAACGCCTCGATCGTTCCGGCCAGTGGCTTCCGCTTGCTCATGAAGCCGCCGGGGAAGAGGTAGACCACGGACTCCTCGTTGCCGCCGGGGAACCCGTAGGGCGAGATCCAGCCGGGCTCCTTGCGCTCGGCTTGGAGCTTGTCGCCGATCTCGACCAGCTCGGGGAAGCAGCCCCAGCGGACGGGGAAGGTGTCGATCCCGAGACCGGCGTACCGGTTCCGCTCGGCGCCGGTCAGCGAGTAGATCCGGTCGAAGGCCCCGTTCGCCGCCTCGACGTGCTCATCGGAGAAGTGCTCCCAGACGAACCGGCCGACGGTCTTGACCCCGCGCTCGCGCAGCTGGGTGATCTCGGGGAACTGGTAGTTCTGATCGAAGAGGACGACGTCGAGCTGCGCCTCGTCCGCCCACGACAGGTACTCGTCGAGGGGGATCCGGTAGTCGCTTGCGGCGGTCACGCCCTCCTGCGCCCAGACGCCCTGGCGGTCGATCCAATCCGGGCGGATGTTCGTCTTCCGGGTCGGGCGCGCAAGCACGAACGTCTCGTGCCCCAGCCCGTCCAGGGTGGAGCGGATCTGGCGCGCGACTACGGCCTGTCCGCGGTTGAACCAGTAGGCGACGATTCCGATGCGCACGCATGCAAGGTTTCCATGCCGCGCCGAACCGGGTCGATCCAGCCCTGCGCGCCGCTACCCTCGCCGCCGTGCCCGCCCTCTGCAAACGGCGTCTGACCGCCGCTCTCCTGCCGGCGCTCGCCGCCGCGTTCGCCGCCTCGCCGGCCGCCGCGCTCGGTCCCGAGCCGCCCACCGCCGCGCAGTTCCGGGCCGAGACCCGTTCCCTGCTGGAGGGTGGAGCCTTCGACCGCGCACCGCATCCCGCCGGGGCTGCCGCAGTTCGAGGAGGGCGAGCCGATCCTCCCCGAGAACCGCGTCGTCGCGATCTACGGCGCCCCGCAGCTCGGCAGCACCGCGCTCGGCGAGCGCTCCTCACGGAAGGCCGCGCGAGCTCGCGGTCCGGCAGGCCCGTCCCTACGCGAGGGGCGGAGAGCGACCCTCGATCCCGGCCCTCGACCTGATCGGCGTCGTCGCCAACTCGACCCCCGGACCGGACCGGCTCTACCGGACCCGTCAGCCCGCCGAGATGATCGATGAGTACCTGCGCGCCGCCCGCTCCGTCGGCGGTCGCCTGATGATCGACATCCAGCCGGGCCGCTCCCCGATCCTCGACGAGATCGAGTACCTCGAGCCGTGGCTCGCCGAGCCCGACGTCGACGTCGCGATCGACCCGGAGTGGAACGTGGGCAGCCGCGGTATCCCCGGCCAGACCGTCGGCGGCGTCAAGGCGAGCGAGGTCAACGCCGCCTCGCGCGCCATCCAGAAGATCGTCGGCGAGGGGGACCTGCCGCCGAAGATCCTCGTCGTCCATCAGTTCCGGAAGGGCTCGGTGAGCAAGCGCCGCTCGGTCAAGCAGCGCCGCGACGTCGAGGTCACGCTCAACTTCGACGGCATCGGCACGCCCGGCCCCAAGATCGCCGGCTACGAGGCGCTCTCGTCGAAGAAGCTCTTCAACGGCTTCTCGCTCTTCTACAGCCTCGATTCGCCGCTCATGAGCCCCCGCGAGGTGCTCGCGCTCGAGCCGGTGGTCGACTTCCTGCTCTACCAGTAGCTCTATCGTCGGCCCGCAATGGGCCGCATCGTTCTCTTCGGAGCCACCGGGTACACCGGCCGCCTCGTCGCCGAGGCGCTGGTGGCGAACGGCGCCAGGCCGCTCCTGGCCGGCCGCAGCCGGAGCTCGCTCGACGATCTCTCCCTCGAGCTCGGGGGCGGCCTCGACATCGCGGTCGCCGACGTCGGCGATCCGCCGAGCGTCCACGAGCTGCTCGCTCCCGGCGACGTGATGCTCAGCACCGTCGGGCCCTTCTCCCGCTGGGGAGCTCCGGCGATCGAGGCGGCGATCGCCGCCGGGGTTCCCTACCTCGACTCGACCGGAGAGCCCGCCTTCATCCGCCGCGTCTTCGAGGACTGGGGCCCCCGCGCGGAGGGCACCGGGGCCGCGCTGATGACCGCGCTCGGCTACGACTGGGTCCCGGGGAACCTCGCCGGGGCGCTTGCCCTCGCCGAGGCCGGCGACGCCGCCGTGCGGGTCGAGCTCGGCTACTTCTTCACCGGCGGCAACACCGGGGCCGCATCGGCGAGCGGCGGCACCAAGGCCTCGCTGGCCGGAGCGCTGCTCGCCCCCGGCTTCGCCTTCCGCGACGGCCGGATCGTCACCGAGCAGGGAGGCCGCCGCGTCTCCTCCTTCGAGGTGAACGGGAAGGCGAGGAAGGCGGTCTCGATCGGATCCTCCGAGCACTTCGGGCTGCCGCAGATCCACCCGGGCCTCAACGAGGTCGATGCCTACCTCGGCTGGTTCGGGCCCGCCTCGAGGGCCATGCAGGCGAGCTCCTTCGCCCTGGGAGCCCTGAACCGCGTGCCGCGAGCGAAGGACGGCCTCGAGTCCGCGATCGGCCGCTTCGTGAAGGGCTCGACCGGCGGCCCCGACCCGGAAGCCCGCGACGCCGGGGGCTCCCACGTCGTCGCGATCGCCCGCGACGCCGGGGGCCGTCCGCTCGCCGAGGTCCACGTCGAGGGGGTCGACGGCTACACGTTCACCGGCCGCTTCCTCGCCTGGGCCGCGCAGCTCGCCCTCGCCGGCGGCGTCGCGAACACGGGAGCCCTCGGCCCCGCCGCCGCCTTCGGCGTCGAGGAGCTCGAGCGCGGCGTGGCTCAGGCCGGGATCCACCGGGTTTGACGAGGTGAACGGGAGGCTCTTCGGCGGCCGGCCCTGGATGCCGGCGCTGGCGATCCTGCCGATGTTCGCCGGGTTCGCCTTCCTCGGCGTGCAGGCCGGGATGGTCATCGGCTTCACCACGGTCGGGGTGATCGTCTACCTGGCGATGCGCGCGGACCCGGAGGCGCAGATCGAGATCGCCGAGCCGGGGGCGGAGCGTGCGCCGGAGGCATCCTCGTGATCGTCATCGCCGCGATCGAGGAGCCGCGAACCGCGAGCGTCCTCGCCGTGATCGCGGACCCCTCGAGGAAGGAAGCCGGAGGGGGCCTGCTCGTCCTCGCACCCGTTCAGGCCTCGCGGATGGATCGCTGGGCCGGCGACATCGAGAAGGCGCGCTTCGAGAGCCAGCGCAACCTGGCGGTCTCCATCGCGACGCTTGCCGCCGCCGGGATCGAAGCCGAGGGAAGGGTCGGCGACGGTGACCTCGTGCTCGCCGTCGAGGACGTCCTTCGCACCTACGCGGCGACCGAGGTGGTCGTCGTCGCAGCCGAGGGCGACCTGGAGGGCGAGATCGCGACGCTCGACGAGGCGCCTTCCCGTTCCCCTCAGACGCGTGAGCTGAGTACCGGCAGGGCCAGTGCACCTATCCGCTAGATTGTTCAACAATCGTCGGGGACCACTCGAACTCAGTTAGGCAGGCAGATGAAGAAGGCAGGACTACTCGGCACGATCGGTGCTGCATTGGCGCTGTGCGCAGTTGCAGCACCGGCGCAGGCGGCGACGACGATCGGCTTGTCTCCACCGCCCCTGCCACCGCCATCGGAGCCGCCGTTCTACTGCACCACGTCCGGTGCTGACTTGGACGTGGCGCAGATCGGGACGGGGCCCGGGGTCACCCCCTACACCGTCCCCGCGGGCGGAGGGGTCATCACGTCGTGGGAGACGACGTCGCTCGGAAGCGACGGTTGGGTGCGCCTTCGGGTGTTCAACACCGCCTCCAGCACGATCACCCCCGTCGGCGAGTCGGATCGGGTGGATCTGGTCGTCGCCCCGCCCATGTCTCACCCGACCCGGATCAAAGTGAGTGGCGGCGAGAGGCTCGGCTTGAGCATCAACAGCCAAGGGGCGTATGGCTGCCTCTTCTCCAGCGACAACGCGAACAACCAGATCGGGTTCTCCCAGTCAGGTCCGCTCGGCCAGACGGCGACCCTCGCCGACGGTGCGAGGTTCCAGGGTCTCGTCAGCGTCTCTGCGGTCGTCGAACCTGATGCCGACACGGACGGCTTCGGGGACGAAACGCAGGACAAGTGCCCGGGTGTCACCGACCTCGAGAGCGGCGGTTGCCTGACGGTCGTCCTCGGGAAGCCGAAGCTCAACGCGAAGAAGGGAACCGCGACGATCGCCGCCACCGTCGGGGGCGCGGGCGTGCTGACGTTGAAGGGCCGGAACGTGGCCGCGCAGACCGTGCAGGCGGAGGCCGCGGGCGTACGAGAAGCTGACCGTCAAGCCGAAGGGCAGGGTCAAGCGCAAGCTCGCGACCGGCGGCAAGGCGTCGGTCCCGGTGACGGTCACCCTGACTCCGGCCGCCGGGGGTGCGGTCGAGCAGACCGCGAAGGTAAGCTGAAGAAGAAGGTCGAGAGAAGGACTAGCCGCTTGCGCTAGGCGGCCGTCGGCACGGACGCGCCGGCGGCCGCCTTCGCGAACGACCAGCTCGCCGTCGGCGGCGCCGATCTCGACGGTGTCGCCCTCGGCGAACTCGCCCTCGAGCAGCTTCAGCGCCAGCCGGTCGACCAGCTGCTTCTGGATCACCCGCTTGAGCGGGCGGGCGCCGTAGGTCGGGTCGTAGCCGAGGTTGCCGAGGAGCGTCCTGGCGTCGTCGGTCAGCTCGATCTCGATCCCGCGCTCGCGGACCCGGTCGGTGAGCAGGCGCGACCTGGACCTCGACGATCTGGGAGATGTCCTCGCGGCTGAGCCGGTGGAAGATCACGGTCTCGTCGATCCGGTTCAGGAACTCCGGCTTGAACGTCGCGGTGAGGACGGTCTGGATCTTCTCCCTGATCTGCTCGTCGATCCGCTCGCCGGCGATCTCCTGGGAGCCGACGTTCGAGGTCATGATCAGGACCGTGTTGGTGAAGTCGACCGCGCGGCCCTTGCCGTCGGTCAGGCGACCGTCGTCCATGATCTGCAGGAGCACGTTGAAGACGTCGGGGTGCGCCTTCTCGATCTCGTCGAGCAGGATCACCGCGTAGGGGCGGCGGCGCACGGCCTCGGTCAGCTGGCCGCCCTCGTCGTAGCCGACGTAGCCGGGGGGAGCCCCGATCAGGCGGCTGACCGAGTGCTTCTCCATGTACTCGGACATGTCGATGCGGACGATCGCGTTCTCGGTGTCGAACATGAAGTGGGCGAGCGCGCGGGCGAGCTCGGTCTTGCCGACGCCGGTCGGGCCGAGGAACAGGAAGCTGCCGATCGGGCGGTTCGGGTCGGCGAGGCCGGCGCGCGAGCGGCGCAGCGCGGCGGAGACCGCCTCGACCGCCTCGTCCTGGCCGATCACGCGGTCGTGGAGGCGCTCCTCCATCTTGATCAGCTTCTCGACCTCGCCCTCGAGCAGGCGGGCGACGGGGATGCCGGTCCACTTGCCGACGATCTCGGCGACGTCCTCCTCGGTGACCTTGTCGTCGAGGATCGGAGTCGCCCTGCGCCTGCAGCTCCTGGATCCGGTTCTCGGCGTCCTCCATCCGGCGCTCGATCTCGGGGATCGTCCCGTAGCGAAGCTTGGCGGCGCGCTCGAGGTCGGTCTCGCGCTCGGCCTTCTCGGCCTCGCGCAGGGCCGCGTCGAGCTCGCCTCGGGCCTCCTCGCGGACGTCGATCGCGTCCTTCTCGCCCTGGTAGCCGGCGGTCAGGGTCGCGCTGCGCTCCTTGGCGTCGGCGAGCTCGGCCTCGAGCGCCCCGAGGCGCGCCTTCGAGGCCTCGTCCTTCTCGTTCTGCAGCGCCTGCTTCTCGATCTCGAGCTGGGTGATGCGGCGGTCGATCTCGTCGATCTCGACCGGCTTCGACTCGAGCTCGGTCTTCAGCCGCGAGGCGGCCTCGTCGATCAGGTCGATCGCCTTGTCGGGGAGGAAGCGGTCAGCGATGTAGCGGTCCGACAGCGTGGCCGCGGCGACGATCGCCGGGTCGGTGATGTCGACGCCGTGATGGCTCTCGTAGCGCTCCTTGAGACCGCGGAGGATCGCGATCGTGTCGGCCATGTCGGGCTCGCCGACGAAGACGGGCTGGAACCGGCGCTCGAGCGCGGCGTCCTTCTCGATGTGCTTGCGGAACTCGTCGAGCGTCGTCGCGCCGATCGTCCGCAGCTCGCCGCGGGCGAGCATCGGCTTCAGCAGGTTGGCGGCGTCGACGGCGCCCTCGGCGGCACCGGCGCCGACGATCGTGTGGAGCTCGTCGATGAAGAGGACGATCCGGCCGTCGGCGTCCTTGACCTCCTTGAGGACGGCCTTCAGCCGCTCCTCGAACTCGCCGCGGTACTTCGCGCCGGCGAGCAGGGAGCCGACGTCGAGGGCGACGAGGCGGCGGTCCTTGAGGGAGTCGGGAACGTCGCCGGCGATGATCCGCTGGGCGAGGCCCTCGACGATCGCGGTCTTGCCGACGCCGGGGTCGCCGATCAGGACCGGGTTGTTCTTCGTCCGGCGGGAGAGGACCTGGACGACGCGGCGGATCTCCTCGTCGCGGCCGATGACCGGGTCGAGCTTGCCCTCCTCGGCGGCCTCGGTGAGGTCCTGGCCGAACTTGCCGAGGGCGTCGAGCGTCGACTCCGGGTCGCGGGTCGTGATCCGGTTGGTGATGACGGCGTTCGCGGCCTTCGCGAGCTCCTCGCGGTCGGGGAGGAGGTCGGCGACGCCGGAGGAGCGGTCGGCGAGCGCGAGGAGAAGGTGGTTGGCGGCGATGTACTCGTCGCCGAGGGCGGTCATCTCGCGCTCGGCGCGCTGGATGACGCTGGTGAAGGAGGAGGAGAGGCGCGGCTCGACGGCGTCGGTGCCGGAGAGGGTGGGGAGGTCTGAGATCAGATCGGTGGCGCGGCTCTCGATGTCGAGGGAGTCGGCGCCGACCTTGCGGAGGATCGGGCCGGTCATGCCGTCCTCGCTCCCGAGCATCGCCACGAGCAGATGGACCGGAGCCAGCTCGGCGTTGCGGTGCTGGGTCGCGATCCGGATCGCCGCGGCGACGGCTTCCTGGGCCTTGGTGGTGAATCGGTCGGCGTTCATGTGTCGCCAGGGTACAGGTCGCACACCGATTTGTAAAGAAATCTAAGCGAGGAATGACTTAGATCCGCCACGCAAGATCACCCGAGGCAACTCTGAGGGCGCGAGGTACGGCTGCGCTGTCGCATGGCCTCCGCACCGCTCACCCCCGAGTCAAGGCCTGGCGCGACGCCGGCTCGAGCGAGGAGTTCAAGGGCCACCGGGTCCACGTCCACACCCGCGAGGGGGAGGGGCCGGTGCTCCTGCTCCTCCACGGGTTCCCCTCGAGCTCCTACGACTTCCGCACCCTGATGCCGTTGCTCGGCGACCGGCCGATGCTCGCCTTCGACTTCCTCGGCTTCGGCCTCTCCGACAAGCCGCGGGGGCTCGGCTACTCGCTTGTTCATGCAGGCCGACCTCGCCGAGGAGATGGTCGCCCGCCGCTTCCCCGGCCGCGACGTCGTGATCGTCGCCCACGACATGGGGACGTCGGTCGCAACCGAGCTCCTCGCCCGTGACATCGACGGCACCGGGAAGCTGCAGCTCCGCGCCGCGCTGCTCTTCAACGGCAGCATCGTCCTGCACGCCGCGTCGCTGACCCGCGGGCAGCGGATCCTGCGCTCACGGCTCGGGTCCCTCGCCGCCCGGCTCAGCAGCGAGCGCTTCTTCCGCCGTGAGTTCGGCGCGATCTTCTCCGCCTCCCATCCGCTGAGCGAGGACGAGGCCGCCGACCAGTGGTCGCTCGTCTCCCACAACGGCGGCGCGCGGATGGGCCACGAGCTGATCGCCTACCTCGACGAGCGCGTCGCGCACGCCGACCGCTGGCACGGCGCGATCAGCGACTGGCCCGGAGCCCTGAGCCTCGCCTGGGGCCTGCAGGACCCGGTCGCGACGACCTCGGTGCTCGCCGCGCTGCGCGACCTTCGCCCGGGCATCCCGGTGACCGAGATGCCGGAGCTCGGCCACTACCCCCAGCTCGAGGACCCGGGCCAGGTCGCCGAGGCGGTCCTGGCCGCGGTGACCGAAGCCGACGACTTCGGCTGAGGGCTACCCGCGCGGGACGACCCCGACCCGGCAGATCGTGGTCAGCGACTGGTAGTAGACGTCGCGACCGAAGCCGGGGGCGGGGAACGTGAAGCTCTGCATGGGGGAGGGGACCTCGACCGACGCCTTGGTCTCGCCGGTGTCGAGGTCGAGCACGACGAGCCGGTCGTGGCCCATCCGCAGCGACGCCTTCCGGAGCCGGGCGGAGCGACCGGCGAGCCCGAACGGGCGGCGGAGCGCGTTGCGCACCCCCGGCCGGATGAGATGGCCCGAATCCCACCAGTCGCCGACGACGAGCTCCCTCGTGTCGGGGTAGAGGATCATGTGGCTGGCGTGGGAGAAGTCGTCGCGCCGCCACAGCGGCTCGAGCTCGTCACCCTCCATCCGCCAGCCGCGGATGACCGAGTTCCCGGAGTCGTAGGCGACCACGACCCGGCCCTCCGGGTCCCAGCCCGGCGGGTTCGACTCGGTCCCGAAGGGGAGGCCGCTGATCTCCGTCGAGCGGGTCGCGCCGTCGTCGAGCCGCGACCACCAGAGGCGCAGCGGGTTCGGGTCGGATCCGCTGCCGACCATCGTGCGGTCGACGCTGTTGCGTCCCTGATCCATCCAGAGGATGTGCTCGTCGGTGACGACCGGGTCCCAGCCGAAGGCTCGGCCGGGCTCGGGCCCGTAGCTCGGCCGCCACTCGTCGTCGAGGACGAGCCGGCCGGCATCGCGATCGAGCCGCAGCCGGAACATCTTCGTGGTGCCGACGGCGAAGACGCTCTCGCCGTCGCTCGAGAGCCGGGCGATGGAGGGCTCCGGGAGCCGGAGCGCGGGCGCGACCGGCAGCAGCGTCTCCGGGTCGAGGACCGAGAAGGTCGAGGGCTCGAGGCCGGCGGGCGCGTCGCAGTCCTTCATCACGAGCTCGCCGCCGTCGAGGATCACGAACGAGTTGTGCGGGCGGGGAACCGGGAGCCGGTGCGACGCGAGGACCTCGAGGTCGGGGGTCAGCCGGTGCACCCAGCGGCCGAGCACCATGTGGAGGTCGCCGTTGGCGTGGGCCGCGAGGCCGCCCGGCCACCAGCTGCCGGCGGGAAGGCGCGGGGTGGTCGCGGTCACCTCGAGCGTGTCGGGATCGAGGCGCGCCACCCACCCCTCGACCGGGCTCGACTGCTCGCCGCCGAGCGGCACCGGATGGCGAAGCGCGTAGAGCTCGCCGGGGTCGCGCCGGACGAGGACGTCGGTCGCGAAGGCGTCGGCGGCGGCCTCGACCCGGAGCGTCTCGCCTGCGCCGATCCCCATCCCGGTGAGCCCGGGGGCGCTCCCCCAGCGGCGCGGGCCGCCGTCCTCGCAGGTCCAGGGCTGCGGCCAGTAGGCGCCGGGCATCCGGGGACCCGCCTCAGATTCCAGCGAGGACGGGCTCGGGGCCCGCGTCGCAGCAGATGATCGCGGCCTCCTCGAGGCCCGCGCGCCGATGCTCGAAGGCGGCGAGGATCTCGGGGTCGGACGTGAACTCGAGGAACGCGGAGCGGTTCGGGTACCAGACCGCGATCACCTCGTCCCAGTCCTCGGTGCCGATGAACGTCTCGCCGGCGTCGGCGTGCCAGAGGACCTTCGCGCCGAGGCGGTCGAGCATCCCGGTCGCGACCGCGCCGTAGCGCATGTACTCCTCGCGGTCGGCGTAGCGGTTCAGGTTCAGCATCACGATCGGGGAGTCGTCCTCGCCGGCGCGGGCGATGATCGTCTCCAGCTGCTGCTGGCTCGGTTCGATCGGCATTGGTCGGGCTCCTCGGGTCAGGTGGTGGTCAGGGAGATCCAGATCTGGCTCAACGTCGCGGCGGCGGTCTCGACGGAGACGCGAGGTTCGCGACCGAACGCATCGATGAGGTAGTTCTCGTTCAAGCGGTTGAGGGCGCGCGCCGTCTCCTCGACGTCGGCGAAGCGCTTGCCGGTCTCACGCTCGAGGTCGCGCAGCGCGTCGGCGACCAGCCCGTCGAAGCGGCCGCGGATCTCGTCCTGGTCGACGGCCTCGAGCTGGTTGGCGGCTGACGCCTCGAAGACCGCCCGGAGCAGCGGACCGTCGCGGTGGAAGACCTCGGCGGCGAGCGTGAGCGCCTCGCGGATCGCCTCCGGGTCGAAGCTCTCGTGGGAGGCGGCGATGCCCGCCTGCGCCTCGTACATGTCGACGATCGCCTGCCGACCGGTCGCCAGCATCAGCGCGCCGACGTTCTCGAAGTGGCGGTAGAAGATCGTCCGCTCGAGCCCGGCCCGGTCCATGATCTCGCCGACGGTCAGCTCAGCGAAGGAACGCTCGCGCACGAGCTCGGCCGCGGCAGCGGCGATGCGCTCGCGGGCCTCCTCCCTGTTGACACGCTGTCGAGTAGTTGTGACACTCTGTGGCACAGTCTGTTACGTTAGCAGGGGAGTGTGAATTCGGGATGCTGGAGGAGAGAGAACCGATGCTTATTCAGAACCGCGGTGTTGACGTGAGGACGACCTTGATCCTCCGCGCCCTGACAGCCCTCGTCCTCGCAGCCGGCGCCCTCCTGCTCTGCACCGCGAACGCGGGCGCACGCCCCGTCGCGGCTGACGACGACGGCCGCCCGAACATCCTCGTCGTGATGACCGACGACATGGCGACGACCGACATCAAGTTCATGCCGAACGTGCGCAAGCTGCTCGCCAAGCAGGGGACGACCTTCACCGACGCGGTCGACTCCTTCCCGCTCTGCTGCCCCGCCCGCGCGACGTTCATCACCGGCCAGTACGCGCACAACCACGGCGTCAAGGGGAACTTCAACCCCTATGGCTGGTACGGGATGAACGACCGCAAGAACATCCTTCCCCGGTGGCTGCAGAAGAGCGGCTACCGCACCGCGGCGATCGGCAAGTGGCTGAACGGCTACGGCGCGGTCGATGGCCACGGCGAGATCCCGAACGGCTTCGACATCTGGCGCGGGCTGCTCGACGTCTCCGCCTACGACTACTACAACTTCGTGATGAACCGGGACGGCAAGCTCAAGTACTGGGGCGACAAGGACTTCGCCTCCAAGCTCGTCGAGTTCGCCAACATCGAGGTCAACCCGAACCCGACCGGGATCGTCGGGGTCCTGCAGAAGCTGCGCGAGGTCTTCGGCCCGCCGCCGTACACCGACTTCGGCTCGGAGAAGGAGAAGGACTACTCGCCCGACGTGACCGGGCAGGTGACCGAGAACATCCTCCGCCGCGAGCGGAAGGAGAAGGATCCCTTCTTCGTCTGGTGGTCGCCGGCCGCCCCGCACCGCGAGGACGTCTCGACGAGCCTGCTCGGCCTCGAGGGGCCGGACCCGCGACCGGCAATGCGCTTCGAGACCGAGGTGAAGAACCTGCTCCTGCCGGAGCCTCCGAACTTCAACGAGGCCGACTTCTCCGACAAGTCCTCGAACCTGAACGACTACGCGCCGCCGTTGAGCGCCGATGAGATCGCTCAGCTCCAGCTCGACTACCAGGGCCGCGCCGGCGGGCTGATGGCGGTCGACGAGCACGTCGGCGATCTCGTCGGAACGCTCCGCAAGACCCACCAGCTGAAGAACACGATGATCGTCTTCCTCTCCGACAACGGGTGGATGCAGGGCGAGCACCGGATCCCGGGCGACAAGTACCTGCCCTACGAGGAGTCGCTGCGGGTGCCGCTGATCATCCGCGGCCCGGGCGTCCCCGCCGGGCAGAAGCTGAACGGCCAGGTCTCCAACGTGGACTTCGCGCCGACCCTCCTCGACATGGCCAACGCCAAGCCGGGCCGGACCATGGACGGCGTCTCCCTGATGCCGGCGACGAAGAACCGCAAGCGCATGCCCGACCGGGCCATCGCGATCGAGGCACTCGAGCCGCTCTTCGCGCAGGCCAACATCCCCGCCAACCGCTGGGACAAGCCCTACACCGGCGTGCGCACCGACGACTACACCTACGTGGTCTGGTCGCTGACCGGCGAGACGGAGCTCTACGACCTGAAGAAGGACCCGTTCCAGCTGACGAACGTCGTCGACGACCCCGCCTACGCGACGGTCCGCAACGAGCTGGCCGCGAAGCTCGAGGTGCTCCGTGACTGCAAGGGCAAGCAATGCGCGGTGGGCCAGTGATGCGCGCGCTCGCCGGCCTGCTGGTCGCCACGGCCGCGGCGCTGCTCCTCGCGGCGGCGCCGGCCGGCGCGGCCGAGAGCCAGGGCAACGACCTCCACAACGCGCGCTACTGCGAGATCCTCGAGCTGAAGAGCCTGCCGCCGAACGGCAAGGTGATCATCTGGAACACGATCGGCCTCAACGACTGCCCCCAGGGGTGGTGGGAGGGCTTCGACGCCGCCGAGCTGGCTGCCGAGCTCGGGAGTCCCTTCGTCGTCCTCAACGGCCCGCGCCACTTCCTGATGGATTCGGCGAAGGCCCGCACCGGCGAGATCCGCCGCTTCCACGGCAAGCGCATGCGCCGCGTCGCGACGCTGCCGATCCCGACGAGCGCCGACCTCGCTCAGCTTCCCTACGCCGAGCGGACCGTCGACCGGCTGAACACCTGGCATTGGAACGAGGGCCGCACGGTCTACGAGCTGCTCGCGCCGGACGGCGCGACCTATCTGATGCAGGCCTACTCCCAGATCGTCGACCCGTCCCTGGCGATGCGCGATCTGAAGTCGCTGGGCGATCGGCTGGAGCTGCCGCAGGGGTGGAGCTACCGGGCCCGGAAGCTCGACGAGCCGCTGACGCTGCGGGCGGCCGGCAGCGCGACGATCCTCCAGGACGAGCTCAAGAACACCTACCAGCGCCTGCCCGCCGAGAAGGTGAAGCGGAAGACGCGCCGGGTCTCGCTCACCGGGATCACGAAGACCGTCGGCTTCCCGGCCCCGGGGAAGATCCAGGACCAGGGCACGGTCGCCGGCAAGCCCTTCGGCGCCGCGACGGTCGACCTGATCGCGACCCTCGGGCCGAACTCGACGATGACCGGTGACTTCACGATCGCGAACAAGCGCGGCTCCGCGTTCGGGACCGTGACCATGACCTACGTGATCGCCAACGGTCAGATCGTCTTCGACGGGACCGCGGCCTTCGATGGCGGCACCGGCCGCTACCGCGGTATCCGCGGCAAGGACCTCGTCGCCCACGACGAGAACACCCTCGACGGGCAGAACGGCCGGCTCACGTTGACCGGTCAGGTTCGCTTCTGATGAAGCAGCACGCTTGAGCACCCGGCCGCCGAACTTCGTCCTCCTGGTGACCGACCAGCAGCGACAACCTCGCCACTGGCCGATCGAGGCGGGCTGGGTCGAGTCCCTCATGCCCAACGACGCGGAGCTGGCCCGCACCGGCGTGCGCTTCGGGCAGGCCTTCTGCAACACGGCGATGTGCTCGCCGAGCCGGGCGACGCTCTTCACCGGCCGCTGGCCGGCCGAGCACGGGGTTGGGCTGACCCTGACCGCCGCCGACCTGCGGCCCGACCCGAAGAACTCGCCCTCCGTCGTCAAGACGATGGGCGGGATCCTCCGCAAGCGCGAGGCGCCTCCCGCGCGGATCCTGCGCGGGTTCGCGCGCGGCGCGTTGCGGATCGGTGAGTCCCGGGGCGGCGAGACCGAGCTGCCGACGGACATCCCGAACCTGGCGACGCTCCTCGGCGAGCGGGGCTACCGGGTCGCCTACAAGGGGAAGTGGCACCTCACCCATCCCTCGGGAGGCACCGAGATGCTCGGCGGCTGGAAGCCGGAGGACGGCGCGCGGATCGAGCGCGACTACGGGTTCGCCGACTGGGAGGCTCCCGACGCCGGCGAGAACGCGAAGGCCGCGCACTTCGGCGGCGGCAACGCCGCGGAGGGGGAGGGGTGGGACGAGCTCTACACCCAGCAGGCCGAGCGGTGGCTGGCGGATGCCGATCCCGAGAAGCCGTTCTGCCTCGTCATCTCGCTCGTCAACCCGCACGACGTCCTCGGCTACCCCGCCTCCTACGAGGCCGGCGGCTACGACGTGAAGGACTTCCGGGAGCTGGGGGTCGGTTTGCCCGCGACCCTCGACGAGAACCTCGCCGACAAGCCCGGGGTCCACTCCCTGATGCGGATGGGGATGAACGCCTACCTCGGGCCGCTGCGCGACCAGCGGGCCCAGCTCGACTACGTCAACTTCTACGCCCACCTGCACCGGTTGGTCGACGAGAAGATCGGCCGCATCCTCGCCGCGCTCGGTGACCCCGCCGATCCCGAGTCGCTGCGATCGAAGACGGTCATCGTCCGCACCGCCGACCACGGCGAGATGGGCCTCGCGCACGGCGGCCTGCGCCAGAAGTCCTTCAACGTCTACGAGGAGACGATCAACGTGCCGCTCGTGGTCTCCAACCCGGTGCTGTTCCCCGAGGCGAAGCGGAGCGACGCGCTGGTCTCGCTGGTCGATCTGCTGCCGACCTTCCTCGGCCTCGCCGGGGGCGAGGGGCGCGGACGATCTCCGCGGGCAGGACCTGACGCCGATCCTCGCCGATGCGGCGTCACCTGAAAGCGAGCGCGTCGGCCTCAGCCCGGTCGAGCTCGGGCCGGTGCTCGACCATCCCGCGCCCGCTCCGACGGTCCAGGACGCCATCCACTTCACCTACGACGATCACCAGGCCGGGACCGCGCTGCGAGAGGCGCCGGGGCAGCCGAACCGGATCCGGGCCATCCGCACGAAGGACGCCAAGTACGCGGCCTACTTCGATCCGAACGGCAAGGCGGACAGCGAGCACGAGATGTACGACCTCGACCGCGACCCGAACGAGACCGGGAACCTGCTCGACGTCCGAACCGGTCACGTGCGCGATGCGCACGGCGCGCGGCTGCTCGGCGAGCTCGCCGAACGCCTCGAGGTTGCGATGGACACCGCCCGCACGCGACCGAGCAGCGGGCTCCCAACACCGGGCTGACCCGTTCGGAGCGCCCCGCCCAGCGTGAGATGACTCACGGCGGCGGAGGGCCGAGGCGCGCTAACAATGGGGAGGTGAAGCGCATCTACGGAAGAGCGCGAAACCGGACGAGCAACATGCGCGCGTTCGAATCGCGGACCGAGGTCTGGCAGCAGGCCGGCCTCGGAGCGGAGATCGGCCGCGGCGACGCCCGCCGGGCGCGTCGCGAGGCGGTCATCCTGCTGCTGCTCATCGCCGGCGTCCTGATCGTCTTCGCGCAGCGCGGCGCGATCTTCCCCGACGGCTCCGGGAAATGGGTCCGCTACGGCACGGCGATCCTGCTGGCGCTGCTGGGCTGGCTGCTCGCCCGCACCGTCGCGCGCGGCCTCGCCCCGGCGCTCTTCCGCCGGATGGAGCCGGGAACCGCCGGCACCGCCGGGTTCCTGATCCGCCTCGGCACGATCGCCATCGTGATCATCGCCGCGCTCCGGATCGCCGGCGTCAAGCCGGAGACGCTGGCCGTCGGTGGTGCGTTCACTGCGGTCGTGCTCGGTCTCGCCGCGCAGCAGACGCTCGCTCACGTCTTCGCCGGGCTCGTCCTGCTCACCACGCGCCCGTTCGCCGTCGGCGACCGGGTCAAGCTCCGCGGCGGCTCGATGGCCGGCGAGGTGGAGGGGATCGTCGGCTCCCTCGGGCTCTTCTACACGACGCTGATCAGCGGCGGGGACCGGACGATGATCCCCAACAACGTGATCATGCAGCTCGCGGTCATCCCGATCTCCGAGCCCGAGCGGGTCGAGCTCAAGGCGAAGTTCAGCGCCGAGGTCACCCCGCAGCGGCTGCAGCGGATGATCGAGAAGTCGGTGACGGTCCCCCTCCGCAACCCGCCGAGCGTGATCCTCGAGGAGCTCGACGGGGACGAGGTGACGGTCACGATCTCAGCCGCCCCGCTCAACTCCGCCGACGGGGCGAAGCTTGCGAGCGACGTTCTGGAGGCGGTCCGCGACTCCGACCTCGATGGCCGTCCCGACGGCTACGACCTGCCGACCCCCGCCGAGGGTCATCCCGAACGTCCGGGCCGCGTCGACCGGCCCGACGACGGCAACGGCGCCGGGCGTCGCGGCAACCGCCCGGACTGAGGAGCGGCTGCGGCCCTAGCGCGGCTTCAGCCGCGAGGCCACGAACGCCCCCGCCACCACCGCCGAGCCGGCGATCGGGAGGTTCTTGAGCGCTACGTGGTCGATGCCCTCGCGGGCCGCGAGCGCCGCGCCGAAGGCGAACGCGTCGCCGGCGTCGACGACCGCGCCGATCACCGACGCCTCGCGGAGCTTCGCGGTGTCGTCGATCACCGAGAGCGCGTGGACGCCGAGCGCCACGTCGCGGACGCCCGCCATCCGGGCGAGGACGACCGTGGCCGGGTGGGGGTCGTCGAAGCCGAGCACGCGAAGCGCGGGCCGGGTGAGGGCGAGCGCCGCGATCCCGATGCCGATCCGGCCGGCCGCGATCGCGATCGCGCCGGCGCGGGCGAGCCCGTCGGGGGGAGGGGGTCCATGGGAGACGGGGCCGGCGGAGGCCGGCTGGGGAGTGGCGCTCATGACGACGACGCTATCCCATGGACCGAGCGGCGCATCATCATTTGATGGCGGATAGGTTCCCCGGTCATGCGCCGACTGATCCTCACGCTCTCCCTCGCCGCTGTCCTCCTCTCGCTGCCGGCCGCCGCGAGCGCCGCGCCGCTGACCAAGCCCGAGGGCCCGGCAGGCTGCCTCGCCGACGCCGCCTCGACCCTGCCCGCCGGCACCTGCGAGATCGCGAAGGGCATCGACGACGCCACCGACGTCGAGGTCAGCCCCGACGGCAAGTTCGCCTACGCCGCCGCCTTCTCGAGCAACTCGATCGCCGTCTTCTCCCGCGACGCCGACACCGGCAAGCTGACGCAGCTCGCAGGCACCGACGGCTGCGTCGCCTGGGACGCCGACCCGGATCCGGTCGCCGGATGCAGCGAAGCTCCCGGCCTCGAGGGGCCGACCGGGCTGGCCATCAGCCCCGACGGAGGGAACGTCTACGTGACGACGTTCCAGCTCGACCCGGGCGCCTCGACGCCGGTCATCAGGGGTCAGCTGACCAGCTACACGCGCAACGAGACGACGGGTGCGCTGGCGCAGACCTCGTGCGTCTCCGGCTCGGTCGCCGTCGCGCTCGTCCTGGTCGCGCCGCCGCCCCCGGGCTGCAGCAACGTGGCCTTCCCGGGACCGGGCGCACTCAGGAACGTCCCGCTGGCGACGGCCTCCGACGTCGAGGTCAGCGCGGACGGCAAGAGCGTCGTCACCAGCAGCTTCCTGCCGAGCGCGATCGTCAACTGGGACCGGAACCCGACGACGGGCGCGCTGACCCCGAAGGAGTGCTTCGGCAGCTCCCGGACGATCTTCCCGACCAACGGCAGCGCCCTCGGGGCGATCGGCGACGTCTGCACCGATGCCGCTCGCCGTCGACACCGGCGACGAGGCGCTCGGAATGGCCTACCCGCTCGACGTCGACATCAGCGCGGACGGCTCCAGGGTCTACGCGGCAGCTCTCGGCCTCGAGCAGGACGCCACGGTGGTCGCCTCGATCGAGGTCGTCCCGGCCACCGACGAGCCCGGCTCGGTCGCGGTCTTCAACCGCGACGGCTCGAGCGGCGCGCTGACGCAGGGCGCCATCCCCTGCATCGACGACACCCGCGATCAGGTCCAGCCGGCGACCACGTGCGCGCATCGGACGGCCCTGCTCAACCCGTTGCGGGTCAACGCCAGCCCTGACAGCGCCAACTTCTACGTCAGCTCGCTCAACGTCTTCCCGCCGATGGGGGTCAACGGCCCCGGGCCCGGCGAGCTCTCGCAGTTCGAGTCCGACCTCGACCAGCTCACCCCGCCATGCCTGCAGCAGCTCGGCCTCCCGGCCGGCGCCCTCACCCCGACGGCCGGTTGCTCGCTCGCCTCGCTCGGGCTGATCCTGCCCTCCGACGTCGCCTTCAGCCCCGACGGCAAGAGCGCCTACGTCAGCTCGCTCTTCCACAGCGTCGGCTCCTACGCGCGCGCGGCGGACGGCGCGCTGACCCAGGACGCGCCGATCACCGGCTGCTCGATCGACCCGACGAACCTGAGCCTGGTTCCGGGCACCGATCTGCTCGCCAGCGTCTGCACGAACGTCAGGCCCCTGAACGCGCCGACATCGGTCGAGGTGAGCCCCGACGGCCTCGACGTCTACGCCACCTCCGGTGGGTTCCTGACGGGCAACCCGAACTTCGGCCCGCAGTTCGCAGCGGTGGGGGTCACGAGCGACGACGCCATCACCCAGCTCAGCCTCCCCCGGCCCACGGTGGAGCCGCCGGTCGACCCACCGGTGACCAAGCCGACCTGCGGCGGCCAGGCGGCGACGATCGTCGCTGAGTCGGGCGAGCCGACGAAGGGAACGTCACGCGCTGACGTGATCGTCGGCACGAGCGGCAAGGACAAGATCAAGGGCCGCGGCGGCGATGACGCCGTCTGCTCCGGCGGCGGCGCCGACAAGGTCAGCGGCGGGAGCGGCGACGACACCGTCAAGGGCGGCGGCGGCAAGGACAAGCTGAAGGGCGGCGGCGGCGGGGACCGCGTCAAGGGCGGCGGCGGCAAGGACAAGCTCTCCGGCGGCGGCGGGAACGACCGGCTCACCGGCGGGGGCGGCAAGGACCGGCTCTCCGGCGGCCCGGGCAAGGACCGCTGCGTCAGCAAGGGCGACCGCATCAGCGGCTGCGAGTAGAGCCCGCGGTGGGTCGCTGCGGTCAGGCGGCCGGGGAGCCGCCGGAGCGGCGTTCCTCGATCGGGATCCGCACCGTCGGTGCGTGGCGGGATGTCCTTCGACTCGTACCGGCCGTAGGGAACGATCTCGGCCCCGAGCGAGCGGCGCGCCTGCTCGACCTCGGCCGCCATGTCGCGCTCCATCTGATCGGCGCGCTCGCGCATCGCGCGGAGCTCGGCGCGCATCTCGTCGAGGCGATCCTCGAGCTCGAGCACGGTCTCGACGCCGGCGAGGTTCAGTCCCTGCTCGCCCGTCATCGCCTGGATCCGGCGGAGGCGTTCGACGTCCTCGTGCGAGTAGAGCCGGGTGTTCTTCGGTGAGCGCTTCGGCTCGATCAGACCACGCGCCTCGTACATGCGCAGCGTCTGCGGGTGCATCTCGGCGAGCTCGGCGGCGACCGAGATCATGAAGACGCCGCGCCCGCGGTCGATCTCCGTCGTCTCGATCCGGGTCGTCCTGACCACCCTCGTGCGGCGAGGCCCGCTCATCATGCGTTCACCTTCTCCGACTCGTCGGCGGATTCGCCCGCACGACGGCGCGCCTCGCGGAGGATCCGCTCGCGCGGGTCGGCGTCCTTCAGGGAGCGGGACAGCTCGTCGAGCGCCTCGCGCTGCTTGCGGTCGAGCTCGGCCGGGATCTCGATCTCGAAGCGGTAGTAGATGTCGCCGCGCCCGGCCGCGTTCGTCTTCGGCGGCCCCTCCCCGCGCAGACGGTGCACGGTGCCGTGCTGGGTTCCCGGGAGCGATCCGGATCCGCTTCGTCCCGCGAAGGGTCGGGACCTCGACGTTGGCGCCGCCGATCGCCTCGGCGATCGTGATCGGGACCTCGACCTCGAGGTTGCCGTCGCTGCGGCGCGCGAACACCGGCGAGGTGGCGACGCGGGTCGTCACGAAGAGATCGCCGGAGGGGCCGCCGAGCGGTCCGTCCTCGCCCTTGCCGGCCAGGCGGATCCGCGTGCCGTCCTTGACCCCGGCCGGGACGTTGACCCGGTAGCGCTTGCGCTGGCGGTTGACCCCGGCCCCGCGGCAGTCCGGGCAGGGGGTCTCGACGTACTCGCCGCGCCCGCCGCATTGCGGGCAGGGCTGGGAGATCGAGAAGAAGCCCTGGCTCTGGGCATCGACGCCGCGGCCCTCGCAGCGGGGGCAGACGACCGGCCGGGTGCCGGGCGCGGCGCCATTGCCGCCGCAGGTTGCACACCGCGCCTGCTTGAGCACGGTGATCGGGAGCTGGACGCCCTCCATCGCCTGCTCGAACGTGAGCCGGACCTCCGTCTCGAGGTCGCGGCCGCGCTGCGGCTCGGGACCGCCGCGGCCGCGGCCGAAGATGCTGGAGAAGATGTCGCCGACGTCGCCGACGTTGAACCCGGCCGGGCCGCCACCGCCACCCGGGCCGCCGAAGCCGAACATGCCGCCTGCGTCATAGGCCTTGCGCTTCTCGGGGTCCTTGAGCGTGTCGTAGGCCTGCCCGATCTCCTTGAAGCGCTCCTCGGCCTTCGGATCGTTGGGGTTGCGATCGGGGTGGCTCTCCCGCGCGAGCTTGCGGTAGGCGCGCTTGATCTCATCGTCGGTCGCCTTCTTGTCGACGCCGAGCACCTCGTATGGGTTCTGGTTCGGCATCGCGCTCCCCTCAGCCGCTCACGACGACGCGCGCGGGCCGGATGACCTGCTCGTCGATCCGGTAGCCGTACTCGAGCGTCTCGAGGACGGTCCCGGGCTCGACTCCCTCGGCGGACGCGGTCGAGACCGCCTCGTGGAGGGTCGGATCGAACTTCGCCCCGGACGGGTCGAATGCGTTCACGCCGCTGCGCTCGAGCGCGTTGCGGAGGTCGCCGTAGACGAGGACGAAGCCCTTCGTCAGCTCGTCGGCAGGCTCGGCCGTCGGGTCGACTCCGGCCGCGGTCAGCGCCCGCTGCAGGTTGTCGATCGCCGGGAGCAGGTTGCGGGCGATCGTCGTCCGCCCGCGCTGCTCCGCCTCGGTCGCCTGGATCGCCGCGCGGCGCTTGAAGTTCTCGAAGTCGGCGCGGGTCCGCTGCGCCAGCTCGAGGTACTCCCCGCGCTCGCGCAGGGCGTCGGCCAGGGGATCGGGCTCGGGGGCCGGCTCCTCCGGCGTCAGCCTCGGGTGCCGGGACCTCGGCCCCGGCACCGTGGACGCCGTCGGTCGAGTCGTCGACCACCTCGGCGTCCACGACCTCCTCCTCGACCACCTCGGCGTCGATCACCTCGGGCTCGTCACCCTCAGGGGAGCCGGTGCCCGGGGCCTCGGCCCCGGGCTTGTTCTCAGCGGCGTCCATCTCTACTTGTCTTCCTCGACTACCTCGGCGTCCACGACCTCTTCCTCGGCGGCCGGAGTCAGCGCCCGCGCCGGAGTCGGCGTCCCCGTTCGGGGCGCTCGCCTGGGCGTTGGCGTAGATCTGCTCGGACACCTTGTGGAAGGCGGCCTCGAGCGCGGCGGTCTTCGCCTTGATCTCGTCGGGGTCGGTCGAGTTGAGCACCCCCTTGAGGTCCTCGAGGGCGGAGGTGATCTCCGCCTTGGAGCCCTCGTCGATCTGCTCGCCGAGCTCCTCGACCTGCTTCTCGCCCTGGTAGGCGGCCTGCTCGGCGATGTTGCGGGCCTCGGCCAGCTCCTTCGCCTTGCGGTCCTCGTCGGCGTGCGACTCGGCGTCGCCGACCATCTGCTGGACCTCCTCGTCGGAGAGCCCGGAGCCGCCCTTGATCTCGATCGTCTGCTCCTTGCCGGTCCCCTGATCCTTGGCGGAGACGTTGAGGATGCCGTTCGCATCGATGTCGAACGTGACCTCGATCTGGGGCATGCCGCGCGGCGCCGGCGGGATGCCGGTGAGCTGGAACTTGCCCAGCGACTTGTTGCCGGCGGCCATCTCGCGCTCGCCCTGGAGCACGTGGACCTCGACCTGCGTCTGGTTGTCGTCCGCGGTGGAGAACGTCTCCGACCGCTTGGTCGGGATGGTCGTGTTGCGCTCGATCAGCTTCGTCATCACGCCGCCCTTGGTCTCGATGCCGAGGGTGAGCGGGGTGACGTCCAGCAGCAGCACGTCGCTGCCGGAGTCGCCGCTGAGCACGCCGCCCATGACGGCCGCGCCGACGGCGACGACCTCATCGGGGTTGACGCCCTTGTGCGGGTCCTGGCCGGTCAGCTCCTTGACCTTCTCCTGGACGGCCGGGTTGCGGGTCATGCCGCCGACCATCACGACGTGGTCGACCTTCGTGTCAGCGTCGGCGAGCGCCTGCTTGACCGGCGCGACGACTCGCTCGAGCAGGTCGGAGGTGAGCTCGTTCAGCTTCGCCCGCGAGAGCTTGATCTCGAGGTGGCGGGGCTGACCCTCAACCGCGGTGATGAACGGCAGGTTGATCTGCGTCTCCTGCGTGGTGGAGAGCTCGATCTTCGCCTTCTCCGCGGCCTCGTAGAGGCGCTGCAGGGAGTTCTTGTCGGCGGCCAGGTCGATGCCCTGGTCCTTCTTGAACTCCGAGACGAGCCAGTTGACGATCGCGGCATCCCAGTTGTCGCCACCGAGGTGGTTGTCACCCGCGGTGGAGAGGACCGCGAAGACCGCGGCCTGGGAGGGGTCGCTGTCGTCGATCTCGAGAACGGAGACGTCGAACGTGCCGCCGCCGAGGTCGAAGACGAGGATCGTCTGCTCCGTGCCCTCCTTGTCGAGGCCGTAGGCCAGCGACGCGGCGGTGGGCTCGTTGATGATGCGCTTGACCTCGAGGCCGGCGATCTTGCCGGCGTCCTTGGTGGCCTGGCGCTGGTCGTCGTTGAAGTAGGCGGGGACGGTGATCACCGCGCCATCGACGGTCTCGCCGAGCTTCGCCTCGGCGTCTGACTTGATCTTCTGCAGGATCATCGCCGAGATCTCCGGCGGGGAGTACTGCTTGTCGCCGATCTTGACCCTGACGTCGCCGTTCGGGCCGGGCTCGACGTCATAGGGGACGATCCGCTCCTCCTCCTTGACCTCGGCCTCCTTGCGGCCCATGAAGCGCTTGATCGAGTAGACCGTGCGCTCGGGGTTCATGACCGACTGCCGCTTGGCGACGGTGCCGACGAGCCGCTCGCCGGAGTCGGTCAGCGCGACGACCGAAGGGGTCGTGCGACCGCCCTCGGAGTTCTCGAGGACGGTCGGTTCGCCGCCCTCGACGACCGCGAAGCACGAGTTCGTGGTCCCGAGGTCGATTCCGATGGTCTTTCCCATTTGAGTCTCCTGTTCGTTTCAGTGTTGAAGTTGTTGCTCGCTGAAAATCTGAGTGCGACCGTAGCAGATGTGGTGTGAACCTCCAAATGGGTCGAGCCCGCACGCTGAACCGCTCCAAATGGCCAGTCTCTAGTGTTCTTGGAGAGAGGGGCGGCGGAGGACCGTCCCGCTTCGCACCCAGATCGAAAGAGAGACACACCCTTGAGACGCAGTCGAATGACCCTCGCCTTCGTCGGACTGGCATTGCTGGCACTGATCGTGCCCGCTGCAGCCACCGCGGCGAAGAGCGGCAAGAAGCCAAGAAGGACGCCGAGGTCACCGTGATGACCCGGAACCTCTACCTGGGAGCCGACCTCGGCCCCGCGATCAACGCCCCCGGCATCGGCGAGGCGATCGACGCGGCGGGAACGATCATCAACGACGTCGACCTGTCGAACTTCCCGGAGCGCTCGAAGCTGCTCGCAGCGGAGATCGCTGACGCGAAGCCGGACTTCGTCGGCCTCCAGGAGGTCGCGCTGTGGCGTGACCAGACGCCGTCCGACTACGCGGCCACCCCGGCCACGAACGTCCGCTACGACTTCCTGCAGCTGCTGATGGACCAGCTCAAGGCGCAGGGGGCGAAGTACAAGGTCGCCGTGGTTCAGGAGGAGTTCGACCAGGAGCTCCCCGCTGACGTCGATCACAACGACGCGACCGGCACCGGTCCGCTCGCCGCGTTCGGCGCCGACCTCGACGGCCGGCTGACGATGCGCGACGTGATCCTCGTCCGAAGAGCAAGACGCTCAAGTTCAAGAACCCGCAGATGGGCTCACTTCACGAACCGCTACAGCGTGACTCTCGGCGGCGTCGTCCCGATCAAGGTCGACCGCGGCTGGGTCTCGATCGACGCGAAGGTCAAGGGCAACAAGAAGAAGAAGGGCGCGAAGTTCCACTTCGTCAACGCGCACTTCGAGGCGTTCGGCGATCCGGCGATCCGCGAGGCTCAGGCCCGCGAGATGATCGCTCCCGGCGGTCCGCTCGAACACGAAGAAGCAGCTGGTCTTCCTCGGCGACATCAACTCGGGAAGCTCGCGAGGACCACATCGGCTCGCCCTACCCGCGGGGACCCGAACGATCCGCTGGCCTACAACGCGCTGGTCAACGAAGGCGGTCTGATCAACCTCGGGACGCGGCAGACCTGCTGCTACCCCGACGTGTTCGCGCCGGAGATCGGTCGCTACCGGCTCGACCACACGGTCGACCACGTGTTCGTCAAGCCGAAGATCAGGCAGACCGACGCGTACGTGACAGGCGACGACCCGACCGTGACCGGTCCTGGTGGCGTCGTCTCCTCCGACCACGGCGGCCTGGTCAGCACGCTGAAGTTCAAGAAGGCGAAGAAGAAGAAGTAGCCCGGACGCCCGTGTCGCCCGGCGGTGCGCATGCGCCGCCGGGTCGGCCGGGGGTTCGCTCCCGGTCGGCGGCGAGGCTACTCGCGACTAGCGGCCGGCGACGCGGGCCACGAAGTTCGACACGGTGTCGACCTCCTGGCCCTGGAGGATCCCGGCGGGCATCGCGCCGTCTCCGAGTCCGTTGATGATCGCGTTCCTCACGCGACTCTCGCTGCCCGCGACCGCGCCCTCGTCGCCGGCGATGCCCAGCCGCACGTCGAGGTTCGGCCCGACGACTCCGTCGGTGCCGGCGCGAGCGAGCGTGTGGCAGGAGCCGCAGTTCGTCTGGAAGAGATCGCTGGCGTAATCGTCGGAGCTCGCGACCTTCTCGGGCGAGGCGTCCATCGATCCGTTCTTGTCGAAGGCCCACAGCGGGATCACGACGACGAGAAGAAGGGCGAGGAGCCCGAAGGAGATGAAGGTCTTCCGTTTCATTGCGATGGAGTGCCGGGAACGCCCCGGCGCGGCGCGGATACTACCGGCGGCGGGAGGTCCGTTCAGCCGACCGGCTCGACCAGCCCGCGGCGGTGCGCGACGCACATGCGCACCAGCGCGCATTCGCCGCAGCGCGGACGGGGGCGGCAGAGCGAGCGTCCGTGGGCGATCAGGTTGAGGTGGAGCTCGTAGGCGTCCTCGGGGTCGGTGATGGCGAGCATCTCGTCGTGAGCGCGCTCGAGCGAGATCTTCGGCGGGAAGAGGCCGAGCCGTCCGCCGACGCGGTAGACGTGGGTGTCCACCGGGATCTCCGGCCGGTCGAGGCCGAAGATCATCACGCAGGCGGCCGTCTTGCGGCCGACACCGGGGAGGCTCGTCAGGTAGTCGATGACCTCCTGCCGCGGGGCCTCCCTGATCCAGTCGAGCTCGGCCTCGGGCCCGAGCTCGCCGAGCACCTCCTGGATCCGCGGCGCCTTCGTGTTGGCGAGCCCGCCGGGCCTGATCGCCTCGATCACCTCGTCGACCGGTGCGTCGCGGATCGCGGCCCAGTCCGTCGAAGCGATCGCGCAGCCGCCGGTAGGCGACGTCGCGGTTGTTGTCGTTGGTGTTCTGGGAGAGGATCGTCAGGACGAGCTCGTGGACCGGGTCGTCGTGGGGATCGTTGCGCCGCGATCCGTAGAGCTCGCGGAGCCGGTCGCGGATCGCCGCCACCCGCGCCCGCGACGGCCGCTTCCAGCCGCTTGGAACCGGGAAGCGGGGCCGCGCGTCGAGATCGCCCGTCGCCCGCGCCGACCCCTTCCCGCGGGCGTAGCCGCGCTCGCCGCCGCCGCTCACGGCTCGAACGCCCCGAGCCGCGTGCAGGCCTCCGCGCCGGCGGCGGCCGCCCGCTCGAGGAGCGCCGGCACCGCGTCGGCGTCCCAGTCCGCGCCCATGCCCATGAGCCCGGCCGCAAGCGTCCCCATGAAGACGTCGCCCGAACCGAGCGGGCTGACCATCTCGACCTCCGGCGGCTCGACCTCGGCCGAGCAGATCCCGCGCGCCGCGAGCGGCTCGGCGCCGGCGGTGACCACGACGAGCTCGACCTCGAGCTCGTCCTGCAGCCGCTCGGCCGCCGCCGCCGCGCTCAGCGTCGGCCCGGCCGGTCAGCCAGCGGGCCTCGCCGAGGTTGCACTTGAGGAGCTGCGCGCCGCCGGCCAGCTCCCGCGAGAGCTCCCGCGGCCGGTCGAGCTCCTCCCAGCGGCCCGGGCGGAGGTTCGGGTCGAAGAGCACCGGCACGCCTCTCGCCATCGCGGCGTCGCGGGCGTTCCGGGTGACGGCCAGCGACGCCTCCGCGGCGGTCGTGTTGGAGCCGAAGCAGAGGCCGCCCGCCTGGGCGGCGATGTCCCCCTCGCGGCCGGCGAGGCTCGCGATGGCCGCGTCGATGCCGGCGCCGTGGATGTCGAAGGACGGCTCCCGGTCCGCATCGAGCGTCGCGAAGGCGAAGGCGGTCGGCACGCCGGGCAGCTCAGCCTGGAAGCGCAGGTCGACGCCCTCCCGCTCGAGCCGCTCGCGGAGGAAGCGTCCCCAGACGTCGTCGCCGGCGCCGCCGGCGAGCGCAACCTGGGCGCCCGCCCGGCTCGCCGCGACCGCGACGTTGGAGAGCGCCCCCCCGAAATGAACCTCGAACTCGCGCGCCTGCGACGCGTCGTCGACGGGGTCGGGGCAGATCAGGTCGACGAGCGCCTCGCCGAGGCAGACCAGCGGGCCGGGTGGCGACGGCTTCATCGCGAGCGAGGATAGGTTCTGCCGCATGCAGGGTGAGATCACGAGAGCGGAAGGTCAGCGTCGACGGCATCGAGACCTTCGTCCGCGAGCGCGGTGGAGAGGGCACCCCGGTCGTCTTCGTCCACGGCAACCCGACCAGCTCCTGGGACTGGATCCCGTTCATGGAGCGGATGAGCGGGCCGGCGCTGGCCTTCGACCTGCCCGGCTTCGGTCGCTCCGAGCGGCCCGACCCCGCTGCCTTCGACCACTCCTTCGGCGCCTACGTCGACTTCACCGAGCGTCTGCTCGATCAGCTCGTCCCCGGCTCCTACGGGCTCGTGGTCCACGACTGGGGCGGCCTCGCCGTCGCGGCGGCCCAGCGACATCCCGAGCGGGTCGAGCGCCTCGTCTCGATGAACACGGTCACGTTCAACCCCGACTACCGGTGGCACTGGATCGCGCGGATCTGGCGCCGCCGTGGGCTCGGCGAGATCTTCAACGCGATGAACACGAAGTGGGCGGCCAAGCAGACGATGCGACTCGCCCGCGCGAGCCGCGAGCCGATGCCGGAGGAGATGATCGACGAGGTCTGGGCGCACTGGGACAAGGGCATGAGCCGGGCCGTCCTCGCCCTCTACCGCTCGGCCGATCCGGACGTCCTCGCCGCCGCGGTCCCGCGGCTCGGCGAGCTCGTCTGCCCCGCCCTGGTGCTGTGGGGGACCGAGGATCCCTACATCGGCGTCGATCAGGGCGAGTGGTACGCGGCAGCGCTTCCGAACGCCGAGCTCGAGCTGGTCGAGGACGCCGGGCACTGGCCGTGGATCGACCGGCCCGACGTCATCGACCGCGTGGTCGAGTACCTCGCGCCGCTCGCCTGACGGAAACCGGTTCTTTACAATCGCCGCCGCCATGGCACGGCCTTTTCGCTACATCAGCAGGCGCCTGCCCCGTGGCTGGTGGGATCTGATCCTCCAGTTCGGGCTCTTCTACATCGCCTACCAGGGCTATGGGCTCGTGCGCGGGATCGCCGACGGCAAGGCCGATGCCGCGTTCTCGAACGGGCAGCAGATCATCGACATCGAGAAGGGCCTGGGCATGTACTTCGAGCCCGGCCTGCAGAAGGCCGCGCTACCTCACGACTGGATCATCGACACCGCGAACTGGCTCTACCTGAACAGCCACTTCACGATCACGGTCACGTTCCTCGCGTGGCTGTACCTCTTCCACAACGACAACTTCTACTTCGTCCGGAACATGTTCATGGTGGCCATGGGCCTCGCGCTCGTCGGCTACGCGTTGCTCCCGACCGCGCCGCCGCGGCTGATGCCCGACGCCGGGTTCACCGACACCATCGCGAGCTTCACCGGCGTCGCCCAGGACGACAAGACAGCGAGCGCGTTCATCAACAAGTACGCGGCCGTTCCCAGCATGCACATCGGCTTCTCGTCGATGATCGCGGGCACCGCCTTCTCGCTCGTCAAGAACCCGGTGGGCCGTTACCTGTGGCTGCTGTACCCAGTTGTGGTGTTCTTCGTGATCGTGCTCACCGCCAACCACTACTGGATCGACGCCGCCGCGGGCCTGACCGTCGCGATCGCCTCCGCCCTGATCGCGAAGCGCGTGCTCGCCCCGGTGCGGCCCGAGCGCTGGGCCTTCCGCCCGAAGCACCCCGAAGCTCCCGCTGAGGCAACGGCCTGAGCGGCACGTCCCGCCGCCCCCGCGGTGAGTTCAGGGAGAACGCGCGTCATCGGCTGATCGAGTCTCGGCTGACGCCGAATGCGATCTCGATGACCGGCCTGGTCCTGAACCTGGTCGCTGCGGTCGCTGATCCTCGAGGAGATGTTCGTCGTCGGCGCGCTCGCCTTCATCATCGGCTCGATCATGGACACCCTCGACGGGCGCTACTCGCGCATGTCGGGCAAGGGGACGCAGTTCGGCGCCTTCCTCGACTCGACCCTCGACCGGATCGAGGAGGGAGTGGTCCTCGGCGCGGTCTGCTGGTACTACGCCGACAGCGGCGACGCGGCCGTCGCGGCGGCCTGCCTGCTGGTCGTCCTCGGCTCCCTGATGGTCTCCTACACGCGTGCCCGCGCCGAGGCGCTGGGCGTCGAGTGCAAGGTCGGCATCGCGACGCGCCCGGTTCGCGTCGTCATCCTCTCGGCGGGCCTCCTGTTCGCCGGAGGCGAGCTGATCTCCGACTTCGATCTGCTTCCCGGTGCGATCTGGGTGATGCTCGCTTTGACCGCTTTCACAGTCGTGCAGCGGGTATGGCACGTTCGTGGTGAGTTGCAAGCGATCGACGAGGACAGGGGTCAGACCCTTTAGGAACGGTCGGTCGTCTTGGTGGTCGGTTCCTAAAGGGTCTGACCCCATCTGTAACCGAACCGGGGGTATGGTGTTCGATTGCGTCCCGGCGCCCGGCGCTCGATCACGATTCCCGAGGAGGAACCCGGATCGCGCCAACCAGACCCGCACCGGGTCCCCCGAATGACTTAGACCAGGAGGCAATGGCTTTTCCATGAGCACCCCCACTAACGGAGCACAGAGCAACGGCCACGGACGATCCGACGACGGCAAGGTCCGCGTCGCGATCGTCGGAGTCGGCAACTGCGCCAACTCGTTCATCCAGGGCGTCGAGTACTACAAGGACGCTGACCCCTCAGAGCAGGTTCCCGGACTGATGCACGTCGATCTCGGCGGCTACCACGTCCGTGACATCGAGTTCACGGCCGCTTTCGACATCGACGTCGAGAAGGTCGGCAAGGACCTCGTCCGAGGCGATCTGGTCCGGCCAGAACAACACGATCAAGTTCGCCGAGGTGCCGAAGATGGGCATCACCGTCCAGCGCGGCATGACGCACGACGGTCTCGGCAAGTACCTGAAGCAGCGGATCACGAAGGCGCCCGGCGAGACCGCCGACATCGTCAAGATCCTCAAGGAGACGAAGACGGACGTTCTCGTCTGCTACCTCCCGGTTGGATCCGAGGAGGCGACCAAGTGGTACGTCGAGCAGGCGCTCGCCGCCGGCGTCGGCTTCGTCAACTGCCTGCCCGTGTTCATCGCTCGCGAGGACTACTGGGACAAGCGGTTCACGGAGGCCGGTCTGCCGATCATCGGTGACGACATCAAGTCCCAGGTCGGCGCGACGATCGTCCACCGCCAGCTCGCCCGTCTGTTCCACGAGCGCGGCGTCGAGATGCAGCACACCTCGCAGCTCAACGTCGGCGGCAACATGGACTTCTTCAACATGCTCGAGCGCGAGCGTCTCGACTCGAAGAAGATCTCCAAGACCAACGCCGTGACCTCGGTGATGGGCATGGAGCTTCCCGCCGAGGACGTCCACGTCGGTCCTTCGGACTACGTGCCGTGGCTGACCGACCGCAAGTGGGCGCACATCCGTCTCGAGGGCAAGTCCTTCGGCGACGTGCCGCTCAACGTCGAGCTCAAGCTCGAGGTCTGGGACTCGCCGAACTCGGCCGGCGTCGTGATCGACGCGGTCCGGCTGATCAAGCTGGCCCTCAACAACGGCATCTCCGGTCAGCTCGACGGTCCGTCCAGCTACCTGATGAAGTCGCCGCACAACCAGCGACCCGACCAGGACGCTCGCGAGGACACCGAGGAGTTCATCGCCAAGAACAAGCGCGGCTCCGGCAAGAAGGCCGCCGCTGAGGAGAAGGCGAAGGCCTAGGTACCTAGCCGGGCTCCGCTCGCGGACCTGGGCCGATCGCGCTTCGCGCTCTCGGCCACTCCGATTTCGACCGAAGGCCCGCTCCGGCGGGCCTTCGTCGTTCCGGGACCCGCCTCCCAGCCCGTCGCTCTCGCCTGAGCTCGATGCTGGAGACTGAAGCCCCCTGACTCACCCGCCGTGATCGAGGACGCCTACACGTTCATCACAGAGGGCTGACGAGGGTACGATCGGGCCCGTCCCGACCGAGGAGATCTGGAGTCCATGAGCGATTACGACTACGTCATCATCGGCGCGGGTTCAGCCGGGTGCGTCCTGGCCAATCGACTGAGCGCCGAGGGGGCCGAGGTGCTTCTCGTCGAAGCGGGCGGGAAGGACCGCTCGCCCAAGATCAAGATCCCGGCGGCGTTCAACCAGCAGTTCCGGACCAAGCTCGACTGGGACCACTCGTCGGGCCCCGAGCCCGGCTGCGACGGCCGCGACCTGTTCGTCCCCCGCGGGAAGTCGCTCGGCGGCTCGAGCTCCATGAACGCGATGCTCTACGTCCGCGGCCACCGCTCCGACTACGACGGCTGGCGCGACGAGGCCGGCTGCGAGGGTTGGGGCTGGGACGACGTGCTCCCGTACTTCATGCGCTCCGAGCACCACGAGGCCGGCGCGACACCGACTCACGGCCAGGGCGGCCCGCTCAACGTCGCTCCTCCGCGCAGCCCGCGCAAGCTCACGGATCTGATGGTGGGAGCCTGCCGCGCCGCCGGGCACCCCTTCGACACCGACTACAACGACGGCGATCCCGCACGGCGTGTCCCTCTGCGAGGTGACGCAGAAGTACGGGCGCCGCTGGAGCGCCGCCGACGCCTTCCTCAAGCCCGTCCTCGATCGGCCGAACCTCCACGTCGCGTCCGGCGTGACGGCGCTCGGGCTCGAGCTGGACGGCGAACGCGTGCGCGGGGTCAAGCTCGCCGGCAAGGCACCCTCGGCGAGGGTCCGCGCCCGCGAGGAGGTCATCCTCTCCGCCGGAGCGATCGGCTCGCCGCAGCTCCTGATGCTCTCGGGGATCGGCGATCCGGCCAAGCTCGCCGCCACCGGGATCGACGCCGCCGTCGAGCTTCCGGGCGTCGGGGCGAACCTCCAGGACCATCCCTTCTGCGTCGGTATCTGGGAGTCGTCGGTCGGCGGTTCGCTGGCCGACGCCGAGAAGGCGGGTGCGGCGCTCGAATGGGTGCTGCGTCGCCGCGGCCCGCTCACCTCCACGGTCTGCGAGGCGTTCCTGTTCACGAGCTCCGACGGGGGCGACGGTCCGCCGGACCTCCAGTTCCACCTCGCGCCCGCCTACTTCGCCGACCACGGCTTCGAGGAGTTCGACGGGCACGCGTTCACGATGGGGCCGGTGCTGGTCGCCCCGCGATCGCGGGGTGAGCTGACGCTGCGGAGCTCGAACCCCCACGACAAGCCGAGGCTCGTCGGCAACCACCTGACCGACGAGGCCGACATCGCGGCGATGGTCGCCGGGATGAAGGTCGCCCGCGAGCTCGCGGCGCTCGAGCCGCTCGCCTCGGCGACCTCGCGGGAGATCTACCCGGGACCGGACGTGGGCACCGACGAGGAGCTCGAGCTGGATGTCCGCCGCCGCACCGAGCTGCTCTACCACCCCGTCGGCACCTGCGCGATGGGCTCCGGCGAGGACGCCGTGGTGGACGCCGAGCTGCGGGTCCGTGGCATCGAGGGCCTGCGCGTCGCCGATGCGTCGGTGATGCCGACGATCACGCGCGGCAACACGAACGCGCCGACGATCATGATCGCCGAGAAGGCCGCCGACCTGATCCTGGGCAAGGCACCGCTGCCGTCGGCGGCGGAGCGGGTCGCAACTCCCAGCTGATCCCCGGGCCTGGGGACCGGACGCGCAGCAGAGGATCCCGGCGGTCACTTGGGGGCACGGAGGCTCAGCGGAGGATCGTCGGCGGTAGCCTGGGGACCGGACGCGCAGCGGAGGATCCCCGGTAGTTATCTATCCTCGCCGGGTGGCATCGCCCGACCGCCTGAGCATCGTCCACGTGACGCCCTACCCATGGGGGGCGCATCACGAGGTCAACGACTTCGTCGCCGGCGCAGCCCGTGAGCTCGCCGCGCGCGGCCACCGGGTCGTGGTCGCGGCCCCGGGCGGATCGCTCGCGGAGGTGCGGCGCACCACGACGGCGATCGAGGAAGCCGCTGGCGACCCGGCGGTGCTCTTCGACGGCTGGGAGGGGGAGCGAGCCGGCCCGGGCGGCCCGCCATTGCTCTCGGTGGCCCCCGCGATCCCGCTGCCGGCCGGCGCCCGTCCGCGTCCGGCGCCCGTGCCCGTGGATGCGGGAGGCGCACTCGAGAGCCTGCTCACGGCGATGGACTTCGACATCGTCCACGTCCACGACCCGTTCGCCCCGAGCCTCTCGTCGGCGGCGCTGCGGCAGTCGTGGACCCTGAACGCCGCGACGTTCCACCTGCCGACGGAACGGGTGCTCTCGACTCAGGTCGCGCGCCCGCTCGTCGAGATCTTCTTCGGTCGCCTCGACGCCCGGATGGTCTCGGGCCGCTCGACGGCCGAGCTCCTCAACCGCTTCTTCCCCGGCCACTACGACCTGGTCGCGCCTGCCGCCGAGAGCGACGAGGGGGTGGCGGCCACCGCCGAACGCGGCGATGGGCGGACCCCTCGGATCACCTACTGCGTTCGCGAGGAGCGCGGGGCGCTGCGGCTCTTCATCCGCGCGCTGCGACGGCTGCCGATGGACGTTCCCTGGGAGGCCGACGTGCTGCTCGAGGAGGACGTCCCGGCGCCGCGGATCAACCGCGCCCTGCGCGAGCGCGTGCGCTTCCATGCTCCGGGCGAGGCGAATCCCGACGAGCTGATCGCCCAGGCCGACATCGTCTGTGCGACCTCGGGTGGGCCACGGCCGGCCCCGAGCCTGGTGCGGAAGGCGCTCGCCGGGGGAGCCGTCCCGGTGGCCGCCCAGATCGATCCCTACGTCGAGCTGCTCGAGGTCGACGGTCCCGAGCGCGGCTTCCTCTTCCCCCAGGGCGATCCCGAGACCCTGGCGGGGCAGATCCTCAGGCTCCTGCGCAACGCGGACCTGCGCCGCGCGATGGCGGAGGCGGGTCGCGGCTCGTCCCGCTCGCTGGGGCGACGTCGCCGACGACCTCGAGGCGATCTACGCGCGCACGGTGGCGCGGCGCCACGATCCCGCCGGCAAGCCCGAGGTGTGGAAGCGGATCTCCCGCCGGCGGACGATCGACTGCGACCTCCACATGCACACCGACCACTCGGGGGACTGCGCGACGCCCGTGGAGGTGCTGGTCGAGACGGCCAAGGACCGCGGCATGGGCGCGATCGCCGTCACCGACCACAACGAGATCTCCGGCGCGCTGCTGGCGCGTGAGTACGCCCAACGGGTCGGCGGCATCCAGGTGATCGTGGCCGAGGAGGTCAAGACCGCCGAGCAGGGCGAGGTGATCGGCCTGTTCCTCGAGGAGAAGATCGAGCGCGGGATGACGATGGCGGAGACGATCGCCGAGATCAGGCGCCAGGGCGGGCTGGTCTACGTGCCGCACCCGTTCGACCGGCTGCACTCGGTCCCCGACTACGAGCACCTGCTCGACATGGTCGAGGAGATCGACATCCTCGAGGTCTTCAACCCGCGCGTCGCCTTCGGCAAGTTCAACGAGGAGGCGGAGCGGTTCGCCTCCAAGTACCGGATCGTTCCCGGCGCCGGCTCCGACGGTCACGTCGCCCAGGCGCTCGGCAGCGTCCGGATCCGCCTGCGCGACTTCGAGGGCCCCGACGAGTTCCTCGAGGCGATGCGGAGCGCCGACATCGTCCGCAAGCACAAGAACCTGGTGTACGTGCAGGCGCTCAAGTGGATGCAGGCCGCGAGCGGCCAGGCGGGGGGCAAGAAGCAGGTCGAAGACCCACAGCCGGTGCGGGGTGGACTGCGCGCGCAGACCCGTCGCAGGAAGGCGGCTCGGGCCGGATCTCGCGGCAAGAGCTAGTGCAGGCGGCATAACGGCGGCGTAACCACAAGGAGACAACGCGCCCTCGTCAAAAGAATCGCCCCCATGACCACCGCTGAAGATCAGATCAAGGAGAAGTACCTGGAGCGCGCGATCCGCGAGCTCAACTCGCTCACGCACGAGCTCCAGGACTGCCAGGAGTGCCCGCGCGGCAACCTGATGCCGGTGCTCGGCTCGGGCCATCCGCAGGCGGACGTGCTCCTGCTGAAGCACGCGCCGAGCGTCGCCGAGATCGAGGAGGGCGTCGCCTTCTACGGCCGCTCCGGCAACGCGGTGATGAAGTCGCTCAAGCGGCTGGGCATCGATCCGCTCGTCGTCTACGGAACCCTTTGCGTCAAGTGCCCGCTCTCGGATCCGGCGCTCGCCTCGCCGGCGTGCGTCTCCCGGCTGCTGAGCGAGATCGCGATCGTGGAGCCCCGCTGCATCGTCGTCATGGGGGAGCCCGCCCTCGAGTCCCTGAACGAGATCGGCGTGCCGATGGCGCGGCCGATCGGAGCGCGCGCCGGGGAGATCCAGCCGCTGACGCCGACGATCGACGCGATCTACACCCCCGACGTCGACCAGTCGCTCGACTCCGAGGGCGCCAAGCGGGACTTCTGGCGAGCCTTCCGAGCGCTCGGCGAGTGGTACGAGGACCTGCCTCCCTACTGAGTCGCGATCTCCGGCGACGACGGGAACCGGGCATCATCCATCTGTGACCGATCAACCTCCGAAGCCGAACGGCAACCGTTCGGGCGAGATCGACATCGAGCGCGCGCGGCGCGCGGCGCACGATCTACTCGATGCGCTGGGCGCCGACCTCGAGGACGAGAGCCTGCGCGAGACGCCGCGGCGGATGGTCGACGTCTACGCCGAGCTGCTCACGCCGACCGAGTTCATCCCGACGACCTTCCCCAACGAGAACGGCTACGACGAGCTGGTCGTCGCGCGCCAGATCCCGTTCCACTCGCTCTGCGAGCACCACCTGCTCCCGTTCATCGGCGTCGCTCACGTCGGCTACCTGCCGGACGAGCGCATCGTCGGGTTGTCGAAGCTCGCGCGGGTGGTCGAGCTGTTCGCGCGTTCGCTTCAGGTGCAGGAGCGGATGACCACTCAGATCGCCGACTGGCTGCAGCACGAGCTCAAGCCGAAGGGCGTGGGGGTGGTGCTCGAGGCCGAGCACACCTGCATGACGATCCGCGGGGTCATGAAGCCCGGCTCGAGCACGGTGACCTCGACGATGCGGGGCCTCCTCCGCGAGGACCCGAGGACCAGGGCGGAGTTCCTGGCGCTGGCCAGCAGCAGGCTCGAAGGCCGCGCCTGACCCGCCCGGTGTGACCTGACGGCTACCCTCACGGTCCGATGCGGACCATTGGCACCGTCTTCTCATTCGCCGCGACCTTCGTCGCCTCTTGCCTGATCGGCTTCGGCATCCCGCTGGGCTGGATCTGGATCGGCTCCCAGCTTCAGGGGGAATCGGGAGCGACCACGACGAGCTTCTCGGTGGCGATGGCGATCCTCTTCGGGATCATCCTCAGCTACGTCTTCCTGCTCTACCTGGCGGGGATCCTCATGGCCCTCTTCGAGATGCGCAGCGGGGAAGCCGAGATCGCCCCGCGCGCGCCGTGGATGCGCGGGCAGACCGAGACGGGCCCCGCCAACGACGGCAGAGCGCCATCGACGGGATCGAGCGGGTGTTCGTGGTGACCACGATCGTGGTCACGGTCGCGTTCTGGCTGTGGTTCGCCTTCAAGGCGGGCAGCCCGCTCCCGAATCAGTAGATGAGATGACTGCTCCGCTCGCAGGCCTCCGGCCTGCTCGACTGGAGCTCCCCTAAGTTAGGGCGGCGGCCGTTGCGACGCGGTCCATCGCGTCGAAGTTGGCGCTCGCCAGGCCGCGGACGACGACCGTGTCGAGCGCCTCGTAGGGCTGAGCCGCTCGTCGGCGGTGGCCGGATCCTCCGCGGCCACGCCCACGGTTCCCTCCGGCTCGCCGAGGCGTTCGAAGTGGTTGCGGTAGCCGTCGTGGAGGTCGCGGTAGAAGCCCTCCTCCTTGGCGAGGCGCGTCTCCGCGTCGGCGCCGACGGAGGTGCGGACGTAGCCGTAGACCTTGGGAGCGGGGCGACCCGCCTCGGCGGCTCCGGCCTCGACCTTCTCGCGGGCCTGGGCGGCGAACTCCGGGGTCATCCAGTTGAAGAAGGCGCCGTCGTAGTGGGAGCCGGCGAGGGCGCACATCTTCGGGCCCATCGCGGCGAGGATCAGCTTGACGCCGGGGATCTTCTCCCGCAGCTCGTCATGGGCCTCGCGCATCGTCGTCAGCGGCTTCTTCGAGAAGCCCGCGCCGACGCCGATCAGGAGGCGCGAGCGGTCGAGGTCGCACTCGGTGATCTTCGCGTCGATGTCCTCGGGGGAGTTGCGATCGAGCGCGAGCACCGCGACGCCGAGATGGACGGCGGCGGAGCCCTTCTCGAAGTCGGCGAGGGTCTCGATGCCGCTGGCGGCGGGGTGGTCGTTGGACCACATCGAGGTGTAGCCGAGCTCCTCGCAGCGGCCGGCCAGCTGGGTGGCGACGGCCGAGTCGAGGCCGGCGGCGACGCCGAATCCGCGCGCGCTCATCCGGTCAGCCTCCGCGGCGCTCGAGGAGCGCGACGCATTCGATGTGCGGGGTCTGGGGGAACATGTCGACTGGTCTCACGCGGCGTGAGCCTATAACCGGCCTCGACCATCTGCCTGACGTTGGGAGCCATCGTCGTCGGGTTGCAGGAGACGTAGACGATCCGCTTCGCCTCGCACTCGAGGACGCGACGAACGATCTTGGCGGTGAGCCCGGCGCGGGGCGGGTCGATGACGACGACGTCGGGCTTGCCCGCCTCCTCGATGAGGGGGCGAATCCCGAGGCGGGCGTCGCCGGCGTGGAAGCGGGCGTTGGTTATCCCGTTGAGCTCGGCGTTGGCCTCGGCGTCGACGATCGCCTCAGCGACGCTCTCGACTCCCCAGACCTCGCCGGCGTCGGCGGCCATGGAGAGGCCGATCGTGCCGATGCCGCAGTAGAGGTCGAAGAGCCGTTCATCGCCGCCCAGGCCCGCGAACTCGCGGGCGGTCGCGTAGAGGCGCTCGGCGGTCTCGGTGTTCGTCTGCAGGAAGGCGGCGTGGGAGACGCGCAGGTCGAGCTCGCCGAGGCGCTCGCTCAGGTACTCGTCGCCGATCACGCCGGTGGGCCCCTCGGTGCTGCTGCGCTCGGCGGGGACGACCGTGTGGAGATCGACGGGCGGTTCCGGGATCTCGGCCTCGGCCGTGACGAGGCGGGTCTGGATCTGGCCGGTGCGGCGGCCCTCGCGAACGATCAGGTTCTTGAGGACGCCGGCTCCCGACGCCTTGTCGAAGGCGGGGACGCCCTCGGTCTCGGCCCAGGCGCGGATGGAGTTGCGCGCGGCGTTGTTCGCCTCGGAGGCGAGGTGGCAGTCGTCGACGTCGATGACGGTGTCCCAGCGGCCGCGGGCGTGGAAGCCGAGGGCGGGAGCGTCCTGCGCCGTGTCGGCGCCGAAGGAGTACTCGAGCTTGTTGCGGTAGCGCCACTGCTCGACGGCCTCGACGATCGGCTCGAGCCCGATCTCGTCGGCGTCGAACTTGCCGAGCCGGACGAGCGCCTCGCGCACCTGGTCCTGCTTGTGCTCGAGCTGCCGCTCGTAGGTCAGGCCCTGCCAGGCGGCGCCGGGGCAGGGCTCGCCGCCGTGCAACGCAGGTGTCGGGGATCCGCTCCGCGGAGGGCTCGATAAGCTCGAGCGGCGCAGCCTCTGCATAGGAGCGCTTGGCCTTCCCGATCTTGGCCCGGACAAGATCCCCGGGAAGCCCCCCACCGACGAAGACGACGAAGCCCTCAGGAGTACGAGCAATGCCGCGCCCCCCTTGGGCCAGGGAGGTGATCCGCAGCTCCAGCTCCTCCCCTTTCCGGGGCCGAGCCGACTTGCCTTCTCAGCGGTTGCAGCTTCTTCGCTCACGCCCCCATGCTGACAGCGGCAGGCGGCCGGGGTGGGGAGGGGTCCCGAAGGCACTCACGAGTCGGCGTGATGCTGCGTCCGACCGCCGCGGCGGATGAGTCGACGAGGCCTGCGGACCCTGCCCACTCCCGGTCGCCGGCAGCACGCAAGCCGGCCGAGGAGGCCGGGGGGACCCCTGCCCCGTCCCGGCCCTCAGCCGAGCAGCTACCCGAGCTTGGCCTCGATCTTGTCAGCACGCCCTTGCGCCCTTTCCCGTTCTTCTCATAGGTCCGCACCTTCCGCAGCTCCGGCTTCGTCAGATCCCCCAACCGGGACCCGACCTGCGAGGCGGTCAGCTCGTCGTACCCCGTGATCGGGAAGCTCGACCCGACCCCGGCGCGGCGGCGCAGCTTGTCGGCCTGGGCGATCGGCTCGTCGGCCGCGACGCGGGCGGTCTTGGCGACCTTCCCGACGCTCTTGCGGGCGCGGGTGGTGCGGTCCTCGACCTCGTCCTTGGCGGAGTCGAAGAGCTTCTCGAGCTCGGCGAGCATGTCCTCGGTCTGGCGCCGGCCGCGCGCGACGAGCTTGGAGACGATCTCGTTCGCGTCACCGCGGGTCATCCGGCCGCGGGCGACGGCGTCGTCGACGACCTCCTGGATGCGTTCGCGGGAGAGCGTCACGCTGCGCTCGAGGGCGTCACGGAACGCCTCGACGCTCTTGTCGGGACGCGCGGCCGATCGCGAGGCAGCCGCTCGGCGGGGCGCCTTGGGCTTGGCGGTGCTCGCCTTCTTGGTCGAAGCGCTCGCCTTCTTGCGGGCTCCCGCGGCGCTCTTCTTCCCCGAGCTCGCTGCACTCTTCTTCGTGGTGGCCATGACGTCCTTCCGGAGGGGTTGGTGCGCGCAATATCCCACCTCGCCGCCGTAGCGGGGCGGAGACCGGCTATTCGTCGCCGGTTTGCGCGCCGGAGGGGAGCCGGAAGCGAGCCGTGACCGGGGCGTGGTCGGAGAGGCGGATCGGCAGCGCGTCGGTCCCCGCGCGGACGGTCGGGTCGGGGACCTCGCGCCGTTCCGGCTCCCACCTGGAGGGGGCTTCGACGACCTCGATGCCGCGGACGAGCAGGTGGTCGATCGCGTCGCCCGGCGTGGCGGGTGCCAGCCCGTGCTCGCGCTCGAGCGCGTCGAAGACGAAGCCGCTGCGCGCCGGGCGGATGTTGAAGTCGCCTCCGAGGAGGAGCGGGGAGCCGTCCGCCCAGAGCAGGGCCGAGGCGGCCGCGCGGGGCAGCTCCCGCTCGGCCATCTCGTGAGGAGCGCTTGCGTGGAGGTTGGCGACGCAGAGGCCGGCGTTGAGGCGGGTGAAGGCCATCACTCGCCGCTCGGGCTTCTTCGTCAGCGTCAGCTCGTTCCGCTCGGCGATGGCCGGCCCGGTGGCGGCCGAGGTGCGGACGAGCGTCAGGTTCGAGCCGCCCTCCCAGGAGGCGATCAGGTCCGGGTTCAGCCGAGCGGCGACGCCTTGGAGCCCAGGCAGCGGGAGGTTGCGCGAGGTCAGGACGAGGTGAGCGTCGGCGCCGCAGTCGCGTGCGAGGCGCTCCGCCCATCGCGGCGGGCACTCCTGCAGCAGCGCGACGTCCCACTCGGCGGCGACGAGGACCGATGCGAACTCCGAGTAGAGGTCACGGTTGACCTGAGCGTGGGTCGCGCTCCGCTCCGTCTTGCGGAGCAGGCGGGAGCGCCACGTGCGGAGCTCCGGCTCGGGCGGGAAATCGCGGCCGTGGAAGAGGTTCCAGGAGAGGGCGGTGAAGTCCACGCCACAGCGATTATCGGTCGCCGTCCGGCGGTCACCCGCCCTAGGCCAACCGCGGGTCGCGAGCGGAGTAACCTGCCGCGCTTCGCATGGCACCTGACTTCCTCACCGGCGAGGAGATCGCAGAGGGCTTGGGGTCGATCCTCGAGCGCGCCGCTGCGCTCAAGGAGGGCCGACCGCGGACCGGGAGCGAGTCGCTCGCGGGCAAGTCGGTGGCGCTGATCTTCGAGCACCCCTCGACCCGGACGCGCGTCTCCTTCGAGGTCGGGGTCGCGGAGCTCGGCGGCACGCCGATCGTCCTGCGCAGCGACGAGATGCAGATCAGCCGCGGCGAGTCGATCGATGACGTCGCTCGCGTGCTCTCCCGCTACGTCCACGCGATCGCGATGCGCTCCGGCTCCGACGAGCGGCTCGCCGAGCTCGCCGCGGCGGCCGACGTGCCGGTGATCAACATGCTCACCCCCCTTCATCACCCGTGCCAGGCGCTCGCCGACCTGATGACGCTGCAGGAGCGCTTCGGCGAGCTGGAGGGCCTGCGGGTCGCGTTCGTCGGCGACGGCAACAACGTCGCTCGCTCGCTCGCCCTGCTCGGCGCCGCCGCCGGCGTCGAGGTCGTGGTCTCCTCGCCGCCCGGCTTCGAGCTCGACGGGGAGGAGGGAGCGATCCTGATCTCCGACCCCGCCGAGGCCGTCGCGGGCGCCGACGCGGTCTACGCCGACGTCTGGATCTCGATGAACGAAGCCGGACGCGGAGTCCAAGCGCGAGGCCCTGGCGCCGTACCGGATCGACGAAGCGCTGATGGCGAAGGCCTCCGACCGGGCGATCGTCCTCCACTGCCTCCCCGCCCACCCGGGCGAGGAGATCAGCGAGGGCGTCCTCTACGGGGAGAGCTCAGCGGTCTTCGACCAGGCCGAGAACCGCCTGCATGCGCAGAAGGCGCTGCTCGAGGAGCTGGTGGACTAGACGCCCGGGGGCGCCTTGCGCGCAGGTCCGTCGAGCCAATCAGGCTGATCGATCCCGGAGTACTCCTGGATCGCGCCGTATATGTGCTGGACGAGCCAGGTGCTGCGCTTGACCTTGATCGAGCAGACTCCGTAAGGAAGTTTCGTCTTCCTCTGACCGCTGCTGGAGGTCGGGTAGTGGTTCACGATGTGCTTCCGAGCGCAGCGCCTGGAGAGTCCAAGCCGATCCATCCAGAACAGCTCGATCTCGTCGATCGTGAGGCCGTTGTTGGTGTACGCGTTGATGCTGAATGTGAAGTCCTCGGAGGTCAGGCCGAAGCACCCGCGGAGGAAGCGAACGAAGTGCTCCATCATCGCTGGGTCGGAGTTGGCCAAGTGGACGGTGTTGCGCGACTTCGAACCTTCTGCCCAGTAGAGCATGCAACCGGCGACATGAAGAGGGTCGCCTCCGCTCCGGGCCCTTGCACGGCCCTGCTGTTGAAACCCATTCCGTTGATGTCGACGGCGCTCTTCCCATCCCTTGGCTCGGCCCCTCGTCGCGCGCCGGTTGTTGAACTCGATCTGATGAGGGAGAAGCTCGATGTCTCTCACCCAGGCGCTCACGCTCGACTGAGATACGCCGAGTCGACCAGCGATCAACTTGACCGACATCCCGAAGTCTCGGCGTAGCAGCCGGGCCTGCTCATGCTTGTCGGCGAGACGCGGGTTCATCGGTTGAACAAGCACGAACACAGTTCGCATACGGCCCGGACGTCACCGCCTAAACTGCCTCGACCACGGCCCCGTCGTCCAGCGGTTAGGACAGGCGGTTTTCATCCGTCAAACGGGAGTTCGACTCTCCCCGGGGCTACTTCCAATCATGTATCCAGAGATCTCAATCGGCCCAGTCACCCTGCAGACCTTCGGGCTGATGTTCGGGCTCGGCTTCATCGCCGCCGGCGTCATCATCGCGCGGCGATTCGGGGAGGTCGGCAAGCCGCCCGACTGGGCCTACGAGATGGCGTTCTCGGCGCTCATCGGCGGCCTCGTCGGCTCCCGGCTCTACTACCTGGTGGAGCACTGGGACGACGTCCAGGACGACGTGCTCGGCGAGCCTCTTCAGCGGCTCGGGGCTCGTCTGGTACGGCGGCGCGATCGGCGGCGCCATCGCGGTGATGCTCTGGGCGCACTTCCGTGGGCTGCTCTCCCTCGCACTGCTCGACCTCGCCGCGGTGCCGTTGGCGCTCGGCTACGCGATCGGCCGGGTCGGCTGCCAGCTCTCGGGCGACGGCGACTACGGCGAGCCCTGGGACGGACCGTGGGCCATGGCCTACCCCGACGCGACGGTCCCGACCGATACGCCCGTGCACCCGACCCCGATCTACGAGACGCTCGCGATGGGCATCGTCGCGATCGTCCTGTGGCGGCTGCGCGACCGCTTCCGCCCGGGGATCCTCTTCGCGCTCTACCTGATCGCCGCGGGCCTCGAACGGTTCCTCGTGGAGTTCGTCCGCCGCAACGACGCGATGGCGCTCGGGCTCACGCAGGCGCAGCTCCTCAGCCTGGCGATGATGATCGCCGGGGGGATCTGGGTCGCGGTCGCCTGCAACCGCGGCACGCTGCGCGCCCGCGACGGCGACCCGCTGCCGTTCGCGACGGCCTAACCGGGCTCAGCGCCGAACCACCGGCTGGATCTGTGTCCGGCCAGCGAACACAGATCCAGTCGCAGATGCCGGATGACGCCGGCGCAACGCTCAGGACGAGCGGGTGAGGCCGCCGTCGAGCGGGATCACGGTGCCGGTCAGGTAGCCGGCGCGCTCGGAGCAGATGAAGGCGGTCAGGTCGCCGAACTCCTCCGGGGTGCCGAGGCGCTGTGCGGGCACCTCGTCGCGAGCGACGCGCTCCGCCTCCTCGAGCGAGCCGCCGTAGCCCTCCGCCAGCCGCTCGGTGGCGAACCGCCCGGTGGCGATCGTGTTGACGGTGATGCCGTCGCCACCGACCTCGCGGGCGAGCGTGTTGAGGAAGCCCAGCGCCGCCATCCGGGTGGAGTTCGAGAGCGCAAGTCCCGGGATCGGCTCCCGGATCGACGACGACGCGACGTTGACGATCCTGCCCCAGCGGCGCTCGCGCATCCCCGGTACCACCGCTTCGGCGAGAACGCGGGGAGCCAGGACGAGCGAGCGGTAGGCCTCCTCCCACGCTTCGGTTCCGTGCTCGAGCGCCGTTCCACGCGGAGGGCCGCCCGTGTTGAGCACGAGGATCTCGATCGGGCCGAGCTCCGCATCCACCTCGGCGGGGAGCGCGGCCATCCGCTCGAGATCGTCCGTGTCGGCGGCGAAGGCGTGGGCGCGGTCGGCTCCCAGCTCGGCGACGAGCTCGTCGAGCCGGTCCTGCGAGCGGGAGGACACCGCCAGGCGGGCGCCCTCGGCGGCGAGAGCTTGCGCGATGCCACGGCCGATGCCCTTGCTCGCGCCGAGCACGAGCGCGGTCCGTCCGGCGATTCCCAGGTCCATGTCCCGAGGGTAGATCACCGTTCCAGCGGGGATGCGTCGGATACCCATCCGTGGTACCGTATCTATACCCCTGGGGGGTACCAAGAGACATGACGGACCAGTCAGACAAGCAGCGCATGGGCACCGGGCTCAAGCTCACGGCATTCGCCGCGGTCCTGGCTGCTGTGTTCGCGCTGGCGACGATGGCCGGTGGAGCGCTCGATCCCGACGCGGCGACGGGCGGCAGCGACGACTCGCATTCGGAGGAGGACATGGAGATGACGCACGGAGAGCACGGAGAGGGCGAGGCCCCGGGCGGCCTTGCGATCGCGCAGGACGGCTACCGCCTGGAGCTCGATCGAGCGGACTTCGCAGCGGGCGAGCGGCGCGACCTCACCTTCCGCATCGTCGGCCCCGACGGCGAGGTCGTCCGCGACTTCGAGGAGGAGCACGAGGCTCCCCTCCACCTCATCGTCGTGCGCCGCGACCTCACCGGCTACCAGCACCTGCACCCGGAGATGGACGCCGCCGGCACCTGGTCGGTCCCCCTCGAGCTCCCCCGGGGCGGCACCTATCGCGCCTACGCCGACTTCCACACCGGCGACGCACGCGCTCACGCTCGGGGCCGACCTGACGGCCGCCGGCCGGTTCGAGCCCGTGGAGCTCCCGGCGCCGAGCTCCGTGGCGAAGACCGACGGGTACGCAGTCGAGCTCGACCGACGGCGGGGACGACACGCTCGACCTCACTGTCAGCCGCGACGGCAGGCCCGTCACCGACCTCCAGCCCTATCTGGGAGCGCGCGGCCACCTCGTCGCGATCCGCGAGGGCGACCTCGCCTACCTCCACGTCCACCCGGAGGAGACCGAGCCGGGCGATCCCACGGTCCCCTTCCACGCCGAGTTGCCGACGCCCGGCAGCTACCGCCTCTTCTTCCAGTTCCGCCACGACGGCGAGGTCCACACCGCCGAGTTCACACGGGAGGTCGACGGGTGAGCGCGAGCCGAGACCACCGGGCGCGAGCGCATCGACCTCCCCATCGAGGGGATGACCTGCGCCTCGTGCGCCAATCGGGTCGAGCGGCGGCTGAACGACCTGCCGGGCGTCGACGCCAGCGTCAACTTCGCGACCGCGCGTGCCACCGTCGACTTCGACCCCGCTGAGGTCGCGCCCGCGCGGCTGCTCGACGAGGTCGCGGCGACCGGCTACACCGCGACGCTCCCAACCGAGGAGGGGGACGGCGACGGCGCCGAGCAGGGCGGAGACGCCGCCGCCGACGAGGAGTCGCGCTCCCTGCGCGAGCGGCTGCTGGTCAGCACGGTCCTCTCGGTGCCCGTCCTCGTACTGGCGATGGTCACGCCGCTGCAGTTCGACAACTGGCAGTGGCTCAGCCTTGCGCTCGCCTCGCCCGTGGTCGTCTGGGGAGGGCTGCCGTTCCACCGCGCCGCCTGGATCAACCTCCGCCACGGCGCGGCGACGATGGACACGCTGATCTCGCTCGGCACGCTGGCCGCGTTCGGGTGGTCCCTCTACGCGCTCTTCCTCGGCGACGCCGGAATGCCCGGCATGCGGATGGACTTCGTCCTGATCCCGACCGAGGGCGCCTCCTCCAGCGAGATCTACCTCGAGACGGCGGCGATCGTCACCACCTTCCTGCTCGCCGGCCGCTGGTTCGAGGCCAGCACCAAGCGCCGCGCCGGCGAGGCGCTTCGCTCCCTGCTGGAGCTGGGAGCGAAGGAGGCCGCCGTGCTCGATGACGACGGGACGGAGCGTCTCGTGCCGATCGCGGAGCTCGCCGTCGGCGACCGCTTCGTGGTTCGCCCCGGCGAGAAGGTCGCCGCCGACGGCGTCGTCGAGGAGGGCTCCTCGGCGCTCGACATGAGCCTGCTCACGGGGGAGTCGGTCCCGGTGGAGGTCCGTCCCGGCGACGATGTCGCGGGCGCCACCGTCAACGCCGGCGGGCGCTTGATCGTTCGCGCGACGAAGGTCGGCGCCGACACCGCGCTCGCGCAGATCTCCCGCCTCGTCACCGAGGCGCAGAGCGGCAAGGCGCCCGTGCAGCGGCTCGCCGACCGGATCTCCGGCGTGTTCGTCCCCGTGGTGATCGCGATCGCGGTGGCGACACTCGGCTTCTGGCTGGGAGCGGGGGAGAGCTCGACGTTCGCCTTCACCGCCGCGGTCGCGGTCCTGATCATCGCCTGCCCCTGCGCCCTCGGCCTGGCGACCCCGACCGCCCTGCTGGTCGGCACCGGGCGCGGCGCCCGGCTCGGGCTGCTCATCCGCGGCCCCGAGATCCTCGAGTCGACGCGGCGGGTCGACACCGTCCTGCTCGACAAGACGGGCACCGTCACCACCGGCCAGATGAGGCTCGAAGCCGTTCACGTCGCCGCCGGGGTCGACGAGGACGAGGCGCTCGCCCTGGTCGGCGCGCTCGAGGACGCCTCCGAGCATCCGATCGCCCGTGCCATCGCCGCCGGCGCCCGCGAGCGCGGCCTCTCGCTCTCGCCGGTCGAGAGCTTCACCAACCGCGAGGGTCTGGGAGTCGAGGGCGTCGTCGACGGTCGCGCTGTGATCGCCGGGCGGCCGGCGCTGCTCGCCGACTGGGCCGAGCATCTCTCCCCCGAGCTCGACACGAAGCGCCGCGAGCTCGAGGCGGGCGGCCGGACCGTCGTCGCAGCGGGCTGGGACGGCGAGGCACGCGCACTCTTCGCGGTCGCCGACAGCGCCAAGGAGACGAGCTCCGAGGCCATCGCCTCCCTGAAGGGGCTTGGGCTCCGGCCGATCCTGCTGACCGGAGACAACGAGGCGACCGCTCGGGCCGTCGCCGCCGAGGTCGGCATCGACGAGGTGATCGCGGAGGTGCTCCCGGCCGAGAAGGCGGACACGGTCCGGCGCCTGCAGGCCGAGGGGCGGGTCGTCGCGATGGCGGGCGACGGCGTCAACGACGCCCCGGCGCTTGCCCAGGCCGATCTCGGGATCTCGATGGGAACCGGCACCGACGTGGCGATCGAAGCCTCCGACCTGACGATCGTCTCCGGCGACCTCCGCGCCGCCGGCGATGCGATCCGCCTCAGTCCGGGCGACGCTCCGGACGATCCGCCAGAACCTCGCGTGGGCCTTCGGCTACAACGTCCTCGCGATCCCGCTCGCCGCCGCCGGGTTCCTCAACCCCGTCCTGGCCGGAGCGGCGATGGCGGCCTCGAGCGTCTCGGTGGTGCTGAACGCGCTGAGGTTGCGCCGGTTCCAGTCGTCGGTCGGTCCCGCCGAGAGGTAGCGCCGGGTCAGGAGCCTTCGAGTGCCAGCGCAGCGAGGCGCTCAGCGCCCTCGCGTGATCTCGCGACCGCGAGGAAGAGCTTCGAGTGGCAGAAGAGCGAGTCCTCCACGCCGGTCACCTCCGCGAGGTCGGTGTTCTCCAGTCCCGCCCACGCAGCCGGAAGGTCACGGCGGTTCTCGAAGGTGCCGAGCGCGGCGGGGACGGTCTCGACCCCGAAGCCGCGGCGCTTCGGGTAGATGACGAAGAGCGCATCCGGCGCTTCGCTCACGACGACCTGCTTCCACGGGACGTTGTCGGGGAGCGTGATGACCCGGGGATCGTCGGCGGCAGCGATCGCGTCGGAGACGATGCGCATCGCCCGTCGCCCCGACGCCGCTGAGGCGATCTCCCGGGAGAGGATGCCGCTCGCCAGATCCACTGCCGCGTCGAAGCGCTCGCGCTCCTCATCGGCGGTGAGGTCCTCGTCCCAGCGGGTGTTGAACCCGCCGATGATCGAGTTGACCGTCATCGGACGGACGCCCTCGATCAGCGGCTGTGAGATCGCCTGCCCGGTGTCGTTGGCGTCGACCCCCTGCACGAGCGAGTCCTCGATCGCGTCGGCGACCTCCTTGTCGCCACCGCAGACCTGCGCACCGTACTCGCGCCAGATCAGCCCGAAGGAGGCATAGCCGACGCCGTTGTCGCGGACCAGGTCGAACTCACGCTGGTGGTGATCGAAGTCGCCGGCCGACGGGTCGTATCTGAAGCCGACGTCGACGCGGAGATCCGCGGCGGCGTGAAGGTCACGGTCGCGGGTCCGGATCACGTCGACCCCGCCGGGGAGCAGCCCGAGCGCCGCGATGGCGAATACCTCGTCCGCGTGGAACGAGCCGTCGTGTGTCGCTACCTGCACCGAGCGAACGTACCACCGGCCCCGAGAGTGCCCGGTTCCCCGCCCTCTGAGCTACCCTCGCTGACCCCGCGCGGTTAGCTCAGTTGGGAGAGCGTCTCGTTTACACCGAGAGGGTCGGCGGTTCGAGCCCGTCACCGCGCATCGCCCGAATCAACCCCGGATTCGCGTCGCCTTCCGCGGCTCGAGCGAGATCACCTGGATCCGGCGGTCGGTGTTCTCCTGGTAGTCGTTGAACGGCGGGTAGCGTGCCGTGAGCTCCGACCACAGCCGCTCGCGTTCCTCCTCGTCGACGACGCGGGCCGTCACCGGCAGGCGCTCCGGCACCTCGATCTCGGTCTCGGGGCGGGCCTTCAGGTTGTGCAGCCATGCCGGGTGGCGGTCGGTGCCTCCCTTGGAGGCGACGATGACCCAGCGGTCCCCCTCCGGGAGCGACAGCACGGGGGAGACCCGGTGGAGGCCGCTCTTGCGGCCGACGTGGTGCAGAAGGATGATCGGCAGGTCGGAGCCGGGCAGCTTGTTGCCGAGCCGGCCGCCGCTGGCGCGATAGATCCAGGTGTTGGCGGTGGTGAGGTGCTCCCAGACCTTCCAGAAGGGATGGTCGGAGGGAGGTGCAGCGGTTGCCATGGTCGACGGATCATGACCGCAGGGTCCGAGATCCGCCCTCACGTTAGGTTGCCCCCATGAGCACCCCCGACCGCCCCCACGACATCGTCGTCTACGGAGCCACCGGCTTCGTCGGCCTCCTGACCGCCAAGTACCTCGCCGAGCACGCTCCACCCGGCGTTCGGATCGCGCTCGGCGGGCGGTCCGAGTCGAAGCTCGAGAGCACGCGCGCTCAGCTCGGGGTCGACTGGCCGCTCGTCGTCGCCGACAGCTCCGACGTCGCCGCGGTCAAGGCGCTCGCCGAGTCCACGAAGGTCGTCGCGACGACCGTCGGGCCCTACTTCAAGTACGGCAAGCCGCTGGTCGAGGCGTGCGCCGCGGCCGGCACCCACTACGCCGACCTCACGGGCGAGGTCCTGTTCATGCGCTGGTCGATCGACGCCGCCGACGCCGCGGCGAAGGAGTCCGGCGCCCGGATCGTCCACACCTGCGGCTTCGACTCGATCCCCTCCGACATCGGCACCCTCCTCCTGCACGAGGCAGCGCAGGCCGGCGGCCACGGGGATCTGGGAGAGACGGCGCTGGTCGTCAAGTCGATGCGCGGCGGTGCAAGTGGCGGCACGATCGACTCGATGCGCGTCTCGGTCGACGAGGTCAAGAAGGACAAGTCGGGCCGGAGGACGCTGACCGATCCCTACGCGCTCAGCCCCGACCCGTCGGCCGAGCCCGACGGCAAGTCCGAGCGCGACTCCCTCAGACCCTTCAAGGACGACCGCCTCGGCGGCTGGCTCGCCCCCTTCGTGATGGGAACCGTGAACTCGCGTGTCGTCCGGCGCAGCAACGCGCTCCAGGGCCACGCCTACGGCACCGGCCTCCGCTACCGCGAGCTGATGCTCACCGGAGGCGGGCCGCTCGGCCTCGCCAAGGCCGGCGGCGTCGCCGGAGGGATCGCGGGCGTCTTCGCCGGGATGGCGACGCCCGGCGCGCGGCAGATCCTCGATCGCGTGCTCCCGAGCCCGGGCGAGGGACCCTCCGAGGAGGCCCGCGAGAAGGGCTTCTTCAACATCGACATCCACACGACCACGAGCGACGGCACGAAGCTGCGGTGCGAGATCCGCGCTCCCGGCGACCCCGGCTACAAGGCGACCGCGGTCATGCTCGGCGAGAGCGCGCTCTGCCTCGCGCTGGACGACCTTCCCGAGGGCGGCGGCGTCCTCACTCCGGCGACGGCGATGGGAACCAAGCTCGCCGACCGGCTGAAGGCAGCCGGCCACAGCTACGAGGTCGTCCCGGACTGAGACTGAGTGGCACGAATCGGCGAAGGGGTCGCCGATTCATGCCACTCGGCGGATCGGCGAAGGGACGCCAACCAGGCCACCGGTGCGACGACTAGAGCTTCGGGTGCGGGTACTCCGCCGCCCGGCCCTGGAAGGACAGGATCTTCGGGTTCTCGACCACGCCGTCGCGGATCTCGATCGCGCGGCTGATCGAGGGGTCCGCGGCCCAACCCTCGGCCCCGGCCAGCGCGGCCGGCAGATGCGGGATCAGGGCCTTGCTGATCTCCCACGTCGCCGAGTCCCAGAGCAGGGAGGGGCTGTGGTCGACGGCGTAGCAGAGCTTCCCGTCGCCGACCGTGAACACCGGGTCCTCGAAGGTCGTGGGACTGCGACCACTCGAAGCCCATGCCGACGTCGGCGGAGACGTCGACGAACAGGGTGCCGCGAGGGAAGTGCTCGAGCTCCTCGTTCGTGACGAGGATCAGCGGCGCGTCGGTGTTCTGAAGCATGCAGTTGACGACGATGTCGTGGTTGTCGAGGAACTCCGCGACGGATTCGTCCTCGCTGTCGAGCTGCAGGGTCTGGCCGGGGGAGTCGGGGTCGCGCTCGTAGGTGACGAGCCGCATCGAGTGGATGGTCCCGGCGACCGCCGCCGCGTCGCGCTTGGTGAGGACGGAGACGTCGCCGATCCCCATGGCCTCGAGCCCGGTCACCGCTCCTCGCCCCGTGGCCCCGAAGCCGATGACCGCCGCCCGGAGCTCGCGGCCGTACTGCCCCGTCTCACCCGCGAGCTGCAGGGCGTGGATGACCGAGCAGTAGCCGGCCAGCTCGTTGTTGCGGTGGAAGATGTGGAGGTCGAAGGAGCCGTCGCGGTTCCAGTGATGCATCTCCTCCCAGGCGATCAGCGTCAGCCGGCGATCGATCGCCAGCTGGGTGATCTCCTCGTCCTGGACGCAGTGCACCCACCCCCAGAGCACCTTCCCCTCGGGGATCTCGAGCAGGTCCTCGTGCATCGGCTTCGGCAGGACGAGGACGTCGCTGCTCTCCATCAGCTCCTCCCGGGAGCGGACCGCGCCGACCAGCGGCGCCAGGTCAGCGTCCGAGAAGCCGAAGGGCTCCCCGTAGCCGTTCTCCAGGGAGATGCGCCTGCGCACCGACTCCTCGATGGAGTCCAGGTGCCGGGGGTGGATCGGCAGCCGCCGCTCGTTCTCCTTGCGGGATCGGGCCAGGACTCCGAGTGTCAGGTCCTCAGCGACGGCGGATCCGCAGCTTGGCGCTGACGTCAGCGGTCGCCAGGCGGCCCGAGGCGATGACGCGGTAGCGCGTCTTCGGCTTCAGCTTGCGGACCGGGAGCTGCACCCGGACGCCGTCGTAGCCGACGATCCCGCTCGATGCCGACGGTCTTCGTCCGCTTCTTCCCCTTGCCCTTCCGCTTCGCGACGAGCGCCACCTCGACGCCGTTGAGATCCGAGGCGCTCGCGCGCACGAGCACCGAGGGCTTCGCGCCGCTTCCCCTTGAGCTTGCCGACGACGATGCCGCTCGTCAGCGCGACCTTCCCGGGCGGCTTCGGCAGCGGGTCGAGCGCGTTCCCCGCGGGGATCGGGCAGCCGCTGGCCGGAGCGACGTCGGCGAAGCGGGACTGCAGGAAGAGGATGGCCTGCGGGGCGAAGCCGGCGAGGGCGGCGACGTGATCGAGCCCGGTCAGCTCGCTGAACTGGACGGGCAGACCGCGGTCGCAGTAGGTGTGGGCGAGCTCCTGGACGTCCTTGGCGATCATGACGCTGTCGCCGGTGCCGTCGTCGTTGCCGACCGCCATCAGCAGCGGGATGTCCGGAGTCCCGCTGCGGCCCATGATCGACTCGTTGAAGGCCTTGACGAGCGCGGGCACGTTGCGCCAGTCCTTGAACTCCGGCTTGAGCATGTCCTCGAGCGTGAGCCCCGGGAACCCGCCGGGGTTCAGGCAACCCTTCTGGACCTCGGCGGCGACCTCCCGGCCGCGCTCGCTGAGCATCGAACCGAGGTCGATCCGGCTGCCGCGGGCGAGCCCGACGCCGACGGCGGGAATCGCCCCCGCCCAATCGGGGCTGCCGTTGATGTACTCGAGGTTGTGGGCGAAGTCCGTGGGGATGCCGCCGGCGGCGACGCCGACGAGCTTCAGCTCCGGGCGCGTAGTCGGGCGCGAGCTGCGCGGCCCACATGCTCGCGATCGAGCCACCCGAGTAGCCGACGAGCCCGGTCGGCGTCGAGCCCGGCTGAGCGCCCAGCGCGGTCTCGGTCGCGCGGATCGCATCGAGGGTCCCCTTGCCCTCCTCGAGGCCGGCGCCGAAGTCGTCGCTCGGGCCCTGGTAGTCGCTGGTCACGACGGTGTAGCCCTGCTGCAGGTAGATGGCGATCAGCCCGCTCTCGGCGGTCACGATCGCGTTCGCGGCCCCGTTGCCGGGCAGGAGCGCGTAGGACGGGCGGCAGGTGTCGGCCACTCCGTCGTATGCCGTCTGGTAGCTGAGCAGCCGCGTGCCGCTGGCCGGAACCGCGGGCTTGATGATCGTCGCGGCGGTCGCGGAGGGCTCGCCGACCTGGTTCGTCGTCCGGTAGAGGACCTGCGTCGCATCGACCGGAGCGGCGCCTCCGAGGGTCACCTGAACGTCCCGCTTGCGCAGGATCTCGCCGGGCTCGGCCTGCGCCAGCGAGGCGGGCTGGTCGTAGAACGGGTCCTCGGTGGGAGGCGGGGTCGCGGCCGTTGCGCCGGCGGCGAACGCGACCAAGAGGGCGGCGGCGAGCGCGACGACGGCCGCGATCGACCCGCGGCCTCCCTGCCCTGCTCCCGTCCGCTCCTCCACGAGCGGCAGTCTCCCACACCGCAGTTGCCGCTCTGCGGCGGCAGGTGCCCGCCGAGGCCGCCGCCTACGGCGTCGAGTCCGACGGGAGCGGCTCGACCTCGTCGCCGATCGCGACCGGTCCCTCCTCGACCACGCGCCCGTAGACGCCGAAGGGCAGCGGCTCGAACGACTCGATGTCGCCCCGGTAGGCGCCGATGTGGTGGAGGGTCTTGAGGTCGACCACGCCGGTGTCGGCATCGCGCGTCGTCACCGCGCAGCGGCCGACGTGCGCATTGACCTGCACGACCGCCCCGCCGATCCGCACCCGGCGACCGATCCAGTCGTCCTCCTCGTGCGCGCTCGCGCCCTCGACCCCGAAGTTCATCCGGAAGCGCCGGTGGTCGATCTCCCCGTCGACTCCGGCGACCTCGGCAAGCCGCTCGAGCGACGCGTAGCTGAGGATCGAAGCGGCCCCGTCGTAGCCGCGGTCGGCGCCGGGCCGGTCGGGGGGAGCGGCGAGCAGCCGGAGCTCCATCCCGCACTGCTCCGAGAGCGTCGCCGAAAGCGGGCCGAGCAGCGGGCGCACCTCGAGGTTCAAGCCGTAGAAGGCGATCTCCTCGGGCTCGCCGAGCTCGATCTCGCTGCGCGCGACCGAGCCGTCGGCGAAGGTCAGCGCCAGCGTTCCCGCCTCGGCGTCGAACTCCGGAACCACCCGCATCACCGGCGCGGCGCCCTTGCCGTTGACCATCCGGCCCTCCCCGTTGGCGACGAGGAACGCGCGGTCGCCGGGGATGCCGGCGTGGGTCAGCTCCGTCCGCTCGAGCGACTGCAGTCGCATGCCCTTGACGGGCGCATATGAGATCCAGCCGACGCGCATCGGCCCGACACGGTAGCCGCGCCGCTCAGCCGTAGGGGAGCGCGGTCTCCTGGACCGTCAGCGCTCCACCCGAGCGGGTCACGACGAGCGCCTTCTTCGGGACCCCATCCTGGCTCAGCGTGAAGGTGCTGACGTCCCCGAGCGCTCCGGCGGCCGTCGCCTTGTAGACGACCTTCGGGTCGACGGAGATCGTCGAGACGTTGTCGACGTCGGCGCCATTCGCGGTCGTCGTCTGCACCCAGCGGGGGTCGCGGTCGCGGAAGTCCTCCCAGACGTAGCCGAGGAGCGGGTCGTCCTGGCCGCGGACGGAAGCGCGCTGGAGCGGCACCGTGCTCTCGTTCGCGACGAGCACCTGATCGGCCCCGTCGAAGAGCCGGACGCCGTCGCTCGTGTCCTGCAGGCCCCATTCCGGGCCGAACTGGAAGTAGCTCTTGTAGGTGTGCGAGCTCGAGGAGCGAAGCCGGTCGGCGACGATCAGCGCCGAGCCCGGCTTGTAGAGGAGGAGTCGTTGGTGGTCGACTCCCTGCGCGTTCACCGTGGGGTTCGTCGCGAGCAGCGCGTACCAGCCGGCGCCCTCGCCGCTCGCGAGCAGGCCGCTCCCGTAGGCGTGCTCGCGATCCAGCGGGAAGTCCTGGCCGTCGACCGTGACGACGCTGTGCGCCGGGGAGGAGATCGCGTACAGGTACGGCGTCCCGAAGTCCTTGTCGGGGATGCCGGAGTCGGAGACGACGCGGTGCCCGTTCTCGTAGAGGTCGAAGCTGAGGTCGTCGGCGTGACGGTGGATCTCCGAGTGGTAGTTCGAGAGGAACGAGAGGTAGTTCTTCTTCGCGGTCGGCTTGACGAAGGCGACGCCGCTCTGCGGGAGGACGCGGATTCCCTGCTGGGTCCGGTTGATCGCCTGCGCGAAGCGGTCGGCCTTGTCCTGGTAGGCGTCGCCGTTCTGGAGGGTCAGCTGGTCGGGCATCGTCATCCAGGCGGCCGTGTCCTTCATCTGGGGCAGGATGTCGTTGAGGAACGGCTTCTTGTCCTCGATGACCTCGAGGTAGCGCTCGATGGCGCTGATCGTCAGGAATTGGTAGGTGCTGGAGTGCTCCAGCCACATGCCCTCGCCCGGGATCACGTGCTCCTCGACGTTGCCGACGAACCGCCGCTCGCCGCGGTTGCGGGCCTTGGTCGCTCCGGGGAGGAAGCGCATCTGCCGGCCGCTGAAGATCAGCCCGAGGTCCATGAACAGGCCGCGGTTGGTGTCGGAGTAGATCTTCCGCTTGCCGAGGAAGCGGATGTGCTGGAGGACGGAGCCGAGCAGCGTCCGCGACAGCTTCGGGCTCTTCAGCAACCCCTCGCACGCGGCGGCGCGGGTCCCGTAGGCGATGTAGGCGGCGCGGTCGCCGGCGACCTTGTCGAACCAGGTGCGGGCGGTCGTCGGCGCCTTCAGGGGGTTGTTCTTGACCCAGTCGACGATGATCTCCTTCGCCTTCTTCAGGGCCCTCCTGTCGCCGTTCTCGCGGTAGGCGTAGAAGAGGATGTCCAGGTAGCGGAGGTCGTGGAGGCGAGCCTGGAAGGCGAGCGATCCGTTCGGGTTGTAGCGCCAGTTCGTGTTCTTGCCGAGGCGCACGTCGGTGCCCTCGATGTTGAAGCGGCCCTGCTTGGCGTCGGCGATCTCATCCGGATCGGCCGGTCGCGCCACGCGCACGGCGTACTTGGGCGGGCAGGGCTGCCGGTTGAGCTTCTTGACCGCTCCCTTCGGCACGCGGCTGACCGCTCCCGCCGGGATCGGGATCGGACGCCTGGAAAGCCAGGACGGCCGCGAGCACCGCGACGAGCGCGGTGAGGAGAGCGGCGCGTCCCCTGCTGGACGTTGCTGCCATCGAGTTCATCGTAGGTACCCGGAACCCCGGCCCGGCCCCCAGGTTGCGGAGGCGCATGATCCGACCCGCGTCCGGTGAGCGGGTGGGGGAGACTTCGGCGATCAGCGGATCGCCCGACACGCCAGCCTCGCCGACGCGCCGAGCCCGAGCGCTGGCCCGCGCCCGACGTGGAGCTGGCAGCAGCGGCTGAGCGTGGAGTACACGCGTCGCCCGACGATGACGGAGCGCTACACGGTCTCGCGGCTCTCCTGGGACTGGTGCGTGCGCCTCAACCGCTACCTCGAGTTCTTCGGGAAGCTGACCACCGGGATCTACTTCGCCTTCGTCGCCACCGTCGTCTTCGGCTTGGACTGGAGGGGAGTCGTCGAGGAGCACGTTCAACTCGGGCGCGCCCGTGCGCGGCGCGATCGTCCTGGCGATCGTCCTGCCGACGCTGCTCTTCGTCGCGCTGCACTCGATGATCGGCTGGGGGCGCTGGCGCCTGCAGCGCGAGCTCTGGCGGCGGGATGTGGCGCAGCTCACAGACAGCGGCTCGGCACCTGAGAGGATGATGTGACCATGACGGTCGATCAACCCGAGCACCTCGACGTGATCGTCGTCGGCGCGGGGCTCTCGGGGATCGGCACCGCCTGCCGGGTCCGGATCGACTGCCCCGGCAAGTCGATGGCCGTGCTCGAGTCGCGGGACGCGATCGGCGGCACCTGGGACCTCTTCCGCTACCCGGGGATCCGCTCGGACTCCGACATGTTCACGCTGGGCTACAACTTCCGGCCCTGGCAGGACGCGAGGGCGATCGCCGACGGCCCGTCGATCCTCGAGCTACGTCAACGAGACCGCCGCCGAGTACGGCGTCGACCGGCTCGTCCGCTTCGACCACCGGGTCGTCAAGGCTGAATGGTCGACCGCGGACAGCCTCTGGACCCTCACCGTCGAGACCGGCGGCGAGACCGCGCACCCTCACCTGCACCTACCTGGCCATCTCCACCGGCTACTACGACTACGACCAGGGCTACTCGCCGCAGTTCCCGGGCTCGGAGCGCTTCGGCGGCCAGATCATCCACCCGCAGCACTGGCCCGAGGACCTCGACTACGCGGGCAAGCGGGTCGTCGTGATCGGCAGCGGCGCGACCGCCGTGACGATCGTTCCCAACATGGCCGCCGACGCCGAGCACGTGACGCTGCTGCAGCGCTCGCCGACCTACATGGTGTCCCGGCCCTCGATCGACCCGCTCGCCGCCTGGCTCAAGGGCCGGCTGCCGGACCGGTTCGTCTTCTGGTTCATGCGCTGGTGGAACGCGCTGCTGATGGTGCTCTCGTTCAACCTGATCAGGAAGTTCCCCGACCGCGCCCGCGCGGTCTTCCGCAAGTGGGGCATCGCGGACCTGCCCGCCGGCTACGACTACGACCGCCACTTCAAGCCGACCTACGCGCCCTGGGATCAGCGCGTCTGCCTGATCCCGGACTCCGACCTCTTCAAGGCGATCCGCGACGAGTCGGTGTCGATGGTCACCGACTCGATCGAGACCTTCACCGAGAACGGGATCAAGCTCGCATCCGGCGAGGAGCTCGAGGCGGACATCATCGTCACCGCGACGGGGCTCAACCTGCTCATGTTCGGCGGGGCGGACGTCGTCGTCGACGGCGAGGAGATCGTCCCGTCCGAGCTCGTCACCTACAAGGGGATGATGTTCAGCGGGGTCCCGAACCTGGCGATGACGTTCGGCTACACGAACGCCTCGTGGACGCTGAAGGCGGACCTCGTCAGCGAGTACTTCTGCCGTCTCATCAACTACGTCGAGGCGAACGGGAAGAAGCAGTGGATGCCGAAGGCGCCGCCCGCGAGCGTCGGGCGCGAGGACTTCATCGACCTGAAGTCGGGCTACGTGCTGCGGGTTCTCGACGAGCTCCCCAAGCAGGGCGCGAAGACGCCCTGGAAGCTGCGTCAGAACTACCCGCTCGACGTCCTGCACCTTCGCCGCGGCAAGGTCGAGGACGAGGGCATCGAGTTCTCGCGGCCACCGGCGGCCCCGGCGGACGAGCCCGCGAAGGTCGCGGCCGGCGTCTGAGCAGTGGCCACGGTCTTCGACGAGATCACCGACCACCACCGGGAGTGGATCGCGAAGCAGACGATGTTCTTCGTCGCCACCGCGCCGCTCGACGGCGACGGCAAGGTCAACGTCTCGCCGAAGGGGCCGATCGGCTCGCTCGCCGTCCTCGGCTCCCACCGGGTCGCCTACCTCGACTCCCACGGAAGCGGCGCCGAGACCATCGCGCACCTGCGCGAGAACGGCCGCATCTGCGTGATGCTCTGCGCGTTCGACGGGCCGCCGCGGATCCTCCGCTTCCACGGCAAGGGGGAGGCCGTGATGAACGACGACCCCCGCTACGAGGAGCTCTACGCCTCCGCCGACTTCGCCGACATCTCGATTCCGGAGGCACGGCGGTCGATCGTCCACGTCGAGGTCGAGCGCATCTCCGACTCCTGTGGATACGGCGTCCCGCTCATGAGCTTCGAGGGGCAGCGCAACCACCACGCGCTCTCGTCGGCGAAGCGGGTCCGCAAGATGGGCCCCGACGGCTACGAGGATTTCCAGCGCAAGCGCGGGGCGGAGAGCCTCGACGGCTTGCCGGCGCTCCCGCCGCGCAGCTGAGCGGAGCCCTCTACGCGACCGTCGGCGTCTCGGCGGTCGCGCTCGTCTCGAGCAGCAGGTCGGCGATCAGCTCCGGCTCATCCCAGTTGGGGGTGTGGCCGCATCCCTCGAGCTCGATGAAGCGTGCTCCCGGGCGGCCGCCGCTCCGGCCTGGGCGGTCCGACGAGCCGGTCGAGCTCGCCCCACGCGATCGTCGTGGGAACCCCGACCCGCTCGAGGTCGGTGCAGACGTAGCGGCGCATCTCCTCGTTGGCGGCGTCGTATCCGGGCGCATCGAGCCAGGCCGTGATCACCGCGCGGGCCTCGTCGAGCGGGATCCGGTCGGGGTGCCCGGCGGTCGTCCGCAGCATCGCCTCGCGGATGCGTCGGTTGCGGAGCATGAAGGGGAGCAGCGGCCGCAGCCGTTTCGCGAGCTTGCGGGAGTCGAACCGGCGCGGGCCGAGCGGCTCCCGCCAGAGGCCGGCCGGGGAGATCAGGCAGACGCGATGCGGCCTGGTCGCGCTTGGCGACCTCGAGGGCGACCCAGCCGCCGAGCGAGTTGCCGGCGACGTGCGGCCGCTCCACGCCGAGCTCGGCGCAGAGACCCATCGACGGCTTCCGCCAGGGCCCACGGAGTCGCCGGTCCCGTCGAGCATCGGCGACTCGCCGAAGCCGGGCATGTCGACGGCGATGACGTCCCGCTCGCCCGCGAGCCGCTCGATCTGCGGGTCCCAGATCCGCCGTGTCGCCCCGAGGCCGTGGATCAGCAGCAGCGCCGGGCCGGCGCCGGGCTGCCCATGCCGCTCATAGGCGACGCCGGCCCGCGAGGCCGGAATCAGTCCTCGCCTTTGACCTCGAACTCGCCACTGAGGTCACCGACGTCGGGGACGTCCCGCTGGATCACAACGCGGTACTGCCCGGGCAGTGCGTCCTTCGGGATCTTCACCGTCACCGGGGGCCCGTTCTCGCCGGGCTTGGCGATGTAGGCGATCTGGGGGACCGGGGTGTCGGGGAGCTTCACCTCGATCGAAGTCCTCGCCCTGCTGGATCTCGAGCTCGTAGGAGGCGCCGTAGGTGAACTCCTCCTCGGAGCCGTTGACGACCTCGGCCTTGACCGTGTCGCCGGGAGCGGCGGTCGGGGGCTTCACCAGCACCTGCAGGCCGGCGTCGGCGGGCTGGGAGGTCGTGTCCTCGGAGTCGTCTCCGCCGCACGCTGCGAGCGCGATGCTCACCGTGGCGAGGAGGAGGCCGGCGGTGAGCTGTCGGGTCAGGCGGCGCATCGCCGCGCATTATCCCGCTCCCGGCGCGGCGATCCGCGTTCCCATCATGATGCTCGCGATGCGTGTCACCCGCATTTCCCTGGTTCCCCTCGTGGCGGTTCTTCTCGCCGTGCTCGCGCTCGCCGCGCCGCGCGCGCGGACGAGAACCCGGCGCACCAGCCGCCCTTCGGCGACGAGCCGCTCGCGCCGCTGAAGCAGATCCGCGACCTCGAGAAGATGCCGGCGGGGTTCGAGCTCACCGCCGGCGAGGCGATCGTCATCGCGAACGGGGCCGAGGCGGTCGTCGAGGAGCGGGAGGAGAGCCCGGGTATGGAGGCGCGCGCCTCCACCCGCGGCGACGACCGCTGGCAGGTCGACTTACGCCCTGGACGGCGCCGAGGTGGCCCAGGCCGTGATCGACGACCGGACCGGCGAGGTGATCGAGTCGTGGCGCAACCAGCAGGTCGAGGTGAAGCTCGCGCGCGGCTACGAGGGCGCGGTCGCCGGGATCGTCAGCAAGTGGTTCATCTGGATCCCGCTCTGCGTCCTCTTCCTCGCGCCGTTCTTCGACCCGAAGCGGCCGTTCCGGCTCCTCCATCTGGATCTGCTGGCGCTGCTGGCGTTCTCGCTTTCCCAGTTCTTCTTCAACAAGGGCGAGATCACGCTCTCGGTGCCGCTCGTCTATCCGGTCCTCGGGTACCTGTTCGTCCGCATGCTGCTCGCCGGGCTGTTCCCGGGGCAGGGGAGGGGAGCGCTCGTTCCACGGGTGCCGATCCGCTGGCTTGCGATCGCTGCGGTCGTGCTCGCGATCTTCCGGATCGGGTTGAACATCGCCGACTCCCAGGTGATCGACATCGGCTTCGCCAACGTCGTCGGCGCCGACCGGATCGCCAACGGGGAGGAGGTCTACGACGGGAAGTTCACGCCGCTCATCGACCGCGGCGACTCCTACGGCCCGGTCTCCTACATCTCCTACGTGCCGTTCGAGCAGGCGCTGCCCTGGGACGGCGGGCTCGACCCGCTGAAGGCCGCGCACGCCGCCGCGATCGTCTTCGACCTCGCGGTGGGCGCGTTGCTGCTGCTGGTCGGCCGGCGACTTCGGGCGGGGAGGGACGGGCCGCGACCTCGGCGTCGCGCTCGCCTTCGCCTGGCTCGCCTACCCGTACACCCTGTATGCGCTCAACGCCAACGGCGGTAACGACGCGCTCGTGGCTGCTCTGCTCGTCGGCGGGCTGATCGCGTTCACGGCCCCGGTCTGGAGGGGCCTCATCCTCGGCCTGGCAGCGGCGACGAAGTTCGGGCCGCTTGCGCTGGCACCGATGTTCGCGGCCGGCGATGGCGAGCGGCGATGGCGCAACGCGGCGATCTTCAGCGCCGTCTTCCTCGTGGTCTGGGCGGCCGTGCTCCTGCCGCTCCTACCCAGCGGCGGATTCAGCGAGTTCTACGACAGGACCTTCGGCTACCAGGCCTCACGTGGGTCCCCCTTCAGCATCTGGGGGCTCGAGCCGTCGCTCGAACCGCTTCAGACCCTGACGCGGATCTTCCCCGTGCTGCTCGGCCTCGCGCTGTTCTTCTTCCCAAGGCGCCGCTCGCCGCTGCAGGTGGCCGTCGCTCGGGGCCGCGGTCCTGATCGCAACCCAGGTCGGCTCCGAGCACTGGTTCTACTTCTTCATCCTCTGGTGGACGCCGTACGTCCTGATCAGCTCGTTCGGCTCCCAGGAGCGGATCGCGAGAGATCGAGAACGGCTGGCCCCGGCGTCAGCGGGCGACGGCTCCGTAGCGTCCGCAGCTCGCCGAGCTGCGGGGAGCTGACCACCAGCTCGTCCCCAGGCTGCAACCAGATGCGCGGATCGCGCGTTGAGCCGACGCCGGCGGGGGTGCCGGTCGAGACGATGTCGCCCGGGACGAGCGTCATCAGCGTCGAGAGGTGAGCGACCAGGTCCGCGACGCCGAAGATCAGGTGCTCGGTGGTCGAATCCTGCATCCGCTCCCCGTTCAGGTCGAGCGCGATGCCGATCGCGGTCGGGTCGCCGACCTCGTCGGCGGTGATGAGCCCGGGCCCGCAGGGAGCCGACCGTCGAACACCTTGCCGGGGATCCACTGCGGCGTCTGGAACTGCAGGTCGCGGGCGGAGAGGTCGTTGAGGAGCGTGTAGCCGGCGACGTGGTCGAGTGCATCGGCGACGGCGACGTCCTTGGCGGCACGGCCGATGATGAAAGCGACCTCCGCCTCGAAGTCGACCTTGGTGCTGGAGGCGGGGAGGGGGACCGTCGAGCCGTCGGGCACGAGTGCGTTGGCGAACTTCGCGAAGAAGGTCGGGACCGGCGGCGCCTCCTGCTTGGCCTCGGCGGCGTGGTCGGCGTAGTTGAGGCCGATGCAGATGATCTTCTGCGGGTTCGGCACCGGAGGGAGCAGCTCGGCGTCGGCGAGCTCGACTGCCGGCTCGGCGCCGGCCGTCGCCTCGGCGACGAGCTCGAGCGAGCCCGTGCCGAGCAGCCCGCGCAACGACTCGGGGCCTTCGCCGATGGCATCGGCGATGTCGACGAGTCCACCCTCACCGACTACGGCGGCACGATCGCCGCGCTCGGATCGATAGGAGACGAGGCGCACGTGGCGGAGCCTATTCACGTGCCATAATCGCCGCCCCCCGGGAGCTCAGGCTCCCGGATTTCTGTGGGGGCGTAGCTCAGTTGGTTAGAGCGCCGGCCTGTCACGCCGGAGGTCGCGGGTTCAAGTCCCGTCGCTCCCGTTCCCTTCCTGCCGTCGGCGCCGGGCGGAGTTCCAGTCTGCTCGCCCGGAGCCCGAATATTTCTCGCAGCGAGCAGGAAGCCGCCGCTCCAAGTCGAAGCAGGTCGACGCTCCGCTAAAGGGATCAGGAGATCTACCGATAGCGAGCCGATCAGTTTTCACACGAGTCGGGTGCAGGGTCACCCGAGGAACGGGACTCCACTCAAATTGCCTCTCATCAGTAGCCGTAAGCATCGCGTCGCGTTCTTCCTCGCGCTGGCCTTCTTCGGATTGACCACGTGCAGTGCCTCGGCCCAGTCGAAGTTCGAGACCCGTTCGTGGATGGAGGACCTCTTCGACAGCCCCGGCAGAACCATCAACGTTGGCGGGCAGGTGAAGCCGGCCTCGGATGTTCAGCTGGGTCAGCTGGCAATCCCCGGCTCTCACGACTCGACAGCCGAGAACATGGGGGACTTCGCCGATGAGTGCGAACAGGCCGGTTTCTTCCAGAGGCACTTCGGAAAGGGGCTGACCCGGCGATATGCCCGCACGCAGCACCACGATCTCTACACCCAGGCCAGATTGGGAGTGCGGTCTTTCGATATCCGCCCGTACTACAGCGGCGGCGAGCTGAGGACCTGCCACACCCTTGACGCCGGAACGTTCAGGTCAGCGTTCGAAGGTGACGGGGGATTGCAGCGCTTCATCCGAGAGAACCCGAAGGAGGTCGTGATCGTCAACGTCTCCCACTTCCGGCCGAGGCGCGGCGACGACGACTCGAAGCACGATCGAGGCATCGTTGCAATGGCGAGCTACCTCCGAGACAACGTCTGCCCCAACGCGATGGACCCGTCGGTCGTGGCAGAGCCCGGCGCGGTGACTCTGGGGCAGATGTGGGCGGCGAAGAAGAACTACGTCGTGGTCGCCGACAACGACGAGGACCTCCACAAGAAGCTGCGCGATCGACTGGGAGACGGAAAGTGCATCTACAACTCCGCCCAGCTCAGCGGTGGATATGCCGGCGAGAGGGACAGGGTCTCCTACGGAGACGGGAAGTCATCGAGCACGAATCTCTGGCGGGGGATCCTGGGTGAGGTGTTCTGCGAACGCAGGCCGTTCGTCAGTTGCGACTACGGTGAGAATGGTCTCGAAAGCCCCGACACCGTCCGCCGTGCCACCGAGAAGGTCCTCATGGACACCTTCCAGGAGAAGCACAAGAGCCTGCACGAGACCAGCTACATCTGGGTGTACGGCAATTTCGCCGGCTTCAACGACACCGACGTGGTGCGGTTCAGGGTGAACGCATCCGATAGCGCGCTGACGGCGGCGACCGACGACAGAAGGCTGCTCGTGGACGACGGCGTGTTCAAGAACACGTACGTACATGCGGGCCTGAAGCCGTACGCCGCGGACTTCATCAACCGCCTCAGAAACCAGAGCGATCTGCGGAAGACGGGTACGGGAGTCGGCGTGGTGAACATGGATGCGATCGGCCGCGACAACACGTTCGAGGAGTTCATCTCGCCGATGCTCGTGATCGATCGTCAGATCCTGACCCGCTAGCCCGTCCCGCAAAAACAAAACGACGCCCGCTCGGCGGGCGTCGTTCAGCTCTCTCTCCTCCCCTCCCCGAGAGCGGCGAACCGCTCCGAAGACTGCGTTGCCGTCACCGCTTGGCGGTTCGGCTGCGCTGGGAGGCGAACCGTAGCGGATTCCGGCGGCGCTCGTGCTGATAGTCACAGCTCGATTCGCGTATCCGGGTCTCGATCGCTCAGCACCCGCCGAGTACGCCGCGCCGGCTGACTCAGACGGTCTGATCGCCCTCGCACGCTCCGCGCTCAGAGCGCGCCGCCGGCGGCGGCCGGGGCGGTCGGGATCGTTGCCCGCCCTCGCCGATGCTCTCGCGGGCGAGGTACTCCTCGATCAGGAGCGGGCTGTCCTTGGCCCGCTCGACCACCCGCAGCAGGTCGGACATCGTCGCGACCTCCTCGGTCTGCTCCTTGATGAACCACTGCATGAACTGCTCGCCCTGGTAGTCGCCGACGTCGCGGGCCTTCGCCGGCGAGGCGCGCCGATCTGCTCGGTCACGCGCTTCTCCTGGGCGAGCGCGAGCGCGACGGCGCGACGATGTCGCAGAAGCGGCTTCGGGCGCCTCGACGCCGGGCGTCGTCGACCTCGAGGTCGGCGTCGAGCAGGTACTGGGTGATCATCATCGCGTGGTTGCGCTCCTCGACCGCCTGGCGGTAGAAGAACGCGGCCAGCTGCGGAAGCGTCTCGGCGTCGTAGTAGACGGCGATCGCGACGTACTGCTGGTGGGCGGCGAACTCGTTGCCGATCTGCTCGTTCAGGGCTCGGCGAAGCTGGTGTCGGTCATCTGGACCTCCGAGGGGTTTCGGGGTTGGGCGCCCGACGGTAGTGGAAAGTCCGGATTCGGCCAGCCGAAGCCGAGCTCGCCTACCCCCAGCGGAAGCCGGTGGCCGACGGCACCGGGTCCATCGGCGCGCGTCGGCAGGCCCGGCAGGCACGGCCGGGTCGTTGTAGCCGGAGGGAGCCGATGTCGTTCGGCGTGTCGGCGTGGAATAGCGAGGCCAGGTACTGGATCTGGCCGCGGCCGCACTCGACCTCGCCCTGGCCGCCGCCGTAGATCGCGATGCCCTCGGCTGCGCAGTGCGCGTAGATGGAGAGCACCTCCTCGATCGAGCCGAACCGCGACGGCTTCGAGTTGATCGCCTTCGGCTTCCACTCCAGCGAGGTGATGTCGGCGAGCGAGTGCAGCGGCGCGTCCCAGGTGCAGCGGTCGCGCATGCGGCTCGAGGATCGGCCGCGTCTCCTCGTTGACGTCGGGGTCCTCGAGGTAGGCCTCGGGGAACGCCTCGGCCACCGCCGCGTAGAGGACGGGGTCGGTGTCGACGTCGACCGGCGTGCCCTTGTAGTGGCCCTTCAGGTCGAGGACGCGGACCGGCGCGAGCCCCTTGATCTCCGCGATCAGCTCGGGCGTCCAGTCGTTCTCGGGGTCGAGCTTGAAGCCGAGCCCCGGGTAGCGGTCGAGGCGCTTGGTGATCGGCTCGACGTTTGAGCCCTCCTCGCTCGTCGAAGCGTCGTCAGCCGGGTGGAGCAGACGAAGTTCAGCGGCTTGGGGTCGCGCCCGAGCGCCTCGTGCAGCGAGGTTCCCGCCTGCCGCAGCGCGAGGTCGAGCGCGGCGCTCTCGTAGGCCCAGCGCCGGTAGTGGCGGGAGGCCTCCATCCCGGGCGCGGCGACCGGGAAGAGGTCGGTCTCGGCCGAGCTGCGCGCAGAGGTCGCCCAGGGTCGAGACGCCGGAGAAGTCGAGCGGCGTGCCGTTGTCGCGGTGGGCGATGTGGTCGAGCACGTCGTAGACGACGTCCTCGCCGATTCCCTCCTCGCCGCCGCCGCGCATGTGGATCACGGTGGAGGGCCGGGTGAACGAGCCGTACTCGCGGTCGTGGCCGGTCAGCTCGTAGCGCGTCGATGCTCAGCGGGAGCGCCGCCAGCTCGGTCCAGTCGCTCATTGAGGTTCAGTCCTTCGTCGTCGGCACGGGGACCACCAGAACGGGTCGCCGCGAGATGTGAAGGAGCTTGTGCGGGGTCGAGCCGAGCAGGGCGCTCTTCAGCGGGCTCTCGCCGAAAGTGCCGACGACGATCGCGCGCGCGTCGCGCTCCTCGGCGAGGTGGTCGAGCGCCTCGGCCGGCCGCTCGGGGATCAGCGCGAGCTCGACGTCGACGCCCTCGGCGGCGGCGCGCTCCATCACCGAGGCCGTCACCGCCTCGCCGTGCTGGCGGACGACGTTGCGATGGGCCGCCATCTCCTCGCCGTAGCCGGAGGGCTCGTAGCCGAAGGCGACGATCAACCGGTCGCCGGTCAGCCGCGCGATGTCCACCGCGGCATCGAACGCAGCCTCGGCGCAGGCCGAGCCGTCGTAGCCCACGATCAGCGCTCACTCACTTTGCCCGCCGCTTCCGTCGACCTCGGCTTCGCTCGCCCCGACAGCCTCGACCGTGCCGCCGCCGACGGCGATCTCGTGTGGAACCGCCTCGAAGCCCTTCCGCTCGAAGAACTTCGGCCCGCCGGTGAACCGCCAGACGAACATCAGGACGAGCCCGAGGATGATGAAGAAGAGCGCGATCGCCAGCGGCACGCCGACCCCGAGGAGCCGCTGCCCGAGTAGGAGTCGGCCGGGTCGGTGAGCGTCGTGACGCACTCGTAGAGCAGGTAGAAGAGCATCGCCGCTCCGATCAGCGGCGCGGCGCCGATGAAGAGGAAGTTCTTGACCGAGTTGCGTCAGCTCGTGGCGCCAGTAGATCGCGCAGGCGATGCCGGTCAGCCCGTAGTAGAAGGCGATCAGGAGCGAGAGCGCCGAGAGCGAGTCGAACAGGAAGTTCTCGCTGACGATGCTGGCGCCGACGTACCAGAGCGAGGCGACCACGCCGATCAGGATCGTGCCGAACGCCGGCGTCAGGAACCGCGGGTGGATCGAGGCGAAACGCTTGGGGAAGGCGCCGGCGGTGGCCATCGAAAGCGACGTCCGCGAGGCCGGGAGGATCGTCGTCTGGGTCGAGGCGATCCCCGAGGTGATCACCGCGAGCACGACGATGAAGGAGAGCGGCCCGAGAACGTCGTCGGAGACAGCGCCGAGGACGCCCGCGTTGTCGTCGAAGCGCTCGATGCGCTTCGGCCCGGCGTAGGAGATCAGCGTGACGGCGACGCCGATGTAGACGACGAGAAGGGTGATGGTGCTGACGATCCCCGCCAGCCCCGGGGCGCGGGAGCTGTCCTTGGACTCCTCGGTGAGGTTGACGGCGCTCTCCCATCCCCAGTAGATGAAGACGCCGAGCAGCACGCCTGAGAGCATTCCCGAGTAGTCGTCGATCGCGAACGGATTGAGCCACGACAGGGACGGGTCGATCGACTTGTTGGACGCGTCGCCGGTGATGATCGCGAAGGCGGCGACGACGATGAAGAGGAGCAGCGCGCCGACCTGCGCCAGCGCCATCACTCGCTGCACGCGCGCTGAGAGCTCGGTGCCGATGACGCAGATCGCCGTCATCACGGTGATGATCACCAGCGCGAAGATGATCACCGCGGTGCGCGAGTTGCGGAGCTCGGTCAGACCGAAGAGGTCGTAGATGTAGAAGGCGGAGACGTCGGCGAGCGAGCCGATCACCAGCACCCCGGTCGTGAAGATCGCCCAGCCGCCGATCCAGCCTGCGTAGGGGCCGAGCGTCCTGGTCACCCAGGAGAACGTGGTGCCGCAGTCCTGATCGACCTTGTTCATGTAGTAGAAGGCGCCCGCGATGAAGAACATCGGGACGAACGAGACGAGCAGGACGGCCGGAGCCTGGACTCCGGCGACGACCACGATCGAACCGATCACGGCGGCGAGGGAGTAGGCCGGCGCGGTCGAGTCGAGGCCGATCGCGAGCCCGTCGAGGAAGCCGATCGAATTCGACTTCAGGCCCTTCTCGCCGACCTCAGGCCTTGCAGGCTCGTCGCCGGCACCGGCGTTTGCCGTGCCACTCTCCAACGCGTCCTCCTCGCAACTTCCGCGTCGACGACCGACGCGCGGCAACCCTAACCCACCGTCGGCAACGGTCAGCCCTTGACGATCTTGTGCTCGCCGGTCCGGTGACCGCCGAGGTAGGCGACGATCCAGAAGGCGACCCCGAGGAGCAGCAGCAGGCCGGCGCGGATGAAGACCTCCTCCTCGTTGTCGACGATCAGGTAGATGGAGGCGATGATGCCGACGATCGGGGCGAAGATCGGCGCGGTGAAGTGGTCGTGCTCGACCTTGTCGTTGCGGAGGACCAGGACCGAGATGTTGACCGCGGTGAACGCGACAGCAGCAGCAGGACCGTCGTCTCCGCAAGGCTCGCGAGGTCACCGGTCGAGACGAGGATCAGCGCGAGCAGCGTGGTGAAGACGATCGCGGTGATCGGCGTCTTGCCGGCCGGGGAGGACGCGGCCGAAGAAGCCCGGGACGATGCCTCCTCGGACATGCCGTAGACGAGGCGCGAGGCCATGATCATGTTGATCAGGGCGCCGTTGGCGAGCGCGAAGAGGGTGATCGCCGAGAAGACCTTCGGGTCGACGCCGAGCGGGCCGGTCTCGCCGACGAGGACAGCGGCGCGCTCGTGTCGGCGAGCTTGTCGGTCGGGATCGACGGTCGAGGTGACGAACAGGACGACCAGGTAGAGGATGCCGGCGATGAGCAGCCCGCCGAACAGGATCTTCGGGTAGTTCCGGCTCGGTTTCTCCGCCTCCTCGGCGATGTTGACCGAGTCCTCGAAACCGATCAGCGCGTAGAAGGCGAGCCCCGCGCCGGAGAGGATCGCGAAGAAGGGCGTCGACGCCCTCCTTGAACTCGAAGTTCCGGCCGAAGTCCGAGGCCGGCTCGCCGAAGGCGGCCAGGCCGATGATGATCACGAGGAGCAGGCCGCCGACCTCGATGCAGGTGAGCACTGCGTTGAAGCGGACCGACTCCGCGATGCCGCGCAGGTTGATCAGGGCGACCACGAGCATGAAGACGATCGCGACCGGGATGACCTTGACGTCGACGAAGGCCGAGAGAGCGTCGCCGCCGAAGCCGCGCGCGAGCGTGCTCGCCGAGGTGATCCCCGACGCCATCACCGCGAAGGCGATCATGAACGTCAGGAACGGGATGTTGAACGCCTTGTTGACGTAGAGCGCCGCGCCGCCCGCGCGCGGGTACTTCGAGACGAGCTCCGCGTAGGAGCAGGCGGTCAGCAGCGCGATGACGAATGCGGCCAGGAACGCGAGCCAGATCGCGCCGCCGACCTCGGCTCCGACGGTGCCGGCGAGCGCGTAGATGCCCCCGCCGAGGATGTCGCCGAGGATGAAGAACAGGAGCAGGATGGGGCCGACCCTGCGGGCCAGCTTGGTCTCCTCCTCGCCACCGGCCACATCGGGATCCCTGCGTCGCCCGTTGCCGTCGCCTGCTCCACGCTTTGACCTCCCAGTCGAAGTTATTGCCCGTTGCGATGCCCGTGGAAGTCGTTTTCAAGCACGGGTTGTCTCAGAAGCCTGAGAGCACGTCGCGCGGCGAGCGCGCCCGAAGGCCTCGATGCCGGCGGTCAGGTCGGCCTCGGAGCTGTCCTCCTCGCGCGCGTGGCTGATGCCGTCGCGGGAGGCGACGAAGATCATCGCCACCGGCACGCGGGACGCAACCTCGGCGGCGTCGTGGAGGGCGCCGCTGACCATCGGCTCGGAGCGACCACCGGCCGCGGCCGCTGCAGCCGCGGCGCGGGCGACGAGGTCGGGGTCGAAGACGGTCGGCGGGATTCGCCAGACCGGCTCGCCGCCGAAGACGCACCGTCGTTCGTCGGCGATGGTCGCCGCGGCGCGTCAACGTCTCGGAGAGCATGTCGGCGAGCGGCTCCTCCTCGGCGTGGCGGAGGTCGACGCCGATCTCGGCGTCGACCGGCGAGGGCGGTGATCACGCCGGGTCGCAGGTCGAGGGTGCCGGTCGTGCCGACGCCGCCGTGAGCCCTCGCGATCCGCTCGACCGCGAGCGCGGTCTCGGCGGCCGCCAGGCCGGCGTCGCGGCGCAGGTCCATCGGGGTGGTCCCGGCGTGGGAGGCCTGGCCCCGGAAGGTGAGCCGGTGGCGCTCCACCCCGGCGCAGCCCGAGACCGCCGAGCAGTTGACGCCCGCGGCCTCGAGCGCCGGCCCCTGCTCGATGTGGAGCTCGAGGTAGGCGCCGAGCGAGTCGAGGAGGCCCGCCTCGTGGGCGGCGGCCGCCCCCTCGAGCGTGAGGTCGTTCTCAGCGAGCGCCGCCTCGATCGTGACGCCGGCGGCGTCGGTCGCACCGGCGAGCTCAGAGGCGTCGAGATGCCCCGCAACCGCTGAGCTCCCGAACAGCGAGCGGCCGAAGCGCGCTCCCTCCTCGTCGGCGAAGTCGATCAGCACGATGTCCCGCGGCGGCGGCTCGGAGTGTCCGGCCCACGCCCGCAGCACTCCCAGCGCGGCCATCACGCCGAGGGCGCCGTCGAGCCAGCCACCGTCGGGCACCGAATCGATGTGGGAGCCGACGGCGAGCGCCGGCGCTTCGCGGTCGGCGCCGGGGAGGCGCGCGATCAGGTTCCCGGCTGAATCGACGGTGACGTCGTTCACTCCCAGCTCCCCAAGCTGGGAGACGAGGAAGCCGCGCGCCTTCCGCCAGGTCTCCCCGAAGCAGAGGCGCTGCGCTCCCCGCTCGTCGGAGGTCAGGGCGGCGAGCGCCCGCAGGTCGGAGATCACCTGGGCCGCGTCGATCGCGGGCGCGGGCGAGCTCGTCACGCGCACCGGACGCGAAGCAGAGGATGCGCGGTCATCTAGGCGACGCGCTCCCGGCGCAGCGGCTGCGCGAGGCAGTGCGCGCCGCCGCCTCCCAGCGTGAACATCTCGAGGTCGGGGTCGAAGACGGTCAGACCCAGCGAGCGCAGCTGCTCGTTCAGGCGTTCCGAGCGCTTGGTCGAGATGACGCGATCCTCGCCGAGCGAGATCGCGTTGACGCCGAGGCCGAAGGCGTCGGCAACCGAGACGTCGAGGATCTCGAAGCTCAGGTCGTCGCGGAGCCATTTCACGAGCCCGTGGGATGCGACCTCGGTGCAGACCGCCGCGAGCTTCGGCGCGAGCACCGACACGAGCACGTCGATGTGGACGAAGTGGGAGGGGATCGCCTCGATCCGGACCTCCCAGCCGAGCTCCTCGAACCAGCCTCCGAGCTGCGCGGCCGCTTTCGTGTCCGTGCGCTCCTCGCCGTTGCCGATCAGGACCTTGCCGGGCTCGACGATGATCACGTCGCCGCCCTTCGAGGGTTCCCGCCGTGACCATCTGGTGGACCGGGATCCCGGCCTCCTCGTAGAAGCGGATGACCGGCGCGTACTCGCCGCGGCGCCACGGCTGCGCGAGCTGGGTGACGATCGGCCCGGCCGGCGTCGCGATGCTCGAATCGCGCGCGAACACCTGGTAGGGAAGGTGGGGGTCGGGCTCGAGCAGGTGGACCTGGACCCCGGCCGCGTCGTAGGCCTGGACCATCTCGCGATGCTGGGCGCCGGCGAGCTCGGCGTCGTAGACGCGATCGCTCTCGAGCGTCCCCTTGCTGATCACGCTCGTCGGCAGCCAGCGGAAGTTGTCGGGCGGGCAGAGCAGGACGTCGCGGAGCAGCCCGTACTCGGAGTCGCTGCCCCAGTCGACGGGCTCGGTTCCCGGGATCTCGCTCGGTCGTCCTCGTGCTCAGCCATCTAGGTCATCCTCGATCACGACCCTGACGGTTCGCAGGGTCCGGTCGCTGGCTCCCCGGACCTGGCCGCCGTGGGCGAGCGAGTCGGCGATGAAGTCGATCGTCTCGGTGCTGAGCCGCTCCCCGGGCAGGACGTTGGGGACGCCGGGCGGGTAGGCGGCGAGCGACTCGGCGGCGATCCGGCCCTCGGATTCGCTGAAGGCGATGACCTCCTGCGGGCCGAGGAAGGCCGCCCGCGGCGTCATCTCGGTCGGGCCCCAGGGTGGAGGCGGCGCGAACGGGGCGCGCTCGCCGTCGATCGGGCGGCGCAGCTTCTCGGCGGCGTCGCGAAGCCCCTCGAGGAGGCGCGCCCCGGTCTCGGCGACGTTCTCCCCGATGCCGAAGACCGCGACGACGACGTTCTCCGCGTAGAGCTCCAACCAGATGTCGTGCTCGACGCGAAGGTGGCGGGCGATCTCGTTGCCGGTGGCGCCGGTTCCCCGGACGTCGACCGACAGCCGCAGCGGGTCCCAGGCGAAGACGCTCGGCGCCTCGGCGATCTCCTCGTCGAGCACGTCGAGGCCGTCGACCGCGACGACCGCGCGGCGCAGGTCGCGCAGCGAGGCGATCGTCTCCGAGAGCAGCTCGCCGCCCTCGAGCACGTTGTGGCGGCGGGCGGCGTCGAGCGATGCCGGTCAGGAGCGCGCTCGGGCTCGTCGACTCGACGAGGGTGACCGAGCGGTCGACGATCCGGCCGTCGATGCGCTCGGTGCCGAGGTGCAGGATCGCCGACTGGGTCAGGCTTCCTCCCAGCTTGTGAACGGAGTTGAGGACGACGTCGGCGCCGCAGGCCAGCGCGTTGGCCGGCAGCTCGTCGGAGAACGCGAGGTGGGCTCCCCAGGACTCGTCGACGACCAGCGGGACGTCGCGCGCGTGCGCGACCTCGGCGAGCGCGGCGACATCGGCGACCGCGCCGAAGTAGGTGGGGGAGACGATGAAGACGGCGACCGGCAGCGGGTCCTCGTCGAGCGCCGCCTCGAGCGACTCCGCGGTCATGCAGTTGGCGACGCCGAGCCCGTCGTCGATCGCCGGCGCCACGAAGCGCGGCTTGAGCCCGCTGAGCACGAGCCCGTCGATCACCGAGGAGTGGACGTTGCGCTGGACGATCGCGACCTCGCCGAGGTGGGCGAGCGCCATGCAGATCGCGTGGTTGCCGCCCGAGGCGCCGTTGACGAGGAACCACGACCGCTTCGCTCCCCACGCCTCGGCGGCGAGGCGCTGGGCCTGCTGGAAGGGGGTGTCGAGGGGGTCGGGCCCGATGTCGACGTTCTCGGTGCCGGCCGGGAAGTCGAGGCTCAGCGCGGCGTCGCCGATCGCCTCGCGCAGCCGCGAGTCAGCGCCGGGCCCACCCTTGTGGCCGGGGATGTGGAAGCGGCCGGGCTCGCGGGAGGCGAGCTCCCTGAGTGCGTCGAGGTACGGCGTGCTGTCTTGATCCACCGACGGTCACGGTAGTACCCGTGTGCGTGGTTCGTCGGGAAGGTCCTCAGCGAGCGGTCCGCGAGCGCGCGGTGACGCAGATGCCGACGTCGGCGTTGCGCACGCGCGGAGCGAGCGCGTAGTAGCGGCCGATGGGGAAGTCTCCGGCGATGTTCCACTCGCCCGAATGCGTGCGATCGCGCCCGACGATCTCGTCGCGGCCGGGAACAACCTGCATGAGCTTCACCGGCACGTGGGCGGCGCACCCTGGGGCGCCGATCACGACTCCGTTGAAGTAGCCGTTGTTGGAGCGGCCGATGATCTTGACCTTCCGCTGCTGCAGCGGGCAGCCGTGCTCGCGTTTGTGTCCGGCGGTGAGGTCGCAGCGGTCGCGGCGGTCGACGATTCCGTCGGCGTCAGCGTCGGCCTTTCCGGCACCGGTGAGGAGTTGGATCAGGACGGCGTGCCGAGGCCGCCTCAAGTTGCGCTTGCCGCTGGTTCCGAACGCCAGGATCTCGCCGCTCGTCTGCAGGTAGAGGCCGCGCAAGGAACCGACGTCCGCCCCGAGCTCGAGCGCGGGCACGATCGCCAGCCCGTCGACGCCGAAGGACGGGTCGGGCGACCCGTCCGGCAGCAAACGAGCAACGGCGGGATCGGAGGCGGTTCCGATGTAGCGGGTCGAGTCGACCAGGCCCCGGACAGGACGAGGCGCCCGGAAGCGTCGATCACCAGGGAGGACATCTGGAAGGCGCGACTCTGCTTGCGACTGGCGGCGAAGATCGGGGACGCGTCGAAGGAGCCGTCGGGGGCGCCGTTCGCTTCGAGCCGAACCAGCGTCCGAGTAGCCACCACCCTTGGTGGAGGCGAGGTTCCAGCCGCTGTGGAAGACGACGGGCCGACCGTCGCGTCGATCGCGATCGAGTTCACCTGGCCGCTGAAGAGGCCGAAGTCGGGCAATGGGAGGTCTGCGACGCCGCCCGAGCCGAAGGTCGGGTCGAGGTCGCCGTCGGGCTCGAATCTGGAGACGCTCGGACGACCGGCGGCGACCTCGTAGCTGTTGCCCAGGACGTAGCGGCCCGAGTCGTCACGGGCGAGGGCGGTCGCGGGTCCCGGCACGAGATCGGAGACGCCGCCGTCGCCGAACGCCGGGTCGGGAGTGCCGTCCGCCTTGAGCCGGAGTACGCCGCCGGTCGGGACGGTGGCGACGGCGGAGGCGGTGGTGTCGCGGAACGTGACGCTCAGCGCGGCCCCCCGTCCGGCTCCGCCACGATCGCGCCGACGGAGGTGGCCTTCCCCGGCGACTTCCAGCTTCGCGAGACCATCCGAACCGAAGCTCGGATCGACCGACCCGTCGGCGAGGAGCCGGGTCGCGACCGCGTCGGATGGGATCGGGATAGGTCCCGAACGATCCGCCCAGGAGGATCCGGCCGTCGGTCGAGACGGCGACGTCGACTGGGCTGAGGCCCGGTGGAAGGTCGGCGGTCCCGTCGGTGCCGAACTGGGCGTCCGGCGCGCCGTGCTCGTCCACCTTGCGCAGCTCGAGAGGCGACAGGCCGGGCTCGCCGGATGGCGTCAGGTAGACGGTGCCGCCGTCCGGGGTTCCCGCCGCGCTCGTAGACCGATCCGCCCGGTGGGGTTGCGATGCCGCGCTTGCCGTAGTCGGGATCGCGGTCTCCGGGCGCGGCTTGCGCCGGTGCTGCGAACCCGAGAACCACCACAACCATGGCGGCCGCCGCTCCGGCGAACGCCCTCGTCGAACCCCTCATCGCGCCCCATCTCCCCTCGTCATGGATCTCGTCATCCTCCCAAACCGTCCGCGGACCGAAGGTTGCGCCGCTTTCCGCTGCTAGCCTCCGGTCGTCGCCCGTGAATGACGACCCTCCTCGAAGTACGGGTCCCCGCCCTGACCGGCCGGGGATCAGCCAAGCGCCCGGTGGGCGTGTGAGCTCCTCGCTGCGCCGAGGGGTGCGCGCGTGACCGCCCTCGCGCTCGTCGCGCTGGTCGTGCTGATCTTCCTCAACGGGATGTTCGTGGCCGCCGAGTTCGCGCTCGTGCGCTCGCGGCGCTCTCGATTCGAGACGCTCTCGGAGGAGGGGAGCAGCGGTGGCCGCAGGGTGCTCCGTCAGCTCGACGGGATCGACCGCTACCTCGCGACCTGCCAGATCGGCATCACGATGGCCTCGATCGGCATCGGCTTCCTCGGCGAGCCCGCGATCGCCAGCCTGGTCGAGCCCCTGCTGGAGGATCAGCTCTCACACGGGCTGACGACGGCGATCTCCTTCGCGATCGCGTTCGGCATCGCGACCTCGCTGCACATCACGATCGGCGAGCAGGTCCCGAAGATCGTCGCGATCAACAAGGCCGAGCCGACGGCGCTGCTGACCGCCGCGGCCCCGCTCGACTGGTTCCACTGGGCGACGACCCCGTTCTCCTGGGGACTGAACCGCGTCTCCAACGCGATGATCCGCCTGTTCGGCGTCGACCCCTCGAGCATCGAGGAGCACCACGACGCCGACGACCTGAAGGCGCTGATCGCGGACTCGCGCTCGGGCGGCGACCTCGAGGAGAGCGAGGCGGGCATGCTCGGCGGCGTCTTCCACCTGCACGAGCAGGAGGCCCGCGAGGTGATGACGCCGATCCCCGCGGTCGTGACCGTCGATTCCTCCGACACCGTCGAGGACGCGCTGCGCCGCTGCGTCTCCTCCGGCCACACGCGCCTCGTCGTGATCGAGGACGACAACCCCGACCGGGTCCGCGGCATCGTCCACAACAACTCGCTCGTCCGCCTCTACATGAACGCCGGACCCGACGCCTCGATCGAGCCCGCCGTCCGCGACGCGCCGATCATCCCCGAGACGAAGGCGCTCGACGACCTGCTCGCGGAGCTGCAGCGCCAGCGAAGCTCGATCGCCGTCGTCGTCGACGAGTACGGGCGCACCGTCGGCATCGCGACCGTCGAGGACATCCTCGAGGAGGTCGTTGGCGAGATCGAGGACGAGACCGATCCCCGGGGCGAGCACCTCCGCAAGCTCACCGACGGCGACTGGTACGTGCGCGGTCACGTCTCCCTCGGCGACGTCCAGGACGCCGGCATCGAGCTCCCGGTCGAGACCGACGCCTACAACTCGATCGGCGGCTACGTCTTCAGCGAGCTCGGACGCCTCCCCAAGCGCGGCGACACACTCCGCGCCGACGGCCACACGATCCGGGTCGAGTCGGTCCGCGACAACCGGATCGTCGCCCTGCGGATCCACCCGGACGGCCCGGCGACGCAGGAGCACCAGGCGGTCGAGGCGGACGGCTCCCGCGACGAGGACTAGGCGGCGGCGTCCCCGCCGCCCTCACGCCCGCTCGGCCTAGCTCTCCTCCAGCTGACACCGAACGTCCCGCTCCGGGGTCCCACGACCCCGCTAAGGGACGTTCGATGACCTCGCTGCTTCAAGCAGGCGGTGGGGCCGCTCGTAGACATCGGCGTCGGAGACGCGCTCGACGGCCCACCCCGCAGTTCGCCACGCCTTCTCCTTGCGGGCGTCCTCGCCCTCGTCGAGATGGAACGGGCCGCCGTCGATCTCCACGATGAGCCGCTCGCCCGGCCAGCTCAGGTCCGCTTCCTCACCGCCTCGCGCACAGCTCGCGCAAGTGCCTTGTCATCCACGTCCGCCGTGATGTCCAGAAGGGTTCGCGAGATGGTCGTGATCGGGATGCCGTGAAGCTCGGTCACGTCGCCGCTCAGGGAATCGCTGCGATGAACCAGGACGTTGCCGTGGCGACGCGATCCACCTGATCCGGGACGGGTGACGGATACGAGTGGCGCCTCGTAAGAGAGGACCTCGTAGGCGACAGCTGCCGCCACATGGCTGAGGAAGCTCCCAGGATGGGTGAGCGTCGCGCCCATCCAACGTCCGAGATCATCGCGTGCGAGAACCGGCGCGACGGCGAGTACGCCGTGCTCGACGATCACGAGCGTCCCGGTTGCGATGCGGTGCGCGATTCCCCATTCGCTCAGGCCGAGCTCGAAGAGCTGTGCGCGTGAGATGCGGTTGTGCTGGCCACCGGCCATCTCGGCGATGCGGCGAATGTCCATGCCCGGTGAACCCCGAGGGTGCGGCGCACGCTCCCTCGCGAGCCCGAACGCACCCCGTTCGGTGGGGGTTTCCTCGTTTCCCCGTAGTCGCCTCACCATCGAACGTCCCGCGGCAGGGTCCAGGGACCCCGCTCCGGGACGTTCGGCGATCAGGAGGTGGCCGGAGCGTCCTACGCGTTACGTCCGTCCACGCGCTTAGCTTGACCTCTCGACTGTCACGCGTAACGAGGAGGCGAAGCGACATGTGGGTCGTCAGGCTCAGCGACAAGCAACTCGAGGTCCTGAAGGCGCTCGTCAACGCCGAGGAGCGACACGGGCCGACCCTGTCCCGCGCGCTCGAATCGCTCGAGCTCGCCCGTTGGGACGAGCTTCCCGACGCGCAGCTCCCCTGGGATCAGGTGGACGATCTCGCGGGCCGGCAGGGCATCAGCGAGGCCGATGTCGTCTGGGATCTCGCCGGCAAGCAGCGAGCCGTCTAGCGCTCAGTACTCGTAGAAGCCCGAGCCGCTCTTGCGGCCGAGCCTGCCCTCGGCCGCCATCTCGAGCAGGAGCCTCGGCGGCTCGTGATGGTCGTGGCCGTTGGCCTCGTGGAGGCTCTCGCCGATGGCGACGGCGACGTCGATCCCGACGAAGTCGAGGAGCTTGAGCGGCCCCATCGGCTGGCCGGTTCCCATCGCCATGCAGTCGTCGACGTCCTTCGCGCTGAGGCCGAGGTCGTCCATGAGGCGAACGGCCTCGAAGAGGTAGGGGAAGAGGAGCCGGTTGACGACGAAGCCGGTGTTGTCGGGAACCTCGACCGCGTGCTTGCCGAGCGCGGCGCAGAACGCACGGGCGCGGTCGGCGGCGGCGGCGTCCAGGTCCTCGGGGAGGCAGAGCTCGATCAGCTCCATCCGCGGCACCGGGTTGAAGACGTGCAGGCCGTAGAAGCGGCCGCTCACCCCGGCGCGCTCGCCGAGCTCGCCGATCGAGAGTGACGAGGTCGTGGTCGCGAGGTCCGCCTCAGGGCATGACTCGCCGAGCGTCCGCAGCAGCTCGGCCTTGGCGGCGGGGTCCTCGACGATCGCCTCGACGACGAAGTCGCAATCGGCGAGCTGCGACGGGTCTGTCGTGACCTCGACCCGCTCGGCGTCGGCGCCCTCGACCTTGGTGCAGAGCTTCGCGAGCCCCTCCTCCGCCTTCGCGGCGGACTCGTCGCTGCGGGCGAGGACGCGGACCGCTCCCAGAGCGGAGGAGACGGCGGCGACGCCGAGCGCGATCGCGCCGGTTCCCGCGACGGCGGGGCTGGAGTAGCCGTTGGACGAGCTCATCTCGCGCGGAAAGCTATCCGCGATCGTCCGTCTCGCGTCCCAGGGCCGAGGGCAGCCAGATGCGGCGGCCCAGATCCAGCGAGAGCGCCGGGACCAGGATCGAGCGGACGATGAAGGTGTCGAGCAGCACGCCGATGGCGACGACGAAGCCGAGCTCGGTGAGGAAGATGAGCGGCAGCACCGCGAGCGCCGAGAAGGTTCCGGCGAGCACCAGACCGGCCGAGGTGATGACCGCGCCGGTCACGGCGAGCCCGCGAAGCACGCCCTCTCGAGGGTTGCTTCCCTGGGTCTCCTCGCGGACCCGCGCCATCAGGAAGATGTTGTAGTCGACGCCCAGCGCCACCAGGAAGATGAAGGCGAACAGCGGCAGCGACGGGTCGCTTCCCGGGAAGTCGAAGAGGACGTCGAAGGCGAGGTAACCGATGCCGAGCGCGGCGGCGTAGGAGAGGATCACCGTCCCGATCAGGAGCAGCGGCGCGACGAGCGCCCGCAGCAGGACGATCAGGATCAGGAAGACGACGACGAGCACGATCGGCGGGATCAGGAGGGAGTCGCGAGCGGAGGCGACCCGCAGGTCCTTCTCGACCGCGGTCGGGCCGCCGACCAGGACGTCCTCGCCGCCCGCCTCCTTGACGGTGTCGCGGATCGGCTCGATGTCGTCGAAGGCTTCGGTCGAGTACGGATCCTTGGTGAGGGTCGCCTGCAGCAGGGTGGCCTCGTCGTCCTTGCCGGCCTCGCGCACACCCTCCACGGTGTCGAGGCCGGTGAGCGCCTGAGTCACCGCCTGCACCTTCGCCGGGTCGGGAACGATCACCTCGGTCGGAGCGCCGGCTCCGGCCGGGAACGACGCGGCGAGCAGCTCCTGCGCCTCGACCGATTCGACGTCGCCGCGGAACTGGTTGCCCTGGGTGAGGCCGAGGTCGATGTTGAGCCAGCCGAGGGAGAGGACCAGGAGCAGAGCGACCGTGGCAGCCCAGATCGCACGCGGGCGCTTCGCGATGCGATCGCCCACTCGGCGCCAGAAGCCGTGGGTCTCGTCGGATGCCTCGTCGCCGATGTGGGGGACGAACGGCCAGAACTGCCAGCCCTCGTTCGGGGTGCGGTCCTTCGAGAACCAGTAGGCGAGCGGCGATCAGCGCCAGGGCGACCACGCAGGCCGACGGGCGGCACTCCGATGACCGCCCCGAAGATCATGCCCACGATCACCCCGAGGAAGCCGAGCCAGAAGCCGCGCGGGATGACGAGGAAGGCGGGGAGCGCGGTCAGCATCGCGACCATGGCGACCGCGATTCCCATCGCGCCGATCGGCCCGAGGCCGGCGGTGCCCTCGACGTCGGCGATCGTCAGGCACAGAAGCGCAGCGATCACGGTCAGCCCGGAGGCGAGGATCGCCGGGCCGGCCTGACGCAGCGCGATCGCCATCGCCTCGTGCTTGTCGTCCTCGCGGCGCAGCTCCTCGCGATATCGCGCCACGAGCAGCAACGCGTAGTCGGTTCCGGCGCCGAAGACGAGCACGGGCATGATCCCGGCGGATTGGCCGTTGAGGGTCACGCCGATCTCGGTGAGCCCGTAGCCGAGTCCGCGGGCGGTCAGCTCGGCGAAGATCACGGCGAGGAAGGGGAAGATCCAGAAGACCGGGCTGCGGTAGACGGCGAGCAGCAGGATCAGGACGATCAGGCCCGTCGTGAAGAGCAGTGCGCCGTCGATCTGCTCGAAGACGTCGATGGCGTCGGCGGAGAGCGCCGCGCCGCCGGCGACGGCGGTCGTCAGGCCGTCGGGCGGATCGGCGACCTGATCGCGCGCCTGCTCGACCGGGTCGGTGATCGTCTCCGACTCCCCGTCCGAGGAGATGTCGGACTGGATGATCGCCGCGTCCGGTTTCGCGTCGCCCTGGGGAGGCTCGGCACCCCCGGCGGCAGCGGCGTCAGCTGAGGTGAACGGCTCCGTGTACTCGGTGGTCCGGGGGAACAGATCGGCGTTCAGCTCGCTCCGGTCGGCCTCGATCCGGTCGAAGTCCGCGGGGGTGAGCCCACCGTCGCGCTGGTAGACGATGGCGATCGGTGCGATCTCGTCGCCCTGGATGCGCTCGCTCGCCTGCAGCGCCTTCGTCGATTCGGCGTCTCCCGGCAGGAACGACGTCGACTCGTTCTTCTGCGCGTCGTCGAACTTCGTCGGCAGATCGGCGCCGAGCACGACGCCCATCACCGCGAGCCAGAAGAACAGCACGGCCCACTTCGAGCGGCGCCCGGCGGGGAAGGTCAGGAGTCGCTGGCGGAGCGGCACGGGCGCGAGTCTCCCACAGCGCTTCCGGGCGCGTGTGAAGCATTCGTCACTCAACTGGCCGCGCGGCCAGCGGTCTATCGTCCCCGTCCCGGCCGCGTGGCCGGACGAGGACTTCAGTCAGACATAGAGAGGGTTCGATCAGATGAGCGACGAAAACGGGAACTTCGGCGGGCGCGAGGTCGTCATCGTCGAGGCGGCACGGCTGCCCGTCGGCCGCGGGCACGCGGAGAAGGGCTACTACAAGGACGTCCATCCCTCGACGCTGCTGGCGACGATCTACAGCGCGCTCTTCGATCGCACCGGGGTCGATCCCAACGAGGTCGGCGACGTCGTCTGCGGCTGCGTCCAGCAGTTCGGCGAGCAGGGAATGAACATCGGTCGCAACGCCTGGCTCGAGGCCGGGCTGCCGATCGAGGTCCCCGCGACCACGGTCGACCGTCAGTGCGGCTCCGCCCAGCAGGGCATCAACTTCGCCGCGGCCCTGATCGCCTCCGGCGTCCACGACGTCGCCATCGGCGGCGGCGTCGAGCACATGGGGCACATCTCCTTCGCCGACGGCTTCAGCGTCATGAAGGAGCACGGCTTCGCCTTCTCCGAGCCGCTCAACGAGCGCTTCAACCTGGTCAACCAGGGGATCTCGGCCGAGATGATCGCCGACCAGTGGGAGATCCCCCGCTCCGAGCTCGACGAGATCGGCGTCCGCTCCCACCAGCTCGCCGCCCGCGCGACCGAGGAGGGTCGTTTCGAGCGCGAGATCGTTCCCTTCCAGGTCGAATGGCGACACCCTCCAGACCGACCAGGGCATCCGGGCGGACTCGAACATCGAGTCGCTGTCGAAGCTCAAGCCGGCCTTCAAGGAGGACGGCAAGATCACGGCGGGCAACTCCTCGCAGGTCTCCGACGGCGCCGCCGCGGTCCTGCTGATGAGCGCCGACAAGGCCAAGGAGCTCGGCGTCACGCCGCGGGCGAAGATCGTCGATCAGACGACCGTCGGCGTCGACCCGGTGATCATGCTCACCGGCCCGATCCCGGCCACCGAGAAGATCCTCAAGCGCAACGGCATGAAGATCGACGACATCGACCTGTTCGAGGTCAACGAGGCCTTCGCCTCGGTCGTCGCCGCCTGGCGCCGCGAGCACGACCCGGACTGGGATCGCGTCAACGTCAACGGCGGCGCGATCGCCCTCGGCCACCCGCTCGGCTCGACCGGCGCCCGCCTGATGACGACGCTGCTGCACGAGATGGAGCGCTCCGACAAGGAGACCGGCCTCGTGACGATGTGCTGCGGCGGCGGGCTCGGGACCGGAACGCTGATCCAGAGGGTCTGACGGCGCGCGAGCACGCTGCTCGGCGTCCTCGTCAGCTCGCGGCCTGAGGCCGCGTCGCCTCCTGCGTACCTGACCAGCGTGCTCACCGCTCGTCAGAAGCTCGCGGCCAGCTTCTTCAGGCCGGCCAGGTCCCGGCTCGGCGGGCCGTGGCCGGCGCAGATCAGGGAGGGCTCCAGCTCCGCCAGCAGCTTGATGCTCTGGCGGTTCAGCTCGGGGTCCAGCGAGAAGGCGTTCGGCGGTTCGCGGATTCCGGGGATGGCCGTCAGCAGGTTCATCGCGTTGACGACGTCGCCGCAGATCGCAACCCGGTCGGACTCGCGGAAGAAGATCACCTCGCTGGGAGCGTGACCGGGCGCGTGGATCACGCGGAAGCCGGCGACGTCGTCGCCCTCCTCGAGGACGCGGCTCGACCTCGTGCGGCGGTCCCTCCCAGAGGCCTCCGATGATCTTGTTGAGCGGGTTGTTCGGGTCGGAGGTCTGAACCGGGGCGCGACCCTCCATCGCGTCGACGCCGTCGGCATGGCAGGCGAGCGGGATCCCGCGCGCCTCGCAGATCGCGTGGGAGGCGCCCTGGTGGTCGGGGTGGACGTGGGTGAGCGCGTGAAGTGAGAGCGGCCGGCCCTCCACCTGCTTGAGGATCCGCCGGGACGAGAGCTTCGTCGCCGCGTCGAAGATGACGTCGTCGACGAGGTAGACGTTGATGGCGTTCGGGATCAGCCCGCGGAGCTGATGGACGCCGGGCGCGACCTCCTTCATCGCGGCCTCACGATTCGAGGCGCCCGCCGACGAACTGGACGAGCCCCGAGACCCGCTGGTGGATGTCGGCGAAGCCGAGCGACTGCAGCTCGCCGACGATCTCGTCGTGCTCGAAGACGCGCATGCCGCTCGTCCGCTCGAGCACCGGCTTCAGCGGCTTGAGCTGGACCTGTCGGCGGACCGAGGTCATCACCGCGATCCGGCCACCGGGCGAAAGGACGCGGCTCATGTCGGCGAGCGCGTCGAACGGATCGGAGAAGAGGTGGAGCGCGGCGAAGCAGCAGACCGCATCGAAGGAGCCGGCGAGGAAGGGGAGGTCGGCGGCGTCGCCGCGGATCAGGGCGACGTTGTCGGCCCGGTCGCGGAGCAGATCGCGGGCCCCGCGCTCGAGCATGGTCGGCGAGGCGTCGATGCCGACGGCCAGCCCCTCGCTGCCGATCGTCCGCCCGAACGAGCGCGTGAAGTTGCCGGGCCCGCAGGCGACGTCGAGCACCTTGTGGCCGGCGGACAGGCCGAGGAGGAGCCGCGCGATCCGGACCTCCTCGCTCATCCCGGGACCCGTCACGCCCTTGACCGCGCGCCCGAGCGCGGGCCGCCACCAGCGCTCGTAGACCATCGGGACCACCCGGGTCAGCATCAGGTCCTGGGTCGGGCCGGTGCTCTCGGGCTTCGAGTCGTCGTCGAGCAGGTCGAGGTAGCCGGGCTCGGTCCAACGGGCGTGCTCTCGCGGCGCCGCCTTCAGGAGGGAGATCGCCCGCTCCCGCGCGGCCTGGGTGTCGGCCACCTCGCTCATGCCTAGTGCCGCTGCCGCGACGGACCGGGGCCGCGGGGGTCACCGGTGTGGCGAGCGAGCTCGCTCAGCCGCGCGATCTGCCGCTCGCCCTCGACCCGGGCGGGGTCGTCGGGCGGGAGCCGCTCGACCAGCGCCGCGATCCGGTTGCGGATCTGGAGCGCGAAGTGGGGGGTGGAGGGGCCTGCGAGCGCGCGGATGTCCTCGACGGTGGGTCGGTGGCCGGGGTTGCGTCGGTCGGCGCGTTCAGCCTCGCTCATCGTCCCTCAGGTTATCCGGCGGCCTGGGCGTCAGGGCGCCGCGTCGGCATCGCCCGAGCCGTCGGGCTCGTCGTCGGCGGAGCCCGAACCCCCGGATCCTCCCGCCGCCTCGTCGTCCTCCTCGTCCGGAGCGGAGTCGTCGGGGGTGGCGTCCGCCTCCGATCCGGGGACCGGCACGAGCCGCGTGAGCTCGTCGACCTGCGCCTGGAAGCCGGCCGAGATCGCCGCCTCGTCGCCGAGGATCCAGATCCGGTTGAAGACCGCGCGGGAGGGGTCGTCGACGAAGCCGGGCTGGGTGTCCGCGAGGAAGGCGGCGAGCTGGTCGGGAACCTTGTCCGGGTCGTCGGTGAGCAGGAGCGGCCCGGGCGTCCCTCCCGAGGTGGCGAGCGGTGCGGCGGCGACGGCGTCCAGCGGCCGCTCGGTGTCGGCGATCACGAACCCGTGACCCGGGTCGTTGATGTTCCAGCCGAAGTCACCGTCGACGTAGCGCGCGAACGCAAGCGCGTTGGCCACCGGGTCCTCGGCGCCGACGCGCGTGACGGTCCCGCCGTCCTTGCCGAGCGTCTTCAGCGCCTTGTTGGAGATGACCGCCTCCGGTCCCAGCACATATATGGGGGTGTCGGGATGGCGCTTGATGACGCTGAGCGTGCTGGCGGGGACGTCGTCGCCGTCGGCGAAGAGGATCGGGTCGCCCGAGCGCGCCGCCCATGATGCGGCGGGCATCGCGAAGGCAGGCCTCGGAGGAGGAGACGACGACGATGTGGCCGGGGTCGTCCTCGCCCGTGAGCTCCGCCATCTGGGAGTCGACCTGATCGGCGATGGCGCCCTCGTCGATGCCCTCGATGGGGAGGGAGACGAGATCGGTCGGGGCGGCGACGTCACCGATCGACACGATCTGCGCTCCCTGAGCGTCCGCGAGGCCGCGGGGCTCCAGCCCGTCGAGGGCCTGCTGGGTGATCTCCGGGACTTCGCCGGGCTCGCTGAAGAGGATGGGTGCGCCGACCGGGTCGGCGGCGAAGGGCGTTGCGGCGAGCGCCTGCTGCCACGAGTCGGTCGGGGCGAGGACGACGGCGTTCGGACCCGGGACGTCGCCGCCGGTGGGGTAGGAGGCGAGCGCGACGCCCGCGGCGTTGGCGGTCGCGTCGGCGCCGCCGATGCGGGTCGTGTTGCGGGTGGCGAACGTCGGGAACGCGACGGCCGGCGTCTCGCCTCCCTCGTCGCCGCCATCGATGACGATGGTCGGGGCGGTCGTCGTCTCCTCGGCCGGGTCGTCGAAGACCAGGTAGCCGACGCCGAAGCCGATCACGGCGAGGAGCACCGCGGCGACGGCGATCGCCACCCGGCGGGTCCCTTCAGACCACAGCGAGGGGGGCGGGGGAGCGGACGGCAGCGACGGTCGCCGAAGCGAGGGTCGCGGCAGGCTCGGCTTCGAGGGCCTGGGAAGTCGCGGCATCGCGCGCCAGTCTTGCGTACCGGCCGATTCGAGGCGCAGGGAGAGGCCGGAACTCCCGCCGGGCATGCCGGATAAACTGACTGATTGACAAGTCAATCAACCGGCGCCCACATGCCCGCGCGCCGGGCTCACGGGAGGCACCCCCGAAGATGAACTTCGCCCTGAACGACGAGCAGCTCGAGTGGAGGCAGCGCGTCCGCGCCTTCGCCACCGACGTCATCCGCCCCGCCGCGCCGCTTCACGACCGTGAGGAGAGCGTGCCGTGGGAGGTCATGAAGGCGGCCAACGCGGCCGGCCTCAGCGGCCTCGCCGCGATCGAGAAGACCGGCGTCGACCCCGACGGCCTGCTCGGCCCGATCTACGCCGAGGAGATGCACTTCGGCTGCGCCGGCATCGCGCTTGCGATCTCCGGCTCGACCCTCGCCGCCGCCGGCATCGCCGCCTCGGGCACCCCGGAGCAGATCGGCCAGTGGGTTCCCCGGGCGCTCGGCGTCGGTGACGAGCTCGGGATCGGCGCCTACGCCGTGACCGAGCCGCAGGCCGGCTCCGACGTCAAGGGCCTCCGCACCACCGCGAAGCGCGACGGGGACGAGTGGGTCATCAACGGCTCCAAGGTCTTCATCACGAACGGCGGCATCGCCGACGTCACGGTCGTCGTCGCCACGGTCGACCCGGCGCTCGGCCACCGCGCCCAGGCCTCCTTCATCGTCGAGAAGGACACCCCCGGCTTCCGGATGGGCAAGAAGGAGTCGAAGATCGGCATCCGCGCCTCGCAGACCACGGAGCTGATCTTCGAGGACTGCCGGATCCCGCTCGAGAACCTGCTCGGCGGCATGGACAAGCTCGAGCGGAAGCTGGAGCGCGCCCGCTCCGGCCAGACCTCCGCCCGCGGCGCCTCGAACGCGCTTGCCACGTTCGAGCTGACCCGGCCGATGGTCGGCGCCTCGGCGCTCGGCATCGCCCAGGCCGCCTACGAGTGGACGATCGAGTACTTCCTGAGCGGCGGCGAGATCGTCGACCCGCTCGAGGCGTTCCTCGACGAGAGCTCAACCGCCGGTCGCCCGGCGATCGAACGCCAGAACGTCCAGCAGGTCCTGGCCGACGTCGCCACCGAGATCGAGGCCGCGCGCCTGCTCGTCTGGCGCGCCTCCTGGATGGGCCGCAACGGCATCCCGCTCAGCGGCGGCCAGGGCTCGATGTCCAAGCTGAAGGCCGGCGACGTGGCGATGTGGGCCACCACCCGCCTGATGGACCTCGTCGGTCCCGCAGCCGCGGACACCCCGCTCGAGAAGTGGTTCCGCGACGCCAAGATCTACCAGCTGTTCGAGGGCACGGCCCAGGTCCAGCGACTCGTCATCTCCCGCATGCAGGCGGCCGAGTTCCGCGAGCGGATCGAGGGAGCCAAGGCAGCGGTCGAGTCAGCCGAGCGGATCACGGCCGAGGCGGCTGACGGCGCCACGGCTACCGCGACTTCGGCCTAGCGCCTCCGGGGCCGGCCGGCCGGCCTCGCTTCGGCGAGGGCCGGACCGGGGGGAACCGCTCATCGGGCTCGCAAGGCACCTACGCGACGTCCCGTGGTCCCATTTGGACCACAGGACGTATGCGGCGCCGAGATCCGCCCCCGCCCAGCGTCAGGCCCCACCCCCGCCGCACCCGGGCGCCCCTCCTTTCCCAGCATTTGCAAGGGAAATTGCCGTTGGCAAGCGCCGTTGCAGGCTTCCCGGAAAGTTTAGGACTGCTCACAAACGCGCTTTCCGCTGCTACTGTGGCGCGGCCTTCGGGCACCCGATGACCTCCCCTACCTGGACATCTCGTCGTACCTCCGCCGCGCTGCTCGCGCTGGCCGTGCTGCTCTTCGCCGGGCTGGCGCTCGTCGCCAAGGCTCCCGCCGACTCCCTCCAGGAGAAGCTCGACCGGAAGGAGGATCGCCTCGCCGGGGTCGAGGACAAGAAGGCGCTTCTCACCACCGAGGTCAGCAACTACAACGAGCAGATCGATCAGCTCACCGGCGAGGTCGCCGCGCTTCGCAACCGCGAGGCGACCGTGCAGGAGGACCTCGACGAGGCGCAGTCCCAGCTCGACACCGCCCAGCACGACCTGAAGATCCAGCGCCAGCGCCTCCGCCGCTCGATCGACGCGCTCGAGGATCGCCTCGTCGAGATCTACAAGGCCGACGAGCCCGACGCGATCACCGCCATCCTCGAATCCGACGGCTACGACGATGCGCTCAGCCGCTACGAGTACCTGCAGACGATCCAGTCGCAGAACTCCGACCTCGTCGGGCGCGTCCGCGAGCTCCGCGACGACACCGCGGCGACCGTCGAGACCGTGCGGACCACCCGCGACTCGATCCTCTCCAAGCGGGAGGAGCTGCGCCGCACGCGCGTCGACCTCGAGTCACGCGAGGCCGAGCTCGACGCCGTCCGCGACGAGACGAAGGCCGCGCTGGCGAGCACGGCCGGCACCGCCGACGAGCTCCACTCCGACGTCAGCAAGATCGAGGACGAGATCCAGCAGCAGCTGGCCGACGCCGCTCTCGCCGACAGCGGCGTCGCGGCGCTCCCCGCCGGCGACGTTCAGGCGGCCGGCGGCGGCTTCATCTGGCCGGTCAACGGGCCGATCGTCTCCCCGTTCGGGATGCGCTGGGGTCGCCTCCACGCCGGCGTCGACATCGCGGTTCCCGCCGGGACGCCGATCCGCGCGGCGAAGGCCGGGAGCATCGTCCTCAACCAGACCGAGGCCGAGAGCGGCGGCTACGGCAACTACACCTGCATCGACCACGGCGGCGGCGTTTCCACCTGCTACGCCCACCAGTCCAGCTTCGCGATCACCTCCGGCTCGGTCAGCCAGGGCGACGTCATCGGCTACGTCGGCTGCACCGGCCACTGCTACGGCGACCACCTCCACTTCGAGGTGCGGGTCAACGGGGTTCCCACCGACCCGATGGGCTACCTGTAGGCACTCGCCAGCGGCGGAACTCACAGGCCGTCTAGGCCCGACGGCCCTGCGCGAGCGCCAGCGATCCAGCGCAGCGCGGTCGCCTGCAGCTCCGGGTCGTGCTGAACGGAGCGGTGGTGCCCGCCCGGCAGGATCAGCAGCCGGCTCGGCTCGCCGGCGTCGCGCGTAGAGCTCCTCCGACCAGGTGTAGGGGACCCGCTCGTCGCCCTTGGCGTGGAGCAGGATCAGCGGCTTCGGCGCGAGTCCGCGCGACGGCCTCGCGGAGGTCGTGCTCGCCGAGCCAGGCGTCGAGCGCGTCGACGTCGGCGCGCATCTCGAGCGCGCCGTCGCGGAGCCCGCGCCGCAGTCCCTCGTCTGAGGCCGGGCAGATCGCGATCGCGCCCGCGATCGACGTCCTCGGTCGCGGCGGCGTGGATCGCCAGGTAGCCGCCCAGCACGACCCGCGCGCGCAGACGCGCTCCGGCGTCGACTCCGTCGCGCGCGGCGAGGAAGTCGCGCCATCCGGCCGACGTCGGCGAGCGCCGCGGGCGCCATCACGTCCTCGCTCTCGCCGTGGCCGCGCTGGTCGTAGGTGAGCGCCGACCCAGCCGCTCGCGGCGCAGAGCCGCGCCGAAGTCGGCGTGGCTCTCCTTGCCCGAGCCCGCGCCGTGGACGATCACCATCGCCGGCCAGGGCGGCGGCGAGGCGCGGCAGCCACAGCCAGTACGGGCCGCCCGGCGTGGGTGCCGCGTTCATCGGGGGCGTCGGGCGTGCGGAGCATCGTCGCGGCCACTGTACGCAGCGCCGCACCGGCTCACGATGGCGCCGTCGGCCCGGCCCATGATGTGACAGCGCCCTGATGTCCACCGGCAAGCAACAGCCACGACCGCCGATCCGATGCGGCCTCGAACGTCTACCCGCGTCGGGAGCCGCGTCAACGAGGCGGGCCACCTCGAGATCGGCGGCTGCGACGCCGTCGAGCTCGCGCGCGGAGTTCGGGACCCCCGCCTACGTCTACGCGCCCGACGACATCCGCTCCCGCGCTCGCGCGTACGCTCGACGGCCTTCGCCGCGCGCGGCGCGACTGCGAGGTCCTCTTCGCGAGCAAGGCCGCGCCGATCACCGCGATCTACGAGCTCGTCCGCGAGGAGGGCCTCAGCGTCGACGTCGCCTCGGGCGGCGAGCTGCACGGCGCGCTCGCGCGCCGGCTTCGACCCGAGCCGGATCTACATGCACGGCAACAACAAGTCCGCGGCCGAGCTCGCGGCACGCGTTCGCGGCGGGCGTCGGGCACGTCGTCGTCGACTCGCTCGACGAGATCGCGCTGGCCGACTCGCTGCTCGGAGCCGGCCGCACCAGGACGTCCTGATCCGGCTCACCCCGGGGATCAAGCCCTCCACCCACTCCTACGTGCAGACGGGCCAGCTCGACTCGAAGTTCGGCTTCGGGATCGCCGACGGCCAGGCCGCAGCGCGCAGTCGACGCGGTCGCGCTCCAGCCGCCACCTGCGCCTCGCCGGCTTCCACGCTCACATCGGCTCCCAGATCTTCGAGCTCGAGCCCTACGTCCGCGCGATCGAGGCGATGGCCGAGTTCGCCGGCGCCGCTCGAGCCCGAGGTCGCTCGAACGTCGGCGGCGGGCTCGGGATCGCCTACGACGGCGGACGACGAGCCGCCCACGATCGACGAGTACGTCGACGTCAAGGTCGACGGCGTCCAGCGGCTCTTCGAGCGACGGTGCCGCGGATCCTGCGTCGAGCCCGGGCGCTCGCTCGTCGGCAACGCCGGGCGTCACGCTCTACACGGTCGGCACGGTCAAGGAGATCCCCGGGGTCCGCACCTACGTCGCCGTCGACGGCGGCATGTCCGACAACCTGCGGCCGATGCTCTACGGCTCCCGCTACGAGGCGCTGATCGCCGACCGCGCCGCCGACGCCGCGGACGCGCCGGGCGACGATCGCCGGCAAGCACTGCGAGTCCGGCGACGTCCTCGTCGCGCGACGCGCTGCTCGCCGATCCGCGGCCCGGCGACGTCCTCGCGACGCCCGCGACCGGCGCCTACGGCTACGCGATGGCGAACAACTACAACGGGGTCCCGCGGCCGCCGGTCGTCTTCTGCTCGGCGGCGACGCCCGCGTGGTGGTCCGCCGCGAGACCTACGAGGACCTGACGAGCGGGACGCGACCGGTGGCTGACGCGGACGCGTCCGTCGTGAAGATCGGGCTGCTCGGCCGCGGCACGGTCGGCGGCGCCTTCCACGACCTCGTCGGCGAGCGCGCCGAAGCGGTCGCCGCGGCGGTCGGCGCCCGGCCCGAGATCGCCGGCGTCCTGCGCCGCGGCGAGGGCGACTTCGACGGAGATCCTCGCCGCCTCCGACCTGATCGTCGAGCTGATCGGCGGCACCGAGCCCGCCCGCGAGTACGTCCTCGCCGCGCTCGAGGCCGGCAAGCCGGTCGTCAGCGCCAACAAGCAGCTGATCGCCCAGCACGGCGACGAGCTCTTCGCGGCCGCGCGCGCCGCGGGCGTCGAGCTCCGCTTCGAGGCCGCGGTCGCCGGCGCGGTCCCGGTCATCCGCGTCGCTGCAGGAGGGCCTCGGCGACGATCCCGATCGAGCGGGTCTCGGGGATCGTCAACGGGACGACCAACTTCATCCTCAGCGAGATGGCCGCGAGCGGCGCCTCCTACGAGGACGTGCTCGCCCGCGCCCAGGAGCTCGGCTACGCGGAGGCCGATCCGACCGACGACGTCGAGCGGCGCGGACGCCGCCGCGAAGATGGCGATCCTCGCGCGGCTCGCCTTCCACACGCCGGTCGGCCTCGACGACGTCTCCTACGAGGGCATCACCGAGATCCGCCCCGACGACATCGCCTACGCCAAGGAGCTCGGCCTGTCGCTGAAGCTGCTCGGGATCGCCGAGCGCCTGGCGGAGGGGATCAGCGTCCGCGTCTTCCCGTGCTTCCTCTACCGCGGCCATCCGCTCGCGCCGGTCGAGGGCCCGTTCAACGCGGTCACCTTCGAGGCGCCGGCGATCACCGAGATCACGATCTCCGGCCCCGGCGCCGGCGGCATCGAGACCGCCTCGGCGGTGCTCGCCGACGTCGTCTCGATCCTGGGCGGGGAGGCGCCGCCCCACCACGCCGAGGAGACGGCTCGAGATCGTCACCGACGTCGAGTCGTCCTTCTACCTCCACCTCGAGGTCGCCGACCGCCCGCGCGTGCTCGCCGCGATCGCCGACGTGCTCGGCAACCACGAGATCTCGGTCAAGAGCGTCGTCCAGCGGGGACCGGGACCGACGCGCGGCTCGTGATGGTCACCCACCGCGCCCCCGAGACCACCTTCTACGCGGCGCTCGAGGAGATCTCCGACCTCGACTTCATGCGCGCGCCCGCCGCGCGCGATCCGCGTGTCGAGGAGGAGTCGATGACCGCTGAGCTGCCGCGTGCCCGGGTCTGATCGAGCGCTACCGCGAGTACCTGCCGATCGCCGAGGGCGACCCGGTCGTGACGCTGAACGAGGGCTCGACGCCGCTGGTCGAGGCGCCGATGCTCTCCGAGCGGGTCGGCGCGAAGGTGCTACCTGAAGATCGAGGGAGCGAACCCGACCGGCTCGTTCAAGGACCGCGGCATGACCGTCGCCGTCTCGCGGGCCGTCGCCGAGGGCGCCGAGGCCGTGATCTGCGCCTCGACCGGCAACACCGCCGCGAGCGCCGCCGCCTACGCCGCCCGCGCCGGGCTGCGCGGAGCGGTGATCGTCCCCGAGGGCAAGATCGCGATCGGCAAGCTCGCGCAGGCGCTGATGCACGGCGCGCGGGTGATCGCGCTCCGCGGCAACTTCGACGACGCGCTGCGGATCGTCCGCGAGCTCGCCGACCGCCACCCGATCGAGCTCGTCAACTCGGTCAATCCCTTCCGGATCGAGGGCCAGAAGACCGCCGCCTTCGAGGTCTGCGACGAGCTCGGCGGCGCGCCCGACGCGCTCTGCATCCCGGTCGGCAACGCCGGCAACATCACCGCCTACCGGCGCGGCTTCAAGGAGTACGGCGCGCAGCCGCGGCTCTACGGATTCCAGGCCGCCGGCGCGGCGCCGCTCGTCCACGGCCACCCGGTCGAGAACCCCGAGACCGTCGCCTCGGCGATCCGGATCGGCAACCCCGCCCGCTGGGAGGAGGCGATGGAGGCCGTCACCTCCTCGCGCGGCCGCATCGCCGCCGTCGACGACGAGCAGATCCTCGCCGCCTACCGGCTGCTCGCCTCGGGCGAGGGGGTCTTCTGCGAGCCGGCCTCGGCCGCCTCGGTCGCCGGCCTGCTCGAGCACGGCCTCCCGGTCGCCGAGGGCGAGGAGCCGCCGGAGTCGGTCGTCTGCGTCCTCACCGGCCACGGCCTCAAGGACCCGGACACGGCGCTCGGCAAGGCGCCGTCGGTGATCGGTTGCGAGCCGGAGCTGGCCGCAGTCGAGAGGATCGTCTTCGCGGACTGACCTCGAGACTGAATAGGCACACGGCGTCTCCCATCCGTGACCCGCGGGCGGGCACGATCCGGACGTGTCCCTCCTCGCTCCGCCCGCCTGCCTCGTCTGCCGCGCGCCGCTGGCGCTCAAGCCGGAGGGGCCCGAGCTCTGCGCGCGCTGCCGGATCGCGATCGAGGCGGCGCCCGCGGCGATGCTCCGAGCCGACGCCATCGACGGCGGCATCGCGGCGCTCCCATATACGGGGGCGGGCAGGAAGCTCGTCGCCGCGCTGAAGTTCGGGCGGCTGCGAAGCGTCGCCGCGGTTGCGGCCGGGCTGATCGAGTCGCGCGCTCCGGCCGGTCTCATCGCGGGGACGCTGGTCCCCGTCCCCGCCTCCCCGATCCGCCTCGCGCGGCGCGGCTTCGATCCGGCGCGGGAGATCGCCATGGCGCTCGCCGGGCTGACCGGCTCCCGGCCGCCGACGTCCTCCGGCGCCGAGACCTGCGGCGGCAGCGAGGGGGCGGCAGGGAGGAGCGGACGCGCCGCCCGCCGCGGATCGAGGTCCGCGGGGAGGTCCCGGAGCGGGTCGTCCTGGTTGACGACGTCGTCACGACCGGAGCGACGATGGACGCCTGCGCCCGCTCCCTGCGCGGCTCCGGAGCGATCCGGGTCGGGGCGCTCGCGCTCGCCGCCGTGCCCGCGCTGGACAGGCGCGTGCCGGAGGCATAGGGTCCGCCGGGCATCACCGACAGCAGGAGGTTCTGATCGTGGAGATCGACGTCGTCGGCCGGGATTACGCGGTGAACGAGGAATGCCGCGAGCGAATCCGTAAACGCTTCGATCGCATCGGACGGCAGGTGTCCGAGTACGCGCGGCTGGAGGTGGTGCTGCGCGAGGAGTCCAACCCCTCGATCAAGGAGAAGGACATCGCCGAGGCGACGCTCCGGCTCAAGGGCGTGACGCTCCACGCCGAGGAGCGGGCGGAGCGGATGGAGGCGGCGATCAAGTCGCTCTCGATCGACATGCACCGGCAGGTCAAGCGCCACCGCGAGCTCCGCCGGAAGCGGTCCCAGACGCGCCGGCTGGTCGGCCGGGCGAAAGGTCACGAAGCCTGAGGAGGGAACACCCCGGGACCGTTGGACCCGGGGTCTAGTCTGAACGGATGCCGAGGGCGATTTCGCAGGGGGGCCTCGAGCCTGTAGCCGTCAGTGGCTCTGGTCGTGGCCGAGCGTCGTCGGCGCGCGCTCGTCGACACGAACACGGCGATGGTCGTCGTCGACCGCGCGATGCGGATCCGCATGGCCTCGGGCGAGGTGACCGACGAGCTCAACGGCTTGACGTTCGCCGGGGCTGCGCTCGCCGACGCGATCGACGCGGGTCAAGACACGACCCGTCTCCAGCAGGCGGTGCACCGCGCGATCGCCGGGCAGGAGACGGAGCTGGAGGTGAGGACCTCGGTCGGCCAGCGGTCGGTGCGATGCGTGCCCGTTTCGGGGGACCTGTCTCCCGACGAGGGCCTCGCGCTCGTCTCCTTCCAGGAGGCGCGCCCGGCGACCACCGAGCTCTCGGACCTCCGATCCCGCGCGACGGATCTCGAGGTGCTGGTGACGGCCGCGCGGCGACTCGCCCGCAGCAGCTACCCCGACGAGGCCCGCTCGACGGTCTGCGAGGCGGCGCGCGACGTCGCCGGTGCCGATGTCGCGGCGCTCGTCGAGATGACCGACGACGGCCGCTCTCTCGTCATCGCCGCCGCAACCGAGTCCGAGCTCGAGGGGCTGACCGTCCCGATCGACCGGGCGGTTCACGCGGCCAGGGCGTTCTCCACCGCACGGGCGGAGACGATCTGGCGCATCGGCGCCTCCGACGAATCCTCGGCCTGGCCGCTCGGGCAGATCGGCTCCCAGGCCGGAGCCTGGCAGCCCGTCCGGCTCGCGGACGGCGTCAAGGCCGTGATCGCCGTGGGGTGGAGGACGCGAACGCCTCCCGCCTGGGACCGGATGGCGGGGACGATGGAGCTGCTCGCCGACGAGGCGGCGGTCTCGATCGAGCGCGCCGCAGCGCTCGAGCACCTGACCGGGATGGCTCGGACCGACCCGCTCACCGAGCTCTCCAACCGCCGCGCCTGGCAGGACGAGCTCTCGCGTGAGCTCGCTCGCGCCGAGCGCAACGGGCAGCCGCTGGCGATCGGGCTGATCGACCTCGACAACCTCAAGTCCTACAACGACCGTTGGGGCCACCAGGCCGGCGATCGCGTGCTGCTGACGGCGGCCGCGCGGTGGCGGCGGCGGCTCCGCCTGACCGACCTGCTCGCCCGGATCGGCGGCGACGAGTTCGCGGTGACGATGCCCGGCTGCGGGCTCGAGCAGGCAGTCGAGCTCGGGGACCAGCTCCGCTCGGCGTTGCCGGACGGGCTTTCGTGCTCGATCGGGGTCGCCGAATGGAGCGGCTCGGAGGCCGCGGGCGACCTGCTCGCTCGCGCCGATCAGGCGATGTACGCGGCCAAGAACGCGGGCCGGGATGCCACTTTCTCGCTGCCCACACCTGCGGGGCCGCGAACAGGGCGTCCGCTACCCTCGTAGGGATGGCTAGAGGACTCATCGACAAGGCCCTGCGGATGGGCGAGACGCGCCAGTTCCGCGACTACGAGAAGCGGGTTGACGTGATCAACCGCTTCGAGCCGGAGATGGAGCTGCTCGAGGATCACGAGATCCGCGAGGAGGCCGACAAGCTCCGCGAGCGGGCGACGCGGCGGGGAGTCGCTCGACGACCTCCTTCCGGAGGCGTTCGCGCTCTGCCGGGAGGCCGGCAAGCGCGCGATGGGCCAGCGCCACTACGACGTTCAGCTGATCGGCGGCATGGTCCTGCACACGGGCGCGATCGCCGAGATGAAGACCGGCGAGGGCAAGACGCTCACCGGCACCCTTGCCGTGTTCCTCAACACGCTCGCCGGCGAGAGCGTCCACGTCGTCACGGTCAACGACTACCTCGCCCGCCGCGACGCCGAGTGGATGCGGCCGCTCTACGACATGCTCGGCGTCACCGTCGGCGTGCTGCAGGACACCGACCTCCCCGAGCACGGCGACCGTCGCCACGCCGCCTACGAGGCCGACGTCACCTTCGGGACCAACTCCGAGTTCGGCTTCGACTACCTGCGCGACAACATGGCGCCTTCGATCGAGCGGTGCTTCCAGCGCGGGCACCCCTTCGCGATCGTCGACGAGGTCGACAACATCCTCATCGACGAGGCGCGGACCCCGCTGATCATCTCCGGCTCCCCGGAGGCCGCCGCCGACCTCTACTTCACGTTCGCGCGCCTGGCCAAGAGCCTCGAGGGCGTCGAGGCGAAGGTCAAGCTGAAGGCGCTCGGCGAGACGAAGGACACCTCCGAGGCCGAGTACGACTACGAGTACGACGAGAAGCACAAGACCGTCGCGCCGACCGAGCGCGGGGTGGAGAAGGCGGAGAAGTTCCTCGGCGTCGAGAACCTCTACCTCTCCGAGCACGGCACGCTCGTCAACCACCTGATCCAGTCGCTGAAGGCCGAGTCGCTCTACCGGCGCGACAAGGACTACGCCGTGGTCGACGGCGAGGTGATGATCATCGACGAGTTCACCGGGCGCATCCTCGAGGGGCGCCGCTGGTCCGAGGGCCTCCATCAGGCCGTCGAGGCCAAGGAGGGCGTGGCGATCCGCGAGGAGAACCAGACGCTCGCCACGATCACCCTGCAGAACTACTTCCGGCTCTACGACAAGCTCAGCGGCATGACCGGCACCGCCCTCACCGAGGCGACCGAGTTCATGAAGATCTACGAGGTCCCGGTGATCGTGATCCCGACGAACCGGGACATGGTCCGCGACGACGCCAACGACCAGATCTACAAGACCAAGGAAGGCAAGTGGAAGGCGGTCGTCAACGAGATCGCCGAGCGCCACGAGACCGGCCAGCCGATCCTCATCGGCACCGTCTCCGTCGAGACCTCCGAGATGCTCTCCGAGCAGTTCAAGGTGCGCGGGATCAAGCACGAGGTGCTGAACGCGAAGCCCGAGTACGCGGAGAAGGAGGGCGAGACCGTCGCCCAGGCGGGTCGCATCGGCGCGGTCACGATCGCCACCAACATGGCCGGCCGCGGCGTCGACATCAAGCTCGGCGGCGACCCCGAGATGCTCGCCGAGGGCGAGCTGCGCAAGCTCGGCGTGCGCCCGGCGGACGAGAACTACGAGGAGGAGCTCGCGGCGATGATGCCCGGGCTCGAGGAGCGCTGCAAGGCCGAGGGCGACAAGGTCCGCGAGGCCGGCGGCCTGTTCATCTGCGGCACCGAGCGCCACGAGTCACGGCGGATCGACAACCAGCTTCGCGGCCGCGCCGGCCGCCAGGGCGACCCCGGCGCCTCCCGCTTCTTCCTCTCCGCTCAGGACGACCTCGTCCGGCTGTTCGCCGGCGACCGGATCTTCAAGATCCTCGACCGCCTCGGACCCGTCGACGAGGACGGCGAGGAGTACCCGCTCGAGGCGAAGATGCTCTCGAAGCAGATCGAGAACGCGCAGAAGAAGGTCGAGGAGCAGAACTACCTCAGCCGTAAGCGCGTCCTCGAGTACGACGACGTGATGAACGAGCAGCGGCGGGTCGTCTACCGCTACCGCCGCGAGGTCCTCGAAGGCCGCGACATGGGCGACGTCGCCCGCGAGCAGCTCGAGGGCGTCGTCTCGGCCAAGGTGGCCGACTACACCGACTCCGACATCTTCGAGGAGTGGGACCTGGCCGGGCTCGAGACCCAGCTCGGAACGATCTGGCCGGTCTCGGTCGACCTCGGCGAGCTCGATCCGCAGAGCTCCAGCCGCGAGGAGGTCATCGGGCTGCTGACCGAGGACGCACTCGCCGCCTACGACGAGCGCGAGGAGGAGTTCGGCGACGAGCTCATGCGCGCGCTCGAGCGCCACATCCTGCTCCAGATCATCGACACCCGGTGGAAGGAGCACCTCCACGAGATGGACTACCTCCGCGAGGGCATCCACCTCCGCGGCTTCGCGCAGATCGATCCCCTCGTCGCCTACAAGAACGAGGGCTTCATCATGTTCGAGGCGCTCATGGAGTCCATCTGGGAGGAGTTCGCGCGCCTGATCTTCCACGTCGAACGTCGAGCTCCAGCCGTCCGAGGTCGAGGAGGCCTTCGCGCCCGAGGACACGAACGGCGACAGCGACGTCAGCTACTCCGGAGGCACCGAGGAGAACCAGCCCTCCGCGCTCGCCGAGGCTCGCGCCGCGGCTGCAGCGGGCGGCGCCGCGACGGCGACGGCGGCTCCGGCGGCGGTCGGCGGCGCCGGTAACGGAGCCGGCAACGGTTCCGGCGGAACGAACGCCTCCACGGTGGTCAAGGGCGAGGACGAGAAGATCGGCCGCAACGACCCCTGCTGGTGCGGCAGCGGCAAGAAGTACAAGAAGTGCCACGGCACCTGACGGGCCAGGGCCCGCCAGCTCGGCGTCATCGGCCGGCTTGTGGCCTGAAGGCCACGGCGCCTCCCTCTTCCTTGATCTGACGGCTCCTGACTCCGTCAGGTCGGTCTAGGCTGGCGGCATGCGCCGCGCCCTTCTCCTCCTCGCCCTAGTCCCACTCCTCTTCGCCGCCTCGGCCTCCGCGGCCGACACCGTGACGATCTCGGGGAAGGCCTACGAGTTCAACCACATGGACACGCCGATCCCGGGCGCGACGATCCGGGTCCGGGAGCTCCCGGACGCAGCGGCGACGACCGATGCGCAGGGCGACTACGTCGCTCGACGTCCCCGACGACACGACCGTCACCCCCTACATCGAGCCGCCCGCGGGCTACAACCAGGTCGACCTGCAGACCTTCCACACGCGCGGGCAGGACATCGTCAACGCGAACTTCCAGACGCCGGCGGATCTCGAGTACACCGGCCTGCGGGTACTGCTCGACGTTCCGTTCGGTCCCGACAACCGCCCGACGGAGTGCGCCATCGTCACGACGGCCTCCGCCCGCAACGTGCGCGACGTCGACTACCAGACGTTCTGGGACCGGACCCCGCACGGCGTGCCCGGCGCAACCTCGATCGAGTTCCCCGAGATCGCCGGTCCGACCTACTTCAACGAGTCGGTGATCCCCGACCCCTCGAAGACCTCGACCTCCGAGGACGGCGGGATCATCTGGACCGAAGTCCCCACCGGCACCTACCGGATCGTCACGCTGAGCCCGACGGCTCGATTCGCCAGCTTCCTCGCCACCTGCGCGCCCGGCCGGGTCATCAACGCGAACCCGCCGTGGGGCGCCTACGAGCTGAGCCCGGGGGAGAAGGACCTTCCGGCCGGAGTCGCGGTGGCCAACGTCGGGAGGGCGACGGTCGGACCCGCCAAGGGCGGCGGCGAAGCAGGTCGCGGTGAAGGTCGTCGCCGGCGAGGCGCTCACGGTGAAGGCCGCCCTCAAGGGGAAGAAGGGCGCCGCCCTCGCCCGCTTCAAGAAGAGGTCGTTCGAGCCCGGCGGCAGGCGGATCACCCTGAAGGCCCCGCTCGGGGCGACCGGGCGCGTCAAGGTGGAGGTCACCCTGCGCGACGCGGCCGGCAACAAGGTGAAGGTCACGCGCGCCGCTCGCCTCCCCGGCTAGCGCGTGATTGCACACCGAGTGGTCTGATTCGTGCCTGAGAGGCATGATTTCTGCCACTCGGTGGGATTCACACCCCTCTGAAGCCCGGCTGCCGCGCATTTGCCTCCCCCGACAGCCCCACCGCCCGCTAGCCTCCAGCGCCGATGGCTGAGGCAGTCGACACCGACGCCCGCATCGCGGAGGTCCGCGAGCAGTTGACGCTGCTCCGGGACTACCTTTGACCCGGCTGGGCTGCGGGACGACGTAGAGCGCCTCGAGGCGCAGATGCAGGCGCCGGGCTTCTGGGACGACCAGGAGTCGGCCGCCAAGGTCTCCTCCGAGCACACGCGCGCCAAGCGCAAGATCGACCTCTGGGAGGGGATCTCCGCCGACGCCGACGACCTCGGCGAGCTCGCCGAGATGGCGGCCGAGGACGAGGAGATGGCCGCCGAGCTCGGCTCCCAGCTGACCTCGATCGAGTCCAGGCTCGGCGAGCTCGAGGAGCAGCGGCTCTTCTCCGGCGAGCACGCCGCCGGCGACGCCCTGGTCACGATCCGCTCCGGCGCCGGCGGCACCGACTCCCAGGACTGGGCCGAGATGCTCGTCCGCATGTACCTGCGCTGGGCCGAGAGCCGCGGCTTCAAGGTCGAGATGAAGGAGGCGTCCGAGGGGGAGGAGGCCGGCCTCAAGTCGGCGACGTTCGTCGCCCACGGCGAGAACGCCTACGGGCTCTTCGCCGCCGAGCGCGGCGTCCACCGGCTCGTCCGGATCTCCCCGTTCGACTCGCAGTCGCGCCGCCACACCGCCTTCGCCCAGCTGGACGTCTCCCCGCTGGTCTCCGACGACGTCGAGATCGACCTCGACGAGGGCGACATCCGCGTCGACACCTACCGCGCCTCGGGCGCCGGCGGCCAGCACGTCAACAAGACCGACTCGGCCGTCCGGCTCACCCACGTCCCGACCGGCATCGTCGTCCAGTGCCAGAACGAGCGCTCCCAGACGCAGAACAAGGCGACCGCGATGACCATGCTCCGAGCTCGGCTCATCGCCGAGGAGGAGCGCAAGCGCGAGGAGGAGATGGCCGCCGCCCGCGGCGAGCAGAAGGCCGTGGAGTGGGGCTCCCAGATCAGGAGCTACACCCTGCATCCGACCACCCGCGTGAAGGACCACCGCACCGGCTACGAGATGGGGGACGCCCAGCGCGTTCTCGACGGCGACCTCGACGGCTTCATCCGCGAGTACCTGCTGCAGACGGCGGCGGAAGCGGCGTGAGCTCCGCGGGGGAGGGTTGGCGGGAGCTCGTCGCCCGCGCGCTCGCCGAGGACATCGGCGCCGGCGACGTCACGAGCGAGGCCACCGTCCCGCCCGACGCCCACGCACGCGCGGTGATCGTGCAGAAGCAGCCCGGGGTGATCTTCGGGTTCGGAGTCGCCGCCGAGGTCTTCGCGCAGGTCGGCGCCGGCGACCTCGACCGGCTCGCGAACGAGTCCGAGATCCACGCCGACGTCCCGCTCGAGATCGCCGTCATCGCCGGCCCCGCCCGCGCGCTCCTGGCCGGCGAGCGCGTCGCGCTCAACCTCCTCGGCCGCCTCTCGGGAATCGCGACCCTGACCGCCGAGTACGTCCGCGCCGCGCGCCTCGCAGGGAGGGAGCGCCGTCGTCCTCGACACGCGCAAGACCACCCCGGGCCTGCGCGAGCTCGAGAAGGCGGCGGTCCGCGCCGGCGGCGGCCGCAACCACCGCAAGGGGCTCTACGACGCGATCCTGATCAAGGAGAACCACATCGCGCTCGCCGGGGGCGGCCTCGCCGAGTCGGTTGCTCGCGCCCGCGCCGCGCAGCCCGACCTCGCGATCGAGGTCGAGTGCCGCGACATCGCCGAGGTCGAGGCCGCGCTCGCCTCGGGGGCCGACCGCCTGCTCCTCGACAACATGGGCCCGGAGGGCCTCGCCGCCTGCGTCGCAGCGCGCGACGAGCACGAATCGCGCGCCGGCGTTCGCCCCGATCTCGAGGCCTCGGGTGGAGTGAACCTCGCGACGATCGGCGAGATCTCAGCCACCGGCGTCGACTACGTCTCGGTCGGTGCGCTCACCCACTCGGCGACCACCCTCGACCTCTCGATGCTCCTCGAACGAGCATGAGGGAGGCGCCGAAGCCGGGGGAGGTCTTCGAGGGCCACGAGATCGAGGGGGTCATCGGTCGTGGTGGGATGGGGATCGTCCTCCGCGCACGGAACGTCGCCCTCGACCGCGTGCGTGCGATCAAGGTCATCGCGCCCGAGCTCTCCGCCGACCCCGCGTATGCGGCGCGGTTCCGGCGGGAGTCCCGTCTCGCCGCCTCGGTCGAGCACCCCAACGTCGTCCCGGTTCACGGCGCCGGCGAGGACGACGGGCTCCTGTTCATCGTCATGCGGCTCGTCGAGGGCGTGGATCTCCACCGCCTCATCGAGGACGGGCCGCTCCCGCCATCGCGGGCGATGCCGATCCTGCGCGCGACCGCCGACGCGCTCGACGCCGCCCACCGCGCCGGGCTCGTCCACCGCGACGTCAAGCCCGCCAACGTCCTGATCGAGCCCCGATCGAGCGGCGAGCACGTCTTCCTCACCGATTTCGGAATCGCGAAGCCGACCTCGACGAAGACCGCCGGCGGGTCAGATCGGCGAGCCGATGACCGCGATCACCATCGAGGGCGAGGTCCTCGGCACCTCCGACTACGTGGCGCCGGAGCAGGTCGAGCACGGGATCGCCGATGCGCGCTCGGACGTCTACTCACTCGCCTGCGTCGCCTTCCACACGCTGACCGGTGCGCCGCCCTTCCGCCGTGATTCCGACCTGGCGACGTTGATCGCGCAGACGAAGGCCGAGCGTCCTGATGCGACCGACCTGGCACCGGAGCTGCCCGGCTCGGTCAACGAGATTCTGCGCCGCGGGATGGCGATCGACCCCGACGAACGACCGCAGTCGGCAGGAGCCTTCGCCGACGCGCTGGAGGCCGGGATGGCCGGCGAGGTCACACCCGTTTCCCAACGCCGTCCGGTCACCGACCTGCATGAGGCGAGGACCACACGGCTGCCGCCGCCGCCCGCGGCGTCCGGCCGCCGCAGCCGGCTGCTGCTGATCGCCGGCGCCTTCGTCGTGATCGCCGCCGCGGCCGTCGCCGCGGTGCTGCTGCTCGGCGATGAAGACCGCGACGACGCATCCGCGCCGACTGTCGTCACCGAGCCCGTTGGAGCCGGGCCGGTGGGCGTCTCCGTCGGTGAGCAGACGCGTCTGGGTGACGGCTCGCGACGCCGAGCAGGCGCCCGGCGTGCCGGACGGGGAAGTGGACCGGCTGAGGCTCTCGAAGCCGGTGGCGCCGCCGAGCAAGACACCGATCCCGGTGCCTTCGCCGAAGGCCGTGGCCACCGGCCTCAGCTCCGCGTGGGTCGTCAACGGCGAGTCCCTCTTCCGCCTGGGAGGCGACCGGGTGGCCGAACCGATCAAGGCGGGAGAGGAGCCCGACGACGTCTCCGTCGCCGGCAACTTCGTCTGGGTCAGCGACATCGCCGGTGACGCCGTGATCCGCGTCGACCCGTTCTCCGAGGACGGCTTCGAGACGAAGACGATCCCGGTCTGTGACGCGCCGCGTTCGATCAGCGCCGATGGCGGCAGGGTGTGGGTCGCCTGCGCCGGCGATGACAACACCGCCGAGCCCGGTGAGGTCGACAAGATCCTCGCCAAGAGCGCCGAGGTGGTTGCCACGGTGGAGGTCGGCTCCCAGCCGACGTCGATCGCCGCCGGTCCTTCGTCGGTCTGGGTCGCCGACAGCGACGACAACCTGCTTCGGCAGATCGACGTCCGCACCGGCAACCTCATGGACGAGACGATCGAGCTCGAGCCCGGTCCGCGCGGGGTCGCCGTCGGCTTCGCCTCGGTTTGGGTCGCGAGCGGCCCCGGCAACGTGGTCGAACGCTTCGACGCGCAGACGCACGAGCGGATCGGCGACCCGATCGAGGTCGGCACCAACCCGGCCGACGTCGCCGTCGGCGAGAAGGCCGTCTACACCGCCAACCAGGGCAACAGCACCGTCAGCCGAATCCTGCCTCCCTGATCAGGTGAGGCACCGCCCCACCTGGGTGTGGCTCGGGCCGCTGCCGGGGTGGCCATACTTCCCGGCTCGATGAGCGCCCGCGCCCACCGTTCCAAGCCGCTCGTGGCGCTCGCCTTCGCGTGCGCCCTCGTCCTCTTGGTCGCAGCCGGCGCCGCGTCGGCCAAGCCCGGCGGCAACGGAGGCCAAGGAAGCGGGGGAGATGGCAACGGCGGCAAGGGCGACGGTGCCTCGAAGGCCGAGCTGAAGAGCGTCGTCACCGGCCGCCGCGCCGAGCTCCGGCCGACCGTGCCGATCGCGCGCAAGGCCGGCGACAAGACCAAGTCGGTCCTCTCGGTGAAGCTCCCCGATCTCGAGAAGGGTCAGCGGATCCGGTTCAACGGCGAGGTGACGATCACGCTGACCTGCGTCGATCAGATCGACCGTTGCATCGGCCGCTCCTACGGCTTCGACCCTCACCTGCGGGCGCGGATCGTCCTCGCCGACGAGGCCGGCCAGGCGGGGAAGGGGACCAAGCAGGTCTCCAAGGCCGTCTCGCTCACCTGCCAGCAGACCCGCCCCAACCGCAACCACCACTGCCCGCTGACGATCGACGGCGGCTCGTTCACCGTCAAGGATCTGAAGGACCTGCCCTGCAAGCCGACGAGCTGCCGGCTCAACATGGCCTTCGACGCCTGGGACAACCGCGCCCGCAGCAACGAGTTCGTCGTCGTCGGCGCCGATCAGCCCGACGGCAGCACCGAGGGCGGCAAGGCCCGCCTCAGCGCCGTCGTCTCCAAGGGGAAGGTCGAGACCACCAAGCGCTCGCACCCGCGAGGAGGTCAACACGGTGATCCCCGCCTCCTTCGAGGGCGGCAAGACGGTCGTCTACTCCCAGCGGCTCGACAACGTGAAGGAGGGCGACGTCCTCGTCATGCAGGCCGACCAGTACACGGCGATCACCGGGCTCCCCTACTTCGTCTCGAACCAGATCGTCGTCACGACCAGGCGCAACGCCTACAAGCCGTCGACCCTGACGCGCCGGGTCGTCTCGCGCGCCGGCCTCGCCTCCGAGACCACCGGTTTCAACTGCACCCTCGGCCCGAGCGCCTACCGCAGCCCCTGCCACTCGATCAAGGCCGGCATGGCCACCATCGAGCACACCCCGAAGACCAAGGGCGGCAAGCCGAAGCCGATCTTCGTGAACCTGATCACCCGCTCGTTCCCGAAGCTCGCGCAGGCGCGCGGATACCCGGCGGCGCACGTCGTCCAAGGCGGCGGACTGATCGTCCGCCGACTGCGCGCGGCGGAACTGACCGCCAGGTCAGCTGAGGTCTGAGGCGCGCACGGCGCCTGACCGCAGCGCCTGCTCCGCCAACCGCGCCCGCTTCTCGTTCTGCGGGAGGTCGGCGAGCCCGAACCGGTCGAACAGCACCCGTAGGTGGCCCTTGACGGCGTCCACGCTGAGGAACACGCGCTCGGCGATCTCCTTGTTCGTCGCGGGAGTCGTGAAGCCGTCGCCGGTGCCGTAGGGGCGGCAGAGCTCGACCAGGACCTTGCGCTGGGTGTCGGTGAGGTTCTGGACGGCGGTCGTTCCGACTGCGGCCACGGTGCCGGCGGGCTGCTCGGCGGCGGCCGGGTCCCGGAACAGGATGCCGGTGTCGCCGACGCGGATCAGGTCGCGATCCGAGAGTCGGCGACGGGAGCCGACGCGCTCGTCGTTGACGAAGGTGCCGTTCGTGGAGAGCCCGTCGTCGACCACGACCCAGGCGCCGCCGATCAACTCGAGCTCGGCGTGGACCCGGCTGACCTGATCGTCGTCGGTGAGCGAGACGTCAACCGTCTCGTCGCGGCCGATCGTCAGCCCCTCGCGGCCGCTGAGCGTCGAGAGGTGCTGGGTGCCGTCGTCGCTGCGGTGAACGAGGAACGGATCGCCGAGCCGCTCGAGCTCGATCTGCCGCTGCAGCTCGGAGGCGGACTGCTGATAGGTCGGATTCAGCTCCGGCATGCCGAAAGCGAGGGTAGCCGTCCCGGGCGGACGCTCAGCGCCTCGGCCTGGGCTTCGGGTAGCGGGCGACCGAGAGCCCGCCGCGCTTGAGGACCTCGTAGGTGTCGTCCGAGTCCGGGTCCACGCGCTTCGCGCCGACGATCATCACGAGGTTCACGAAGACCGGCCGGTACCTGCCCCTGACCTTCGCGCCGTTGGCGAAGCGGAGGACGCCGACCTTGCGGGTCGTGCAGGTGTCGCGGTCACGGGTGCAGTTGAAGCCGTTGGCCTCGCCGATCTCCCCCTTGCCTCCCAGCCGGCGCGCGAACGGCCCCGGCTCGGTCTCGCCGCGGCTCCCGGCGATGATCAGCTGGGAGGAGGTGCGCACGGAGTAGGGCAGCCCCTTGCGCTCGGTGACCACCTCGGCCGAGACCGCGATCTGCTCGCCCGCCTCCACGCCTCGAAGCCGCTGGGAGTAGACGACGTGCCGCTTCAGGTCGAGCGGCAGCTGCGGCAGGAGCCGCTGGCGGCTCTTCCGCGGCCTTGGGTAGTCGCCCTTCCCCGGGTGGAAGAGCACTGCGTTGATGCGACCGCGGTCCTGGGGAATCGCCCCGTTCGGCTTGTTGCCGCCGACGATCAGGACGTCGTTCCTCCGTGCGTTCGAGTTGCTCGCGCCCATCACGAGGTTGACGAAGCAGGCGCGGCGGGGGCAGGGCAGCGACTTCCCCCGCCCGATCTTCGTCGCGGCGTTCGTGATGGTGATGACGCAGTGGTGCTCGCGCGGCCGGTGCTGCTGGCACTTGACCTTCTTCGTCGGGCCGATCTGGACGCCCCTCCTGGAGTCGGCGGTCTTCGCCGAGCACCAACCGAGCCGTCACCTGAGGGCTGTACTTGTACGGAGGGCCGATGCAGCGCTCCATGCGGTCCGGGCAGTTCAGGGTCACCTGGACCTCGGAGGAGAGCTTCAGCTTGTCGCCCTTGGCTAGGCGGGGGAGCTTGCCCGGGCCGAGCGACATCACGACGCGTTTCTCGTCGCCATCACGTTTCGTGATCGGCAGCTTCTCGATGCGCTCCGAGAAGTTGCCGCTCGTGGCGACCCGGACGACGTCGCGCTTCTTGTGGTCGCCGCCGTTGCCGCCGCCGCCGCCGTCCGGCTTCGCGGCTGCGATTCCGGCTCCGAGAAGGGCGAGGGCGAGGGCGGTGAGGACGAGCAGGCGGCGCAAGGAACGCTGGAGGCTGGCACAAGCGAACGGTTGACAAGCCGGTTTGCCCCGGGCCGGCGCAGGGAAGCAGCTTCTGGATGACGCCGCCCGCAGCGATCCTCGACGTCGACGGCACCCTCGTCGACAACAACTACCAGCACGCGCTCGCCTGGCACCTGGCCCTGCGCCGGGCCGACGTGCTCGTGCCGGTCTGGAAGATTCACCGCGCCGTTGGGATCGGCGGCGACAAGGTGATCGCCGAGGTGGCCGGCGAAGACGTCGAGGCCGAGCGCGGCGACGAGATCCGCGATCACGAGAGCGAGATCTTCGACTCGATGATCGACGAGGTCGCCGCGGTCGAGGGCGCCACCGAGTTCCTGCGGGCGTTGAAGGAGCGCGGGCACACCGTGGTGCTCGCCAGCTCGGGCGACGCGAAGGACATCGAGCGGTTCATCGACCTGCTCGAGGTCCGCGACGTCCTCGACGACTGGACGACCTCAGACGACGTCGACGCCAGCAAGCCGGAGCCGGACCTCGTCGAGGTCGCGCTCGAGAAGGCGGGCGGTGGCCCGGCCGTGATGGTCGGCGACACGCCGTGGGACGTGAAGGCCGCCGAGCGCGCCGGCCTCGAGACGATCGGCGTCCTCACCGGCGGCTTCCCGGAAGCCGACCTCTCAGGGGCGGTTGCCGTCTACGAGTCGGTGGCCGACCTCCACCGGCAGCTGGACGACTCGCCGCTGGCCTGAACGGGGCTCAGGCCCCTTTAGAGAAGCGAGAGTGCCGACCCCTACTTGAGCAGGCTTGAAAGCCGCCGGTCCGCCAGGATCTTGCCGCCGGTCTGCTCCTTCGGGCAGTAGCACGTGATCCGCTCGGCGTAGTGGATCGCGGCGATCGTGTCGCCGCAGCGCGGGCACGGCTCGCCCTCGCGCCGATGGACCTGAAGCGGCATCGGCATCTTGTCCGGGACGGTCTCGCCGACGACCTCCTCGTAGTGGTCGATCGCGCGCCCGAGCACGCCGAGCGCCGAATGGAGCGCCTCGAGCTCCTCGTCGCTCAGATCAGCGGCCTTCTTGAACGGCGAGAGCTTCGCCTCCCAGAGGATCTCGTCGACCCACGAGCGCCCGATCCCGGCGATCACCCGCTGGTTGCGAAGCAGCGAATGGAGGTGTCCGGTCTGGGAGATCGCCTCCTTGAACTCGTCGAGTGGCGGCGGCGGCCATGCCTCGGGGCCGAGGGTCGCGACCATCTCCTCCGCGGAGACGTCATCGGCGTCGAGTAGCTTCGCCCACGCTCGCTGCTTGGTTCCGAACTCGCGCAGCCGCAGTTCGCGGCCGTCGGTGAGGCGGACCAGGACGCGAGAACGCCGATCTCGCAAGGAGGCTCTCTCTTTAAAGAGCTGCAAACGGCCCGCCGACATCAGGTGCACGAGCAGTGCGAGCTGCTCGCCCTCCGGACCGAATTCGACCATGGGCATCTTGCCGATCCTCTTCACACCGACCACCTCCCGGCCGACCAATGCGTCGAGCGGCGGCTTGATGCTCTTGAGCGCCACCATCCCGGGGGCCAGCGCGGACTCGACCTCCGCGCCTGCGAGCGCGGTCTCGAGCCGCCTCGCGGCGATCTCCACCTCGGGTAGCTCCGGCACGCAGGGAGCGTAGATGAGCCGGATCGCCGCTCACCGAATGCGATGGCCGCTCGCCGGAGCGCTGTCGCTCTGCGCACTCGCATTCGCCGGCGCCCGCCCAGGCGCTTCCGCCCGAGCCGCCGATCGCCTGCAACGTCACCCACATCCTCACCAGCGCCCACGACGACTTCGAGGGGACTCCCCTGAACGAGAAGGTCCTCGGCGGCGGCAGCGACGACAACCTCCGCGGCCGGGCCGGCTTCGACTGCCTCTACGGCGAGGACAGCGGCGACAGCCTCGAGGGCGGCCTCGACGAGGACTACCTGAGCGGCGGCCCCGGCCGGCGACTTCGCGATCGGCGACCAGGGAGAGGATCGCGTGCTCGGCGGCCCCGGGGTCGATTCCCTCTACGGCGGCACCGGCGACGACCTCCTCGATGCCGGGACCGAGACCGACTACGCCAACGGCATGGAGGGCGACGACGAGATCCTCGGCGGCGACGGCAACGACAAGCTGTTCGGCGGCGGCGACGACGGCGCGGACCTGCTCGACGCGGGCCCCGGACTCGACGACGTCCACGGCGAAGGCGGGCCGGACACGATCCTGGGCGGCGCCGATGCCGACTCGCTCTTCGGCGATCCCGGTGACGACGAGATCGGGGGCGGACCGGGCAACGACCACATCTGGGGCGGGACCGAGGCCGACGACCTCCGCGGGGACGCCGGGGCCGACACGCTCGAGGGCGAAGCCGGGGAGGACGCGCTCGACGGCGGCTCAGGCCCGGACACCTTCCTGGCCGGCGACGGCGACGACATGGTCGAGGCGCTCGACGGCGAGGTCGACGCGATCGACTGCGGCGACGGCACCGACACCGTGCGCGCCGACGCCGGTGACGCGATCTCCGCCAACTGCGAGGTCGTGCTCGGCGCGGCTCCCTGCTCCAACCCGATCACCGGCACGGCGGCGGGCGAGACGATCCCCGGCACCGCCGGCGGCGATCAGATCGAGGCGCGGGGTGGAGCGGACACCGTGAACGCCGGCCCCGCCGCCGACTGCCTGCTCGGCGAGGACGGCGCCGACATCCTCAACGGCGAGGCGGGCAACGACAGCCTCGACGGCGGTCCCCTCTTCGACACGTTGAGCGGCGGCGACGGTGCCGACTACCTCGACGGCAAGGCCGGCAACGACGTGGTCGACGGTGGCAACGACAACGACTTCGTCAGCGCCCGCGACGGCGAGATCGACACGATCGACTGCGGCCCGGGGGCCGATGCGGCCGTCACCGATCTGAACGACGTCGTGACGGGCTGCGAGGTCGTCGACATCAACCGGACCCTCTGCTCCCACCAGCTCTTCGGGACCGCCGCCGCCGACACGCTGACCGGGACCGCCGGCCAGGACGAGGCATTCGGCCGCGGCGGCAACGACGTCATCTCCGGTGCAGCCGACGCTGACTGCCTCCACGGCGAGGCGGGCTCCGACGTCATCTTCGGGGGCGACGGCGCCGACGCGATCGACTCCGGGAGCGAGGGCGACACGATCGATCCGGGCGCAGGTGCCGACACGGTCGATGCCGGCGGAGCCGACGACGTGATCCTCGCCCGCGACGGCGAGGTCGACACGATCGACTGCGGGCCGGGAACCGACGCCACCGACGCCGACGCCACCGATTCCCTGACCAACTGCGAGGTCACCTTCGCTGCCTGCTCGAACATCAGGGCCGGGACGGTGGGACCCGAGACGCTGACCGGCACGGTCGGCGGCGATGACATCGACGGCCTCGGCGGCGCCGACTCGATCAGCGGGCTCGGCGCCTCCGACTGCCTCGACGGCGGCGAAGGAGACGACACCGTCAGCGGCGGCGAGGGTCCCGACGCGATCGACGGCGGCCCCGGACGGGACAACGTCACCGGCGGCGACGGCGACGACACGATCACCGCGGGCGACGGCGAGCTCGACACGATCGACTGCGGCGCGGGCCAGGACTCCGTCGAGGCCGACCCGGCCGACGCCTACACCGGCTGCGAGCGGGTGAAGCTCAACCGCGCCTTCTGCAGCAACCTCCTCTTCGGTACCGCCGGCCCCGACTCCCTGAGCGGGAGCGAGGACGACGACGAGCTCCTCGGCCGCGCCGGCGACGACCGGATCAGCGGCCTCGGAGCCGCCGACTGCCTCCACGGAGACGACGGCTCCGACTCCCTCGACGGCGGGAGCGGTGACGACGGCCTCGACGCCGGCGCGGGGAACGACACCCTCAACGGCGGGAGCGGCTCCGACTCGCTCGACGCCGGCGCGGGGAACGACACCCTGGTCGGCGGCGATGGCGTCGACACCCTCCTTGCCGGCGAGGGCGACGACGCGGTCGACTCCGCCGACGGCCTCGCCGAGACCGTCGACTGCGGCCCCGGCGACGACATCGTCACCTCGGCCGACCCAACCGACGCCTTCGTCGGCTGCGAGCGCGCGACCCTCACCGGCGAGCGGTGCGCGAAGGTCTTCATCGGCGATGCCGGCGACGAGCTCCTCTACGGGAGCAACGACGGCGACACGATCCTCGCCGGCGCCGGCAACGACCGTGCCGAGGCCTTCGACGCGACCGATTGCATCGACGGTGGCGACGGCCGCGACCGGCTCGACGGCGGGCGCGGGTCGGACGTGATCGACGGCGGCTCCGGTCGCGATCAGATCATCGGCGGCGGCGGCAACGACACGATCACCGCCAACGACGGCGAGCGCGACATCGTCGACTGCGGCAAGGGCAAGCGGGACGTCGCGACCCTCGACCGTCGCGACAAGCGGCGCGGGTGCGAGAAGGTCCGCCGCGTGGCGGCGACCGGCTGAAGTCGGCCCGCGGCTCCCCGTCGCTAGCATTTGTCACGTCATTCGCCCGTCCGAAGATCGGCTCGCGAACATCAGAGGATTCACCGCCCGGGAAGGGCGGGTAGGAGGTACCCATGCAGGAGCTTCCAACGATCCAGGCACCACCCGCTCAGGGAGCTGAGCTGACGCCTGAGCAGATCGCCGAGATGTCGGCGGAGGTGCGCGAGCTCGCCAAGCAGCGCGACGCGGTGATCCTGGCCCACAACTACGAGCTGCCCGAGCTGCAGGACCTGGCCGACTACGTCGGCGACTCGCTCGGCCTCTCGAGGCAGGCGGCCGCGACCGACGCCTCGGTCATCGCCTTCTGCGGCGTGCACTTCATGGCGGAGACCGCCTCGGTCCTCTCCCCGGAGAAGACCGTCCTGATTCCCGACCTCGGAGCCGGCTGCTCCCTCGCGGAGTCGATCACCGCGCCGCAGCTGCAGGCGTGGAAGGACGAGCACCCCGGTGCGCTGGTGGTCATGTACGTCAACACCTCCGCCGACGTGAAGGCGATCACCGACTACTGCTGCACCTCCTCCAACGCGGTCCACGTCGTCGAGCACATCTGGGCCGAGCACGGTCCCGAGACCGAGATCCTCTTCGGCCCCGACATGTGGCTGGGCGCGTTCGTCGAGCGCGAGACCGGCCTGATCGACGACCCCGAGCGCCGCGCCCGCTTCCACGTCTGGGACGGCGAGTGTCACGTCCACGCGGGGATCCGCCCCGGCGACATCACCGACATGCGCGCCGAGCATCCCAACGCGGAGTTCCTGATCCACCCCGAGTGCGGGTGCTCGACTCAGGCCATGGAGTACGTCGCCTCGGGGGACATCTCCGGCGAGGGCGTCCACATGCTCTCGACCTCGGGGATGCTGAGCCACGTCGAGCAGAACCCGAACGGATCCTTCATCGTCGCGACCGAGACCGGGATGCTCTACCCGCTCGAGCAGGCGGCTCCCCAGGCGGACCTGATCGCCGCCAACCGGATGGCCTACTGCAAGTACATGAAGATGATCACGCTGCCGAAGCTCCGCGACTGCCTCCGGGACATGAGCGGCGAGGTCCGCGTGCCGCCCGAGATCGCCGAGAAGGCGCGGATCCCGATCGAGCGCATGGTGGCGATCGGCTAGCGCCTGCGCGGTAGCTTCCGGGGGGATGCGGATGTGGGGGCTGATTGCACTGGTCGTCGCCGGCGGGTTCGCCGGGGCGGTGAACGCGGCGACGGTTGAGGAGCCCGCGGCCGCCAAGCCGAAGGTCCATCCCAAGCTGAAGACCGTCGGCAGGTTCGACCAACCGACCTTCGTCGGCGCTCCGCGCAACGGCGGTGACGTCGCCTACGTCACCGAGCGGGCGGGGAAGATCCGCCTGCTGCGCGGGTCCAAGGAGCTCGGCACCTTCCTCGACATGCGCAGGTGGGTCGGCTGCTGCGAGGTCGAGACCGGGCTGTTCTCGGTCGCCTTCCCGCCCGACTACGCGAAGAGCGGGCGCTTCTACGTCTACTTCACGAACAAGCAGCGCAACATCGAGGTGGACGAGTTCCGCCGCTCCGGCAAGAACGGCCTGCGCGCCCTCGCCTCCTCCCGCCGGAAGATCATCGAGATCAGGCAGAGCGGCGACGTCAACCACAACGGCGGGCAGGTCGCCTTCGGCCCCGACGGCCTCCTGTACCTGGCGACCGGCGACGGCGGCAACTTCGAGGAGCCGAGCGTCGCCTCCCAGAAGAAGGGGTCGCTGCTCGGGAAGCTCCTGCGGATCGACCCCCGCCCTGGGAAGGGCACGCGCGGGCCTACGGGATCCCGCCCTCCAATCCGTACGCGCGGAAGGCCGGCCGCGGCGAGATCTACGCGCGCGGCCTGCGCAACCCGTTCCGCTTCTCCTTCGACGGGGGCCGGATCCTGATCGGCGACGTCGGCCAGGACCTCCGCGAGGAGGTCGACGTCCTGCCGGCGCGGAAGGCGCGCGGGGCCAACTTCGGGTGGGCCAACTACGAGGGCACCAAGCGCTTCCGCGGCGGCAAGCTGAAGCACCACGACCGGCCCGCCTTCCAGTACCCGCACAAGGGCGGCGCCTGCTCGATCGTCGGCGGCTACGTGATCCGCGATCCCCGGCTCGGCCGGCTCCGTGGCCGCTACGTCTACGGCGACTACTGCTCGGGTGCGATCCGCTCCTTCGTGCCGGCGAAGCGCGGGGCTCGTGGCGACCGTTCGCTCGGCGTCGGGACCCACCCGGGCGTCGTCAGCTTCGGCACCGACGCGCGGAAGCGCCTCTACGTCGTGATGCTCGAGAGCGGCCGCGTGATGCGCCTCGTCGGGTGACTTGACCGGCCCCCCTGCTTGGTAGCTTGCCGCCCGTGGAACTGGTCGGCAGGCTACTTCTGGCGTTGATCCTCGCGGCCGCCGTCGCCGGCAAGCTCGCGAAGCCGCGCCAGGCCACCGCGGCGATGGCGACCCACGGTTTCGCCACCCCGCTCACCCGCCGCATCGCCTTCGCGTTCGTGGTCCTGGCGGAGTCCGCGCTGGCGATCGGCGTCGCGCTTGGAAGCGACCAGGCGGCCTACGCGGCCGCGGCGCTGATGGCGATGTTCGCGCTCACCCTCGGCGGCGAGATGCTCCGCGGCAAGGCCGGGGAGCCCTGCGGCTGCTTCGGCGGCGACTCGAAGGTCGGCTGGCCGGCGATCGCCCGCAACGTCGTCCTCGCGGCCGCCTTCGCCGCCGTCCCCTCGCTTCCCGATTCGCTCTCGACCGACGGCTGGCTCGCGCTCGGGCTCGCCGTCGCGCTGCTGGCCGTGGCCGGCCTTGCGATCGCGGTGCTCGCACTCGCCCGCGAGGTGGGGATGCTGCGCCTGCGGCTCGGCCCCGCTGCGGCGCTCGAGATCCCCCACGAGGGACCCGAGGTCGGCGGCCGCAGCTCCCTGATCGAGCGGTTCAGCTTCGCCCCGCGCAACGAGCTCGCGCTCGCGGTCTTCAGCTCCGAGGGCTGTCACGTCTGCCGCTCGCTCGAGCCGGCGGTCGACTCCCTGCGCGGCGAGCCCGCACTCGCCGTCGAGGTCTTCCCCGAAGGGGAGGAGGGCGAGCTCTGGGAGGAGCTGGGCATCCCCGGCGCTCCCTACGCCGTGGCGCTCGACCGCAACGGCACGGTCGGCGCGAAGGGCACCTTCAACAACCTCTCGCAGCTCGAGAGCATCCTCGCGACCGCCGAGCGGCGCGGGGCAGAGCGACGCCGGGTGGAAGCACTCGGTGTCTGAGGATCTGAACGAGACGCCGGCCGGAGCCCGGCCAGGGCGCTTCAGCCGGGCGCTCGAGGGCATCGCGTCGAACACCTCTCGCCGCGGGTTCCTCTCCCGGGTCGGGAAGGGGATGGCCGCCGTGACCGCCGGCGGGGCGGTGGCGAAGCTCGTCCAGCCCGGCGAGGCCGACGGCTTCCACTTCTGCGGCCACATCTACACGACCGACTCCTGCCCCCACCCGATGGGACCGTCGCTGCCGCGGATCGACCGCGCCGGCTACCCGCTCGACCCCCACGACGGCAAGCCGATCGACAACCTCGGCCGCCGGGTCAACGGGAAGGGCGAGCCGATCGACTCGAGCGGCAAGGCGCTCACCGACCCCGACGGCCGGCCGCTGCCGCCGGCGCCGCGGACGAAGGTCTGCCAGGAGGGCGTCGCGCGCGAGTTCAACTTCAAGACCCACGTCGACGGCGGCTGGTACCGCTGCTGCGGCGGGCAGGTGCGCAAGCTCGTCGACTGCTGCTCCCAGAACGACAAGCGGATCAACGGCGACGAGGCGCTGCAGGGCTACTGCTACCACGGCCGCAAGGTGTTCTGCGTCCTCTACTTCGACACGAACGTCCCGTGCTGAAAGGGGTCTGAGAGCGGTGTCTGAGGCGCTCCTCATCGCCCTCGCCCTCGCCGGCCTGCTCGTCGGCGGGACCGGCACCTGGTCGCCGTGCGGCTTCTCGATGATCGAGACGATCGGCCCGACCGGCCACACCGGCGGGATGCGGACGACGCTCGCCGCCTGCCTCACCTTCGCTCCGTTCGCGGTCCTCGGCGGGGCGATCACCTTCGGGCTGCTGGCGCTGCTCGGCGAGGCGGTGGGCGGCGCGGGGGGGACCGTGGCGTACGTCGTGGCCGCGGCCGTCGCGATCGCCGCGGCCGTTGCCGAGGCGCGCGGCACGCCGATCGTCCCGCAGGTCCGCCGGCAGCTCCCGATCTCGTGGCGCTCGTCGATGCCGATGCCGCTCGCGGCCGCCGGCTACGGCGTCCTGCTGGGCCTCGGCTTCACCACCTTCGTCCTCTCCTACGGCGTCTGGGCGCTGATGGGGGTCTGCCTCGCCCTCGGGGATCCGACCGCCGGGCTGGTCGTCGGGATCGCCTTCGGCGTCGGCCGGGCGGTGCCGATCGTCGTCCTCGCTCCCGCTGGCGGACCGCCGCTCGGGGGAGCGCGCCTGCGAGGCGATGGCGATGAAGCCCGGTCTCCTGCGCGGCGCGCGGGCCGGGGACGCCGCCGCGCTCCTCGCTCGTCTCCGCGCTCCTCATCGGGGGAGCCGGCTCCGCCAGCGCCGCCCGCCAGGAGGCCGATCCAGGATCGGACCCCTCCGTCTCAGGGCAAGGCGCTCGTCTTCGAGGGAAGGCAGGGCCAGGCGCTCCTGCGCACGGGCGGCGACGACGTCGACCTCGGGGGCAGCGCGGCCGCGGTCGGTGGGCGCCTCGTCGCCGTGGTCCGCGGGAAGCAGGTCGCGCTGCTCGGTCTCGAGGACCTGGAGCAGGTCGGCTCGGCCATCGCCGCCCGCCAGGAGGTCGATGCCCGGATCGGATCCCTCGGTTTCAGGGAAGGCGCTCGTCTTCGAGGGAAGGAGCGGTCAAGCGCTCCTGCGCACCGGCGGCGACGAGATCGACCTCCAGGGCAGCGACGCGGCCGTCGGCGGTCGCCTCGTCGCGGTCGTCCGCGGGGAGCAGGTCGCGCTGCTCGGTCTCGAGGACCTGGAGCAGGTCGGCTCGATCTCGGCACCCGCGGTCGATGCGCTGGCGGTGAGCAGGCGCTGGGTCGTGATCCGCCGGCACGTCGGCAACCGCGACGTCCTCAGCGCGCACCCGTCAGACGGCTCCGGCGAGGCGTACGTCATCGCGACCGCGAAGTCGCCCGCGCAGCTCTCGCGACCCGGCGATCGAGGGCAACACCGTCGTCTGGGCGCTCGGCAAGAGCGCGCAGAACTCGCTCGTCCGCGCGACGCTCACCCCGAGGGGCGTCAAGGCCGAAGCGGCGGCTGATCACCTCACGCTCGATCGCCATCGCCGGCCCCTCGATCGCCGGCGGCAAGATCGCCTACGTCGCCTCCTCGAGGAAGGGCCAGAGCGTCCGGATCCGGGGCCTCGGCGGCAAGGGGCCTCGGCAAGCCGGTCATGCGCGCCCGCAAGGGGCCGCCGACCCTGTGGACGACCGCGCTGGCGCCCGACCGCGTCTACGTGACGAAGGTCGCGCGCGGCGGCCGCGGCTCGATCGTCTCGGTCAAGCGCTGACGCGCTTCTTCCGTGCGACCGGCTGGTGGCGTGCCTGGCGGTCGCGGCGGACGCGAACGACGCGCTGTGGTCCCATATGGACCACGGGACGTAGTGCAGGCCCCGGCCGACGCGCGTCCCATGCCTCTGCGCCCGTCTCCGCCATCCGCCTCTTCCACTCGCCCGTGCTCGTGAGAGACGGTTGACGGAGTCAGCCCTTCGGCGGGACGATGACGCTCGGCGGCAGCTCGGCGTTGCCGACCGCCCGGTAGAGCGCGCCCGAGGGCTTCGCCAGCCGCCACTCACCGCCGGCCAGCTCGAGGTAGGCGATGTCGCTCTCGACCGACGGCTCGCCGCGGTCGGCGAACTCGGTGTTGATCGCCGCGGTGATGCGCGCGGACGCGAGGTCGCCGGAGATCTGGACCCCCTCGATCTGGCTGAGCAGCGTCCGCTCCCAGACCGGGAAGCCGCGCGGGTCGCGGTAGCCGATCGAGTCGTGGAGCGAGGCCGAGCAGGACGCGCGCTCGACCGGCGGCCTCAGCTCGCGGATGGCCGAGGGCGCGAGCAGGTCGCAGAGCGCCGCGCCGTCGCGAGCGTTGATCGCATCGACGTAGGCGCGGTAGGCCGCCTCGGCATCGGCGGCGGCGGCTCCGCGATCGGCGTCGCTCGGGTCGGCGCCGCCGTCATCGGGCTCGCCGCCCCGGCCTCCGTCTCCTGAGCCGCCACCACCCTGGTCGGTCGGACCGCCCTGCCCGCCACCGCCGGAACCTCCGTCCCCGTCTCCCTCATCGGCCGCGGTCGACGCCGGCGGCCACGTCATCGGCGCTCGTCGCAGTTCCGGCAGTCGCATCGGTGGTCCCAGATGAATCGCCGTCCCCGCACCCGGCCACGACCAGCGCGGCGGCGAGGATTGCGGCGATCAGCCCGGGGCGAAGCAGCATCCGCGCGAGGCTACCGGCGCGTTCCGCGTGCAGCGGGGTGTTCCAGGCCGGTATCTCGGCCTCAGGTTCCCCGCTGGCCAGCAGCCTCGCTGACCGCACCGCCCTAGCCCGTCGGCTTGGGCTCCTCGTCGGATCGGACCTTGGCGCGCCGGCTCGTCCCGATCGGCAGACCCGCGTCCCGGCGCGCCTTCGCGTCGCTCAGGTGCGCGTGGCGGCGTGAGACGTAGATCCGCCGCTGCACGTAGAGCGTGAGGAACCCGGCGATGAAGATCGTGGCGAGGTTGACGCCGAGCTGAGCGGTGGCTCCCCACGCCGTCGCCCAGTCGCCGTAGGCGGCGGCGACGCCGATGTTCGCCGCGGCCGGGATCGTCGTCACCGAGATCAGGACGCCGACGAGGACGCTCGACTTCGCCGTGGTGAGGGAGAGCACGCCGATCACTCCGGCGGCCGCGGCCACGTACACCGAGAAGAAGTCGGGGTTGGAGATGAAGCGCGTCAGCGAGTGCTGGTCGAAGTCGATCGACTCGGGGAGCTGCCCCGCCCACATCAGGAGCAGCGTCGTCACGAAGCAGAGCCCCACGCCGAGCGGGATGCTCACGGCCAGCGCCGCGGCGGAGCGCTTCGCGAGCTCGCGGTTGCGCTGGACGAGCGCGACGCAGATCCCGGCGATCGGACCGAAATCGGGTCCGACGACCATCGCGCCGACGATCAGGATCGGCTGGTTGAAGTAGATCCCGACCGCCGCGATCTGCATCGCCAGGGCCATGAAGATGAGGAAGCTGTGCGAGAGCTCCACGTTCTCGGAGGTGCGCCGGGAGACGTTCTCCCAGATGACGGGGTCCGAGCCGATGTCGTCACGGCGCCGGCGGTTCGCGTCCTCGAGGCCGGCTGAGATCTCGGCGTCGATCTCCGCGATCGCGATCGACCCGTCGCGGTCGACGTCGAGCTCGCGCAGGTCGGCGATGAGCAGGGAAGCGTCCCGCGAGGCGACGTCGCAGAGGATCAGATCTCCCTTCGGCTTCCTCGCGGCGTCCTTGAAGTAGACGACGTTGTAGACGCTGTCGGTGTCGTCGAGCAGCTCGAGGACGTGGTGGCAGTTGCCCGCCGGCGCGATGATCCGGAGGTGGATCACGCCGCCGATCCTAAGCGGGATGGCGGATCGCGAGGACCGACTAGCGAAACATGTGCGAAGCGTTAGTGTTCCTTAACAGGCAGGTCGTCAAGACCTCACGTCGAACTGCAACCGATCGCCCAGGATGCAGGGCCGCTCCCAGGTGGTCTGAGACCCCGGCGCTCACGGAGAGAGAGGAAGCACACTTCCGGCCATGGCCAGAGCACGCACCGCCAGCCGACTGCGCACCCGCCGTTCGCGGATGCCCGAGTCGCATCCCCGTCCTTCGCGTCCCCCGATCGTCGAGTTGAACGACGCAACGGTCGTCTACCCCGGCGGTCACGTCGGCATCGAGCGCGTCTCGATGAAGATCGATCGCGGCGAGTTCCTCTTCCTCGTGGGCCCGACCGGCTGCGGCAAGTCGACCTTCATCAAGCTCCTGCTCCGTGACATCGAGCCCGCCAGCGGCTCGGTCATGGTCGCCGGCAAGGACATCAACGAGATGGACCGCGCCAAGGTGCCGATGCTCCGGCGCCGGATCGGCACCGTCTTCCAGGACTTCAAGCTGCTCCCGGACCGGACCGTCTTCGACAACGTCGCCTACGCGCTCCAGGTGACCGGAGCGCCGAGGTCTGAGATCAAGCGCCAGGTTCCGGAGATCCTGCGGATGGTCGGCCTCGGGGCGAAGATCCACAACTACCCCGATGAGCTCTCCGGCGGCGAGCAGCAGCGCGTCTCCGTGGCGCGCGCCTTCGTCAGCCACCCGCCGCTCCTGCTCGCCGACGAGCCGACCGGCAACCTCGATCCCGAGACCTCCATCGGGATCATGCAGCTGCTCTACCGGATCAACCGAACCGGTACGACGGTGGTCGTCGTGACCCACGACCGCGAGATGGTGGACAAGATGCGCCGCCGCGTCGTGCAGCTCTACGACGGGCGCGTCATCCGCGATCAGTCCGCCGGCATGTACGCCACGGACGAGTCGACCGAGGAGTTCGGCGTTCGCGTCCGCAGCGAGCTCGGCGTCGACCTCGACTTCGATGAGCGCGACGCCGACGACGACGTCAGGACCGTCCTGTGAGCAAGCTCCCCTTCTTCCTCGGCGAGGCCTACCGGGCGCTGCGCCGCAACGCCGCGCCCTCGATCGCCGCCGTGGTGACGATCGCCGTCACTGTGCTGCTCGTCGGCGTGCTCGTTCCCGTCCTCGAAGCCTCCGGCTCGAAGACGAACGACGTCCGCGACCAGCTCGAGCTCAAGGTCTTCCTCTTCAACGACGCCACCCAGAGCGAGATCGACTCCCTGCAGACGACGATCGGCGACATCCCGCACGTCGAGGGCGTGGAGTACGTCTCCCCGGCGCAGGCGCTGAAGATCCTCGAGGAGCGCCTCGAGGACAAGAGCCTGCTCGACGAGCTCAACTCGAACCCGCTGCCGCCGGCCTTCAACGTCAAGCTCGACGACCCGGACAACCTCGAGTCGGTTCAGGGAGCCCTTTCGCCGCCCGATTCCTCGGGCAAGCCGCAGCCGATCAGCGGTGCGATCGACGACATCGTCACCGGGGAGCAGACCCAGGCCATCCGCTCGGTCACCGGCGCGGTGAAGATCATGCTGATCGCCATCGCCATCCTGCTCGGCATCGCATCGCTCTTCCTGATCGGCAACACGATCAGGCTCTCGATCTACGCGCGTCGTCGCGAGGTCGAGGTCATGCAGCTCGTCGGAGCGACCAACTGGTTCATCCGCTGGCCCTTCGTGATCGAGGGCATCGTGGTCGGCATGGTCGGCTCGGGCATCGCCGTGGGCATAATGATTGTCGCTAAGGCAATCATCGTTGACCCGCTGTCAGATGACCTCACCTTGATTGACAACTTCGACACGATCGCATTCGGACCGCTGCTCGCCTCATTGGTGATCGGCGCGATGGCGCTCTCGGCGCTTGGCAGCGGAGTCACGCTGCGCCGGTTCCTGCGCATTTGAGCCAGCGAACAAGCGCGTGCCTGCTCGGCCTCCTGGTCGGGATCCTGGCTGCGACGGCGGCGCTCGCGTTCATCGAGCCGCTGAACGAGCTGCTGCCCGGCCACGACGACGAGAGCCGCACCGATCAGGCGCGGCAGATCATCCAGGACTCCTACTTCCGCGAGACCGACGGGACGAACCTCGAGGACGCGTCGATCGACGGCATGGTCCGGAGGATCTCGAAGGAGAACGACGACAAGTTCTCCCAGTACTTCGACAAGAAGGCCTACGAGGCGTTCCAGGTCATCAACTCGGGCGAGTTCTCGGGAATCGGCACGACGGTCGTGGAGAACAAGCGCGGCCTGGAGGTCGTCGAGGCCTACGAGGGAAGCCCCGCCGAGGCGGCTGACATCGGCCCGGGCGACCTGATCATCGGGGTCGAGGGCGACTCGCTCCGCGGCGTCTCCTCCGAGCAGGCCGCCAACCGGATCAAGGGACCGTCCGGGACCACGGTCGAGATCACCGTGGAGGACGGGAAGACCGGCAAGAAGCGGACGATCGACGTGGAGCGTGCGCAGGTCCGGATCTCACCCGTGGAGTCGCGGATGGAGCGCACCGACGACGGCTCGAAGGTCGGCTACGTGTCTCTGGACGGGTTCAGCAACGGCGCCCACACCGAGGTTCGCGAGGCCGTCGAGGAGCTGCTCGACGACGGCGCCGAGGGCATCGTCTTCGACCTCCAGAACAACGGCGGAGGCCTGCTCGACGAGGCCGTGCTCGTCACCTCGATCTTCCAGGAGGACGGTCCGGTCGTGACGATCGAGGGCCGCTCCCGCGACGAGCAGACCTTCAACGCGAAGGGAGACGCGCTCGACCCCGGTCCGCTCGTCGTCCTCGTCAACGGCGGCACCGCCTCGGCCTCCGAGATCACCTCGGCGGCGCTCAAGGAGAACGACCTCGCCACGATCATCGGCACGACCACCTACGGCAAGGGCGTCTTCCAGGAGGTCATCGAGCTCGATGGCGGGGGCGCGCTCGACATCACGGTCGGCGAGTACCTGACCGCCGACGGGAGCTCGATCCTCGGCAAGGGGGTCATCCCCGACGAGAAGGTCGTCGACAAGGACCTCGAGGATCGCAACGACGTCGTGCTCGACGCGGGCCTCGCGCAGATCCAATCCGAGCTCGACGGCGGATGATGGGCTGATGCCCCAGCCCTTCGATGCATCGAGGCCGCGCGCGCTGGTCGTCTCCCGCCGCGGGAAGTTCTTCGTCGGCGAGCCGCTGTTCGATCGCGCTCCCCAGATCCCGCTGACCCGGGGAAGCGCCCGAGTCGGCGAGGGCGGCATCGCGCTCTGCAAGATGGGAGCGCGGAGCGCGCAGCCGATCGTCGACCTCGGCCGTGCCGATCAGCCACGCGACGTCGTCGCGGCGCTCCTCGCCGATCGCGGGTTGCGCCCCACGTTCCGCGACCGCCACGAGCAGGAGGCCGCCCGCGAGATCGAGCGGCTCCAGCGGGACCCCGGCGACCGGCGCGACCTGACCGGGGAGCCGACGTTCACGGTCGACCCCGCGAGCGCCCGCGACTTCGACGATGCGGTCTCCGCCAGGCGCGAGGGCGACGGCTTTCGCCTCTGGATCCACATCGCCGACGTCTCCGCGCACGTCAAGCCGGAGAGCGGGCTCGACCGCGAAGCGCTCGCCCGCGCCAACTCCACCTACGCGCCCGGGATCGTCAGCCCGATGCTCCCGCAGTCGCTGAGCGGCGACGCCTGCAGCCTCCGGCCCGGAGTCGAGCGCCTTGCCGTGACCGCCGAGATCGTCCTCGGGCCGGCCGGGAAGGCGACGTCGGCCAGCTTCTACCGCTCGCTCATCCGCTCCGATGAGCGGCTCGACTACGACCGGCTCGATCAGATCTTCGCGGGGAAGGAACGCGCGCCCGAGCACGTCGCCGCCGCCATCGAGGCGGCCCGCGCCGCCGCCTCCTCGATCGCGGCGGGAGCCGAGAGCTCCGGCCTCTCCGTCACCAGCTCGGAGCCCGAGTTCGTCTGGGCCGCCGATGGCACGCTCGAGGGCTCCCGGCGGGTCGAGCAGACCGAGGCCCACCGGCTGATCGAGCGGCTGATGATCCTCACCAACGAGCAGGTCGCGACGCTGCTGGAGCGGAAGAAGGTGCCGACGCTCTACCGCGTCCACGAGCAGCCCGACCCGCAGCGGATCCGCTTCATGATCGAGCAGCTCGCGTCGCTCGACGTCCCGACGCCTTCGATCGGGGAGCTCGCCGGGCCGACCGAAGCCGGGAAGGTCGCGGTCGAGGCGAGCCACCTCGTCGCCGCCGAGGCCAAGCGCCGTGGCCACGGCGCCGCGCCCCTCTCCTCCCTGGTCCTGCGAGCGATGCGCCCGGCGCGCTACAGCGAGAGCAACCTCGGTCACGCCGGGCTCGCGAGCCTCGCCTACGCCCACTTCACCTCCCCGATCCGCCGCTACCCGGACCTGATCGCGCATCGCGCGCTGCTCTCAGCCGTGGACGGCAGCGAGGCGCGCCCGACCGAGGGCGAGGTCGCCGGTGCGGCGCTTCACTGCTCCGACAAGGAGCGCGATTCGATGAAGGTCGAGCGCTCCGCCGATGACGTCTGCGCGGCTTTCCTGCTCGAGCGCGAGCTCTTCGAGCAGGGGAGCGACACCGTGTTCGAGGGTGAGGTCTCCGGCGTCATCAGGGCCGGCGCCTTCATCACCTTCGGTGGCGAGCGCTCTGACCTCTACGAGGGGTTCTTCCCGGCGCGACGGATGCGCGGTGACCGCTACGAGATCAACGACGTCGAGTCGGCGCTGATCGGCGTGCGGACGAACCGCCGCGTCGGCTACGGGGACAAGATCGAGGTCAAGGTCGACTCGATCGAGGCGCCCCGCGGGCGCGTCGACCTGCTCGGGGGCGAGCCGGAGGAACCGCAGCGACCGAGCGGGGCCCGTCAGGGTGGCCGCACGAGCGGGCCGAGGCCGAGCGGCGCCAAGCGGAGTCCCAGCGGCCGGCAGGGCGGCTCGAAGCAGCGCGGCGGTCGGCGATGAGCCCGAAGGCGAAGGATCCCTCCGACGGCCGCGGGCCCGACGTCGCGACCAACCGCGCCGCGAGGTTCCACTACGAGATCGTCGAGAGATTCGAGGCCGGGGTGGTCCTGCAGGGGACCGAGGTGAAGTCGCTCCGCGACGGCAAGGCGCGGCTGCAGGACGCCTACGCGGCGATCGAGGGTCACGAGGTCTTCCTCCGCGGCTCCTACATCCCGCCGTACCCGCCGGCGCTGGACAACCACGAGCCCGAGCGGCCCCGCAAGCTGCTCCTGCATCGCGGCGAGATCGAACGGCTCGTCGGCCGGATGCAACGCAAGGGACTGACGCTGATCCCCACCAGGATCTACTTCAAGGGCAAGAACGCGAAGGTCGAGCTGGCCCTCGCGCGCGGCAAGGACCACGCCGACAAGCGCGCGACGATTCGCGACCGCGACACCGCGCGGGACGTCCAGCGCGAGCTGAAGCAGCGACATCGCTGAAAACAGCCGTTCAAGCGGGTTACGCTGCTCCCCTACATCCCCCTCGATTGGTTGAATGTCGAACACCCGTCGAAGCCGACCAGGAGAAGGTTTGAGCGACCAGGATCCACAGCAGGGAATCGCGCCGGGATCAGATCCGGCACCCGGCAGCACGCCGCCCCCCGGCTCCGCTCCCGCGGGCGGTGCTCCGCCAACTTCGGCTCCCGTCGGCGGCGCCCCTCCGAGCTCCGCTCCCGTTGGCGGCGCGCCTCCCAGCTCCGCCCCGATCGGTGGAGCTCCTCCGAGCTCGGCTCCGGTCGGCGGCGCCCCTCCGACCTCAGCTCCGGTCGGCGGTGCTCCCCCAGGTGGAGCGGCGACCAGGTTCCCAGCGATCGCCTCCGAGTCCCCGCGTGAGCGCAAGAAGCGCGAGCGTGAGGCGCAGAAGGCCGAGCGGCAGCGTCAGCGTGAGGAGCTGAAGCTGCGGCGGGCGCAGGAGAAGGCCGCGAAGAAGGCGGCCAAGAGCGGTGCTCCGGTGCCGCTGGCCTCGCCCCCGCTGGGCTCACCCGCGACTTCCGGATCCGTCTCGCCGGCCGCGGAGGCCGCCGGCATCGCCAGTCCCGTCCTGCAGGGCGCCGGCGGCCGCCGCAGGGAGCGCCGATCCCCGGGGGCTCGCCCCAGGGCGTCGATCCGGACGGGGTCACCACGCCCTTCCAGTCCGTTCCGCCCCAGTCGATCGACGCGAGTGACCGTCAGGCTCAGCGCGACATCAAGAAGAAGGAGAAGGCGGCCAAGAAGGCGCAGGTCCAGGCCGAGCGCGATCGGGTCCGCGAGGAGCGCCGCCGCGCGATCGAGCAGCGCCGCTACGAGCGTGCGGCCGCCAAGGCGGCGAAGAAGGGCACGCCCGCCCCGACCCCGCCCGCCCACCTCACCGCCCAGCCTGCTGCGCAGTCCGCGCAGCCGGGTCGCGATCCGGTGACCCAGGTCCAGCCTTCGATCATGCCCTCGCCAGGAGGGGGCCCCTCCTCGCTGGCGCCTGCAGTTGCCGCTGCCACCGCCGGCCTCGCTGCCGGTGGGGCCGCTGGGTTCGCGGCCGGTCGCTCCGGCGACGACGACCGGACCGAGCCGGCCTCGGCCGCCCCGCCCGCCGGAGAGCCCGTTGCTGCTTCGCCTCCCGCGGGGGAGCCGATCTCGACCGAGATGCCTGTGGTCGATGCACCGCCTGCTGGGCAGGAGCCCTACACGCCCCCCGAGGCCGCTCTCGTCGGTGGTGTCACCTCGGGCGCCCCCGATGGGGAGCCCGCCTTCGGGAGCCCTCCGGCCGATCCCGTCCAGCGGCTCGCAGAGGCCGAGCGCCGCGAGGACGACGCTCTGGTTGCCGCCCGCACCGAGCAGGTCGAAGCTGACGCCGAGCGCAGGATCCGCGAGGTCGAGCAGATCCAGGTGGCCGCCGAGAGCAACGCCGCAAGCGCGGCGTTCGAAGCCCAGGACGAGGCCCGTCGTGCCGCGATGCCCCCGCCCCCGCCGGCCCCGATCTCCGGGGAGCTCGAGCTGACCGACCAGCAGATCGAGCGCCGTCGGCGCCGGGACGAGGAGCTCCAAGCCGAGCTCGAGAAGACGGAGGTCACCATCGAGAGCCACAAGGGCGCGACCGAGCAGGCACTCGAGGAGGCTCAGCGCCGGCTCGATCAGATCGAGTCGCAGGCGAGCGAGGCCGAGCAGCGCGCGGAGCGCGCCGAGCGTCTGGCGGACCTCCGCCGCGAGGAGGCCGAGCGCGAGCGCAAGCTCCACGAGATGCTCGAGCGGATCAACGAGGCCGAGCGCCGCGCCCGCGAGGCCGAGGCCCGCGCCCGGCAGGCCGTCGCCGGTGTCACCAAGCCTTTCGATCCGGGCAGCGCTCCGCCGCAGCCGCTGCCGCCCGAGCCCGATCCCGAGCCGCTCGACCGGTTGGCCGAGAACCCGCCCGCCCCGTTCTCGTCGGAGTCGCCGGAGGCAGTGGGGGCATCGGAGTCGCCGGAATCCGCCTTCGTGACGGATGCCCCGGCCGCGGAGGCTGAGGAGTCACCCGCCGCCGAAGCCCCCGATGAGCCTGAGGACGAGCCGCAGGAGGTCACGATCCGCACCTCCGATCTGCCGATGCCCGGCGTCCTGACCGGCTCTCCCGCCGACCATGACGAGGACGACCACGTGACGCCGGACTTCGAGGGCGAGGGAGCTTCCGAGCAGGTCGGCGGCCCAAGCGCCATGCCGGCGCCGAGGACCGATCCCGTCGTCGAGGTCGAGGCGCCGTCCTCCTTCGAGGAGATCTCCTCCGGCGGGGGTCCGATCAACCTGAACACGGCCACGTTCGAGGAGCTTCGCGAGGCAGGCCTATCGGTCACCCAGACCGGCCGGGTGCTCGCGCACCGCGAGCGCGGAGGCGGGTTCACCTCGGTGGACGAGCTCGACGACATCCCCGGTTTCCCGCGGGACTTCCTCGATGTCGTGAAGCCGAAGCTGACTGCTTAGCGGTCGGGGGCTAGGGGCTGGCGGTCGCTGGGCTGACGCCCGGCGAGCGCTGAGGGTGCGGGCGATTGAGGCTGATGAGGGGGCTGAAGGTTCCGTGGCTGACGCCGGGCGAAGGCCGAGGGTGCGGGCGTTTGGGGCTGATGAGGGGGGAGTGGGAGCGGGATCCCCAGCCAGCCTGCGTGATTGCGCCGGACCGCTTCATCGATCGCATCTGCAGGTCTATAGACCCCTTTATTGCGAGCAGCCGTTCTGGGCGAGCCAGTCGGCGTGATCGCGGCCGAATACGGGCGCAATTCCGCCGACTGACGGCCCATCCCCCCAATCCGCCGCGCTCACAGCACGCGCGACTCATTCGGCGTTCGAGGCGGACGGGGCGGGGCGTCGCCGACGGCACCTCCACCCGAACCCGCCGAAGGCGGGTGCCGGCGGGGACGCCCCGTCCCGGCCGCCAGTGTCATGACGAGCTAGAGCCCGTACTTCTGAAGCAGGTTCAACCAGATCTCGTTCCGCGTCGGGAACGCCGGAACGGCATCGAAGAGCAGGTTGAGGGGGACCTCGCCGATCACGGCGATCGTCGCCGCATGCAGGAGCTCGTTCGCATCGGGGCCGACGAACGTTGCGCCGACGACGACGCCCTTGCCCTCGTCGATCACCAGGCGGCTCGTCCCCGCGGCATCGCGGCCGTGGAAGGAGGCACCGGCGGTTCCCGCCGTCGAGACGTCGACCGCGACCGCGTCGATTCCGGCCTCCTTCGCGTCGGCGAGCGTGTAGCCGACCGCTGCGACCTCGGGGTCGGTGAAGATCACCCGCGGTGACTGCGGGGTGTCGCGCGTCGCGGTGACGTCCTTGCCGAGGATGTTGTCGGCGGCGACCCGGGCCTGGTACTTGCCCATGTGGGTCAGCATCGCGCGGCCGTTGACGTCGCCGATCGCGTAGAGCCAGTCGTGGCCGCCGGCGCGGAGGTGGGGATCGACCTCGATCGGCTTGCCGTCGACCTCGATGCCGACCGACTCGAGGCCGATGCCCTCGACGTTCGGCCTGCGGCCGACGCCGACGAGCAGGCGCTCCGCCTCGACCGAGCTGCCATCGGCGAGGTCGAGCCTGAAGGGTCCGTCGTCTCCTTCGCGGCTCACGCGCTCGGCCTTGACGCCGGTGCGGATGTCGACCCCTTGCGCCGCGAGCGCCTCCGCCACCTGCTCGGAGGCGAACTCCTCCTCGCGACCGATCAGGCGGTCCAGTCCCTCGACGATCGTCACCTCGGTCCCGAGCGAGCTCCAGGCCTGCGCCATCTCGACGCCGATGACGCCGCCGCCGAGGACGATCAGGCTGGCGGGAACCTCCTTCGCGGTCGTCACCTCGCGGTTGGACCAGGCGTGCGCTTCGACGAGCCCCTCGATCGGCGGCACCATGCCGGTGCTGCCGGTGGCGACGATCACGGCCTTGCGGGCGGTGATCTCGTCGCCTCCGGCCTGCACGGTCCGTTCCCCGGTGATCTCCGCGGAGGCGCGGAAGAGCGTGACGCCGCGTTCCTCGAGCCAGGGGATCTGCTCGGAGTCGTCGAGGTCGTGGATCACCTCGTCGCGGCGGTCGAGGATCGCCTGGACGTCGAGCTCGCCGGGGGCGGCGACGCCCGGGCACCCGATCGACCTCGGCGCGCAGCGCGGCGGGGCGCAGCAGCGCCTTCGAAGGCATGCAGGCGTAGAACGAGCACTCGCCGCCGACGAGGTGGGGCTCGACGACCGCGACGCTCTCGCCCGCTTCCGCGAGCCGCCCAGCGGCGACCTCGCCGGCGGGGCCGGCTCCCATCACGATCACGTCGAACTCCGTCGGGGCCATGGTGTGAACCTATCGACCCCGCCCATTCGCCATTCGGTTCAGCCCCGGCTGCGGATGGAAGACTGCCGCCGTGGCGAAGCGCAAGCGGAAGCGACCCAAGTCCCCGACGTCCGAGTACACCGATGCGGAGGGGAACGTCCTGACGCTGCGCCAGGAGCTGAGCCGAGGGACGGTGCGAAAGCTCGGCGAGGGGCCGGCCAGCGCGGCCGCGTCGATCGACGACGCCTGGCAGCGGCGAGAGGAGGCGCTCTTCGAACGGCTCGTGGTCAGCTGGGAGATCGCCGGGATGCCGATCGACGATCAGGCGATGCTGCTCGGCCGCTATCGCATGGCATCTGCCGATGAGCGTCGTTGGGTCCGGGAGACGATCGCCCGTCACCTCGCCGAGTTCATCCCCGAGCTGAGCTGAGATGAGGCCCCTCGATCGCTACCTGTCCGAGCTCGACCGGGACGAGCACCTGCCGTACCTCGGCGATCTGATCCCGTTGGTCGAGGGGCACATCGCGGCGGCCGCCGCAGCGGCGCAGGGTATCGAGGAGCCGGCTCGGATGCCCGCGGCAACACCCGCTCCCTGGGTCTGGGAATCTCTCCGCCTCGGCCGGGTATGGCCGAGTTGATGCTGGAGCTGCGCGATCTGAGCAAGCGCTACGGCGATGTGATCGCCCTCGACGGTGTCTCCTTCGGCGTCGAGCCCGGTTGCATCTCAGGATTCGTCGGACCCAACGGCGCCGGCAAGACCACGACGATGCGGATCGTCCTCGGCGTGCTCACGCCCGACACAGGGACGGTTCGCTGGCGCGGGGCGGAGATCGATGAGGACAACCGCAGGCGCATCGGCTACATGCCGGAGGAGCGGGGGCTCTACCCCAAGATGCGGGTCGGGGAGCAGCTCACGTACTTCGCGAAGCTTCACGGGCTCGAGGCCGCCGCCGCGGAGAGGAGCGCCGGCCAGTGGATGGAGCGGCTCGGAATCGCGGAGCGCGCCGCCGACGCAGTCGAGGAGCTCTCGCTCGGCAACCAGCAGCGTGTGCAGCTGGCCGCGGCGTTGGTCCACGGACCGGACCTACTCGTCCTCGACGAGCCGTTCAGCGGTCTCGATCCAGTCGGCGTCGAGGTGCTTGCCGACGTGCTCCTGACCGAGGCGCGAGAGCGAGAACTTCCCGTCATCTTCTCCTCCCATCAGCTCCAGCTCGTGGAGCGGCTCTGCGACTCCGTGGCGATCATCAGCGGCGGCAAGCTCGTCGCCTCGGGCGAGGTCGACGCGCTCCGCGACGGGCGCTCCCGCGGGCAGTGGGAGATCGAGGTGGAGGGCGCTCAGGGAGATTGGCTCGCAGGGATGGTCGGTAGCCGACGAATCGACGACGACGTCGTCGAGCTCGACGAGGGCGTGGATCCGCAGGCCTTGCTCGACCGAGCTCGAGCCGCGGGGTCGGTGGTCCGCTTCGGTCACCGCCGGCCGACCCTGGAATCGCTCTTCCGCGAGGCGATCGAGCAAGGCGAGGACGAAGGGTCGTGACCAACCGGCGAGCCATCTCCCTGACTGCTCGCCGGGAGATCTCCGAGCGCTGGCGCTCCCGCGCGTTCAAGGCGTCGGTTGCGATCCAGCTCCTCGTCGTGATCGCGGTCGTCGTCGTCTCGGCGATCTCGGGCGGCGACGATGGCGAGACCTACGACGTCGGCGCGGTCGGCGCGGACTCCGAGCGGCTCGTCGACGAGATCTCCGACCGCAGCGTTGACGGGGTGACGGTGAACGCGGAGGATCCCGCAAGCGCCGGAGATGCCCGATCGCAGGTGGCCGACGGCGACCTCGACGCTGCGTTGGTGGACGGGGTCCTCGTCACGAGCTCGAGCACGGACGCCGAGCTCGAGGCCTTGATCCAGGAGGCGTCCTCACGGGCGAAGGCAGCGGCAGCGCTTGAGCGACAGGGTCTCGGAGCCAAGGACGTTCAGGAGGCCCTGAATCCGCCGCCCCTCGAGACCGACGAGGTCGGTTCGGATTCCGGCGGCGAGGGAATCGCGTTCGTCGGCAGCCTCCTGCTGTACCTCGGGATCCTCGGGTTCGGCTACCTCGTCACCTCCGCCGTCGTGGAGGAGAAGACGACTCGCGTGGTGGAGCTCGTGCTCTCGACGATTCGCGCAACGCAGCTCCTCGCGGGGAAGGTGATCGGCATCGGCCTGCTCGGGATCGGGCAGCTCATCGCGACCGCCGTGGTCGGGATCGGAGGCGCGCTTGCGTCCGGGCAGATCGACCTGCCATCCACGACCGGCCAGACCCTGGCGCTTGTGGTCATCTACTTCGTCCTCGGCTATGCGCTGTACGCGTGCGCCTTCGCGGCAGCCGGAGCGATCGTCTCCCGGCAGGAGGACGTCGGAAGCGTCACCGCCCCGCTCACGATCGTCCTCGTCGCGGGCTACCTCGCATCGTTCTCGGTTTCCGACGACCCCGGGGGCACGCTTGCCGTCGTCTGCACCTACCTACCGCCGGTGGCTCCGCTCGTTGTGCCAGCGCGCGCAGCCGTGGGCGAGCTCCCACTCGGCGAGTTGATCGCCTCGATCGCGCTGATGCTGGTCGCGATCGCTGCGCTGATCTGGCTGGCCGGCCGTGTGTACGAGCGCGCGATCCTCCACTCGGGCGCCTCGATGAAGCTCACCGAGGGCTTGAAGCTGGTCCGTTCGAAGAGGGCCTAGTACCGAGCGCGCCGCTGGTCGTTGCTTGCGGCGTAGGAGCCGAGGTCGGCGAGGAAGGCGAGGATCACGATGAACCACTCGAACCCGGTGACTCCGTTCGGCCCGGCGCTCCACATCACCGCGTAGGCGAGCGTCGTCCACGGCAGCAGGAAGAAGCCGATGAAGGGAACGAACCAGTCGTCGAACGCGCGGCTCAGCAGGTTCGAGAACAGGAAGATGAAGAAGAGCGCCAGCCGCGGCGAGATCAGCGCGAAGAGGAAGACGAAGCAGCCCACGGCTGCAACCTATCGTCCTGGACCCGCTGTCGGTTGCGGCCTACACTTGGCGAACAACTGAATAGAACAACTGGGGGCGAAACAGAATCGACGTGAACGGTTTTCGTCCCGGTGTTGCGAGTCGAGGATCCTGGGTTTGGCCTCGTAAAACTTCCCCAGGAAAACCAATAAATGCGGACTCTCACGAGTTCGCTCTCGCTGCCTAAACAGCAGTAGAGAGCTGTCGCTCCGGATAGCCCACGTTCCGGGTCAGCGGCATCATCAGTGGGATCACCCGCCGGCAGGCTCCTTGGTCGGAAGGGAACATCAACAGGAGGAGATGGCACCGGCAACGTGCCCCTTGGATTGACTTAGCCGGAGGCCGAGACAAACTCGAAGGGAACGCTCGTAGACGCATCGGGTCGTCCTTCGCGGACGCCGGGGCAGTACCGGCCGCCTCCATCCCTCACCCCCGGACCCCCGCCGTCAGGCGTCGGGGGTCCGGCCGCCCCTCGAGCATCCGCATCGCGTAGTGCCCGCCGGATGCTCGCGAGCCCGATTGACCAGATCTGCCGTCTCCGGCTTCATCTGCTCGTGGTTGCGGCAGCGGGACGCTATTCGCTCTTCGGCGTAGGGGATGCCGGCGCGAGAGACGCCATGCCTGCGTCATCGGCCCGCTCATGGCCTGCGGCCACTACGCGGCCCTCTTCCTTGGCCTGACGCCTCTCGCACTCGCCAAGGTCCACAACTCGACTCCCAGCAGGACCAGCGCCGGGGGGATCGTCGCGGGCAGGGTGTCGTAGACCAGGAACAGCTGGTCCCAGGCGAGCGAGACCGGGATGAGCGCGAGCGCCGCCCAGAGCTGCGGGCCGCGCTGGGTGGCGATGATCGCGCCGACCACAGCGGCGGCGAAGAAGTCGCCGTAGCCGATCGAGAACGTGCCGTAGCCCGCCGATTGGAGCTGGGGCAGGTCGGGCCCCGGAGCCGCCGCCACCAGCACCGCGTTCGAGGGCTGGAGGCTCCCCGAGAAGACGAGGTAGGCATCGACCGCCGCCAGCGCGTAGATCCCCGCCTTCAGCAGCGGAAGCGGAGCGGCTCCGGCGAGGAGCCGCCCGAGCGCCACCGCCGAGGCGGCGACGAGCGTCGTGGTGGCGAGCTGGCCGACCGGGTCGTCGGGGACGACCCATGCGAGCGCGAGGAGCGGCGCCGCCAACGGGGCGAGCCAGACCCGCGCGCCGTGAGCCGCCCAGCCGAACGCCAGGGCCGCTCCGATGGGGACGCCGATCAACGCGATCCACGTGAGCGCGTCGGCGGTCTCGGGGATCTCGGCGATGCCGACGACCACGACGATGATCGACAGCGGCAGGACCAGCGCCCACCAGCTTCCGCGGAAGCGATGCAGCCAGAGCGGCACCCCGGCAGCGGGCAGCGCCAGGCAGAGCGCCTGGAAGACCAGCAGCACGGTGTTGTCGCCGTTGAAGTACATGGGCGCGCGATCGTCTCAGCCGGCGCTCAACGGCTCGTCAACCCGACCGGGTCAGCTCAGGTCGAAGAGATCGGTCAGTCGCATCCCGAGCCGGATGTCGCCGATCGCGCGCAGGCGACCCGAGAACGCGAGGCGCTTCGGGCCGGCTCGCCCGGTGACGATCTTCCGCAGGTCCTCGGGCCGGACCTTCAGGGTCAGATCGGCCTCCTCGACCGGTTCGTCCGACGCGGTGCAGGTGCCATCGCGGATCACGAGCTCGCGGTGGTCGTAGCCGCCGCCGGGCCGGTCCCAGAGCTTGACGTGGATGACCGCTTCGACCCCCTCGGCACGCTCCGGCCGCAGCCGGGAGGCAAGGTGCTGGACGAGCGCGTCGATGACCCGCTCGCGGCTTGCGGTCACGGCCATCAGCTCCGCGAACTCGTCGTCGTCGAGGCGCTTGATGGAGGCGAAGACCTCGCCCGGCTCAGCGTCGAGATCGATCCGGCCGACCATTCGCGAAACCTTAGCCCGGCCAAGCCGACCGAAGTCATCAAGAAGGGAGGGAGGTCCGAACCTAAAGGCTTCCTAAGTATCGGCTGATGCGTTGATCCGCCTGTCCGGCTGCGCAGTAACACCTGGCAGAAGGCCGACGGATGGAGCTTCGCTCCGACGCCGACCGCACTCAACCAGGAGGTAGAAGCACCCATGAGCTCAGACATCAAGCTCGCTGACATCGACGTCGACGGCGCCATCCGCGAGACGGCAGCCGAGGCGACCGACACCCTCGCGAACGAGGGCGACACCCGCGCCGAGTTCTTCAAGAAGGCCGGGCTCGCCGGTGGAGCCGTGATGGGCGGGGGAGCTCTCCTGAGTGTTCTCGTGCCGTCAGGCGCCGTCGCTGCGAAGGGCGGCAAGCTCGATGCTCCGCCGAAGTCATTCGGCAAGGGCGACATCGGGATCCTCAACTACGCCCTGACACTCGAGTACCTCGAGGCGGCGTTCTACAACGAGGCCGACAAGAACCTCAAGCTCAAGGGCGCTGAGGGTCAGTTCCTGTCCGTCGTGGTCAAGGACGAGAACGCGCACGTCAAGTACCTGAAGAAGGCGCTCGGCAAGAACGCGGTCAAGGAGCCGAAGTTCGACTTCGGCGACGCGACCAAGGACGAGGACACGTTCCTCGCCACCGCGTTCGTCCTCGAGAACACGGGCGTCTCGGCCTACGCCGGCCAGGGCACGAACATCAAGGACGGTGACATCGTGCAGGCCGCGCTCTCGATCCACTCGATCGAGGCTCGCCACGCCGGCGTCGTCGGTCAGATCATCAAGGGCAAGAAGGGCATCGCCCCTGACGGATCCTTCGATACGCCGCTCGGCGCCAGCGCCGTGCTCAAGGCGGTCGGCAAGACCGGGTTCATCGTCTCGTAACCCCCTCCGGGACGTTCGACCTGAAGCGACGGGCGGCCTCCGGGCCGCCCGTCGTCGTTCTGGCGCATTTTGATCCGTTCCCGTTGGCCGCCGTAGGAACACGTAGGAGACCTCACGAACCCGTGGGGTTGGTAGGGCAACCAGGAGGTAAAAGATGAGTTCCGAGTTCAACCTCGACGACGTCGACGTTGACGGCGCGATCCGGGAAACGGCTCACGAGGCGCAGCAGGCGCTTGAGGATCGCGGCGACACGCGCGCCGGATTCCTCAAGAAGGCAGGGCTCGCCGGCGGCGCACTGGTCGGCGGAGGTGCCATTCTGGGCGCTCTCGTTCCGGGCACCGCCTACGCAGGTGAGCGTGGACGTCCGCCGTCAGTCTTCGGTGCCGGCGACATCGGCATCCTGAACTTCGCGCTGACTCTCGAGTACCTGGAGCGCGACTTCTACAACGAGGCCGGCAAGAACCAGCGCAGGAAGCAGTTCCTCAAGGGTTCGGAGCGCGCATTCCTGCAGGCCGTGATGCCCGACGAGAAGGCTCACGTCGAGTTCCTCAAGGATGCACTCGGCAGCGCCGCGATCAAGCAGCCGAAGTTCGACTTCGGCAAGGCGACGAGCGACAGGGAGACCTTCCTGGAGACCTCGTTCCAGCTCGAGGACACGGGCGTCGGCGCCTACTCGGGTCAGGCGTTCAACATCTCGAACGTCGAGTACCTCAAGGTCGCGCTGTCGATCGTCACGATCGAGGCCCGCCACACGGGCCTCATCGGCCAGATCACCCGCGGCAAGAACGGCGTCGCGCCGCACGGTCCGTTCGACCGCAAGCTCCGGGCCGATCAGGTCCTGGACCGCGTCGCGAAGACCAAGTTCGTCAAGAAGATCGAGTACCCCGCCTGAAGTCTCTGACGACCAGGCCTTGACGGTGACGGGCGGTCTTCGGGCCGCCCGTCGTCGTTCTGCTTCGTTTCCCGGCTGCGACTCGGGGAAGCCGATGTTCATGCGTCCTTCGGTCCAAGCGGGAGCCGTCGCGGTGGTCGGCGCCGGGATCGTCGGTCTCTCGGTCGCTCACGAGCTGCGCCGCGCAGGGGTTGAGGTCCACGTCTACGAGCGCGGGGCTCCCGGCAACGGGCAGTCGGGAGGCGAGGCGCGGATCTTCCGCCACGCGCATGACGACCCTCGCCTCGTCGAGCTCGCGAAACGATCTCGCGCGATCTGGCGGGAGTGGGAGGAAGAGCTCGGGATCGAGCTGGTGTCGGGCGACGGAGTGGTCGCGCTCGGGGAGGGAGCGCTCGAGAAGCTCGAGCTGATCGAGGAGGTGGGCGGGGTCGATGCCGGGAGGATCGACATCGAGACGCTGCGCGACCGCCTGCCCATCCTCGCCCCCTACGACGGTCCTGCGGTGCTCGACCGTGACGGCGGCTCGATTCGCACGACCGCCGCGATCGGCGCGCTGGTCGCGGATCTCGGTGAGGACCTGATCACCGACGAGGTCCTCGCGGTCGACCCCGGGGAGGGGGTTGAACTTCGCGCAGGGGGCCGCCGCTGTCGGTACGACTCGGTCGTGGTCTGCGCGGGTCGCGGCACGCAGGCGCTCGCGCGCACCGCCGGCCTTTCGCTCCCGGTGCAGCAATCGGCGCACGTGCGAATCACGTTCGCCGTTCAGGGCGATCCGCCCCCGAGGCTCGCGTGCCTGCAGGACAGCAGCGGCGAGTTCCCCGAGACCGGCATCTACGCCGCGGCCCAGCCCGGAAACGACCGCTACGCGGTGGGGCTGAGTGAAACCACCGACGTCGGCGAGGACGGAGCTGTCACCGACCCGGCGGCACTCGCCGCCCTCGGAGAGCGGGCGGTCGACTACGTCCGCGAGGCCCTTCCGGGCATCGATCCCACGCCGGCCGAGTACCTGCACTGCTGGGTCACCACGGTTCCCTGGAGCGAGGACGGCGTCTCGGTCTGGAGCGCTGGGAGCTGCCACTTCGTCGCCGGCCACAACCTCTTCAAGATGGCGCCGGTCCTCGGCCGTGAGCTCGCTGGGGCGGTCACGGGCGACGACCTCGCCGACGACCTGCTGCCCGCCGCGCGCCTCGGCGAGCCTCAGGGTGGTTAGCCCAAAGCGGGCCCGAAGACTTCGATCCGCCCAAACCGGGTACAGCCACCTTCGTGACCCAGCCCAACATCCTCTACATCCACTCGCACGACACCGGGCGGTTCGTGCAGCCCTACGGCTACCAGGTCCCGACCCCGAACATCCAGATGCTCGCCGACCAGGGAGTCTTCTTCCGGCAGGCGTTCTGCGCGGCCCCGACCTGCTCGGGATCGCGGGCGTCCCTGCTGACGGGCCAGTACTGCCACTCCAACGGGATGTTCGGCCTCGCCCACCGGGGGTGGTCGCTGAACGACTACTCCGAGCACATCGTGCACCCGCTGAAGTCCGTCGGGTACTCCTCGGCGCTCATCGGGGAGCAGCACGTGTCCAAGGATCCGGGCGTCATCGGCTTCGACCGGATCATCGACGTCGACTCCAACCTCGTCAACGACGTCGCGCCGAAGGCGAGCGCCGCGCTCGGCGACCTACCCGAGCCGTTCTTCCTCTCCGTCGGCTTCTTCGAGACCCACCGCGACTTCGCGGCGCCGACATCGGTCCGCGACTCGCTCTACTCGATGCCGCCTCCCAACCTTCCCGACACGCGAGCCACGCGCGAGGACATGGCGGCCTTCAAGGCGAGCGCCCGCTCGCTCGACCAGGGGATCGGCTCGGTCCTGAACGAGCTCTACCGGCTCGGCCTCGACGAGCGGACGCTGATCCTCTGCACCACCGATCACGGTCTCGCCTTCCCGCGCGCGAAGGCCACCCTGTTCGACCGGGGGACCGGCGTGATGATGCTGATGCGGGGACCGGGCGGGTTCGCCGGCGGGAAGGTCGTCGACTCGATGGTCAGCCACCTCGACGTCTACCCGACGCTCTGCGAGGTCGCCGGCGCCGATGTCCCCGACTGGACGCAGGGAACCTCGCTGATGCCGCTGATCGACGACGGGGTTGAATCCGTCCGTGACGAGGTCTTCACCGAGATGACCTACCACGCCGCCTACGAGCCGTTGCGCGCGATCCGCACCGACCGCTGGAAGTACATCCGGCGCTTCCACGACTACCCGCACCCCGTGCTCGCCAACTGCGACGACAGCGACACCAAGACGCTGATGGTGGAGACGGGATGGGCCGACCACCTCGTGCCTCGCGAGCAGCTCTACGACCTCATCCACGACCCGAACGAGCACCACGATCTGAGCGGCGATCCCTCCCATGCGGACAAGCTCGGGGAGCTCTCACGAGCGCGTCGAGCAGTGGATGGAGGAGACCGACGATCCGCTGCGCCACGGACCGGTCGCCCCTCCTCCCGGCGCGATCGTCAACGCGCAGGACGCCGTCTCCCCGGCGGAGGAGCCGCGCGGCGTCGATCCACTCGAGGAGACGGGCGCCCACCGCGTCGTGCACCCATGAGCGGGCAGGGGGTCGTCATGCCGAAGCGTTCCTACCTCGTCTGCGCGACGCCGCGATCGGGGAGCACTCTGATCTGCAAGGCCCTGCGCGAAACGGACCTCGCCGGACGCCCTGAGGAGTACTTCGAGGCCCTGCGCAGCACCGGCCGCCCGCGCCGTCCCGAGGAGTACTTCGCCGGAGTCGACGACCAGTCGATCCTCGACGAGCTCGGCGATCCCGAGGAGGCGAGCTCTCCGCCGCCGGCCTGGAACCGCACCGCCTACGACCGCTACCTGAACTGGGCGATGGAGCAGGGAACAACGCCGAACGGGGTGTTCGGGGCGAAGCTGATGTGGCAGTACCTCGGCGACTTCGTCGGGCTCCTGCGCAACGTCCCCGACTACCGGGACCTGCCGCTCGCCGAGATCCTCCCGGCGGCGTTCCCGAACCTGACCTTCGTCCGGGTCGTGCGCGCCAACAAGATCCGCCAGGCCGTCTCGCTGTGGAAGGCGGTTCAGACCGCGAGCTGGAGCGACGCCGGCAAGACCAAGGACGACGATCCGCCCTACTACGCCTTCATCGACGAGCACAAGCCGCAGCTCCGCTTCCACTACCGGGCGATCAGCCACCTGCTCGATCAGATCCTCGCGGCGGAGGCGAGCTGGGACGCGTTCTTCGAGCACACGCGGATCAAGCCGATCCTCGTCCTCTACGAGAACTTCGCCGCCGACTACGCGACGAGCACCCGGAGCATCCTCGAGCGGCTCGAGATCGACGTCCCCGACGGACTCCAGATCGAGGAGCCGCAGATGAAGAGCCAGACCGACTCGATCAACGACGACTGGGCCCGGCGCTTCAGCGAGCTGCGACTCGGGACGGGTCTGGACCTGGTCCCCGCGAAGCAGGGGTAGGGGCTAGGGGCAGGGGTCCGCGCAGTTGCGGACGCGCTGCATCCGGCGGTCGAGCTTCCGCGCCAGCGCGGGCTTCCGGCGAACCAGGTTGTGGACCTGAGCGGGGTCACGGCGCAGGTCGAAGAGGAAGCGACGGCCTGAATCGAGGTCGCGCCAGTAGGTCATGCCGTTCGCCGTAGCCAGCTGGCGCCAGCGGTAGCTCCAGTTGTCGTTGCTGGTGACGAGGCGCTCGAGCAGGAGCTCCTTGCGGCGATGGTCGGACAGGAGCGAGAAGCCGTCGGGCGGGCGCGGGGGGGAGGCGCCGGCGAGGTCGAGGATCGTCGCCGGGACGTCCACGTTCGCGGTCAGGTCGTTCCGGACGGCTCCGGCCTCGAAGCCCGGCCCGCGAATCACGAGCGGAACGCGGACGGAGCGGTCCCAGGGGACGTCCTTGTCGAAGATGCCGTGCTCGCCGTGGAGCATCCCGTTGTCGGACTGGAAGACGATCACGGTGTCGTCGAGCTCGCCGAGGTCGCGGAGCTGGTCGACCAGGTCGCCGACCATGCGGTCGACCGACTGCAGCGACTCGACCTCGCGCTGCCAGTAGCGACCGGTGGCGGTTCGTTGCTTCGGGCTCGCGGGGAAGTCGGCGGCCGAAGGGGAAGCGGACGCCGGACATCGTGTCGACGTCCTCCGGCGCCGGCTGCGGTCCGCAGCGATCGTGGGTCTTCGGGCAGCGGACCCAGTGCGGGCTGTGGACCGAGACCGTGAGCATGAACGGGCTCGGGTCGTCGGCGCTCGCGGCGATGAACTCGTGGGCTCGCTCGGCGAGGACGTCGGTCTCGTACTCGCCGGTGGAGCGCGCGGCGTGCCCGTTGTCGCTGAGCGTGAAGTCGAACATGTCGGTGCTCTCCTGGGCGCCGACCGGGACGAGCCAGTCGTCGAAGCCCGGGACCGGCTCGAGGCCCTCCTTGCCCTGCGCGTTCATGACCTTGCCGATCCAGCCGGTGCGGTAGCCGACATCGTCCAGGGACGTGTAGATCGTCCGGCTGAAGTCCATCGACTGCCAGCCGTATGGCTCGAGGTTGCTGAGCACGCCGTGGTTGTGGGGGTACTGCCCGGTGAGGAACGTTGCTCGCGAGGGGCAGCAGAGCGGCTGGACGTCGCGGTACTGGCTGAAGCTCGTCCCCTCGTCGACCAGCTCGCTCTGCACCTCTCGCATGTAGCGCAGGCTGTCGATCGTCTGGTCGTCGGTCATGACGTGAAGCACGTTCGGCGGCTCCCCGGCGTCGGCGACGCCGCCGGAGCATCCGGGAGCGCAGAGGGCGAGGAGAAGCAGCAGAGCGGCGAGGAGCGGTCGGCTTGGGCGCATGGGTCAATGGTCGGGGTCCGGGTCCCTCGCTCCCAGCCACCCAAGGTGTGGTCCTTCCACCCTGCGGGTACCAACCGGACATGCATGTCGGAGCGGTACTTGCGGTGACGGACCTCGAGGAGGCGCGCGCCTTCTACGAGGGCAAGCTTGGACTCCGCGGTGAGGAGACGCCGGGCGGCTGGCTTGTCAGGGGTGAGGGCGACACGGTCGTCTACCTCCTGCCGGGGATCTCCGCTGCCGGCTCCGCCAGCTGGCCGGTCGCGAGCTTCCGCGTCGATGACATCACGGCGAAGGTGCGCGAGCTCCGGGGTGCCGGCGTCGACTTCCTGGGACCGGACGACCTGCCGTTCGAGCTCGACGAAGACGGCATCTCCTCCGACACCTCCGGCATGCGGGTCGCCTGGATGCGGGACCCCGACGGCTCGGTGTTGACGGTCTTCAGCCGCGCCTAGTTGCCCGCGCCGCCGCCGCCGGTGCCGGTCACGTCCTCGGGCCCGACGGTCGGCGCCATCCAGCTCACGCATCGCCAGCCGTCGATGTCGGCCGGGTTGGGGGAGTCGCCCTCGAGCGTGTGCTGGAAGGTCGAGAGGCCGCAGTTCAGGGAGCCGATCCGCCAGAGGCGGTCGATGAAGTGCGGCGTGAACGCGTCGCCGAGCAGGGTCAGGGCGAACGTGAAGCGGAAGAAGATGCCGTGGCCGACGAGCAGGGTGCGGTCGATGTCGTCGGCGACGAGCTGCTCCTGGGCGCGGCGGACCCGATCGAGCAGCGCGGCGAACGACTCGCCTCCGTCGGGAGCGTGGTCGGGGTCGTCGGGGTTCGCTCCCATCCGGTTCGACCACCGCTGGAGCTGCTGCTCCTCCGCGGAGAGCTCCATGTACCGCGGCGACTCGCGCAGCTCGTAGATCCAGTCCCAGGTCTCGGGCTCGAGGCCGGTCAGCTCAGCGATCGGCGCGGCCGTCTCCTGCGCCCGCCGCATCGGGCTGCAGACGATCCGCTGGATGTCCAGCCGTTCGGCCACGAGGTCGGCCGCGGCTCGTGCCTGGCGGTGGCCGAGCTCGCTCAGGCGGTCCCCCTCCTCCTCGGGCAGGGCGACGGCGTCGACCGCGGCGTTGGAGACCGACTCGCCGTGGCGCAGGTAGAAGGTGAACACGGGGGCAGTCTCGCGGATGGGAGCTGAGTCGAGAGCTGACCCCCTGGCCGCCTGTCCCATCCCCCTGTTCACGCCAGTCGGACGCGGAGTAGGGTGCACCGGGCTGAGACCACGAGGAGAAGAGGCGGAGATGAGCAAGCGTCCGAAGTTGTCCTACGCGAACGTCGTCGCCACGCTGGCGTTGTTCCTCGTGCTGACGGGCGGCACCGTCTACGCCGCGTCCAAGCTCGGCAAGGACGAGGTCAAGAGCAAGAACATCGCCAAGGGCGCGGTGAAGAACTCCGACCTCGCGAAGAACTCGGTCAAGGGCAAGAACATCAAGGCCGGTTCGGTTGCCACCTCTGACCTCACCGCGGATCTGCTCTGCGAAGCTCGACACGGAGGTGACCGCCTCGGCCGCCGGCGGGCCGGCGACCGGCCTCACCACGACCACGACCAACCCGCTCCCGCTGACCGGGACGACCACCTTCACGCCGGCTGCCGGCGAAGTCACCGCGATCGTCGCGGAGGCCAAGTTCACCGTCGCGACGACGAACATCGCGCAGCAGTGCAGCCCGGATGTCCAGCTGCTCGTGGACGGCGAGCCGACGCGGATCTTCGTCAGTCCCGAGAGCGGGGAGAACTCACTCACGCCCGTCTCGGCGCTGGGCCGCGACGCCGCCGGTCCCTACGGGCTCGTCGACCCCGGCGTGACGCACACCATCACCGCCGCGACCGGGGCGACACCGACTGCACGCCGGCGACGCAACTCGACAAGGTCGAGGTCAGGGTCATCCAGATCCGCTGACGTCGATCCCCGGCGTCGCTCAGCTACGGGCGCCGCTCCGGGTGGCGGGGGAGCCCGTCGTCGGGGATCGGCTCCCAAGGCGCCGCGTAGTCGGTGAACTGCCGCGCCGAGGGACGCACTCCGGGGTCTCCGTCGTAGCCGCCCATGCGCGGCGCGACGATGTCCGGATCGTCGGGGCTCATGCTGTACAGGGCGGATCCGCAGAGCCCGCAGAAGTGCTTCTCGAACCCCTCGTCGGGCACCCAGGCCTCGACGAACTGCTCGCCCTCGGTGATCCGGAACGAGCCGGGGACGATCTCCGTGCTGATCGACGCGGCGGTACCGGTCCTCCGCTGACAGCGCGTGCAGTGGCAGTAGACGGCGGAGACGGCCGGCTCGCTCAGCTCCCAGCGGACGGCTCCGCAGCCGCAGCCGCCGGTCGTCGATGGTGCGTTCTCGCTCATGGACCGAGCCTACCGCCGGCGCCCGGGCTCAGATCTCGAGCCGCGAGTCCTCGTAGTCGAGCTCCTGCTCGATCGCGCGCAGCACGTCGTCGTTGATCTCGCCGCGATCGCGCATCTCGATCACCGTCGCCCGCTGCGCCTCCAGGAGCTCGCGGGTGAGCCGCTGGTAGGACTCCGAGCGTTCCTCGATCTCGAGCGCTCTCGCCGTCGTCGTCGGCGAAGCGTGCCGAGAACCGCCGGTGCCGGTAGCGGTAGATGCCGCCGACCCGCTCGGCGGTCTCCTCGCGCACCCAGTCCTCGCCCGTCAGCTCCTCGAGCCGGTCGAGCGCGGCCTGGGCGGCGCGCTTGCGGGCGATGTTCTCCTCACGTTCGATCGCCGTGTCGACCCCGTCGAAGCCGAGGCGCTCGATCAGGATCGGCAGCGTCAGGCCCTGCAGGAGCAGCGTCACGAGGATCACCGAGAACGTGAGGAAGATGATCTCCTCGCGGTGGGGGAAGTGGTCCCCACCGTCGATCGTGAGCGGCAGCGCCAGCGCGGCGGCAAGCGAAACCGCTCCCCGCATCCCGGTCCACGCGACGATCGTCGTCCCCTGCCACGGCGGCGGGGAGCCGCGCTTCGCCCGCGATGTCAGCAGCCGCGGCAGGTAGGTGAAGGGGAAGACCCAGAGCATGCGGACCACGATCACCGTCGCGGCGACGAGCAGCCCGTCGCGGATCAGCTCCCCGGTGCTCATGCCGTCGAGCCCGTCGAGCACCCCCGGGAGCTGCAGGCCGACGAGGATGAAGAGCGCCGAGTTGAGCAGGAACTGGACGATCTCCCAGACGGCGTTGCCCTGGATGCGCGTGGTCGGCGTCGTCAGGACCGAGGTCAGCCGGCCCATGTAGATGCCGACGGTCACCGCCGCGAGCACCCCCGAGACCCCGAGGGCCTCGGCCGGCAGGTAGCCGAAGAAGCCGCTGAAGAGCGCGATCGTGACCTCGACCGGGGGCGCGTCGATCCGGCGGCGGACGAAGGCGATGACCGCGCCGACGCCGATGCCGACGATGATGCCGCCGGCGACGGTGACGATGAAGTCGCCGGTGGCCTCGACCATGCTGAAGGCGCCGGTGACCACCGCCGCGACGGCGAACTTGTAGGCGACGAGGCCGGTGCCGTCGTTGATCAGGCGACTCGCCCTCGACGATCGAGATGATCCGGTTCGGGACGTTGAGCCGGCGCGCGATCGCGGTGGCGGCGACCGGGTCGGTGGGGGAGACGATCGCGCCGAGCACGAACGACTCGGCCCAGCCGAAGCCGAGCGCCTCGTGGGCGACCAAGGCGACTCCCAGCATCGTCGCGAGAACGAGGCCCACCGCCAGCACCGAGATGGCCTTGACGTTGCGTCTGAGCTCCCGGAGCGGGGTGAAGTAGGCGGCGGAGTAGAGGAGCGGCGGGAGGATCGCGACGAGCACGACCTCCGGCTCGAGCTCGATCTCCGGGAGCCCCGGGATGAAGCCGAGCCCGAGGCCGCCGATCACGAGCAGGATCGGATACGGGACGCGGATGAACTGCGCCAGGATCAGGAGCAGGACGACCGCGAGCAGGATCGTGAGAAGTGCGACGTCGGTGTGCACGGGACCGCAGTTTCTACCGGGCGGTCCCCTCGGCCGGGTCCGGGCCGGAGGAGTCCGCGTCAAAGGGACGCGAAGCCCAGGAGCTCGGGTTGTCTCGGGCTACTCGGCGGGCTTGGGCAGCGTCCCTCCCGAGAGCGCCTTCGCCGTCGCGAGCAGGTTGGCCGCGGCGGTCTTGCCGGTGGTCGCCGACCACTCGTGCCCCTCGTCGGTGTCGGGGTACTCGTCGCCGGGCCCCGGTCCCTTGTTCCAGTAGGTCCAGGCCTGCCCGGGGATGGTGAAGCCGATGTCGATCATCCCGCCGGTGAGCTCGCTGATGACGTGGTGGGCGCCGTCCTCGTTGCCGGTGACGACCACGCCGGCGACCTTGTCGTAGGCGACCGGACGATCGTCGTCGTCGGTCTCGGAGATCATCGCGTCCATCCGCTCGAGCGCGCGCTGGGCGACGCTGGAGGGCGGCCCACCCAGGTCGGGGTGACCATGACGACGATGTCGGCGCCGAGGATCGCCTCGTGCACGCGGGGCCACTCGTCGCCGTCGCCCTCGTCGGAGGTCACGCCCGGCGCGATGTTCAGGTCGACGAGCCGGATCATCTCGGTCTCGACGTCCTCGGCCTCGAAGGCGTCGACGAGCACCTTGGCGAGTGACTCGGTGTTCGATGGGTCGGGTGAGCGCTTCAGCGTGCAGCTGAGAAACAGGGCCTTGATGGGGTCCTCCTGGATCGGTTCCCTCACGGATGCCCGGGAGCGGGGCCGCGAACCGGGGCCCGCCGCCAATACCATCGGCCCCTATGAGCGCGCTGAGCAACTGGCGGGCCCGCCTGCCGGGAGCGGAGGCGGCCGCCGGCGATGAGACACCGGTACCTGGAGCTGCTGACCGGCGCGCTGACGCACACGCTCTACGACCCCATCGACAAGCGCGAGTTGCCCGACTACGTCAAGGAGCAGTACGGGAGCGCGTTCAAGGAGCAGGGAGTGAAGCTGGTGCTGCCGACCCCGCTCGAGGAGCGGCTGGACGGCCGCGACCGGCCGGTCTACGCGCAGACGATGATCGGCGTCTACCGGATCCGCAACGTCCGCAACTGCGTCGAGACCGTGCTGTCGGAGGGTGTTCCCGGCGACCTGATCGAGGCCGGGACCTGGCGCGGCGGCGCCGCGATCATGATGCGCGGCGTCCTCGAGGCGCACGGCGATCCCGACCGCCGGCTGGTGGTCGCGGACTCGTTCGAGGGCCTCCCGAAGCCCGACGCCGAGCGCTATCCCGCTGACGCTCCCGACCTCAACTACACCGCCGAGGAGCTGGCGATCTCACTCGAGGAGGTGCAGGCGAACTTCGAGCGCTACGGCCTGCTCGACGACCGGGTCGAGTTCGTCAAGGGCTGGTTCCGCGACACGCTGCCGGGCCTCGCCGACCGCAGATGGGCGGTCGTCCGCCTCGACGGCGACCTCTACGAGTCGACGATGGACGGGCTCACCAACCTCTACCCGCAGCTCTCCCCGGGCGGCTTCCTGATCGTCGACGACTACGGCTTCCCGAACTGCCGCGAGGCGATCGACGACTACCGCGCCGAGCACGGCATCACCGCCGAGGTGACGCAGGTCGATTGGGCCGGCGCGTACTGGCGCAAGCCGGCCTGAGGCTCACTCCCGGGGCCTGACCCCGGTCCACTCCTCGCTCGTGATCGCCCACCGGTCGTGGTCGCGCCAGGCGCCGTTCACCGTCAGGTACCTGGGGGAGTGGCCCTCGAGCCGGAAGCCGAGCCGCTTGACCAGCGCCGCGGATGCCTCGTTGCCGGGCTGGATGTTCGCCTCGAGCCGGTGCAGGCGGTGCTCGGTGAACGCCCGGTCGACGACCGCGGCGAGGCCGGCGGTCATCGCTCCCCGGCCCGCGTAGGGAACGAACCCCGCATAGCCGAGGTAGGCCGACTGGAAGTTGCCGCGGACGATGTCGCCGACGGTCACGGTCCCGGCGATCCCGCGCTCGGGCCCGGCGAGCACGAGGTACTGGAAGCGGTTGGGATCCTCGGCGCGCCGGAGCAGCTCGGCGTAGGCCTCGGGCGTGCGAGGCGGTTCGATCCACCCGCGCATGGAGCTCGGCGCTGGCGAGCGTCGCGGCGATGAAGGCATCGCAGTCGTCGGGCTCGAGCCGGCCGGACTTCGATCGCGGATGGGTCCACGCCGCAATGTTGTCAATACGATCGCGGGGACCCCGATTTGGCATCTGGCATCAGGGAGGTGCAGGGTGAGCGACGACGAGCAGGCGAAGAGGATCCCCCGCGATCCCGGAGGACGACTACACGCGTGCGGCGCAGGCGGCGCGGCGCGAGTTCGCCGAGGCGAAGGGCGGAACGTCGCTCGAGCACGTCGGGAGCTACTCGTTCGACCCGTCGATCCTGCCCGGGAACATCGAGAACTTCATCGGCGCCGCCCAGGTGCCGATCGGCCTCGCGGGGCCGCTGCTCGTCGATGGCGAGCACGCGCAGGGGGAGTTCTACGTGCCGATGGCGACCGCGGAGGGAACGCTCGTCGCGAGCTACAACCGCGGGATGAAGCTGCTGCGCCAGGTCGGCGGGATCAAGACGACGATCCTCGACGACGCGATGCAGCGCGCTCCCTGCTTCGGCTTCGACGAGCGCGAGGGGCGTCGGGCCGTTCTCGGCCTGGGTCCACGAGCACTTCGACGAGATCAAGGCCGCGGCCGAGGCGACCACGAACTCGGGGAAGCTCCGCAACATCGAGCACTACACGGCCTCGAAGTTCCTCTTCACCCGCTTCAACTACACGACCGGTGACGCCGCCGGCCAGAACCTCTCGGGCAAGGCGACGTCGGCGGCATGCGACTGGATCCTCGCCAACTACGACGGCGACGAGATCGAGCACTTCCAGCTCGAATCGGCGTTCGCGACCGACAAGAAGACCTCCCAGGTGAACATGCTCAACACGCGCGGCAAGCGAGTGGTGGCCGAAGCGACGATCCCGAACGAGTTCGTCAGCGAGGTGATGCGCTCGAACACCGACCAGCTGTTCAAGGCGCGGCAGGTGGCGAACCTCGGCGGGTTCATGTCGGGCGTCAACAACAACGGCTCCCACTCCGCCAACGGGATCACCGCGATCTTCATCGCGACCGGCCAGGACGTGGCGAACGTCGCCGAGTCATCGGCGGCCTTCGTCTACACCGAGCTGCGCCCGAACGGCGACTACTACTACTCGGTCACGATCCCGTCGCTGATCGTCGCGACGTACGGAGGGGGCACCCATCTCGCCACCCAGCACGAGTGCCTCGAGCTGATGGGTTGCGCGGGCGCCGGCAAGGTGAACAAGCTCGCCGAGATCATCGCCGCGACGGTGCTGTGCGGGGAGCTCTCGCTCGGCTCCGCGGTGGTCGCCGAGGAGTGGGTCAAGGCACACGACATCTACGGGCGGAACCGGAAGTAGGATCAGGTCATGTTCGGGGGAGCAAGGTGTGGTTCGGCGGCGACGCTCGTCGTGTTCGTGGCGGCGCTGCTCGGTTGCTTCGATCACCAGGCCTCGGCGGCTCAGGCACCGTCGGTGCGCCCCCTCGTGGCGACGTTCGACCTCCCAGCATCCGTCGACCTCGAGATCTCCTTTGTGGCTTCCGAGAGACGGGAAGGCGGCTCGACCCTGCGGTTCGGTTCCGAGTCCGCATCTGCCAGCTACTCGGTCCGTCCCGACCTGCTGACGAGGCGGAGGCTCGAGGTCGACTACGGAAGCCTTGGGTCGATCTCGCTTCGCTTCCGTCCCGACAAGAAGCAAACGGGACGTTGCGACAACAAGGGCGGTACCTTCACCGGCACGATCCGCTTCGAGGCGGAGGGCGTCCCACTCATTGACGAGTCGCGCGTCGAGGGCCAGGTGGGCAGGCCACCGCTGGAAGGCGTGTGCATCCCGGGCCTCAACGACCGATCGGCGCCGACGCCCGCTGCAGTAATGCACCGGGCAACCAAGAAGGACTCCCGAGCCCTGTTCAGCTGCGACCGCAATGGCGACTTCGCGTACGGCGCGCTCCCGGATTTCTTCGATGACCGGGGGACAATCCACGTCGCCGTTGCCAATTCGCGCCTCGGGCGTGTGGACGTACAGCGGCACCGCATCGCGTTCGGCCCCGGGAGGAAGCTTCGGGTGAGCCGTGATGGTCGCAGGGGGAGGGTGGACCCCCCACGTCCCTTCACCGGCTCGGCGCGTTTCCGGCGGGGGCGGCTGACCGGCGATCTCTCCGTTCCGATGCTCGGCATCGATACGCCCGTCGCGCTCACCCCGGCAATCGCCGGGTCGCTTCCCGGGTTCGGCCGTCGGTGCGACTCGCTCTTCGGGACGCCGGACTCAGGAGCCGAGAACTTCGGGCGGGTTCGCTGATGCGCCGGCTCCTTCTCGCGGGTCTTCTGGTGCTCGGGGCGATCCTGCCCTCGTCTGGCGGCGGGCGCGGAAACCGACCGTTTCTCACTTGGCTTCGAGCTGCGCGCAGGCCCTTCGCTGATCGTCTTCGTCCAGGCGAGATCCGACCGGCATGGGGAATCAGCCAGCGTGTTCGTGTTCCGGAAAGGGCCGTACAACTCCTACGCGGAATACGAGCTGCCGCGTCCGCAGCTGCTCACCCGGAAGCGCCTGCGCGCCGACTTCGGCCGCTTCGGAAGGATCGATGTTCGCTACGAACGCGACCGGCACGTCGATCCATGCGACGGGAGGCCGAACGACGGCACGTTCCGAGGCACGATCGAGTTCCACGGCGAGGGCGGCTACGTGGACATCTCAGAGCGGAAGTCCCGCGGCAGCTCCGGCTCCGGCTCGTTCGTCTGCGGTGTGGGCGACGAGCGCCCCGCCCCCTTTCGTCGCCTCCGAGGAGGGCCCAAGCCCTCGGGCCCGGCCCTCCTCAGCTGCATTCCCGAGTCCGGCATCCTCTACCTCGTCGATTCGGCGCTATCCCGGCGGCCCAACCACTTCGCGTACAAGGTCGAGCGCACGAAGCGGCTGCGGATCCAGCGGTCGGTGGCGCTCAGCGGAGCGCGACGAACCTTCGTCGCCGAGCCCGATCTGTCTGCGGCGACCGTCGCGCCGGCGGAGCCCTTCGCTGGGACCGCCACCTTCGCTGACGACCGATTGACCGGAGACCTGGCAGTTGACTTCGTCGGCGTCGAGAGCCCAGTCCCGCTCGCGCCCGCCCGTGCCGAGCTGTTCGACCGCGAGTCGGAGCTGTTCCCGACGTGCCTGCGCGTCCTCAGGTAGAGGCTCGCTCCATCTCCCGCAGGTCCAGGTAGAGGATCACGACGACGAGGGCGAAGACGGGGTCGGCGAGGAGGTTGCCGACGACGGCCGCGAGCCATTCGGCACCGAAGCCGTGGCCGAGCGCCGCGAACGCCGCCGTCTCGGCGGCGCCCTCGATCACGCTCTGGAGCAAGACCGCCGGCACCACGAGGATCGCGACCTGGCGGAAGTGGCCGCGCACGAGCTCACGGCTCCGCCTGAACCCGGAGCGCACGGTCCCGCCCTCGTACTCGATTGCCGGCGCGACGAGGCAGAACCAGACGAGCGCGATCACTCCCGGGACCACGAGCAGGACGAGACCGACCGCCATCGCCAGGACCAGCAGGATGTCCGCCGCGATCAGCTTGGCGTAGGGCAGGCTGGAGGCGATCTCACGGACGCCGTGGCCCTGGCCGGTCCGGTCGCGCATCACCGCTGAGGCCGCGATACCCGCGAAGAGGACAGTGCCGATCAGCGGGGCGACGATCTGAGCGACCCCGACGAGGATGACCGGGACCAGGTGGGGATCGTCGAGGCGATCGATCTCGATCCCGTCCCCCGGCGCCAGGGCGCTGAGGAACCCGAGCGGGATGAAGAGCGCGAGCCCGAGCAGCGCCAGCTCCTGCCAGCTCGTACGGCAGATGCGGACGACGCTGCCGATCACCGTGCGCGCACGAAGGGCCTCGACGTTCTTCCCGCTCATCGGCGGGGAGCTTGACGATCGGCCGCCCGGACCGTTGTTAGGCTGACCGCTGATGACGCGAGTCGTGAGGGGGATCGGGGGAGTGCTCTGCGCCTGGGCGGCGGTGGTCTGCGTGATCGCGCCGAACGCATCGGCAGTCTGAGTACGAGCTCAGCGTGAACCTGCCGAAGCAGGGCGACACCCGGGTCATGTTCGACATCGAGAGCGGGGTCGCGAGCCTGACGGCGCTCGAGGATGGCCGCGACTGGTTCTCGTCCGTGTCCTACCTGCGGATACAGCCGAGGGTGGCCATCGACCGCCGGCCCGACGTGTCCGTCGACCTTGGCCCGCAGGGGACAGTCGACGCGAAGTTCGTCGAGCGGTCGCGCGAGCGCGGCGGCATAACGGTGCACTGCGAGTCCACGCGCAACCACCGTGGCTTCCTCGTCGGCCGGATCGATCTGCACGGGATTCCCGGTTTGGATCCGGTTCGCAAGCACCGGGTCGAGGCGACCCTCACGGAGTATCGGCGGACCGACTGCTCGAAGCCTCGCTCGCGCCGGACGCGCCAGGTGACGCTCGGAGCCTGCAATCAGGGCGAGGATCTCCTGTACGCCGCGATCACGTCCAAGCGGGAGGCCGCCGACGACGAAGCCGTGCACATCGCCTACGGCGTGGAGAGGCCCGCGAAGGGACTGCTGACGGTCCGGCAGGCAATTCGTCTCGAGAAGCGCGAAACGTTCTCCTTCCAACCCGACCTGCTCGGCGCGACGGTCCAGCCCGGCTACCCGTTCAGCGGATCCGCAACGTTCGCGGATGGAGCGCTGACGGGTGATCTCGCGGTCGAGATGCCCGGGACGCGGAAGCCGATACCGATTGCACCCGGCTCCGCGCGGCTGACGACCTCGCGCTCCGGCGCCGTCGACGCGCCCTGCGACTTCGGTGCAGAGAGGTTGGGAGCGTCCCCATCGTCCAGCGCCCTTCCAAGGGGACTGGCGAAGCGCCTGCTTCTCGGCGGCTAGCGGCTGCCGGCGTAGTCGGGCAGGCGGGGGCGGCCGCGGACCTTGCCGGGCCGGTGGTGAATCTCGAGGGTGGGTGACCCGTCGCGGTCGCGATCCCCGTCACGCCGCCGGTCGAGCAGGGCCCAGGTGGCGAAGACGAACGCACCGACGACGCCGGTGGCCGTCAGGAGCGCGCCGGCTGCCGCGGTGGCGGCGACGCCGTTCGAGCCGAGGATGAGGACCGTGGTCGTCATGCCGAGGCCCGGGCCGATCGGGAGCAGGCCGAGTGCGGCGGTTGCGATGAGGAGGGCCATCGCGTCGAAGACGGTGATGTCCACGCCGACGCCGCGCAGGATCAGCCAGTTCCGCAGGACCTGAAGGCTGACGGCGATCACCGTCAGGCCGATGATCATGTTGCGATGACGCAGGCCGCGGAGGACGGCGAGGCCATTCCAGAAGCCGTGGCGCTTGCGATTGGCGAGGTGGCTGAGGCCGGTCACGATGCCGGCGCCCGCGGCCAGCGCGATGAGCGGCACCCACCACGGGATGCCGAGCGGCGCGATCAGGGTGAAGGAGCAGATCGCGGCCAGGGCGATCTCGACGACCACGATCGGAAGCTCGGCGGCGACGAGGGTCCCAGCCTTGGGCGAGTTGTCAGGGGCGGTGCGGCGGAGCTCGGCGATCCTGACGGCGAGGCCGAAGCTGGGCGTGAAGATGCTGCCGATGTTGCCGATGGCGGCGGCACGGAAGAGCGGGCGGCGACCGCAGTCGGCGCCGGCGGCCTGGACGCAGACGTGCCAGGCCTCGCTGCGGGTGATCAGCCAGGCGACCTGGGCGACGCAGGCGAGCGCGAGGACGGTCCAGGAGGCGGAGCCGAACGCCCCGGCCATCTCGTCGCGCTTGCCGTAGAGGCCGACGAAGAGGGCGGCGGTGATGGTCAGCGCGAAGGTGATGCTGATGCCCTTGGAGTGCCGCTTCAGCCAGGAGCGGTCGGGAGCGCCGGCTGGCAGTCCCTCCTCGACGATGCGCAGGGTCGGGTCGGTCTCGATCTCGGCGAGATCGGCCTCCGGCGGATGTGCGAGCAGCGTCGTCATTGGTCGTCTTGGTTCCCCATACCTCGTTGAACCCCTGGCTAGTCCTCTTGGCACGGATGGCGTTGACCGCGATGGACCCGTGCTAGGAACACGGTACCCGTCGCGGGGTTTCAGTTCTGTGACTCGAAATCACGGATCTGTGCCAGGAGCGTGCCGTTTCGGGCTAAATCCTCGGTCAACAAGAGATCGGCAGAAACGGCGCCGAACTCAAGCCGGGGGCTGCGATGAGGACCGAGAGGGGGTGAGCCCTCAGGGCCGGCGGTGGATGCCGCCGGCACTGAGCAGGGATCGAAGCCGCTTTCGATGCTGCAGAAGTGATCTGTAGTGGAGCGAGACGGAATCGCCGACTGTGCGTCCGCGAGCCCCTGCTCTTGTGAGCCGCTTGATCGCCTGGGGGTCCAGGACGTGGGTCCCGTGAGCGAGAGCATTGCGGACGACGGCGATCTCGACGGCGCCCGCTTCCCCGCCGTCGACCGCCTTCCATGACGAACCGCTTGATGCGAGGAGCTCCCCTCCCCACTCCTCGATGCCCTCAAGCTGCCGCAGAGACTTACCGAGGCGGTCGGCCGCCGCGGACTCAGCCAGCGCGTAACTATGGATCAGGACCGATGCGAAGAGGATGCCCTCGTCTTTGACCGCCGCCAGGTGATGGTCGAGCGGCACCTCGTAGGACCCCGTGCTCCGGACGGTCAGGGAGTTTCCGCGCAGCGAGCTCAACGACTGGATCTCACGGTCGTAGGCCAGCCGGGTGCTTTCGAGAAAGCGCGTCAAGCGGTCCCACTCGTCCCAGACATCGTTTCCCCCGGCGCCCATGGCGAACTATCGGCGAGGATCCTTCGACCATGAATTGCGTCGAGTGGGCCGAAACCGCGCTCTTGGTTCGAATTGGGACCACTCGGTGAGAGAAGCGGGCCACTCGGGCGCCCGAAATCCGGCGGCCTTCGCACGAGTGGCTGATATCCGAACCCCTGGTTCGCTTTCCTGCCAGTCGGTGCCCATCAACTTCGGATCGATGCCATCTGCGGTCCTCTCAGCACCTCAGATGGCGACGATCCACCGTCCCCGACCTGCTCGGCACGGGCTCCCCTCTGAACTTCCCCGAGCCCAGCGCCCCCGGCCGCCGACCTAGTCGCGCAGCGCGGCCTCGACCACCCGGGCGCAACGGCGGCCCTCGGCGATCGCGGTGACCACCAGCGAGGCTCCGACGCGGACGTCGCCCGCGGCGTAGACGCGCTCGACGCTGGTGGCGTGGGCGCCGGCCTTGACGTTGCCGTAGCTGTCGAGGTTCACGGTGAGGTCGTCGATCAGGCCCGCGCGCTCCGGGTGGGTGAAGCCGACGGCGATCAGGACGAGCTCCGCGTCGAGCGTGAACTCGCTGCCCTCGACGGCCTACGAGCGTGCGGGATGAGTTGCCGGTGACCTCGCGGGCCAGGACGCGCTTGACCGCGCCGTCCTCGCCCTCCATGCCGAGGACCTCGCGGCCGAAGGTGCGCTTGCCGCCCTCGTCGAGCGCGTAGGTCGTCAGGAGCCGGCGGGGCTGGATCGGCCACGGCGTGTTCGGGTAGCGGCCGTCCTTGGGGACCTCGGGGTAGACGTCGAGGAGGATCACGTCCTCGGCCTCCTCGCGGAGCGCGTTGCTCACGCAGTCCATGCCCGTGTCGCCGCCGCCGATGACGACGACGCGCTTGCCCTTCGCCGAGATCGGCTTCTCGGGCTCGCGGCTCGGCTTCCCCTGCTCCTTGGCGACCCAGCGGTTGCGCTGGTAGAGGTACTCCATCGCGAAGTGGACGCCGTCGAGCTCGCGGCCGGGAAGCTCGAGGTCGCGCTCGACGCGCGAGCCCATCGCCAGGACCACGGCGTCGTGCTTGGCGCGGAGCTCGTCGGCGGTGATGTCGACGCCGACCTCGACGTCGCAGACGAACTCGACGCCCTCCTGCTCGAGGAGCTCGATCCGGCGGTCGATCATCCACTTCTCGAGCTTGGCGTCGGGAACGCCGAAGCGGAGCAGCCCGCCCGGGGCCTCGTCGCGCTCGTAGACGGTGACCGTGTGGCCGACCTTGTTGAGCTCGGCCGCGGCCGCCATCCCGGCGGGGCCGGAGCCGACGACGCCGACGGTCTTGCCCGTCCGCACCTCCGGCGGCTCCGCGACGACCCAGCCCTCATCGAAGGCGTTGTTGATCGTCCAGTACTCGATCTGCTTGATCATCACCGGGTCGTCGTCGATGTCGAGCACGCAGGCCGACTCGCACGGGGCCGGGCAGATCAGGCCGGTGAACTCGGGGAAGTTGTTCGTCGCGTGGAGCTGCTCGATCGCGCCCTTCCAGTCGCCGACGCGCGCGAGGTCGTTCCAGTCGGGGATCAGGTTCCCCAGCGGGCAGGCGCTGTTGCAGAACGGGACGCCGCAGTCCATGCAGCGGCCGGCCTGCTCCTTGAGCTCGGCCTCGGGGAGCACCTGGTAGATCTCGCCGTAGTCGTGGACCCGCTCCTCGGGGGAGCGCTCCGGCGACTTCACGCGATGGACCTCGAGGAAGCCTCGTGGGTTCGCCATCAGCCGGCCCTCATGCGAGGTTGACCGTTCTCGCCTTGGCGGGCGGATCGGTGTGGGCGAGGGCGGCGCGGAAGCCCGGCGGGATCACGACCGTGAACTCCTCGACGGCCTCCTCCCAGCGCTCGAGCATCGAAGCGGCGACGGTCGAGCCGGTCCGGCGCTGGTGCTCGGAGACCAGCAACCGGAGGAACTCGTTGCCGTCGGGGTGGACGGGCTCGAGGTCGACCATGCCCATGTTGCAGTGCGCCTCGAAGGTGTCGTCGGGATCCCAGACGCAGGCGACGCCGCCGCTCATCCCCGCCGCGAAGTTGCGGCCGGTCGGCCCGAGGACGACCACGCAGCCGCCGGTCATGTACTCGCAGGCGTGCTCGCCGACGCCTTCGGCAACCGCCAGCGCACCCGAGTTGCGGACGGCGAAGCGCTCGCCGACGAGTCCGCGGAAGAAGGCCTTGCCGCCGGTCGCGCCATACAGCGCGACGTTGCCGGCGATCACGTTGCGCTCGGGCTTGAAGCCGGCCCGCTCGGACGGGCGCACCGCGAGCACGCCGCCGCTCAGGCCCTTGCCCGCGTAGTCGTTGACGTCGCCGTCGACGGTGATCGAGACGCCGGGAGCGAGCCAGGCGCCGGCGGTCTGGCCGGCCGAGCCAGTGAGGCGCACGTCGATCGTGTCCTCGGGCAGCCCCTCGGGACCGCGCGCCGTGATCAGCGCGTTGGAGAGCCTGCCGCCGACCGCGAGGTCGATGTTGGTCACGCGCTCGGTGATCCGGACCTTCTCGGCCGCCTCGATCGCCGGCTTGGCGGCCGGGATCAGCTCGCGCTCGTCGAACGAGGCGCCGATGATCGTCTTCTTGGCATCGCCGGGAACGTGGCCGCGGGGAGCGTCGATCGCCTTCCCCGGGATCGCCAGCAGCGGCCGCAGGTCGAGCGAGCGCGCCTTCCAGTGGTCCATCTCGGCGTCCGGGATCAGGAGCTCGGTGCGACCGACCATGTCGCCGAAGCGCTTGACGCCGAGCGTCGCCATCAGCTGACGGGCTTCCTCGGCCACCATGAACAGGTACTTGACGACGTGCTCGGGCTTGCCCGAGAAGCGAGCGCGCAGCTCGGGATCCTGCGTCGCCACGCCGACCGGGCAGGTGTTGAGGTGGCAGACGCGCATCATGATGCAGCCCGTCGCGATCAGGGGAGCCGTGGAGAGGCCGACCTCGTCGGCGCCGAGGAGCGCCGCGATCACGATGTCGCGCCCCGTTCGCATCTGCCCGTCGGTCTGCAGGATCACCCGGGTGCGGAGGCCGCTGTCGAGCAGCGCCTGCTGGGTCTCGGCGAGGCCGATCTCCCAGGGGACGCCGGCGCTCTGCACGGAGGAGAGCGGGGAGGCGCCGGTGCCGCCGTCGTGGCCGGCGATGACGAGATGGTCGGCGCCCGCCTTGACGCAGCCGACCGCGACGGTGCCGACGCCGGACTCCGCCGCGAGCTTGACCGAGACGCTCGCGCGTCGGGTTCGCCGCGCGCAGGTCGTAGATCAGCTGCTTGAGATCCTCGATCGAGTAGATGTCGTGGTGCGGGGGAGGGGAGATCAGCTCGGTCCCGGGCAGGGCGAAGCGCAGCGAGCCGATGTACTCGTCGACCTTGTGGCCGGGGAGCTGCCCGCCCTCGCCGGGCTTGGCGCCCTGGGCGATCTTGATCTGGATCTGATCCGCGCGCGAGAGGTACTCGATGTCGACGCCGAAGCGGCCCGAGGCGACCTGGCGGATCCGCGAGCGACGGCTGTCGCCGTTCGGCTCCGGGGTGTTGCGCCGCCGGTCCTCGCCGCCCTCGCCGGAGTTCGACAGGCCGCCGATCCGGTTCATCGCGACCGCGAGCGTCTCGTGCGCCTCGGGCGAGAGCGCGCCGAGGCTCATCGCGCCGGTCGAGAAGCGCTTGACGATGTCCTCGGCCGACTCGACCTCGTGGAGGTCGTACGGCGTGTCGGACTCGCGCAGCTTCAGCAGCCCGCGCAGGAGCGCGTGGCTCGAGTTCTCGTCGTTGACCCGCCGGCTGAACTCGTCGTAGGACTCCTGCCCGCCGCCGTCCTCCGAGCGCGCGGCGTGCTGCAGCGAGGAGATCGTCTCCGGGTCCCACATGTGCTTCTCGCCGTCCCTGCGCCAGCGGTAGACGCCGCCCTGCGGCAGCAGGTCCTCGCTCGCGGCGGCGAGCTGGGCCCGCTCGACGTGCTCGGCCAGGGCGAGGCCGTGCTCCTCGGGGTAGGCGCGCGCGTGGCGGTCGAGCGCCTCGGCGGCGATCTCGCCGAGCCCGATGCCGCCGAGGCGGGAGGGGGTCCCGGTGAAGTGCTCGTCGACGAGGTCCTCGTCGAGGCCGATGATCTCGAAGATCTGCGCGCCGCGGTAGGAGCGGACGGTCGCGATCCCGATCTTGGAGAGGATCTTCAGCAGGCCCTTGCTGATGCCCGCGATCGCCTTCTCGCTGGCGTCTGCCATCGGGCCGTCGATGCCGACGGTCGGCTCGTTCATCATCGTCATCGTCTCGAGCATCAGGTACGGGTTGATCGCGGTCGCGCCGTAGCCGATCAGCGCCGCGAGGTGGTGGATCTCGCGCGGCTCACCCGACTCGACGACCAGGGCCGCCCGCAGGCGCGTCCCCTCGCGGACCAGCGAGTGATGGACGGTCGAGCAGGCCAGGAGCGAGGGAATCGGCACCCGGTCGGGACCGGTCGCCCGGTCGCTGAGGACGAGCAGCGTCGTGTCCTCCTCGAGCGCCTCGATCGCCTGACGGCGGATCCGGTCGAGCGCCTCCTCGAGCCCGTCCTCGCCCTTCTCGAGCGAGAACGTGATGTCGATCGTCGTCGGGTGCAGCGCGCCGTAGGGGTTGCGCCGCAGCCGCTCGAGCTCGAAGTCGGTGAGGATCGGCTGCGCGAGCTCGACGTGGTTGACGACCTGCGGCTCCGTCGACAGGAGGTTCCCCTGCGGACCGATGTCGGTGCGCAGGCTCATCACGTTCTGCTCGCGCACGGAGTCGATCGCCGGGTTCGTCACCTGCGCGAAGCGCTGCTTGAAGTAGGAGAAGAGCGAGGGGCGGTAGTCGGAGAAGACCGCGAGCGAGAGGTCGTTGCCCATCGAGCCGGTCGGCTCGCGGCCGTCGCGGAGCAGCGGCGCGAGCAGGACCCGGATGTCCTCCTGCGTGTAGCCGAACGCGAGCTGGCGCTGCAGGAGCGGCTCGACCGGGACGATCGTGTTCATCGGGTCGGGGAGCTGGCGGACGCCGAGCCTGCCCTCCGCGTGCCACTCGCCGTAGGGGGCGGCCTCCGAGACGGCCTTCTCGACCTCGCCGTCGGTGCGGACCAGGCCGGTCTCGAGATCGACGACGAAGAGCTCCGCGGGATGGAGCCGGCCCATGCGCGCGACCTTCTCGGGGTCGACGGTGAAGATCCCCGACTCCGAGCCGAGGCAGACCCAGCCGTCGCGGGTGATCGTCCAGCGACCCGGGCGCAGGCCGTTGCGGTCGAGCATCGCTCCCAGCAGCTTGCCGTCGGAGAACGCGATCGCGGCGGGACCGTCCCACGGCTCCATGAGCCGGCCGTGGTAGCGGTAGAAGCCCTCGAGCGAGGCGGGGAGCTCGTCGCCGACGCCCTCCCAGGCGGCCGGGATCATCATCATCATCGCGTGGGGAACGGTGCGGCCGCCGAGCACGGTCAGCTCGAGCGCGCGGTCGAAGCCGGCGGAGTCGGAGCAGCCCTCGTCGATCAGCGGCAGGCAGTCCTGGAGGTCGTCGCCGAGCTCCTCGGAGGAGAGCACCGCCTCGCGGGCGCGCATCCAGTTGAAGTTGCCGCGCGCCGTGTTGATCTCGCCGTTGTGGGCGATCATCCGCAGCGGCTGGGCGAGCTCCCAGCTGGGAGCCGTGTTGGTCGAGAAGCGCGAGTGGACGATCGCGAAGCGGCTCGCGAGCGACATGTCGCGCAGGTCGGGGTAGAACTGCGGCAGCTGCGGCGCCGTCAGCATCCCCTTGTAGACGAGGGTCCGGCAGGAGAAGCTCGGGAACGAGACCTTCGGCGCCAGCTCGCGCTCGGCGCGGCGGCGAACGACGAAGAGGCTGCGCTCGAACTCGTCGGCGTCGGCGAAGTCCTCGCCGGCGGCGATGAAGAGCTGGCGGACCTGCGGCACCGACGCGCGGGCCAGCTCGCCGCAGGCGGTCTCGTCGACGGGCACGTCGCGCCAGCCGATCGGGGTGTGGCCGGCGTCGGAGACGAGCTCGGTGATGCGCGTCTGCGCCATCTCGGAGCCGCCGCCCGGATCGCGGCCGAGGAAGCACATCGCAACCCCGAGGCGGCCCGGGGGCGGGAGCTCCGCGGGGCGGGAGTCGATCTCCGTCGCCCGCATCTGCAGGAACTCGTGGGGGAGGTCGATCATGATCCCCGCGCCGTCGCCGGTGGACTCGTCGGCGCCGGTCGCGCCGCGGTGCTCGAGCCGGTCGAGGGCGACCAGGGCGCGGTCGATGGTCTCGTGGATCGGCTTGCCGTCGAGGCGGGAGACGAAGGCCACGCCGCAGCCGTCGTGGAAGAACGACGGATCGTGAACGCCGCCGAAATCCTCGGGGGCGCTCTGGGCGGTCGCGAAGTTGTTCGTCTGTTCTTGCCATGGTCAAAGGGGTCGGCGCGGGGGCGCTCCCCTCCTACGCGCGACGCCATCGGAGTCCGCAGCCGGCTCGCGGCCCCGACGGTAGGCGAAAATGGTACGGCACCGGCATCCCCAGCGTCGAGAAATGGTCAACTCGGTTTAGCCGCTGGGATAAGAGGAAACTCCCAGCCGTCGCCTACTTTGAGACCGTGGGAAAGGCTGCGATCGAACCGACAGCGAGTGGACCGGACGTGCCGTTCGCGGCGGCCGCGTTCGACGAGGGCTTCGACGGCGACGGGCGGCCGCGCGGGTCCTACGCCGTGCTCTTCGACCGTCTCGACCCACCGGCGCTCGACGACGCGGCGGAGTGGATCCGGATCGAGCTGGCGCGACGCGGCGTCGTCTTCGGGGGCGCCGACCCGCGGCCGTTCGCCGTCGACCCCATCCCGCGGATCATCGAGGCCGGTCGCTGGGAGCGGGTCGAAGCCGGCCTCGAGCAGCGGATCCGGGCGCTGAACGAGTTCCTCGCCGACGTATATGGGGAGGGCCGGGTGATCGAAGCCGGAGTCGTTCCCGCAGCGCGTGATCGACGAGGCGGAGTGGTGGGAGCCGGCGATGGCGCTTCCCGGCGCACCGGTGGTCCGCGCCCACGTCGCCGGCCCCGACCTCGTCCGCTGCCCCGACGGGAGCTTCCAGGTGATCGAGGACAACCTCCGGGCGCCGTCGGGGCTCACGTACCTGCTCGCCGCCCGCGAGGCGGTGCAGCCCCTGGTCCTCGCCACGGGCATCCGGCCGCGCGAGATCGAGCGCTCGCCCGAGGCGCTCCTCGACGCGCTCCGCTCGGCCGCGCCCGCCGGCGTCGAGGATCCCTACGTCGTCCTGCTCACCGACGGCCCGGGTACGTCGAGCGCCTACTACGAGCACGTCGAGCTCGCTCGTCTGCTCGGCCTCGGGATCGCGCTCGTCGACGACCTGCACCGGGACGGCGACCACCTCGTCCACGGCGACGGCGAGGGGAACGGCGGGACACCGGGGCGCCGGGTCGACGTGATCTACCGGCGCGTCGACGACGAGCGCCTGACCGAGCGCGACGGCTCACCGACCGAGCTCGGTCGCCTGCTGATCGACCCGCTCCTCGCCGGGACGCTCGGCTGCGCCAACTCCCCCGGCAGCGGGATCGCCGACGACAAGGCGATCCACACCTACGTCGAGGCGATGATCTCGTTCTACCTCGACGAGGATCCGATCCTCCCCTCGGTTCCGGGCTGGGACCTCGGAGATCCCGCGCAGCGGGAGGAGGCGATGCCGCGGCTCGAGGAGCTCGTGATCAAGCCGCGGTCGGAGTTCGGCGGGGCCGGCGTGCTCGTCGGCCCGCTCGCGACCGCGGAGGAGCTGCGCCACGCGCGGGCGATGGTCGAGGCGGCGCCGGAGCGGTACGTGGCCCAGGTTCCGGTGCCGCTGTCGGTCCACCCGACGATCATCGACGGCGAGGTGCGAGGCCGACATGTGGACCTGCGACCTTTCGTGTTCACGGGTTCGGCCGCGACCAGCGTGATGTCCGGCGGCTTGACCCGGTACGCCCGGGAGGAGGGCGAGATGATCGTCAACAGCGGCCGCGGAGGAGGAGCGAAGGACACGTGGGTTCTGCAGGCTTCCGCAGAGGCGACGGCATCGTGAAGCGCGTACGCCCGCTCATCGGCGTGACGACCTCGGAGGTGCGTCGGGCCGAGACCGTCGAGCCGACCCCGGAGGGCGAGCCGCCGCGCCACGAGATGGCGCTGGGCCTCACCTACCTGAGGGCGATCGAGCGGGTCGGCGGGCTGCCGGTCGTCATCCCGCCGCTCGACCTCGCTCTGATCGAGCCGCTCCTCGACCGCCTCTCCGGGATCTGCCTGTCGGGTGGACCCGACCTCCATCCCGAGGCCTACGGCGCCGAGCCCGATCCCCACCTCGGCCCGACCGAGCCCGACCTCGACCGCTTCGAGCTCGCGATCGCCAGCGCCGCCGACCAGCGGGAGATCCCGTTGCTCGCGATCTGCCGCGGCACGCAGGCGCTCAACATCGTCCGCGGCGGGACGCTCTTCCAGCACATCCCCGACCTCCACCCGGAGGCGGACGGGGATGGCGTCCACCATCGCCAGCGCATCCCGGGCAACGAGGCGTCCCACACGGTCAGCATCGATCCGTCGAGCCGGCTGGCGGCGACGATCGATGCGAGCACGGCCGGCGTCAACTCCTTCCACCACCAGGCGATCGACCGCCTCGGACGCGGCCTGGTCGCGACCGCGTGGGCCGAGGACGGGACCATCGAGGCCATCGAGGATCCGACGCGTCCCTACCTGATCGGCGTCCAGTGGCACGCGGAGCTGCTCGTCGACCGGCGCGAGGACGAGAGCCTGTTCCGGTCGTTCGTCGAGGCGGCGTCCGGGTTGCCGCTCCCAGGAGGGGGAAAAGGACGCTCATGAGCGCGGCATCAAGGTGTGAGCCCGGCATGGTCGGAGTGGTCGGGATCGCACGAGCTCGGGCCGTACACGCTGGGGGTCGAGGAGGAGGCGATGCTCCTCGACCCGCGCACCTGGGCGCTCGCCCATCGCATCGACGATCTGCTCCCCCGGCTTTCGGTCGACGTCCAGAACCACGTCACGGCCGAGACGCACGGCTCGGCGTTCGAGGTCCAGACCGACGTCTGCAGGACGGTCGGCGAGGCGGTCGACTCCCTGCTCGGCCTCCGGTCGGAGCTCGAGCAGACGCTCGGGACGCTCGGCCTCCGCGGGGCGGTCTCCGGCACGCACCCGTTCGCGATCTGGCAGGAGATCGCGATCTCGGGAGGCGAGCGCTACCAGTTCGTCTACGGCTCGATGCGGGAGCTGGCCCGCCGTGAGCCGACGTTCGCGCTGCACGTGCACGTCGGCGTCCCCGACCCCGAGACCGCGATCCGCGTCAACGACCGGATGCGCGTGCACCTGCCGCTGCTCCTCGCGCTCTCGGCCAACTCCCCCTTCTGGCAGGGCCGCGACTCCGGCCTCGCCTCCGCGCGCACGCCGCTCTTCCAGGCCTTCCCTCGCGTCGGGGTCCCGCGCGCGTTCGGCTCCTACGAGGTGTACGCCGAGACCGTCGACCTGCTCATCCGCACCGAGGCGGTGCCCGAGGCGACCTTCCTCTGGTGGGACGTCCGGCCGCAGCCCGCGCTCGGGACGGTCGAGATCCGGGTGATGGACGCGCAGACCCGGTGCCGGGACACCGCCGGGCTCGTCGCGTTGGTGCAGTGCCTGGTCAAGCTCGAGGCCGAGCAGGGGCACGCGACCGACCTCGCCATCTCCACGCAGGAGGTGATCGCCGAGAACAGATTCCTTGCTGCGCGTGATGGCGTTGACGCGGAGCTGATCGATCCCGACCTCGAGACGAGGATCCCGGTCGCCGAGCTTGCCGCCGACCTGCTCGCGGTCTGCCGCCCGATCGCGCAGGACCTCGGGTGCGAGGCCGAGCTCGCCTCGGTGACCGACCTGATCGACAACCCGCCCGCTCGGCGGCAGATCGAGACAGCGCGCCACGCCCCGTCGCTCGGCCGTCTCGTCGAGCGCCTCTCGGATCGCTTCGCCGAGAAGCCGGGCGTCTAGCCCGCACCGACTCTCAGCGAAATCTCAGCCTCATCCGAGGTCGGTCCGAGGATCGACCGCTTCGATGGTCCGTGAGGGAGACGAACCATCGAGAGGAGAACCGAGATGAGGATGAGGAGTTGGAAGATCACGGGCGCGGTGCTGGCGGCCTTGGCCGTTGCGGCGGTCGTCGTCGTGCCGATCGCCAGCGGTGCCGACGAGGACGGCGTCGGCGGGCAGAGCGGTAGCGGGCGACGCCCCCGCGGCGGCGCCGCAGCCGCCCTCGCAGGAGGACATGCAGGAGCTGGACGACTGCCTGAGCGATCAGGGCGTCGACCTGCCCGCGCCGCCGGCGCCGCCGGCCGAGGGCGAGGCACCGTCCGCGCCGCCCTCGGACGAGTCGATGCCGTCGCCGGAGGAGATGCAGGACGCCTTCGAGGCCTGCAAGGAGTACGCGCCCGAGCCCCCGCCCGGCGCACCCGACGGAGCGCCGGGACTCGCGATGCCGTTCCACGGCGGTCCGGGTGGCCCGGGCGGGATGCCGTGCCCCGACCCCGAGGTACGGGGCGGTGAGCGCAAGGGCCGCTGACGGTGGACCTCCCCGCTCGTGGTAAGAGGGCCACGGGCGGGGTAGGGTCGCTCGTGTGATGGATGCGGGCGGCGCAGAGCGGATCGATGCCGTTGCGCTGCGCCGCTTTCTCGACGGAGAGCACCGCGAGATCCGGGAGCTGATCCGGGGCGTCTGCCTGCGGCCCGAGTTCACCGAGGCCGACTGGCCGCTCTCCGGCGAGGCCTATCGCGTCCAGGTGCTCGAGTGGGCGCGGCTCCTTGCCCGCTCGGGTGGCACCGCGATGGGTTTCCCGAGGGAGTTCGGAGGCCTCGAGAAGGTCGGGGGAGCGGTGGCGGCGTTCGAGACGCTCGCCCACAGCGATCTCTCGCTGCTCGTCAAGTGCGGCGTCCAGTTCGGGCTCTTCGGCGGCGCGGTCCTCCACCTCGGGACCCGCAAGCACCACGAGCGCTACCTCCGCGAGATCACGACCCTCGAGCTCCCGGGGTGCTTCGCGATGAGCGAGCGCGCGCACGGCTCGAACGTCCAGGAGGTGCGGACGACGGCGACCTACGACCACGCCGCCGGCGGGTTCGAGGTCCACACCCCGAACGAGGACGACTGCAAGGACTACATCGGCAACGCCGCCCGCGACGGACGCATCGCCGTCGTCTTCGCTCAGCTTCACGTCGGCGGCGAGGGCCGGGGCGTTCACGCGCTGCTCGTGCCGCTGCGAGACGAGGACGGCGACCTGCTCGAGGGAATCCGGATCGAGGACGACGGCCCGAAGATCGGGCTGAACGGAGTCGACAACGGCCGGATCTGGTTCGACCACGTTCAGGTCGACCGCGACGCGCTCCTGGACCGCTACGCGCGGGTGAGCGAGTCGGGGGAGTACGAGAGCGAGATCGAGAACCGCGACCGCCGGTTCTTCACGATGCTGGGAACGCTGATCCAGGGCCGGATCAGCGTCGGCGGCGCATCGATGAGCGCGACGAAGTCGGCGTTGACCATCGCCATTCGACACGGGCTGCGACGGCGCCAGTTCGGGCCGCCCGACTCCGACGACGAGGTCCTGCTCCTCGACTACCGCGTCCACCAGCGCCGGCTCCTGCCGCCGCTCGCCAAGACCTACGCCCTCCACTTCGCGCAGGCCGACCTCCTGGTGGAGCTCGACCGGATCTTCGGCGGCGACGTCGACGAGGAGGCGGCGCGCCGGGAGCTCGAGACGCGAGCGGCCGGGTTGAAGGCGATCGCCACCTGGCACGCCACCGCGACGATCCAGACCTGTCGCGAGGCCTGCGGCGGCGCCGGTTATCTGAGCGAGAACCGACTCGGGCGAGCTCAAGGCCGACACCGAGGTCTTCACCACCTTCGAGGGCGACAACACGATCCTCCTGCAGCTCGTCGCCAAGAGCCTGCTGACCGGCTTCCGCGACGAGTTCGGGGAGCTCGGGCCGGTCGGGACCGCCGGCTTCGTCGCGGGCCAGGTCTGGGAGACCGTGATCGAGCGGACCGCGGTGCGGGAGCTCGTCCAGCGGCTGAGCGACGACCTCGTCCCCGGGCGTGAGCGCGAGGACGACCTGACCGACCGCGACTACCACGCCGGGATGCTGCGCTGGCGCGAGGAGCACCTGATCTCGACCGCCGCGCGCCGACTCAAGGGCGGCATCGACGATGGGCTCGAGCCGTTCGTCGTCTTCAACGCGGCTCAGGACCACGTGCTCGAGACGGCGCGGGCGCATGTCGACCGCTTCGTCCACGAGTCGTTCATCGCCGCGATCGAGCGGTGCGAGGACGCCGACCACCGCCGCGTCCTCGACCTGCTCTGCGACCTCTACGCGCTCTCGACGATCGAGCGCGAGCGCGCCTGGTTCCAGGAGCACGGCCGGATCTCGTCGACCCGCTCGAAGGCGATCATCCGCACGGTCAACGAGCTCTGCGGGCAGGTGCGCCCTCTGGCGTTCGAGCTCGTCGACGCCTTCGGGATCCCCGACGCCGTCCTGGCCGCGCCGATCGGCCTGCCGGGCGGGGAGGCCAGCAGGACCTCCGCGACCGCGGTTGACGATCCCGATGCGAACGTCGGCGACCTCCTCGGCGCGGGCTGAGCGCCTGGTTCCTCCCAGGAAGTTCCCAGCTTCCACCATCAAGATGGGGGCGTGGCCCCCGACCTGGAGACCCCGCCGAAGCGGATCCTCGTGGTCGATGACGAGTCGTCGATCTCCGAGCTGCTGTCGATCGCGCTTCGCTACGAGGGCTTCGAGGTGGCCACCGCCGCCGACGGCAACGAGGCACTCGACCGCTGGGGTGAGTTTCGCCCCGACCTGATCCTGCTCGACGTGATGATGCCCGGCCTCGACGGCTTCGAGGTGGCGAAGCGGCTCGCCGAGCGTCGCAGCGAGGCGCCGATCATCTTCCTCACGGCTCGCGACACGACCGAGGACAAGATCCGCGGGCTGACGATCGGCGGCGACGACTACGTGACCAAGCCGTTCAGCGTCGAGGAGCTCGTCGCGCGGGTGCGGGCGATCCTGCGGCGGACGGGGAAGGGGGAGGGCTCGCGATTGACCTTCGAGGGGATCGAGCTCGACGAGGACACCCGCGAGGTGTTCCGCGACGGCGAGCCGGCCGACCTCACCGACACCGAGTTCCGGCTCCTGCGGTTCCTGCTGCTGAACCCGCGGCGCGCCCTGACCCGTGGCCAGATCCTCGATCACGTCTGGAACTACGACTTCGGCGGCGACGCCCGCGTGCTCGAGACCTACGTCTCCTACCTGCGGCGGAAGGTCGATCGGCCCGAGCGTCCCCTGATCCACACGATCAGGGGAGTCGGCTACTCGCTGCGGGCACCGCGCCCCTGATGGAGGCCGAGCGGTGTCGCTGAGCCGGCGGCTCGTCCTGACCCTGCTCGCGGTCTCGGCGATCGGGCTGCTGACGCTCGACCTCGTCTCCTACTTCGCGCTCCGCTCGTACCTGTCGGAGCGGGTCGACGACCAGGCCCGGGCTGCGCTCCCGCTCGCCGGGCGGGTCGTCGGCGCGACGCCGCCTGGGATCGAGGCTGGGATCGAAGGCATCAAGGACTTCATCGCACCGGGCGAGGGGGCGCCGGGGCCGGTGCCCGAGACGGCGCCGCTTCCACCCGGAGGGCCCCCGGAGGTCCTGCCCGGGCCGCAGCTCCCGACCGGCACGTACGTCGAGCTGCGCGACGCCGATGGCGAGGCGGTCGCATCGGAGGTCGTCGGTGGCGGCGACGCGACGCCGGAGCTCCCGGCCGAGATCGGGGCCGGCGAGGGCGGCGACGCCTCGGAGCCCATCGACGTCGACTCCGACTCCGGCGGGTCCGGCTTCCGGGTCGTCGCGCAGACCAGCCCCGGCGGGGAGACGCTGATCGTCGCGATCCCGCTCACCGATCTCGACGACACGCTCGGCCGCCTGCGGACGATCGAGATCGTCGTCAGCCTCGCGATCCTCGCCGCGCTCGCCGCCCTGTCGCTCTGGGCGGTGCGGGCCGGCCTGCGGCCGCTCGCGCGGATGGAGGCGACCGCCGGAGAGATCGCCGCCGGCGACATGTCCCACCGGGTCGAGGACACCGACCCCCGGACCGAGGTCGGCCGCCTCGGCCTCGCCTTCAACGAGATGGTCGCCAGGCTCGAGTCGGCGTTCGCCGAGCAGCGCGCAAGCGAGGAGCGGCTGCGCCGGTTCCTCGCGGACGCCTCCCACGAGCTGCGGACGCCGCTGAGCTCCATCCGCGGCTACGCGGAGCTGTTCCGCCTGGGAGCTGCGGCCGAGCCGGCCGAGCTCGAGCGGGCGATGAACCGGATCGAGAGCGAGTCGGTGCGGATGTCATCGCTGGTCGAGGATCTCCTGGCGCTCGCCCGCCTCGACGAGGTGCGGAACGCGCCACGCGAACGGGTCGACCTGGCCGCGATCCTCGACGACGCCTGCTCCGACGCGCGGGCGAGCGCGCCGGAGCGCGAGATCTCGCTGGAGCTTCCCGCCGAGGGGGAGGGCGTAATCCGCGGCGACCCCGATGCGCTTCGCCAGCTCGCCGGGAACCTGATCGGCAACGCGCTCTCCCACGGTGAGGGCACGATCGAGGTGGGGTTGCGCCGGGAGGGGGCGGAGGTGGAGCTCACGGTGCGCGATCACGGCCCGGGGTTGCCCGCGGGCGCCGAGGAGGACGTGTTCGGTCGCTTCTGGCGAGCGGGGGAGGCGCGCGAGCGAGCCAGCGGCGGCGCCGGGCTCGGGCTCGCGATCGTCGCCGGGGTGGCGAGCTCCCACGGCGGGTCGGCCGCCGCGGCGAACGCGGCGGGCGGCGGCGCGGTGTTCAGCGTGCGGTTGCCGGTGGGCTGAGCGGTCGGGCCGTGCTTTTCCTGCGGCCCTGGACCTTCGAAGGCACGTTCGGCGAGATCTCGCGCCGAACGGCAATTCCAGGGCGCTGGGGTGACCCCTTCTTGCCGTTCGGCGAGATCTGGCTGGGACCTACTCGCTTGCGGCGTACGCGGGCTCGGGGGAGCCGGGCGCGCCCTCGCCGGATGCGCCACCGCCTTCGCCGGCACCGTGGGCCTCGGCGCCGGCGGGCGCCGTGGACTTGATCACGGTCACCGCGACGATCGCCGCGACTGCGACCAGCCCCGCGCCGACGAGGTAGGCGAGGTGGTAGCCGGAGTTGAGAGCTTCGAGCTCGGGCGTGCCGGAGTCGATGAGCGACTCGGTGCGCTGTGACGAGAGGGTCGCGAGCACCGCGAGGCCGATCGCGCCGCCGACCTGGACGCTCGTGTTCACGAGCCCCGAGGCGAGCCCCGAGTCCTCCATCGTCGCGCCCGACATCGCGAGCGTCATCAGCGACGGGAAGCCGAGCCCGGCGCCGGCTCCGATCAGGACCATCGGCGGGACGATGTCGGTGAGGAAGTTCGCGTCGACCGGGGTCAGCGCGAACAGGAGCAGGCCGGCGCCGATGAAGCCGAGGCTGGGCAGCAGCGCCGCCTTCGGGCCGAAGCGCATCGAGACGCGCTCGGAGACCTTCAGCGACATCACGCCCATGATCACCGTGGCGGGCAGGAAGGCGAAGCCGACCTCGAGCGCCGTGTATCCCAGGATCAGCTGCAGGTAGAGGGCGCCGAGGAAGAACATCCCGAACATCCCGACGACGAGCAGGGCCTGGACGATGTTGGCGCCGACGACGTTGCGGGAGTGGAACAGGCGCAGCGGCATCAGCGGGTTCTCGATCCGCGCCTGGCGGAAGAAGAACGCCGCGATCAGCGCCGCGGAGACCGCGCCGAGGATCAGCGTCTGCGAGCCGAGCCAACCCTCGTCCTCGATCCCGAGGATCGTGTAGACGCCGAGCATCAGGCCGGCGGTGAGCAGGGCGGCGCCGGGCAGGTCGGCTCCCTTGTCGAGGCCGATCCCGTCGCTGTCGGCGACCAGGCGGCGGGCCATGACGGCGACGCCGATCCCGACCGGGATGTTGATGAAGAAGATCCAGTGCCAGCTGATGGCGTCGGTCAGGATGCCGCCGAGCAGCAGCCCGATGGAGCCGCCGGCCGAGGCGACGAAGCCGAAGACGCCGATCGCCTTCGCCTGATCGCGGGGCTCCGGGAAGAGGTTGATGATCATCCCGAGGATCACCGCCGAGGTCAGCGCGCCACCGACTCCCTGGACGAACCGCGCGCCGATCAGCCATGCCTGGCTGAACGAGACCGCGCACAGCAGCGACGCGACGGTGAACACCGCGATGCCGATCAGGAACATCTTCCGCTGGCCGATCAGATCGCCGACGCGGCCGGCGAGCAGGAGCAGTCCGCCGAAGGCGATCAGGTAGGCGTTGACCACCCACGCGAGGCCGCTCTGGGAGAACCCGAGGTCGTCCTGGATGGTGGGCAGCGCGACGTTCACGATCGTCGCGTCGAGCACGACCATGAGCATCCCCGTGCAGAGCACGTAGAGCGCGAGCCAGCGGGAGCGGTCCTCGCTCGCGCCGGCCGAATCGGCCGTCTGGGTTGCTTCGGTCATGGCAGTCATCTTGGCCTCCGTCAATCGAGTTCGCCGGAACTTGTATCACATAGTCAGAAAAAATGACTAGAGAGTTGGAAAAGCCGAGCAACCTGCTAGGCTGGGGTCATGGCGAAGGGGAAGCGCAGCAAGCGCACCTACTCGGACGCGTGCGGCATCGCTCGCGCGCTCGACGTGGTGGGAGACCGCTGGGCGCTGATGGTCATTCGCGAGCTGATGCTCGGACCGAAGCGCTTCGGCGACATCCGCGGCGGTCTACCCAAGCTCAGCGCCGATGTCCTCTCCCAGAGGCTACGCGACCTCGAGGAGGACGGGATCGTCCGTCGCACGACGCTGCCGCCGCCGGCGGCCGTGAAGGTCTACGAGCTGACGCCGGCGGGCTACGAGCTCGAGCCGGTGCTGATCGCGCTGGGCCGCTGGGGCGGCGCAAACGCTCCGGACCCGGTCATCGGGGTCGGCATGAGCTTCGACTCCCACATCCTCTCGTTGCGCACGCTCTTCTCGCCCGCGCTCGCCGGCGACCTCGAGGCGACCTACGAGCTCCAGCTCCAAAGCGGTCCGTTCCGCGTCGCGATCGCCGACGGCGTCGCCGAGATCGCCGCCGGGGAGGCTCCCGGCGCTGACGCGGTCATCGCCGGCAACGTCGAACCGATCTTCGAGGTGGTCCGCGGAGTCCGCGATCTCCGCGAGGCCGAGGGGTCCGGTGACCTCGAGCTGAGCGGCGACCGCAAGTTGGCGGAGCGCTTCTTCAGCCTGTTCCCGCTGCCGGAGCCGGCCCCCACCGCTTAGACCCGTCGCGCGTCACAGCTTCTCCCCAGACTGGGCACGGGGGGTCTCCCACACGCGCGTCCTGGCCGGTCAACCTCGCTGCATGGCAGGCGAGAGGAGAGATGTTGTCGCTGGGCGACGAGAAGTCTCCTCTCGACGTCGTCGTGAGGAACGTCTCGCGCGGCTCGCTCGGAGACGGCACCGGGTCGCGAGCACAGCGGCTCTCAAGGCGCTCGGCTTCTCGCCCGGTCAGATCGCGCGACGGACGGCCGACGGCCGCTGGTGGCGCCGGTATCGCGGTGTGTTCGTTCTAGGCCCCGGCCGCCTCGACATCCGGGGAGAGCTGATGGCGGCCATCTGCTTCGCCGGAGACGACGCTGCCGTCTCGGGGTGGGATGCGGCGAACCTCCACGGACTCACCGAGGGCAAGTACCGGGGGTGGGTCGACATCACGTGCCCACGCAGGCTCGCGACGCCGCGAGGGATCCGAGCGCACCGCTCCGCACCCCCGCCGGACGAGGTCAGGGTGATCGATGGGATCCCAGTGACCTCCACCGGCCGCACGATCCTCGACTACTCGGCGATGAGAACGCAGCGCGACGTCGAGCGCCTGCTCGAGCGCGCCTTTCAACTTCGTCGGCCGATCCGCCCTTCACTGGAGAAGTTGATTGCGCGCTACCCGGGCCGCCGCGGACTCGTGACCCTGCGGGCTGCGATGCGCGTCTTCGAGTCGGAGTCGAGGCCGACGAAGTCCGAGCTCGAGGAGGCGTTCCTCGAGATCGTGGATCGGCACCAACTCCCCAGGCCTTTTCGGAACATGGACGTCAGGACGCCGAAGGGAACTTTCGAATTCGACCTCGTCTGGCCCGCGCAGCGGCTCGTGATCGAAGTCGACGCTCCGTCCACGCACGGCAGCCGGCCGAAGATGGTCTCCGACCGCCGCAAGGACCGCGGCCTCCTTCTAGCGGGCTGGAGCTCCGGGCGGGTGATGGAGGAGGACCTCGCCGACGAGCAATCCCTCGTTTGGGAGCTACGGGAGTTGCTCGAGAGGTGACTTTTCACCGGTAATCGGTGACATCTCTCCCTTCGGCACTGCGTGGACGCCCACGCCTGCGCCGGCAGCGCTCGCCTAGACCCGCCGGGCCTCCAGCAGCCTCCGGAGGAACTTCTTGGTCTGCTCCTGCTGCGGGTCCTCCAGCACCTGCTCGGGGGGACCGACCTCGAGCAGGCGGCCCTCGTGGAGGAAGCCGACGCGGTCGGCCACCTCGCGGGCGAAGCCCATCTCGTGGGTGGCGATGAGCATCGTCACGCCCTCGTCCTTGAGGTCGCGGACAGCGGCCAGGACCTCGCCGACGAGCTCGGGGTCGAGGGCGCTCGTCACCTCGTCGAGGAGCATCGCCCGCGGCCGGGTGGCGAAGGCGCGGGCGATCGCGACCCGCTGCTGCTGGCCGCCGGACAGGTTCATCGGCCGCTCCTCCTCGCGGCCCTCGAGGCCGAAGCGGGCCAGGATCTCCAGCGCCTGGGCTCGGGCCTTCTCGGCCCTGACCCCGTGCGCCTTCGTGATCCCGAGCGTGACGTTGTCGATCGCCTTCAGATGCGGGAACAGGTTGTAGGACTGGAAGACGAAGCCGAGCTTCCGTGCGCACCGCGACCGGGTCGACGGAGGGATCGGTGATGACCTCGCCGTCGAGGAAGATGTCGCCGTCGTCGATGTCGTTGAGCAGGTCGATGCAGCGCAGGAGCGTCGACTTGCCGGACCCGGAGGCACCGATCAGCGCGACCGCCTCGTGCTCGGCGATCGAGAGGTCGATCCCCTTCAGCACCTCGCGCTCGCCGAAGGCCTTCGTGACCCCGCGGACCTCGATGACCGGCGCGCTCATCGGTCCTGCCTCCGCTCCCACCAGTCGAGCAGGAGGGTCAGCGGCACCGTCACGGCCAGGTAGAGCACGGCGGCTCCGAGCAGCGGCGTGTAGTTGAACTCATCGGATTGGGCGATCTGCGCCTGGCGGAAGGCCTCGCCCGTCACCCCGATGATCGCGATCAGCGCGACGTCCTTCTGCAGCGAGATGAAGTCGTTCAGGAGCGGGGGTCCGACGTTGCGAAGCGCCTGGGGAAGGACGACGTGACGAAGCGCCTGCCGTTCGCTCAGCCCGACCGCGAGCCCCGCCTCGCGCTGCTGCGGGTTCACCGATCGGAGCCCGGCCCGGTAGACCTCGGCGACGTAGGCCGTGTAGCAGAGCGCCGAGCGCGAAACCGCCGAGGATCACCGGCTCGGTGAGCCACTCCGGCAGCCCGATGTCGAGCGCCGGGACGCCGAAGCCGATCAGGTAGACGACGAGGATCACCGGGACGCCGCGGAAGACGTTCGTGTAGACGAGCGCCAGGACCCGCAGCGGGAACGTCGACGGCGAGCTGCTCAAACGACCCAGGGCCACGATCAGGCCGAAGACGAGCACCGCGACCTCGACGATCATGAAGACCCGGATGTCGAGCCAGAAGGCCCTGAAGATGTCCGGGAAGGAGCTCTTGAAGATCTCGACGTCGAAGAACTTCTCGCGGACGTCAGGCCAGCCCGGGTTGGTGACGACCAGCGTCGTCAGCAGGCCGAGGACGACCACTGTCGAGACCGCCGCGATCGCGGCACCGCGCCGATCGCGGCGCAGGCGGAACGCCTCGCGCTCGGCGCGTCGGTCTCTTGCTGTCTGCGGGACGTCGCTCACTGCGGGACGACCCGACGTACGGTCGGCGTCGGGACGGCGCTACTCGAGGGTGGCGACGCCTCCGCCCGCGTTGATCCACTGCTCCTGGATCTTCGCGAGCTCCCCGGAGGAGTCGAGCTCCGAGACGGCGGCGGAGACGCAATCGGTGAGCGGCGAGTCCTTCTGGAGCAGCGCGCCCCACTCGTCACCCTCGGGCGCCTCGAACTCGCCGACGATCTGACCGTCGTCGATCTTGACCGCGGTCAGATATAGGGCGGTCGGCGTGTCGACGACGATCGCGTCGACCTGACCGTTCTCGAGCGCGGAGACCACGTCGTTGGAGGTGTCGAAGACCTGCGCCTCGGAGCCGGGCTCGATCGATGCCTCGAGCGCGTCCTTGCTGGTCGTGCCGATCTGGACGCCGAACTGCGCATCGGCGAGGTCGGCAAGCGAGCTGGCGTCGGCGTACTCGGAGTCGCCGGTGACGACGACCGCCTGGTCAGCCGTGTAGTACGGCGTGGAGAAGTCGACCTGCGAGGCGCGGTTCGGCGTGATCGAGATCTGGTTCACGTCGAAGTCGAAGTCCTTGTCGCCGGGCGCGTAGGAGGAGTTGAAGGGCACGACGGTCCACTCGACCTGGTCTGCGGCGTAGCCGAGCTGGTCGGCGATCGCGTAGGCGACCGCGCTCTCGAAGCCCTTGCCGTTGGTCGGGTCGTTGTCCTCGAAGTAGGGAGGGAACGCCGGGTCGTCGGTCCCGACGGTCAGCGTGCCGTCGCTCACGGTCTCGAGGGTGTCGGGCGTGCAGTCGCTCAGCGAGACGGCCGGCTCTGCCGTGGTCGTGTCGCCGGACGTCTCGGACGTGGAGTCATCGGAGTCGCTCCCGCAGGCCGCGACGGCGAAGCCGAGGGCGGCGAACAGGGACAGGGCAAGCAGGAACTTCGAGATGCGGGACACGACTACCTTCGGTTCGGGGAACGCGGCGACCGCGGAATCCTAGTCCGCGTGCGGTTCGTGTGTCCATTGCACGCTGCGTGATCGTCAGGGCGTGGGAGAGTTCCAGCCGTGAGCGCGCCGCCTGAACCGACGTCGTTCGCGCGAGCGACGCGAGCTGAGCCGGTCGCGCCCGGTCGCTACCGCGGGACCGTGGACCCCGGCTGGTTCGGTCCCCCCGGGCCCAACGGCGGCGTGATCGGCGCGCTCATCCTCCGCGCGATCCGCGCCGAGATCGGCGATCCGCAGCGGCTTCCCCGCTCGCTCACGCTCCACTACCTGCGCCCGCCGCGGGAGGGCGAGGTCGAGATCGAGGTGAGCGTCGAGCGATCGGGCCGCACCGCGACGACCTGCTCGGCCCGGATGACGCAGGACGGGAAGCTGACGTCGATCGCGCTCTGCGTCCTCACCCTCGACTACGAGGGCGCCGCGGAATGGCCCCCGGACCCGCCTGAGGCGCCGGCTCCCGAGGAGGTTCCCGAGCTCGGCCTGGAGGGAACGCCGCCGCCGATCTTCGAGCGGCTCGAGACCCGCGGGGTGTACGGCACGCCGCCGTTCAGCGGCGGGGAGGAGGCCGTCACCGGCGGCTGGCTGCGGACCCGCGAGGGCGATCGTCTCGATCCCGAGCTGATCACCTTCTTCGCGGACGCGTGGTGGCCCGCGCCGTTCAGCCGGCTCGACTCGCCGGTGATGGCGCCGACCCTCGAGCTCACGGTCCACTTCCGCGCTCAGCCCGAGCCCGGCGAGGAGCGGGCGCTGGTCCGCTTCTGGACCGACGCTGCCATCGACGGCCTCTTCGACGAGCAGGGAGTCGTCTGGGGCACGGACGGGCGGCTCCTCGCCCAGTCGCAGGCAGATCGCGCTCTTCCGGCCCTGGAACCCGACCTGAGCTGACCCCACAACGACCGGCGGCGCCGGATCCCCGAGGGGAGCCGACGCCGCGTGATCGTCTATCCGGATACGACCCCGGGGCAGTGGGGCCGCATTTGTCCGATCCGGGTTACTTGACCGTGATGGTCGAGACGCCGATCTCGATGCCGCCCTGGAGGTCCTTGATGCCGAACGTGTCGTTCAGCAGACCTGCTGCGTCATCGCTGAGCAGCACCTTGGTGCCGGTCAGGGTGGCGGAGCCATCGTCGTTGGCGATCAGCGGCTTGAGCGTCGAACCGTCGAGATCGAACAGGAGGGCGCCAGAAGCCGCTTCCTTGCCGTCGACGGAGACGTTGCCGGTCAGGGTTGAGGTACCGGGGTCGATCTCGAAGTCCGTGAGCTCGACGACGGTCTTGCCGGCGGTCAGGCTGAGCCCGCTGCCGTCATGGTTGATTACGCCCTGGACGTAGGGGCGGTAGGCCTCTGCCGGGTCGTAGTAGGTGACGTTGCCACCGGTGATCGGGAACGAGACGTCGGTCCCGTCCAGCTTGGCGTCACCGACGGTGCCGGGAGCGACCTTGAGGCTCGTCAGAGCGTCGAGGAAGCCCGGATCGAGGGCGACGGACGTGTCGACGCCGGAGAGCTCGGGGATCTCGGCGACGGGCTTGCCCTGTTCGCTCGAGGTCTGCTCGGTCGAGGTCGAATCGCTCGACGTGGAGTCGTCCGAGTCGCCACAGGCGGCGACGGCGAAGCTCAGCGCAGCAACCATGAGAAGCATGGCGCCGAGGCGGGTGAGGATTGAGGTGCGGGGCACTTGTGATCTCCTTGATTGGGGTTGCCCTCCACTGCGGGAGGTCGCCCGAATCGGATCACCGGACGCCCAGATTCCCCTCTGGATCGGGCGTGATCAGGCGTAATCACCAGTTGATGTGCCACCGATCTGTGATACAAACTCCGCCCGCCGGACCCCAGTTCTCCTCTCCCGTACGGTCTACGGCACCCCGCGATGACTCTCGCCCAGCAAGGAACCTCCGTGGCACTGCGCGGCCTCAACCGCCTCGCCCAGCTCGATCTCATCGATCGCGCCGGTCTGCGCGGTCTGACCGAGCGCCTCGTCTACCGCGGGACCCGCGACGGATTCCGCGCCGCCAACGCTGCCGGCCGCAGCTTCGCCGCGGTCCAGAAGCTCGGCAAGCCCGCGCGCCAGCCGCGCGCGAAGCGCTCCGGCGGCTTCGACGTCACCCCCGACGAAGAGCAGCTGATGATGCAGGAGGCCGTCGGCGACTTCGCTCAGACGAAGCTCCGCAAGGCCGCCACCGACGCCGACGCCGCCTGCGCCGCTCCCCCGGAGCTGCTCGAGCAGAGCATCGAGCTGGGAATCGCCACCCTCGGCGTCCCCGAGGAGCTCGGCGGCGCCTTCGCCGAGCGCTCCGCCGTCACCTCCGCCCTGATCACCGAGGCTCTCGCCGGCGGTGACATGGGCCTCGCCTACGCCGCGCTCGCTCCCGCCGCCGTCTCCACCGCGATCGGCCTCTGGGGAGATGCCGATCAGCAGGCCACCTACCTTCCCCCGTTCGCCGGAGACGACGTCCCGGCGGCCGCCCTCGCCGTCCATGAGCCCGGCGCCCTCTTCGACCCGTTCGAGCTCAGCACGAAGGCGAGGCGCGACGGCGACGACATCGTCATCGACGGCATCAAGGCGCTCGTCCCCCGCGCCGCCGACGCCGAGCTGTTCGTGATCGCCGCCGACCTCGAGGGCTCGGGCCCGTCCCTGCTGATCGTCGAGGCGAAGACCAAGGGCCTCCTCTGCCAGCCGGAGCCCGCGATCGGCGTTCGCGCCGCGGCCACCGCCGAGCTCAAGCTCGAAGGCGTTCGCGTCCCCGCCTCCGCGCTCCTCGCCGAGGGCGACCCCAAGACCTACGCCGAGTGCATCCGCCTCTCGCGCATCGCGTGGTGCGCGATGGCGGTCGGCACCGCGCAGACCGCGCTCGACTTCCTCATCCCCTACGTCAAGGAGCGCAAGGCCTTCGGCGAGCCCATCGCCCACCGCCAGGCCGTCGCCTTCAACATGTCCAACATCGCGATCGAGGTCCAGGGCATGCGGCTGACCACCTACCGCGCCGCCGGCAAGGCCGACCGGGGAGCGGACTTCTCCCGGGACACCGCCATCGCTCGCAAGATGTGCGCCGACAAGGGCTTCCGGATCGGATCCGACGCCGTCCAGCTCCTCGGCGGTCACGGCTACGTCAAGGAGTACCCGGTCGAGCGCTGGTACCGCGACCTGCGGAGCGCCGGCGTCATCGAAGGAGGGTTGCTCGTCTAGAGCTTGACCATGGCGATCGATCTCGAAGTTCCCAAGAAGTTCCAGCCGCTCGTCGACCAGGCGCACACGGTCGGCGTCGAGATCCTGCGCCCGATCTCGCGCAAGTACGACATCGCCGAGCACGAGTACCCCAAGGAGCTCGACATGCTCGCGTCGCTCCTCGACGGTCTCGACGAGGGCGGTGGCGCCAGCGGTGCCGGCGCGGCGGGCGCGAGCCAGGCCAAGGACAACGGCGAGACCGGCAACCGCAACGGCTCCAACATGGCGTCGGTCCTCGCGATCATCGAGATGTGCTGGGGCGACGTCGGCCTGCTGCTGACGCTCCCCCGCCAGGGCCTCGGAAACTCCGCGATCGCCGCGGTCGCCGACGAGGATCAGAAGAAGCGCTTCGCCGGCAAGTGGGCCGCGATGGCGATCACCGAGCCCGAGGCGGGCTCGGACTCCGCCGCGATCCGCACCACCGCCGTCCTCGACGGCGACGAGTACGTCCTCAACGGCGAGAAGATCTACGTCACCTCGGGCGAGCGCGCCGACCTCGTCGTCGTCTGGGCGAGCCTCGACCGCGACGTGGGCCGCGCCGCGATCAAGTCCTTCGTCGTCGAGCGCTCGAACCCCGGGCTGAAGCTCGACCGCCTCGAGCACAAGCTCGGCATCCGCGCCTCCGACACCGCCGCGTTCATCCTCGACGACTGCCGCGTCCCCAAGGAGGACCTCCTCGGCGATCCGGAGATCGACACGAAGAAGGGCTTCGCCGGGGTCATGCGGACCTTCGACAACACGCGCCCGCTGGTCGCCGGGATGGCTCTGGGAGTCGCCCGCGCCTGCCTCGAGCACACCCGCGACGCGCTCAAGGAAGCCGGCGTCGAGATCGACTACGACCGCCCGGCCAACTCCCAGCACGCCGCCGCCGCCGAGCTGCTCGAGCTCGAGTCCGACTTCGAGGCCGCCTGGCTGCTGACGATGGAGGCCGCCTGGATGGCCGACAACGGGAAGCCGAACTCACTTCACGCGTCCTACGCCAAGGCCAAGGCGGGCCGGACCGGCGTCGACATCGCGCTGCGCTGCGTCGCGCTCTGCGGATCCGCCGGCCTCGGCGAGGAGGAGCTGCTCGAGAAGTGGGCGCGCGACGCGAAGATCCTCGACATCTTCGAAGGCACGCAGCAGATCCAGCTGCTGATCATCGCCCGGCAGCTCCTCGGCCTGACCTCGGCCGAGCTCAAGTAAGAGAAAGGCTCTCCAGATGAACGAACAGACCCGGCCCGCAGTGGTGCTGGCCTCGAACCGCATCCCGTTCGCGCGCTCGAACGGCCCCTACGCGAAGGCCTCCAACCAGGACATGCTCACGGCGGCCCTCGATGGCCTGATCGATCGCGCCGGCATCGCCGGCGAACGGCTCGGGGAGGTCGCCGGCGGCGCCGTCCTCAAGCACAGCCGCGACTTCAACCTGACCCGCGAGTCGCTGCTCGGCTCCCGGCTCTCCCCGGAGACCCCGGCCTATGACGTCGGGCAGGCCTGCGGCACCGGGCTCGAGACCTTCATCCTCACCGCGAACAAGATCGCCCTCGGCCAGGCCGACTCGGCGATCGCCTGCGGAGTCGACACCACCTCCGACGCGCCGATCGCGCGTCAACGAGGACCTCCGCAAGATCCTCATGGAGGCCAACGCGACGAAGTCGAACGCCGAGCGCGCGAAGCTGCTGACGAGGCTGCGCCCGGGGATGATCGTCCCCGAGATCCCGCAGAACGCCGAGCCGCGCACGGGCCTCTCGATGGGCGAGCACACCGCGATCATGGCCCGCGACTGGGGCATCACCCGGGAGGCTCAGGACGAGCTGACGATCGCGAGCCACGACCACCTCGCCGCGGCCTACGACTCCGGCTTCGAGGACGATCTCGTCTCTCCGTATCTGGGACTCGAGCGCGACCAGAACCTGCGGCCCGGCTCCACGCTCGAGAAGCTCGGCAAGCTGAAGCCGGTCTTCGGCGGGCCGGATGGCACGATGACCGCCGCCAACTCGACCCCGCTCAGCGACGGCGCCTCCGCCGTCCTGCTCAGCAGCGAGGAGTGGGCCGCCGAGCACGGTCTGACCCCGCTCGCCCGCTTCGTCGACGCCGAGACGGCCGCGGTCGACCACGTCGGCGGCCGCGACGGCCTGCTGATGGCGCCCGCCTACGCGGTCCCGCGGATGCTCGCCCGCAACGGGCTCACGCTCCAGGACTTCGACCTCTACGAGATCCACGAGGCCTTCGCCGCGCAGGTGCTCTCCACCCTCGCCGCCTGGGAGGACCCCGTGTTCTCGCGCGAGCGGCTCGGGCTCGAGGAGCCGCTCGGCTCGATCGATCGCGCCAAGCTCAACGTCAAGGGCGGCTCCCTCGCCGCCGGGCACCCCTTCGCCGCGACCGGAGGCCGCATCGTCGGCAACCTGGCGAAGGAGCTCGCTCAGCGCGGCGGCGGCCGTGGCCTGATCTCGATCTGCGCGGCCGGGGGCCAGGGCGTAGTCGCGATCCTCGAAGCCTAGATACTGGCAACGGGTCCCCCGTTGCATTCACAGAAGGACTTGACCCATGACTGACACCTACACCTCGCTCGTCAACAACCCGGTCGGCGGCTTCGTCGCCAAGAACCTCGGGCTTCCGCAGCCCGTGCAGCTCGACCGCTGGGTCGAGGGCGCACCGCTCATCGAAGGCCGGGTCCTTCTCGGCTCGGCGCCTCAGAGCCGGCTCGGCCCCGCCATCGCCGACGTGCTCGCGGGCGCGGAGGTCGACGTGGACTCACGGCTCGACGACGAGGCGCGGGGACCCCTCGCCGAGGCCGGCGTCGACGCGGGCGTCTGGAATCCCGACGCGCCGGCCGATCAGCGCTGGAAGGGACTCGTCTTCGACGCCACCGGGATCGCCTCGAGCGATGAGCTGCGCGAGCTCTGGGCGTTCTTCCACCCGACGATCCGCCGGCTCGCGCCGTCGGGCCGCGTGATCGTCCTGGGCACGCCCCCGGAGGACTGCACCGACCCCCGCGCGGCCACCGCGCAGCGCGCGCTCGAGGGCTTCGTCCGCGCCGTCGGCAAGGAGGTCCGCTACGGCGCGACCGCCAACCTGCTCTACGTCTCGCCGGGATCTGACGAACGGCTCGCCTCGAGCCTGCGCTTCCTGCTCTCGCCGCGCTCGGCCTACGTCTCCGGCCAGCTCGCGCGGGTCGGCGCCGGCAAGGCCGTCCCCGAGATCGACTGGGAGCGGCCGCTCCACGGCAAGGTCGCGCTGGTGACCGGCGCCTCTCGCGGTATCGGCGAGGCCATCGCCCGCAAGCTCGAGCGCGACGGCGCACACGTGGTCGGCCTCGACGTCCCCGGCCTCGCCGAGGAGCTCGAGGCGGTCGTCTCCTCGATCGGCGGCACCGCGATCGTCGCCGACATCACCGACCCCGAGGCCCCGGCCCTGATCTGCGACGAGCTGAAGGTCGCCCACGGCGGCGTCGACATCGTCGTCCACAACGCCGGGATCACCCGCGACAAGACGCTCGGCGGGATGGACGAGGAGCGCTGGACGCTCCTGATGAACATCAACCTGAGCTCGGAGGAGCGGATCAACGACGCGCTGCTCGAGCGCGACCTCCTGAACGAGAACGGGCGCATCGTCTGCGTCTCCTCGATGAGCGGGATCGCCGGGAACGCCGGGCAGACCAACTACTCGACGTCGAAGGCCGGCGTGATCGGGATGGTCCAGTCGATGGCTCCGGTCTTCGCCGAGCGCGGCGCGACGATCAACGCCGTCGCTCCCGGCTTCATCGAGACGCAGATGACCGCGGCGATGCCGATCGGCCCGCGCGAGGCCGGCCGGCGGATGAACTCGATGTCGCAGGGCGGGCTGCCGGTCGACGTCGCCGAGGCGATCTCGTGGTTCGCGAGCCCCGCATCCACCGGCCTCAACGGCAACGTGGTCCGGGTCGACGGCCAGCACCTCATCGGGGCGTAGGCCATGGCCGCCGCTCGCGTCGAGAAGCTGGACGGGCCGCCCGGCTCCGCGTCCCTCTACGGGCGCGCGGCGCTGGGAGCGGTCCCGGGCGCGAGCCTGCTGCCGTTCGTCGGCGGCCGCGGCGACTCGCTCCCCGACGTCGAGCTCCGGCTCGAGGGAGTGGAGGTCGACCGCGACCACCTCGCCGCCTACAACGAGGTCTGTGGCTTCACGCTGCGCGAGACGCTCCCGGCGACCTACCCGCACGTCCTCTCCTTCCCGCTGCAGATGCGGTTGATGGCCGGCGGCGACTTCCCCTTCCCGCTGCTCGGGCTCGTCCACCTCGACAACTCGATCACGCGGCACCGCGCGATCGGCGCGGGGGAGAGGCTCGACCTCGCGGTCCGTGCCGAGGACCTCCGCCCGCACCCCAAGGGCAAGGCGTTCTCGCTGATCGCCGAGGCTCGCGTCGGCGACGAGCTCGTCTGGGAGGAGCGGGGAACGATCCTGCGCCGCGGCGGCTCGAACCCCGACGCCGCCCGCGACCCGCGCCCGGCGCCCGTCCCCGAGGACGCGCAGCTGACCAACCAGTGGAAGCTGGGAGACGACCTCGGCCGCCGCTACGCCGGCGTCTCCGGGGATCGCAACCCGATCCACATGCACTCGCTGAGCGCGAAGGCCTTCGGCTTCCCCCGCGCCATCGCCCACGGCATGTGGAGCCAGGCGCGCTGCCTCGCCCAGCTCGAGTCGCGCACCCCCGACGCCGTCGTCACCGACGCCTCCTTCGGCAAGCCGCTCCTGCTTCCGGCGAAGGTCGGGCTGGCGCTGGACGACCGCGGCGCGGCCGGGGTCGGGTTCGCGCTGCGCGACGCGCGCAAGGCTGAGGCGAAGCGGACCGAGCACCTGCTCGGGTCGATCGCACCGGCGTAGCCGCCGGGGTCGTCCCGGCGATTCGTGAGCGTCCTCACAGGAAGCTCAATCTGAGCGCCCTCCCTGCAACGCCGCTTTCGGAACGGCAGAAACCGTGCAGATCCGGGGGTTTATCGAGCGTGGAGCCGGGCTCCTCCCAGCGCAAGATTCGTTGCACGATTATGAGCGTTCGCTTGCAAACGCCGATTCCACGCTAGCCTGCGCCCTCGCCGTTCGGGTCCCAGCCCGTCGGCCTCACGCATGCAACCCAATCTCTTCAACACGCGGGACGGATCTCCTCTCGCCCGGCTCCTCGCCTTCGGCACGCTGCTCGCCGCCGTCTGCGCGCTCGTCCTTCTCCTCGGCTCCCGAGCCGACGCGACGATCGCCGACAAGCAGGACGAGCTCGCCGACGTCCGCAACCAGCAGGACGACATCGCCGCCGAGCTCGCCGCGAGCAACGCGGAGATCAACTCCCTGATCGGCCAGGTCTCCGAGGCGCGTCAGCGCGAGGAGGCCGCCGCCGCCGAGCTCGCCGACGCGCAGGATCAGCTCGCCGATGCCCGCGACGAGCTCGACGCCGGCCGCGACCACCTCAAGGACGTCCGCGTGCAGCTCCAGCGCGCGGTCGACCAGCTCGAGGACATCCTCGTCGGCGTCTACAAGTCCGACGACCCCGACGCGATCAGGCTCCTGCTCGAGTCCACCCAGTGGGAGGACGACGAGGTCGACGCCGCCTACCTCGACCGCCTTCAGTCCTACCAGTCCGACACCGTCCAGAAGGTCAAGGACCTCCGCGCCGAGGCTGCCGACACCGTCGAGCGGCTCGCCGACGCCGAGACCGAGATCGAGGCCCAGCGCGACGACATCGCCCAGCGCCACGACGAACTCGCCGACGTTCGGGCCGGGCTCGAGGCGCAGGAAGCGCAGCTCGCCGCCGCCCGCGCCGCCCGCCGCGAGACGCTCGCCGGCCTCGCCGGCCAGGAGGACGACCTCGAGGCCGGCATCGCCCGCGCCGAGCGCCGCCAGGCCACCGCGCCGCCCGCGATCGATCCGGCCACGAGCCCCGATGTCGCCGCACCCGCGCCGTCGGCTCCGGCCCCCGCGAGCGGCAGCACCGCGACCCTGAACTCCGACGGCACCGCGACGCCCCCGGCCGACGCGCCTCCCGCGGTCGTCGCCGTCATCGAGGCGGCCAACCAGATCAAGGACGCCCCCTACGTCTGGGGCGGCGGCCACGGCAGCTTCGAGTCCTCCGGCTACGACTGCTCGGGCGCCGTCTCCTACGCGCTTCACGGCGGCGGCCTCCTGTCCTCACCGCTCGACTCCACCGGCTTCGGCTACTGGGGCGAGGCCGGCGAGGGCAACTGGATCACGGTCTACGCCAACTCCGGCCACGCCTTCATGTGGGTCGCCGGGCTGCGCTGGGACACCTCGGACACCGGCGGATCCGGTCCGAGCTGGAGCGCCAGCGCCTCGAGCTGGGAGACCAGCCAGTCCTGGTCGATCCGCCACCCCGCCGGGCTCTGACCCAGCGACCTGTTAGGGTTCGCTCACAGAACGTCAACCGCCGAGTGTGCCGCCCAAGCGCGGTGCAGCGGGGGAACCGCCGGGAGCCGCGGACGATCTGCATCTCCCAGGGGCGAATCGGGCCAAACGACGGCCCGTAGCGCAACTCTTTCAGCGCGAGCCCGTCAGCTAACCCCGTAGGCACTCACGAAAGAGAGCCCAACGTCTTCATGCCTACGTCCTGGCGGATCCCGAAGTCAGTCCTCGTCGCGCTGATCGGTTGCGCGACCATCCCCGCGGCGGCCCTCGCCGGTCCCACAGGAGGGATCGGCACCGACCCGGGCGATCCGGCGGCGGCACCAGCCCGACGCCTCCCACGACACCGACCGGCGACGCGGTCTTCCCCGTCGCGCGGCAAGCACACCTACGGCGACGGCATCGGCGCCGGCCGCGGCCACCAGGGCCAGGACTCTTCGCCAAGTGCGGCAAGCCGGTCGTCGCCGCCGAGCCCGGCCGCGTTCGCTACGTCAAGTACCAGTCGTCGGCCGGCAACTACGTCGTCGTCAAGGGCCAGGGCCGCGACGAGGTCTACATGCATCTGCCAAGGGCCGTCGAAGCTCACCGTCGGGCAGCCGGGTCGCGGCCGGCGACCTGATCGGCCGCGTCGGCCAGACCGGCCGCGCGAGCGGCTGCCACCTCCACTTCGAGATGTGGTCGAAGCCGGGTTGGTATCGCGGCGGCTCCGTACTCGACCCGACCCCGTACCTGAAGACCTGGGACAAGACGAGCTGAACCGCCGCCGCGCGGTAGCCTGACCCCGACGCCATGGCCGAGCTGATTCACACCTGCTACCGCGTCCTCGACCCCGAGGCGTCGGTCAGCTTCTACGAGAAGCTCGGCTTCGAGGTCCTCCGGCGGATGCCGATCGGCGACACCGCCACGAACGTCTTCATGGGCCTCCCCGGGGACGGCGCCCGGCTCGAGCTGACGCACAACCACGACGTCGACGAGCCGTACGAGATCGGGACCGGCTACGGCCACATCGCGATCACCACCGATGATCTCGACGCCACGCTCGCCCGCCTCGCCGAGGACGGGATCGAGCCGGAGAAGCCCCCGTACACGGTGCGGGAGGGCGGCTCCCGCCTCTGCTTCGTCCGCGACCCGGACGACTATCGGATCGAGCTGATCGAGCGCGATCCCGCCGACGACGCCTGAGTCGCCGTCCTCCGCTCGCAATAGCGGGGTGCAAGACCCCTCGATTGCGATTGGCGCTCGCTCTTCGGTCTATGTGACGGATGCAACAGACTTCGCCCGTGCGATCCTGTTGGCTGGCCAGGCAGCCAGGAGAGTCGAGAGTCGAGGAGCGAGATGATCAGAGGCGAACTTCCACCCGGACCCCCGATGCCGAGCGTGATGCAGTCGCTGGGGTGGTGGGCCCGGCCGGTTCCCTTCCTCGAGCGCTGCCGCGAGCGCTACGGGAAGACGTTCACGGTGCGGCTCGTCGGCGAGGCGCCGTTCGTCGTGGTCTCCGACCCCGCTGACCTGAAGGCGGTCTTCACCGCCGACCCCGACGTGCTGCATCCGGGGGAGGGGGCGCGGATCCTCGAGCCGATCGTCGGCTCCACCTCGATCCTCCTGCTCGACGGGGAGCGGCACCTCTCCCAGCGCAAGCTCGTCCTGCCCGCCTTCCACGGCAAGAAGATGGCGGCGCTCGAGGATGTCGTCACCGATGTCGCCGAGCGCGAGATCGAGTCCTGGCCGACCGGCGGGCAGGCGCTCCACCCGCGCCTGCAGCAGCTGACGCTCGCGGTGATCATGCGCGCGGTCTTCGGTCTCGAGCGAGGGGCCAGGCTCGAGCGCCTCAGCTCCCTGCTCACGGAGATGATGGAGTTCGGGGCGAGCCCGCTGTCGCTCCTGCCGCCGCTGCAGCGCGACTGGATTCCCGGGGGAACGTGGTCGCGGTTCCGCGAGGCGCGCTCCGGCACCGATCGCGAGATCTTCGAGCTGATCGCCGAGCGCCGCGCCGCCGGCGACGCCGCCGAGGGAGACGACGTGCTCTCGACGCTCCTGCTCGCCGAGCACGAGGACGGCGAGCCGATGTCCGACGAGGAGATCCGCGACGAGCTGCTGACGCTGCTGGTCGCCGGTCACGAGACGACCGCCACCGAGCTCGCCTGGGCCTTCGAGCGGCTGGTCCGCAGGCCCGAGGTGCTGGCGCGGCTCGTCGCCGAGATCGATGCCGGCCGCGACGAGTACGTGACGGCGACCGTGCGCGAGACGCTGCGGGCCCGGCCGGTCCTGCTGATGGCGCAGCCGCGCAAGGTCAAGTCGCCCTTCGAGCTGAGCGGCCGCACCTACGAGCCGGGGGTCAGCCTCTTCCCGAGCGCCTACCTCGTCCAGCACGACCGCGACATCTACCCCGACCCCTACGAGTTCCGGCCGGAGCGCTTCCTCGAGTCGGACCCCGGGACCTACACCTGGATCCCGTTCGGCGGCGGCCGTCGACGCTGCATCGGCGCGAGCTTCGCGATGCTCGAGATGGGGATCGTGCTGAAGGCGCTGCTGGCCCGGACCGAGCTGCGCGCCGGCGTCGGGAGGCCTGGAGGTCGCGAAGCGCCGGGCGATCACGGTGTTCCCCTCGGCGGGAGCCGAGGTCGATCTGCAGCCGCGCGCCGACGCGCCGGACGTCGATCCGGCGCTCGAGCCGGCGACGGTCGCCTAGCCGCGCGCCTGCGACTGGATCTGGGTCCGCGATGCGGACCCGATTCCAGTCGGAGACCCGGACCTAGCTGCGGAGGCGCTCGGCCAGAGCACCCATCGCGGCGATCAGCTTCACGCGCTCGGGCGTGCCGATCTCGCTCTCACCGCCCGCTTCGGTCGAGCGGATCCGCGCGACGTTCACCAGGGTGCGCTCGGGGTTCGGCCACTCCGCCCACGGCGCCGACGTCCACCCCTCCGAGCGGATCAGCCGCTCGGTGAAGGAGCCGAGGTCCTCGTCGCCGCCCGCGGCGACCTCGTCGCGAAGCCAGGTCCAGTGCTCGCGGAGCACGCCGATCTCATCCGGACCCTCCGATCGGACCGTGGCCGCCGACCACAACCGCCGGATCGAGCGCCTCGATCCGCTCGATCGCGGCGATCCAGTTCCCGACGGGACCGGCCCACATGATCGGCGTCACCCCGTTGAAGAGGATGTCCCCCGCGAAGGCGACTCGCGCATCGGGGAGCCACGCGATCGCATCGCCGGTCGTGTGCGCCGGGCCGACCTCGATCAGCTCGACCCGGCGCCCGCCGACATCGAGCGTCTCCGCGCCGGTGAAGGTGCGCCCGGGAAGCCGCGGCTTGATCCCGCCGAACTCGTAGGCGGAGAGCAGGCCGTTGAACGCCGCGAATCCGCGCAGGGAGGCGCCGCCTGGGAGGAGCGGCACCCGGCCGACGAGCCCGGCGAGCGTCCCGACCGGCGCGAGCCGGGTCAGGAGCGCGGGCGGCTCCGCCTTCATCTGCGCGGCCGCCTCCTCGGTCGCGACGATCTCGACCTCGTCGTCGAGCAGGCCGTTGCCGTACCAGTGGTCGCCGTCGCCGTGGGTGTTGAAGAGCCGCTCGATCGGGGCCGACGCGCTCGCTCACCACGGGCTCCATGGCGGCGAGCATCCGCGCCGTCAGGCGCTCGTCCCAGAGCGTGTCGATCAGCAGGCTCTCGCCGTCGCCGGCGATCAGGCCGGCGTTCGATTCGCCCAGCCCGCCGTTCGGCTGCAGCCACGCCCAGGCGCCGTCGCCGACCTCGACGAGGCCGCCCTCGAAGGTCGCGATCTCGCCGAGCGGGGTGGTGGCTCATCGCGGCCAAGCTATCAACGCCCGGTAGGTTGCCCGACTCGATGGAACCCGCGATGCAAACGAGGGAGGAGCGGCTTCGCCTGGCCGCCGCGATCGCCGATCGCGCGCTGAGCGAGACGGTCCAGCTCGTCGGGATCTCGACGCCCTCGGGCGACGCGGAGGCGGCCGAGCGCGCCGTCGCCGCCACGATCCCGATGCTGCCGCCGACCGCGGAGGTCGAGCGCGTCCCCTGCTCCTCGCCCGACCACGCTCCCGACCTGCTCGCGCGCCTGCGCGGGACCGGCCGGGCTCGGATCGTCCTCGTCGGTCACCTCGACACGGTCATCTCCCACGACCGCCATCAGGGAGCGAGCGCCGACGGCAACCGGCTCCGCGGCTCGGGCACGATCGACATGAAGGGCGGGGACGCGATCGCGCTCGGCGTGCTGCGCGCGCTCGCCGAGCGAACCGAGGCGTACGCGGAGATCGTCCTCCTGCTCGTCAACGACGAGGAGTTCCGGACCTCGCCCTTCCACCACGGCCCGCGCTTCGACGGCTTCGACGCGTGCCTGACCTTCGAGGGGGGCGAGCGCCTCGACGACGGCTCCGAGGCGCTGGTGGTCAAGCGCAAGGCGGCCTCGGCGATCCGCATCCTCGCGAACGGCGTGGCAGCTCATTCCGGAGCGAACCCCGATCACGGCCGCAGCTCCCTGCTCGCCCTCGCCGCGGTCGCGCAGCGGCTCGCCTCCCTGCACGACCCGAACGGGAAGGACGCGCTCACCGTCGTCCCGACGATGATGAGCGCGGGGGAGGCCCTCAACGCCGTGCCGGCGGGTGGCGAGCTGATCGTCGACATGCGAGCCGACCACGAGGACGCCTTCGGCGCCGGTGCTCGCCGCGGTTCCCAACGACATCGACGGCGTCGGGCTCACCGTCGAGCGCCTGCGCCTCTGGCCCGGGATGGATGCGCGCGAGCTCGCGGCGCCGGTCATCGCGAAGGCCGCGGTTGCGATCGGCAGGCCGGTCACCGGCACCTCGCGGGGCGGCGCCTCCGACGCCAGCAACATCGCTCCCCACGTGCCGCTCGCGATCGACGGCCTCGGCCCGCTCGGCGGCTTCGCTCACAACCCGCACGAGTTCCTGGAGATCGATTCGCTCGCGCCGCGCACCGAGCTCGCCCTCGCCGTGGCCGAGGCGCTGCTCGACGGATCCGACCCGGGCTGACCGAAACTGGCCGCCCAGCCAGTCTGGCCGCGCCGACCCGCTCGGTGCGCCATGATCCGTGGCCAACCGGGAACTTTCGAAGGGAGCACGAGGATGGCGCGCAAGCAGGTCAAGTCGGTCGCGGGGAAGATGGTTGCGATCACGGGCGGTGCCCGCGGGATCGGGAAGGCGACCGCAGTCGCGCTGCGACGCCGCGGCGCGCGTATCGCCATCGGCGACCTCGACCTCGAGCTGGCGGAGAAGACCGCCGCTGAGCTCGGCGGCAACGCCGTCGCCTTCAAGCTCGACGTCACCGACCGCGACTCGTTCAGGGCGTTCCTCGACGGCGCCGAGAAGGAGCTCGGCCCCCTCGACGTCCTCATCAACAACGCCGGGATCATGCCCGTCGGCGTCTTCGCCGACGAGAGCGACGAGACCGCGCGGATGATGATCGACATCAACCTGCACGGCGTCATCTTCGGCACCAAGCTCGCGCTCGAGCGGATGGTCCCGAGGCGCAGCGGCCACATCGTCAACATCGCCAGCCAGGCCGGCAAGGCGGGGATCCCCGGCGGCGCGACCTACTCGGCCACCAAGCACGCGGTCGTCGGTCTCAGCGAGGCGGTCCGCCTCGAGAACCGCGACCACGGCGTCGAGGTCTCATGCGTCATGCCCGCCGTGGTCAACACCGAGCTGGGCAGCGGCCTGACCGACACCCGCGGCGTCAAGAAGCTGGAGCCGGAGGAGGTCGCCGAGGCGATCGTCGAGGCGATCGAGACCAACCGCTTCGACGTCTGGGTCCCGAAGTCATCGGCTGGGATCTCGGTCGTCCTCAACCTCGTCCCGCGCAGCGGGCGCGAGGCCATCGCCAAGTTCATGAAGGCCGACAAGGTCCTCGCCGAGGTCGACGAGCAGAAGCGCGCCGCCTACGAGGATCGCGCCGCCCACAGCGTCAGCGAAGAGCACGACGCGCAGACCGAGGCGACGACCGGGAGCTAGTCCGGGCTCCGAGCGGGACCGGGGTCAAGCCTCCTCGGCCCGCTCGGCGGTCTCCTCGTCCGCGGTCTCGTCCTCGCGCGGCTGGGGGCGCTCGCCGTCCTCGTCGGGTTCCGGCTCGGTCTCGTCCTCGTCCGGCTCGCTCTCGGAGGCGACGGCGCCGGGGAGCTTCACCGCCGGTCCCTCGTATTCCTCGTCGGCCCGCGGCGCGACCGGGTAGCCCTTCCCCTGCCACGCCTTGATCCCGCCGTCGAGGTAGGTCACGTCGGCGTCGCCGCTCAGCTTCTCCGCGAGCTCGCCGCTCTCGGAGCCGTCCTCGCAGACGAGCATCACCCGGTCTGGCTCGCCCTCGTCGGCGTCCCCGATCGCCGCTTCGACATCGTCGGGATCGACCCGCCGGGAGGCGTTGATCCGCACCTCGGCGAACTCCTCCTCCGAGCGGATGTCGATCACCCGCACCTCGCGCTTGCCGACCAGTTCCCTCGCGTCGTCGACGTCGACAACGTCCTCGCTCATCCGGTCCTCCCTGGTAGCTCCCTCATCGCATACCCGCCAGAGCGAGCTTGAATAGGATCCGCTGCCGGATGGCCTCGCTGATCCCGTCAGTCCCGCGGCTGCCCCTCGGCCTGCCCGACCCGCTTCGGCGCATCCGGGTTCCGGGCGACCTCGAGTCGGTGACGACCATCGGGGACGAGGCGCCGGCCGCCGACGGCGGCGCGACGGCCGATCAGGTCGAGTCCATCTGGGACACCGTCGTCGACTGGTACCGCGCCGGAGTTCACCCGGCGCTTCAGGTCTGCATCCGCCGCAACGGGCACGTGATCCTCGACCGCGCCATCGGCCACGGGCGGGGGAACGGCCCCGCCGACGGCCGCGACTCCGAGCGGATCCCGTGCACCACCGAGACGCCCTTCTGCATCTACTCGACGTCGAAGGCGATCACCGCGTTCGTCGTCCACAAGCAGATCGAGAAGGGTCTGATCGGGCTGGACGACCCGATCGCCAAGCACATCCCCGGCTACGAGCGGCACGGCAAGGAGGGGATCACGGTCGGCCACGTCCTCGCCCATCGCGCCGGCGTGCCGAACCTCCCCGCGGAGGCGCTCGACCTCGACTACATCGACGACACCGAGTTCCTCGACGACATCCTCTGCGAGGCGCGCCCGTTCGCGAAGGCCGGCCGGCACCTCGCCTACCACGCGGTCTCCGGCGGCTTCATCCTCGGGGCGGTCGTCCGCGGCGCCACCGGCAAGGACATCCGCCAGGTCCTCGCCGAGGAGATCCTCGAACCCTTCGGCTTCCGGTGGAACAACTACGGGGTCGCGGCCGAGGACTTCGACGAGGTCGCCCTGAACTACATCTCCGGGCCACCGACCGCACCGCCGCTCTCGAACATGCTCTCGCGCGCGCTCGGCGTCCCGCTCGACCAGCTTGTGGAGACGACGAACGACGCGCGCTTCCTGCAGGGCATCGTCCCCGCCGCCAACGTCGTCACGAACGCCCGCGAGCTCTCGAAGTTCTTCGAGATCATGCGCCGGGGCGGGGAGCTCGACGGCATCCGCGTGCTGGAGGCGCAGACCATCCGGGACGCACTGCAGGAGCGCTCCCACCTCGAGCTCGACTTCTCGCTCGGCTTCCCGACGCGCTTCTCCGACGGCCTGATGCTCGGCGCCAGGCTGATCAGCCTCTACGGCCGCGACACCCAGCACGCCTTCGGCCACCTCGGCTTCACCAACATGCTCGCCTGGGCCGATCCCGAGCGCGCGATCTCAGTCGCCGTCCTCAACAACGGCAAGCCGATCGTCTACCCCGAGGTCTACAAGTTCCTCGGCACGATGCAGAAGATCACGGGCGAGATGCCGAAGGTCCCGAGCGACGAGCGGTACCTGTAGGGGTCAGACCCTTTATCTAAAGGGTCTGACCCTTAGACCGCGTCCGCTACGCCTGCATCTCGTACTGACCCGCCAGCGCGCGGACCTTCTGCCAGACCGCCTCGGTCCGCTCGGCGTCGACCACCGGGCGGGTGATCGCTCCCCGCGCCCACTCGGCCTGTGCCTCGGTCGCCGACGCCTTGCCGTGGAGCTGGGTCGCGTAGCCGGAGAAGTCGCGGATCAGGACGTCGAAGATCTGGTCGAGCGTGTCGGTGGGCAGCCCGGTCAGCTCGGCCTGCTCGCAGATCAGCTGCCCGTAGGGGATCAGCGTGAAGAGCTCGCCGAGGGTCAGCAGGTAGTCGAGGTCCTTCTGCTGGTCCTCGTCCGGACCGGCCTCGACGAGCAGCGTCTTGAACGACTCGGCGAGCTCGGCGAAGCGAGCGACGTTCGGGACGTCCTCGAACTTGGCGAACGCGGTCTGCCATTCGCCGAAGCGGATCTTGCTCAGGCCGCGGGCTGGGCCCTGCCGGAACAGGAACTCGTCGTCGCCGGGCTCGAGCTGGCGGTCGGGCGCCTCGATCGAGGAGTCCGCGCCGAACAGGTAGCCGGCCATGAACTTCAGGGTCAGCGCCATGTTCACGTGGACGGTCCCCTCGAGCTTCGGCAGCCCGCGGATGTCCATCGCCGCCATCGCGAAGAACGTGTCCTTCTCGAAACCCTTGGCGGCCATCACCTCCCACATCTCGTCGATGACGCGCTCGCCCTCGGTCGTCACCTTCATCTTCGTCAGCGGGTTGAAGAGCAGGTAGCGGCGGTCCTCGGGGGTCGCCGTCCGGAAGTAGTCGATCGAGCGGTTCGCGAACAGCTTCATCGCGATCAGCCGCGCGTAGGCATCCGTGAACGCCTGGCGGACGTGCACGAAGTCGGTGACCCGATTGCCGTAGAGGATGCGGTTCTCGGCGTGGGTGATCGCCTCGTGCAGCGCGTGCTCGCAGATGCCGATCGAGGCGAACCCGAGGTTGAACTTGCCGATGTTCACCGTGTTCAGCGCCGCGTCGAAGGCGCCCGGCCCGGTGTGGAGGATGTCCTCCGGCGTGACCGGGTAGTCGCGCAGCTCGAACTGGCTGACGTAGTTCTGGGAGGCGACGACGTTCCGGATCAGCTCGTAGTTCTCATGCTGGGAGTCGGCCGCGAAGAAGACGTACGCGTCGGGACCCTCGATCCCCTCGATGCGCCCGAAGACGGACACCATCGCCGCCTCGTTGCCGTTGCCGATGTAGTACTTGCCGCCGTTGGCGCGGTAGCCGCCCTCGACGTCGGGGTCGGGCGTCAGCACCATGTCGGTCGAGTAGATGTCGGCGCCGTGAGCGCGCTCGGAGAGGCCGAAGGCGAAGATCCCGCCCTCCTCGAGCAGCCGTGCGGCCTTCTCCCGGGCCGCCTCGTTCTCCGACTGGAAGATCGGCCCGAGCCCGAGGATCGTGACCTGCCACGTGTACCAGTAGGCCAGTCCGTAGAAGGCGGAGACCTCGTTGAAGGCGCAGATCCGCTGGGTGTCCCAGCGGCGCTCGGGGTCGCCGTCGCCGTCGCGAACGGGCGTCAGGAAGCGGCTGAAGATTCGCTCGCCCGCCTGGAAGTCGATGTAGTCCGCGTACCACTCGTGCGCGGCGCCGGCTCTCCGTCAGCTTGACCTTCCCGCGCTCCTCGAACCAGGCGATCGTCGCCTCGATGGCCTCGCGGTCGGCATCGGCGAGATGATCGAAGCCCGGGGCGTTCGGATCGAGGATCAGGCCGTCGCCGGGAGTCGGTCCCGCGAAGGGGTCGTCGGCGGGCGAGGACTCGGGCTGCGATGCGATCTCCATGCGGGGAGCCTAATCGGGAGGCGGGAACAGGCGAGTGGTGCGGGCCCAATCTCTCTAGGGAGTCGAGGTCATGCGAGACCTCAGGGGAACACCTTCACGTGGAGGCGGGTACGGTCGCGCCACAGGCTCGAAAGGCGACTTGTTGCCGAATGTCAGCGGAAAGTCACCTCTCGTGCGTGAGTGAGCTGAACACCAGAACTTCATGACGCGGCTCCGCGGAACCGCCCCGCGGTTCCGCTTGCGACGAGGAGCGGGTAACTCGGTCCGCGTGGAACGCGGTACTAGGCGAGAATGGACAGGTGCGACATCCACTACTCGGACGTTCCCTTCGATGGCGACGGATCAGTCGTGGCGGGCCAAGCGACCGACGGCGAGAAGATCACCTTCTTCGAAGTCGTCTCGGGCGACGCTAAGCCAGAAGAGACAGGCATCCCTGACGGCATCATCGCGCCTCGGAGTTCGATCGCGGCGTGATGGGCAGTCGAGCTAGCGATCTCAAGCTTCGGCTCGCTCAGGCCGGCAAGTGGCACGGTCACGCGATCGACACGATGATGTCGATACAGATCGAGGATGCGCTCTGTGACGCTCGCCTCGAGACCGACGAGGGATGCGGCGTCTGAAGGGTTCCGTTCCTGCTTCGACGGGAGTCAGCTCGCTGAGCGAGTCGTATTCCAGTCGGAGCCGTCGTCTCGCTCCTCGTCCGTGGCGAAAAACGGGCGGTCCCGCGGAACCGTGGCATGAAGTTCTGGTGTTCGGGTCTGCCTCTCCGTCGAGGGACGACTTAACCGCGATAAGCGCGGTTAAGTCTCCTCTCAGCCCCGCCCCTACCATCGAACCCATGACCGTCCTACGCATGGAGCACATCGGAGTCGTCGTCAGCGACCTACAGGCCGCGATCGAGTTCTTCCAGGAGGTCGGGCTCGAGCTCGACGGGGAGACATCGGTCGAGGGGCCGCTTGTCGACCGCGTGATCGGGCTCGAGGGGGCGAGCTCCGACATCGCGATCCTGCGGACCCCGGACGGCCACGGGAAGGTCGAGCTGGCTCAGTTCAAGTCGCCGGCGTACGAGGGCGAGAGCGGACCCGAGCCATCCAACGCCCCGGGGATCCGCCACCTCCTGTTCGCCGTCGATGACCTCCACGACACGGTCGACCGGCTGCAGGCCCGCGGCGCCGAGCTGGTCGGCGAGGTCGTGAACTACGAGGACACCTACTGGCTCTGCTACATCCGCGGCCCCGAGGGGATCATCGTCGAGCTGGCCGAGAGGATCGGCTAGAGCAGCTCGGCCGCGCGATCCGGAACGAACTGCTGGAGCTCCTCCGGGGTGCGCTCGTAGCCGTCGTCGCCCTGCTTCTTCGGCATCTTGATCTTCTCGTGCTTCACCGGCTCCCAGGGGATCTGACTGAGGAAGTGGGAGATGCAGTTGATGCGCGCGTTGCGCTTCACGGCCGAGTCGACGACGTTCCAGCGGCACTCGGGGATGTCGGTGTGGACGAACATCTCGTCCTTGGCGCGCGAGTAGTCGACCCAGCGGGTGCGTGACTCGAGGTCGGTCGTCGAGAGCTTCCACTGCTTGAGCGGGTCGTCGATCCGCGCCTCGAAGCGACGCTCCTGCTCCTCCTCGTTCACCGAGAACCAGTACTTGATGAGGTGGATCCCGTCGTCGACGAGCATCCGCTCGAACGTCGGGCACTGGTTCAGGAACCGCTGGTGCTCCTCCGGCGTGCAGAAGCCGAGCACCTTCTCGACCCCGGCGCGGTTGTACCAGGAGCGATCGAACAGGACGACCTCTCCGGCCGCGGGCAGGTGGGCGATGTAGCGCTGGAAGTACCACTGCGTGGTCTCCTTCTCGCTCGGCTTCGGCAGGGCGACGGTTCGCACGACCCGCGGCGGCACGTACTCCGTGATCCGCTTGATCACGCCGCCCTTGCCGGCGGCGTCGCGGCCCTCGAAGATCGACCGCGACGCGGGCTCCCTCGCGCTGGACCCAGTCGACCATCTGGACGAGGTCCACCTGCAGCCGGTGCAGCTCCTTCTCGTAGATCTTGCGGGGAAGCTTCGGCGTCCCGTCGTCGGTCTTCTTCGCCTTCTTCGACATCTCAGACCTCGAACTCCGCGCCGCCCGGCCCGAGGTTGGCGATCTCGGTCGGACCGATCTGGGAGCGGTCGCCCCACGCCTCGTGGATGTGACCGCAGACCGTGAGCGGAGGCTGCTTGAGCGCGATGGCGTCGAGGATCGCGTGGCTGCCAAGGTGATCTCCGGCGGAGCTCCTGTCGCAGTGGCCCTGCGGCGGGGAGTGAACGACGAGCACCGCGCCCTCCGGGCACTCCCGCAGCCGCCCCTCGGCTTCCCCGTCGGTCAGGTCGAAGCTCCAGTCCCAGGGGGTCGTCGGGATCCCGGCTCCGAGCCCGAAGAACTCCGTGCCCGCGATCTCGGCCGACTCCCCATGGAGCACCGTGGCGGCGCTCCAGCCCTCGCAGGCAGCGCGGAGCGCGTCCTCGGTCTCGTTGTTGCCGGGAACGAGGACGGTCGGCGTCTCGATCGGCTTCAGCGCGTCGATCGTCTCCTCGAGCCCGTTGTGCTGGTTCGCGAAGTCGCCGGCGGCGATGACGACGTCGAAGCCGGGGCTCCGCTCGACGAGCGAGGCCGCGGCGTCGAGATCGCGGTGGAGGTCGCTGAAGGCCAGGATCCTCATTCGCCCTCACCCTCCCAGAAGTTGGGGTGGTGCATCACCTCGAGCTTGATCCCGTCGGGGTCGGTGAAGAAGAACGCGTAGTAGCCGTCCATGTACGTGTGCTCCGCGGGCTCGCTGAAGATCTCGGCGGCGTCCTGGCCCCGCACCCACTCGGCGCGCTCCTCGACGACTTCTCGCGAGGAGACCTCGAAGCAGATGTGCTCGAGGCCGATCGCTCGCCGCTCGTAGGGAACGGCGTGGTCGTCGCTCAGCTTCTCGCGCAGTCCGAGCTGGGTCACCCGGTCGTCGCCTCGCGTCAGGTAGGTGATCGTCTGCCCGTGCTCGCCCTCGATCTCGGAGCCCTTGCGCCAGCCGAGCGGCTCGAGCAGCCCCAGGTAGAAGGGGAGGCTCACGTCCATCGAGCCCACGACCAGGTCCAGGTGGCCGACCATGGCCGACGGTCTGCTCACGAGGCGGCCTCCCCGATCCGCCGCTTCACATCCAGCTCCTCGACGCTGAGCCGGCCCACTTCGAGCTTGTCGATCCGAAGGTTGCCGATCTCACCGCGGCCGATCTTGAGCTTCCCGATCGCGAGCGCGCCGATCGCGCCGGCTCCCATCGCCAGGGCGCCCAGGGCGAGCGGTGCCGCAGCGGTCGGGCCGAGCAGCGCGGGTCCGCGGATGTGCCCGGATCTGATCTCCCAGCCGAAGACGTGCACCTCTCGGGCCTTCTTCCTGACCTCCAAGCGCTTGCCTTTGCCCATCGCCGTCCTCCGTTCGTCGCTCGACCTGAACCCTCCAATCGCAATACCCTCGCTCATATGGAGGCAACCGCTCCCGCTGCCGCCCGCACCATCGTCGCGTGCAAGGACCTGTCGCGCCGCTACGGGGAGGGCGAGGCCGCCGTCGACGCGCTGCGGGACGTCTCGCTCGAGTTCCCCTCGGGCCAGCTGACCGCGATCGTCGGGCCGTCCGGCTCGGGGAAATCGACGCTGATGCATCTGCTCGCCGGGCTCGACAAGCCGACGGGAGGACACGCCTGGATCGACGGGATCGAGGTGACCGGCCTCGACGACAAGGGCCTCACCTCCCTCCGCCGCGAGAAGCTCGGCTTCATCTTCCAGTTCTTCAACCTGGTGCCGGTCCTGAACGCCGTCGAGAACGTCGAGCTGCCGCTGAAGATCGCCGGCGCCGACGTCGACGAGGAGTGGCGCGACCGCCTGCTCGAGACCGTCGGGCTGACCGACCGCGCCACCCACCGGCCGTCGGAGCTGTCGGGTGGTCAGCAGCAGCGGGTCGCCGTCGCCCGCGCGCTGATCTCCAAGCCGGCCGTGATCTTCGCCGACGAGCCCACCGGCAACCTCGACTCGACGTCGAGCACCGGCGTCCTCGACCTGCTGCGCAACTCCGTCAACGAGTTCGACCAGACGGTCATCATCGTCACCCACGACCCGAAGGTCGCCGCCTACGCCGACCGCGTCGTCGTCCTCGCGGACGGTCAGATCGCCGCCGACGAGAAGATCACCGGCGAGGAGCAGGTGTTCGAGCTGATGAGGGACGTGTGATGCGCTCGCGCGGGAGGCCCGAGGGCTGATGCTCGCCCTCGCGCTGCGGGGGCTCGCGGCCCGGAAGCTCCGCGGCGTCCTGACTGCGTTCGCGATCCTGCTCGGGGTCGCGATGGTCGCCGGCACCTTCATGCTGAAGGGGTCGCTCGACACCGCCTTCGACGACATCTTCGCGAGCGCGAACGAGGGCATCGACGTGACGGTGCAGCCGAAGCTGGCGTTCGACGACGACTTCGACACACCGAGCTCCGGGGTCAGCGTTCCCGCGAGCCTGGTCGGTGAGATCGAGGGGATCGACGGCGTCGAGAAGGCGGCCGGCGACATCGGCGACAGCTTCTCGATCGCGATCCTCGACGAGAACGGCGACCGGGTCGGCCCGGCGAACGGCGGCCCGCCTCAGATCGCCAACAACGTCGTCCCGGAGCCCTTCAGCCCCTTCACCTACACGGAGGGATCCGCCCCGGACACCGACGACGAGGTGGCGGTCGACTCGATCCTCGCCGAGGAGGAGGACTACGAGGTCGGTCAGACGATCTCGATCAGCGGTCGCGAGGGGGTCAAGGACTACACGCTGTCGGGGATCGCGCGCTTCGGCAGCGGCGTGCCGCTCGGCGGCGCGAGCCTCGCGGTGTTCACCACGCCGGAGGTCCAGCGGATCACCGGCAAGGAGGGCCGCTTCGACGCAGTCGACGTCGAGGCCGCCGAGGGTGTCAGCGCCGAGGAGCTCCGCGACCGGATCAACGCCGAGCTGGGCGGCGACTACGAGGCGAAGACCGGGGAGGAGGACGCGGCCGATCAGTCGAGCCAGATCAAGGAGGGCTTCGGCTTCCTGACGACGGCGCTGCTCGTCTTCGCCGGCATCTCGGTCTTCGTCGGCGCCTTCCTGATCTTCAACACGTTCTCGATCACCGTCGCCCAGCGGACCCGCGAGTTCGGGATGCTCCGCACGCTCGGCGCCTCCTCCCGGCAGGTGCTCGCGAGCGTGGTTCTCGAGGCGCTGATCCTCGGCATCATCGCCTCGGGGGCCGGCATCGCCCTCGGCTTCGGCTTCGTCAAGCTCGTGACGTCGGTCTTCAAGGCGATCGGCTTCGAGCTGCCGCAGTCCGGGGTCGTCGTGCCGCCGGAGGCGATCATCGCGCCGCTGATCGTCGGGGTCGTCGCGACGCTGCTCTCGGCGGTCATCCCCGCGATGCGCGCGACCCGGGTCACGCCGCTGGAGGCGCTCCGCGACACCGCCGAGGTCGACGAGAAGAAGACGCGGAAGCGCGCGTGGATCGCCCGCGGCCTCGTCGCCCTCTCGATCGTCGCGATCGGCTTCGGCCTCTTCGGCACGGCGAGCTTCGGCGACGCACTGCCGATCCTCGGCCTCGGCCTCGTCCTGCTCTTCGTCGGCGTCGCGATGCTCGCCGGCGCGATCGTCTCCCCGCTCGCGTCGCTCGTCGGCCGCCCGATCGAGAGGCTCCGCGGCGTCACCGGCCGGCTGGCCCGCGAGAACACGCTGCGCAACCCGAGCCGGACTGCGACCACATCGGCGGCGCTGATGATCGGGGTCGCGCTCGTGGTCTTCGCCGCGATCTTCGCGACGTCGGCCAACAAGTCCGTGTCCGACGCGCTCGACCGCACCTACGTCGGCGACCTCGCGATCACCAACACCGACGGCTTCTCGCCGTTCTCGCCGCGAGGTCGGGCGAGGCCGTCGCCGACGTGCCGGGCGTGGAGACCGTCTCGCCGGTCAGCGGTACCGGCGCGCTGATCGACGGCGAGACCGAGATCGTCACCGGGCTCGCCGACAACCTGCCGGCGGTCGCCAACCTCGACTGGACCGATGGCGACAACTCCACCCTGGAGGACCTCGGCCCCGACGAGGCGATCGCCGAGGAGCAGTGGGCAGAGGATGCGGGACTCTCGGTCGGCGACGAGATCGAGGTCACGGCCCAGAACGGGACGAAGGTGGACGTGACGATCGCGGGAACGGTCCGCGATCAGGTCGGCCTGCTCGTCCAGAGCCTCGCCCTGCCGATCGAGACGGTCCGCGACCGAGTTCGACGCCAACCAGGACTTCATCGCTCTCGTCGCGATCGCCTCCGACGCCGACTACGACGCGACCGAGGACGAGGTCAAGCAGCTCGTCGAGGACCGCTTCCCGCAGGCGCAGGCGCAGGACCAGCAGGAGCTCAAGGACACGCAATCGGAGGGGATCAACCAGCTCCTCGGCGATCATCTACGTCCTGCTCGCGCTGTCGGTGGTCATCAGCCTCTTCGGCGTCGTCAACACCCTCGTCCTGACGATCTACGAGCGCACCCGCGAGATCGGGATGCTGCGCGCGATCGGCGCCTCCCGCTCCCAGATCAGGCGCATGGTCCGCTACGAGTCTTTGATCACGGCCATGATCGGCGCGATCATCGGCGCCGTCATCGGGATCGCGGTGGCGGTCGCGGCGGTGCAGGCGCTCGAGAGCGAGGGACTCGTGCTCGGCATCCCGGTCGTCGGGATCATCGTCGTCCTGCTCCTCGCGGGGATCGCCGGCATCGTCGCCGGCATCTGGCCCGCTCGCCGCGCCTCGAAGATCGAGGTCATGGAGGCCCTGCAGTACGAGTAGGGGCGGCGGTCGGCGGGAGTTCCGCCCGGCGGGCTCTAGAGCTCGAACTCGGCCCAGGCGTTCGGCCGCACCCGGTAGCGGACGTCGACGTGGGAGACGTTGGCGAGCTCGCAGCCCTCGCGGGTCCAGCGGCCGTGGTCCTCGTGGATGTGGCCGAAGACGCAGACCCGCGGCGGATCGGCGTCGAGGCGGTCGAGCAGCGCCTGCGAGCCTGCGCGGCCACCGTTCCAGAGCCGGTCGCCGAAGCCGAGCGGCGGGCCGTGGGAGACGAGGACGTCGACGGGCGGGATCGCCGCGCAGGCCTCGGCGAGCTGCTCGTCGGTCGCGTAGAAGGCCCAGCCCTTCAGCTTCGGCACCCACGGGGTGCCGTGGAAGCGCAGGCCGCCGAGCTCGACGCCGGAGTCGAGCAGGTAACGGCCGCGGCCTCCCGGCTCCCAGCCGTCGGTCTGGCACACGAAGTCGTGGTTGCCGGCGATCCAGAGGACCTCGGGGTGGGGGAGCGCGTCCATCCACGGGTAGAAGGCCTCGCGGAGCCAGCGCGCCTGGAAGTCGACGGCGTGGTCGGTGATGGGGCAGACGTCACCGCCGATGACGAGGACGTCGCCATCGGGAAGATCGCCGGGGAGGTTCCCGTGGAGGTCGGAGATCGCGACGAGCGTGACGGCCATCGCCCGGACTCATCCGCCTCTAGATGAGCTCGGCGCCGGCTCGCAGCGTGGCTTCGAAGTCCGATCCGGGAGTCGGGCTGACGCACGGTGAGGTCGCGCCCGCGTCGAGATATCGCTGCACGATCCCGGCGACGTCGTCGGCGCCGCCGTAGCCGCCGAGGGAGCCGAGCATCTCCTCGCTCATCGCGGACTTGGCGCGCTCGACGTCGCCGTCGGCCATCCCGGCGTCGAAGCCGGCGAGCTCGTCGCCGAAACCGGAGCGCTCGAGCATCGCGCGGTAGAAGGGCAGGGAGAGGTAGACGACGAGGTCCTTGCGGACGCGCGCCAGCGTCGCCGCGCGGTCGTCGGTGACGGCCGCGGGCACGGCGGGGACGATGTCGAAGCCCTCGAGGGTCTTGCCCGCCGCCTCGCGACCCTTCGTCACCTCGGGGATGACGACGTCGCGGACGTAGGGCGGGTCGCACAGCCAGAGCAGGACGCCGTCGCCGATCTCCCCCGCGAGCCGGAGCATGTTCGGCGAGAGCGCGGCGACGTAGATCGGCAGCTCGGGGCGCACCCCGTAGCCCATGAACCGGAAGCCCGTCGGCCACTTCCCGCCCTCGACCGCCGGCGGGTCCTCCCCGCGGAACATCGCACGGACCGCGCCGACGTACTCGCGCATCTCCGCGACCGGATCGTCGATCGACGCGCCGTACCAACCCTCGACCGCGACCCGGTGGGAAACGCCCAGGCCGATGATCATCCGGCCGTCCGAGACCTCGTCGATCGTCGCCGAGGTCTGCGCGGTTGAGACCGGAGTGCGGGAGTAGATCGGCAGCACGCCCGTTCCCAGCTTGATCCGCTCCGTCGCCGCGGCGTAGGCGGCGAGGACCGTAAGCGAGTCGCGGCCGGCGACGTGGGTGACGTAGGTGGAGTCGTAGCCGAGGGACTCAGCGAGGCGGACGCGCTCGATCGCGTCGTCGAGCGAACGGCCGGCCGAGATGAAGGTGCCGATGCCCGCCACGCCTCAGACCGCCGGGGCGTGGTCGGATCGCAGCTCCGCCGCCTGCTCGCGAGTTGCGTCGTCGAGCTCGGCGTCCTCGAGCTCGTAGGTTCGGGAGAGCACCGAGCGCAGGGCCTCGATCGAACGCTCGATCAACGGGTCGGGGGAGCCGGTCGGGATCGTTGCGTCGTCCTCGCCGATCTCCAGCGCGAGGCTGCCGGTGGTCTCCGGCTTCCAGTCGATCTCGAGCGCCTCGTAGATCGGGGTGAGCACGTCGCTGATGCGCCCGGCGCCGCGAAGCACGACGACCCCGCCGATGTGCGCGCCGCCGGTGATCACCCGCTGGCCGATCCCGGCGAGCTTGACCGCGCCGCGGGCGTTGACGCTGAACTCGCCCGGGCAGTACTCGCCCTCGACCTCACCGACGCGCGCGTCGGCTCCCAGCTCGGTGAGGCGCGTCGGCGATCGTCTCGGCCATCCCCAGGAAGCGCTCCCTCGTGCCGGCGTAGGCAGCCTGGGCGCGCATCGCGTGGGAGAACGAGATCGTGCCCTCGTGGAAGACGGCGGCGCGGCCCCCGGCGAGTCGCTCGATCGGCTCGTAGCCGTGCTCGCGGGCGATCCGCACGGCCTCCGCGTACCCGGGCCGGAGCTTGTCGAGGCGTCCGAAGGCGAGGATCGGGCCGGTCCGGTGGAGCCGCACCGTGGGCTCGAGCTGGCCCCGCGCGACCCGGCGCATCAGCGCCGCCGACATCCCCGTACCGAGGTCGGCCTGCCCGGCGAATGACGAGTCGATGACCCGGAGCCGGGGCTTGGAGGGGGGGTTGGGCATGTGTGAACGTTGTATTGCGAGTGTGACCGGACCCACACAAGTGACCCGGTGAAGGTCGGGATCGTTCTTGGAGTCAACTGACCCGGGTCAGCAGCGGCCAGATGCCGCTCTTTCAACTTACCCGCCCGGGCAACGCACGAAGCCGCGGCACCCACGACCGCGCCCTCCCGGATCGAACGCGCCTGTGCGCGCTCTCTCCGCGGGCGCTTCGCGGCCCACACGCATGGAGGTGGAACCCGGTGCCCAGCAACTCGACCAAATCAAGCAAGCTCAACCGTCCGAAGATCGCCGCTGCAGCCGTCACCGCGGTGATCGCCGCCGGCGGCGCCGCAACCGCGATCGCGGCCCCCTCGCCCGAGGGCGACGCGGTCGTGCCGATCGAGCAGCACGCCTCGAGCGTGGACCGCGCCGAGTACCAGCGCGTCTACGAGAAGGCCGAGCGCTACGACATCGCGCCGAAGCGCAACCTCGCGGAGGTCGCCCCGGGCTCGCCGGAGCTCGGTGACCGCGCCGCGGTCCTGCGCATCCACGTGGTCGGCGAGCGCGGCGAGCGCAAGCTGCGCAACGCGCTCGAGCCGAAGTTCGCGACGCCGGAGTCGCTCGGCGTGAGCCAGGCGACCCTCGACTCGATCGCCGCGTGTGAGTCCGGCGGCGACCCGACCGTTGTCGACGCCTCCGGCACCTACTACGGCAAGTACCAGTTCGACATGGGCACGTGGGCCTCGATGGGCGGCTCCGGCAGCCCTGCCGACGCGTCCGAGGAGGAGCAGGACTACCGCGCCGCGATGCTCTACTCGCAGTCGGGCTCCAGCCCCTGGCCGGTCTGCGGCTAGCCACCCCTCACGGTCACGCTCACCCGTGCCGATGACGCACGGGTGAGCGTCGAACCGCAGCCGAGCACCGTTCCAACCGCGGAGGGCCTTGCGCTCACCCAGGGGATGAGCGACAGCCGCGCCGCCCTGGAGCGATGGCAGCGCGATCCGGGGTCGGTGCTCGGTCCCTGGTTCGCCGGTGCCGCTCTCGTCTCGGCCGGCCTGCTCGTCGCCGTCTGGTTCGTCTCACTTCACGTCACCCCGGACACCGTGCGGCTCCCGCTTCCGGGCCTCGGCGATCCGCCCAACCTCTCCGATCTCGGGCACGTTCTCGGCCGCAACCTGCTCGTCCTCGCGCTGCACGCGACGGCGTGCGTCGCCGGCTTCATCGCCGGCAGCTCGGTCCGTCGCGTCGCCGAGACGAAAACCGGGATCTCGCGCACGATCCACGAGCGGGCCGGGCAACTCGCGATCGTCTGGGTCGTCCTCGTCACGACCGTCTCGCTGCTGACTCAGGCGCTGGCGCTCGGCATGTACGCCTCGACGCTCTCCCACCAGCTCGACATCGCCAGCTGGGAGCTGGTGCTCACCGTCCTGCCCCACGCGATGATCGAGCTGACGGCGGTCTTCCTCCCGCTCGCCGCCTGGCTGGTCGCCTCCCGCCACGACGAGTGGGAGGACCTGCTCGCCGCGACCTTCGTGACCGTCGCGCTGGCGCTGCCGATGCTCCTGATCGCCGGCATGCTCGAGCTCGAGCTCTGGCCGCGCGTGATCGAGATGGTCTCGCCGGTGGTCGGCTGAGCGTCACCGGCGTGCCGAACGTCCCGGAACGGGGCGTATGGACCCCGCTGCGGGACGTTCGATGATGGGAGTGGCCGTCACCGAACGGTCACGCTCCCGCCCGGCGGCGGTGCGACACTGGCCGCGATGAGCGACGACGACGATGCCACAGCGTCCCCGACAGCGGGGAGCCTGACGATCGCCCGCTGCGCGAGCGGCTCGCCGACGTCCGGATCCGGATGCCGACGCGCGGCAACCGCAAGCTCGAGCGGCTGATCGACCGCGCCTCCTCCGACCAGCAGGTGCTCGCCTGGTGGCACATGCAGCAGGTCGGCTCCGAGCGGCTCGCGATGTCGGACCACTCCTGGGTCCACATCCAGATCGTCGCCAACATCGCGCTGCGGATGCTCCGCCTCGCCGAGCGCGCGGGGATCCCGCTCGCGATGGTCACCGACCACGGGATGAGCGCCCGCGACTCCGAGGTCGTCGTCACCGCCGGCGCCTTCCTCCACGACACGGGGATGTCGATCCACCGGGTCGACCACGAGTCGTTCAGCCTCTTCCTCGCCGAGCGCAAGCTGCGCGAGCTGCTCGATGGCGTCTACGAGGAGCCGGAGCTGACCGTCGTCGTCTCCGAGGCCCTGCACTGCATCATCGGCCACCGCCGGCGCGGTCAGCCCTACACGCTCGAAGCCGGCGTGGTCCGCGTCGCCGACGCCCTCGACATGGCCCAGGGCCGCTCCCGGATCCCGGTCGAGCGCGGGGAGGTGGGGATCCACGCGATCTCCGCCGCGGCGATCGACGACGTCACGATCGAGCGCGGGGAGGAGCGCCCGATCCGGGTCGAGATCAAGATGAACAACTCCGCCGGCATCTTCCAGGTCGACGACCTGCTGGCGACGAAGATCCGCGGCACGCCGCTGGAGGGTCACATCGAGGTGATCGCCTCGGTCGAGGGCGAGACGGAGAAGCGGCTGATGCGGGAGTTCCGGATCTAGCTGAGGCCGGGGGCCGCCGCGGGGAGGCGCCCAGCGGGCCGCGGCTTCGCCGCGGTGACTCTGGGAGGCCCGTTGGTCACCTCCCCGCGTCGGCCCTAGGTCAGTGGCTTGGGGAGCGTCCAGCGGGACGCGACTCCGCGCTGCGGGATGCGTATCGAGGGCATATATCGCCCTCTATTCGCATCTCGCGTGTCCCGCCGCAGCGTGCGGAAGGGCTGGCGAGCTACGGGTGGCGCTTTAGGCCGCGGGTGATCTGGTCCGCTGGGCGGTGGTCCGCTCGGAAGGCCAGGCCCACCAGGTTCAGGTCATTCGTTGCGTGGCGCTTCACCTCGGCGCGGTTGTCCTCGTCCTTGCCCGTTGTGAACAGCTCTTCGGTGTAGATCGCGACGTCGACCTCGCGCTCCAGGGCGCGGCGGTGGACTGTCTTCAGCTTCTCTCGCGAAGCCTCGAAGATCAGGATCGGCTGCCGGCACATCGCCAGGTAGTTGATGCCGTCGGCGTCCTCGTAGGGCTCGCCGACCAGGCCGTCCTCCGATCCGGCGGTCACCCCGGTCATCAGGAACGCGGTGACGTTCAGCCGCTGCCATTGCTCGAGGTCGTCGCGAACGACGACGGCGAGCTTCGTGGGGAAATCGGTTACGCCCACGGGCCTAGACCCCTGCGCCCGCGCCGCCTCGGCCCTCGCCTCCGGCGAACCTGCCCGCGCCCTTCAGGCCCGTCTCGATCGAGGCGCGGCCGATCTCGGCCTCGAAGCGGAGGCTCTCCTCGAGCGGGAGCGTCGAGCCCTCGATCGCCGAGCGGCGGTCGGAGAGCATCGTCTCCTGGGGAAAGCGCGCGAGTGCGTCGGCGATCTCGATCGCCCGGTTGAGGTGCTCGCCCTCGTCGACGAGCTCGGTCAGCAGGCCCCACTGATGGGCTTCGTCGGATTCGATGATCCGGCCGGTGAGGATCAGGTCGAGCGCCCGGCCGAGCCCGACGATCCGCGGTAGCCGCAGGGTGCCGCCGTCGATCAGCGGCACGCCCCAGCGTCGCTCGGGGTAGCCGAGCTTCGAGCCGCGAGTCGCGATCCGCAGGTCGCACCAGAGCGCCAGCTCGAGTCCGCCCGCGAGCGCCCAGCCGCTGATCGCCGCGATCGTCGGCTTGCTCGCGGTGGCCCGCGTGAAGCCCATCGGGCCCTCGGTGCGCTCGGCGATCGCCTGGATCGACTCCAGCGGCACGTCCGGTCCAGCCTCGGCAAGCGCCTTCAGGTCGGCGCCGGCGCAGAAGGCGACGTCGCCGGCGCCGGTGAGGACCATGACCCGTGCGTCGTCGTCGGCCTCGAAGCGGCGAAACCCCTCGAGGAGCTCGGCGGCGGTCTCGGCGTCGACGGCGTTGCGGCGCTCGGGCCGCTCGATGGTGAGGATCGCCGTGGTGCCGCGAAGCTCGTAGCTGGTCCGGCTCCCGTTCACCTCGGGGACCGTATCTGGTCGGCCTCAGCCGGCGGGCGGGGTCTGCCAGCTCTTCAGCTCGGCGAGCGGATCCGACGGCTGCCCGTAGGGATCGCGCCCGGCGCGGATCTCGAAGTGGAGGTGGGCTCCGTCGCAGGAGCCGGTGCAGCCGAGGCGCCCGACCCGATCGCCGGCCTCGAGCTTCTGGCCGGCCTTCGGATCGGCCGGTGCCTCCATGTGCATGTAGATGAAGGTGCGATCGGACTCGGCGTCGTAGAGGGCGGCCCAGTTCCCGCGCCCGCCGTCGGTGCCGGTCTCGAGGACCGTCGTGGCGACGGGGGAGACCACGGGCGTGCCCATCGGGGCGAACATGTCCTGGCCCTCGTGCGTGCGCATGCCGCCGCCGCCGAAGCGGTTGATCGCGGTGCCGTAGTCGACCGGGGCGGAGACCGGGTTGAAGGGGCCGTCATCGGCGGCGCTCTCGGCGAGGACGGTCCCGACGGCGACGACGAAGTCGACGACGCCCGGAGGGCTCTCCGCGTCCGCCGGGCGGGGGGAGGAGGGCCCCTCGGCGGCAGGGGCCGCGATCGCCGAAGCCGGGAGGCAGAGGGCGAGGGCGAGCGCGAAGCGCGCGGGCAGATGTCGCTTGAACAAGCGTGAAGACATGGAAGAGACCGGCGGAGCGGGGTCCCGCTGCTCACGCCGGATGCCCTCCTATACCCGCCTGCCGGAAAAAACCCTTCCAATTGGTTAGGGAAGTGTGAGCAACGCTCACACTCGAGGCGGGAGGCCGTCAGCTAGGGGCGGTGAACGCGTTCCATCCGCTCGCGCATCCGGTCCTTGCGGCCCTCGAGCCGCGCCTGGATCAGCGAGAGGACGATCGGCAGCACCATGAACAGCGCGATCACGCCGAAGCAGAAGAACGTCACGCTCTTGTCGGTCGTGCGCCCGCCGAGGCCGACGCCGTCGGCTGCCATCGCCGCGGGGGCGAGGACGAGGGCCGCGACGGAGAGTGCGGTGAGCAGCATGCCGACGCGGCGGGTCAGGTGCATGGGCCGCAACTGTACCTGAGCGCCGTACGATGCCGGGCCCATGTCGACGCTCGAAGCAATCGTCCTCGGGCTCGTCCAGGGCCTGACCGAGTTCCTGCCGATCTCCTCGAGCGGCCATCTGCGGATCGTCCCCGCGCTGCTTCGGCTGGGAGGACCCCGGCACGGCCTTCACCGCCGTGGTCCAGCTCGGCACGATGGCCGCCGTTCTCCTCTACTTCCGCGCCGACCTCTGGCGCATCGTCCGCTCCTGGCTCTCCGAGCTGCGGGTGCCGTTCAGCGGAGCGCAGCACCGACGCCAACCTCGGCTGGTTCATCGTTCTCGGCACGATCCCGATCTCGATCTTCGGCATCCTCTTCTCGCAGCCAGATCGAGTCGGGCGCGCGCAGCCTCTACGTGATCGGCTCGATGCTCATCGCCTTCTCGTTCGTGATGCTCGCCGCCGAGCACTACGGCTCCCGCGAGCGCGAGATCACCTCGATGAACGGGCGCGACGGGCTCTTCATCGGCTTCGCGCAGGCGCTCGCGCTGATCCCGGGCGTGTCCCGCTCCGGCGCCACGATCTCGGCCGGCCTGCTGCGGAACTTCGACCGCGCGGCCGCGGCTCGCTACTCGTTCCTGCTGTCGGTGCCGGCCGTCGTCCTCAGCGGCCTGTACGAGCTCAAGGACATCGGCGGCGACGGCGGCGCATCCACCGGCGCCACGATCATCGCGGTGCTCGTCGCCTTCGCCAGCGGTTACGCGGCGATCGCGTGGCTGCTCCGTTACCTGGCGGACCACAGCCTCAAGATCTTCGTCGCCTACCGGATCCCGCTCGGGATCCTGGTGATCGCGCTCGCCGCAAGCGGCGCGATCACCTGAGCCTGCCCGGTCCCTGAAGAAGAAGCGCGCGGCCGGGGGCAGGAGGAGGCCGCGCGCGCACGAGAGCTGCAGGCGTCTCGCGATGGGCGGCAGCTTCCCCGACCGGGGCCCGGTAACCGTGAACATCCGGAAACGGGGTTGTGAAAATCCTGTAACCGTGCGCCCGAACACGGTTCGGGGGGTTCCGGCGGCGCTACGAGTCCGGTCAGATCGTCACCACCCTCCGACGGTCTCCCCACTCATCGTGAGCTCCTCGAACGGAACACTCAGGGTCGCGATCATCGATCGCGACAGCGCCTTCTTCACGGTGCTCGGCAAGCGCCTCGACGCTGCCGGCTGGCAGCACCGCGCGCTCGGCGGCGCCGTCCCCGGCGACGAGCTCGTCGCGATGAAGATCAACGCGCTGCTCGTCGACCTCACCGTGCTCCCCGCCGAGGACGCGTGGCCGTTCCTCGAACGGGTCTGCGGCCTGATGCCCGGGCTCGGAGTGATCGTCTGCACGAACGACTCGACCGTCGCTCAGCGCGTTCGCGGCCTCCGGCTCGGTGCCGACGACTGGATCGCCAAGCCGTGCCATCCCGAGGAGGTGATGGCCCGCATCGAGGCCGTCGTCCGCCGCCGCCGCCGCGCGAGCGGCGAGACCGAGCGGGGACCGATGGTCGTCGGCGAGATGGAGGTCCGGCCCGATCAGTTCCAGGCCTTCGTCAGCGGCCGCAGCCTCGATCTGACCCGGCGCGAGTTCGAGCTGGTCAAGACGCTCTCCGAATCGGAGGGAACCGTGATCGAGCGCGGCGAGATCTACCGTCGCGTCTGGGGCTACGAGATGGCCCACGGCGATCGCTCCGTCGACGTCTTCGTCCGCAAGCTCCGCGCCAAGATCCAGAAGCAGTCACCGGGGTGGAGCTACATCCACACCCACTTCGGGATCGGCTACCGGTTCCAGCCCGAGCCCGTTGTGGCCGAGGCCGAGCTGGCGGCGCGGCTCGGCGCAGAGCGCCGCCGACGAGCAGCGCCGCGCCCGAGCCGCGAGGCCGCCGGCTCACGCCACGCGCGGCTGAGCTCCTCCCTCCTTTCACAGCTTCTTCACAGGTCGGGCACACGGCCGTAACAAGCTTCACCTTGCCCGCTGGGACATTGGCCGGGCCGAGATCTCGAGGCCTGACGCGAGCGCCTGCTCGCCACCTCCGATCCGGCAACCAGTCCCACACAGACAAGGAGTCACGTGAACACACGTAAGTTCTTCGCAATCACCAGCTCGGCAGCACTGCTCGCGCTGGGAGTCGCCGCATGCGGCGACAGCGACAGCGACAGCACCAGCGGCGCTGAGACCGTCGAGGGCCTCTCCGGCGACATCGCCGGCGCGGGCTCGAGCTCCCAGGACGCTGCTCAGCAGGCCTGGATCGCCGGCTTCCAGACGTCCAACGAGGAAGTCAGCATCGCCTACGACCCGGTTGGGTCGGGCGGCGGCCGCGAGGCGTTCATCGCCGGCGGCAAGACCTCCTTCGCGGGAACGGACTCGCCGTTCGCCGACGAGGAGCTGACGGGGGCCGAGGACCGGTGCGACCAGGACGGCGGGGAGTTCATCCAGATCCCCGTCTACATCTCGCCGATCGCGGTCGTCTACAACCTCCCCGAGGTCGAGAACCTGCAGCTCTCCCCCGAGACGCTCGCCGGGATCTTCGCTCAGGACATCACCACCTGGAACGACGACGCGATCGCCGCGGACAACCCCGACGCCGATCTGCCGGACACCGACATCGTGCCGGTGAACCGCTCTGACGACTCGGGCACGACGAAGAACTTCACCGACTACATGGCGGACACGGCGCCGGACGTGTGGACGTTCGAGCCGGATGACGCCTGGCCGGTGGACGGTGGCGAGGCCGCTGAGGGCACCTCCGGTGTCGTCGAGGCCGTCGGCGCCGGCGAGGGCACGATCGGTTACGCCGACGCGAGCCAGGCCGGTGACCTCGGTGTCGCCTCGGTCAAGATCGGCGACGAGTACGTAGCGCCCTCAGCGGAGGGCTCCACCGCCGCCGCCGACGCTGCGAAGGAAGTCAAGGACGGCGATTACGTCTTCTCCTTCGACATCGACCGCACGACCGACGATCCGGCTCAGTACCCGCTGATCCTGATCTCGTCGGCCGCCGCGTGCACCGCCTACGAGGACTCGGCAACCGCCGACATCGTCAAGGGCTACCTCGGCTACGTGATCAGCGCCGACGGCCAGCAGGCCGCCGCGGACAACGCGGGCTCGGCGCCGATCTCATCGGAGCTGCAGCAGCAGGTCCAGCCCGCAGTCGACGCGATCGGCTCGTAGGCACCAGGGGATGGAGGCAGCAACCCTCAGCGGAGGATTCGGGAACCGGGGCGGCAAGGGCCGCCTCGGTGACCGCCTCTTCTCCGGCGCTGCCATCGCAGCGGGAGTGGCGATCCTGACCGTTCTGGCCGGGGTCGCCATCTTCCTGCTGATCCAGGCGATTCCCGCCCTCTCGGCCTCGACGGACGAGCTCGCCGAGGGCAAGGGCATCGTCGAGTACATCGCGCCGCTCGCTTTCGGCACGGTGCTCGCGGCCACCCTGGCCGTGGTCATCGCGGTGCCGCTGGCGGTCGCGGTCGCGCTCTTCATCAGCCACATCGCTCCGCGCCGGCTGGCGCAGCCGCTCAGCTACCTCGTCGACCTGCTCGCGGCGATCCCGAGCATCGTCTACGGGCTCTGGGGCATCTTCATCCTCGGTCCCGCCGCGGTCGGGGTGATGAAGTGGCTCGAGGAGAACCTCGGCTTCATCCCACTCTTCGAAGGACCAGCCTCGGTCACCGGGCGAACGATGCTGGTGGTCGGCGTCGTCCTCGCCGTCATGATCCTCCCGATCGTCTCCGCGGTCGCCCGCGAGGTCTTCACCCAGACGCCGAAGAAGCAGCAGGAGGGCGCGCTCGCCCTCGGCGCCACCCGCTGGGAGATGATCAGGATGACCGTCCTGCCCTTCGGCCGCTCGGCGATCATCAGCGGCTCGATGCTCGGCCTCGGCCGCGCGCTCGGCGAGACGATGGCCGTGGTCATCATCCTCTCCGGTTCCGGCGGAGTCACCTTCAACCTGATCGGCTCCGGCAACCCGCCGACGATCGCCTCGAACATCGCGAGCAAGTTCCCGGAGTCCTCCGGGATCGAGGTCAACGAGCTCATCCTCTCCGGCCTCGTGCTGTTCGGGATCACCCTGCTGGTCAACATGGGCGCCCGCGCCGTGATCTCCCGATCCGAGCGCCGCGCCGCGGAGGGAACCGCCTGATGTCCGGAAGCACCGCGCCCGTCGGGTTCGATCCCCGCGACGTCTTCGGCGGCGAGGCCGGCATCGGCACCGGTCGCCTGCCCAAGTGGGTCCCCTACGCGCTCGCGGCCGGGTCGCTCGCGCTGGCGATCCTCCTGCTGGTCGCGACCGGCAAGTTCTCCCCGGTCCTCCTGGTGATCGCCACCGCGGCGTTCTCGAGCGTCTCCATCTACGGCGTTTCGCGCGCCGTCGAGAGCCCGCGCCAGGCCAAGGACAGGCTCGTGACCGTCACGATCGCCTCAGCCTTCGCGATGGCGATGCTCCCGCTCGCCTCGCTTCTCTACACGGTCATCGACCGCGGCATGGCCCGCTTCGACACGGCGTTCTTCACCGAGTCGGCCCGCAACGTCGTCGGCGAGGGCGGCGGTGCGATCCACGCGATCTGGGGGACGCTGATCATCACCGGCGTGGCAACCGTGATCTCGGTGCCGATCGGGATCATGGCCGCGATCTACCTGCAGGAGTACGGCAAGGGCAAGCGGCTCGCGAGGTACCTCACCTTCTTCGTCGACGTCATGACCGGCATTCCCTCGATCGTCGCCGGCCTCTTCGCCTACGCGCTCTTCTCGCTGATCCTCGGCCCCGGTATCCGCCTCGGCGTGATCGGCGCAGTCGCCCTCTCGGTCCTGATGATCCCGATCGTCATCCGCTCGGCGGAGGAGATGCTGAAGATCGTCCCCGACCACCTGCGCGAGGCCGCCTACGCGCTTGGGGACGCCGAAGTGGCGGACGATCGTCAAGGTCGTCCTGCCCACGGCGCTCGCGGGAATGATCACCGGCGTGATGCTCGCGGTCGCCCGGATCATCGGCGAGACGGCCCCGCTGCTGGTGACCGCCGGCGTCATCGATTCGACCAACTACAACCCCTTCGAAGGGCGGATGGAGACCCTCCCGGTCTACGCCTACTTCGAGTACAAGAACCCGGGGATCCCGCAGGAGGCCGCGTACGACCGCGCCTGGGCAGCCGCGCTGACGCTGATCGCGATCGTGCTGGTCCTGAACTTCCTGGCCCGGCTGGTCTACCGCCGGTTCGGTACGGAGATTCGCTGAAAACGCAATGGAAGAGGACGGTGAGGACTTGACGGAGACAGAGACACCCGAGCGACTCGAGAGCCCGGTCGACATCGCAGCGCAGGCGGGCGCGGCGGACCGAGGCACCCGAGGCTTCAGGCAACTCGAGCTCCCCCGCCTCCGGCAACCAGGCCAAGGCCGTCGAGGCGGTCGACGTCGATCTGTTCTACGGCGACTTCAAGGCCGTCGAGGGAGTCAACCTCTCGATCCGCCCGAACAAGGTGACGGCGCTGATCGGCTCCTCCGGCTGTGGCAAGACGACCTTCCTGCGGTCCATCAACCGGATGCACGAGCTGACTCCGGGAGCCCGCGCCCAGGGCAAGATCACGCTCGACGGCGCCGACATCTACGGGCCGGGCGTCGACCCGGTCGAGGTGCGCCGGCAGGTCGGCATGGTCTTCCAGCAGCCCAACCCGTTCCCGACGATGTCGATCTACGAGAACGTCGCGGCCGGCCTCAAGCTGAACGCCAAGCGCGTCAAGAAGGCCGAGCTGGACGAGATCGTCGAGCGCTCACTCCGCGGAGCCAACCTCTGGAACGAGGTCAAGGACCGGCTCGGCAAGCCCGGCTCCGGCCTCTCCGGCGGCCAGCAGCAGCGGCTCTGCATCGCGCGAGCGACCGCCGTCCAGCCCGAGGTCCTGCTGATGGACGAGCCGTGCTCAGCCCTCGACCCCGTCGCGACGCTCGCCATCGAGGATCTGATCCAGGAGCTGAAGAAGAGCTACACGATCGCGATCGTCACCCACAACATGCAGCAGGCGAGCCGCGCGAGCGACTACACCGCCTTCTTCAACCTGGAGAAGAGCGGCGATCCGGGCCGGCTGGTCGAGGTCGACGAGACCGTGACGATGTTCTCCAACCCGAACCAGAAGGCAACCGAGGACTACGTCAGCGGACGCTTCGGTTGAGCTGCTGCGAGAGGAGGGAAGAGCGAGATGCCTGAAAGCAGGACGCGATACCAGAGCGAGCTTCGTGCGCTGGAGGAGCTGACCCTGGGGGGCCTCGACCTGGTCTCCGAGACGCTCGGCCGGGCGCTCGAGGTGGTCGAGCATCGCGACATGGAGCTCGCTCAGCTCGTCATCGCCGACGATGACCGGATCGACGGCCGCTACCTCGAGGTCCATCAATCGATCCTCACGCTGCTCGCGACGCAGGCCCCCGTCGCGACCGACCTGCGCCTGATCGCCGCCCTCCTGCACCTGATCAAGTCGATCGAGCGCATGGGCGATCAGTGCGTGAACATCGCCAAGCTCGTCCCGCTCGCCGGCCATGAGCCGCCCGTCGACAAGCGGATGCTCAACGACGTGATCACGATGGGCCGGCAGGTCCGCTCGCTGCTCAGCCAGGCCAAGCAGGCCTTCGCCGCTCGCGACGTCGACCTCGCCCGCGACCTCGTGCGCGGCGACGACGTCGTCGACAACCTCAACCGCGAATGCTTCCGGCTCGCCATCGAGATCGGCGACGAGGAGGACCTGCGCGAGTGGGCGACGACGATGCTGCTGATCGCGCGCGCCCTCGAGCGGATGGGGGACAACGCCGTCGACATCGGCGAGCAGACCGCGTTCGTCGTCACCGGGCTCTTCGAGGAGTTCGAGGACGCCTCGCACCCGCAGGCGCCGATCTCGGGCTGAGCGGGCGGCGGGGTGGCAGCGGAAGAGCAGGCAGCGGTCAACGGCCGCCGGCTCCGCTCCTCGATGCGGCGGTGGGAGGCCTTCGGCGCGAAGCCTCCCCAGGCGGAGATCTTCGAGCTGCTGCGCGTCGCGGGCCGCAACGCCCGCGTCGCCGGCGACCTCGTCGACGAGCTCATGCGAGCCTGGCCCGACGGCGAGGACCTGCGGCAGCGGATCGGCGACTGCGAGCACGAGGGCGATCGCGTCACCCACAAGATCATCAACTGCCTCCGCGCCAGCAAGATGACGCCGTTCGACCGCGAGGACATCTTCGCCCTCGCCGGTGCCATCGACGACGTGGTCGACGACATCGAGGAGGCCTCCGAGCAGCTCGTCACCAAGCGCGTCGAGGCTCCGATGGACCAGGCCCAGCAGCTCGCCGGCGTCCTCCGCGACTGCGGCCGCGAGCTCTCAGCCGCCCTCGACGACCTCGAGACCCTGGAGGGGATCGACGAGCACCTCGCCTCGATCCGCTCCCTCGAGCAGGAGGGCGACCGGATCTACCGAGGAGCCCTCGCCTCCCTCTTCGACAACGCGATCGACCCGATGTTCGTCCTGCGCTGGAAGGACATCTACGTGGCGCTCGAGGAGGCGATCGACTGCGCCCGGTCGGCGGCCAACTCGATCGAGTCGATCGTGGTCAAGCACACGTAGGGGCTGAGTTGGCGTTGCGCGGCGCGGCGGCGGGGTGCCCACCCGGCCTGAGCGTTCGCTCGCTCGCTGCGCTCGCTCGCATCAGGAGGGCGGCCGGGCTGGGCACCCCGCCACCCGCCGCTCACGTCACGCTGGGGCGCGAGGGGATTTGGCTTCAGCGGTTGGCAGTGCGGTTGCGTGATTCGCTCCGGTATCTCGGAGCGATTCCGCCCGATGGCTGCGGCTACCCGGCCAGCGACGCTAGTTCCCGTTCGCCCCATCGCCCGCTCGATCGCGCCCATCAGCTCCTCCGGCCTTGGCCTTGGGGGGTGGATCTCCCAGATCATCGGGGCCTTGTGCGCCAGGAGCGATGGGGCCACTTCCTCCCACGGCAGTGAGCCCTGGCCCGGTGGCAGGTGCAGGTCCAGTCGCAGGGGGTCGAGCTCGGGGCGGTCCTCGCGGAACCAGCGTGCTCCGAGGTTGTCGTGGACGTGGAGCAGGGCGACCATGTCGAGGACCGGCTCGACCATCCGCGTCAGCGAGGTGCGGCGGAGGCCGGCGACGACGTTCGCGTGCCCGACGTCGAGGCAGAGGCCGACGGCGGGGGAGGAGATCCGCCGCGCCAGCGACCGCAGCGCGAGCGGGTTGGCCGAGACCGTCTCGGGGCCCGGGTAGACCGGCGCGAGGTTCTCGAGCGCGAGGGTGACGCCGAGCCGCTCCGCGACGGGCGCGAGGCGCGCCAGCGAGCGCGTCTCGGCGAGCATCCGATCCCCGGAGCCGGGACCCTCGCGCAGGGAGCGGGCGTGGAGCACCACCGCGGCGGCGCCGCACTCGGCCGCGTAGGCGAGCGCTCCCTCGATGCCGCGGTCGTCCGCCGGCGTCCCGGCGAGGAGCTCGGCGGGGGCGTGGAGGACCGAGCGCAGCCCGGCGGCGCCCACCGCCGCGCCGGCTCCGCGGGCATGGCGGATGCAGGAACGAGGCTCGACGAGGACGCCCGTCGGCGGCGCCGGGAGCTGGACCCAGCCGAAGCCGGCGTCGGCGATCTCCTCGAGCAGGGGACTCGCCGGCCACCACTCCGTCGGGATCGAAAGGCCGTTGCGACTGGGGGCGTGTTGTTCGGAGCTCATGCCCTGACCTTCGACGCGAATTCGCGACGCCCGGTGAAGATGCCGTGAAATCCCTGCTCAAGCGGCAGATCGGGGACGGAAGTTCACATCTCGTTGACGGCTTCCGCCGCCCGTTGCACGAAGATCGCCCGGACTTGGCAGCCGTCGCCCTACGATCGCGCCCGCCTCGACGCGCCGCTCGGCGTGCCGCGCCCGAGCCCTCTGAAAGGATCGGGCTGAAGCAGATGCTGTGCGCGGCGATCGACATCGGTTCGAACACCACCCGGGTGCTCGTCGGCGAGCCCGAGGACGGGCAGCTCCGCAAGGTCATGGAGCAGCGCGCCTACACGCGCATCAACAAGGGCCTGCGCAAGAAGGACGGCGCGATCACCCAGGAGAAGATCGAGGAGGTCTGCGACGTCGTCGCCACTCAGGTGCGGCTCGCGCAGGAGGTCGGTGCCGAGGAGATCCGGATCGTCGCCACCGCGGCGATCCGCGAAGCGCCCAACGGCGAGAAGGCCGCCAAGGCCATCGGCAAGTCCGCCGGCTTCCCCGTCGAGATCCTCTCCGAGAAGGAGGAGGGGACCCTCGCCTTCATCGGCGCGACGAAGGGGCTGGCTCACCCCGTCGAGGGCGAGATCGCGGTCGTCGACGTCGGCGGCGGCTCCTCCGAGGTCGTGCTCGGCACGCTCGCCGACGGCGTCCGCGAGGTGAAGTCGTTCAAGGTCGGCTCCGGGCGCGCTCGCCGAGGAGTTCCTCAAGAGCGATCCGCCCGGGGCCGGCGGAGATCCGCCGCCTGCGGGACGAGATCGCCGACCGGTTCGAGGGCGTCGAGCTCGGGCAGCCCGAGCAGGCGGTCGCCGTCGGCGGCAGCGCCACCTCCCTGCGCCGCCTCGTCGGCTCGGTCCTCGAGTACGAGACGCTCGAGCGCGGCATCCGCGTCCTCACCAGCGACCCCGCCGCCGAGGTCGCCCAGCGCTTCGAGCTCGACGTCCGCCGGGTCGAGGTCCTCGCCTCCGGCGTCCTCATCCTCGAGCAGCTCTCCCAGCTCCTCGGCCAGCCGCTGCAGATCGGCAAGGGCGGCCTTCGCGAGGGCGTGATCCTCGAGATCCTCGCCGCCGACGGCGGCCTCTAGCCGGGTGCCCGCGGGGCGGATGATCTGCCCGTGCCCGTCCCGCTGATCCCCTGGGGAGCTCTGCTCCTTGTCCTCCTCGTCTATCTGGCATTCATCGCCCTGCTCCTGCTCCTCGGTCGGCGGACCGACGCCAGGGCGCTCGCCGGGTTCGTGCCCGACTCCCTGCGCATGATCAGGACGATCGTCGCCGAGCCGTCGACGACGAGGGTGCAGCGCGTTGCGATGCTCGCCGTCCTCGCCTACCTCGCGCTCCCGATCGACGTGGTCCCCGACTTCATCCCGGTCGCAGGCGTTCTCGACGATGCGATCGTTCGTCGCCCTGATGCTGCGCTGGTTGATGCGGACGCGAAGCGAGGACGACATCCGGCGAGCATGGCCGGGTCCCGAACGATCCCTGCGCGCGGTCCTGTGGGCCGCGGGCGCCCGTCGGCCCGCGCCGTCCGAATAGTCTCGGGCCCGATGGCGAAGGCTCGAGAGATCCCCGGCCTGACGACCGAGCTTCCCTACGGCGAGGTCGCGGCGCGGGTGCTCGAGGTCCGGAGTCGCCGAGCTCGTCGAGCACTCGGCCGGGGTGCTCGACATGAGCGAGATCGAAGGCGTTCACGCGATGCGGGTTGCGACCCGGCGGCTTCGCGCCGCGATCGAGATCTTCCGGCCGTGCTTCCCCAAGGAGCGACGGCAAGGCGGCGCTGAAGGTGGTGAAGGAGCTGGCCGACGCGCTCGGGGAGCGGCGCGACCGCGACGTGGCGATCGACTCGCTCGATGCCTTCGCCGAGGCGATGCCGGCGCCCGATCGGCCGGGGATCGGCTCCCTCGTCGCCCGGTTCCGCGAGGAGCAGGAGCAGGCGAACCGCGACCTCGAGCCGTTCGTCGACCCGGCGCGCGTCGAGGAGATCCGCGAGCGGGTGCTCGAGCTGGCGGCGGCGGCGCGCGCCTCCGCCGGCGCCGAGGAGCCCGAGGGCGACGAGGGGGCCGAGTCCGAGCCCGACCCCGAGGCCCGACGAGGCGGAGGAAGCGTGAAGGCCCGCAAGGTCAAGCGCCTCGACCCACGCGGGACCCTGGCCGAGAACGCCTCCCGGATCGTCCAGGTCCGGGCGCGCGAGCTGCAGTCCTTCGCTCCCGAGGCCCTCGACCCGAACGAGTCCGAGATGCAGCACGACATGCGGATCGCCGCCAAGCGGCTCCGCTACGTCCTCGAGGCGACCGGCTTCTGCTTCGGCCGTGCCGGCGCCACCGCGCGCCGCCGCGCGAAGGAGATCCAGGACCTGCTCGGCGAGGTCCACGACGCCGACGTGATGCTGCCCCGCCTCCACCAGCACCGCGCGCTGCTGCGAGGGCGAGGACGCCGAGGCGGTCCTCCGCCGGGCCGGGGAGGCGGAGGACCTCGACCCGGCGCTCGCCGCTCGGGCTCCCCACCGGACGGCGTATCGCGGCCTCGAGGTGCTCGAGGTCTACCTCATCGCGCGCCGCACGCTGCTCTTCGAGCGGTTCATCGCGCTCTGGGAGGAGTGCGAGCAGAAGGGTGTGTGGCAGGGGCTCGAGCGGGCGGCCGAACGCGAGCTCGAACGCGCCGAGGAGGTGCGCCGTCAGGCCGAGCGCGCCGAGCGGGCGCGCAAGGCGCTCGAGGCGGCCGAGCGGGCGCGGCGAGAGGCCGAGAGCGGCGGCAGCCAGCGCAGCCGCCGAGCTCGCCGAGGCCGAGCGCGACCGCGCTTAGGCGCCGCGTTCACCGACTCGTAACTCCTCGTTTCCAGGACTTTCACGAGCTGCGCCCTCGCGACCCCGAACCTTGGGGTGAATGAACGAACCAACCGAGGGAGCAACGATGACCCCCGCCGACCAGGCCGCAGCGACCGAGTTCAGCCGCGCCGACCTCCACTGCCACTCGACCGCCTCGCAGGTCTCGAAGCTCGGAATCCAGCGCAGCGCCGGCCTCCCCGAGTGCGCGACCCCGCCCGAGGAGGTCTACGAGCTCGCCCGCAGGCGCGGGATGGACTTCGTCACGATCACCGACCACGACACGATCGACGGTGCCCTCGAGATCGCCCACCTTCCCGGCACCTTCATCTCCGAGGAGCTGACGACTTCATTCGCCGGCGAGCCGCAGGCCGTTCACGTGCTCTGCTTCGGGATCACCCCCGACGACCACGAGTGGCTCCAGGCTCACTCGGGGAGCGTCGAGGAATGCGCCGAGTACCTGCACGGCAACGGGATCGCGTGCGCGCTCGCCCACCCCTTCTACGCGGTCGCCGCGCCGCTCGAGCCGCGTCACCGACGGCGGCTCGCAGACCTGTTCGGTGTCTGGGAGGTCCGCAACGGCTCCCGCGCCGCCGAGCTCAACCTGCCCGCCGCCTTCGCGGCCGACACCCGCGGGAGCACCGGGATCGGCGGCTCCGACGACCACGCCGGCGTCGACATCGGCCGCACCTTCACCCGCACCCCAAGGGTCGACTCGCCGGAGGCGTTCCTCGCCGAGGTCATGGCCGGCCGCGCCGAGGCCGGGGGAGAGCAGGGAAGCGCCGCCAAGTGGGCGCACGCGGCGATCGCAATCGCCACCCGCAGCCTGATCGCAGACCCGAACCCGGCCCGCCCGGCCCCCGACGCGGTCCTGCGGTTGATCGAACGCGTCGTCGGCGAGGGTCGCGAGCGCAAGGGGGAGGACGGCGCCGACTTCACCGCCGCCGACGCGCAGGCGCTCCTCACCGCGTGGCTCGACTCCGTCGGGCTCCCGCACGGCCGCGAGCTGATCGAGCTGATGCAGGCCGAAGGCTTCTCCCACGGCGATCTCTTCCGCCGCGCCCGCACGGTCCATGACGCGCGCCTGCGCGAGACGGCAACAACGGTCAGCGCGGAGATCGCCTCGGGCGAGCCGTCGGGCGGCGTCCTGCTCGACCTCTTCGACGCCTGCATGCCGGTCGTGCCCTACCTGCCGGCGGCCACCTTCCTCTCCGGCGAGCGCGCCCGGCTGCGCAGCCGCGACGGGGAGCGCCGCCGCGTGGCGATCGTCGTCGACTCGATCGACTCCCAGCACGGCGTCTCCCACACGATCGAGCGGATCCGCGAGCTCGGCGTCCCCGGCTTCGACGTCGAGGTGATCGGCACCGACCGCGGCGTCGACCACCGGCTCCCGGCCGCGGCGGAGATCGAGATGCCGCTGTACGAGGGGATGCGGGTCGGTGTCCCGTCCCTGCCCAGCCTCCTCGAGGCGCTGACCGAGGGCCGCTTCGACCTGATCCACGTCGCCACCCCCGGCCCGGCAGGGATCGCGGCGGCGATGACCGCGCGGATCGCGGGGATGCCGCTCCTCGCCAGCCACCACACCGAGTTCGTCGCCTACGCGCGGATGCGCAGCGGCAGCGAGGATCTCGCGTTCACCGCCGGGCTCGGTATGAGCCTGCTCTACCGGGAGTGCGCGATGGTGCTCTCCCCGAGCGCCGCCGCCGATGCCTCCCTCGGGGAGCTCGGCGTCCCGCTCAACCGTGTCGCGCGCTGGATCCGCGGCGTCGACACGAATCGCTTCAGCCCCGCCAAGCGCCGCCGGCCGGAAGGCGTCGAGTACCGCGGCGAGGGACCGATCGAGGTGCTCTACGCCGGCAGGCTCTCCCGGGAGAAGGGAGTCGACCTGCTGGCGAACGCCTTCCGCCTGGCGCGCCTCGAGGAGCCGCGGCTGCGGCTCGTCGCTCGCGGGCGGCGGGCCCGACGAGGAGAGGCTGCGCCGGCGGCTCGGCGGTTACGCGGAGTTCCGCGGCTGGCTGTCCGGCGACGAGCTGGCCGAGACCTACGCCGACGCCGACGCGTTCGTCTTCCCGTCCGAGACCGACACCTACGGTCAGGTGGTCGTGGAGGCCCAGGCGAGCGGCGTGCCGGTGATCGCGATCCGCAGCGGCGGGCCGGCCGACCTGATCTCGGAGGGCCGGAGCGGGCTCCTCTGCGAGCCGCAGGCCACCGAGGTCGCGGCCAAGCTCGTCCGGCTCGTCCGCAGCCCGGCGCTCCACGCGCGCCTGTCGCGGGGAGGCATCGCGGCGGCGGCGGAGCGCAGTTGGGGGACCGCCCTCGGTCAGCTCGCCGACGGCTACGCGCTCGCGCTGGCGTCGCGCGAGGAGGGAGGAGCGGCTCCAGCTCGCCTCACCACCGCCGCGTAGCGTTCACACCTTCTTGACGCCGGCCTGGCGCCGTGCCTCCATCATCGACGGTGCAAGCCGGCTTGGGCGGATGGCCCCGCGTGCGCTCGCCGGCAGGCGACCCCTTCTACAGTGACGGGCGAGGAGATGATGGAAGCGAGCACCCAAGGCGAGATCGAGGAGGTCGAGCCGACGGGCAACGGCGCCGCACCTCCCGCGGCCGCTCCCGACCTCGAGGATCCCGCGATCTCCTGATCAACCGCGAGGTCTCGTGGATGGCGTTCAACGACCGCGTCCTCCAGCTCGCCGAGGACGAATCGATCCCCCTGATCGAGCGCCTCAAGTACTGCGCCATCTGGGAGTCGAACCTGGACGAGTTCTTCATGGTCAGGGTCGCCGACCTCCACGATCAGGTCGCCGCCTCGCTGCCCGCCGGGGCCGATGGCATGAAGCCGCTCGAGCAGATCGAGGCGATCCGCGAGACCGCGATCGAGCAGCGCGATCGCATCGAGCGCACCTTCGCGCGGGAGCTGAAGCCCGCCCTCGAGGACGAGGGCATCCGGATCGTCACCTACGCCGAGGCGAACGCCGAGGAGCGGGGCGAGATCGACGACCTCTTCTTCCGGCAGGTGTTCCCGGCGCTGACCCCGCTCGTCTTCGGCGTCGGCCGGCCGTTCCCCTACATCTCGAACCTCTCGCTCAGCCTGATCGTCGTGCTGCGCGACCCCGAGCAGGACGCCGAGGTGCTCGCGCGCGTCAAGGTGCCGAAGGAGCTCCTCCGCCGCTTCCTGCCGATCGGCGACGGCGCAACGTTCGTGCCGCTCGAGGAGGTGATCTCCAACAACCTCGAGGCGCTGTTCCCGGGGATGGAGGTCGTCGGCCACGCGCTCTTCCGCGTCACCCGCGACACCGACTACGACGTCTCCGACGAGACCGACGACCTCCGCCAGGCGGTCGAGGACGAGATCCGCCGCCGCCGCTTCGGCGAGGTGATCCGCCTCGAGGTCGCCGGCGAGCTCGACGATCACCTGATGGAGCGACTGGTCGGGCTCCTCAACACCAAGCCGATGCAGGTCTACCCGATCGAGGGGCTGATCGGGCTCGACGATCTCTTCGACGTCGCCGGCGTCACGGGCCACGCCGACATCCGCTTCAAGCCGTTCTCCAGCGTCACCCAGGCCGCGCCTTCAGGGACCGGAGGGGGAGAGCGACATCCTCGCCGCGATGCGCGAGGGCGACATCCTCGTCCACCACCCCTACGACTCGTTCACGACCTCGGTCGAGGCGTTCGTGCGTCAGGCGGTCAACGACCCCGACGTGCTCGCGATCAAGCAGACCGTGTACCGGACGAGCGACGATTCCCCGCTCGTGCCGGCGCTGATCTCGGCGTCGGAGCGCGGCAAGCAGGCGGTCTGCATGGTGGAGCTGAAGGCGCGCTTCGACGAGCAGGCGAACATCACCTGGGCCAAGAAGCTCGAGCAGGCCGGCGTGCACGTCGTCTACGGCATCCCGGCGATGAAGACGCACGCGAAGTGCATCCTGGTCGCTCGGCGCGAGGGCGACGGCGTCCGCCACTACGCCCACATCGGCACCGGCAACTACAACCCGAAGACGGCCCGGCTCTACACCGACCTCGGCCTGTTCACGACCGATCCCGGCATCTGCGCCGACATCGCCGAGATGTTCAACTACCTGACCGGCTACGCCCGGCCGACGAGCTACCGGAAGGCGCTCATCGCGCCCTACAACCTCGCCGAGGAGCTGCTGGACGAGATCGAGCAGACGATCAGGTCCCACTCGGAGGAGCTGCCGTCGCGGATCCGGATGAAGATGAACTCGCTGCTCGACCCGCGGATGATCCGCGCGCTCTACCGGGCCTCGCAGGCGGGCGTGCCGGTCGAGCTCAACGTGCGCGGCATCTGCGCTCTCACTCCCGGCGTGCCGGGGGTCTCCGAGAACATCTCGGTCGTCTCGGTCCTCGGCCGGTTCCTCGAGCACTCCCGCATCTACTCGTTCGAGCGCGGGGACGACCGCCGCGTCTACACCGGCTCCGCCGACCTCATGCAGCGCAACCTCTACAAGCGGATCGAGCTGATCATCCCGATCGACGACGAGTCCGTGAAGGCGGAGATGCTCGACATCCTCGAGCTGAGCCTCGCCGACACCACCGGCGCCTGGACGCTCGACGCGCAGGGAGCGTGGACGCGCCGCCGCCCGGCCGAGGGCGAGGAGCCCGTCAGCGTGCAGGCGACGCTGATCGAGCGCAGCTCGGCTCGCGCCGCCGAGGCCCCGGCGGCTTCGCCCGCCCTGTAGCGCCCGTCCCCCCGCTCCCCCATACTGCGACTCCGATGCGGCACGACGCGCACGGTATCTGGATCGCGGAGGCGGGGCTCGCCGACCAGGCGCCGCTGACGGCGCTCGAGGGCGACGCGAACGCTGACGTCGTGATCGTCGGCGGCGGCTACACCGGCATGTGGGCGGCGTGGTCGATCAAGTCCCGCGAGCCCGACGCGGAGGTCGTGCTGCTGGAGGCCGACCGCTGCGGCTTCGGACCGAGCGGCCGCAACGGCGGGTTCGTCAACTCGATGTGGTTCAGCCTGCCGACGCTGCGCACGATGTTCTCCGACGAGCAGGCCCTCGCCGTGGCCCGCCTCGCCGGCGAGTCCGTGCGCCAGATCGGCCGGTTCTGCGAGGAGCAGGAGGTCGACGCCTGGTACCGCGCCGGCGGGTACCTGCAGGCCTCGACCTCGCCTCGCTTCGACGGCACGTGGGAGGCGATCGCCGAGGCGTGCGGGGCGCTCGGGGCGGAGTCGATGGTCGAGGAGCTCGACCGCGACGGCATCGCCGCACGATGCGCCTCACCGCTCTTCCGCAAGGCCGCGTTCTACCCGGAGGCGGCGACGGTCCAGCCCGCGCGACTTGCCGCCGGCCTTCGCGACCGGCTGCTCGCCGCCGGCGTCGTCATCCACGAGCTGACGCCCGTGCGCTCGGTGACCGAGCGCGGGGGAGAGGTCCACGCCGAGACCGCGCGGGGAACCGTCCGCGCGAAGTCCTGCGTGCTCGCCGCCGGCAGCTCCCTGCTGCGCTTCCGGCCGCTGCGCCGAGCGCTGACCGCGACGTCGAGCCACATGGTCATCACCGAGCCCGTGCCGGAGCTGCTCGACCAGCTCGGCTGGCGCGGCGGCGAGTGCATCACCGACTCGCGGGCGATGGTCCACTACTTCCGCACGACCCGCGACGACCGGATCGCCTTCGGCTGGGGCGGGGGAAGGATCGTCCGCGGCGCCCGCCTCGGCGGTCGGGCCGACGTCGACCGTGAGCTGGCCGTCGAGGTCGCCGCGCACCTCCGCCGCTTCTTCCCGCAGCTCGCGGGCAAGCGGATCGACCATGCCTGGGGAGGTCCCATCGACGTCTCACCGACTCACGTGCCGGTGATCCGCACGACCGGCGAGCACACCTTCGCCGGCTTCGGCTACACCGGCAACGGAGTCGGCCCCTCCCAGATGGTCGGCCGTGCGCTCGCCGCGCTCGCCCTCGGCGTCGAGGACGAGTACTCGCGCCTGGCGCTCGTCGACCCGCCGCGGGTTCGCGTCCCGCCCGAGCCGTTCCGCTTCGCCGGCGGGACGGTCATCCGCCGCGCGATCCTTCGCAAGGAGCTCGCCGAGGAGGAGGATCGCGTCCCGGGCCCGATCACCCGGATGGTCAGCGGGATCCCCGAGCGGATGGGCATCCACGTCGGGCGCTGAGGTGATCGACCGCAGCGAGATCGACCGCTGGCTCGCTCGACTACGTCGCGGCGTGGAAGAGCTACGACCGCGACGCGATCACCGCGCTGTTCGCGGAGGACGTGGTCTATCGCTACCACCCGGGAGACGAACCGATCGTCGGCCGGGATGACGTCGTCGACTCCTGGCTCGGAGCGGGCGACTTCCCCGACGCCTCCGACCGCGACGAGCCGGGGACCTTCGACGCGAGCTACCGGGCGGTCGCCGTCGACGGCGACACGGCGGTCGCGGTCGGCACGAGCACCTACTCGGAGTCGCCGGGCGGCCCCGTGGCCAAGACCTTCGACAACTGCTTCGTGATGCGCTTCGACGACGCGGGCCGCTGCCGCGAGTTCACCGAGTGGTACGTGGAGCGCAAGGACTACGAGGCTCACCGGCCGAGCACGATCCGGTCCCAGCGGACGCGTCCCTCCTCGACCGCGTCCCGGACCGCCTGCTCCTTCGAGTTCAGCGTCGGCCGGCTGCTCTTGACCTCGACGAACACGATCTCGCGCAGGTCCTCGTCGTCGCTGTAGAGGCCGTCGAAGACGATCAGGTCGATCGGTGCGCCGAGGAAGCGCGCATCGTGGGGGTCCCACTGCTCGGCGAACTCGGGCAGGAGCGGGACGAGGTTCTCGTACGCCTTGCCGCTGCGGGTCGCGCGGCTCAGCTTCGCCGATTGCTTGCGCGCGTCCTCGAGGTCGTCGCGCGTGTGCGGGTGGGTGGCCCGGTAGGCCACGTACTTGACGACGACGAAGAGGAGCGCGAGAGCGAGCGCGGCGGCGAGTGCTTCCATCGCTCGATCGTAGGTCGGCTCCCGGCGACTGAAATCGCGCTTGCAGCTACCGGCCGAACCAGCGCTGGCGGGAGTTCTTCTCGGCCGCGCCGCCTCGGACCTTGCCCTGCTCGATGGGTGGAGCCTCACCCCGTGCCGCCCGTTCCTCATCCCTCTTCATCCGGTCGATCATCCGGATGCTCCGGCGCCGTCGATCCGTCAGCACGCTCTGATCGGCGGGCTTGTCGAGCTTCGCGTCGATCCGGTCGATCAGGTCGGTGAACCAGGACATGTAGGTCCGGCTAACCCTCACGCATCGTGGCGATCGTCTCCCGGCGCAGGAGCAGCTCGGGGGAGAGCACCTCGATGCCGACCAGACGTCCCTCGTCGTCGAGGTCGAGGACGATCTCGCCGGCCGCCTCTCCGAGCTCCTCGACGTCCTCGAGCGTGACCTCCCTGCGGGGGACGAAGTCCGCTTCCTGGGGGATCAGGCTGATGTAGGCGGAGCCGCGCTCCGGGTCGTAGGTGATGTACATGCGCCCATCGTCGCAGGCGCCCCCGGGTCAGCCGCCCTTGATCCCCTTCAGGTTCTCATCGTCGGGGTTGTAGGCGGGGTCGTTCTCGATGTCCTCGGGCGGACCCTTCTCAGCGGGGGAGCCGTCCTGCTCGTCCTCCTCGGGTCCCCACCTCGTCCTCGCCCTTGACGCTCTCGTCGTCCATGCCGGCCTCCTCGTCGGGTACGGGAGCCACACTGCCCCGGTCCCGTCCAGCGGAAACGGCCTACCAGCGCGTCGTCATGACCTTCTTGCGCGTGTAGAACTCGATCGCGTCCATGCCGTTCGCGTGCAGGTCTCCGACCATGGAGTCCTTCCAGCCGGCGAAGGGGAACCAGGCGACGGGAGCGGGGACGCCGACGTTGACGCCGATCATCCCGGCCTCGGCCTCGGCCCGGTAGCGGCGGACGGCGGCTCCCGACTGGGTGAAGATCGCCGAGGCGTTGCCGTAGCGCGATGCGTTGACGAACTCGAGCGCCTCGCCGAGATCCTCGACCTCGACCAGCGCCAGCACCGGGCCGAAGAGCTCCTCGGTCGCGATCTCGGACTCGCGGTCCGCGGTCGCGACGACGGTCGGGGCCATCAGGGCGCCCGCCTCGTTGGTGGTCTCGCGGCCGTCGACGACCATCTCCGCCCCCTCGGCGAGCGCGCGGTCGACCGCGTCGGAGACGCGGTCGCGGGCGTCGCGGGCGACCATCGGCGGGCAGATCACGTTCTCGTCGGTTCCCGGGCCCGTCGGCAGGTCGCGGGCAGCCTGGGCGAGGACCGAGCGGACCTCGGAGCGGCGTGCCTCGTCGCCGACGATCACGGCGACCGAGCCGGCGAGGCAGCGCTGCCCGGCGTTCCCGAAGGCGGACTGCATCATCGCCGGGACCGCGTCGTCGAGGACGGCGTCGTCCATCACGACCATCGAGTTCTTCGCGCCGCCCAGAGCCTGAACCCGTTTCCCCGACCTGGTTCCCCGCTCCATCACGTAGAGGGCGGTCGAAGCCTGGCCGACGAAGCTGATCGCGTCGATCTCCGGGTGATCGAGGAGGCCGTTGACGGCCTCGTGGGCGCCGTGGACGAGGTTGACGACGCCGGCCGGGATCTCCTCGATCCCGTCGATCAGCTCGAGGATCCGCTCCGAGGTGCGCGGGTCCCGCTCGCTCGGCTTGAGGATGAAGGTGTTCCCGCAGGCGATCGCGTAGGGGAGGAACCAGAGCGGGATCATCGCCGGGAAGTTGAAGGGGGTGATCGCGGCGACGACGCCGACGGGCTGGCGCCACATCTCCACGTCCATGCCGTTGGCGATGCCGCCGAGCGTGTCGCCCTTCAGCAGCGTCGGGATCCCGCAGGCGGCCTCGGTCGACTCGATGCCGCGGCCGACCTCGCCGCGCGCGTCGTCGAGCGCCTTCCCCATGTCCTGGGTGACCAGCTGCGCCAGCTCCTCGCGGTGGGACCAGAGCGCTTCGCGCAGGGCGAAGACGGCGCGGGCGCGGCGCGCAACCGACACGGCCGCCCAGGCGGGCTGAGCGGCGCGGGCGGCGCGGGCGGCGGCGTCGACGTCGGCCTCGGTCGAGAGGGGGACCCGCGCCAGGAGCTCGCCGGTGGCGGGATCGATGTCGTCGAGGGAGTCGTTGGAGGCGCTCGCCACCCACTCACCCCCGATGTAGTTCCGGAGGGTCTCGACTGCGGCGCTTTGTTCAACAATTGACATGGACTCGATGGTACTCCCGGCCCGGAGCGCGGCAAGGACAACGTTCTCCAGATTGATGCTCCGCTGAGGCGCAGTCTCGGTTAGGCTCGGCGAGGAGAGGTCGAGCAGAGTCGTCTGGAGGGGGACTTTGAAGGCATTCACGCCCATCGTGGGAGTTCTGGTCGTAGTGGCCTCGGTGTTCGCTGCGGGTGCGACCGGCGAGACCGCCGATCGTGGCGCGACCGCGACGAACATCGTGGTGACGATCGCCGGTTCCGGCATGGGACTCGTCACGGACCCGGGGGCGACTCCCGCCGATCTCGTGCCCGCCGGACCTGCAGCGGGAGCCACCCGAGCGGCAGCGCCGCCACCCTGACGGCGACCGCGGCGCCGGGGACCGTCTTCACGGGGTTCACGGGCGTCACGTGCATCGGTCGCCAAGAACCCCTGCCAGTTCAACGTCGGCCCGACGTCCAACGAGGTGACGGCGACCTTCAGCCTCTCGACTCCGGACGACACCGACGGTGACGGCATCCCGGACGCCTCCGACGGCTGCATCAGCACGCCCGGTCCCGCCGATCACGGGGGCTGCCCCGACACCGGCCCGCAGCCCGTCGACAAGCGCTGCGAGAAGGCGAAGAGGAAGCTCAAGAAGGCGAAGTGCCAGGCTCGCCGCGCTCGAGCGGGACGACGCCGGCGAGAGGCGGATCGAAAGCGCGGAGCGGCGAGTGCGGAAGGCGGCGAAGGCGAAGCGGCGGGCCTGCGCCTGAGGGCGGCTCCGGCCCGCCGACGGATCAGTCCGAGCCGGCCCCGTACTCGGAGTACGGGTACCACCACTCCTTGCGCTCGATGACCGTCTCCATGTGGACGTGCTTCGTCTCCTGGAAGGCCTCGAGCCCCTCGCGGCCGAGCTCGCGGCCGATTCCCGACTGCTTGAAGCCGCCGAAGGGGCCGGCGTCGTTGTCGGTGAGCGGGTCGTTGATCCAGACGGTCCCGGCGCGCAGCTCCTTCATGCAGCGGACGGCGCTCCGGAGATCGCGCGTGTAGACGTTGGCGCCGAGCCCGAAGCGGGTGCCGTTGGCGAGCTCGATCGCCTCGTCGAGGGACTTGACCGGGACGATCGGCGCCACCGGCCCGAAGGTCTCCTCCCGGAGCAGGTCGGTCTCGGCGGGCATCCCGGTGACCACCGTCGGTGCGAGGAAGTGCCCGCGCTCCTGCCCGCCGTTGCCACCGCCGACGAGGATCTCGGCGCCCGCGCCCACCGCGGCCTCGACCTGGTCGACGACCTTCTGCCGCTGCGGCGCGGAGACCATCGGGCCGATGTCGGTGCTCACCTCGAGCGGGTCGCCCAGGACCAGGCTCTCGGTGTGGGAGACGAACGCCGAGACGTAGTCGTCGTAGACGTCCTCCATCACGTAGAAGCGCTCCGAGGAGGTGCAGACCTGCCCCGCGTTCAGGAACGCCGCCCAGGCGCCGCCGCGGGCGGCGATCTCGATCGACTCGGCGCCCGCCATGTCGGCGCAGACGATGAAGGGGTCCTTGCCGCCCATCTCGAGGTTGACCCGGGCGAGCCGCGCCGCGCAGGCGGCGGCGACGCGCTTGCCGGTCGCGACCGAGCCGGTGAAGGCGACGCAGTCGACGTCCTCGTGGTCGCTGATCGCCGCGCCGATGTCCCCGGCGCCGGCGACCAGGTTGACGACGCCGGCGGGAAGGTGGTCGAAGACGCCGGCGAGCTGCAGGGTGGAGAGGGGCGTCACCTCCGACGGCTTGCAGACGACCGCGTTGCCCGCCGCGAGCGCCGGCGCGACCTTCCAGATCAGGAGGAGGAGGGGGTAGTTCCAGGGCACGATGCAGCCGACGACTCCGAGCGGGTCCTTGACCACCAGCGCCACCTGGGAGGACTCGATCGGCGGGATCACCCGGCCGGCGCTGTCGCGGCCGATCTCGGCGTAGTAGTCGAACGCCGCCGCGCACCAGTCGATCTCGTCGCGGTTCTCGACGAGCGGCTTGCCGCCCTCGAGCGTCATCGTCCGCGCCAGCTCCTCCTGCTGGTCGCGCAGCTTCCGCGCGACCTCGTGGAGCATCTCGCAGCGCTCGCCGGCCGGGGTCACCGACCACTCCTTGAACGCCTCGCGTGCCGCGGCCACGGCGGCGTCGAGCTGCTCGGGCGAGGCGGAGGGGACCTCGGCGATCGTCTCGGTCGTGAACGGGTTCTCGACGGCGATGGCCGGCCCGGCACCGGCGACGCGCTCGCCGCCGATCAGCAGGTCTGCGTCGCTCACGACCCGGTGGAGGGCTGCGTCGCCGCACCGCCGCCGGGGGCGAGCGGCGTGAACGAGACGTCGTCGTCGGTGGGCCTCACGGCCGCGAGCTTCTCGGCCCGGCGTTGCTGCCAGACGGTGAAGCCCATTGCGATCACGGTCACGAGGAAGAGCATCGTCGCGAGGACGTTGACCTCGACCGGGATGCCGCGCTGAGCCGCGCCGAAGATGTAGAGCGGGAAGGTCACCGTCTGGCCCGAGTTGAAGTTCGAGATCACGAAGTCGTCGAGCGAGAGGGCGAACGCGAGGAACGCGGCTGCTCCGAGTCCGGGGGCGAGGAGGGGGAGGGTCACGGTCCTGAAGGTCGTTCTGGCATCAGCGCCGAGGTCCCGCGCGGCCTCCTCCAGCCGTCGGTCGAAGCCGATCAGCCGGGATCTGACGACGATCACCACGAAGGAGATCGAGAACATGACGTGCGCGACGAGCAGGGTGAGGAAGCCGGTGTCGATCTGGAAGTACACGAACATCGACAGCAGCGCGGCGCCGAGGACGACCTCCGGGCTGGTGATCGGGATCACGATCAGCAGGTTCGTCGCGCGGCGACCGAAGAACTGGTGCCGGACCAGGGCGATGGCGATCATCGTCCCGAGGGTCGTCGCGATGATCGTCGACAGCGCGGCCAGCTCGAGGCTGGTCAGCAGGGCATCGTTGAGCTCGGGGATGTCGAAGGCCCCGGTCCAGTGGTCGATGGTGAAGCCCTGCCAGGTGAAGTTGAACTTGCCGGACGGATCGTTGAAAGAGAACGCGGCGATCACCGCGATCGGGATCAGCATGTAGATCACGACGAGGATCCCGATCATCAGGATCACGTGCTCGCGGAACCAGTTGATCGCCTTCATCTACAGCGCCCTGTCCTCGCCCATGAGCGACTCCGAGCCCGCGAACTTGATGTAGACGAGCACGACCGCGACGATCAGGGCCATCATCACGAACGAGAGCGCCGCGGCCGTCTGGTAGTCCTGCGTGACCAGGTACTGGCTCTGGATCACGTTGCCGATCATCGCCTGGTTCGTGGAGCCGAGGAAGGTTGCGTTGACGTAGTCGCCGACCGCGGGGATGAACGTCAGCAGCGTGCCGGCGACCACGCCCGGCATCGAGATCGGCAGCGTCACCTTGCGGAAGGCGGTGCGCGAGCTGGAGTAGAGGTCCCGGGCGGCCTCGACGAGCCGCTTGTCCATCTGCTCGAGCGATCCGTAGATCGGCAGGATCATGAACGGCAGGAAGTTGTAGGTGAGGCCGCCGATGACGGCGGTCGGGGTCTTCAGCACCCGCCCGTCGGCGAGGCCGAGCGAGGTCATCGTCTCGACGATGAAGCTGTCGTTGGAGAGGATCGTCTGCCAGGCGTAGGTGCGGATCAGGTAGGTCGTGAAGAACGGGGCGACGACCAGGAAGAGCAGGATCGAGCGGTACTTGCCCGCCTTGAAGACGATCGCGTAGGCGAGCGGATAGGCGATCAGGATGCAGAGGAGCGTCGCGATCCCGGCGTAGAGGAACGAGCGCAGGAACTGCGTGTCGAAGTTCGAGATCGCGTCGGTGTAGTTCTCCCAGTGCCACGTGAACTCGTAGGTGGTGAACAGCGACCCCTCGTAGAGGGAGATCGTGAACATGAACACCATCGGGACGACGAAGAACACAGCCAGCCAGGCCAGGCCCGGCGCCAGCAGGAAGTAGGGGAGCCCACGACGCTGGGCGAACTCGCGCATCGCCTCAGCCTCCGGTCCGCAGCGCCTCGAAGGCCTGTTCGATCTCGGCCGTCTGGAGCTTGGGCGGATCGGTCTGCGGCGAGCAGTTCTTCTGGTACTCCTCGGTCGGGAAGATCAGCTGCGACTTCGCCAGCTCCGGATCCGACTTCTCGAAGAGCTCCCGCACGCCTGCGACCGGCGTCGTGTAGCTGTTGTAGGCCGCGATCTGCTCCTGGTTCTCCGGCTTGTAGACGTAGTTCATGAACTCGTAAGCCGCTTCGGGGTTCGGCGCTCCGATCGGGATCACCATGTTGTCCGCCCAGATGACGCAGCCCTGGTCCGGCATCACGAACTGGATGTCGGGGTTGTCGGCCTGGAGCTGGATCGCGTCGCCCGACCAGCCGATCGCGGCGACGACGTCACCTCGAGCCATGTCGTTGATGTACGAGTTCCCGGTGACGCCGAGGATCTGCCCGGAGGAGATCGCCTCGCTGAGCTTGTCGATCGCCTCGAGCCAGTCGTCGGCATCCGCGTCAGCGGGGTCGACGCCGTAGGCCTTCATCACGAGCGGCACGGTGTCGCGCATCTCGCTGAGCACGGTGACCTTGCCGGCGAGGTCGGGATCCTCGAGCAGCTGCTTGACGCTGGTCACGTCGGGGGCCTCGGCGGTGTTGACGACGAGGCCGGTCATCCCGCTCTGCCACGGGGCGGAGAACTGGCGCTCCGGATCGAAGGCCGGGTGGCGGAGCGTCGGGATGAGGTTCTTGTTGACCTCGGGGATGGCGTTCTTGTCGAAGTTCTGGAGGTAGCCGAGGTCGTACATCCGCTTCGCCATCCAGTCGGTGACGACGATGATGCTGCGGCCCGCCGGGTCCTTGTTGGCAAGCGTCTTCTGAAGCTTGGAGAAGATCTCGTTGTTGTCGTTGACGTCCTCGACGTACTCGACGTCGATCCCCGATTCCTCCTCGAACTCGGGGACCGTCTTGCGGTCGATGTAGGCGGGCCAGTTGGAGATCAGGAGATCTCCCTCGGCGGGACCCTGGGCCGTCCGCCGTCTGCACGGGCCCGTCGATCCCGCCGGCACCGAGGTCGCTGCACCCGGCCGCGAGCAGCGTGCAGGCGATCAGCCCGAGAAGTGCGGCGAGGATGCGCGGTAGCGGCTTCAAACTCCCGCCTCCTCCTTGCGAACGTGCCCGATCGCCTCGTGGTCCATCGTGGCGCGCTCGGTGCCCGACTCGCGCACGAGATGGATGTGCTCCGGCGTCCAGGAGAGGTTGACGTCGGCGCCCGCGCCCGGGAGCGACTGGCGCTCGGCCTCGTCGGTGTTGGGACAGAGGACCGTCATCCGCGCATTGCCCTTCAGCTCGACGACGAGCTGGGTCGCGGTGCCCAGATAGACCGAGCTGGCGACGACTCCGGTCACGCTCTGGGAGCCGTCCGGGACGCTCCCGTTCGTGCCGACGAAGAGCTTCTCCGGCCGGACGACCGCGTGACAGCGCTCGCCGGTGCCGAGCCCGTTGGCCTCGGCCTCGACCGTGACTCCGGCCTCGAGCTCGACCTCGGCCTTGTCACCGTGGAGCGCGCGGACCGTTCCCGGCATCAGGTTGGAGACGCCGATGAAGCCGGCGACGAACGTCGTCGCGGGGCGCTCGTAGATCTCGACCGGACCGGCGACCTGCTCGACGATGCCCTTGTTCATGACCGCGATGCGGTCGGACATCGTCAGCGCCTCCTCCTGGTCGTGGGTGACGTAGACGAACGTGATGCCGATGTCCTGCTGGATGCGCTTGAGCTCGACCTGGAGCTGCTTGCGGAGCTTCAGGTCGAGGGCTCCCAGCGGCTCGTCGAGAAGGAGCACCTTCGGCAGGTTGACGACCGCGCGAGCGAGCGCGACGCGCTGCTGCTGGCCGCCGGAGAGCTGGTTGGGGCGGCGGTTCGCCTCGCCCCAGAGGCCGACCCGCTCGAGCTCGGCCTGGACGCGCTTCGCGACCTCGGCCTTGTCGATCCCCTTGCGCTTGAGGCCGTAGGCGACGTTGTCCTTGACGCTCATGTGCGGGAAGAGCGCGTAGCTCTGGAAGACCGTGTTGGTCGGACGCTTGTGCGCGGGGAGGCCGGAGACGTCGTCGCCCTCGATGCGGATCTCGCCCGCGTTGGGCTCCTCGAAGCCGGCGATCATCCGCAGCGTCGTCGTCTTGCCGCAGCCGCTCGGGCCGAGCAGGGTGAAGAACTCGCCCTGCCCGATGTCGAGGTCGAGGTCATCGACGGCGACGAAGTCGCCAAAGCTCTTGGTCACTCCGCGCAGGGAAACGCTCGGCGGACCGTCCGACGGTACTTCGCTCAATGGCTCCTCCAATTGACTCCTCCTCGGCGTCGCGTCTGCCCACGCGGCGCAACAGGAGCCTAACTATGTCCGATCCGGCGAGATGTGCAATCCCCGGATGTCCCAATCCTCCGCTGCATCGTTGTCCATCGACGTACAACGGCTCCGTCGTACCTTGAACGGAATCTAGGTTGTGCGAGTAAAAGTCAGGGTCTACGGTTGTGCAAAGCGTCGAGTCGGAGAGGAGAAGCGAGATGGCTACGACAACCCCGCAGGAGGTACACCCGAGCACGGGCTCCGGAGGTCAGGACCTCCAGGAGATGGCGCGCCGCAACCTCTGGATGCACTTCTCCCGGATGGGCGGCTACGACGCCGACCACGAGATCCCGATCATCGCCCGCGGCGAGGGCGCCTACGTCTGGGACGACCACGGCAACCGCTACCTCGATGCGCTGAGCGCCCTCTTCTGCTGCAACGCCGGCCACGGGCGCGCCGATTACGGCGAGGCTGCCGCCGCTCAGATCCGCGAGCTCGACTTCTACACGAACTGGAGCTACGCCCATCCGCGCGCGATCGAGCTCGCGCAGCGGGTCGCCGATCTCGCTCCGGGGGACCTCAACCGGGTCTTCTTCACCAACAGCGGCTCGGAGGCCGTCGAGGCGGCGATCAAGGTCGCCCGCAACTGGCACCGCGCCCACGGCCGCGGCCAGCGGTACAAGATCATCACCCGCGAGGTCGCCTACCACGGCACCACGATGGGAGCCCTGACGGCGACCGGCCTGACCGACCTCAAGGTCCCGTTCGAGCCGACGATGCCGGGCGGCAACCACGTCCCGAACACCAACCAGTACCACTGGCCCGAGGGGCGCGACCCGCTCTGGGCGGCCGAGCGCCTGCGCGAGCGGATCGAGTTCGAGGGGCCCGACACCGTCGCCGCCGTGATCCTCGAGCCGCTGCAGAACGCCGGTGGCTGCATCCCGCCGCAGGAGGGCTACTTCCAGCGCGTCCGGGAGATCTGCGACGAGCACGGGATCCTGCTGGTCAGCGACGAGGTGATCTGCTCGTGGGGCCGGCTCGGCCACTACTTCGGCTGCGAGCGCTACGGCTACCAGCCGGACATCATCACGACGGCCAAGGCCCTCACCGGCGCCTACGTCCCGATGGGGGCGATGATCGCCTCCGACGAGGTGTTCGAGCCGTTCGCCTCGGGAACCGCGTCGTTCGCGCACGGCTCGACCTTCGGTGGCCACCCGGTCGCCGCGGCGGTCGCGCTTCGCAACCTCGAGGTGTTCGAGGAGGAGGACCTCTGCGGCCACGTGCTTCGCAAGGAGGACGAGTTCCGAGGGGTCCTCGAGGATCTGCGGGACATCCCGATCGTCGGCGACGTCCGCGGCGCCGGGTTCTTCCACGCGATCGAGCTGGTCAAGGACCGCGACACGAAGGAATCGTTCAGCGACGAGGAGGGCGAGTGGCTGCTGCGCGGGTTCCTCTCGGGCGAGCTCTACCGCCGGGGGCTGATCTGCCGCGCCGACGATCGCGGCGACCCCGTGATCCAGCTCGCGCCGCCGCTGATCTGCGACACCGAGCAGTTCGAGGAGATCGGCTCGATCCTCCGGTCAGTGCTCGAGGAGGCCGCGGAGAAGGTGTCCGCGGCCGGCTGAGCCGGACTGCTCCGCCGATCCGGACTCGCTCGTGCTGACGCTCTCGGATCTGCTCGCTGACCTGAAGCTCGAGCCCCTCGTGGAGGGGGAGGGCGATCCGCGGATCCGCTGGGTCCACATCTCCGAGCTGGCCGACCCGACGCCCTTCCTCTCGGGCGGCGAGCTCCTGCTGACGACCGGGATCAACCTCGGCTCCTCCCAGCAGCAGCGCGAGTTCGTGCGCCGGCTCGCCGACGAGGGCGCCGCCGGGATCGGGTTCGGGACCGGGCTCGACCACGCCTCGGTGCCGGAGGCGCTGGTCGAGGAGGCCGAGCTCGCGAGGGCTCAGCGTCTTCGAGGTTCCCTACGAGATGCCGTTCATCGCGATCACCGAGCGGGCGTCGACGAAGCTCGTCAACGAGCAGTTCTCGGTGCTCGAGCGCGGGATGGAGATCCACGCGTTGCTCGAGGGACTGGTCCTCGAGGGCGGCGGGCTCGAGCCGATCATGAAGGCCATCGCGCAGGCGGTCGGCGGCGCGACGCTGCTGCTCGACGGCCGCGGGAGCGAGCTCGCGCGGCATCCGCACGAGCGCGGTCTCTCCCAGGAGGCGGTCGCCGGCATCCGCGGCGAGGTCGAGGACCGCTCGGGCGCCGGGCGGCAGACCCTCTTCGTCTCCGAGCGCGGGACCCTCGCCGGGCGGGCGGTCGCCGTGCCCGTGCCCGTCGGCGACGCCGGATCGCGCGGCCACTGGCTGATCGCGGCGCGGCGCTCCGGCCGGATCAGCGACCTCGAGCTGCTCGTCGCCCGGCAGGCGGCGATGGTGGTCGCGTTGGAGCTGATGCGCGAGCGCGCGGTGCGCGAGACGGAGCGCCGGCTCGCCGGTGACGTGCTCGCCGAGGCGCTCGGCGGCAGCCTCGGCGCCGAGGAGCTCCGCGGGCGGCTGCACCCATTCGGGATCGGCGGCCGCGTCGCCGTCCTCCTCTATGACCTCGAGGGCACCAGCGACGACCCCGAGACGCTGACGGCCGCGATGCGGGCAGCCGGCGTGAACGCTCTCGTCGCGGTCAACGGATCGGCTGGGCGACCGCTCCTCTGCGCGATCGCCGATCCCGGCGACCGCGATCCGATCGAGCTGGCCCGCGAGGGCCTGCGCGCGCTGACCGCCGACGGCCGCACGGTTCGCGCCGCCGTCAGCCGGGCGACCGCGGTCGCCTCCCTGCGCCGGGCCTTCCACGAGGCGCGATGCGCGCTCGAGGCGACGGCGATGGCGAACGGCAGCGCTCCCGAGATCGCCTCCCACCGCGACCTCGGCGCCTTCACGCTGCTGCTCTCGCTGCAGGACGACGAGGCGCTTCGCACCTACTCGGACGAGCTGCTCGCGCCGATCGCCGACGGCGAGGGCGAGTACGGGCCGGAGCTCCTGCGATCGCTGGAGGCGTTCATCGAGCGCAACGGGCAGTGGGAGCGCGCCGCGCGAGATCTCTACTGCCACCGCCACACGCTCCGCTACCGGATCCGCAGGATCGAGGAGCTCACCGGCCGCGACCTCAACCTGGCGCAGGACCGGATCGAGCTCTGGCTGGCGCTGCGGGCGCGGGAGCTCGTGCGATGAAGGTCGCGGTGCTCGGAGCGGGGGGGACGATCGCCCCGGCGATCGTCAGCGACCTCGCCGACTCGGAGGAGATCGAGTCGATGCTGCTGCTCGACGTGCTCGGCGCGAAGGCCGAGGCGGTCGCGGCGGCGCAGGGCGGGCCCAAGGCGACGGCGCTGGAGCTCGACGCCGCAGCCGAGGGTGCGCTCGCCGACGCGCTCGACGGCTGCGACGCGCTGCTCAACTCCGCTTCCTACCGGCTGAACCTCGACGCGATGGAGCCGTGCCTGGAGGCGGGCTGCCACTACCTCGACCTCGGCGGCCTCTACTGGATGACGAAGCGCCAGCTCGAGCTCTCGGGCCGAGTTCGAGGAGGCGGGCCTGCTCGCGGTGCTCGGCATCGGCTCCTCGCCGGGGAAGACGAACCTGCTCGCGCGCCAGGCCGTCGATGAGCTCGGGGGCGAGGTCGACTCCCTCGACGTCATCGCCGGCGGCCGCGACCTCGACCCGCCCGACGGTGAGAGCTTCCCCTACGCGCTGCGCACCCTGCTCGACGAGGTGACGCTGCCGCCGGTCGTGATCCGCGACGGCGAGGCGATCGAGATCGAGCCGCTGACCTCCGGCGGCGAGGTCGATTTCGGCGATCCGATCGGAACCGGCGATACGGTCAACACGATCCACTCCGAGATGCTCACCTTCCCGACGAGCTTCGGCTGCACCGAGGCGAGCTTCCGGCTCTCGCTCCCGCCGGCGGTCGAGGCGCGGCTGCGCGAGCTCGCCGGCGCCTCGGAGGGCGAGGCCTCCCAGGTCCAGCGGTCGCTCGCTTCCGCCGTCGCCGCGAGACCGTCTCCGTCCACGTGGTCGACGCGCGGCTCGGCGATCGCACCGTCCGGGCTCGGTCGGTCACGCCGCCGCACCGTGAATGGGGCCTCGGCGGCGGGATCGTCTCGACCGCGACGCCCATCGCCGCGGCCGCGAGGCTGATGGCGCGCGGCGAGGTCACGGCGCGGGGAGCGCTTCCCCCGGAGCTCTGCCTCGACCCCGAGGCGACCTTCGCCGAGCTCGAGACGCGAGGGGTCAGATTCGACATGCAAGAAACTGAGGAGGTCTGATGAAGGTCGGAGTCCCAACCGAGATCAAGGACGAGGAGTACCGCGTCGCGCTGACGGCGGTCGGCGCGCGCGAGCTCGCCGAGCACGGCCACGACGTCTTCATCCAGTCGGGAGCGGGGGAGGGGTCCGCGATCTCCGACGCCGATTACGAGGCGCAGGGAGCGAAGATCGTCCCGACGGCCGAGGACGTCTGGGGCGAGGTCGACATGCTGCTCAAGGTCAAGGAGCCGCAGAGCGTCGAGGTCGACATGCTTCGCGCTGAGACCGTCCTCTTCACCTACCTCCACCTCGCGCCGGCTCCCGAGCTGACCGAGGGCCTGTGCGGAACGGGCGCGACCTGCATCGCCTACGAGACCGTCGAGGACCGCAACGGCGGGCTGCCGCTGCTGGCGCCGATGAGCGAGATCGCAGGCCGGATCGCAACCCAGGCCGGCGCGTTCTTCCTCGAGAAGCCGATGGGCGGCCGAGGCGTCCTGCTCGGCGGTGTGCCGGGAGTCGCCGCCGCGAACGTGATGGTCATCGGGGCGGGTGCCGTCGGCATCAACGCGGCGCAGATCGCGGTCGGGATGGCCGCCGACGTGTTCCTCTTCGACCTCAACATCGACGCGCTGCGGAAGGCCGACCTGCAGTTCGGCGGGTCGCTCTCGACGGTGTTCAGCTCGACGCTTTCGATCGAGGAGATGCTCCCCCGCATGGATCTGGTGATCGGCGCGGTCCTGGTGCAGGGTGCGCGGGCGCCGCACGTCATCAAGCGCGATCAGCTCGGGTTGATGAAGAAGAACGCCGTGCTCGTCGACGTTGCGATCGATCAGGGCGGCTGCTTCGAGACCTCGAAGCCGACGACGCATTCCGACCCGGTCTACGAGGTCGACGGGATCACCCATTACTGCGTCGCGAACATGCCCGGCGCGGTGCCGATCACCTCGACCTACGCGCTGACGAACGCGACCCTTCCCTACGTCCTCTCGCTCGCCGACAACGGCGTCGAGGGCGCGATCGCCCGCGATCCCGGGCCTGCTTCCCGGCGTCAACGTCGCCGGCGGCAAGGTCACGCATGAGGCCGTCGCGCAGGGCGTCGGGGCCGAGTACGTTCCCGTCGGTGAGGTGCTCGGATTCGATTCCGGCACGGGCGGAAGCACTGACACGAGCAGCGACGAGCAGGTCCACGCCACAACCATGCAAACCGAGGAGGAGTAGAGACAGATGAGCAGCTACGCGGTCATCAACCCGGCCACCGGGGAGAAGCTCGAGGAGTACCCGGAGATCACCGACGACGAGCTCGGCGCGGTCATCGGCAAGTCCTGGGACACGCATGGGAGCTGGTCGAAGTCCTCGACCGTCGCCGAGCGCGCGGCGATGATCCAGAAGGTCGCCGACCTGCACATCGAGCGCCGCGAGGAGCTCGCCGCGATCGCCGTCAAGGAGATGGGCAAGCCGATGGAGCAGGCTCTTGGCGAGGTCGACTTCTGCGCCGACATCTACGGCTACTACGCCGAGCGCGCCGAGGATTTCCTCAAGGACGAGCCGATCGATCTGCTCGCCGGGGACGGCACCGCCTTCATCCGCCGGACCTCGCTGGGTCCGCTCATCGGGATCATGCCGTGGAACTTCCCCTACTACCAGATCGCCCGTTTCGCGGGCCCGAATCTGATCGTCGGCAACACGATCCTGCTGAAGCCGGCGCCGCAGTGCCCGGAGTCGGCGGAGGCCGTCCAGAAGATGATGGACGAGGTCGGATTCCCCGATGGCGCCTACCAGACCATCCGCGCGACGAACGACCAGATCGCCGACGCCATCGCCGATCCGCGCGTGCGCGGCGTCTCGGTGACGGGCTCCGAGCGGGCCGGCTCCGCGGTCGCCGAGATCGCCGGGCGCCACCTGAAGAAGGTCGTGCTCGAGATGGGCGGCTCCGACCCGTTCATCTTCCTCAGCGGCGACGTCGAGGAGGCGGCCCAGGCCGCGGTCGACGCGCGGCTCGACAACACCGGCCAGTCGTGCAACGCGGCGAAGCGGTTCATCGTCGCCGACGATCTCTACGACGACTTCCTCGGGAAGCTCACGGAGAAGATGGGCGCCGCCGAGCCGGCCGACCCGACGTCCGACGACGCGGCCATCGGCCCGCTCTCGTCGACGGCGGCAGCCGAGCGACTCCAGGACCAGCTCGACCGCGCGGTCGCAGGCGGCGCCGAGGTGGCGCTGGGTGGCGAGCGGAAGGACAACTTCTTCCCGAGCACCGTCCTCACCGGCATCACCAAGGACAACGACGCCTACCACGAGGAGTTCTTCGGACCCGTCGCGAGCGTCTACAAGGTCTCCTCCGAGGAGGAGGCCGTCGAGCTCGCCAACGACACCCCGTTCGGCCTCGGCTCCTACGTCTTCACCGAGGACGACGAGCAGGCCCAGCGGATCGCGAACGAGCTCGACACCGGGATGGTGTTCATCGGCGGCGTCGGCCTCGACGGCGCCGAGCTCCCGTTCGGCGGGGTCAAGCGGAGCGGTTTCGGCCGCGAGCTCGGCCCCTACGGGATGGATGAGTTCGTGAACAAGAAGCTGATTCGCGCGGTCAAGTAGGCGGCGGTGTAGCGGGCGGGGCCGGGCCGGGGGTGACCTGGCCGGCACCCGGCTTCGCCGGGTTGCTCTGGGATGTGCCGATCCAGGCCCCCCCCGGCCCGGCCCCGCCGGTTGCCGGCTGACTTGCCTTGCTTTAGAGGAGGGCCGGCACCCGGCTTCGTTGGGTTGCTCTGGGATGTGCCGTCCAGGCCACCCCCGGCCCGGTCCCGCCTGGTTGCCGGTTGACCTGCCTTGCTCAGGAGGGAGAGGGAGGGACGGGCGGGTGCCTCGCATCGAGTCGCGGCAGACGGCCGCAATACGTCCTCTCCGGCGCGACTCGGGGACCGCGCCGGCGGTGCCTCGCATCGAGTCGCGGTAAACGGGCGCATACGTCTCGCGCGGCGCGACTCGGTGACCGCGGCGCCGTCGTCTCTGCCTTTCGTCGCGTTTTCATCTCGCTCAGCGAGCAATCGCCCCCTTCGCCGGGAATTTGCTCCGCATAGCGACTCAAATCCCGGCCGCACCGCCCGAGTAACCCGCCCCTGCGGCACCGCCCGTCCCAAATCGCCTCCGCCCGCCGCGCCATCCCCTTCCATTCCACCCTCCCCAGCCCCAAAGCGCCTGCACCCGAGCTCTGTCCAGGCGTAAGCCCGCACCTCCGCCAGCCCCCGCGCACCCCTCCCATCCGCCAGGCGTAAGCCCCACCCCCGCCAACCCCAAGCGTCCTCCGCATCCGCCCGGCGCAAAGCCAGCCCCCAGCCCTACAGAAACACCGCCCGGCACCCCGCCGTCACCGCCGCCGCCACGAACACCGCCGTCAGCATCCGGTGCCGGTCCCACGCCAGCACCCCTCCCGCCGCGGCCACGCCGGCGATCCGTGCGTCGGGATCCAGCCCGCCGTCGCTTCCTCCGACCGTCTCGACCACGATCAGCGCGGCGAGCAGCGCCGGGGCCAGGAGCTCGATGACCGACTGCCGTTCGCCGGCCGAGCTCGCGACCGCCCATCGCGACGGGTCCACCGCCGCGGATCGCGATCGTGGTCACGAAGAGGAGGAGGATCGTGATCCAGACGTCGCTCACGGACGCGCCTCCCTCCGGCTCGGCCCGGCTCCGGCTCGCCGGCCGCCCCGCGCCGCCCGGCCGAGTCGAGCCCGACCAGCGCGCCCACGCAGGCGGCGATGACCGGCAGGCCCGCGGGCGCGACCGGGATCAGCGCCAGGGCGACCGACCCGCCCAGCAGCGCCGCGACGACGGCGCGCCTCCCGGCGGAGACCTCGCCCGACAGCAGGAGCGCCAGGAAGAAGGCGGGGAAGATCGCGTCGAGGCCGAGCCGCTCGGGGTCGCCGATCAGATCGCCGGCGAGCGCGCCGACGATCGTTCCCAGCACCCACATGGGATAGGCGGGAGACGTCCCGCCGAGCATGAAGCGCCAGTCGAACCGCCCGTCGCCGCGAGCGGCGGCGGCCCAGGAGAAGTCGATCATCCCCTGGCCGACGAGGAACCGCTTGAGCGCCGAGCCCTCGATCGAAGGCCCGAGCGCGATGCCCATCGGCAGGTAGCGCGCATTCAGCAGCACGCCGGCGACAACCGCGGCGACCGGCCCGCCTCCCGCGGCCAGCACCGCCAGCGCCCCGAACTGGGCCGATCCGGCGTAGACGATGATCGACATGACGATCGCCGCCACGGCGCCCATCACCGGTGCGGCGAGGACCCCGAAGGTCGCCGCGAGGATGAAGCTCGCGATCGCGAAGGGGACGCCGGCGCGTGCCCCCTCCCGGAATGACGGATGGCGAAGCAGGGACACCCGCCGATCATGCCCGGTCGGCCGCTAGGGCCGGTCACACAATCCGGGGGTGGGCCGGGAAGGCGCCCATCGGGCGCGGCTTCGCCGCGTTATTGGGGAGGCCCGTTGGTCCCCTTCCCGGCCCACCCCCTGCCGCACGCCGAGAGCGGCGAGCGGCACGGGAGGGTGGGAGGCCGGGCTTAGAGGCCGGCGGGGTGGCGGACCGTGAAGCCCGCGCTCGAGCGTCCGTCCTTGTGCCAACGGGGGCCGGGGCCGCCCGAGGTGTCCCAGCGGAGGCCGGCGACGGTGGCGTAGACGTGGCCGGAGTTCGCGTAGATCGTGATCCACTTGCCCTTCCGCTTGGCGCCCCAGCCGGCAAGGCTGCCCGGAGTCGAGCGGCGTGCTCAGCACGCCCGCGCCGTGGAGCATGAAGCTGACGGCGCCGGAGCAGTCGTAGCCCCTGCTGTTGAAGCTGCCGTGGCCGCCACCCCACTGGTACTTGGTGTGGTTGATCTTGTTGGCGGCAGCGATCGCGCGCTTGACGCGCTTGGGGGCGCAGCCGGGCGCGGCGGCGTTGCCGTTGCTGAGCAGGCGTGCCTTGCCGCGGCACTTGCCGGAGTCGTTGCCGCCGCCGCGGGTGGGATCGGTTCCGATCCCGCCGCTGCCGGCCATTGCCTGAGAAGCGCCGATCAGCATCGTCGCGGTCACGGCGAGGGCCGCAACGGCGAGCAGGCTGGACCTGAGCGCAGTGATCACCGGCGCGATGGCGCCGTTCCTCTTGGGGCTGTACACGTCTTTCACCTCTTGGCTCGTCGGCGCCTACGGGGTTAGCTGTCGGGCTGGCGCTGGATTGAGCCTGCGCCCCGGCTTGCATTGAGCGAGCCGATTAGCCCCGGGGATCCTGGGTGGGTCCCCCGCTCTCCTGGTGGAGATTTGGCGTGGGTGTATGTCGAACGGTCCGGGCACTCTAGCGGATCATGAGCGCAATGCAAGGAAACGCTAAGAAAGTGTCCGGACGTCCATTTGAACACGCGGAATGGCGGTAGGTTGCGGCCCATGCAGATTCAAGGCAAGCGAGTGCTTCTCACCGGAGCTACAGGCGGCCTCGGCCGCGCCATCGCGATCGCGCTTGCGGAGCGCGGAGCCGAGCTCGTGCTCTCCTCGCGCAAGGGGGAGGAGCTGGAGGCGCTGGCCCTCGAGCTGCCCGGTGACAACCACGCGGTCGCCGTGAGCGACCTGGCCGAGCCCGGAGCCGCCGAGGCGCTCGCCGCGGCGGCCGGCAAGGTCGACATCCTCGTCGCCAACGCGGGCCTTCCCGCATCCGGCTGGATCGAGGACTTCACCCCGGAGCAGATCACCCGCGCGGTCACGGTCAACCTCGAGGCGCCGATGATCCTCGCCCGCCAGCTGATGGGCCCGATGATCGAGCGCGGCGACGGGCACCTCGTCTTCGTCTCCTCGCTCGCCGGCAAGGCCGCCTCCCCGCGCGCGTCTCTGTACAACGGCACCAAGTTCGGCCTCCGCGGCTTCGCGCTCGCGCTCCGCGAGGACCTGATCGGGAAGGGGACGGGCGTCAGCGCCTCAGTCGTCCTGCCCGGCTTCATCCGCGACGCCGGCATGTTCGCCGACTCCGGCTCCTCCACACCCCCGGGAGTGGGGACGGCCACGCCCGAGCAGGTCGCCGGAGGAGTGCTGAAGGCGATCGAGTCGAACAAGGCCGAGGTCGCGATCGCTCCGCCCCAGCAGCGCGCGATGGCCCATTTCGCCCACTTCTTCCCCTCGATCTCACTTCGCGCCCAGCGCGGCGGGGGCACGAAGGTCGCCGAGAACCTCGCCAAGGGCCAGACCGACAAGCGCTGAGCGCTCAGATTCGCGCCCGTGGCCTGCGGGTAACTTGAAGAGGCACCCCACTTGAACCAGGAGACGCCTTGACTGAACGCGAAGACGAGCTCGATCCGAACAGCCCCGCCGACCGCGAGGGCTTCGGTGAGGCCAGCCTCGGCGAGGCCGAGGCCGAGTCGAACCCCGATCCCTTCGACGAGCGCGGCGAGGACGCCTACGCCGAGGAGGAGGAGGCCTCCGCGGATTCCGACGAGGTGATCACCGACCTGCCCGCGATGGAGCCGGCGCCTGCAGAGGCGACGCTCATCGAGGAGGAGGAGCTCGCTCGCGAGGAGGCCGGCGCGATCGGCGGCGTTTCCGGCGAGGAGGGACTCCCTGAGGCCGAGCGTCCGCTGGCCGAGGCCGGCAGGGCGTGGCCGAGGGTTTCGAGCAGTCCGAGGAGGCGCTCATCGAGGCGTGCTTCTCACGGCGATTCCGCCGGCAACCCGCTCGGCGACCGCTTCACGCCGGAGGACGCCAGGTCGGAAGGCGTCGCCGAATATGGTGAAGCTGACCAAGAGCACGTCTCCGAGGACGTGGAAGACGATCACGAACCAGGGCGATCCGCCTGACGGAGAGCCGAGAAGGAGTACGGATGGCAGACAGCTTCGGCGCGAAGTCCAGCCTTGAGGTTGGCGGGCGCGAGTACGAGATCCACCGCCTCGACGCGCTGCAGTCGAAGTTCGACGTCGCTCGGCTTCCCTACTCGCTGAAGGTCCTGCTGGAGAACGTCCTCCGGCTCGAGGACGGCGAGAGCGTCTCGGCCGACGACGTCGAGACCATCGCCTCCTGGGACGCGAAGGCCGAGCCGTCGAAGGAGATCCCCTTCCAGCCGGCCCGGGTCCTGATGCAGGACTTCACCGGCGTTCCGGCCGTCGTCGATCTCGCGGCGATGCGAGACGCGATCGAGGAGCTCGGCTCCGACGCCGCCAAGATCAACCCGCTCGTCCCCGTCGATCTCGTGATCGACCACTCAGTGCAGGTCGACGCCTTCGGCAACGCCCGCGCCTTCGAGGTCAACGCCGAGCGCGAGTTCGAGCGCAACGAGGAGCGCTACGAGTTCCTGCGCTGGGGCCAGAAGGCGTTCGACAACTTCCGCGTCGTCCCGCCCGCCACCGGCATCTGCCACCAGGTCAACCTCGAGTACCTCGGCCGGGTCGTCTGGTCCGACGAGGGCGGGGACGGACCGGCGCCAAGGCGTACCCCGACACGCTCGTCGGCACCGACTCCCACACGACGATGATCAACGGCCTCAGCGTTCTCGGCTGGGGCGTCGGCGGCATCGAGGCCGAGGCCGCGATGCTCGGCCAGCCGATCTCGATGCTCCTGCCGCAGGTCATCGGCTTCAAGCTCGGCGGGGAGCTCCGTGAGGGCGCCACCGCCACCGACCTCGTCCTTCGCGTCACCGAGATGCTGCGCGAGCGCGGCGTCGTCTCCAAGTTCGTGGAGTTCTTCGGCCCCGGCCTGCCCAACCTCGGCCTCGCCGACCGCGCGACGCTCGGCAACATGTCGCCGGAGTTCGGCTCGACCTGCGCGATCTGCCCGCCGGACGCCGAGACGCTCCGCTACCTCGAGTTCACCGGTCGCCCGACCGAGGTGATCGAGCTCGTCGACGCCTACATGCGCGAGCAGGGCATGTTCCACACGGCCGACTCCGAGGAGCCCACCTTCTCCGACACGCTCGAGCTCGACCTCGGCGACGTCGAGCCCGCGATCGCGGGGCCCAAGCGTCCGCAGGACCGGATCGCGCTCAGCGACTCGAAGAGCGCCTTCCTCGAGATGCTCGCCTCCGAGAACGGCGAGGCAGCCGAGAAGCTCAACGGCCACGACGAGACGGTCAAGGAGACCTTCCCCGCGTCGGACCCACCCGGCGACGATCGCAGCGACACGGCCGAGGAGCACTCCAAGCCCGGCTCCCAGAGCGACGCGAAGACCGCCGTCGCCGAGGCGAAGAGGTCGAGCGACTGCATCGAGGTGACGGATTCCGAGGGCCGGACCTTCGACCTGGACCACGGCCGCGTCGTCATCGCCGCGATCACGAGCTGCACGAACACGTCGAACCCGTCGGTGATGATCGGCGCCGGGCTGCTCGCCAAGAAGGCGGTGGAGCGGGGCCTCGACGTCAAGCCGTGGGTGAAGACGTCGCTCGCCCCGGGCTCGACGGTGGTCACCGACTACCTCGAGGCCTCCGGGCTCGACGAGTACCTGAACAAGCTCAAGTTCGACCTCGTCGGCTACGGCTGCACGACCTGCATCGGGAACTCTGGGCCGCTCCCCGAGGAGATCTCGGCAGCGGTCGCCGAGAAGGATCTCGTCGTCGCCGCGGTGCTTTCGGGCAACCGCAACTTCGAGGGCCGGATCAACCAGGACGTCAAGGCCAACTACCTCGCGTCCCCGCCGCTCTGCGTCGCCTACGCGCTCGCCGGCCGCATGGACTTCGACTTCGACTCGGAGCCGCTCGGGACCGCCGAGGACGGGGAGGACGTCTTCCTCCGCGACATCTGGCCCGGCAACGACGAGATCCGCGACGCCGTCGCGCACGCCGTCCGCAAGGACATGTTCGAGAAGAACTACGCGAACGTCTTCGACGGCGACGAGCGCTGGCAGGCGATCAAGGTCCCCGAGGAGGACCGCTACACGTGGCCGGACTCGACCTACGTGCGGCAGCCGCCGTTCTTCGAGGGCATGGACGCCGAGCCCGCCGCGGGCGCCCAGGCGGTCGAGGGCGCGCGCGTCCTCGCCAAGCTCGGCGACTCGATCACCACCGACCACATCTCGCCCGCCGGAGCCATCAAGAAGGACAGCCCCGCCGGCAAGTGGCTCATGGACAACGGCGTCGACGCCCGCGACTTCAACTCATACGGCTCACGTCGCGGGAACCACGAGGTGATGATGCGCGGGACCTTCGCGAACATCCGCCTCCGCAACGAGCTCGTCGACAAGCAGGGCGGCTGGACCCGCCACATGCCGAGCGGCGATGAGATGTTCATCTACGACGCGGCGATGAAGTACGCCGACGACGGCGTGCCGCTCGTCGTCCTCGCCGGCAAGGAGTACGGCTCCGGATCCTCTCGTGACTGGGCCGCGAAGGGGACCCTCCTCCTCGGCGTCAAGGCCGTGATCGCGGAGAGCTTCGAGCGCATCCACCGCTCCAACCTGATCGGGATGGGCGTGCTGCCACTCCAGTTCCCCGAGGGGGAGTCGATCGAGTCGCTCGGTCTCACCGGCGAGGAGGAGTTCTCCTTCCCGGAGCTCGACATCGACAGCGCGACGACGATCACCGTGACGGCAACGAGGGACGGCTCCGACCCGGTCGAGTTCGAGGCTCAGGTGCGCCTCGACACCGCGAACGAGCGCCAGTACTTCCGCCACGGCGGCATCCTCCACAGGGTTCTCCGCGAGCTTCGCTGACGCCGCGTAAATGGGGATTGCGTCGGCGGCGGCAATCGGTAATGATGGGGGAAGTGAGTTTCATCAAGCTCGCTCCCGGTCAGTCCCGCCTCCGGGAGCGATCGCGTCGGCATCCCTCCCTGGCTACCGACGCGTTGGTTGGGGCGCGGGCCGTGTGGACCCCCTGCCTCCCACGGCCCCGCCCCAGCCTTAATCTCTTCGAAGCTCACCGGGCCCCTCGCTAAGCGAGCGGGTCCTGGATGGGCGGAAGGTCCGCCGGGTCGGTTGGCGTCGCCGGGGGCGGTGCGCCGGGGGCGAGCTGGACGCCCATCTTCTCGAGGTCGATCCCGTGCTTCGCGAGGACGCCGAGGATGTCGCTCTGCAGGCCCATCATGTCGTTCGGGTCCTGATCAACCGCGCCGGCCATGCCGATGACCGCGGAGCCGTCGGTCGGCACGCCGTGCTTCTCGACCGCGGCGAGGATCTCCTCCCGCATCCCGCTCCCGCGCAGGTCGAAGACCTGGGAGCTGACCTGCGAGCCGCCCATCTGCTGGAACTGCTGCCACTGGCTCATGAGCGCGCCGATGTCGCTGAGGTCCGCGACCTGGCTCACCTGACCCTGCTGCATGGCCGCCTGCTGGATCGCGGCCTGCTGCATCGCGACCACCGACGCCTGGTCGGCGTTCATGGCCCCGGCGCTCTCCTTGGCCATGCGGCGCTTGATGATCCAGTCGACGAGGCCCATCGGGCGCTCAGCCTAACCCGGGGCAAGCGGGTCGTACGTCCCGAAGCTCCAGAGATTGCCCTCGGGATCCTTGGCGCCGTAGTCGCGCGAGCCGTAGTCGAGGTCGGTCAGCTCCATGACGATCTCGGCCCGGCGCGCCTTCGCCCGGGCGTAGTGGGCGTCGGCGTCCTCGACGCTCACGTAGTTCCAGGCCTGACCGGCGTGCGCGCCGTGGCGCTCGACGCCGGCCTCGGTCTCCTGGCCGCACATGATCATCGCGTCGCCCCAGCGGAGCTCCGCGTGGACGATCGTCCCGTCATCGTCCTCGTGCGCGACGACGAGCTCGAAGCCGAAGGCCTCCTGCAGGAACGCGATTCCGGCGCGCGCGTCGCGGTAGCGGATGGACGGGTAGACATGGGTGCTCATACGGGTCCCTTCTTGCGTCGTTCGATCCATTCGATCCCGATCACCGAGCCGACGGGGCCCACCGGGGTCAGCGTCGCTGCCAGCAGCCACCAGGGAGCCTCGCGGCGAAGGATCGCGACGAAGATCAGGGCGCACAGCGCCAGGTAGCCGACACCGTGGGCGAGCCCGAACCAGAACGTCGCCCGCTCCATCCCCGGGATCGCCCAGACGATCAGCAGTCCGGCGAACACCGCGAGCTCGAGGAACGAGCCGACCTTGACCCACGCGAACGCCGGCCCGGGCTTCCAAGCTCGGTACTCACCTTCGTAGGCGACGGTCTCGCTCACCCCGGGGAGGCTAGATCACCCCTGCCCGATGGACAAAGGGCCTCCGCGGATCCTGGACCCGCGTACATGTGAGGGGGTCCTGCGGGCGGGCATTCTTACGCCCATGCAGAGTTCCTCATATCCGAGGATCGGAGAACGGACGATAGTCCGGGTCCGGGAGGCACGGCGCGCATTCGTAGGGCACGCGCCCCGGGTCTCCTGTCCCGACTGTGGGTCCGGGCGCCGTTCAGGTCGAACACAAGATCCATGTTCGGTCTGTGGCGCAACGCCGGCCGTTGCGGCCAGCAGGACCGTCTCCTAGTCGTCCCCCTCTCCTCTCTCCCGTGGGTGCCGCGAAAGGGCGCCGGTCTTTCTCTCAGGCCGGCGCCCTTCGCATTTCCGGGGTCGGGCTGATGCGAAGCGTCAGCCCTTGACGGGCAACTCGGGCGGGCTCCCGGGAGTGACCTCGTCACACGACGACGCCTGGCTGGGACACCGGTACAGGACACGGGGTCGCGAGATTGGACACCGGGACAGGAAGGCGCGGACGGACCGGTCCTACTGTGATCGCAGGTTGGGTGTGCGGATCGCTGGGGGCGGACGCGCCGTCTCATCAATATCGATTCTCAGTAAGTCAGGAGACTTTCTTGTCAGGCACGTCCGTGCCCGGGTGGCGCCCGGGTTCCCTTTTCCTCGTCCTCTTGGTCGCAATCTGCGCGTTCGCTCCGAAGGGGGCTGACGCGCAGGCGCCCGAGCCGGTCGTTCCCGATCCGCTCGACCGCGGCGACTACACGGTCGCTCGCGTCGACCCGGTGAAGCTGGGAACCGTGCCGCTGCAGGAGCCGAACTCGAGCGGTGGAGCTGCGACCGGCGCGGCGGCTGCGACCGACCTCGAGATCCGCGGCGTCGTCTACTACCCGTCTGATCGCGCCGAGCCGTCGCCGGTCATCGTGCTCGTGCACGGCAACCACGGCAGCTGCGACACCGGCAGCGCGCCGAACTGCACGGTCTTCAAGCGCAACGACGAGGGCTACGCATACCTCGGCGAGAACATGGCGTCCTGGGGCTACACGGTCATCTCACTCGACCAGGACCAGCTGATCTTCTACCAGGACGGTCAGAAGGGGAAGGGCATGCATCAGCGTCGCCGGCTGATCGCCGCGACCCTGGACAAGCTCGCGCTCGCCAACGCCACGGGCGGCCTGCCGAACGACGCCAACACGAACATCGGTACGACGCTGGAGGGCAAGCTCGACATGCAGCGCATCGGCCTGATGGGTCACTCGCGCGGCGGCGACGGCATCTCCAGCTTCCTGGACTACAACCGGATGCGAAGCGACGGGACGAGGTACCCGATTCGCGGAGCGATCTCGCTCGCGCCGGTCGACTACGAGCGGAAGGCGCCGTACGGAACCCCGTACCTGTCGATCCTCCCGACCTGCGACGGCGACGTCTCGAACCTCCAGGGCTCGCGCTTCTACGAGCGGAGCCAGTACGCGAACCCGGGTGATCCGTTCCCGCGGATCCAGATGTCCGTCCTCGGTGGAAACCACAACTGGTTCAACTCGGTGTGGTTCGCCGACAACGACGACTCGAACCAGGCGGACAACGGGTGCCAGTACACGAACGGCACCAACAGCCGGCTCAGCGGTGACGCCAGCGGCGATCAGGACAACTCCAACAACTCGTACAAGATCGACAACAGCGACAAGCTGAACCCGCTGGTCAACACCCGGATCTCGGGCGACCCGGCGCTGATGGGCGACCAGGAGAAGATCGGCCTGGCGACCATGTCGGCCTTCTTCCGCCGCTACGTCGGAGGTGAGGGCGCGTTCGAGCCGTACATGACGGGCGAGCTCAGCCTCACCGGCGACCATCGCCAGCTGCCGGACTCGGCCTGCCCGACCAGCACGACGGGCATGCGGATGGACTGCGACGAGCGGCTCCTGACGAGCTACTTCGCCGCACCGGCCGAGCGGGTCGACGTGATCCGCCCGGAGACCGACAACCCGCTCGGTCTGAGCGCGCTCGGGACGAAGCTCACCTCGAGTGGCTTCGCCAACCCGTACATCGACGCCGGGGGAGTGACGCCGAAGCCGGCGACCACCGCCTCCGGCCTCGACTGGTGCAACCCGGAGCCGCTGCACTTCGCTCCGTCTCAGCTCAACATCCCGGGCAACCCGGCGGCCACGAAGGCCTGCCCGCTGCCCGCGCCCGCTGCTCTGGGAGGCCAGAACGGCACGCGTGAGAACTCGCCGATCAACCAGTCGTACGGGCGTCAGCTCGCGATCGCGTGGGACAACCCCCGCGGTGGTGACGGCACCGGCGATCCGGCGACGCTGGGAACGACGATCCCCGCAGCCGACGGCGACGTGAGCGGTCTGGAGTCGCTGACGATGGGGGCCGACGTCAACTTCTTCGATCCGCGCAACGCGCCGCGGACGGGGACCGACGCCGAGGTCAACCCTGAGCTGACCGAGCAGGACTTCTCGATCGCGCTCATCGATGCGGACGGGAACGAGGGCGTCGTCGACGCTGCCGATCCCGACTGGGGCAACGCGTTGCACCAGACGACGGGCTCATCGACGCCCAAGGTGCACGTGATCCTCGATCAGATCCGGATCCCGCTCAGCGAGTTCGCTGACCAGGACGTGGATCTGACCGCGCTCCGCGAGATCGAGTTCCGCTTCGGCGAGGAGGGCAAGCCGCAGACCGGCTCGATCCAGCTCTCCGACGTCCGCTTCCAGGAGGCGACGGGTGACCCGCAGGTTCTCGTCGACACCATGGAGGTCGACGCGGGTCCCGCGACCGGTCCGGTCGCAACCGGGCCCGACCCGGCGGCCGAGCTGGCCGAGTACGACGCCACGCAGGGCAATCAGAAGCTGCCCGACGTGGTGGGCATCGACGGCAACCCGACGACCTGGACGGTGGACGACGACAAGGCGCAGTGCCCGAACGCGTCCTACACCTCGATCCAGGCCGCGGTCGACCAGGCCGCTCCGTGGGACACGATCGTGGTCTGCGCGGGTACCTACCGCGAGAGCTCGACGCCGGTGTTCCAGGCGAGCAACCCGGTTGCGACCGGGGCGATGAACGGCCTGACGATCACCAAGCCCCTGAAGATCAAGGGCGCGGGTGCGAGCAAGGTGTTCATCGAGCCGGACCCGGCCATCGGGCCGACCCTGGCCGGCGCGACCCCGTACCTGCGAGACGGCGGCGGCAACGTCATCACCATCTCGCGGCAGTCCCTCGGCTCGACCGATGACAACGAGCAGTTCGTTGACATCTCCGGGGTGACGATCTCCTCGCCGAACGTCTACGCGGAGGCCGGCGTGGCGTACTTCAACGCGTCGGGCCGGATCTCCAACAGCGTCGTCGGACCGCTCAAGAAGGCGACGACGGCCGGGGAGCTGGCCGACAACCCCCATGGCTGGGGCGTCGTGATGACGAACTCGCTGATCGGCGCCGGAGCCGGCACCGTCCAGCGGCAGGTGACGATCGACGACAGCAAGGTGTTCGGCTACCAGTCGGGCGGCGTGCTGATCGACGGGGCGAGGGGCCCCGACGGAAACGCCGACAACACGGTGCGGCAGGGGATCCGGCAGTTCGGGTTCGTCACCGACTCGGTGATCAAGGGCGGCACGAGCACGCTGTTCCCGCAGACCGGGATCCAGTACGCAAGCGGCGCACGTGGCTTCGTTCGGAGGAACCGGATCACCGGGAACTTCTTCCGCTCGAACCAGCGGCGTTCGGTGGGCGTGCTCCTGACCGATGCGGCGACCGAGGTGGCTGGAGCCGATGGCTTCCAGGGCGCCACGGGCAACATCATCACCGGCAACGGCTACGGCGTCTTCAACGCCAACGCCGACAACACCGCGCCGCGCCAGGGTGCACCGGCGATCGCAACCGGCAACTACTGGGGCCCGAACGCCCCGGCGGCCGGCCCGAGCAACCCCTCGACGAACGTCGAGGGCTACTCGGAGCCGGATACGACCCCGGCGGCGACGGTGACGGTGACGGGCCGGCTCACGACCGCGCCGGCGTTGCCGTCCGACTACACGCCGATCAGCGATGGAGCGCCGACCGGCGCGATCGTCAACCCGGGCGATGGCGCCGAGGTCCCCCTCGAGGACGAGACGATCCCGGTGGTCCGGGCGAGCGACGACTTCGCGGTCGCCTCGGTCGCGCTCTCGGCGGGCGATGAGTCGCTCGGTACCGACACGAAGGCTCCCTACGAGTTCAGCTGGACTCCGGGAACCGACGTCGCGGGTGACACCGTGACGCTGACGGCGACGATCACCGACGAGAACGGCACGATCACCACGGATGAGATCGAGGTGACCGTCGCCGAGGAGGAGGTCGTGCCGCCGGTCGATCCGGAGGATCCGGATCCGCCTGTGACCCCGGACCCGCCGGCGACGCCGGGTGCCGGGACGCTGAAGGTCGGACCGGTGGTCCGGGACAAGAAGCGCGGCACCGCGGTGGTGACGGCGACCGTCAGCGGCTCCGGCAGCGTGGCGATCAGCGGGGCCGGCGTGAAGGGTCAGACCAGGACCGTCGACTCCGACAACGTGGTCGAGCTGAGGCTCAAGGCCACCGGCAAGTTGAAGAAGGCGCTGAAGAGGAAGGGCAAGGCGAAGGCCGCCTTCCAGGTCGCCTTCACGCCGACGACGGGCGACCCGGTGACCAAGGACTACGAGATCACGCTGGTGAGGAGGAAGAAGACCTAGGGCTGGGCCCGGGGGCGTGCGGCGGCTTGGGGCGCCGCGCGGGGAACGGGGATGGGACGGATCGGGCTCCGCTGACGCGGAGCCCTTTCTGTTTCCAGGTTCCCAGCCGATCGTTCGCCTCAGGATGATCCGCTACCGATCTATCTGCTACGGTCCGATCCGTAAGCGGAGTATTGGAGTTATGAATGACCTCGGGAACTGAGACTGAATTTGACGCGGGGGTGGACGACCGGAAACGGTGGCTGACCCTCTACGTCCTGTGCGTCGGGATGCTGATGATCATCCTCGACGGCACGATCGTGAACGTCGCACTGCCCTCGATCCAGGAGGACCTCGGGTTCTCCCAGTCGAGCCTGGCGTGGGTCGTCAACGCGTACCTGATCCCCTTCGGAGGGCTGCTGCTGCTGGCCGGGCGCCTCGGCGACCTGATCAGCCGGCGGACCATGTTCCTCTCGGGAATCGGCGTCTTCGTCGTGGCCTCGGCATTGGCCGGAGCCGCGACATCGCAGGAGATGCTCATCGGAGCAAGGTTCATCCAGGGAGTCGGCGGCGCGATGGCGTCAGCCGGGATCCTCGGGATGATCGTGACGATGTTCCCCAAGCCGGGGGAGCAGGCGAGGGCGATCGGCGTGTACTCGTTCGTCGCTTCTGCGGGCGCCTCCATCGGGCTGTTGCTCGGCGGCGTCCTGACCGAAGCGATCTCGTGGCACTGGATCTTCTTCGTCAACCTGCCGATCGGCGTTGCGACTGCGGTCGCGGCCTCGCGGCTGCTGGAGCGTGATCGCGGCCACGGCCTCGAGCACGGAGCGGACGTCCCCGGCGCGGCCCTGATCACGGGCTCGCTGATGCTCGGCGTCTACACGATCGTCGAGGCTGCGGACTACGGCTGGGGCTCGGCTCGGACGCTGATCCTCGGTGCGGTGTCGATCCTGCTGCTGATCGGATTCGTCCGTCGGGAGCAGACCACCCGCAACCCGCTGATGCCGCTGCACATCCTGCGTTCGCGGAACGTCTCGGGCGCCAACGTCATCCAGATCCTGATGGTGGCCGGCCTGTTCGGGATGTTCTTCCTCGGCGCGCTGTACCTGCAGCAGGTCCAGGGCTACGGAGCGGTCGACGTCGGTCTGGCGTTCCTGCCGGTGTCGATCGGGATCGGGCTCTTCTCGTTCTCGATCTCGCCGGCGCTGGTCACCCGTTACGGCGGACGGCCGGTGCTGATCGGCGGGCTGACGCTCGTCGCGGCGGGGCTGGCCCTGTTCACCCGGGCTCCGGTCGATGCGACGTACGTCACCGACATCCTGCCGACGATGGTCCTGTTCGGGATGGGAGCCGGGCTCAGCTTCCCGGCGCTCGTGACGCTGGCGATGTCCGGCGCCACGCAGGAGGACGCGGGCCTGGCCTCCGGCCTCGTCAACACGACTCAGCAGGTCGGAGGGGCCCTCGGCCTCGCGGTGCTGGCGACGCTCTCGAGCTCCCGCACCGAGGACCTGCTGGCGGCGGGCGACTCGACGGCGTCGGCGCTGACCGACGGCTACCAGCTGGCGTTCACGGTCGGGCTCGGTTTCGTGCTCGTCGCGATCGCCGTGGCGGCGCGGGTGTTGCAGCCCGAGCACGAGGCGGCTCAGGCCGGCGCCCCGGAGGGGGAGCTGGCGCTGGAGCAGGCCTCCTAGGAAGGCACCGACGATGGGCCGCCCCCACTCCTCCGGGGGCGGCCCCCGTCGCCTTCTCCGGGCCCGGATTGCTCCCTCACCAGATGGTTGCGCCCGCAACTGTCTGGTGTTACGCTTTCTCTCGAGATGAACACTGCTGAGGTGACACCCCAGGTCACGAGCCCCGCGACGGAGGCTGAATGCGACGCAGCTCTCCTCGGGAACCTCAAGTGGCTTCTCGCTCAGGCGTACCACGCGCTCTCCACCGAGCTCACCGCGCGAATGGAGGGCATGGGCCTTTCTCCTCGCGGTATCTGGGTCCTCAACACCGCGATGCAGGGCGGCCTCACCCAGACCGAGATCGCGAAGCGGATCAGCCTCGACAAGACCACGATGGTCGCCGCGATCGACGAGCTCGAGCGCGACGGCTACGCCGTCCGCAAGCCTTCGAGCACGGATCGCCGCGCACGGGTCATCGAGGTGACCGCGAAGGGCGCGGCCAAGGTCGAGCAGGCCGAGGCGATCATGGACGAGGTCCAGAAGGACGTTCTCGGTTCGCTCCCGAAGGATGAGGCCGAGATGCTGATGAGCGCGCTCGGCACTCTCGTCACCGGCCGGCTCTCCGAGCCGTCACCGTGTGAACGGGCGCCGCGGCGCCCGCGCAACTAACCGACGACCGGCTTCAGCTCCGCGCCTGCTCGCGCTCGAGCTCGACGTGGTCGTGCGCGCAGAAGATCCGCACCTCGTCGCCGTGCGCTGCGGCCAGCTCCCGCAGTCGCTCCTGGTTGCTGACGCGCGCGGCGTTGTCGGCCGCGATCACCCGCTGGAACGCCGCGATCCCCTTCGGCGCGCTGGGCGGCCTGGCGACCTCGGCGCGGTTGAAGTAGGCGTCGCCGCAGTGCAGGAGCCAGCCGTCGCCGTCGCGCACCGCGACGCCCGTGTGGCCGACCGAGTGGCCCGGCAGGGGAATCAGGAGCACCTCGGGGTCGATGCCGGGGAGCACGCGGACCGACTCGAAGCCGAACCAGTCGTCACCGCCGGCGCCCGTGTCGTGGAGCTCCCAGTCGGGGCCGTGCGCGAAGTGGCAGCGCTTGTAGCGCGAGCGGTCCTGCAGCGAAGGCTTGATGGCGGCGCGGTGCTCGTCGACGGTTGCGTGGACCTTCGCCCCCGGGAAATCCGGGAGGCCGCCGGCGTGATCGAGGTCGAGGTGCGTGGGAACGATGTGGCGGACGTCGCCCGGTCCGAACCCGAGGCCGCGAACGCGCGCGAGCGCCGTGTCCTCGATGTCCGGCTTCACCGAGAAGCCGACCTTGAACGGGACGCCGAGCCGGCGATAGGGATGCCGCATGTCCTCGGTTCCCATCCCCGTGTCGACGAGCATCAGGCCATCGGAGGTCTCGATGACCAGGCAGTGGCAGGTCACGAGCCCCCGTCCCATCCCCGGATCGCCGGTGAAGAGCTTCGCCCCCAGCGGGCACATGGTCCCGGCGTTGATGCTGTGGACGGTCATCGGCTTCCGGAGTCTCTCAGCTCCCGCCGCGCGGGGCGGGGCCGGGCGGGGTGGACCGTCCGGCACCCGGCTTCGCCGGGTTGCTCTGGGATGTGCCGGCCGGCCCACCCCGCCCGGTCCCGCCAGGTCGACGGGCCGGAAGCTCGCGCGCCTCAGCCGGTCAGCGCCGTCAGCACGATTCGCTCCTGCTCGGAGCGGTGTGCTGCGGGGTAGCCCTCGGAGGGGCTGGCGCGCTCGGGGCGCCCGACGTAGCGAAGCTCGAGCCCGCGGTCGCCGAGGGCGCTCGGGATGCGGCGCTCCATGGCGTGCCAGCAGCCCATGTTCTGCGGCTCCTCCTGGGCCCAGACGACCTCCTCGAGGTTCGGGTAGCTCCCGATGAGCTCCGCGAGCTGGGCCTTGGGGAAGGGGTAGATGAGCTCGACGCGCGCGACCGCGACGTCGTCGGCGTCCTCGCGGCGATCGTGGCCGTCGAGGTCGTAGAAGACCCTGCCGGAGCAGAGGACGAGGCGCTTGACGTCCTCCTTGCGACCCTCGGTGCGCGGGTCGTCGAGCACGTACTGGAAGGAGCTTTCGGTCAGGTCCTTCAGCTTCGAGGCAGCCCGGTCGAGCCGGAGCAGGCCCTTCGGGGTGAAGACGACCATCGGCCGCGGCTTCGCGATCCGCGCCTGACGGCGCAGCAGGTGGAAGTACTGGGCGGCCGTCGTCGGGTTGGCGAGCCGCATGTTGCCCTCGGCGCCGAGCTGCAGGAAGCGCTCGATTCGCGCGCTCGAGTGTTCGGGCCCTGAACCCTCGTAGCCGTGGGGAAGCAGCAGGGTCAGGCGCGTCGTCTGGCCCCACTTCGACTCGCCGGCGACGATGAACTGGTCGATGATCACCTGGGCGGCGTTGTCGAAGTCGCCGAACTGCGCCTCCCAGAGGATCAGGCTCTCCGGCGAGGCTGCCGAGTAGCCGTACTCGAAGCCGAGGCACGAGTTCTCCGACAGCGGCGAGTTGTGGATCTCGAACGGCGCCAGCGCCCCCGAGAGGTTCTGGATCGGCGCGTACTTGAGGCCGGTCTTCTCGTCGTGCAGAACGAGGTGGCGGTTGGAGAACGTGCCGCGCTCCGTGTCCTGGCCGGTCATCCGGATGTGCGTGCCCTCGGTCAGCAGCGAGGCGAAGGCGAGCGCCTCGGCGTGGCCGTACTCGATCGGCCCGTCCTCGAGGATGTCGACCCGGCGGTCGAGCGGCTTGCGCAGCTTCCGGTGGACGGTGAAGGAGTCGGGGAACTTGATCAGCTCCTCGTTGAGCGTCTTGATGCGCTTCTCGGAGACCTTCGTCTCGACCTCGGGGCTCTTCGTCCGGTCGAGCTCGCCGGTGCCGGTGACCGTCGGGTCCTCGAACTCGCCGGCCTCGATCTTCCCGCGGAGCGTCTTCAGGATCTCGCTGAGCTCCTCGCGGCGCTCGGTCGCGTCGGACTCGACCTCGGCCTCCTCGACGATGCCCTCCTCGAGGAGCTGCTTGGCGTAGAGCTCGCTGATCGGGGCGTGCTTCTTGATCGCCGCCGCCTGCTCGGGCTGGGTGTAGGCCGGCTCGTCGGTCTCGTTGTGGCCGTAGCGGCGGTAGCCGATCAGGTCGATGACGACGTCACGGGCGAACTTCTCGCGGAAGGCCATCGCCAGGCGGACCGCGGCGATGCAGTCCTCGGGCACGTCGGCGTTGACGTGGATGATCGGGACGTTGAAGCCCTTCGCCATGTCGGAGGCGTAAGGGGTGGAGCGACCCTCCATCGGGTCGGTCGTGAACCCGACACCGTTGTCCTGGATGATGTGGATCGTGCCGCCCGTGGCGTAGCCGTCGAGCGCCTGCATGTTGAACGTCTCGGCGACGACTCCCTGACCGGGGAACGCTGCGTCGCCGTGGAGCAGAAGCGGGACCGCGACCTGCGGGTCGTGGTGGAGGCGGGGGCCGGCGTGGCCGGTCTGCGCCGCGCGCGCTCCACCCTCGACGACCGGGCCGACGAACTCGAGGTGGCTCGGGTTGGGGGAGAGGCGCATCCGGACGTCGCCCTCGCCCGATTCGAACAGGCCCTCGGCGCCGTGGTGGTACTTGACGTCGCCGGTGCCACCGTGGCGCAGCGCGTCGGTCCGCTTGACGGCGTCGAGCGCCTTCGCGCCCTCGAACTCGGCCATGATCGACTCGATCGAGCGGCCCAGGTTGTGCGCGAGCACCGAGAGCCGGCCGCGGTGGGCCATCCCGATCACGACCTGCTCGGCGCCGTTCTTCTTCGCCAGCGTCGCGAGCTCGTCGATCATCGGCACGGTCGCGTCGAGCCCCTCGATCGAGAACATCTTCTGGCCGAGGTAGGCCTTCTGGATGAAGCGCTCGAACTGGAAGACCTGGATCAGGCGGTGCAGGAGGCTGCGCTTCTCGTCCTTCTTCAGCGGCTCGCGGTGCTTGCCGGTCTCGATCATCTCCCGCAGCCACATGCGCTGGTTGTGCGATGAGAGGTGCTCGATCTGGTAGGCGATCGTGCCGCAGTAGGCGCCCTTCATCCGCGGCAGCGCGTCGAGGAGCGTCTCGCCGGCGACTCCGATCCGGAGGATCGAGGCGGGGATCTTCCCCATCAGCTCGGGGGTGAGGTTGAGGTTCTCCGGCTCGAGCGCCGGGTCGCCCTTGCCGTCGCCGCCGAGGGGGCTGAGGTGGGCCGACAGGTGGCCGTGGGTGCGGTAGGCCTTGAGCAGGGAGGTCGCCGCCTGCACCGCCTGCAGGAGCTCCTCGTCGACCTCGCCGACCGACGGGCTCGCGACGACCTGGTGCGAACCGGTCTGGGAGGCGAGGGGCGGGGCGGAGGCGGAGGCCGGATGCGCGGTCGAGACGACGCTCGCCTCGATGTCGAAGCTGGCCGCGACCTTCTCGTAGAACTCGTCGTCGCCGCTGAGCAGCTGGTCGATCCGGCGCAGGAACGAGCCCGACTCGGCGCCCTGGATGATCCGGTGGTCGTAGGTGGACGTCATCGTCATCACCTTCGAGACGCCGAGCGCCCTGAGCTTGTCGGGCGCGGCGTGAGCCCACTCGGGCGGGTAGGTGATCGAGCCGGTCGCGATGATCGTGCCCTGGCCCTTCATCAGGCGCGGGACGGAGGCGACCGTCCCCAGCCCGCCGGGGTTGGTCAGCGTGATGTTCGTGCCCTGGAAGTCGTCCGCGGTCAGCGCGTTCTCACGCGTCTTGCGGATGATGTCCTCGTAGGCGGCGTGGAAGGCCTTGAAGTCGAGCGTGTCGGCGGCGAGGACGCGCGGCACCATCAGGGAGCGCGAGCCGTCCTTCTTCTCGATGTCGACGGCGATCCCGAGGTTGAGCTGGCCGTGGTCGATCAGGTTGGGCTTGCCGTCGCGCTCCTCGAACGTGCGGAACATCGACGGCCATTCCTTGCCGGCCTCGACGATCGCCCAGGCGATCAGATGCGTGAAGGAGACCTTCATCCCGCGCTCGGCGAGCGCTCCGTTCAACGCCTTGCGCTTGGCGTCGAGCGTGTCGACGGCGAGCGTGCGGAACGACGTGGCGGTCGGGATCGACCGGCTCTCCTCCATCGCCTTCGCGAGCATCCCCGCGGGGCCGCGGAGGACCTTCGCCTCGCCCTTGGCGGCCTTCGGGAGCGGCACCGTTGCCACTCCCGTCGGTCGCTGCGAGCACGTCGGCCTTCATCACCTTGCCGCCGGGGCCGGAGCCCTCGACGCCTGAAAGATCCACGCCCTCCGCCGCGGCGATCCGCTTCGCGACCGGCGAAGCCTTCGCGTCCGAGTCGACCTCGGCTGCGGCGCCGTTCCCAGAGGGTGCCTCGGCCGAGCCGCCGTCGTCCGCCGCGGGCTTCGACCCGCCGCTCGGCGCCGACCTCGATCCGGGCCAGCGCCTGGCCGACCTTGACGGTGTCGTCGGGCTCGACGAGCAGCTCGGCGACCGTGCCGCTGGCGGTGGCGGGAACCTCGGCGTCGACCTTGTCGGTCGAGACCTCGATCAGCGTCTCGCCCTCCTCGATCGCGTCGCCGGCGGCCTTGTGCCACTCGAGCACGGTGCCCTCGGTGACCGACTCGCCCATCTCCGGCATCGTCACCTCGACGACCTCGCCGGTGCCACCGGCTTCATCGCCGTCAGCTGCAGCTTCGTCGCCGTCCTGCGTCGGGGCCTCGGTTGATTCCTCGTCCTGCAGCTCCTCGGCGTCGGTGTCCTCGCCGAGATCCTCGTCACCCTCGCCGCCGCCGCCCGTGTCGGGCAGGCCTTCGCCGGACGGGTCAGACCCCGCCCCGTTGCCGGACGAATCGCCGCCGCCCTCGCCGGGCTCGATCTCGGCCAGCGCCTGGCCGACCTTGACGACATCGTCGGGCTCGACGAGCAGCTTGGTCACGGTGCCGCTGGCGGTCGCGGGGACCTCGGCGTCGACCTTGTCGGTCGAGACCTCGACGATCGTGTCGCCCTCGTCGACGTGGTCGCCCTCGGCGACGTGCCACTCGAGGACGGTGCCCTCGGTCACCGACTCGCCCATGGCGGGCATCTCGATCTGAACGGTTCCCGTGGCGGGCATGCAGCAGCCCCCTAAAAGACTTGGTCGTCGGTGCTCACAGAATCTTCATTGAGTCTATGCACCTGCGGTGCCCGGCGTGAACGACCTCAACCACGCTGGTCACCGAAGCGCGAGATGGCCTCCTGACGCGACTCCTTCAGGTCCACCAGCGGCTCCGGGTAGTCGCTCCCGATCACGCATCCCGCCTCGCTCTGGACCTCCTCCGGCGCCTCCCACGGCTCGGCGAGGTACTTGTCCGGGAAGTCCTCGAGCTCAGGGACCCAGCGGCGCACGTAGGTGCCGTCCTTGTCGAACCGCTCCTGCTGGCGGACCGGGTTGAACACGCGGAAGTAGGGCTGTGGGTCCGCCCCGGTCGATGCCGACCATTGCCAGTTGCCGTTGTTCTGCGATTCGTCGCCGTCGAGCAGGTGCTCCATGAAGTGCGCCTCGCCCTCGCGCCAGTCGATGAGCAGGTTCTTGGTCAGGTAGGAGGCGACCGCCATCCGCGGCCGGTTGTGCATCCAGCCCTCGGCGAGCAGCTGGCGCATCCCCGCGTCTATGTAAGGCACGCCCGTCCGGCCCTCCTTCCAGGCGCGCAGGGAGTCGGCATCGTCGTTCCAGCGCATGCCGCGGAAGCGCTCGTCGTACTCCAGGGTCCGGTTCTCGGGGAAGTTCCGGATCACGTTCAGCCAGAAGTCGCGCCAGCAGACCTGCCGCCGCAGCGCCTTCGCTCCCTCCGAGCGCTGCTCCTGCAGCAGCGTCTCGAGCTCGCGGGCGGAGACGGTGCCGAAGTGGAGGGGAGGGGAGAGGCGCGTCGTGCCGTCGAGCCCGGGCAGGTCGCGGACCCTCCCGTAGTCGGCGGCGTCGTCGGCGGCCTTCCGCATCAGCTTCCGCCCGGCCTTCTCGCCGGGCCCCGCCGCCTCGGCGATCCGCCTCGCCTCGGCATCGATCGCCATGCGCTCCTCGCTCAGCAGCTCCCCGACCTCGATGCCCGGGGGCGTGGAGAGCTTCCGCGGCGTGGGGGCCAGCTCGCGGCGGTCGGCCGCCAGCCAGGCTCGCGAGAAGGGGGTGAAGACCCGGTAGGGGTCGCCCGAGCCGGTCGCGATCGTCGCGATCTCCGCGCACGAGACGCCGGTGTGGCCGGCGAGCTCGACCCCGTCGCCCTCGAGCGCCTCCTGGACGCGGCGGTCGCGCGCGCGGGAGTGCACGGTGTGGTCGCGGTTCACGTGCACGGCCTTCGCCCCGCACTCCGCCGCCAGCCGCTTGATCTGCACCGCGGGATCGCCCGAGCGGTAGTGGAGCTTCGAGCCGGCGTCGCGGAGGTTCGCGTCGAGCTCGTCGAGCGAGGCGCGGAGGTAGGCGTTGCGGTTCGGGGAGCGGTGGCGGCCGGAGTGCAGGCCCTCCTCGAAGCAGAAGACCGGGACGATCTCGTCGGCCTCGGCGGCAGCGGCCAGCGCCGGGTTGTCGGTCATCCGCAGGTCGCGCCGGAACCAGACGATCGCCGTGCTCATCGCGGTGAACTATTCCCGACGGCGACACCGCGAACCGCTCTCCGCCCTCTAGGTTCGCTGCGATGGAGCTCTGGCATCAGTCAACGGGGGAGGGCCGCACGGTCCTGCTCCTGCACGCCGGGATCTGCGACTCACGCATGTGGGAGCGGCAGATGACGTCGCTCGCGGGCGCCGGACGGATCGTCGCCTGCGACTTCCGGGGTTTCGGCAGGACGCCCGCCGCGACGGCGGAGTACGTCGACGCCGCCGACGTGATCGAGCTGATCGAGGGCGAGGACCTCGGGCCCGTGGTCCTGGTCGGCGCCTCGATGGGTGGCGGGGTCGCACTGGACCTGGTCCAGTCGCGCCCGGATCTGGTCGCCGGCCTCGTCCTCGTCGCCACGACCCATCCCTCCCAGGAGTGGACCCCGCACATGGACGAGTACGGGGAGCGGGAGGACGAGCTCTGGGAGGCCCGCGACGTCGAGGGCCTGGTCGAGCTGAACCTGCGGATCTGGATCGACGGACCGACGCGCGCCGCCGCGGACGTCGAACCCGGGATGCGCGCGTTCGTCGGCGACATGTTGCGAGACGCCGTGAACCTGCAGGCGGCGGTTCCCGAGATCGAGCACGGTGACCTGATCGAGGACAAGGCCCCGGGCCTCGCCGCGATCGCGGTCCCGACGCTCGTCCTCGTCGGCGATCTCGACATCCCCGAGATGCGCGAGAGCGCGGATCGGCTGACCGGCGACATCCCCGGCGCTCGCGTCGAGGTGATCGCGGGCGCCTCCCACCTCCCGAGCCTCGAGCGCCCGGCGGAGTTCGACGCGCTCGTCCTCGGCTTCCTGTCCCAGCTGCGGGATTAGCTCCCTCCGTCGAACCTGAGGCTCTAAGGTCCCCGTGGACTTCGGAGGAGGAGAGAACGTGAGCTACTTCGTCACTGGTGCGACGGGTTTCATCGGCCGCAACCTGGTCGAGCTGCTGCTCGAGCGCAACGGCACCGTCTACGTGCTCGTCCGCGAGGGCTCCAAGGGCCGCCTCGAGGAGCTGCGCAACCGCTGGGGCGTGGACGAGAGCCGCGTCGTCGGCGTCGTCGGCGACCTCTCCCAGCCGCGCCTCGGGATCTCCGACGAGGACATCGCGATGCTCGAGGGCAACGTCGATCACCTCTTCCACCTGGCGGCGATCTACGACATGAAGGCCGACGCCGAGTCCCAGCGCGTCGCCAACGTCGAGGGCACCCGGCACATGGTCCAGCTCGCCGAGGCCGTCGAGGCCGGGCGGGTGCACATGGTCAGCTCGATCGCCGCCGCCGGCCTCTACAAGGGCACCTGGCGCGAGGACATGTTCGAGGAGGCCACCGACGTCGACAACCACCCCTACTTCCAGACCAAGCACGAGTCCGAGGGCGTCGTGCGCGAGGAGTGCTCGCGGCCGTGGCGCGTCTACCGGCCCGGGCATCGTCGTCGGCCACTCCGAGACGGGGGAGATGGACAAGGTCGACGGCCCGTACTACTTCTTCAAGCTGATCCGCCGGATCCGCTCGATCGTCCCGCAGTGGGTGCCGATCCCCGGGGTCGAGGGCCGCGAGATCAACATCGTCCCGGTCGACTTCGTCGCCCGCGCGATGGATCACATCGCCCACAAGGACGGCTTGGACGGTCGCGCCTTCAGCCTCACCGATCCGCGCCCGCACAGCGCCGGCGAGGTCATCGACATCTTCGCCCGCGCCGCCGACGCGCCGCAGTCGTCGGTCCGGCTGCCGGCCGCCGTCACCGAGGCGCTCGCGCCGGTCGCCTCCTTCGGCGTCAAGAACACGCCCCTCGCCGACGGCCTGACCGATCGCGTCCTCGCCGACTTCGGCGATCCCGCGCTCGGTCCTGATCTACCTCAACTACCCGACCCACTTCGACTCGAGCGGGACCGAGGCCGCGCTGCAGGGAACCGACATCTCGGTCCCGCCGCTGGAGGCATACGCCGGGAAGCTCTGGGACTACTGGGCGCGCCACCTCGATCCCGACCTCTTCCGCGACCGCACGCTCGTCGGCGCCGCCCGCGGGCGCGCCGGGGTGATCGGCGGCCTCGCGCAGATCCTCGAGCAGCAGGTCCCCGACGAGGTCGTCCGCGTCGGCAAGAAGCTGCAGGGCAACGCCTCCCTGGACAAGTCGGTGCGCGGGAGCGTGGTCATGGTCACCGGCGCCTCCTCGGGGATCGGCAAGTCGGCGGCGATGAAGATCGCCGACGCGGGCGGGATCGTCCTGCTGGTCGCGCGTACGCCCGAGAAGCTGGAGGAGACCCGCGAGCAGATCATCGAGCGCGGCGGCATCGCCCACATCCATCGCTGCGACCTCTCCGACATCGAGGACATCGACCGGATGGCGGCCGAGGTGCTCGAGGAGCACGGCCACGTCGACATCCTGATCAACAACGCGGGCCGTTCGATCCGGCGCTCCATCGCGCTCTCCTACGACCGCTTCCACGACTTCGAGCGGACGATGCAGCTCAACTACTTCGGCCCGGTGCGGACGATCCTGCGCCTCCTGCCGGTGATGCGCGCTCGCCGCAGCGGCCAGATCATCAACGTCAGCTCGATCGGCGTGCAGACCAACATGCCGCGCTTCTCCGCCTACGTGGCGTCGAAGTCGGCCCTCGACGCGTTCTCGCGCTGCATCGCCTCCGAGATCATCGACGACAACGTCAACATCACGACGATCCACATGCCGCTGGTGCGGACGCCGATGATCGCGCCGACCAAGATGTACGACCGCTTCCCGACGATCACGCCGGACGAAGCCGCCGACATGCTCACCGACGCGATCATCTACAAGCCGAAGCGGATCGCGACGCCGATGGGCACGCTCGGGCAGGTCCTCTACGCGATCAACCCGAAGTCGATCGACTACATCCTCAACAGCGCCTACCACCTGTTCCCGGACTCGGCCGCGGCCAAGGAGGGCAAGGGGAAGCCGACCGCGGGAGCCGGCGCCGGCCCGAAGACCGAGCGGCGGGGAACCTCGACCGACGAGCAGGCCAACCGCCAGCAGCTCGCGTTCGCGTACCTGATGCGCGGGGTTCACTGGTAGCCAGGTTCATCGCCGCGAGATCTCGCGGGCGGTCGCTGGTGCGCTAGGCGTCGTCGCCCGCGAACTCGCGGGCACCGGCGGTGATGAAGGTCATCACGTCGTCGATCAGCTCCTTCGCCGGCTCGGGGCCGGGCTCGGCTCCGTCGGCGGTGCCGAGCGAGTGCAGCGCTGCGAGCGTCGCGGCGGCGATCATCCGCGGGACGTGGTGCTCGACCGGCAGGCGCAGATCCTCGGCGAACGACAGGGCGATGACCTCCTCGGCACGGCTCTGCAGCTCGAGCTCGTAGGCCCGCAGGCCGGGGTCGTCGGCGATGACGCAGCGCCTGCTTCGATCGCGCTCCTCGTCCGCGTCGCTGCGCTCGGCGAAGGTCGTGGTGAGCCAGCGCGCCAGCGCCTCACCCGCTGACTCGCCGTCGAGCCGATCGGCGAGGGCCGTCTCGAGGGTCTCGAGCAGCTCATCCCGGTCCGGGAAGACGAGCTCCTCCTTGACCGGGAAGTAGTAGGAGACGGTCCGGGGGGAGACCTCAGCGCGCTCGGCGATCTGGGGGATCGTCGTCGCCGCGAATCCCTGCGACTCGAACAGCTCGCGAGCGGCGTCGGTGATCGCGGTGCGCGTCTGCACCTTCTTTCGCTCCCGCAGTCCCGCCGACCCCGTGGCTTCGATCGACCCCATTGAGAGGAAGCCTAACGCGAACCATGCATGGATTGCAACTTTGCAGAGGCTGCAAGATGCTGCTAGCTTGCGCCGCCATGTCCGGTCTCCTCGCCTCTCTCGCCCGCACCCTCGCCACCCACTGGAAGCGGGGCCTCATCGGCCTCGTGGCCACCGTCGTGCTCATCGGCGTCATCGTCGGCTCCCAGACCGGAAGCGCTGCAGAGGACTTCTCGATCCCGGGGACGGAGTCGCAGGAGGCATACGACCTGCTCGACGCGAAGTTCCCGAGCGCGGCCGGTGCGCAGAGCCGGATCGTCTTCACCGCCGAGGACGGGTCGCTCGACGGACGAGCGGGCGCAGATCGAGACGTCGCTCGCCGCGGTCGAGGAGCTCGACCACGTCGCGGTCGTCAGCAACCCGCTCGAAGGCGGGGGCGAGGCGGTCTCCGAGGACGGGCGGACCGGCTTCGCGACGGTCGTCTACGACGTCCAGCAGACCGAGCTCGAGAAGGAGGACGGCGAGGAGTTCGAGGACGCGGCCCGGCAGGGCGAGGGCGACGGCCTTCAGGTCGAGGCCAGCGGTGAGCTGATCGACCTCGCGGCCCAGCAGGACGCCCCCGTCGGCGAGCTGGTCGGCGTCGCGATCGCGATCCTGCTGCTGACGTTGCTGTTCCGCTCGCTCGCGGCGATGTTCGTCACCCTCGTCGGCGCGCTCGTCGGCGTGATCATCTCCCAGATGATCCTGGCGGCCGTCGCGAAGCCGCTCGGGATCCCGGACTTCGCCTCGCCAACTCGCCGTGATGCTCGGTCTCGGAGCCGGAATCGACTACTCGCTCTTGATCATCAGCCGGGTCCGTGAGCAACGGGCGGCCGGCGACGACGCTCCCGAGGCTGCGGCACGCGCGAACGCGACGTCGGGCACAGCGGTCGTCGCCGCCGGCCTGATCGTGATGGTCGCCATCGCCGGGCTGCTCGCGACCGGGATCCCGCTCGTCGGCAAGATGGGCGTCGGCTCGGCGATCGCCGTCGCCGCGGTCGTGATCTCGTCGATCACGGTCCTGCCGATCCTCACCGGCGCCTTCAAGAAGCGCCTCACCCCGAAGGACCCCTCGCACGTGAAGCCCTCGGCGGCTTTCGAGCGCTGGGGCCGGAAGCTGACGAAGCACCCGGTGGTCGCGGTGGTCAGCGGCGCGGCGATCCTGATCGTGCTCGCCATTCCCTTCACCGATCTGCGGCTCGGCCTGCCCGACGACGGCAACCAGCCCGAGGACGTGACCCAGCGCATCGCCTACGACCAGCTGAGCGACGCCTTCGGGCCCGGCTTCAACGGGCCGCTTCTCCTCGCGATCGGCAAGGAGGACGACGGCACGCTCGACCAGGGTCAGCTCGATCAGGTCGCGGGCTCGCTCCAGGATGCCGACGGCGTCGTCAGCGTCGAGCCCGCGCAGACGAACGAGGCGGGCGACGCGGCCACGATCACGGTCATCCCGGCCACCGCGCCTCAGGACGAGAAGACGTCCGAGCTCGTCGACCGGCTCCGCGACGAGGTCATCCCCGCGGCGACTGAGGACACCGACCTCGAGGTCTACGTCGGCGGCCAGACCGCCTCGTTCGAGGACTTCTCGTCGAAGATCTCCGAGCGGCTGCCGCTGTTCATCGCGGTCGTGATCGGGCTCTCGATCCTGCTGCTGATGGCGGTGTTCCGCTCGATCCTCGTGCCGCTGGCGTCGGCGGTCTTCAACCTGCTCTCGATCGCCGCCGCTTACGGCGTGGTCGTCGCCGTCTTCCAGTGGGGGTGGGCGGCATCGCTGCTCGGCGTCGGGGACGAGGTGCCGATCGTGGCGTTCGTCCCGCTGCTGATGTTCGCGATCCTGTTCGGGCTCTCGATGGACTACAACGTCTTCCTGCTCTCGCGGATCAGGGAGGCCTACTTCGAGGGCGACTCGCCGCCGGAGAGCGTCGTCCACGGCCTCGCCCGGATCGCCAAGGTGATCCTGGTCGCCGGCCTCGTCATGGCGTCGGTGTTCCTCGCGTTCATCGCGGGCGGCGACGTGATCACGAAGATGTTCGGCCTCGGGCTCGGCGTCGCGATCCTGATCGACGTGCTGATCGTCCGGATGATCGTCTCGCCGGCGCTGATGACCCTGCTCGGCGACAAGGCGTGGTGGCTGCCGGGCTGGCTGGACCGCATCCTCCCGAACGTCTCGCTCGAGGGCGGGCACGCGGATCGCGCCGCGCGCAACGGCGGGACGGGGCCCGGCGCTTAGCCCCGGAGGCGCCTAGTCGGCGAGGGCGGCGACGCCGTCGTCGGCCCCGTCGCCTTCGGTGAAGTAGTCCCAGAGCTCGACGCGGTTGCCGTCGGGGTCGAAGAAGTAGAGGGAGCGGTCGCCGCCCTCGTGCTCGACCGGGCCCTCGACGTCGAGGCCGCGTCCGGTGAGGCGCTCTGCTGAGGCGTCGATCGTTCCGCTCTCGACCGACAGCGCGAAGTGGACGTGGCGGCCGCCACGGTCGTCGTGCTCCTTCTCGCCGGGCGACCAGATCCCGAGCCGGGACATCTCGCCCGCCGCGAGCCAGACCCGATCAGCGTCGCGGCTCAGCACCTCGAGCCCGACGCTCTCGTAGAAGCTCGTCAGGCGTTCGACGTCAGCCGTCTCGAGCACGAGCTCGCAGATTCCGCCGCTGATCGAGAGCGCTGCGGGGTCGCGGGAGGCCATCCCGCGTCTCCTACCCCGTCGACGGGCCTTTCATCATCCGCGCGGTCGTGAGTCCTGCGAGCAGGACCATGATCACCGCGCTCGCGACGCACCACTGGCAGATCGCGTCGATCACGAACAGCTCGAGATAGGTCAGGTAGAGGCTGAAGCCGGCGCCGATGAGGGCGATCGCCATGCCGGTGGCGCGGCCCGGCCTCCCCGGGGATGAAGAGGCTCAGCGCAAGCCCGACGTAGCCCGCGAGCCCGAGCACCGCGACGGGGATCCCGGCGAGCTCGGCGTAGTCGGAGGCCTGCACGGTGTGGCAGCCGCCTCCGCCGCCGGCGCAGACCGGGTCGATGTCGGCGTAGTGGACGTAGGTGAGGTAGCCGGCGACGCCGAGGCCCGCGACGATCAGCCCCGCCACCGCGAGGGTCAGCCCCGTGGGACGGGTCCTCACTTGGCGGTGTCGGCCTGCTCGAGCGCGTCGTCGATGGCGCCGCGCAGCTCATCCGCGGCCACGACCTGCGTCTCCCCGCCGTTCGGCGTCACCGCGAAGGAGGGCGTGTTGTTCACACCGAGGTCGCCCGCCTCCTCGTCGCTCTCGGTGGCGTACTTCTCCGCCTCGGGCGAGCCGTCGGCGGCGAGGGCCTGATCGACGTCGAGGCCCTCGACCTCGGCCGCTCGGTCGCTGAGGAACTCCGTGGTCATGTACCCGGTCCCCTCGGCGCCCTGGTTGTTGTAGACGCTCTCGGCGAACGGCCAGATCAGATCCTGCTCGGCGGCGCCCGCGGCGACGGCGCGACCGGCTTCGGACTCAGCGCTGATGAACGCCAGCAGCCGCAGCTCCATCTTCACGTCGCCGGGCCTCACGTAGTCGTCGACGATCCCGGGGAGGTCGTCGACCGCGAAGTCCCGGCAGAACGGGCACTGAAGGTCGGCGAACTCGACCACGGTCACCGGCGCATCGGGATCGCCGAGCGTGATCCCCTGCTGCGGGATGTCGCTGAAGTCGATCGTCGCGGTCTTGTCGTCATCGCTCGCCTGGCTGACGAGCACGAGCGCGACGACGACGATCAGCGCGATCAGGCCGATGCCGGCCGCGAGGTAGGCGGTGCGCTTGCGGCGAGCGGCGGCGTCGGAGTCGGCGGTCTGGGCGGCCTCCCGCTCCTCGCGCAGCTTCCGCTTCTGCTCTTCCCGGGAGGCCATGGCCGTCCAGTCTATGAGCGGGCTTTCGCGCTTTCTAAAGAGAGGCGCTCGCGGAGGATCTCCAGCACCTCTTGCGCCACCTCCCGCTCACGGTTCATCGCGCGGTAGGAGTAGCGGCGGACGAGGAACCCGGCCCGCTGCAGGAGGATGTCGCGCTCGTTGTCGCGGTCACGCTGCTCGGGATCCCAGTGATCGCCGCCGTCGGCCTCGACGACGAACTTCGCGTCCCACCAGAGGAAGTCGACCTCGTAGCCGAGGAGGTCCGCGTTGTTCTCCGGGAGCGGGAGGCGGTTCTCGGAGCAGACGTGGAAGAGGAGCTCCTCGAGCCATCCGCGGACGACGTGGAGGGGAAGCGGGCGGTTGCCGAGAAGGTCGCGGATGAGCGGGGCTCCACGGCGGGTCGGCGAAGCGGCGACGAGCTCGCGCATGCGTTCGCGGTCGAGGTTCTCGCGCCCGTCAACGCGTTCGAAGACCCGCCGAACCCGCTTCTCGGACCAGACGGAGGCGAGGTCCCAGACGGTCCGGGTCGGCGAGGTCACGGGGATGTTGCGGCGAGCGGTGATGTCGACGGGTTCGAGCGACGGGGCCGGTGGACCCGACTCCCGGTAGACGGTGCCGCCGCCGGTCGGTGAGGGAGACGTCGGCGAATCCGAGCATCTCCTCGATCAAGGAAGTGAAGGAAACGACCGGCGGGCGTCGTGGCTGAGCGCGGCGTGCGCGACCGCAGGCCGTCGCCGCCGCAAGCCATCGCCCCTCATCGGGAAGCAGGGAGGGGTGGACCGTTGAGTAGACGCCGGGGTGGAGCCGGAACAGGCGGCCGCTCGGAGCCAGGGCGGATGGTCGAGGAGGAAACGCCAGCGGCGCGCAGGTCCGGCGAGCCGACGATCCCGTGGTGATTCGAGGCGAAGTCGACCATCCGGAGCGAGCAGTGGGGTGTCCTGTCTGCGCCATTCGTCATGAGAAGACCCCACCGTCGCGATCGCGCCCCCTCTCCCAAGCCAGTGGGGTGCTACTGCGCAATCGCGCAGCCAGTGACCCCAATGGGTAGGGCTGACCATTCGCGCGCCGGCCACACGGGCTAGCGACCGGGCGAACCACTCCCAGCGAGTGGCCGCGGTGCCGTCCCCCACCGCGGCGCCATACCGCGCGCGTGAAACGCCCCACTGCGGCCCCGGGCCCGCTCCCTACGGGAAGGCGGCCAGGGCTCGCTCGGCCCGCTGCGGCTCGACGTGGCCGTTGCTCGAGCCGTTCCCGTTCGCGCGACTGCTTCGCCGGTGCCTTGTAGGGCGGCGCCTTCTTCCGCGTCTTGCCGCCGGGGAAGGCGAGCCGGACGATCGTCCGCTGCACCGAGCCCCACTGCTTGCTGAACGGGCCCGTGTTGTAGGGGAGCTCGTAGCGCTCGCAGATGTCCTTCACCTTCGGCGCGATCTCCTGGTAGCGCGACGAGGGCAGGTCCGGGTAGAGGTGATGCTCCACCTGGTAGCTCAGGTTCCCGCTCATGAAGTGGAAGAACGGGGCCGCCGTCGATGTTGGCGGCGCCGATGAGCTGGCGGACGTACCAGGCGCCCGGCCGGTCGTCGGCGCCCTCCTCCTCGGTGAACGTGTAGGCCTGATCGGGGAAGTGCCCGCAGAAGATGATCGCGTTGGACCAGACGTTGCGGACGACGTTCGCCGTGAAGTTCGCGGCGAGCGTCGCCTTGAAGCCCTTGCGACCGCTCAGCGCCGGGAAGGCGATGTAGTCCTTGACGATCTGCCGGCGCCCTTGCGGCCGATCTCCTTGAGCTCGTCCTTGACCTGGGACTTGGGCTTCTTGCCGGTCTTGATGGCCTCGAAGTCGAGGTCGTGGACCGCGACGCCCCACTCGAAGAACGCCATCAGGAAGACGTTGAGGACGGGCTGGCCCAGGAACATCGGGTGCCACTTCTGCGCCGGGTCGACGCGCATGACCTCGTAGCCGACGTCGTGGTCCTTGCCGATCACGTTGGTGAAGGTGTGGTGGACGTAGTTGTGGGAGTGCTTCCACGCCGAGGCGGGGGAGGCGGTGTCCCAGTCCCACGTCGAGGAGTGGATGTAGGGGTCGTTCATCCAGTCCCACTGACCGTGCATCACGTTGTGCCCGATCTCCATGTTCTCGATGATCTTGGCCGTCGAGAGGCCCGCGGTTCCCAGCACCCATGCGGGCTTGTAGCGGGAGGCCATCAGGACGATCCGCGACAGCGCGGCGAGACGCCGGTGAAACTGGATGATCGAGCGGATGTAGGTGGCGTCGCGCTCGCCGAGGTCGTCGTAGACCTCGTCGTGGATCGCCTGGAACTCCTTGCCGAGCTCCTCGATCTGCTCGTCGGTGAGCCGGTTGAGGGGGTTCTCGATCTCGGTCGTGGTGCTCATGTCGGTCCTTCCTTTGTTGAAACTCGGCTTGGGCGCGCTCAGAGCGCGATCTCGACGTGGCCTTCAGGGGCGTTCACGCAGGTGCGGATCATCTGACCCTCGTCACCGTGGACCTCGCCCGTGCGGAGGTCGCGGACCTTCCCCTGCTCGAGCTTGCCGACGCAGGTGTGGCAGATGCCCATCCGGCAGCCGAACGGCAGCTTCGCGCCGGCGTTCTCCCCGCATTCGAGGATCGGCGTCTTGCCGTCGCTCTCGGCCTCGACCTCGGTGACGCGAAAGCGGATCGTGCCGCCCTCGCCGGCCTCCTTGGCGCCCTCGCCGCCGATCACCGGCTGGAAGCGCTCGAGGTGGAGCCGGTCGACGTCGCCCTCGGCCTCCCAGTGCTCCTTGAAGACGTCGATCATCTCCGGCGGTCCGGAGAAGAAGGCCTCGCGCTCGCGCCAGTCGGGAACGCGCTCCTCGAGGTGCTCGGGGGTGAAGTGGTCGGCCTCCTCGCTGCTGTGGTGCTCGAACAGCTCGTAGGCGTCGCTGCGCTCGTGGAGGCTGCGGAGGGTCTCGCCGAAGATGAAGTCGTCGGAGTCGACGCAGCAGTGAACGTGCTTGGCGTCTCCGAGCGCGTCGTCCTGGGCGAGGTTGCGGAGCATGCTCCAGATCGGCGTGACGCCGCTGCCGGCGCTGATGAAGAGGAGCTTCTCGGGGCGGGGGTGGGGGAGGCGGAACTCGCCCTCGACGCCGCCGAGGTAGACCATCGTGCCGATCTCGGCCTTGCGGGTGAAGTACGGCGAGAGCTTGCCCTCGGGGACGTGCTTGATCGTGACGCTGATCAGGCCGTCGGGGTGGTCGGGGTCGGAGGTGAGCGAGTAGGCGCGCCAATGCCGGCGCCCGTCGATCTCCACGCCGATCCGCAGGTACTGACCGGGCCAATGGCCGAGCCACTTGGTGCTCGGGCGGATCACGACCGTCGAGGCGTCCTCGGTCTCCGGGCGGATGTCGACGATCTCGCCGCGCAGCTCGCGCGTCGTCCACATCGGGTTCATCAGCTCGATGTAGTCGTCGGGCAGAAGCGGCGTGGTCAGCGCCTTCGCCGCCTTCAGCATGCGGCGGCGGACGCTCGAGACGCGCGGTGTCGCTCCCTGCTCTACCACGGGCGAAACCTATCCTGGAATGGGGTGCTGAGACGAGTCATCTGAGTAGTCCGTGCTCCTTGAGCCAGGTTTCGGTGTTGCGCATCCCGGCGTCGAGGTCGACGGCGGGCTCGTAGCCGAGCTTCTCACGGGCGCGGGCGATCGAGTAGGTGCCGGGGCGAGCCAGGTAGCGCATGGATGCGCGGGTGGCTTCCGGGTTGGTGGCGCTGATTCGCGCCGCGGCCTCCGGGAGCGCGGCGAGGCCCACCGCCGCGAGCGTCGGGATGGTCCGGGGCTCGCTCTTGCCGAGCATGCGGGAGTAGTGGCCGAAGAACTCGACGCACGGGACGCCGACGCCGTCGGTGATCGTCAGGACCTGACCCGGCGCATCCTCGCTCGAGCACGCGAGCTCGATCGCGTCGAGCAGGTTGTCGACGTACAGCGGGCTGAAGATCCCCTGGCCGCGCGCGGGGAGGACGAAGCGGTTGCCGCGGATCGCGTCGACGGCGAGGACCGTCCACTGCCGGGCGCCGGGGCCGTAGACGTCGCCGGGCCGCAGGATCACGCACTCGATCTCGCCCGCGGCCTGCGCCTGCAGGACCACCTGCTCCGCCGCGATCTTGGAATCGGTGAACGGGGTGCCGTCGGGGCGAACGGGGTAGCTCTCGTCGACGCCGTCCGGGAAGTCGGCGTCGCCGAACACGCGCACGGAGGAGAGGTGGACGAAGCGCTTGACCCCAGCGGCGATCGCGGCGTCGAGGACGTTGCGCGTCCCTCGCACGTTGCTGCGCCAGGCGACGTCACGCGTCGTGTTGTCGGAGACGACCGCCGCGGCGTGGACGACGACCTCGACGCCCTCGAACGCGGTCATCCAGACCTCGGGCTCGGAGACGTCGGCGGCGATGATCCCGCGCTTGAGATCGGTGGAGAAGTCCAGCCCGCGCACATCGCCGCCGGCCGCGGCCAGCCGCTGGCGCATGAGCTCGCCGACGTAGCCGGCGGCCCCCGTGATCGCAACGGGTTCGGTTGTAAGTGCGGTTTCCATCACCTAAGATCCGCGACTATATGACATCAAACGATGTAACACAAATCACGTCCTTCGAGGAGCCCATCCCTCCGGCCGAGACCATCGAGCTCCACGGCAACTCGGTCAGCTTCCTGCGCGCGGGGGAGGGGCCGCCGATCCTCCTGCTGCACGGGATCGCCGGATCCTTCGAGACCTGGGCACCGCTCCTGCCCGCTCTCAGCAAGCACCACACGGTGATCGCGCCCGACATGCTCGGCCACGGAACCTCCGCGAAGCCGCGCGGCGACTACTCGCTCGGCGCCTACGCCGCGGGCGCCCGCGACCTGCTGCTCGCGCTCGGCTACGAGACCGCGACGGTCGTCGGCCACTCGCTGGGAGGCGGCGTCGCCATGCAGTTCGCCTACCAGTTCCCCGCGCACACCGAGCGCCTTGCGCTCGTCTCGAGCGGCGGCCTCGGCGAGGAGGTCAGCTTCGTGCTGCGCGCCGCGACGCTGCCCGGCTCCGAGTTCGTCCTGCCGCTGATCACCAAGGCCTGGGTGACCGGAACGGGTCGCAGGATCGCGGGCTGGCTGGATGCGATCGGCCTGCAGCCGGGAGCCGACATCACCGAGGTCGCACGCGGCTACGCGTCGCTCGCCGACCCGGAGGCGCGCTCAGCGTTCATCCACACCGCGCGCGCCGTGATCGATCACCGCGGTCAGCGCGTCAGCGCCCTCGATCGCCTCTACCTCGCCGACTCGGTGCCCTCCCTGATCGTCTGGGGCGAGCGCGACCGGATCATTCCCTCGTGGCACGGCGAACGTGCCGCTGACGAGATGCCGGGCAGCCGGTTCGAGCTGTTCGAGCGGTCGGGGCACTTCCCCCACCTCGATCAGCCGACGCGCTTCGCGCGGGTGCTGAGCTCGTTCGTTGCCGAGACGGAGTCGGCGCAGCTGGACACGGCGACGATCCGCCGCCTGCTCGCCGACCGCGGGTTGGTCAGCGCCTAGCCGGGATCGTCCGCCCGTCAGGCGGCCAGGTCGTCGGGGTGACGGCGGCGGGCGTTGGAGATGCCCGACCAGCCATCGTTGAAGGCCAGGGCCTCCGCAAGCATCAACGCGCGCGGGGATGCCGCGACCTGGGAGCCGTCGACTGAGCTGATCCTCATCGGCAGCACCGTGTCGCCTCGCTCCATCGTCTCCTGGAGGCCGGCTAGCTGGCGCCAGCGCTCATCGCTGACTTCTTCTCTCATTCCCTCAGCTCCCTATATATGGGGGATCGACGCCGCCAACATAGACCTAGTGGCAGACGGCACCGAGTGCATGACGCAGATTTCGTCAATCGACCCCGCAAACTGGGACGAAAGCCTTTGCCATGCGGGTGCGGGTAGGCTCGCCTCGAGGTGAGCGGAGGCGACGCAGCGACGGATGATCCAGCGCGCCCGCGCAGCCGCTGGGGGTGGGGTTACGCGGACCTGGAGCTGAACCGCGACGCGCTGGAGGCGCTCCGGCCGGAGCTTCGCAAGCGACTCGGCTTCGGGGGCGACGCGATCGAGGACCCGGTGCCCGAGGATGCGATCGAGCTCGCGCCGCCGCGGCTGCGACCGCCCGACTCCCTCGACGGCCTGCTGACCGACGATCCCGGCGCGCGAATGCGGCATGCGATGGGCAAGGCGTACCGCGACATCGTCAGGGCCTTCCGCGGCCGCTACGACCGCACCCCGGACCTCGTCGCGACGCCACGCGACGAGGACGACGTCCGCCGCGTGCTCGAGCTCTGCGCCGACAAGCGCCTGGCGGCGATTCCCTACGGCGGCGGCTCGAGCGTCGTCGGCGGGGTCGAGCCGCGGGTCGGCCACGGCTACCGCGGCGTCGTCTCGATCGACCTGAGCGGGCTCAGCGGAGTCGTGGAGATCGACCACGAGTCGGGAGCCGCACTGATCCGAGCCGGCACGCTCGGCCCGGCGCTCGAGGACGAGCTGCGACCTCACGGGCTGACCCTGCGCCATTTCCCGCAGTCGTTCGAGTTCTCGAGCCTGGGCGGCTGGATCGCAACCCGCGCGGGCGGCCACTTCGCGATGGGCCCGACGCACATCGACGACCTCGTGGAGTCGGTGCGTGCGCTGACCCCGACGGGCCCCTGGGAGAGCCGCCGCCTCCCGGGCTCCGGAGCGGGTCCGAGCCCCGACCGGATGCTGATCGGCTCCGAGGGGATCCTGGGAGTGATCACCCAGGCCTGGGTGCAAGGTCCGGCCGCGGCCGGAGCACAAGGCGTCGGCGTCGGTGCTCTTCCCGGATTTCCGGACGGCGGCGGAGGCGGTCCGGGCGATCTCCCAGACCGGCCTCCAGCCGAGCAACTGCCGCCTGCTGGATCCGCTCGAGGCGGAGACGACGGGAGCCGGGGACGGAACCCACGCGGTGCTCATCCTCGGCTTCGAATCCCCGTACGCGCCGGTCGACCATCTGCTCGAGCTGGCGGTCGAGTGCGCCTCCGACCACGGCGGGCGGCCGGAGCCGAAGCGTGAGGAGTCCAGCGACGGCGCGGCGGAGACGTGGCGCTCGGCCTTCCTCTCCGCGCCCTACCTGCGCGACAGCCTGATTCGCCTCGGCGTGCTCAGCGAGACCTTCGAGACCGCCGTCACCTGGAACCGCTTCCCCGAGTTCCACTCCCGGGTGACCGAGGCCGCGCGCCGCGCGGTCGCCGAGGTCGGCGGCGCTCCGAAGGAGGGCGAGGGCGCTCCCCGCGTCTCCTGCCGGTTCACCCACGTCTACCCCGACGGCCCGGCTCCCTACTTCACCGTCCTCGCGCCGGCGCGCGTCGGCTCGGAGGTCGAGCAGTGGGACGAGATCAAGGCGGCGGTCTCGGAGGCGATCATCTCGGCCGGCGGCACGATCACCCACCATCACGCCGTCGGCCGCGATCACCGGCCCTGGTACGACCTGCAGCGCCCCGACCGCTTCGCCGACGCGCTCGCGGGCGCCAAGAGCGCGGTCGACCCCGCCGGCCTGATGAACCCGGGCGTGCTGATCGACCCGTGAGGGGATCGCGCCTCGAGGACGTGAACGTCCGCCGACGGACCGCCATCGGCACCGTGCTCCTGATCGCCGGCGCCGTGCTGCTCGATGTCGGGCTCATCCGGCTGCTCGAGGCGGCCACCTGCTCGGGGGACTCGCTCGGCGACATGAGCTCCATCGACGCCTGCGAGGAGGGGATCGGCTGGAAGCTGCGCCGTTCTCGGCGCCGGCTTCGTCGTCGGGTTCGCCGGCCTCTGGGTGCTCAACGCGCGGGACGATGCCGGGAGGCGGATGGGCGGTCCGGCCTCGCTGATCGCCGGGCTCGTCCCGCTCCTCAACGGGGTCGTCCTGCTCATCGGCTGGAGCGGCTCGGAGGCGTTCAACGGCGACGCGCAGAAGGCCGTGATCGCGTTCGCGGTCGGCTCGATCCTGTGCGGGATCGTCTCGGTCCCGCATGCGGTTGCGACGCTCCGCCGGGGCTGAGCCGACCGCGAAGGCGCCGCGGCCATAGGATGCGCGCGTGGATCTGACCCTGAACGACTCCGAGACCGCGTTCCGCGACGAAGTCCGTTCCTGGCTCGAGGCCAATCACCCCGGTCAGGAACCCGACGGCGACATCGAGGCGTTCAAGTTCCGCCGCGCCTGGCAGAAGCAGATGCACGAGGCCGGCTGGGCGGGGATCTCCTGGCCGAAGGAGTTCGGCGGCCGCGGCTCCACCCTGATCGAGCAGGCGATCTTCGCCGGCGAGATGGCCCGCGCCGACGCTCCCTCCCCGGCCAACATCCTCGGGCTGGTCATGGGCGGGCCGGTGATCATGGCCCACGGCACCGATGAGCAGAAGGAGCGCTGGCTCGAGCCGATCCTCAGCGGCGAGGAGATCTGGTGCCAGGGCTTCTCCGAGCCCGAGTCGGGCTCCGACCTCGCTTCGCTGAAGACCAAGGCGGTCAAGGACGACGGCGGCTGGCGCGCGACCGGTCAGAAGGTCTGGACGACGTTCGCCCACGAGTCGAAGTGGTGCATGCTCGTCGCCCGCACCGACTCCGAGGCCGCCAAGCACAAGGGCCTCACCTACTTCATCTGCGACATGGAGCAGGAGGGCGTCGAGATCCGCCCGCTGGTCCAGATCACCGGCGAGGCCGAGTTCAACGAGGTCTTCTTCGACGGCGCCTACATCCCCGACGAGAACGTCGTCGGCGGCGAGGGCAACGGCTGGATGGTCGCGATCACGACGCTGATGAACGAGCGCGCCGGCCTCGGCGGCGGCGCCGCGGTCGCGGTGTCGCGTGACCTCGGCCGACTGATCACGCTGATCAAGGACAACGGCCTGCAGGACGACCCGATGATCCGCCAGAAGGTCGCCGACCTCTCCATCCGGACCGAGGCCCTGCGCCTCGGCGGGATGCGCGCGCTGACCGCGCAGATGAAGACCGGCATCCCCGGGCCCGAGGGCTCGATCGGCAAGTGGGAGTGGGCGAAGCTGAACCAGGACCTCGCCGAGTTCGCCTGCGACATCCTCGGTCCCGAGGGGCTCGAGAAGGGGAGCGGCTGGACCTACAAGATGCTCCGGAGCCGCGCCAACTCCATCGAGGGCGGGACAACCGAGGTGATGAAGAACATCATCGCCGAGCGGGTGCTCGGCCTTCCGAGGCTCAGGTAAGAGAGCGAGAAGGGCACCATGCGTTTCGACTTCGACGACGAGCAGCGCGAGATCAAGGACACCGCGCGCCAGTTCCTGACCTCGCGCTTCAAGGCCGAGAAGGTCCGCGAGCTCGCTGAGGCCGGCAGGTACGAGGACTCCCTCTGGACCGAGGTCTCCGAGCTCGGCTGGGCGGGGATCGCGATCGACGAGGAGCACGGCGGCCAGGGCCTCGGGATGGTGGAGCTGATGATCCTCTGCGAGGAGCTCGGTCACGCCTGCGCGCCGCTTCCCTACCTCTCGAACGCCTGCGCGGGTCTCGTCATCGAGACCGCCGGCACCGACGAGCAGAAGGCGAAGTGGCTTCCCGGCATCGCATCGGGCGAGGGCCGCGGCGCCTTCGGCGATCCCTCGGTCCTGATCGACGGCGAGGGAGCGGCCTGCGCGGTCGTCTACGGCAGCGACGACGAGGTCCGGGTCGTCGACCTCGCCGACGTCTCGCTCGAGCCGCTCGACCTGATCGATGCGACCCGCCGCTACTCGGCGCCGCTCGGCGACGGTGTCGGTGAGCCGGTCGAGGGTGCGTTCGCTCCCGCGACCGACCGGATCCTCGTCGCCGTCGCAGCCGACCTCGTCGGCGTCGCGCAGCGCGCCATGGAGATGGCCGTCGAGTACGCGAAGGACCGCAAGCAGTTCGACCGCCCGATCGGCGCCTATCAGGGCGTCTCCCACCTCTGCGCGGAGATGCTCTACGACGTCGAGGAGGCGCGCTCGCTCACCTACTTCGCCGCCTGGGCCGCCGACGCCGATCCGGACTCCCTTCCGCTGGCGGCGGCGATGGCGAAGGCGCGCGCGTCGGACGCCGCCTGGTCGGTCTGCAAGGCCTCGATCCAGGTCCACGGCGGCATCGGCTTCACCTGGGAGCACGACCTGCACTTCCTGCTGAAGCGCGCCCGCGCGGGCGCCCAGCTCTTCGGGACGGCCGGTCAGCATCGCGAGCGCGTCGCCGCGCTCGCCGGCCTCGGCTGAGAGCTCCGGGAGACGGGGCTTGCGCTACCGGTTGCTCTCACTCGCGGCGGTCCTGATCTTCGGGATCTCGCTCTACGTCTTCTGCGACAAGCTCACGGGGATGCTCGAGATCGGTACCTGCGCATCGGGCGGGCCGTACGAGATCGCGCAGCCGTGCCCGGAGGGGATCGAGACGGACTTCTGGCTCCTCACCGGTTCGATCTTCGGGCTCTTCGCCGCGATGGGGGTCGCCGGTCTCCGCGGGCCACGCCCGGGTGGCGGGGGCTTCGGCTTCGGCAGCATGATGGTCACCGGCTGGGCGCTCTTCTTCTCGATCACCGGCGCGATCGCGCTGATCTACTCCCAGACCTCCGACACGATCCCCGAGGACGGCAAGCTCGGCGGGACGATCGTCGGCATCACGTTCCTGGTGATGGGGGTCCCGGCGCTCTTCGCCATCCCGGTGATGGTCAAGAACGCGATCGAGACGGCGCGGGCGCCGTATGCGGGGCCGCCGGTGCTCGCCGGGCCCGGTCCCGGCGGCGAGGGATGGATCTCGGCGCTCCGAACCGGCTCGAAGCTGATGAAGGACATGTCGACGACGATCAACTCCGGTGGCTCGGTCGGGTCGTCCGGCACCGTGGGCTCGACGGGGTCGTCGTGGGGTCCGCCGGTCGAGGACTACCCGGGCGACGGAGGCAGCGGCGAGGAGAGGATCGCCAAGCTGGAGCGGCTGCAGCGGCTGCGCGAGTCGGGCGCGCTGACCGAGGCGGAGTTCGCGACCGAGAAGGCGCGGATCCTCGTCCTCCGGTCGCTAGCCCTTCTCGGGGGTCACCCGCAGGTCGGAGGCGAAGTGCCGCTCCTCGCCGAGGTGGTACTCGACGTCGACGGTCTCGTCCCGCTGGTAGGAGCCGACGAGGCCGAGGCCGAGGACGATCTTGCGCAGCGTCGGCAGCTCGCTCAGGTCCTCCTTGAGGATCGGGTCGCGGAAGACGATCTCGCCGTCGACGAGCTTGTAGTCGAGGCCCTCCTTCTGCGGCTGCCCGTTGATGAAGACCTCGATCGGGCGGACGGCGCCGCGCGGCATCTTCACCCGCCGGCCGACGGGCTTGCCGCCTGAATGCGACTTGCCGTGTCCGCGTGGGCTTCCCTCGGGCATGGGCTCAGTTTCTCACGGACGGCTGCTTCAGCCGGACGTGAACCGGAAGGTGTTGCGCGAGGTCTTCCGGGTCAGGTTGTCGACCTTCAGCGTCCCGGCCGCGCCCGCGTAGGTCCCGGTTCCCCTGACGATCGCGAGCCTCGGGTTCCGCGTGTTGCGGCGGAGGGTCTCGGCCACCCGGATCGAGCCGTCGCCGAAGGTGTAGGTCCCGGTGCAGTCGAAGAGCTTCTTCGACCGCTGGCTGCAGTGGACCCGCGAGGTCCCGACCTCGGCCTTCGCCTTGTAGAGGACCTGACGGAACGAGTAGTCGCGCTTCCCCTCGTCGTTGCGGGACTTCAGCTTCGCGATCACGGTCAGCTCGCCGGTTGGCGCGGCGATCGCGGGCGCGGGGAGGGCCAATGCCGCGGCGGCCGCGACCAGGAGGGTCGCCAGCGCTCTACTCATGGAGCGCCGCCGCCAGGGCGTCGAAGGGCGTCTGCCCGGAGGCCGGCTCGATCGGCTTGCGCGTGATGCCGCCCCGGAACGGGACGATGCCGCCGTCGCCCATCACGTCGACCCCGGCGTCGCGGCCCCGGAGGAAGCCGCCGGTCGAGATCTCGAGGCGGGCGTGCACGCGGGCGCTCGGCTCGTAGGTGCGGAAGGCGGTCACCGTCGGCAGGCCGCCGTCGGCGCGGATCGCGTCGGCCTCCGCTCGCAGGGCGGAGAGCGCGTCGTCCACCGACGGGAAGGATTCCCGCCTCACCTTCGAGCCGTGTCTGATCGTCAGCTTGATCGCGGACAAGAGGGCCGAGGGTATCTGTAGCGTCCGCCCGCGTGAGCGCCCCGACAGCACGCCGCATCCTCGCCGTTGGCCTCGCCCTCGGCGCGATCGCCCTCGCGGGGTGTGGCGACGACGACGGGGACGACGATGGCGGCGGCCCCCGCTCGGCTGACGAATGGCGTCAGAGCGTCGATGGCTTCTGCTCCGACGCTCTGCAGGAGGCGACCGCGCTGCCGCTCCCGGAGACGCTCGAGCAGCTCGGCCCGGACGCCTCGCAGCGCGCCGAGATCCTCGGCAACGTCCGCGACAGCATCCTCACGCTCGGCCAGCCCGAGGGGCTCACCCCGGAGGAGGTCGGCGGCTACGTCGACGAGCTCAACGCCGACATCGATCAGCTCGGCCAGATCTCAGAGGCCGTCGCGGATGGAGACCCCAACCCGCCGCAGCTCGACGAGTCCGCCGGCGAGGCGGCATCCGAGCTCGGGTTGGAGGCCTGCCCGGGCCTCGCCCAGGCGATCGCCCGAACTCCCCTGAGCGCGGACCGTCAGGCGCCGCGGCGTGACTTGACGGGTCGGCGGGCGGGCGGGCCGGTGATCTTCTCCGGGCCGTCGCGCTCGTCCATCGGCACGTAGGTGAGGTCGCGGTCGCCCGTGTAGATCTGCCGGGGTCGAGCGATCTTCTGCTCCTTGTCGCCGTTCATCTCCATCCACTGGGAGATCCAGCCGGAGGTGCGCGGGATCGCGAAGATCACCGTGAACATCTCGCTCGGGATGCCGAGGGCCTCGTAGATCAGCCCCGAGTAGTAGTCGACGTTCGGGTAGAGCTTGCGCGAGGTGAAGTACTCGTCGTCGAGCGCGCGCTTCTCGAGCTCGGTTGCGATGTCGAGCAGCGGGTTGTCCCCGGTGATCTCGAGCACCTCGTCGACGTGCTTCTTGATGATCCGGGCGCGCGGGTCGTAGTTCTTGTAGACCCGGTGGCCGAAGCCCATCAGCTTCTCGTCGCCGTTCTTCACTCCCTCGAGGAAGCCCGGGATGTTGTCGACGCTCTCGATCCGGCGCAGCATCCGCAGCACCGCCTCGTTGGCGCCGCCGTGGAGCGGGCCGTAGAGGGCGGCGACGCCGGCGGCGACCGCCGAGTACGGGTCGACCTGCGAGGAGCCGACCGCGCGGACGGCTGCCGTCGAGCAGTTCTGCTCGTGGTCGGCGTGGAGGATGAAGAGGACGTCGAGAGCCTTCGCGAGCCGCGGATCGGGCTCGTACTTGGTCTCGGTCATCTTCCGCATCATCCCGAGGAAGTTCCCCGCGTAATCGAGGTCGTTGTCCGGGTAGATGTAGGGCAGCCCGAGGCTGTGCCGGTAGGCGAACGCGGCGAGCGTCGGCATCTTGGCGATCAGCCTGATCGCCGCCATGTAGCGCTCCTCGTCGTCGTCGATGTCCTTGGCGTGCGGGTAGAAGGTCGACATCGCGCCGACGCCCGCGAGCAGGATCCCCATCGGATGCGCGTCGTGGCGGAAGCCCTGGAAGAACGACTTCATGTCCTCGTGGACGAAGGTGTGGTGGGTGACGTCGTAGACCCAGCGGTCGAGCTGCGCGGCGGTCGGCAGCTCCCCGAAGACGAGGAGGTAGGCGACCTCGAGGTAGGAGGACTTCTCGCAGAGGTCCTCGATCGGGTAGCCGCGGTGCTGGAGGATCCCCGCCTCGCCGTCGATGTAGGTGATCGACGAGCGGCACGACGCCGTGTTCGTGTACGCGGGGTCGTAGGTCATCATCCCGAAGTCGTCCTCGTTCACCTTGATCTGGCGCAGATCCATCGCCTTGACCGTCTCGTCGGTGATGTCGACCTCGTAGGTCTTGCCCGTCCGGTTGTCGGTGATGGAGAGCGTGTCGGAGCCGCTCCCAGCGCCGTTCCCCTGCTGCGTCGTCTCCTCGGTCGCCATACCTACTCCTCTGATCGCTCCTGAAGTCCAGGGGCATTATCGCAATGAGGCGCGTTCACCCGTATCCGGGGCGTGAATGGGGGCGCGGCTGGGTGCAGCGGGGTGTCTTAAGCCGAGATGTTGGCCTCAGGACTCCCCGCTAGCTCTCGCGGTCGCGCAACTGGCATCGCAGCAGCACGCAATCGTCGATCACGACGATCTACGGGCCCTCGGAATGCCACCCTCGACCATCACCGATTGGGTCCGGACCGGTCGGCTGCATCGAATCCACCGCGGGGTCTACTCACTCGTGCCTCTCCCGATGCTGAAGCTCGAGGGCAGATGGCTGGCTGCGGTTCGGGCGTGCGGCCCCGGGGCTGTCCTCAGCCACGGCTCGGCGGCTCAGCTCCACTGGCTCATCGACAGGAATATGGAGGTGGGGATACATGTATCGGTGCCCGATCGCCGCCGCAGGAAGGTGGCTGGAGTGATCGTGCATCGACCCCTCGATCTACCGGCGAGAGATGTCGACACGCGGTACGGCATCCCGGTCACCAGCCAGACCCGAACCGTCTGGGACGTCGCCTCGACCCTGTCGCCGAAGCCGGCGAAGCGAGCATTCGAGCGGGCGCGTAGCCACGATCGGCTCGACGTCCGCCGAGTTCGCGACCTGCTGCGGACGAATCCGCGGCATCGCGGCGCCGACCGGATCCGCGAGCTTCTCGCCGGCTCGACCATCCCTCTCAGCGTCGTACGAAGCTGGCTCGAGGATCTGCTTGCGAACGTCTGCTCAGAGCACTCGCTGCCGATGCCGCTGATCAACTGCCCCTTCGGTGACTACGAGGTCGACTTCTACTGGCCGCGCGAACGATTCGCGGTCGAAGCTGACGGCGGAGACCACATCGGTGAGCAACGCGACAGGGACAACGCTCGCGACCTGGTCACCGGCAGAGCCGGCGTGCTCACGCGCCGTTATTCGGCTCCGCGACATGAAGCGCGAAGACGATGTGGCAGCCGAAGTCGCCGAGGTCCTGATCGAGAGGCAACGCTGAAGGCGAAGCAGGGAACCTGAAGCCGAGATACCGGCTTGAGACTCCCCGCTGCCCCTACTCGAAGTGGGTCAGCGCGCGGAAGTCGTCCAGGCGGGCGTCGATCTCGTCGCGCTCGAGGCGGCGGACGCGCTCCGTGCCGAAGTCCTCGACGTTGAACGACGCCATCGTGGAGCCGTAGACCATCGCCTTGCGGAGGTCGGCGAGGTCGGGGGCGTAGTGGCCGAGCGAGTCGAGGTGGCCGAGGAAGCCGCCGGCGAAGCTGTCGCCGGCGCCGGTCGGGTCGGTGACGTCGTCGAGCAGCAGCGCCGGGACCGCGAAGTTGCCCTCGCCGGTGAAGAGGGCCGCGCCGTACTCGCCGCGCTTGGCGACGACGATCCGCGGACCCATCTCCATCAGCTTGCGGGCGGCGATGGTGAGGTTCGACTCGTCGGTGAGCATGCGGATCTCGGCGTCGTTGAGGAGGACGCAATCGACCTCGCCGATCGCGCCGATCAGGGAGTCGCGGGCGATGTCGATCCAGAGGTTCATCGAGTCCAGCGCGGCGAACTTGGCCCCGCTCGCCTCGGCACGCACCTGCTTCTGCAGGTCCGGCTGGATGTTCCCCAGGAAGAGGACCTCGGAGGCGGCGGCCTCCGGTGAGATCTTCGGCTTGAAGTCGGCGAAGACGTTGAGCTGCGTGTCGTCGGTGTGGGCGACGTTCATGTCGTGCTCGTAGTGGCCGCGCCAGAAGAACGTCTTCTCGCCGGCGACGCGCTCGATGTCGGCGGTCTCGATGCCGCGGTCGGTGAGGATCGCGATCTCCTCGTCGCCGAAGTCGTCGCCGACCGGCCCGACCATGCGGACGTCGGTGAAGTAGCTGGCCGCGAGCGCGAAGTGCACGGCGGAGCCGCCCAGCTGTCGCTCGCGGTCGCCGAACGGCGTGCGTACGGCGTCGAATGCGATGGATCCCACAACGGTCAGAGACATGAGCGCGGCATGGTGGCACAGACACCCGTGTACCCGGGCTTCCATAGCCTTCCGGCCATGCGTGCAGTGCAGATCCGCGAGTTCGGCGGACCCGAGGTCCTCGAGCAGGTCGAGCTTCCCGACCCGGAGCCCGGGCCGGGCGAGGTGCTCGTGGAGATCGCCCGCGCCGGCATGAACTTCGCCGACACGCACAAGCGCCACAACGTCTACCTGCAGAAGTCCGCCGAGGAAGCGCTGCCGCTGATCCCGGGGAACGAGATCAGCGGCCGCACCGCCGACGGCCGGCGCGTCGCCGCGATCCTGCCGAGCGGCGCCGGCGGCTACGCCGAGCGCGTGGCCGTCCCCGAGGAGGCGCTCGTCCCGATCCCCGACGACGTCGACGACGACCAGGCCGCCGGGATCCTCATCCAGGGGCTCACCGCATGGGGGCTCCTGCGGGTCTCGGCCAAGCTCGAAGCGGGGGAGACCGTGGTCGTCGAGGGAGCGGCCGGAGGCACCGGCTCCCTCTGCGTCCAGCTCGCCCACCGCATGGGGGCGCGCGTCATCGCGCTGGCCTCCTCGGAGGAGAAGCGCGAGATCGCGCACGCGGCTCGGCGCCGACGCGACCGCCGACTCCCGCGCCGAGCCCGAGGCGATGACCCGGGCCATCCTCGAGGCGAATGACGGCGAGCCAGGTCGACGTGATCCTGCAGATGTCAGGCGGCGAGGCTTTCGAGGCGCAGATGGAGACCCTCGCCCCGTTCGGGCGGATGGTCGCCTTCGGGATCGCCTCGAGCGAGCCGAACGAGGTCCGGACGTCGCGGCTCATGCGGAGCTCTCGCGCGGTCGTCGGTTTCTGGATCCCCCACCTGCTCGCCCGGCCCGACCTGCTGAGCGCGGGAATCTCCGAGTTGCTCAGCGCTGTAGCCTCCGGTGAGCTCGAGGTCGTCATCGGCGGTGTCCACCCGATGAGCGATGTCGCCCAGCTCCAGACCGAACTGGCGGAGCGGCGCACGCACGGCAAGCTCCTACTCGATCCGAGCACCTGACAGAAGCAAGCTCCGGGCCAGCGCGGTCCGGCCCACAGAGAGTGAAAAAAACTTGACTACGTTCCGCGACCTTGGTCTCAAGGAAGACATCCTCACCGCGCTCGACGAGCTCGGCTACGAGGAGCCCTCACCCATCCAGGAGCAGGCGATCCCGACGCTCCTCGGCGGCGCCGACATGATCGGCCAGGCCCAGACGGGCACCGGCAAGACCGCTGCCTTCGGCCTGCCGCTGATGCAGTACCTCGATCCCACCAGCAACGAGACGCAGGCGATCGTGCTGACGCCGACGCGCGAGCTCTGCATCCAGGTGACGCAGGCGCTCCGCTCCTACGCCGAGCATCTCGACATCAACGTCGTCGCCGTCTTCGGCGGCACCTCGGTGCGGGACCAGGCCGCCCGCGTGCGCTCGAACGCCCACGTCGTCGTCGCCACCGTCGGCCGCATGAAGGATCTGATCTCCCGCGGCGCGCTGGTGCTCACCGGCACCCGCTACGTCGTCCTCGACGAGGCCGACGAGATGCTCGACCTCGGGTTCATCGAGGACGTCGAGCGGATCCTCCGGATGTGCCCCAACGGCCGCCAGACGATGCTCTTCAGCGCCACGATGCCGCCGCCGATCGCGCGGCTCGCCGAGACCTACATGTACGACCCGATCACGATCTCGATCACGCCGAAGAAGCTCACGGTCGACAAGATCGAGCAGGCCTACGTCGAGGTCGACGCCAAGGACAAGACCGACCGGCTGATCGAGGTGCTCAAGGCCGAGGAGCCGGAGCAGGCCATCGTCTTCTGCCGGACCAAGATCGGCACGGCGCGCCTCGACCGCACCCTGCGCGACCGCGGGCTGCAGGCGAAGGCGCTCCACGGCGACATGAGCCAGGGCCAGCGCGACGGCGTGATGATCTCGTTCAAGGAGCACAAGTCCCCGCTGCTGGTCGCCACCGACGTCGCCGCTCGCGGGCTCGACATCGCTCACGTCACGCACGTCATCAACTTCGACCTGCCGAACAACAGCGAGATCTACGTCCACCGCATCGGCCGCACCGGCCGCGTCGGCCGCACCGGCCGCGCGATCACGTTCGTGACGCCGAAGGAGAAGGACGACTTCGCCCGCTTCCAGCGCGAGATCAAGGTCGACATCGGCGAGTGGGAGGCACCCGAGGATCGCCTCGAGCACGCGCCGCGCCCGAAGCGCCGGCACCGTCGCTCCCGTCGCGAGCGCGACGAGGAGACCGAGTCCGCCGAGGAGGAGAAGGTCGAGGTGGAGGCCGTCGAGGCAGCCGCCGAGGCGGCCATCGACGCCGAGGGCGAGCCGGACGACGACGCCGAGGTCGACGTCGACGAGGTCCCCGAGGTGGAGCCCGAGGACGCTCCGCCCGAGGAGGACGTCTTCGATCGCGACGAGTCCGACGACGGCGAGCCCGCCGAGACGCCGGAGGGGCACGTCAAGCTCTTCATCAACCGCGGTTCACGCAGCGGGATCGAGGACGAGGACATCCTCTGGGCTCTGACCGAGGGCGCCGTGGTCCCCGAGGCCTCGATCCACGACATCCGGGTGCTCGAGCGCTTCACGTTCGTCGACCTCGATGGGGAACACGCCGCACAAGCACTCGACCGTCTCGATGGGACCAAGCTCAAGGGCAAGCAGATCCGCCTCGAGTACGCCAAGGGCTGAGCTCGAGGCGAGCCCGCGACGGCTCCCTCCCGTAGGCGTCGTCGGCGCCTGCGGGCTTCTTGCGGCGCTGATCGCGCTCCCGTACGTCATCTGGGAGCCGCCCAGCACCGACCTCGCAGCGCAGACCTTCCGCGCCGACCTCTGGGCCGACCACGGCTGGGTGCTCTGGAACGCCGACTGGTACTCCGGCCACCTCGTCCCCGGCTACAGCCTGCTGTACCCGCCGCTCGGCGCGCTGCTCGGGCCGCCGCTCGTCGGTGCGATCTCGGCCGTCGTGATGGCGGTCGCCTACGCGACGCTCGTGCGGCGCGAGATCGGCGGCCGCGGCGCCGACATCTCGAGCATCTGGTTCGCCTTCGGCGCCGGGGCGCTCCTCTACACGGGCCGGATCACGTTCCTGCTCGGGTTCGCGTTGGCGATGAGCGCGCTCCTGCTGGTGCACCGGCCGCCCGTTGGCGGCCCTCGCGGCCGCGGGCTCAGCGCTCGCGAGCCCGGTGGCGGGCCTCTTCCTCGCGCTGACCGGCGCCGCCCTCGTTCTCTCCGGCCGGTTCCGCGAGGGCCTCGCGCTCGGGATCGGCGCCTCGATCGCCACCCTCGCGGTGATCGTCGCCTTCCCGGTTGGAGGCGTCCAGCCGTTCGGGCTCTCGAGCTTCTGGTGGGTTGCGGTGGCGTGCGGGATCGCCGTGGTGGTCATCCCCTCGGAGCTCCGGGCGCTGCGGATCGGGATCGCGCTCTACACGGTGCTCCTGATCGGCGTCTTCTTCGTCGCACACGCCGATCGGCAGCAACGCGCCTCGGCTGGGAGCCATGCTCCTGGGCCCGCGTAGCCGCCCTCGCGCTCTACGACCGGCGGCCGAAGCTGCTCGCCCTCGTCGCGCTGCCGCTGCTCTACTGGCAGATCGCGGCGCCCGTCGGCGACTTCGTCAGGGGCCAGGGGGACCCGTCGACCGAGGCCGCCTTCTACGAGCCGCTGATCGACGAGCTCGACGCGCGCGTCGGCAGCGATCCGGTCCGCATCCAGGTGCCCGCAACGCAGGAACGCTGGGAGGCCGTCTACCTCGCCGAGCGCTTCCCGCTCGCCCGCGGGTGGCTGCGGCAGCTCGAGTCAGGCGACATCGGCGACTTCCGCGACGGCCCGCTCACGCCTGAGATCTACCGTCACTGGCTGGTCGACCACGGCGTCTCCTACGTCGCCCTTCCCAGCGCGAAGCTCGACTACATCTCCAAGCTCGAGGGCGAGCTGCTGCGCGAGGACGACCTGCCGTTCCTGCGCGAGATCTGGACGAACGATGACTGGCGCCTCTGGGAGGTGCTGCCGTCGGTCCGCGGTGACGGCAGCCAGCCCGCCGGCGACCTGCTGGCGTCGAAGGGCGCCTCGGTGACCGAGCTCGGCCCGGACGGCTTCACGGTCGTGGTCCCAGGGGCCGGCGACTACCTGCTGAGGATGAGCTACACGCCCTACTTCGAGGTGACGGAGGGGGATGCCTGCATCCGTCGCGCGGACGCGGGGCAGACGCGCCTCAAGGTCAGCCCGTCGGGCGGCCGGGCCGTCCCGCCCGAGCCGCAGGTGATCCGGGTGGACGCACGTCTGAGCTTCGACGGCCTACTGGGTGTCGACTCGGTCTGCTCCGGGTAGGTTCCGACGCCATGCCTGAAGTTCTCGTCGGCCCCATGCTCAGATTCATCGGTGAGACCGAAGCCACGGTCTGGATGGAGATGGACGAGCCCTGCGAGGTTCAGGTGCTCGACACGAAGGCGAAGACGTTCACGGTCAAGGACCACCACTTCGCACTGGTCGCGATCGAGGGCCTCGAGCCGGGCGTGCCGCACGAGTACGAGGTCTGCGTGGAGGAATCCCGCGTGTGGCCGCCCGAGGGCTACGAGTTCCCGAACCCGCGGATCCGGACGATCGCCAAGGACGAGGACTTCAAGCTGCTCTTCGGCTCGTGCCGCTGCTCGGCTCCGCATCACTGGCCGCACACCACCCAGCGCTGGTGGAACAAGAAGGGGCGGGGGATCGACGCGCTCCACACCTTCGCGCTGCGGATGCTGCGCCAGCCCAAGAAGCTCTGGCCGAACGCGATGGTCATGCTCGGCGACCAGCTCTACGCCGACCAGCCGCCGAAGAACGTGCGCGAGCAGGTCGAGGGCCGTGAGGTCCACGCCGACGGGCCGGTCGACGTGCTCGAGGACTTCGAGGAGTACACGGTCGGCTACCGCGACGTCTGGACCTACCCGGTCGTCCGCTGGATGCTCTCGACGATGCCGACGTCGATGATCTTCGACGACCACGAGATCAACGACAAGTGGAACACCTCCGAGGCGTGGCTCGAGGAGCACCGCGACACCGACTGGTACGAGACGCGCATCATCGGCGGGCTGATGGCCTACTACGTCTACCAGCACCTCGGGAACCTCTCGCCGCGGGAGCTCGGCGAGGACGAGTGCTTCCAGCAGCTGCAGGAGATCGAGGACGGCAGCGAGATCGTGCGAGAAGCTCGCTCGCAACGCCGAGAGCCAGGACTCGCACTCGCGATTCAGCTTCTGCAGCGACATGGGCCCGGCCCGGCTCGTCGTGCTCGACTCGCGCGCCGGCCGTCAGCTCAAGGACGGCGAGCGCCGGATCATGAGCGTCGACGAGTGGGACTGGGTGAAGGAGCGGGCCGACAGCGGCCACAAGCATCTGATCCTGGGAAGCTCCCTGCCGTTCCTGCTCCCCGACGGGATGCACGACATCGAGGCCTGGTCGGAGGCGGTCACGGACGGTGCTTGGGGCAAGCGCTTCTCGCCGCTCGGGGAGAAGGTCCGGATCAGGGCCAACCTCGATCACTGGGCGTGCTTCCAGAAGTCCTACCGGGAGCTCGAGCAGCTCGTGATCGACGTCGCCATGGGCAAGTGCGGGGAGCCCCCGAGACGATCGTGATGATGGGCGGCGACGTCCACCACTGCTTCCTCACCGACGTCGCGCTGCCGACGGAGGCGCACGGTGCCACACCGAGGTCTGGCACGCGGTCTGCTCGGGTCTGCGCAAGGAGCTGCAGCTGAGCGAGCGGCTGGTGCTCGCCTTCGGCCACACCTGGCTCGCGGCGAGCATCGGCCGGATGCTCGCGGCCGCCGCGAACGTCCGCCCGCGGCGCCTCGGCACGCGGATCACGACGCGGCCGCGCTTCCGCAACCAGATCGGGACTCTGGAGATCGCCGGGGGCGAGGTCGGGATCCGGATCGAGCAGGCGGCGGGAAGCTGGCGCGACCCGCAACTCGAACCGTCATCGAGGAAAAAATCCTCTGACGGGAGGTCGGGCTCCTTTAGGCGGTGCCGCGTAGGCTTAGGGGAGTGAAGGCCCCCTGACACGTCCCGACAGCCTCGAGCTCATCGGCCTCGGTGAGGCCGCTCGCGCATGCGGGACGACCAGCAGGCAGATGCTGAGCTGGAGCCGTCGCGAGGACTTCCCCGCCCCGGTCGCCGGCCTCAAGGTGCTCTGCTGGCACCGGGCCGAGATCCAGCGCTGGTCGAAGGACCACAAGAACGAACGTGTGAGCGGCGTCCCACGCGGGATCGCCGGGAGGTTTCCATGAGGCGCGCAGCTGTGATCGGGACCGCTTGCTTGGCGGCCCTACTGCTCCTCGCCGTCCCCGCCGCCGCCACCGAGTTCGTCGTCAACACCGTCAACGACCCCGGCACCGGCGTCTGCGACGCGGCCGAGTGCACCTTCCGCGAGGCGGTGACGGCGGCCAACACCGGCGGGGTGCGCGACGACACGATCACCTTCACGGTCACGGGCTTCATCAGCGCCATCGGGGCGCCGTTCCCGGCGGTCATCTCCGCCGCGACGCAGGGGAAGCTGACGATCACCGGCCCGGGCGCTGACGTCCTGGGCGCTCCGCCGCAGCACCGGGAACTTCGGGATCCTCACCAACCTCACCGGGGCCGACACGCCCGTCGAGGGCCTGACGATCACCGGGGGCGCCACGAGCGGGGGCGCCGGTGGCGGCATCCGCAACGCCGGCACGCTGGTGGTCGATCGCGTCGCGGTCCTCGACAACAACTCGAACGGCGGCGGGGGCTCAGCAACGACGTCGGCGCCTCGCTGACCGTCCGGCGAAGCCTCGTCGCTGACAACACGGTGAATCCGAACTACAGGGGCGCCGGGATCTACATCGAGCGGCACTCTGGTCGTCGACCGCTCGACGATCACCGACAACCGGATGCTCGGCACGACCAGCTTCGACCTGGGCCCGGGCATCTTCGCCGCGGGCCCGACGACGTCGATCACCGGCAGCACGATCGCCGGGAACGCGGGCCCCAATCCCCCGCGAACATCTTCGTCAGCGGCGGCGCGGTGACCCTCGGCAGCTCGATCGTCGCTGACCCGATTCAGCTCCCGTCGGGAACCGCCGCGAACTGCGCCGCGAACGTCCCAATCACCTCGGCGGGATACAACCTCTCCGACGACGGGAGCTGCGGGCTGAGCGCGACGGGCGACAAGCCGGGCATCGAGCCGCAGCTCGGTGCGCTCGCCGACAACGGCGGCCCGACCGAGACGCTGGCGATTCCCGTCAGGGCAGCCCCGCCATCGATGCGGGGCGGGTCCTCAGTGCCGCCACCGACGATCAGCGCGGCCTGCCGCGTCCCTCCGACTTCCCTGGGATCCCGAACGTCGCTGATGGCGCGGACATCGGCGCCTTCGAGCTGCAGGTACCACCATCGCCGCCGCCGCCGGGCGGGGGAGGCGAACCGACGCCGACGAGCTGCGGTGTCGGCACGGCGAGCATCGTCGGGACCGATGGAGCCGACAAGCTCGTCGGGACCCCCGGCGATGACGTGATCGCTGCGCTCGGCGGCAAGGACATCGTTCGCGGCGGCGGTGGCAACGACCTCATCTGCGGCGGCGACGGCAAGGACACGCTGAAGGGTGGGGCCGGCCGCGATCAGTTGCTGGGCGGAGCGGCCAGAGACAAGCTGAGTCGGGGGCGGCGGCGCGGATTCCCTGATCGGCGGCGCCGGCAAGGACAAGTGCAAGGGCGGCCCGGGCAAGGACAAGCAGCGCACCTGCTGACCTGGTGGCGCCCGAGTCGCTAGCTCAGCTTGACGCCGAGGATCCGCTCGAGCTCGGCGATCGTCTCCGCCGGGTCGCGGTGGAGGATCGCCCGTCATGCCGACCGCCTCGGCCCCGGCGATGTTCTCGCGCAGGTCGTCGACGAAGACGCAGTCCGCCGGCGGCGACCCCGAGCCGCTCGGCGCCGAGCTGGTAGATCTCGGGCTGGGGCTTGTGGAGGCCGACGTCGCCGGAGATCACCGTCGCGTCGAAGATCTGCATCGGCGCGCGCTCGTAGATCCCGGTTCCCCAGGAGTTGGAGATCAGCCCGGTCTTGATGCCGGCGGCCCGGGCCGCGCTCCACGGCGGCGATCATCGGCTCCTCGGGCTCGAGGCCGGCGAAGAGCCGCTCGATCAGCCCCGGCGGGTCGACGCCGAGCAGCTCGCCGAAGTCGCTCTCGAAGACCGTGGTCGGAGACCGCGCCCCGCTCCAGCCCGCGCAGCAGGGCCAGCGCCTCGCCGTCGCCGCGGAACAGCTCGAGGACGGTCCCCTTCTCGAGGCCCTCGCTCTCGCAGAACGCGTCGAAGCTCTTCCAGATGTTGGTCGTGAGCACGCCGCCGAAATCGACGAGCAGCCCGCGGATCCCGCTCTCGGTCATGACGCGTTCATATCAGCGCCCGGCGAATAGGCTCTCGCGTCGATGAGCGAGGAGACCGCAGACCGACGGCCCCGAGGGCATCGATGCCGCGCGCGTCGGCGCCTGGATCGAGGCGAACGTCGACGGCGCGCCGGGCCCTTCGAGTTCGAGCGGATCGCCGGCGGGCGCTCCAACCTGACCTACGCGGTCAGCGACTCGGCCGGCAACGCTGGGCGCTGCGCCGGCCGCCGATGGGCAAGGCGCTCGGCTCCGCCCACGACATGGGCCGCGAGCACCGCGTCGTGTCGGCGCTCGCCCCGACCGACGTCCCGGTCGCCCCGATCGCCGGCTACTGCACCGACGAGGACGTCAACGGCGCGCCCTTCTACGTCATGGAGTTCGTCGACGGGCCCGATCCTGCGCCAGCGCGCCGACGCCGAGACCTTCCCCGACGAGGCCGACCGCAGCGGCGATCGGCGAGCGCGTCGTCGACACCCTGGTCGCGATCCACGCCGTCGACCCCGACGCGGTCGGCCTCGGCGAGCTCGGCAAGAAGGAGGACTACGTCGCGCGCCAGCTCCGGCGCTGGCAGGGCCAGTGGGAGGGGTCGAAGACCCGCGAGATCCCGCTCGTCGACGACGGTCCACGACAAGCTCTCCGCGCGCGATCCCCGAGCAGGGCCCGGCGGCGATCGTCCACGGCGACTACCGCCTCGACAACATGATCCTCGACGACGCCGGCGAGGTCGCCGCGGTCGTCGACTGGGAGCTCTGCACGCTCGGCGACCCGCTCGCCGACGTCGGCCTGCTGCTCGTCTACTGGGGCGAGGAGGGCGACACCCTGCTGCCGCTGTTCGAGCCGGCGACGATGGCGCCGGGCTTCCCGAGCCGCGACGAGGTCCGCGCCCGCTACGCGGAGCGCTCCGGCCGCGACCTGAGCGAGATCGACTTCTTCGTCGCCCTCGGCTACTGGAAGCTGGCGATCATCCTCGAGGGCGTCTACGCCCGCTACACGAAGGGCCAGTACGGCAAGCCCGAGGCGGGCTTCGAGGAGTTCGGCAAGAACGTCGGGAAGCTCGCCGAGGCCGCCGACGCCGCGGTCGAGCGGCTCGGCTGAGCCTCAGCGCCGCTTCCGCTTCTTGACCTTCCAGGAGATGCGGGCGGGGGAGAGGTCGACGTTGCCCGCCGCGTCGATCGCGCGGACCTCGTAGACGTGACGCCGCGGCTTCAGCCTGCGCAGGAGGACCGGAGGGATGCAGCGGCTGAAGGCCTTGCCGTCCAGGGCGCACTCGAAGGTCGACCCGGTCTCGCTCGAGGTGAAGTCGATCCGCGCGCGCTTCGAGCGCGTCTTCCTCGGCGGGCCGGAGAGGATCGAGGTCTGGGGAGCGTCGAGGTCGACGGGTGGCGTCGCGGCCTCCGGCAGCTCGTCGGCGCCGATGTCCATCGCTGAGCCCTGGGGTCGCGCGTCGCCCTCGAAATCGGTGGATGCCGGTCCTCGCGTCGGTGGATCCCGCGTTCACGGTCGGGGAGGCCGCGAGCTGACGGTAGTTGCCCGAGGGTCCGTCGACGAAGAGGGGAGCGGCGCTGACGTTGCCGTTGGCGCTGTTGGATGTGACGCTCGCGTTGCTCGTCGCGAAGGTTCCGTTGAAGGCTGACGTGGTGAGAGTCACGGTCGCCGATCCGCTGGAGCTCGACATCGCCGAGACATCGTCGAGCCCACCTCGCGCGATGACGTTGCGAGCGTCGATCGCGACGGGTGCGGTCGAGGAAGCGGTGGCGTTCAGCCCGGTCGAGCCGGCGCCCGTGGCGATCGCGGTCACGTTGCGGGCATAGGCGGTGCTCGCCGGCGTCGACGACTGGTTGGCGACGGCCGCGCTGCTGCTCCCGGTGGAGACGCAGGTGCTGTCACGAAGCACCGCTCCGAAGAAGATCCCGCAGGCGATGCCGCTGTTGACCGAGCTGACGACCTCGACCCGTTCGGCCGTAGTGGCGCCGACGAGGGCCATCGCCACCGAGCACCGCCTCCAGTGTGGGTCATCGCGAGGTCGCGAACGACGTTGCCGTCGCCGAGCAGGTACAGCGCGCTGCTGCCGCTCGAGGTGATGGAGGGCTTCGGCCCGCCCGCCGGGCCGTGCAGCGTCAGGTTGTTGCGGGCAGCCGCCAGGCCTCCTGCGCCGAGGGCGTAGGTCCCGGGGGCGACCGAGATGTCGTCGCCGTCGGCTGAGCCGGAGAGGGCTTCGCTCAGGGAGCAGGGCGAGGAGGACGTGCACCCGGTGCCGGAACCGGTGACCGACGCGTAGCGGTCTGCGGCGTCAGCCGCGGTCGCCGGCACCAAGCAGGCAGCCGAGGAGGATCAGGGTGAGAAGCGGACGCCGACCTGCAGACACGGCAGTCCATCGACGCTGCCGGCGGAACCTTGAGCGGTGGCGAGGGCCGCCGCCGCGCTCCTCAGCGCTTCGGCTTCTTCTTGACCTTCCACTTGTAGTCGGCCGGGGTCGCGTCGGCGTTGCCCGCCGCATCGGTGGCGAAGACGGTAAGCTTGTGCTTGCCCTTCTTCAGCCTCTTCAGCTTCAGCGGCGAGGTGCAGGGCGTCGCGGGCTTCTTGTCGACCGTGCAGGTGAAGGTCGATCCGGCCTCGCTCGAGCTGAAGGTGAACGTCGCCTTCTTCGACTTCGTCTTCTTCTTCGGGCCCTTGTCGATGGTCGTCTCCGGCGGGGTGGTGTCGGCGGGGGGCGGGGCGGCGGCAACGGAACTCGTCGGCGCCGATGTCGATCGCCGCGCCCTGGAGGCCGCGAGCCTGCCGTCGACGTCGGTCGTCGCCGGTGTCGCGTCGGCGGGCCCGGCGTCGATCGTCGGGGAGCCGGCGGCCTGATGGAAGTCGGCCGCCGCGGCGTTGACGAAGAGGGGCTCGGCGGTCTGGTTGGTCCCGGTGCCGGCGGGAGCGACGCTCGCGTGCCGGGCCCGGTCGGCGCGGTCGAGATCGTAGTTCGAGCTGCTGCAGGTCACCGTCAGTCGCGTCCCCCGGCAGATTGTTGGCCGTAGACGTCGAGCAGTCGGCTGCCGAGGCCGCGATCACGTTCGCGATGACGCCGCGAGCGTCGCACCGACAAGGTCGCGTGCTCGACGCCGAGTGGTCGACGTCAGCCCGTCCTGGTCGCGCCGTGGCGATCGCGGTGACGTTCCGCAGCTGAGGTCGAATGTGCCTCCGCCGCGGCTGTCGAGATCCCGGTCGTCATCGCCTGTCTCGATCGCAGATGCTGTCGCGGAGCGATCGACGATGACCGGAGGCGCACGCGGCGGCGGTCGAGTGGACGCTCGACGCGCTGCGATCAGCCGAGTCGTGCTGCTGGCGAGCACCGCGAGCCCGGTGCCGCTGTCGTTGATCGTCGGTCCGCACCGTCCGCGACCGCTGCCGTTGAGCCCAGAGCGATCGACCATGCTCACGTCTGGATCAGCGGACGTCGGTTGCCCGTCTGTGCCGTGGACCTCACCGTCGCGAGGCCGTTCGCAGGGCTGGTGCCGACGGCGCGTAGTGCCCGGCGCGATGATCACTCGTCGCCGACGCTCGCGCGCTGCTTGATGCCGCGAGTCGGCGATGTCGAGCATGGCGTGCGGCGGCTGTGGAGCAGTCGGTCCCGCCTCCCTCGGCGAGGCGTAGCGGGCCGCTGGCCGGCGCCGGGCGATGCGAGGCGCTGACGAATGCAGATCGACAGCGACGAGGAACAGCGGCGAGGATGCTTGCCGCGCAGGTCGCTGCCGCAGCCCGGCGCCCGACTTCGGGCCCGGCTCGTCCGAGTGCGCCTAGCGCGTGGCCTGCGCCTGCGCCCCCGCGGCCGCCTCGGGCGCCGAGCCGTTGCCGGATCCGTCGTCCCGCTTCGAGAAGCGGTTGAGCTCGCGGCGGGCGATGACCATCTTGTGGACCTCGTCGGGGCCGTCGGCGACCTTCAGCATCCGGCTGTAGCGCCACATCGCGGCCAGCGGGGTGTCGTCGGACATCCCGAGCGAACCGTGGGTCTGGATCGCGCGGTCGAGCACGTCCATGACGACGTTGGCGGCGATGACCTTGATCATCGAGATCTCGCGGCGCGCCTCGCGCTTGCCGGCGGTGTCCATCAGCCAGGCGGCCTTCAGGGTGAGGAGGCGAGCCTGCTCGGTCTCCATCCGGCTCTTGGCGACGAAGTCCTGGATGAACTGCTTGTCGGCGAGCTTGCCGCCGAACGCCTCGCGCTCGTTGGCGCGCTGGCACATCAGGTCGATCGCCCGCTCGCACGTGCCGATCGCGCGCATGCAGTGGTGGATGCGGCCCGGGCCGAGACGGTCCTGGGCGATCACGAAGCCGGCGCCGCGGGGCCCGAGCAGGTTGGCCTCGGGGACGCGGCAGTCCTCGTAGCGGATCTCGCAGTGGCCGGGTCCCTTGTCGTGGCCCATCACCGAGATGGGGCGGACCAGATCGAAGCCCGGGTTGTCGACGGGGACGCAGATCATGCTCGCGCGGGCGTAGGGGTGGGCGTCGGGATCGGTGACGACCATCGCGATCGCAAGCGATGCGCCGACGGCGCCCGAGGTGAACCACTTGTGGCCGTTGATGACCCACTCGCCGGTCGACTCGTCGAGCTCGGCGCGGGCCTGCAGCGTCGTCGGATCCGATCCCGCGACCTCGGGCTCGGTCATCGAGAAGCACGAGCGGATGTCGCCGTTGAGCAGCGGCTCGAGCCACTGCCGCTTCTGCTCGTCGGTGCCGTGGTCGGCGAGGATCTCGCTGTTGCCGGTGTCGGGGGCGGCGCAGTTGAACGCCATCGGCGCGACGACCGGGCTGCGGCCCATCTCCTCGCAGAGGAGGCCGTACTCCCAGTTGGTCAGACCGGTCCCGTGCTCCTCGCCGGGCATGAACATGTTCCAGAGGCCCTGCTCGCGGGCCTTCTCACGGATGCCGACGATGATCTCCGGGTAGGCGACCCCCGGCTTGACCTCGTCGTCGAGCGCCTTCATCGCCTCGGCCTCGACCGGGTAGACGTGCTCGTCCATGAAGGACCTGACCTGACCGAGCAGCTCCTCGAGCCGCGAACCGAGTGAGAAATCCATGGACGCAGCCTAACCGTCGACCTCGTTCGGGATCCCGCGCTCTCCAGGGCTAGGATCCGCGGCCATATGAATGACGGAGACAAGACCGAAGACGGCGTCACGAGCCGACCTGCTCGCCAACAACGAGGGCTTCGCCGAAGCCTTCGACCGGGGCCACCTCGACGTGGCTCCCAGCCTTCACCTCGCGGTGGTGGCCTGCATGGACTCCCGTTTGGACGTCTTCGCGGCGCTCGGGCTGGACGATGGTCAGGCGCACATCCTGCGCAACGCCGGCGGCGTAATCACCGACGACGTGATTCGCTCGCTGTCGATCTCTCAGCGGCGCCTGGGAACGCGGGAGATCGTTCTCATCCATCACACCGATTGCGGGATGGAGAAGGTCACCGACGACGGCTTCCGGGAGGAGCTGCGCGAGGCGACGGGGATGGCGCCCTCGTTCGCGATCGAGTCGTTCACCGACGTCGACGCGAACGTGCGGCAGTCGATCGCTCGCCTACGCAGCTCCCCGTTCATCCCGCATCGGGACCGGATCCGGGGGTTCGTCTACGACGTCGACACCGGACGCCTGCGCGAGGTCGATCCCGCCGCTTAGCGGTGGACCTTGGCCCGGCGGATCGGCTTCCGCAGCGGGACCTCGAAGTCGATGCTGGTGAAGTCGACCGCTCCGGCTGAGCGCTGGATGTCGTAGACGGTCGACGTCGGGGTGAGCTGCAGGCGATAGCCCTGTCCGGCCTTGGCCCGCCCGGCGACCCACTCGAGCTTGCGCGCGATCGAGTGCTCGGCACCGTCGAGCTGCAGGGGGATCGGCGTCGTGATGTTGCCGAGCACCTGCTGCGTCCGCGGATTGACGATCTGGGCGTAGGCGAACGTGCTCGCCGGGGCCGCGGTGCCCTTGTACGTCAGCCGCAGCCGCGGCGCGCCGAGGACGTTCGCCGCCTTCTTCGGACCGGGCACCTCGACGTTCACCGCGACTGGGGAGGGGGTGGCGAAGATCAGCGCGCCGCCGCCGCTGGGAACCCCCGGGACGAGCGGGAGCGTTCCCGATCCCGATGCCTGCAGCTTGCCGACCCGCTTCCCGGGGAAGCGCCTGCTCGAGCGCAGGATGCCGTCGTCGGCGACCCACTGGAACTGCGGTCCGGTGTCGACGGCCCTGTCCTTGCGGAGGTAGCGGTCGAACCAGGAGACGACGCGGTCGTCGACGAAGTCCGCCGGCCCGTTGCCGGTGAAGCAGACCCCGTGGCCGCCGCAGAAGAAGATCATCTTCACCGGCACTCCCACGCCGTGGCGTGGGCTCTGCTTGTTGCGGTCGATCCCGCGGAAGTTGCGGATGGCCTCGTCGAGCGGGAAGAGGGTGTCGACGGTTCCCTGGATCAGCAGCGTCGGCACCTTCACCTTCGGGATCAGGAAGTCGGGGCCGTTGTCGGCGAAGTAGGCCTTCTGTTCGGCGGTTGGTTTGCCGGTGAGGACGCCGTTCGTCACGGTCCCGTAGAAGAGCGGATCGAGATTGCCGGTCTGCGGCCCGGCCGGGCTCCCGAGCCCGCCGAGCACGGCGCCCTGGATCCCGGCGGCGATCAGCGCCGTTCCCCAGCCGAGCTTGAGCGCGTCGTCCTGGAACAGCGCCGTGGTCAGCGAGTTCCAGGCGATGGTCGGGGCGATCGCGTCGATCCGCGGGTCGAGCCCGGCGGCCACGAGCTGGATCCCGCCGCCGTAGCTGGCTCCTGCCATGCCGAGCCGCGGGTCGCCGGCCCGGTCGAGCAGCGCCTCCGGCTGCTTCGCGACGTGGTCGATCAGGGAGGAGACGTCGCGGCCCTCGAAGTCGGGGTCGTCGACCTGCACCGTGCCGCCGGAGCCGCCGAAGCCGCGCGGGTCCCAGGTGAGGACGTTGTAGCCGTGATCGATGAAGACCTCGATGGCGGTCACGCCGAAGAACCCGCCGATCCCCTGCACGCCCTGCGACTGGGTCGCGCCGGTCATGCTCCAGCCGGGGCCGACGAGGACGGTCGGGGCGGGGGAGGACGCGGTCGAGCCCTTCCCCGGGAAGAAGTGGGTGACGATCGGGGTGCCGTCGAAGGAGGTGACGACGTCGTCGCGCGCCTGCGCGGATGCCGGCAGCGCCAGGCACGCCAGTAACGCACCCAACGCCCAAGGCCCATGCCCCTCGCCTCCCGATCCCCATGGCCGCGGAGATTATCGGTCGATGGTCGAATCGAGCGGGTGCACCACGCCCGTGCGACGCGGCAGCGCCTTGGTCATCCGGATCACGTTGCCGTCACGGCCGTGAGTGAGCCGGACGAGGTCCATCGTCTGGTTCATGATCGTGATGCCGCGCCCGCCGGGGTGCTTCCGCGGAGCGACCGAGGATCCCGGCTCACGCCCGCCGCCGATGATCTCGACGACGAGCTCGCCGCGGATCTCGGCCACGCGCACATGGATCAGGCCGTCCGGGGCCATGACGCCGTGCTCGATCGCGTTCGCGACTCCCTCGGTGGCGGCGGTCCGTACGTCCCAGAGACCGGACTCCGTCATGCCGGCCGCGGTCGCGCGGCGCTCGATGAGCTCGCGCACCTCCGCGATGTGCTCGTTGTCCGCGGGGATGGAGATCGTCGACTCGTGACGTGCCCAGCCGGTCTCGTCGTGGGTGTGGAACCACGGCATCACGTGCCCACTCGGGATCGCCCGGGAGAAGAGGTAACCCTGGGCCGCCTCGCAGCCCAGCGCCTGCAGCTCGTCGAGGTTCCGCTCGTACTCGACCCCTTCGGCGACAACGCGCATCGAGAGGTCGGAGGCGAGGCGGATCACGCCCTCGACGAAGGCCCGTCCGCCATCGGGAAGCTGCGAGACGAAGCTGCGATCGATCTTGATCTCGTCGACGGGGAAGATGCTGAGGCGAAGGAGCGAGGAGTGGCCGATCCCGAAGTCGTCGATCGCGATCGAGACGCCGAGGGCGCTGATCGCATCGAGGACGGCCCGCGCCCGCTCCGGCTCGTCGAGCACGGTGGTCTCGGTCACCTCGAGGGTGAGCATGCTCGGGCAGACGTCGTGGAGCTCGAGCAGCCGCTCGACCTCCGCCGCGATGCTCTGATCCCGGAGGTTCGCCGCGGAGAGGTTGACCGAGACGCCGATCCGCGTTCCGGCGTGCTGCCATCGAGCGACTTCGCCGATCGCCTGGTCGAGCACCCAGTTCGTGAGGGGGCCGATCAGCTCCGAGTCCTCGACCGCTGGGAGGAAGCGGTCAGGGGTGATCAGGTCGCGCCCGCGTCGCCAGCGCAGCAGCGCCTCGACCCCGTAGGGGCGCCCCGTGCGCAGATCGATCTGCGGCTGGTAGAAGAGCTCGAGCTCGCCCCGCTCCATCGCGCGCCGGACTGACCGCTGCACCCGGGAGCTGGCTCGCCGGGCGGCGAGGCCTTGCCGGGTTTCAGCGATCGCTCGGTAGAAGATGAGCAGCCACGCGACGATCGCGCCGAGGACGATCACGTCGATCAGGGTGCCGGTGCTCTTCGTCGCCTCGTAGAGGGCCCATGCTCCGAGGATCATCGGGGGGGCAAGCAGGAACGCGATCGTTCCGCCACGGCGGAACCATCCGGATTCCGGGAGGACCTTCCTGGTCTCTTCGCGCGCTGATCTCATGGCTCACCGCGGCGCGTCGTGCGCCGTCGCCGACCGTATCGGTGGTTTGGCCTAGACCCTTGATCCGGGGACGAAGCTTGCGCTCAGATCCCCGTCCTGGTGCGCACGAACTCGAACTCCCGATCGAGTCCCATCAGCTCGAAGATCCGGTGGATGTTCGGGTTCGAGCAGATGATGGGGAGGCTGCCGCCCTGGGCACGCAGCCGGCCGGTCCAGGCGGCGAGCACGGCGATGATCCTCGAGTCGACGAGGGTCGCCCGGTCGAGGTCGACGAGCACGCGGCTGATGGGACTCGGCCAGCGAGGTGATCGCGGCATCGAGATCGTCCGCCGAATTGAGATCTGCGCACCCCGAGACCTCGACCGTGTCGCCCTCGGGGTGGATGCGTATTGACGTCGCTTCCATCGTGGCCCGAGACTAAAGCGCGGACGAACGGCCACAAGCCGCCCATCGGCGGATAAAGGATTCTTGAGTGGTTACCGATAGGGCCGTTGATGCGCGCGGGGAGATCGATGAGAGGAACGCTGGGCTTCCTGGCTTGTGCCGCCGGATTTCTGGCACTGGTGAGTCCCACCCAAGCCGACATCGGGGTCGGTGGGGCAAATGTCGGCCTCGGCGGGCTCCAGGTCGAGGTTCCCGGGGTGACGGTGCCGGTGCCGGGAGTCGAGGTCGAGGTGCCCGACGTCGGCGTGCAGCTCGGCGGATCGTCCAGCCCCGCCGACGAGTCCGAGCCCTCCTCCCACGAGCGACCCGGGAACGAGCGACCCGCCCGCACACCCAACCGCCCGCCGACACTCCCCAGGGGAGCGATCCGCCGGCCGGCTCGGACTCGGGCGGCTCACCTGGGATCGGCACCGGTACCGAGTCCAGCGACTCGGGCGGAGATGATTCAGGCGGAGGCGGGAACGGCCCCGGCGGCGGCGGTCAGCCGACCGACGGCGGCCAGGGCGCGGACACCGCCACGCCGGCTCCGGCGGCTGCCTCCACGCGTAGCGGCGGCGGTGGCGACCAGGGCGGAGAATGCGAAGGAGGAGTCGCGGGAGCCGACCCTCTCGACCCGCGCCGGCGACCTGATCGCCGAGATCCCGAGCGGCATCCTCATCGCACTCGTTCTGATGACCGTGCTCGGCCTGCTGATGACCGGGCGCTCAGCCTGGTTCGCCCGGGCCACCGAGAAGCTTCGCGTGCAGCGGCACTCGCTGGAGCAGGACGTCGGTGTCCTGCAGGCCGCCCTCGTCCCGGAGCTCCCACGCTCGATCGGCGGCACCGCGGTCGAGGCGGCCTACGCGCCGGCCGGCGGCCCGGCCTCCGGCGGCGACTTCCACGATGTCTTCGAGTTGGACGACGGTCGCCTCGGGATGGTGGTCGGCGACATCTCGGGCCACGGTCGCGAGGCGCTCCCGAAGACCGGCATCGTGCGCTTCACGCTCCGCGCCTACCTCGAGGCCGGCTACGAGCCCCGGACCGCGATCCGGATGGCGGACCTCGCGCTCGCCGGAAGCTTCGACGGGGACTTCGCGACCGCGGTCGCCGCAACCTGGGATCCGGGAACCGGGCGGCTCGTCTACTCGTCCGCGGGTAACCCCAAGCCGATCGTCGTGGGCTCAGGCACCGCGCTCGGAGGTCGATGTTCTCGGAGCTCCCCCGATCGGGATCGGCCACGTCTCCGGCTCCCGGCAGACCACGCTCGCGCTCGGCCCGGACGCCGAGGTCTGGCTGTTCACCGACGGCCTGACCGAGGCGCGTGAGCCCGGCGATCGCGCAATCGGCCGCGAGGAGCTTCGGCGGCGACTGGAGGAGCGCCCCGACCCCGAGGCATTGCTCGCGGCGCATGCCGGGGCGCGACGCCCCCTCGCGCGACGACATGACCGCCGTCTGCATCAGGCCCGCGAGCCGGATCGGCGGAGTTCGAGCCCTTCAGCGTCGAGACGCTGCTCGTGGAGTCGACGCACGACGACGCCGGGGTCGGCGAGTTCCTCGAGGCCTGCGGCTTGAGCGGCGACGACCTCGACGCAATGCCGCGAGCGGATCGCGGCCGAGCGGCGCCAGGAGGGTCAGGTGCTCGTCCGGGTCTCGCGGCTCGTCGAGGCGCTCCACTGGCGCGTCGAGCGCGTCGATCCCAGGCTCGCCGTATCCGCCGGGCGTGCCGGCCGCTCACCACACCCGCGCCGCACTGAGCCCGGGCTCAGGAGGGATCGGCCGGGGCTCTTCCGCGCCCACGGCATGCTGATCAGCTTGTAGGCACGGACTCCCTCGCCGTGGGGCAGCTTCACCTCGCGCCGCAGGATGTAGGTGAAGAGGAGGCCGAAGGCGACCGCCGACGATCGATCCCGCGATCATCGCGAGCTGGAAGTCGCCCTTCGTGATGAGGATCGTGCCGCTGGCGATCAGGACCGCGGCGAGCAGGCCTCGCAGCAGGTTCTTGCCGCTCTTGAACGCGAGCTTGCCGCCGATCAGGACGCCGGGGATCGAACCGATGAGGATGTTCCCCGCCAGGCCGAAGTCGATGTTCCCGCCGACGAGGTGGGCGGCGCTCGCGGCCCAGAGGAGCACCGCCGCATGGAAGATGTCGGTGCCGACGACGCGGTTCGGCGTCAGCCGGAAGACGGCGATCAGGATGATCCCGATCAGGGTTCCGGAGCCGGCCGAGGTGAGGCCGATGACGAAGCCGGTGATGAGCCCGGTCGCGATCGCGGCGATGATGTGGCGGCGATGCAGATGCATCGCGAACCGCTCCTTGATCACGTCCGGGATGAAGAGGGTGCGCAGCATCGTCGCGACGCCGACGACGACGAGCGTGCCTCCGAGCAGGCCGAAGACGATGCCCTTCAGCCGGTCCTCGCCGTAGGACTTCTCCAGCTGCTCGATGACGATGACGCCGGCGATTGCCGCCGGGACGCTGCCGACCGCCATCCAGAACGCGAGCCCGCGGTGGACGGTTCCCTGCGCGGAGGTGCTGATAGCCGCCGACGGTCTTGGTGACGGCGGCGTAGAAGATGTCGGTGCCGATCGCGGTCACCGGCTCGGTCTTGAACACGAGCACGAGCAGCGGCGTCATCAGCGAGGCGCCGCCCATGCCGGTCAGCCCGACGAGGATGCCGATGCCGAGGCCGAAGAGAACAATGATTGGATCCATCAGGGGCTGGGGCTCAGGGCATGACGAGACGAGCAGGCAAGCCGAGTATTTCGACCGCCCTGCTCAGGAATAGGCGGCGCGCATTCTACTTCCGGAGTGCGTCGCGCGCTCCGGCCGCGAGCGCGAGCCGGCTCTATTCGATCGCCGGGTAGGAGCCCGTGTCGCCTCGCGCGACCAGCGCGCCGGGTTCCTTCAGCAGCGTCGTCACGTTCGACGGCAGCTCTCCGGAGGCGATCTGCGCGAGCGTCGTCTGCTCGAGCACCTCGCGGAGGGTCTGGCGCACCGCGATCCAGACGTCGCGCAGGTGCTCGGCCGAGCCTGTCGTAGCGCGTCTCCTCGGGGGGGACGTCCTGGATGTAGGCGAGCGGCCCCTCGACGGCGCGGATGATGTCGGCGACCGTCACGGTGTCCGGCGGCTGCGCGAGCCAGTAGCCCCCGCGCGCCCCGCGCTTGGTCCGGACGATCCCGGCGCGCTTGAGGTCGAGGAGGATGTGCTCGAGGAACTGCAGCGGGATGTCCTGCGCCTCGGCGAGCTTCGTGCCCTTGACTGGATTCCCGTCCTTGGCCACGGCGAGCTCGATGGTCGCGCGGACGGCGTAGTCGGCTTTCGCTGAGATCCTCATGTCGGTTCAGAAACGCTTTCTTGACTTGATCTAGTAAGAATGAGAGCGATGATAGATCTGCAGTCACATTCAACCGTTTCCGACGGTCAACTCGAGCCGGGCGACGTCGTACGCGCCGCCGCACGAGGCCGGGGTGACCGTGATGGCCCTCACCGACCACGACGGCGTTGCCGGCGTCCCGGAGGCCAATCGCGTCGCCGCCGAGCTCGGGATCGAGAACGTCCCGGCCGTCGAGATGTCCTGCGTCCACAAGTACTCCGAGGACCTCCACATCTGCGGCTACTGGATCGACCTCGAGAAGATCCAGCCCGCCTGCGACCGCGCCCAGCAGGAGCGGGTCGACCGCGCGAAGCTGATCATCGCCAAGCTGAACGAGCACGGGGTGGACGTCACCTTCGAGGACGCCGTCGCGAAGGCCGGCGCCGCTGACGCCATCGGCCGTCCGCACATCGCGAAGGCCGCCGGCGCGGGTCCCGACCTCGGGCCGTTCTTCGAGGAGTACCTCGTCCCCGGCGCGAAGGCGTTCGTCTCACGCAGCTGGCCGAGCGCCGAGGAGGCCGTGAACCTGATCCACGACGCCGGTGGAGTCGCCGTCGTCGCGCACCCCTACTGGGACGTGAAGGATCCGGTGCAGGTGCGTGACCTCGTCGAGAGCCTCGTCAGGGACGTCGGCCTCGACGGGATCGAGACCTTCTACCCGCCGCACACCGAGGAGCAGACGAAGCACTGCCTCGAGCTCTGCGAGGAGTTCGACCTGGTGCCGACCGCCTCAGCGGACTTCCACGGTCCGACGCACAAGACGTTCAGCGTCTGGGGCGACTACGACACCTACGGGCTCGGCGAGCCGCAGGTGCCGCCTAAGCCGTAGGGCTTACGCCCCGGCGGGCGGACGGGCAGCCGCTCGGCCTTCGCGTCCGCTCGCTTCGCTCGCATCAGGAGGGCGGCCGATCGGCTGCCCGTCCACCCGCCTACCGCCGCCGGGAGCGCGCAGCGGTTTGTGTCGCAGGTGCTCAACGAGCTATCCACACCTCACCGCTACCGCTCGCCGTCAGCCTCGCAGCCGCGGGCACCGCGCCGTCACTACCCCAGCGCTGACTCCGCCTCGCCGCTCTTCTCCTGGAGCTCCTGCTCCGCCGCCTCGCGCCACTTCGCCTCCGTCTTCCTGCGGCCGCCGATGGCGATCGGGGCCTTCGCGCGGATCTCGGCCAGGCAGCGGGCGCTCAGCGCGCCCGGGTCCTCGGTGGGGTCGATCTGGCCGCTCTCGGGGCGGAAGAACTCCACGGTGATCCGCGGGCGCTTCGGGGCGCGGACGATGTCGACCGTGCCGGTGACCGCGGCGCAGACGAGCGTCGCCTCGGGCACCTCGAGTGCCAGCCGTCCGACGCCGCTGCGAGCGCGGAGTGTCTTGCCGCGGGAGATCGTCCCCTCGGGGAACACGCCGATGCAGGCGCCCGCCCGCAGCTGCTCGATGGCGGTGGCGAGGGCGTCGGCGTCGCCGGCCCCTCGCTGGATCGGGACCTGGCCCATGCCGTTGAGGATCGGCGCGAGCGGTTTGACGTCCCAGAGGCTTGCCTTGGCGAGCGCGCGGATCTGCCGCTGCGGCAGGCCGGCGACCCCGATCGCGACTGGGTCCCAGTGGCTGTCGTGGTTGCCGATCAGGACGACGGGGCCGCCCGTCGGGATCGCGTCGAGGCCGCGCGTCTCCAGCCGTCCCCAGGTGCGGATGATCGGGGAGCAGGCGCGCATCGCGAACCGGTAGGTCCGGGTGAATGGTTCGGGGGTGGGGGTCATCCGCCGCGGGATCATAGGATCGCCGCGTGAAGATCCATCTCTCAGTCGCATATTGGCCCTGGTACTCGTTCGAGGAGCAGGTCACGCTCGCTCAGGTCGCCGACGAGGCGGGGCTCGAGGGCGTCTGGGTCTCGGAGGCGTGGGGCCAGGACGTCGTGTCGGTCCTCGCGATCCTCGCGGACCGGACCGAGCGCATCGGGATCGGCTCGGCGCTGATGCAGATCCCGGCCCGGCAGCCGACGGCGGCGGCGATGGCCGCGGCGACGATCGACACGATCTCGGGCGGGCGGTTCCGCCTCGGTCTGGGGCTCTCCGGCCCGCAGGTCTCCGAGGGTTGGTACGGCGTCCCGTTCGAGCGCTCGCTCGGCCGGATCCGCGAGTACATCGAGATCGTGCGGAAGGCCTGGGCGCGCGAGGAGCCGCTCGTTCACGACGGCCGCAACTTCAAGCTGCCGTCCGAGGGTGGGACGGGGCTCGGGCAAGCCGCTGAAGCTGATGGCGAAGCCGCCCCAGGAGAAGCTCCCGATCTACGTCGGGGCGATCGGCCCGAAGTCGGTCGAGCTCGTCGGCGAGATCGGCGACGGCTGGATCCCCGCCTTCTACGACCCCGACGACGGCGCCGGCCTGCTCGAGCGGCTCGACGCCGGCCTCGCCAAGAGCGGCCGCGACCGCAGCGCGATCGACATCGCGCCGACGGTGCCGGTTGCCGTCGAGGACGACCTCGACGAGGCGCGCCACGCCCTGCGGCCGATCATCTCCTTCTACCTCGGGGGCATGGGAGCGAAGGACAAGAACTTCTACGTCGACCTGCTCGCCGCCAACGGCCTCGCCGACGAGGCGCACGAGGTCCAGGACAAGTTCCTCGCGGGGGATCGCATCGGCGCCGCGATGGCGCTGACGGACGAGGTCATCGACATGTGCGGGGTCGCGTGCCTCCCCGGGGACCTCGACGAGCGGATGGCCCGGTTCGAACGGGCCGGCGCCGATTCCGTGATCGCGATCCCGTTCGGCAGCGACAAGGAGAAGACGGTCAGGCGGTTGGCCGAGCTGTAGGTCTCGTGGCTTGAGCGGCGGGCGGGCGGCGGGGTGGCCGCCGCGCCTTGACGTGGCGTCCGAAACTGCGCAAGAGCAGCGGATCTCGACGCCACGTCGCCGGCGTTTGATCTCGAGCAGCATCGAGTGGTCTGAAACCGAACTCTCAGTGCGGTTTCGGACCAGCTCGGCGGGCGATCACGCCACAGCCCCCCGGCCCCGAACCGACGAGGACGCCGAGCGGCGCCCTCTCGGCCCGGCGGCGATTACTTCGCGGGGATCAGGCCCTCAGCCTCGAGGTAGGCGAGCACGTCCTGGGCGCTCTCCTCGGGGGTCTTGCCGGCCGTCTCGACGCGCAGCTCGGGGTTCTCCGGCTCCTCGTAGGGGTCGGAGATGCCCGTGAACTCCTTGATCTCGCCGGAGCGAGCCTTGGCGTAGAGGCCCTTCGTGTCGCGCTCCTCGCAGTCCTCCAGGGAGGTGGCGACGAAGACCTCGACGAACTTGCCCTTGCCCTCGTGGAGCTTGCGGGCGTTGTCGCGGGTCTCCTTGTACGGCGAGATCGCGGCGGTGATCACCGGGACGCCGTTGCGCGAGAGCAGGTCGGCGACGAAGGCGATGCGACCGATGTTCGTGTCGCGATCCTCCTTCGAGAAGCCGAGGCCCTTCGAGAGGTTCTCGCGGACGATGTCGCCGTCGAGTACCTCGAGCGGCAGGTTGCGGTCCTCGAACTCGTCGATGAGCACCTCGGTGATCGTCGACTTGCCGGAGCCCGAGAGCCCGGTCATCCAGAGGGTGAAGCCCTTGTGGTCAGACATGGTGAATGTGTCTCCTTGTCTAGTTCTTGTAGGCGTCGATGAGGATGTCGGCGACCTCGTGGCGGGAGAACTCCGGGGGCGGAGCCTCTCCGTTCTCGAGCATCTCGCGGACCTTGGTCCCCGAGAGGAAGAGCCGATCCTCAGGCGTGTGCGGGCAGGTCTTGTTCGAGCCGAGGCCCTCGCACTTGTTGCACCAGAACGTGTGCTCGAACATCAGCGGGCGAATTCCGAGCTTCTCGATGTCGAGCTCGTCGAAGATCGCCTGGGCGTCGTAGGTGCCGTAGTAGTCACCGACGCCGGCGTGGTCGCGGCCGACGATGAAGTGCGTCGCGCCGTAGTTGCGACGGACGACCGCGTGGAAGACCGCCTCGCGGGGACCGGCGTAACGCATGGCGGCCGGGTTGACTCCCAGCACGACCCGGTCCTGCGGGTAGTAGTTCTCCATCAGGACCTCGTAGCACTTCATCCGCACGTCAGCGGGGATGTCGCCCGACTTCGTCTCACCGATCAGCGGGTGCAGGAAGAGGCCGTCGCAGACCTCGAGCGCCGCCTTGGTCAGGTACTCGTGGGCGCGGTGGATCGGGTTGCGGGTCTGGAAGGCGACGATGCGCTTCCAGCCGCGGTCGGCGAACTCCTTGCGGGATGCCTCCGGCGTGAAGTAGCGGCGCATGAATGCCTCTTCGTGATCCGGCATGTCGTCGGACTGGATCTCGCCGGCGATGCAGCGGGAGCCCTCCTGCTTCGTCGCGGCGACGCCGGGATGGGCGTCGTCGGTCGTGCGGTAGACGTGCTCGCACTCCTTCTCGACGTCGCGCTCGAAGATCTCGCTGACGCGGATGCTGCCGAGGGCCTTGCCGTTGTCGGCGGAGAGGGCGACGACGTCGCCTTCGCTCACGTCGAGGTCGGTGGCGAGGACGACCGGGATCGGCCAGATCTCCTTGCCGTCGGCCAGCGTCATGTTCTCGACGACGGACTTCCAGTCCTCAGAGCCCTGAAAGCCCTTCAGCGGAGCGAAGCCGCCGTTGCCGAGCAGCTCGAAGTCCGCGGTCTGGCGGGCGGAGAGGGTCAGGGACTTGTCACTCATCTAGGTTCAGCTCCTCGTAGGGGGTGGTGCAGATTCAGAGACTCGAAAAGTTCGATGGACGGCCCCGTGGGTGCGAGGGGACCGCGGAAGGGTAGGGAAAGCGTCCTCGGTTGGTATGCCCGCTGGGCGAGCGCGCTAGCCGTGCAGCCCGCACTCGGTCTTGTGGGCGTCGGCCCAGCGGCCGGATCGCGTGCCGCCGTCGGCGCCCGGGGGACGGGTGCAGTGGGTGCAGCCGATCGACGGGTAGCCGGCGTCGTGAAGGGGGTTGTAGGGGATCTCGCGCTCGTTGATGTAGTCCCAGACGTCGGACTCGGTCCAGTTGGCGAGCGGGTTCAGCTTCCAGAGCCCGAAGCGCTTGTCCCAGCCGAACTTGGCCGCGGCGGCGCGCGTCGCCGAGTCCTCGCGGCGGATGCCGGAGACCCAGCAGTCGACGCCCGTGAGCGCCTCGCGCATCGGCTCCACCTTGCGGATCCCGCAGCAGGCGTCGGGCTGGCGGGCCCAGAGGCTGTCGCCGTAGAGGTTCGCCTGCTCCGCGAGGCTGATGCCGGAGTAGCGGAGGAAGTCGACCTTGTACTTGGCGGCCAGCGAGTCGCGCGTCAGGTAGGTCTCGTCGAACAGGACGTCGGTGTCGAGGTAGAAGAACTTCGCGTCCGGCTCGATCGCCGTCGCGATGTCGATCGTCACCGAGCTCGTCTTCTGGAACGAGCAGGCGAACCGCAGGCTCGGGTGGAACGTGCGGATCGCCCAGTCGATCGTCTCCTGGGCGGTCATCCCCTCGAGCTCGGCGTTCACCTCGCGCGGGTCGATGGCCTCCCCGTTGCTCGTCTTGAGCTGCGCGGCCTCGGGCGTGGGCTCGGCCGCCTCGGGGACGGTTCCCACCTCGATGGCCTCCAGCGTGGCCATGCTCAGCGCCAGGCGCCCTTGTCGACCGGGGCGGGCATCAGATCGCGCACTCGCCCTCGCCGCGCTCGACCTTGTACGGATCGCGCCGGCTCCAGTCGATGAACTGGAGGATGTTGTCGAGGTTGAACTCGGCGGGCAGGGCGAGGTCGCGGACCTCGTCCTCGAACCGGATCGTCCCGACGCGGCTGGCGTAGTCGTTGAAGATCTCGCCCTCGTTCCGCTCGGCCTCGTACATCCGCAGCCATCTCTCGACGGCGTCGGGGACGCGCTTGGCGGGAAGCCGGACCTTGAGCCGGGCGCCGTAGACGACGTCGCCGCCCTCGGCGATGCCGCCGATGTGAGCGACGTAGGCGGGCATCGTGTGCCCACCGGCCTTGATCGACGCGCCGTAGAACCCGATCGTCCCGATGTGGTGCTGACCGCAGCCGTTGGGGCAGCCGCTCATCTTCAGATGGATCTTCCGCGTCAGCGGGTCGGTGATGTCCATCGACTCCACCCGCTCCTGAAGCGCGCGGTTCAAGCCCATGGATGCCGTGATCCCGAGCTTGCAGGAGTCGGTGCCGGGGCAGGAGACGACGTCGGTGATCGTGTCGAAGCCGTCCTCGGCCAGGCCCAGCTCGCGCAGCGCCGAGTAGACGTCGTAGAGCGACTCGTTGCGTACCCACCGCAGGACGAAGTTCTGATCGATCGTCGTCCGGGCATTGCCACCGCAGAAGTCGCGCATGAGCTGCCCGAGCCCGCGGAACTGCTCCGGGGAGAAGTCTCCGCGGGTGACCTTGACGTGGACCGTCGAGAAGCCCTCCTGCTTCTGCTCCGCCACGTTGTCGGCGCAGAACGCCTCGAACTCGGAGCGATCGCCGTTCGGCGAGCCGAACGACTCGGGGACCGGGGGAGCGGAGCCGGCTTCGTCGAACTCCGGCAGTAGCCGCTCGATCGAGAAGTCGCGCTCGGCGACCCAGTCGCCCTGGAGCTCACGGTCGACCATCTCGCGGAAGGCCTCGATGCCGATCTTGTCGACGAGGACCTTGATCCGGGCACGCGCGCGGTTGACGCGCAGCCAGTCCTGGCGGTCGAAGATCCGCAGTGCGGCCTCGGTGACCCGCAGGTACTCGCCGTCGTCGGCGGCGACGAACTCGCTGAGCACCGGAGCGACGCGCGGCATGATCGACGTGCCTCCGCCGACGACCATCTGGAAGCCCTTGACGCCGTCCTTGATCTTCGGGACGAAGCCGATGTCGTGGATGCCGACGATCGCCCGATCCGCGTCGGATGAGGAGAACGCGGTCTTGATCTTGCGCGGCATCAGCTGCGTCGTGGGGTGTCGCACGAAGTAGCGGACGTACGCGATCGCGTGCTCGGTCGGGTCGAAGGTCTCGTCGGCGGCGACGCCGGCCCACGGGTCGCCGGTCACGTTCCGCATCGTGTTCCCGCAGCCCTCGCGGCTGGAGAGCCCGACCTCGGAGATCTCGCGGATCAGGGCGGCGGCGTCGGGGAGCGGAACGTGGTGAAGCTGGATGTTCTGCCGGGTGGTGATGTGGCCCTTGTTGAGGGGCACGTACTTCTCGACGACGTTGCCGAAGGCGTCCATCTGGTCCGGGGTGACCCCGCCGAGCGGAAGCTTCACCCGGATCATCTGCACGCCGGGCTGGCGCTGGCCGTACACGCCCTGCTTGAGGCGGAAACCGATGAACTCGTTCTCCTCGGTCTGCCCGTCGAGGAACTTGCCTGACTCCTCGTCGAAGTCGTCGAACTCCTCGGCCAGGGCCGGGATGATGTGCCCGGGGACGTTCTCGTAGACCTCGGGATTCTCGCGCGACCCGACGGGTCCCTTCCCCTTCTGGACCTTGCTCAGATCCTGGTCGAGGTCAGCTTCGGTCGCCTTCGGCTTCGCCGGGGCGGAAGTGGGCTCCATTGGTGGTCGCTCCTGTGGGTTCGCGGGGAGGGGTTCGGACCGTGGGAAGGCAAAACTAGCAAAACCCGATTGGAAATAGGGTATTTAGGCTGGGGCGAGGTCGATCACCAGCACATCGTCGTTCTCGTAGACCGGCTCGCCCAGCTGCGAGAGCGACTCGAGAACGACCGGCGGACCGTTGACCAGGTCCACGATCAGGTACCGGACATCGTGGTCGGCACGCATCGCTTTCACCGCTCCGGGATCCGCGCTGAAGGCGGCGGCGTTCAGGGCGAGCCGGTCGGCGAAGGGGTTCGAGGTCCCGGCCGCCACCTCCTGGAAGCCGTCGTCTCGGGAGCGCTGGGAGTAGCCCCAGCCGCCGAGGAAGGTGCGGCGCTCCGCGAAGGCGGCGTAGCTGAACGCGAAGATCCCGGGGGCATCGACCGCGATGACCGAGTCGGTAGGCGTCTCGTCACGGACCCACGCCAGTCCGTCGTGCAGGCCGGGGGTGAGGCCGGTGCGCTCATCCGACTCCGCCGCGCGGTCGGTGAGCGCGGGGACGATCCGGTCGACCGGCGCGCCGATCATGCCGACGGCGACGACCGCAGCGGCGACGACGAGCGCGGCGGTGCCGCCGCCGGCGCGGCGGCGGAGCACCACGTAGCTCAGCCCGAGCAGGGCCGCGAATCCCAGATACAGGAGGACGTACCGATCGGGATCGTCCCCGTCGTCGAGCCCGATCACGAAGGGCGCCGCGATCAGCAGGCAGATCGCGCCGGCGACGGGAAGGACGGTCCGTCGCAGCCGGTCGCCGCGGAGCGCCTCGGGACGCGTCTTCCAGGCGGCGTGCCAGCCGACGGCGGCGAGGATCGAGCCCGCCGTCACCGAGTAGAACAGGAAGTAGAGCTGGGTTCCCTGCCCGAGGTCGGCGACGAAGAGGAACGCGAGGAGCCCCGAGGCGAGCAGGGACAGGAGCCACACGTGCACGGGCTCGACCGCCCCAGCCCGGCCTCGCAGCACGAACCAGATCCCGATCAGCTGCGGCGCGAGCAGTCCTGCCAGCCCGAGCGGATAGGCGATGAGCGACAGGACCGAGTCGCCGGGGAAGTGCGGGGAGGCGCTCTCGATCCCGTCCTTGATCAGCCGGATCGCAGGCATGTCGTTGACGACGTCGTAGCCCGAGGTGAGGTCGAAAGCGATCCCGTTCGAATGGCCCCGGTACTGGACCAGGTAGAGGAGGCCGACGGTGACCACCGCCATCGCGCCACCGAAGGAGACGACCGCCGGAATCGGCCGCCGTTTCAGCAGGCACCACAGCCCGAAGATGCCGAGGCTCACGATGACGCCGGGCAGGATCGTCACCTTGGCATCGGAGGCCCCGACGATGAACAGGCCCAGGAGCACGAGCGCGGGCACGCTGGGGCGCGATCGCTCGTTCGCGATCCCTTCGCCGACGAGCACGGCGAGCGGGACGAAGAAGAGCAGGCCGAAGAAGAAGCTCGGGCTCGAGAGTAGGTAGATGAAGTAGACCCCGAAGAACGGCACGTGGTAGAGGAACGCGGTCCTCGCATCGAGCTGCATCTGGCCGACGAGCAGGCTCAGCCCCGAGGCCAGGACCCCGACCGCCGCGCTTCGGAAGAGCACCAGCCCCGCCATCACGAGCTGCAGGGCGAGGCATGCGGCCATCGGGATCGCGAAGAGCCGGAGGAAGATCGTCGGGACGTCGATCCCCGTCACCTGGCTGGCTGCGGCCACGTGAGCGTTGAAGAAGAAGTGGTACGGAAGCCCCTCGCCCGAGACGTTCGGGTCGGCGAGCGGCCAGTGGTGCTTGAGGTCGGCCGCAAGCGAGATCGCCCAGGCGTAGTCCTGGTTGTAGTTGACGCTGCCGGAGCCCGGCAGGCGCGTCTCCGAGAACAGGGGCAGGCCGACGTAGAGCATGGTCAGCGCGCAGACCCCGCCGACCGCGATCAGCTCGCGCGAGGTCAGCCGCGGCCCACGGACGGGCGGCTCGCCCTCTCGCCGGCTGCGGCGGATCCAGCCGACCGCAGCCGCGATGACGACCACCGGGTAGACGAGGAAGAGGCCCCGCGCCCCGGCCGCGGCGGTCAGGTTGAAGGCGATGACCTCGAGCACGTAGCCGAGCGCCCAGCCGAGCGCGAAGGTCGGCAGCGTGATCCACGCGCTCGGCCGCAGCGCGCGGACTGCGAGGACTCCCGGGAGCAGGACGAACGCGAGCTCGTAGCCGGCGTACCGGAGGACGTCGAGCAAGGGCGTGCCGTAGGCGAGCTCGAGGACGACGCCGAGGCATGCGAGCGCCGCCCCGACGGCCAGGGGAACTGTCGACGGCCGCACGCGGGGCTCAGTCGATGTCGGCGCTCTCGACCAGGAACGCAACCCGGACGTGGGCGCGGTACTCGTCGAGGTTCTCCCCACGCAGGCCGGTGGAGACGATGTCGACCGCCCGGATGTTGCGGAGCTTCTTCTGCGCGCTCTTGAGCGCCTGGCGGGCGGCGTCGTCGGTCGACTCCTTCGAGCTGCCGACCAGCTCGATGATCTTCACTACGGCCATCTCGTTCTCCTCCGGTCCGGGTGGGGAGCGGACGATATTCGCTGCCACGCGGTCGGAGCGGCTGATCCCCGCCGCTTGCGGCTAGTTTCCTCGCGACATGGAAGAGCACGAGGGGGAGAGGAGCTCAGGGGAGGGGTGGTGGCCGTCGGCGGTGCCGATCGTGCTCATCACGCTGCTCGGCGCGGCGCTGCGACTGATGGAGATGGGCCAGAGCCTCTCCGGCGACGAGCTCTGGAGCTATGTCGCGGCAACCCAACCCGACCTCGGCGGGATGCTCGATTTCGTCCGCAGCGATGAGGAGATCACGCCGCCGCTCTACCCGACGTTCGCCTGGCTCTCGGCGCATCTCGGGGACGCCACCGTCCTGATCCGGCTGCCGACGGTCGTCGCGGGGATCGCGACGATCCCCATCGTCTGGGCGATCGGCCTGCGCACCGTCGGCCGTCGCGCCGCGCTCGTTGCGGCCGCGCTCGTTGCGCTCAGCCCCTTCCTCGCCTTCTACGCGGTCGAGGCGCGCGCGTACTCGGTGGCGTTCGCCTTCGCTGCCGCGTCGACGCTGCTCATGCTGATCGCACTCGAGCGCTCGGGGCGCCCTGGGGCGATCTGGTGGGTCGGCTACGGCGTTGCGACCTGCGCAGCGATGTACTCCCACTACACCGCGGCCTACGTGCTCGCGGTGCAGCTCGGGTGGCTGCTCTGGACCCATCGGGAGGCGTGGAAGCCGGCGCTCCTCACGAACGCCCTCGCCGCGCTCGCCTTCCTGCCATGGGTGCCGGACCTGCTGAACGACCTCGACTCGCCCACGGTCAACACGATCGACCTGCTCGCCCCGTTCAACGCCCACAACGCCATCGCCTTCACCGGGTCATGGGCGCTCGGCCACCCGGCCAACGGGCTCCGCTCCTTCTGGGGCCTGGGGGTCGAGCTGATCCTGCTCGCGGCGGCCGCCGCCGCGATCGGCGGCTTGGCGATGCGCCTGCTCGGCGGCTGGAGCACGGGGGAGGAGCCACCCGAGGCGGAGCCCGAGCGCCGCACGCTCGTCCTGGTCGTGCTGCTCGCGCTGGCGACTCCGGTCGGCGTCGCGCTCGTGTCGCTCGTCGGCGACAGCCAGTTCATCCCGCGGAACCTCGGAACCTCCTGGCCACCGCTCGCGCTCGCTCTCGCCGCGGGATTGACCGCATGGAGGCCTCCGCTCCGCTGGGTGCTCACGTGCGCCGTGCTCGTGGTCATGACCGTCGGTGCCGTGAAGACGACGACCGACCATTGGGCGCGCCCCGACGCCGAGGGCGCCGCCGAGATCGTCGACGCGAGACTCGGCCCCGATGACGTGGTCCTCGACGCCCTCACGCTGACGGAGAACCCGGGGGCACCGCCGGCGCAGACGCTCGACATCCAGCTCGGTGAACCTCACATCGTCATCGACGCAAACGGCCTCCCCGCGTTCGAGAGCGCCCTCGATCAGGCTGCCGGGGGTCTGCTCGCCGTGGTGGGGTCGCCGGCGCTGGTCGACGCGATCGGGAACGCGCCGGGGCTGGCGGGATCGGACCCGGTCGAGGTGAGGACGTTCGACGGGACCCTGGCGACCGAGGTCCGGATCTACGAGATCCCCGCGGCGGGCGGCTAGCCCGGATCGACGCGGTGCGAGTGGCGCTCGCCCCAGGTTCGCGGCTCGCCCCAGGGAGAGGCGAAGCCCTCCTTGCCGCGGATGCCCTCGAGGAGGGCTGCGCGCTGCCAGGGGTTGACGGCCTCGACGGGAGCCGCAGCGGGCGTCGTGTCGGTGAGGAACTGCTCGACCGCGGCCATGACCGCGGCGGCCTCCTGCGGTTCGGCGGGTCCGAGCATCTCGATGCGGGGGCGGGGTGGACGCCTGTTGCCGTTGCTGGACATCGGCGGGAACCGTAGCCGCTGGCGGCGGGATCGGGCTCGTGCCAGCTACCCTCACGCCGTGCCGCCGGACGTAGGGGAGAGACATGGGGCGGGCTCCCGGACGCCGTCGCGCGTCCGCGGGCTCAGCGTCGTCCTGCCCGCGTTCAACGAGGAGGAGAACATCGGGCCGGTCGTGGAGTCCGCGATCGCGGTGCTCCCCGATCTCGCCGACGACTGGGAGGTCCTGGTCGTCGACGATGGCAGCTCCGATGCCACCGGCGAGGTCGCCGCGAGGCTCGTCGACCGCCATGGCCCGCGGGTCAGGCTGCTCTCCCACCCGCAGAACATCGGCTACGGGGCGGCGATCCGAACCGGGCTGCAGCACGCGCGCGAGGACCTCATCTTCTACACGGACTCCGACCGCCAGTTCGACATCGGCGAGCTGCAGTACTTCCTGCCGATGATGGCCGACCACGACCTCGTCATCGGCTTCCGCGTGTACCGCTACGACGCGGCATTCCGCTCGATGATCTCCTGGGGCTACAACCGCCTCGTCGCGGTGCTCTTCCGCGCGCGGGTGCGCGACGTCGACTGCGCGTTCAAGGTGATGCGCGCCGAGGTCAGGGACAAGGTCCAGCTCCAGACGGACGACTTCTTCATCGACACCGAGCTCGTCGCCCGGGCCCGCAAGTGGAACTTCCGCATCGGCGAGAAGGGCGTGCGCCACTACCCGCGGGTCGCGGGGGAGACGACCGTCGCCGCCGGCGACATCCCGCGCACGCTGCGGACGGTCGTGCGCATGTGGCGGCGGATCTACCTGCCGAATCGCGGCCAGCGAGCCGAGACGGAGGCGATCGCCGGGCGGATCACCGCGACGGAGTACCTGCCCGACCACGCCGCGAGCTGAATGCGCGAGGACTTCTACGCGGAGTACTTCGAGGTCGAGGGCCGGCACTGGTGGTTCCGCGGCCGGACGCGCATCGTCACGTCGACGATCGCTTCGCTCGCCCAGCCCTCGGCCGGCGACGGGCCGCTGCGGATCCTCGACCTCGGGACGGGGACCGGGACGATGCTCCCCGAGCTTCGCCGCTTCGGCGACGCCCAGGGCGTCGACGCGGACGAGCAGGCCGTCGCCTTCTGCCACGCGCGCGGCGAGGATCGGGTGCAGCGCCTCACCTCGAGTGAGCTCCCGTTCGCCGACGACTCCTTCGACCTGCTGACGACGCTCGACGTCCTCGAGCACATCGAGGACGACCGCGGCGCCCTGCGCGAGGTCGCGCGGGTCCTCGCGCCGGGCGGCAGGATGGTCGCCACGGTGCCGGCGAACCCGTGGATGTGGGGCGCACAGGACGAGGTCAGCCACCACTTCCGCCGCTACACGTCCGCGACCCTGCGGGCGGCGATCGCCGACGGCGGGCTCGAGCTCGAGCGGATCACCCACTTCAACACCCTGCTCTTCCCGCCGATCGCCGCGATCAGGCTCCTGCGCCGGCTGCCGCCGTTGAAGCCCGCGGCCGGCGACGTGCAGTCGGACTTCGGCATGCCCGGCGGCGAGGGTGGACTCAACCGGTTGCTCGCGGGGCTGTTCGGCCTCGAGGCGCGCTGGCTGCGGCGCGGCGGGTTTCCCTTCGGCGTCTCGCTGCTGGCGGTCGCCCGGGCGCCGGGTGAGCCGCGGTGAGCGTTCGAGCGTCTGCGGGCTGCGAGCGGGGTCAGCGGTGCGGCCGTCACCGCCGGCGGGGCGGTGCTCATCGTGCTGCTCGGGCTGCTGATCGGCTGGGGAGCGGACCCGGGCGACGCGCTCCTCTACGTGGCCTACGAGCTCGGGTTCGTGGTCGTCCCCGGCGTCCTCGCCTACCTCGCGCTGCGGGGTCCCGGCGGCGGCGCGCTCCGCACGCTCGCGATTGGCTGGGCGCTCGGCTACGTGCTCGAGATCCTCGCCTTCATGGCGACGGCGGAGCTGGGAGTGCGCGACCTCCTGCTCGCTTACCCGGTGATCGTCGCCGTTGCGTCGCTCGCGGCGATCCGGGCTCGCGGTGGGCGAGTCGGCGATGTGGAGGCTTCCGAGCCGGCCGAGGAAGCGGCCGCGGACCCGCGACACCTGCCCTGGCTCGTCGCCGCCGTTGCGGTGCTCGCCATGGTCTACGTCGCCCTCGCCTACTTCCCGACCGCCCCGCTACCCGGCGACGGAACCCACGCCTACTTCATCGACTACCCGCGCTGGATCAGCCTCGCGGCCGACGCCAAGCACCACTGGCCGATCACCGATCCCAGCGTCGCCGGCGAGCCGCTGCCCTACCACTACTTCGTCAACGTCCATCTCGCGTCGGTCAGCCAGGTCACCGGCCTCGACCTGCCCTTGGTCTATCCTGCGGCTGTTCATCCTGCCGATGGTGGTCGTCTCGGTCCTGCTGCTCGTGGCGGCCGGACGGGCGCTGCTGGGAAGCGCGACAGCGGGGCTGATCGCCGCGGCCCTGGCCATCCTCGTCGGCGAGATCCGGCTCGACGCCGCCGACTCGCTCCTCGCCCACACCCCCTTCTTCGGCCTGTTCTTCACGCTGATCTTCCGCAGTCCGAGCTTCCTGCTCGGGCTGGTGATGATCCTGCCTCTGCTGATCCTGCTCGGGGAGCGGATCAGGGAGCGAGCGCCCGGGGGCGCCGGTCGGTGGGCACTCGTCCTCCTCTTCATGATCGGCGCCTCCGATGCGAAGGTGACGATCCTGCCGCTGCTGATCGCCGCGCTCGCGCTGTACGCGGTGGCGCGCTGGTTCCAGGTGCGGCGAATCCCGTCGGCCGTCGCCGGAGCCGGCGCGGCGGCGCTGGTGGTGCTCGGGGCGGTCTGGCTCATGCAGTACCGGGGCTCGCAGAGCGGGCTCGCGCTCAACCCGTTCGCCGACGTCGATCTGATGCCGGCGGTGAGCCTGATCAAGGGCGACCTCGCGACCCACGTCGACTGGCTTCCCCTCAGACGCCCTCCTCGACATCGGCGGGGTCATCTTCGGGGTCGCCGGGCTGCTGCTCGCGCCGCTCGTCGGGCTCGCCTGGCTGCTCCGTCGCCGCGGTCGCGATCTCGGCGAGTCGCGGACGTGGCTGTTCGCGGTGCTGCTCGCCGGTCTCCTCCTCACCTTCGCGCTGGCCGAGCCCGGAACGCAGGCGGGCATGTACTTCCTCTTCTACGGCCTCGTCGCGGGCTACCTGCTGTCGGCCGAGGGCCTGCGGATCGCCTGGGAGAGCCGCCCGCGCGGAGGCCAGCTGCCCGCGGCGCTCGCCCTCGGCGGCGCTTTCCTCGTCGCGCTCGTGTGTCTCGTCGCCCTGCCGGGCGCGCTCGACCCCTTCAGCGGGGCGACCGCCGAAGCTCGCAACTACATGCTGCGCTACGCGGGCCTGGCGCTTCTATCCGCCTTTCTCTATCTGGCGGGCCGCCGCCTGCTCGGACCGACGCGAGGTCCAGCCGCAGCGCTGGTGACCGCGGCGATCCTCGTCATGGGCATGCTCGCGACGCCCTTCGACAGCCTCCGGCCGGCGTTCGCCGGCGACGCCGAGGATGCGCAGGCGATCGCCAAGCCGGTGACCCCGGGCCTCTACGAGGCGATGACGTGGATCCGCGACGAGACGCCGGAGGACGCGATCGTCGCCGTCAACAACCAGTGGGTCGACCCCGGCAACGTCGTCCCGCTCGAGTTCAACTACTCGGCCTACACGGAACGCCGGGTCTTCATCGAGGGCTGGGGCTACTCCCAGAGGTCGCGCGACGCCGGCTTCGCCGAGGTGCTCGCGGGGGAGAACCCGTTCGCCGAGCGGCTCGCCGTCAACGTCGCCGCGTTCGCCGGCGACCCGGACGCGCTGCAGGCGCTCGAGGACGCGGGGGTCGACTACCTCCTGGTCGACTCGGAGTTCGGCACCGAGGCCGATCTCGAAGCGCTCGAGCGAGTCGGGACGGTCGTCAAGCGGAGCGACGGCGCGACTGTCGTCGAGCTCGGGAACTAGCTCCGGGCGCCGCCCTTGAAGTAGACCATGTGCCAGAGCGTGGTCGCCTCGGTCCAGGGAGCGCCGAGCCGGTAGGGCTCGAACACCGCCGTCTCGAAGTGCTCGCCGAGGAGCTCGCGCCACCGCTCGAGCGGCCGCGCGTAGTCACCGCGATCGAGGCGGGCGAGCAGCCGTCCCATGTTCCGGCGAGGCGGCAGCACCAGCTCCATGATGTGGATGTGCCCGCCAGGCGCCAGCGCGTGGCTGAGGTTCCCGAGCAGGCGGCGGATCGGGTCGTCGGGGATGTGGTGGAGGAAGCTGTTGATGAGGATGAAGTCGAAGCGCTCGCCCTCGGGAACGGAGAACTCGGTTGCGTCGGCGACGCGGAAGTCGCGGCCGTGCCGCCGCTTGGCGTCCTCGATGTAGCGCGGGTTGAGGTCGATCCCGACGTAGTCGGCGTCGGCGAAGTGAGGCGCGCTCGTCCCCGGCCCGCAGCCGACGTCGAGCACGCGGCGCACGCTCCCCATGTCGTTGTGCCGGAGGATCGGCGCGAACTTCGTCTCGGCGAAGGGCGCCTGCCAGAGGCGGTAGGAGAGCGGGCCGTCGAGGATGCGATCGGTGGCGGTGGGCACGCGCGGAACCGTAGCGGTGGGAGAATCGGCGGCCTTGACCGCCGTTCTCGACAGCCGGGCCGTCCTCGCGGCGGTCGATCCCGCCACGGCGGTCGAGCGCACGCGCGACGCCTTCCTCCGCCACCACGCGGGCGAGTGGGAGATGCCGCCGAAGCTCTACGTGGACGCGCCGCCCAACGGCGACTTCCGGGCGATGCCGGCGCGCGGCGGCGGCCACGCGATCCTGAAGTGGGTCACGTCCTATCCGGGGAACCCGGCGCGCGGCCTGCCGGTGGTGACGGGAGCGCTGCTCGTCTCGAACGACGAGACCGGCGAGCTCGTCGCGATCCTCGACTGCGCCGCGGTCACCTCCCTGCGAACGGGTGCCGCCGCGGCGGTCTCGGCGCTTGCGCTGGCGCGTGACGGCGCCTCGACCGCCGGGATCGTGGGCTGCGGGGTCAACGGCTCGTGGGCCGCGCGCTGCCTGGCGGCGGTCGGCTACCGGGAGGGCGTCTGCGCCGACGTCCGTCCCGAGGCGGCCGAGGGCCTCGCCGCCGAGCTCGGGCTGGAGCGCGGGTCCGGTCGCGGCGGCGCTCGGCCTGCGACGTCGTCGTCACCGTCACCCCCGGCGAGGAGCCGATCGCCAGTGCCGCCGATCTGGCCCCGGGGAGCCACCTCGCCGTGCTCGGCGCCGACGGGCACGGCAAGGCGGAGCTGACGGTTGCGGCGCTCGAGCGCTGCGAGATCTTCTGCGACCAGTGGGAGCAGGCCTCGACCGGCGGTGAGATCGCCGGTGCCGTCGAGGCGGGGGTCGTCACCCGCGACGACGTGACCGACCTCGGCGCGGTGCTCGCCGGCGAGGCGTCGGGGCGCCGCACGGACGACGCGGTCACGCTCTTCGACTCGACCGGGCTCGCGATCCAGGACCTCGGGATCGCGATCGCCGTCGTCGAGGCATGGCGCGAGGGCCGCGTCGAGGCGACCGAGATCTCGCTCTAGCGGCTCCCCGCGCGTCGAACGTCCCGGAGCGGGGGCCAGGGACCCCGCCGCGGGACGTTCGGCGACGTGGGTGGTTGGGCCGGCCGGGAGGGCTTGGGGAAGGGGCGGTCGGAATGAGGGCGGGCGGTTGCGAGGCTCACGCTCGGCGAGTTGCAGGATCGTCGCCATATGGGGTGCCAGGAGGACCTCATATGGCTTCGATGCGGCGGTTGCCTAGGCGCAACGCCTCGCACTCAGCATCCGACCGCCGGCAAGTAAGTAGGCCAGTGGGATGCCTTAGGCCAATATCTCGTCCTCAGGCACCCCACTGCCACGTGGCGCTCGTAAGCGTCCCTCTGCCCACTTCTCGACGCCAGGTGTCAGGCCCTGGCCGGGCCGGTTCGCGCAGCTCGCGAGCAGTGCCTCCGCCCCTCAGAGCTCGATGACCGTCGCGTCGGCGTTCTCGAAGACCACCGGTCCGGCGCCCTCGAGCGCTCCCTCTGGCGGTTGCGGCCCGTTCACCCGGTCGACGATGAGGTAGTCGACGCCGTCGCCGCGCAGCGCCTCGAGCGCCTCGGCGTCCCCGGTGAAGGCCGCCGTGTTGAGCGCGAGGCGATCCGCGAACGGGTTGGCCTCGCCGGTGACCACGAGCCCGTAGCCCGCACCGCGCGACTCGTCCGAGTAGGCCCATCCGCCGAGGAACACCCGGCGCTCGCTGAAGGCGGCGGGGTCGAAGTTGAGCGGACCCGGGAAGCTGGTGGCGACGATCGCCTCCTCGTCGGTGTTGTCGCGGACCCAGACGAACGCGTCGTTCAGCTCGGGGGTCAGGTTCGCGCGCGCATCGGTGGCCGCCGGCCGGTCCTTCAGCGCCGGGATCACATGGTCGACGGGGGCGTCGATCAGACCGACCGCGACGATGCCGATGCAGACGACCAGCGGGGCGAGCGCGCGGGAGCTCAATCTCCGCCTGGCGACCGCCCAGGTCGCGACGAGCAGGACGACGAAGGCCGCGTACAGGGCCCAGAAGGCGCCGGTCGTCGGCAGGCCCGCGTCGAGGTCCGCGACCGCCAGGATCACGGCGATCGCGAGCGCCAGCACCGCGAGGAAGCCGCCGGTCAGCCCCAGGACCGATCGCCGGTCGCGAGGCTCGGCGGCGGTCCAGGAGTCGACGAACCCGGCGGCGGCCAGGAGCCCGCCCGCCATCGTCGCGTAGAAGACGTAGTAGAGCTGGCTGTAGGCGCTGCGGTCGATGAGGACGGCCATGCCGAGCGCGCCGGCCGCGAGGACGCAGAGCAGCCAGACGCCGGCGACGGGGACCGGCTCGGTGCGCCGGCGCAGGTACAGCCAGACGCCGCAGAGCTGCGCTGCGAACAGCCCGAGCAGCCCGACCGGAACCGCGACGACGTCGAGTAGGCCGCCGCGCCCCGGGAAGTCGGGAAGGAAGCTCTCGGCGCCGTCCTTCAGCGTCGTGATCCCCGGCATGCTCTGGATGAAGTCGTAGCCCGCGGTCAGGTCGAGCTCGACCCCGCTGGAATGCCCGCGGTACTGGTTCAGGTAGAAGGCGCCCATCACCCCGATCACGATCGCCGCCGAGACGATCACGGGTCGCGCGATCCGGCGGGTCCGCAGGAGCAGCCAGCCGGCGTAGAAGACGAGCGCCAGCGCCAGCAGGGGAAGGATGGTGATCTTCGCGCCCGAGGCGCCGACGACGAGCAGGGCGAGGAGCGCCCACTCGGCGAGGGTCCCGCGCTCGGAGGCGAGCCGCTCGGCCAGCAGGACCAGGAGCGGGATCAGGATCACGATCCCGAGCACGAAGCTCGGGCTCGCGAGGATGAGGGTGAAGAGGGTGCCGAGGAACACGACCTGGCCGACGCCGATGAGCCGCGGGTCGAGCTGGAGCTCGCCGACCAGCATCGTCAGGCCGCCCGCGAGGGTGCCGGTCGTCGCGCTCCCGAAGAGGCGCTGGCCGGCCGCGGCGAAGCCGACGACGGCGCAGGCGATGAGCGGGAGCGCCTGCAGCCGCAGGTAGATCAGCGGCAGGTCGAGGCCGGTCACCTGGCTTGCGGCGGCCATGTGGGCGGAGACGAAGTAGTGGTAGGGGAGCGGCTGCCCCGAGACGTTCGGATCGCTGAGCGGGAAATGGTGCAGGAGATCGGCCGCGAGCGAGATCCCCCAGGTCACGTCCTGGTTGAGGGTCACGCTGCCGTCGCCGGGGAGCCTCGTCTCGGCGAACAGGGAGACGCCGACGTAGACCATGGCCAGGCCGCAGACGGCCCCGAGGAAGCCGAGGTCGCGGCCGGTGAGCGGCCGGCAGTCCGAGCCGCTCGGTGAGGCCCCCGCGGCGGATGAAGGGCACGGTCGCGGCCGCGGCGATCAGCGGGTAGACGTAGAACGCGTCGCGGATCCCGAGCGCCGCGGTCAGATCGAACGCGAGGATCTCGAGCACGTATCCCGCCGCCCAGCCGATGGCGAAGCCGGTGAGGGTCCACCTGAGGTCCGGCCGGAGGGCGGTGACGAGCAGGACGCCGGGAACGAGGACGAAGGCCAGCTCGTAGGCGAGGTACAGGAGCGCGTCGCCGAGGCTCGCCCCGTAGGCGACCTCGATGACCACCAGGAGCGCGGTCAGCGCGGCCGCGACCGCGGCGACGCGGCGCCGCTCGGTCATCCCCCCGGCGCCCCGAGCATCCCTAAAGCGGGATGTTGCCGTGCTTGCGCTGCGGCTGTGGGACGCGCTTGGTCTGCAGCGTGCGCAGGGCGCGGATCAGCTTCGGCCGGGTCTGCTGGGGCTCGATCACGTCGTCGATGTAGCCGCGCTCAGCCGCTGAGTAGGGGTTGGCGAAGCGCGCCTTGTAGTCGTCCATCAGCCGCTGGCGCCGTTCCTCGGGAGTGGGGGACTGAGCGAGGTCGCGGCGGTAGATGATGTTGACCGCGCCCTCCGGGCCCATGACCGCGACCTCCGCGGTCGGCCAGGCGAAGTTGAAGTCGGCCAGCATGTGCTTGGAGTTCATGACGTCGTAGGCGCCGCCGTAGGCCTTGCGGGTGACGACGGTGAGCTTCGGCACGGTCGCCTCGGTGAAGGCGTAGAGGAGCTTCGCGCCGTGGCGGATGATCCCGTTCCACTCCTGCTCGGTGCCGGGCATGAAGCCGGGCACGTCGGTGAAGGTGACGAGCGGGACGTTGTAGGCGTCGCAGGTGCGGACGAAGCGCGCGGCCTTCTCGGAGGACTCGATGTCGAGCACGCCGGCGAGGTGCATCGGCTGGTTGCCGACGATGCCGACGGGAAAGCCGTCGAGGCGGCTGAAGCCGCAGATGATGTTCTTGGCGAAGTGCTCGTGGACCTCGAAGAACTCGCCGTCGTCGACGATGAGCGAGATCACGTTGCGCATGTCGTAGGGCTTCTGCGCGTCGGCGGGGACGATCTCGTCGAGCGCCGCTTCCATCCGGTCGGGATCGTCGAAGGGCTCGACGCGCGGCGGCATCTCGAGGTTGTTCGAGGGAAGGAAGGTCGTCAGGTAGCGGACGTCCTCGAGGCAGCTCTCCTCGTCCTCGGAGGCGAAGTGGGCGACGCCCGACTTCGAGTTGTGGGTCATCGCGCCGCCGAGCTCCTCGAACTCGACCTCCTCGCCGGTGACCGTCTTGATCACGTCGGGGCCCGTGATGAACATGTGCGACGTCTCCTTGACCATGAAGATGAAGTCGGTCATGGCCGGGGAGTAGACGGCGCCTCCCGCGCACGGGCCCATGATCACGCTGATCTGGGGGATCACGCCGGAGCACTGGACGTTGCGGACGAAGACGTCGCCGTAGCCGCCGAGGGAGACGACTCCCTCCTGGATCCGGGCTCCACCCGAGTCGTTGATGCCGATGACCGGCGCCCCGACCTTGGCGGCCATGTCCATGACCTTGACCATCTTCTCGGCCATCACCTCGCCGAGTGAGCCGCCGAACACGGTGAAGTCCTGGCTGAAGACGAAGACGGTGCGGCCCTCGATCTCGCCGTAGCCGGTGACGACGGCGTCGCCCCACGGCCGGTTCTTCTGCATGTCGAAGTCGTAGGTGCGGTGACGCACGAAGGTGTCGAGCTCCTCGAAGGTGCCGGGGTCGAGCAGCTTCTCGATCCGCTCGCGCGCCGTGAACTTGCCCTTGGCGTGCTGCTTCTCGACCGCCGCCTCGGAGGCGGAGTTGATCGCGGCCTCGCGGAGCTCCCGGAGGTAGTTGAGCTTCTCCTCGAATGTCTGCGGGTTCTTCTCGCGCATGCGGCGGGGCAGTCTAGTTGTGACGGCGCTGTCCTTGCCTGCGGGGCCGCAATTTGCGGGCGCTCACGGCCGGATCGGGCTAAAGATCAGCCGCCGATTGGCCGATGGAGCCCGGGTGGATGGCAGTGGGTTGACGACAATGACAACGACAACGAACTGGGGACAGGACACCAGAGACCGTTTCGACCGCGAGGTTCGGCAGGCGACCTGGCGATCGGGAATCGGCGGCGGCGCCCTGTGCGCGGTCAGCTTTCCCCTGTGGATCGCCTTCGACTACCTCGTCGAGCCGGACACCGCCGGCGAGTTCGTCCTCGTCCGGCTCGCCCTCGTCATCCCGATCGTCGTGCTGTGGCTGACGCTGATCTTCTCCCGCTTCGGCGAGCGCCATCCCGAGCTCCTGCTGCTCGGCATCATGCTCACGGTCAACGCCGGGATCGCGTTCATGCTCGTCCGGGTCGACAGCCACTACGCGGCCTACGCGCTCGGCCTCTCGCTGACGGCGTACGCAAGCGCCTTCCTGCTGCTCTGGTCGCCGAAGTGGACGGCGGCGCTCGTCTGCTCCACCCTCGGCGATCATCACCCTGGCCCTGCTCGTCTCGGACCCGATCCGGACGGAGGCGGTCGCGACGATCTACTTCTACGTCGTCACCGCCGGCGCGATCGCTCTGGTCGGCCAGTTCTATCGCGAGGCCGAGGCCTGGCGGGAGCTGAAGGCGATCGTCGCGCTGGAGAACGAGCAGCGACGCAGCTCCGAGCTCGTCGCCGAGCTCGACCGGATCAGCCGCCAGGACCCGCTGACCGAGCTCTTCAACCGCCGTGCCTGGGAGGAGGCGCTCGACCGCGAGTTCGCGCTCGCCACCCGCCGCGATGAGCCGTTCGCCGTCCTGCTGCTCGACCTCGACCAGCTCAAGGAGATCAACGACCGGCTCGGCCATCCGGTCGGCGACGCGGTCCTCCGCGCGGTCGCTCGGCTCCTCGTCGACACCGCCCGCGAGAGCGACGTCATCGCCCGGATCGGCGGCGACGAGTTCGCGTTGCTCGCACCCGATTGCACGCTCCTCGCCGCCACCGAGCTCGCCGAGAGGATCCGCCGCCTCGTCGGCGAGGAGGCGACCGCCGCCGCGGGGATCGGCGGCGTGACGGTCTCCATCGGCGTCGCGGAGTGGGACGGGGCCGACGACACCCCGGAGGCGATCATGCTGCGCGGCGACCGCCGCCTGTACACGGCGAAGGCGACCAGGAACGTCGTCTGCGCCGGCGACGTCGGACGCCCCGCTTAGCCCTCACCGCGCCGCGACCGCCCGCCCGCCGGTACAAAGCAGGGTGATGGAGGCCCGCGCCAACCCCGGGAGTTCCGCGCGCGGAGGAGATCTGAGCCCGCGCGTCGCTGCCGGCTTCGCCACAACGCTGGCGCTCAGCATCGCGCCCGCGCTGGCCGGGGCACTGCTCCTCGGGGTGGCCGGCTACCTGACGCTGCCGCTGACCGAGCTGCCGGCGCCGTTCCCCGATCACCACAACGACACCGAGACGCTCGTCTTCGTCCTCGCCTTCGCGCTGGTCGTCCCGCTTGCCGCGGTCTTCGGCCCACGGCTCGCGGACCGGCTCGCGTCCGGACCCAACGGCTCCGCAGCCGGCGCCGTCGGCGCCGTGCTCGCCCTGGCGCTCGATCGGGCTGACGGTCGCGGTCAAGCTCTCCGAGCGGCTTCCCTGGGGAGGGGGCCTCGGGGTGATGCTCGCCGCGCTCCTGCTCTGGTGGGCGTTCGCCGTGGCGCTCGTCTGGTTCGCCCTCAGAGGACCGATCGGCGCGCTCGGGCGGCTCGCTCCCCGCGCCGGGCTCATCTGGCTCGCCGTCGCGGCGCTGGCGCTCGTCGCGGCCGTCGGCTTCGCGATGCTCGACTCGCTGTCGGCGCTGCCGATCGTGCTCGGCGTGCTCGCAACGGGTGCCGTCATCGCCGCCTACGGCCGCGTGGAGCTGCCCCGCCTCCCGCGCCGGATCGGACCGGGCTACGACGTCCTGATCCTCGTCCTGATCCTCCTCGCGGTCCCGAACCTCGTGATCTTCTACCCCGAGGACCCGGACGGGGCCTTCCTCACCCAGATCATCCGGTTCCACCAGAACTTCTTCATGGGCCCGGCCAGCCACGTCGCGGGCGGCGAGCCGATGCTGGTCGACACGCTCTCGCAGTACGGCGTCGGCTCGATCGTCTTCCTCGCCGGCTGGTTCGAGCTCGTCGGGACCTCGAACGGGACCACCGGGATCCTCGACGGCATCCTGCACGCGTTCGTCTTCGCCGGCGCGTACTTCGTCCTCCGCGCCGCGGGCGTCTCGCGCACGCTGGCGACGACGGCGATGGTGGTGGCGCTGATCGTCCTCGTCTACGGGCTGCTCTATCCGATCGGCGGCCTGCTCCAGCACGGCGGGATCCGCTTCGGGATGCCGATGGGCGTGCTCGTCGCGTCCGTCGCCGAGGTGCGCTGGCCGCGCTTCGCCGTGCCGGCGCGCGCGATGACGCTCCTGTTCGTCGGGCTCTCGGCGATCTGGGCGCTGGAGGCGTTCGGCTACACGGTGCTCACGTTCCTGGTCCTGATCGGGGCGCGCGCGGCGCTGCTCGACGTCGGCACCCGCCGCGCCTGGCTCGTCCGCCGCGCGCTCGAGGGCCTCGCCGCCTGCGTCGTCGTCCACGTGATCTTCGCCCTGGCGACCCTCGCCTCGGCCGGCGAGCTTCCGCACTGGGGCCAGTACCTGAACACCCTGCGCGAGTTCCTCACCGGCGGCATCGGCGACCTCACCTACGACTTCTCGCCGTGGTCGCCCGGCCTCGCCGCGGGAGCGCTCCTCGTCGCCTCGGCCGTCGGCACCATCCTGCTCGTCACGAGGAACCGGGAGCTCGCGCGGGCGGAGCGGGTGACCACGGTCGCCCTCGCCGGGTCGACCGCCTACGGGATCGCCCTCTTCTCCTACCTCGTCAACCGCTCGGCCGACCACATCATCCCCTACGTCTGCCTGCCGGTCCTGATGGCCGCGGTGCTCTGGCTCGGCCTGCTCCTCCGCCACCCGGAGCTCACCGACGGGCTCACGCGCCGGGTCGCGATCGGCCTCGCCGGTGGCGTCTCGACGCTCCTGATCGCAATCGCCTGGTCGGGAGCGGGGGAGCGCTTCGAGGAGTCCGCGCTGGCCCACCTGCCGCCGGGGGGCAAGGGCTTCCGCGCGGCGATCGACCGGCTCCAGGACCCGCCCGACCTGAGCCCGGGCGCCACCGCGGCGGAGGACCTCCTGGACGAGTACTGGCCCGGCGAGAAGGAGGCGACCGTGCTCCTCGAGCCCGACCTCGGGATCGAGGCGCTCGCCCGCACCGACCGGATCAACCGGATCCCGCTCAGCGATCCGTGGGAGGACTCCTTCGTCGCCGACGCCCGGATCGACGAGATCACCCCGGCGCTCGACGGCCTGGAGGCGGGCGATCTCATGCTCATCGACGCCAACGCGGCGGCGGCCTTCCGCGCCTACCGCAAGAACCCCACGGCCGATCCCTTCGACCTCTCGACCTCGGAGCAGACGATCGTCCCCTCGGGCCTGGCGATCCTCCAGTCCTACTCGCTCAAGCAGATCGCGACCCGGTTCCGCCTGCGGCCGGTCGAGCTGGTGGAGCCGGGGCTCGCCGTCGTCGAGCTCGTCGACTCGCCGCAGCCTCCGGCCTAGGGCAGCCCAGCCGCTTGCCGATCAGGCTCGACAGGATCACCGGCCGCTTCGGCAAGGAGCCGCTCGGCCTCGTCGCCGTGGCCCCAGGATCGGTGCTGCTGCAGTACTCGCACGTCACCGGGGACAACACGACGTTCATCGTCGGCGACTCCCACACGCTGATCTGCGGCGCGCAGTTCGCCTATCCCGACTGCGACGTCGATGCCCGCCCCGGCCGCGGCTCGGAGGTCGCGCTGGAGATCCTCCGCACCTACCTGCGCCCGCACCACCGCGTGATCGTCTTCGAGATCGCGACCAACGACATCATGTGGCCGCCCGGCTACGCGGCGAACCTCGAGCAGCTCGAGGCGCTCGCGGAGGACCGCCAGATCGTCCTCGTCAACACCTGGCGCCGCGACGGCGTCAACACGCACGCGGAGGTCAACGCGGCGCTCGATGCGTTCCACGCCGCGCATCCCGACAAGACGGTCCTGGTCGATTGGGCCGCCTACGTCGACCGGCATCGCCGGGCGATCGGCAAGTCGCCCGACTACGTCCATTTCTCCCGGAGCGCCTACGAGGCGCGGATCAAGCTGGTGACGGCGGCGATCGTGGAGGCTCGGGCTCGCTCGGGCGCACCGCGTGCGTAGTCGCTCAGACCGGCTTGCACCGGATAGCGAGCACGCGTGCTGATGGCCCGCCGCCCCTCGCTCAGCCGGCTCAAGCGGATCCGCAAGGTCCCCACCGACGGCATCTCGGCGGTCGCGCCCGGCTCGATCCTCTTCAACTTCGTGCACACGTCCTGCAACAGCGATGTCTGCTTCGTCGGCGACTCGCACACTCTGATCTGCGGCGCGCACCTCGCCTACCCCTCCTGTGATGTCGACGCCCGCCCGGGCCGCACGTCCTCCGACGCCATGGAGATCTACGAGTGGTGGCTGAGCGAACGCCACACCGTGATCGTCTTCGAGATGGCGACCAACGACGTCGGCAACCCGCCGCTCCTGGGCGAGAACCTCGAGCGCCTGCTCGCGATCGCCGAGGACCGCCAGATCGTCCTCGTCAACACCTGGCGCGGCGACTCGCCGACGACTCACGTCCACGTCAACGCCGTGATGTGGGAGTTCGCCGCGAGGAACCCGGAGCAGACGATCCTCGTCGACTGGGCCGCCCATGTCGATGACCTCGGCGACAAGGCGCTCGGAGAGAACACCGACTACTTCCACTTCTCGGCTTCGGCCTACCTTGACCGGATCGCGCTCGTCACCGCTGCCATCGAGGGCGCGCGGCGTCGGGTCGCAGGGGTGCGGGGCTAGACCGGCTTGCCGGAGGCGATGAACTTCTTCGAGCGCCAGCCCGCGCGGTGCAGCAGCAGCCTGATGCCCGCCCAGACCGTCTTCAGCCCGTAGGTGACGCCGGTCTTGAAGCCGACCGACGACATGTCCTCGAAGTAGCGGCAGCGGGCGGGGACCTCGCGGATCCGCAGGTCGAGCTCGGCGGCCTGGTAGAGGAACTCGGAGTCGAAGCTGAAGTCGAGCGAGTTGCGCAGGAACGGGACCGTCAGCAGCGTCTTGCGCGAGTAGGCGCGGTAGCCCGTGTGGGCCTCGGTCAGGTCGGTGCCCATGATCGCGTTCTGGATCGTCGTCAGGAACCGGTTGGCGCACCACTTCCAGCGGGGCATCCCGGCCGCGATCGCCGCGCCGGGAATCGCCAGGCGCGAGCCGAGGACGAGATCGGCGTCGCCGGCGATGATCGGCGCGACCATCTCGGGGATCAGCCCGGGCTCGTACTGCCCGTCGGGGTGGAGCATCACGACGACGTCCGCGTCGTGGTGGAGGGCCTGCATGTAACAGGTCTTCTGGTTGCCGCCGTAGCCGGTCTGGTGCGGGTGCCAGATCACCTCGAGGGGAAGCGTGCGGGCGAGCTCGACGGTGTCGTCGGTCGAGGAGTCGTCGACGAGGATGATCTCGGCGACGTGCTCGAGCGGGATCTCGGAGACGGTGTCGCGCAGGGTCGCGGCGGCCTGCCTCGCGGGCATGACGACGATGACCTTGGCGGCCGACGCGTCCATGATCTCGTCGGGTTCAGGGCTCACGGCGGGCCTCAACGTAGACGGTTCCGCCCCGCCGCATCGCCAGCTCGACGAGCGCGCAGACCGCCGCGACCGGCAGCAGCAGCGCGCCGGCGAGCACCGTCAGCGCTCGCTTGAGCGGCGAGAGACGCTCCTCGCGGGCCTCGGGAAGGCGGATCGCCATGTAGAGGTCGAGGCCGCCGGGGAGCTTCCCGACCAGGCCGTCCAGCCAGCCGACGACGTTCTGCCCGCCGCGGGCGTAGGAGGTGCGCTCGACGACGAAGCCGGCCCGAGCGAGCCCCTCGGACAACGAGGTGTCCGTCAGGTGCACGAGGTGCCGCGGGATGTCCAGGTGGAGCCACTCGTCGCCGAAGGCGCCGGCCTGCAGGCTCGCGTTGTTGGGGACGGCGATCGCGATCACGCCGCCCGGCTCGAGCAGGCGGGCGGCCTCGCGGATCGCCGCTCCCGGGCGGGGCAGGTGCTCGAGCGCGTGCCAGAGGACGATCGCCGCCCAGGTGCCGTCGCCGCCGACCTGCTCGATCGAGGCGTCGACGAAGTCGGCTCGCGCCGAGCCGCGCTCGAGGCCCGTCGTCTCCCGGCCACGCGCCTGCAGGGCATCGACGAGCGTCCCCTCGCCGGCGCCGACGTCGAGGACCGGTCCCGGGGGAGCGATCTCGTCGAGCCGCGAGGCGAGCAGGCCGCGGGTCCGGTTGAGGAGCGCGTCGCCGCCGCCCGAGAAGCGCTTGCCGCCCTCGTTGGGAGCCTCCCAGCCCTCGCCCTTGGGCCGGTACCAGCCGCCGTAGGCCGCCTCGAGCTCGGCCTCGGTCGGCCACGGGTCGGTCGTCGCGGTGCCGCACTCGGCGCAGCGGATGCGCCCGCCGAGCCGCTCGCCGGTGCTCGAGCGCCGCGCCGCACCAGATGCAGCGGGTCGCGTGGTGCGCCTCCGGCTGGGCGGCGTCGTCGAAGCCCGGGGCGGGCCCGGTCAGCTCGACCGCCACCGTCGTCCCCTCAGCTACTTCTTCGGGGAGTGGCAGACCGCGACCACGTCGAGCGCGCCCTCGAGGCCCTCGGAGCGAAGCTCGAAGTCGGTCGGCTCGATCACCTCGGCGCGGGGGTCGACCTCACCCGTCCGCGCGCGCCGCAGCATCGTGTTGTAGAGCCACTGCTTGCCGCGCATCGGGACCATCCGCCGGAGCTTCAGCGGGTCCTTGGCGAGAACCTTGTCGAGGCGCAGGCGCTCCTCGTCGTAGAGCTCCATGTAGCGCGGGGACCCGAAGATCCCCATCGACTCGACCCGGTCGAAGTAGCGGCCGCAGAGCGCCGCGAGCTCCTCCGAGTCGTACTCGACGTAGTGGTACGGATCGATGATCTCGTCCGGGCGGCCGAACGTGAGGCGGTTGGGCGTGACGAAGATCGCGGTCGACTCCGGCCCGGGCTCGAGGACGCGGACGACCTCGGCGAGGACGCTTGCGGCGTCGGGGACGTGCTCGATCGACTGGTTCGAGAGCACCGAGGGGAAGCTGCCGTCGTCGAAGGGGAGGTCGCGCATGTCGGCGACGTGGGTCTCGCGCTCCTGGCCCTCGAGGGCCTCGGCGGAGATGTCGACGCCGACGGTCTCCCGCGGCTCGAGCAGGTGGTAGCTGTGGCCGACCCCGCAGCCGAGATCGAGCACCCGGCCCGGTCCCAGCAGGGAGGCGGTCAGCCCGTAGGCGGCGACGTGCCGCTGCCAGGTCGGGTTGAACCCGCCCTCGGGGCTCATCACCCGCTCGCCGGTGATCCTCGCGCTGTCGGTCTGCGTCGCCATGCGACCGCCGATGATCCCAGGACCGGCGGGGAGCCGAGGCCCCGTGGGCCCCTTGCTACCTTCCGGCGCGATTCCAGTGCGATTCCGCAAGCGCAAGAACGGCGATGCGGGGACGGCCGTCGCCGAGCCCCGCTCCGAGCTCCTCGAGGCTCGCGAGGCGCGCCACCTGAACGGCATCGAGCTGGTCAACGCCCCCGACGGCTCGCCGGAGTTCCCCGCGCCCGCAACCCAGCTGCCCGCCCTCGGCGAGGTCTCCCGCGTCCCCGAGGCGACCCGGGAGGAGCTCACGCCCGAGGTGCTCCGCGGCTCCCTTCTCGCCCACGGCTGCCTGCTGGTGCGCGGGCTCGTTCCCCGCGACGACGCCCTGGCGATGGCCGACGGCATCAAGCGCGCCTACGAGGTCCGCGAGCAGGTCGGCGAGGGCGGCTCCGACGGCGACTTCTACGACGAGCTCGAGGCCCAGCCGCCCTACGCGGTTCTCGGCCGCCCGTTCGTCGCGAAGTCCGGCGGCATGTTCGCGGTCGACTCCCCGCGGCTCCAGTTCCAGATGTTCGAGCTCTTCCGGAAGTCCGGGATCGACTCGGTGGTCGAGGGCTACCTCGGCGAGCGCCCGCTCGTCTCGGCCGAGAAGTGCACCCTCCGGCAGACCACCGCCGACCTCCCGACGGGCTGGCATCAGGACGGCAAGTTCCTCGGGGACGTCCGCGCGATCAACCTGTGGCTGTCCCTGTCCCGCTGCGGCGACGTCGCGCCCGGCCTCGACATCGTCCCCCGGCGCTACGACGCGGTCCAGCAGACCGAGCCGCTGTGGGTGGAGGACTACGACGGCGAGGGCCAGGGCCGCATGGTCGACCTCGGGATCCAGGACGAGAACATCGCTGAGATCGCCGGCGACGCCGGGATCACCCGGCCGATCTTCGAGCCCGGCGACGCGTTGATCTTCGACGAGCTCTGCCTGCACTCGACCGGCTCGGACCCGTCGATGACGGAGACCCGCTACGCCATCGAGAGCTGGTTCTTCGGCTCCTCGGCGTTCCCCGGCGACTACGTGCCCGTCGCGGTCTGAACCGGCTTCGGACGGGTCTGCGCGCGGCGGCGCGGCTGGTACCTTCCGCGCATGATCTTCAACCGCCGCAAGCGCCACGAATCGACCTCGACCGCAGTCGCTGAGCCCCGTCCCGAGCTGGCGGAGGCACGCGGCCTCGCCGACGAGGGCAAGCTCTTCGAGGCGATCGACCTCCTCGGCGCCGCCAACCGCAGCGAGCGCGACACCGGCATCGAGACCGAGATCCGCCGGCTTCGCAACCTCGCCGGCATGGAGCTCCTCGCGAACCCGGCCAGCGACCCCGCCTACGCCGAGCCCGCCGCCGAGGTTCCCGCCGAGGGCGAGCAGTCCCGCTTCCCCGAGGTCTCACCCGAGGGCCTGAGCGCGCCGGTGCTCCGCGCCTCGATCCTCTCCCACGGCGCGCTCCTCGTCCGCGGCCTGATGGACCGCGACAAGGCGCTCGGCATGGCCGCCGACATCGACACCTCCTTCGAGGTCCGCGTCGCCCGTCGCGACGCCGGTCCCGACCCCGACGGCTTCTACGGCGAGATGGAGCCGGAGCCGCCGTACCAGATCGCTGAGCGCACCTGGGTCGAGCAGGGAGGCGGCGTGCTCGCCGTCGACTCGCCTCGGCTCCTGTTCAACATGCTCCAGGGCTTCGAGGACGCGGGCCTGCGCAAGGTGATCTCCGAGTACCTGGGAGAGCGCCCCGCGATCTCCGGTCAGAAGTGCACGCTGCGCAAGGCGACCCCCGACGTCGGCGGCGCCTGGCACCAGGACGGCAAGTTCATGGGCCCGGTCCGCTCGGTCAACGTCTGGCTCTCGCTCTCGCGCTGCGGTGACGTCGCGCCGAGCATGGACGTCGTCCCGAAGCGGCTCGAGGAGTTCGTCCGCACCGGCGGCCCCGGCACGATGATCGAGAACCAGATCGGCCAGCAGGACGCCGAGGAGGCCGCCGGCGACGCCGGGATCGTCCGCCCGATCTTCGAGCCGGGCGACGCCCTGATCTTCGACCACCTGTTCCTCCATCAGACCGGCTCCGACCCGTCGATGCCGAACCCGCGCTACGCGATCGAGAGCTGGTTCTTCGGCCCGTCCGCCTACCCGGACAACTACGTGCCGATCGCCTTCTGAGCGAGCGCTCCTTGGCTGAACCCGAAGCGACCCGGGCTCAGCCCATGCTGACCGGGCGGGTCGCGTGGGCGATCGTCGCCGCCATCACGCTGATCGGCGCGTTCCTGCGCCTCGCCCACTGGGGCGACAGCATGATCGGGGACGAGCTCTCGACCCTCTACATCGTCGACGGCGGCGGGCTGCGCCACGTCCTCGACGTCGTCTCGAGCGACGCGGAGATCTCACCGCCGCTGTACTTCGTCTTCGCCTGGTTCTCGACCAAGCTGGGCTCCGCTCCGGAGCTGATCCGCCTGCCGGCGATGATCGGGGGAATCGCGTCGATCCCGCTGGTCTTCATGGTCGGCCGCAAGGCGGTCGGCGACCGCGCCGGGCTCATCGCCGCCGCGGTGTTCGCCCTCAACCCGTTCATGATCTATCTACGCCGCGAACGCCCGGGTCTACGGGCTCGCGATCGCGCTCCTGCTCGCCTCGACGCTCGCCCTGCTGATCGCGGTCGAGGGCGGCGGGCTCAAGGCGTGGATCGCCTACGGGCTCCTGACGGCGCTGGCGATGTACGCGCACTACACGTCGGCCTTCGTGCTGGCCGCGCAGCTCGCCTGGGTCATCTGGGCGCACCGCGACGTGTGGAAGCCGGCCCTGCTGGCCAACGCCGCGGCGGCGATCGCGTTCATCCCCTGGATCCCGAGCACGCTGGCGGACCTCGACTCCCCGACCACCGACATCCTCTCGGCGCTCCAGGGGGACGGGTTCACGGTCAAGCGGACGGCGGTCGAGCTCTGGGCGGTCGGCGCGCCCGGCGCCCGCCTCGACCAGGTTCCGGGCGAGATCGTTCTCAAGGTCGTCTTCGCCGCGCTCGCGATCGCCGGCCTCGTCGCGCTCTGGACGTGGTTCCGCCGCATCCCGCGTCCCGAGGGAGGGAGCGAGACCGTGCAGGCGGGAGTCGTCCTCGTACTGGCGCTCGCGCTCGCGACGCCGGTCTGCGAGGCGGCCATCCTGCTGCTCGGCGGCGACGACCTGTTCGGAGCGCGGAACCTGAACACGTCCTCGGGCGGCCTGGCGCTGGCGATCGGCGCCGTGCTTGCGACCCCGACCGGGCTGCTCGCCGCCGCGCTGACGACGACGGTGATCGGCTGCTTCGGGATCGCCGCCGTCAGGGGTCTCGACGACCGCGCCTCGACGGTCAACTTCAAGTCACCCGCCGCCGTGATCGACGACGAGGCGCAGAGCGACGACGTCGTCCTCGACACCGTCTCCTCGGCGCTCTCGCCGGTGCCGCTCACACCGCTTCAAGCGCATCTGAGCGAGGACCACTCCCTCGTCACGCTCTACCTCCCGACCGGCCCGGCGCCGTTCCTGCTCCCGCCGCCGCCGCCCGGTCCCCAGATCCAGCAGGCGTTCGACGCGGCTGGGCCCGACGGTCGCGTCTTCGCGATGGTCCGCAAGGACGCCATCGTCGAGAACGGCGACCACCTCGAGCTGACGGTGTTCCCCCCGAACCCGAACGCTGGGCCGACCGAGGTGTTCGAGCTCCCCGCCGGGACCGAGATCGTCCAGGAGGAGACCTACGCCGGCCTCGGCGACGTCAGCCTGCTCGTCCTCGAGCCCGGTGACGGCCGCGTGAAGCCGATCACCTGACCGTCGCCATTACCGTTCCCGGTCCCCGCGACCCCGCCGAACCCCACGTGCGCCCCAGTTCCCGAACCATCCACCCCGCCAAGCCCGCATGATCGCCTTCGCCTGCGCGATCACCAAGGACGACCTCTTCGAGCACTGCGCGCTCCCCGGGTTCAAGCTCGCCTCCGAGCCCGACACGGAGATCCTCGCCCGGCCGGCCGACGGGTCGATCTTCCGCAGCTACAACATGCTGCTCAACCTGGCGCTGGAGCGCTTCGGCCCCGACGGCCTCGAGACCCTCATCCTCGTCCACCAGGACGCCGAGATCATCGACCCGGAGTTCATCCCGAAGGTGCGCGAGGCGCTTGAAGGATCCCGACGTGGCGATCGTCGGATGCGCCGGCGCGATCGACGTGCGCAGCATCGCCTGGTGGGAGGGCTCGGTCACCTGGGCCTCCTTCACCCACAAGTTCGACGACTTCGGAGGCGGCGAGATCCCGGCGCTGAGCTGGATCCCGGAGCAGATGCCCGTCTACGCGGAGACCGGCGTGGTCGACTCGGTCGACGGCTTCGTCATGGCGTTCTCGCCCTGGGCGATCCAGAACCTGCGCTTCGACGAGTCCGTCGGAACCGCCCTCCACGGCTACGACTTCGACATCTGCATGCAGGCGAAGGCGGCCGGCAAGAAGGTCGTCACCGCCTCGATGCGGGTCGTCCATCACCACTCGCTGAACCTGATCAGCGAGGCGGAGGGCTGGATCCAGGCGCACATGACGCTGACCGAGAAATGGGCCGATCAGCTTCCCGTCGTCAGCGACGACTGGCGCCTGCGCGCGCGCCGGGCCGAGGCCGAGCTGGCGGCGACGCGACTCGCCGCCGGTGCGGGAAGGCTCATCTGGGAGCAGCGCCTCGGGCAGCTCGAGGCCTGGATCGACAACGTCGACAACAGCATCTCGTGGAAGCTGACCCGACCGCTGCGGTGGTTCAAGCGGATGCTCAGGGGTGGCCGGCCGGACGGGCCGCGGCCGTCACTGGAGTCGGCGCCGCTCCACAGCCCTCAGGCGGGCAAGTCGTCGTCGGCGAGCGCCGCCTTGACCTCTTCGCGCGAGAACAGCGGCTCACCCCGCTGACGTAGCCCCGAGATCTTCTCGGCCAGCGCGAAGGCCGAGGAGCCGACGAGCTTGTGGAGCACCGCCTCCTGGCGGGCCTGCTTCTTCTTCAGCGCCTCGAGCTCGCGGGCGCGGCCCTGGCCGGCGACGAGGTGCTCGACGCGGTTGTGCTCCATCCGCTCGAGGACCGGGTTCCGGTCGAAGGGATCGAGGACGGAGGCGACCCCGTCAGCCCACGGCGCATCGAGCGGGAAGATGATCCCGAAGCCGAAGAAGGCGGGGACGACGACGAGCCGCAGGCCCTCGCGGGTGGCGAGGAAGTCCTCGATCGCGGTCATCGTGCCGTTGCCGGGACCGCCCTCCTCCTCGGCCGCCCAGATGAACGGCAGGCCCCACTCGGCGGTGCCGGAGATCCCGGGGGAGAGGCCGACGTTGTGGCCGATCGGCTTGGGCCGGTGCTCCTCGGGGATGCGCTCGGGCGCGTAGTAGGTGTCGCGGCGCTCGTGCGGCCAGAGGACGTCGTGGAAGAAGAGGAGGGGGATCCCGTCACCGGTGCGGTCGCCGATCTCGGCGATCAGCCGCAGCTCCTCGGCGAGCGTGAAGTAGTTGTGGTCGCCATCGATGACGACCGCGTCGGGGAGCTTCTCCAGGCCGGCGAGGTAGTCGTGGCTCGTCTCCTCGATCAGCTCGAGCTCGGGGCGCGCCGCCGCGAGCTCGCGGAGGCGGTCCGGAGGAAGCGGGTCCATGCCGCCGACGTGAGCGCCGCTCGTGGCGGCCCAGTCGAGCAGGTCAGCGGTCAGGTCGCCCTCGTAGGCACCGATCTCGAGCACGGTCTTCGCTCCGCGCGCATCGAGGCAGGCGAGCAGGAGCTCGCGCACGTTCGAGAGCGAGTAACCCCACTGCAATGGGTCCGTGACCCGGTTGGACTTGGCGTTATTCAGAGGACCACCTGGCCGGGAGCGTAATCAATTCTCCGCAGACATCCCCGAGGGCTCTCTCGCTAGGGTTCCCCGCCGCGTGTTCCGGAGAAACCGAAACGAGTTCATGGACCAGGTGTGGGCGAACATCCGCGCCAAGCACCCCCGCTTCGGCGAGGCCGTGTTCGCGGACCTGGTGATGACCACGCTCAACCGCGGCGAGCGGCATGTGTTCCGCTCGAGGGCCGACGCGATCGTCCACGTCATCCGCCTCTGCTGGATGAGCGACGCGTTCTTCGCGACCGTCATGTACCGGGCCAAGGCCGCGATGCAGGCCAAGCGCGTCCCGCTGCTCCCGCGGATCTGCCACAAGCTCGCGATGTCCACCGCGCAGGTGACGATCGGCGACCCGGTGGTCATCCAGCCCGGGATCTACATCGTCCACGGCCAGATCGTCCTCGACGGGCTCGTCGAGATCGGCCAGGGCGCGGTCATCTCCCCCTGGGTCTCGATCGGGCTCAAGGCCGGGAACGTCCAGGGCCCGATCATCGGCGAGAACGTGCGCGTCGGCTCCGGCGCCAAGATGCTCGGCCCGATGAGCATCGGCGACGGCGCCTCGATCGGGGCCAACGCGGTCGTCACCCGCGACGTCGCCGCCGGCACCACGGTCGTGGGCATACCCGCCACCGAGATCAGGCCTCGCCAGCCGGCCTGACGCGGGCGGGGGCGCAACGACCGCAGCCCCTAAAGTACGGGCGTGAAGCGGCACCAACTCAGCCTCGGAGAGAGATGATCTTCAAGCGGAACAAGAAGGCCGACAGCGGCTCGAACGGAAGCGGAGCCGGCGCGGCGACCGCGACCTCAGACGGATTCGAGAGCACCGAGGCGGTCCTCGCCGAGGTCGCACGGCTGATGGACCAGAACCGGATCAACCCCGATCGCGAGACGGAGCGCCGCATCCTGCGCCTCCGCCATCTCGCCGGGATCCGGCAGCTCCGCGAGGCGACCCCCGACCCCTCCTATCCGGACCCGAGCGGCGCCGGCCTCCCCGAGGCCCAGCTCCCCGACATCACCCCGGATCAGCTCACGCCCGAGCTCGTCCGCGCGGCGATCCTCCGCGACGGCGCCGTCCTCGTGCGGGGCGCCGTCACCCCGGAGGCCTCCAAGCGACTTGCCGACGGGATCGAGAAGGCCTTCGCCGACCGCTCCGCCTTCACCGAGGGAACGCCGACGGCGGACTCCCTCTACGAGGAGTTCACGCCGGAGCCCGGCTTCGCGCAGATGAGCGAGCGGGCCTGGATCGAGGCGGGAGGCGGGGTCCTCGCCGCCGACTCCCCGCGGCTCGTCTTCGAGATGCTCGACGCCTTCGAGCGGATCGGCCTCACCGACGTGATCAGCGGCTACCTCGGCGAGCCCGCCGCGGTCTCCGCCGAGAAGTGCACCCTGCGCAAGGCCGACCCGTCGGTCGGCGGCGCCTGGCACCAGGACGGCAACTTCATGGGCGACGTCCGCGCGCTCAACGTCTGGCTGTCGCTCTCGCGCTGCGGCGACGTCGCACCCGGGCTCGACATCGTCCCGCGTCGCGTCGACCACCTGGTCGAGGCCGGGACCGAGGGCGCCGCCCTGTCCTACGTGATCGCGCCGCAGAAGGTCGAGGAGGAGGCCGGCGAGACCGGCATCATCCGGCCGATCTTCGAGCCCGGAGACGTCCTGCTCTTCGATGACCTGTTCCTGCACCAGACGGGTTCGGACCCCGAGATGCCGAACCCGCGCTACGCGATCGAGAGCTGGTTCTTCGGCGCATCCGGCTTCCCGGCCGACTACGCGCCGCTTGCGGCTTGAGCGGCCGCCCGGCGGCTGATGCGGCGATGGCGATCGAGGAGGCGGGCGGCGACCTCCGCCTGAATGTCGAGACGCGCCTCCCCGAGGCGCTGCCGGCCGGGCAGGGGACGGCGCTGTTCCTGTTCGGCACCTGCTTCCACCGGCACGCGGACGTCGCGCAGCCTCGAGGTGCTCGTCAACGGGAAGGCGAACCCGGTCACCGCCCACGGGATGCCGCGGCTGGACCTCTTCCGCTCGATCCACCCTCACCTCGGAACGGGTGAGCGGCCGATCCCCGACTCCGACCCCGGCGTCGCCGAGGACCCCGAGGTCCGCTGCTACCGAAGCGGTTTCTGGGCGACGGTCCCGGTCCAGGCGCCGGGTGAGGGCGGCGAGGTCGTCATCGAGGCGCGGGCGAAGCTCGAGGACGGGGGAGAGGCCACCGCGGAGATCGCGCGGATCCCCGTCGGACCGTCGCCACTCGCGCCGGCGGCACCGAGCGCCGAGGCCGAGCCACGCGACGGGCTGATCGCGGTCTGCATGGCCACCTTCAACCCCGACATGGACCTGTTCCGCGCCCAGGTCCAATCGCTGCGGGACCAGACCGACACGAACTGGATCTGCATGGTCTCCGACGACTGCTCGCGCCCCACGCGGTTCGCCGAGATCGAGGCCGAGCTGGCCGGTGACGCGCGCTTCGTCCTCTCCCGCGCGGAGAAGCGCCTCGGCTTCTACCGGAGCTTCGAGCGGGCGCTGACGCTGACCCCGCCCGAGGCCGCGCTCGTCGCGCTCGCCGATCAGGACGACCGCTGGTACCCCGAGAAGCTCGCGACGCTGCGGGCCGAGCTCCAGGACGACCCGCGCGCGCAGCTCGTCTACAGCGACATGCGGCTGGTCGACACGGAGGGCCGGACGCTCGCCGACACCTACTGGACGAGCCGCCCCAACAACCACACGAACCTGCTCTCGCTCCTGATCGCCAACACGGTCACCGGCGCCGCGTCGCTGATGCGCCGCGAGGTCGTCGAGACCGCGCTCCCCTTCCCCGAGGTGCCGGGCGAGCAGTACCACGACCACTGGCTCGGCCTGGTCGCGATGACCCTCGGCGACGTCGCCTACGTCGACCGCCCGCTCTACGACTACGTCCAGCACGGCGGGGCCACGCTCGGCCACGCCGCCGCGAACGCCGGGTTCCTGCGCGCCCGCTGGCTCCGGCGCTGGCTCGACCGAGCGCACCTGAACCACTGGCGGCACATGTTCGACAACTCCCGCTCGGCCTACTTCCGCGCCTACGTGCGGTTGCAGGTCCTCGCCGAGGTGCTGCTGCAGCGCTGCGGCAAGCGGGCGAGCATCCGCAAGCGCTCGGCGCTCCGGCGGTACGTGAAGGCCGAGCGGACGCCGCTGGGCGCGGCATGGATGGGCGTGCGCGCGCTGCGCTCGAAGTTCGGGATGGGGGAGACCCTCGGGGTCGAGACGATGCTCGCGCAGGCGATCCTCTGGCGCTACGTCCTCGCTCTCCACACCCGCGACTGGGCGCGACCGGAGGGCTCCGCCTACGACGCGAGCATGCCGCCCTCGCCGGGGTCGACTTCCGCCGACCTGCACAAGGACCCCGAGACCGCCCACATCCAGCGGATGATCGAGCCGCTGCACCTCTCGGTCTCGGAGCTCGAGCCCAGACGAATCAATGTCCTGATTCCCACCATCGACCTGGCGCATCTGTTCGGCGGCTACATCGCCAAGTTCAACCTCGCGCGGAAGCTCTCGGAGAGCGGCCACCGGGTGCGGCTGGTCGCGGTCGACCCGACGCCGCCGCTGCCCGACGACTGGCGCGAGCAGGTCGAGGCGTTCAGCGGCCTCGCCGGGACGTTCGACCGCGTCGAGGTCGCCTTCGCCCGCGACGCCGATCGGATCCTGCCCGTCAGCCCCGACGACCTGTTCGTCGCGACGACCTGGTGGACCGCGCACCACGCCCAGAACGCGCTCTCCCAGGTCAAGGCCACCAGGTTCCTCTACCTGATCCAGGAGTACGAGCCGTTCACGTTCGTCATGGGGTCGTGGGCGGCGCTCGCGCCAGCAGACCTACGGCTTCGACCACTGCGCGCTGTTCTCGACCGAGTTCCTGCGGCGCTACTTCGCCGCCCACGACTACGGCGTGTTCGCCGCCGGCCCCGAGGCCGGGGAGCGCGATTCGATCTCGTTCCAGAACGCGATCACCGCGGTGGAGCCGCCGCCCGTCGCCGAGCTGGCGCAGCGCGGCAGCCGGCGCCTGCTCTTCTACGCGCGCTCGGAGCCGCACGCGAAGCGCAACATGTTCGAGCTCGGCCTGATCGCGATCTCACGGGCGGTCGAGGAGGGGATCTTCGGGCCCGAGTGGGAGTTCTTCGGGATCGGCTCGGTCTCGGGCCGCAGCAGCGTCGGCCTCCCCGGCGGCGCGCAGCTCGAGCTCCTCAGCCGCCGCAGCCAGTCAAGCTACGGTGAGATGCTCGGCTCCCACGATGTCGGCCTCTCCCTGATGTTCACCCCGCACCCGAGCCTCGTCCCGGTGGAGATGGCCTCCGCCGGCCTGCTCACGGTGACCAACAGCTTCGACACCAAGACGCCGGAGTCCCTGCGCGCCGTCTCGGAGAACCTGATCGTCACCGAGCCGTCGATCGACGGCGTCGTCGACGGGCTCCGCGAGGCCGTCGGGCGGGTCGGCGAGCACGAGGCCCGCGTCGCGGGCGGCGCGGTCGATTGGAGCAGCGACTGGGAGCGGACGTTCGGGCCCGACACCATGCAGCGGATCAACGAGCTGCTCGCCGGGTGCGAGGGCTGAGCGTGAGCGTCTCCGAGCAGCGGATGCTGGCCGCCGAGCGGGCCGCCGAGACCTCCGAGCGGCCGACGGCCGATGCCCCGACGGTCCTCGAGGTCAAGGACGTCCACAAGCGGTTCCTGATCCCCGAGCACCGCATCGACACCTTCAGGGAGCGCGCGCTGCACCCGTTCTCGCGCTCCACCTTCCGCGAGCTGCGGGCGCTCGACGGCGTCTCCTTCGACGTCCCCCGCGGGGAGTTCCTCGGGATCGTCGGGCGCAACGGCTCCGGCAAGAGCACGCTGCTGAAGATCCTCGCGAGCATCTACCGGGCGGACGGCGGCACGATCCGGATGGCGGGTCGCCTGGCGCCGTTCATCGAGCTCGGCGTCGGGTTCGATCCCAACCTCAGCGCGGCCGAGAACGTCGTCCTCAACGGCGTGATGATGGGCCTCTCGCCGACGGAGGCTCGCGAGCGGGTCGACGCGGTCTTCGACTTCGCCGAGCTCGAGGAGTTCCGGGAGCTGAAGCTGAAGAACTACTCGTCGGGGATGACCGTCCGGCTCGCCTTCTCGGTGATGCTGCAGGCCGACGCCGACATCCTCCTGATCGACGAGGTGCTCGCGGTCGGCGACGCCTCCTTCCAGCAGAAGTGCGCCGACGTCTTCCACGAGATGCGCGACAGCGAGAAGACCGTCGTGCTCGTCACCCACGACATGCTCGCCGTCGAGACCTACTGCCACCGGGCGATGCTCATGCACGACGGCAAGCTGATCTCGATCGGAGAGCCCGAGGAGATCGGCCGCGACTACATCCGGCTCAACTTCGCCGGCGATGAGGAGCGCGAGAAGGCCAAGACCGTGACCTACGAGGAGGGCAAGCCGCGCTGGGCCGCGACGCCGCAGCTGAACGCGAAGCTCGTCGAGGCGACGCTCGAGGATGGGGAGGGCAAGAAGCTCACCAACGTCGAGCAGGGCGAGTCGTTCCGGCTGCGGGCCCGGATCGCCGCGCGGGTCGACCTCTTCGACCCGGTCCTCGCGATCCACTGCACGAACGCCGAGGGCACGCAGGTCTTCAGCCTCCACCGCCGCATCGATGGGGGCGAGGAGGGCGAGGCCTCGGTGCGCAGCGGCGAGGAGATCGAGCTCGAGGGCGAGATCAGCAACCCACTCGTGCCCGGCCGCTACTTCCTCAACTGCTGGGTGACGATGCAGCTCGAGGGCGGCGAGATGTCCACCGGGATCCTCCAGCTGCTCGACTTCGTCGTCTACGGGACGGCCCGGGAGCTCGGGGTCGTCTACGTCGACTCCGACATCGAGGCCCGACGGGTCGAGGGGGGAGGGGAGTCGTGAGCGCGCGAACCGACGAGGCGGCGCCGGTCCTCCTGCCCGTGAACGGCCCCGCGGCCCTCGCCGGCGGCTGGCGGCGCTTCTGGGACCTGCTGTGGCTGATGGCCGTCTCCGACTTCAGGAAGGCCTACCTCGAGACGGTCCTCGGCTACGCGTGGTCGCTCCTGCGGCCGCTGCTCCTCTTCGGCGTCCTGCTCGCGGTCTTCACGCAGGTCTTCCGCGTCGGCTCCGAGCGAGGTCGCGCACTACCCCGTGTTCCTGCTGCTCAACATCGTCCTGTTCTCGTTCTTCCAGGAGGCGACGCTGGGAGCCACGACCGCCGTCGTGGCACGCGAGGGGATCGTCCGCAAGACGCAGTTCCCGCGGCTCGTGATCCCGATGTCGATCGTCCTGACCGGCGTCTTCAACCTCGGCATGAACCTGATCGCGGTCTTCATCTTCGCGCTCGCCTTCGGGGTGGAGCCGACCTGGACCTGGTTGCTGTTCCCGGTGATCCTGCTGCTGCTCGTGACGCTGACGAGCGCCGTCTCGACCTACCTCTCGGCGCTCTACGTGCGACGCCGCGACGTCGCGATCATCTGGAGCGTCGCCGCGACCGCGCTCTTCTACGGCAGCGCGGTGCTCTACCCGATCAGCATCGTTCCCGACGGCCTCCTGCGCGACATCATCTTCTGCAACCCGCTCGTGCCGTTGCTCGTGCAGACGAACAAGTGGATCATCGACAGCACGGCTGAAAGCGCCGTCACTGCGGCGGGCGGCTGGGAGTTCCTGATCGCGCCGATCGCGATCTTCGTCGCCATCTGCGTGACCGCCGTCTGGTTCTTCAACCGCGAGGCGCCGCGGGTGGCGGAAGAGCTCTAACACGAAGGGGGAGTCGGCAGTGGACGGAGACGAGATGGAGATCGAGCGCACCGAGAGCAGCGGGCTGCCCTATCCGCCGTTCGACCTCGCCAACAGGGTCCTGAAGCTGAAGTCGAACGACCTCAAGGGCTACCTCGAGTACGAGATGATCGGCCGCGAGCTGACCTCGGAGATGCGCAAGCTGCTGCCGGAGGGGGTGACGCTCGACGGCGCCAGGATCCTCGATTTCGGCTGCGGCGCGGGCCGGACGATGCGCCACTTCCTCGACGAGGCGCGCAGCGGGGAGGTCTGGGGCGTCGACATCGACGAGGAGAGCGTCGACTGGCTCAACGAGAACCTGAGCCCACCGCTCCGCGCGAAGACGTCCGACGTCGATCCGCCGCTTGACTTCCCTGACGAGACGTTCGACTTCGCCTACGCGATCTCGGTCTTCACCCACCTCTCCGGCAACTCGGCGGAGTGGCTGCTCGAGCTCCACCGCGTGCTCAAGCCCGGCGGTCTGCTGATGGCGAGCTACATGGGCGAGTGGAACTCGGAGGTCATCGCCGGCGAGCCCTGGGATCCCGACCGGATCGGGATGAACATGCTCCACCACAACCGCTCCTGGGACGACGGCGGCCCGATGATCTTCATGTCCGACTGGTGGGTCGAGGAGCACTGGGGCCGCGCCTTCGAGATCGTCGGCCGCAACCCCTTCATCCGCAACCAGCATTGGGTGATGCTGCGCAAGAAGGATGTCTCACTGACGGCCGAGGAGCTGCTCGAGCCGAGCGACGATCCGCGTGAGCACAAGGCGCTTCGCCACAACATCACCCAGCTCCAGCGCGAAGTCGAGCTGGCATCGAACTGGCAGCGACAGGCGGCGGAGCAGCTGCGAAAGCGCTACGAGGGCTCGCTGAGCTGGCGCCTGACGACCCCGTTGCGCCGCCTGAAGCGCCGCTGAGGATCGGCCTCCCGGTGCGCCCGCTTCGCTACTCGATCAACGTCACGCTGGACGGGTGCTGCGATCACGCGGTGGGCACCCCGGACGAGGAAACGCACCGGCACGCGACCGAGACGATCGAGCGCGCCGATGCCCTGATCCTGGGCCGGGTGACCTACGAGATGATGGAGACCGCCTGGCGACCGCCGGGGATGCTCGCCGGGATGGAGCGAGTGGATGCTCCCCTTCGGCCGGGCGATCGACCCGAAGCGGAAGTACGTCGTCTCGAGCACGCTGGAGTCGGTCGACTGGAACGCTGAGCTCCTGCGGGGGGACCTGGGAGCGGCCGTCGAGGAGCTGAAGCGCGAGCCCGGCGATGGGCTCTATGTGGGAGGCGTGACGCTCCCGCTGGCTCTGGCCGAACTGGGGCTGATCGACGAATACGAGTTCATCGTCCATCCGAGGCTGGTGGGCCGCGGCCCGACGCCGTTCGCGGGCCTGTCCGAGTTCGTGGACCTGAAGCTGGTGGACCGGCTGGAGTTCAGCTCGGGCGCGGTGGCGTTGAAGTACGAGACGCGGTAGGGCCCCGAGCGCGGCGAAGCTCTCGGCCCACTGAGTCGCGCCTCCGACGTGCCGATCGCTGGGCATTGCTCGCCGTCGGCGTATGCGCGCTGATTGTCCTAGCCGTCGTCGTGGTCGATTTGGCAGTGGGCCAGCTCCTCGGTTAGAGGAGATCCGCGCCGTTCGGTCCCGACTTCGGAACGGGCCGCTAGCCTCGAGGCAGTGAAGCCGGGGGTTCTCTTGCTGGTCGCGGTATTGACGCTTGCGGTCGCGACCGACGCGACCGCCAAGTGCCGAACCCAGCCAGGAGAGAAGACTGTTGTGGAGCGGGGCGAGAGCGAAGCCGGCCTGAGCTGGAGGATCACGGCAAAGAGTTCAGCCGAGGACCACGCGCGTTCCTCGTTTTCGCTCGACGGTAGGAAGACCTTTGCGGTTTCGTTGCCGCAGTCTTTCCTCCCGCACTTCGCGGGTGATGTTGTGCCAATTCGCGGCGTCCGGCCGACCAAAGAGACAGCGGTCCTTGGGCTCCTGTCCAGCCGCGTCAAGCGAGTCGAAATTCGTGTCGAGGGGGCCGCCACCGTGGTGACCCACCCAATCCCGCCGGCACCTAGGAGGAAGAGCCAGGTCTGCTGGTTACGGAACGTCAGCTACCTGGCGACCTTCCTTGCTCCCGGAAACCACGTCGAGCGGGTCACCGCCTATGACAAGAGCGGGGACGAGGTCTACTCGGCGTACGAGCACCGAGGTGGCAGCTTTCACCGCGATCGATGATGGCCACTCGGTTCAGCGCCATCGGAGCGAACGAGCGAGAAGACGATCAGCGCTTGGCGCGGTTGACGGTCCAGCGAAGGCTGGGGGTGCGGCAGCGGTTGACGCGCTCGCCATTCACCTTGATGACGATCGAGGCCTTGTAGATGCCGGTCCAGCGCTGATCGGAAACCCGTCTGCCCCGGACCTTCCCGCTGACCCTGTAGAGGACCCCGTCGGCCCTCGGCGCCAGCGTGTCGCTGTCATAGAACGACCGCTTGCTCGACCGTTTCACGGGTTGTCTGAACCCGCTCGACCATCTGAACTTTCCGCCCGCATTGCACTTAGCGGTCCAGTGCTTGAAGAAGATGAGCCGGAGTTCATCGTCCTGATTGGTCAGGAGCTTCACCGCCTTGGCCCCCGCCATCTCGCCGTGGAACTTCTCGGCGGACGCCGTGGGCGCGAGGAGAAGCACAAGGGTGAGCAGCCCTGTAGCAGCGACGGCTCCCAATCCCCGAGTTCGCTCCCCACGTCCCACCGCGGGGGACCGTATCGCGTCGGAGCGTCGATCGTGCATCGCGCGGCGTTCCGCCTCGGAAGAGGAGCAGTACTGAGGGGACGTCAGCCGGCCGAGCGGTCGACCACCGCGACGGCGCCGTCAGGCGAATCGGGGTGGAGTCGCGACACGTGCTCTTTCGCGCTGGCCTCGGAGGCGAATCGCTCACCGCAGAGCCCACACTCCAGATCGAACTTCACGACGCCTGCTTCGAGCCCCTTGGCCTCGTCGGCGATGACGTAGGTCTTAGCCCAGCGGTCGCCGAGGCGCTGGCGTGTTTCCGAGCTCATCATCGCCAGCCAGGCAAAGATGTAGAAGTACTCGACGATCAGCGGGAGCGTGCGCTTGACGAGCGCCATGTCGGAAGGAACCGCCCCTGAAGCGGTGACGACTCGGATCCCGACGAGGTGCTTGCCGGGGCTGCGGCCACTTCGTCGCTCTGTAAGCACGAAGTAGACGACCGGCCCGGGGATCAGCAGAAACACGAGGACGATCGCCAGCGCAGCGTTCGACAGAACCGCCGCGACCACGAGCGGGACGATCGCCAACAACCAGAAGACGATCCCGTCAATCAGGTGGGCCACGTAACGCTTGCCGCTCACATGGGTGGATTCGCGACTGAATGCCAGTGCTTCCGGCTCGGCTTCCGGTCCCGCCACGGCCTGGTCCCCGGATGACGCCTCTTCCGGCGCCGGCTCCCCGGCTCCCAGCTGTCCCTACCCCACGCAGGATCGATCGATCCTCTGCTCATCCCCGCCTCCCCGTTTCGTTGCCCTCCGCGAAGTATCGCTGATGCCCCGGAATCAGCGTCAGCGGAGGATCATGCCGTCGTCGTCGGAAGCGGGACCCAGCGACGAGGGCTACCTCAAGCTCAAGATGAGCAGGACGAAGATGCCGACCAGCAACACACCGACGGTCGCGACGGCTCCCTCGGCGCGGCCTACATGGCGAGCACCCCCTACCCGCCCGATCTCAAGGAGTCCGAGACTTCCGCCGCCCAGCAAGAGGACGCCGACGCAGAAGCCGAGAAACGACCCGTACTCGCTGAACGAGTAGAAGACGAGCCCGACGCCGATCATCAACGCAAGCAGGAGCGGCACGCAGGCAAGCTTCTGCCACCAGACGAGGCTCAGCGTTTCGGCCTTCTCGAGTCTTCATCGCCACGCTCGGCGTATCGGCGCAACGCGCTAGCCGCTTAAGGATGGGTACGGGGTCTACTCGGTCGCGACCTGCTCGCCCGCAGGGGCAACGCAGGCGGTTCCGCGGAACCGCGGCATGAAGTTCTGGTGTTCATGGCCGATCGGTGCGGCAGCTCTGAACTACTGGGTATCCATCTCGCTGAGCGAGACAAATCCCAGGAGGTTCGCCCGGATCAGATCTGACTGAGCGCACACCCTTTCCACGGAAAGGCGGCACCGCACCACACCCGGCCGGTACCGTTCCAACGATGGGCAGGCTGGGGTGGATGGGGGTTGTGGCGACGGCGGCTGCGTTGATCGTTGCGCTCGGCCTTAGAAGTCGTTCCAGTGGAAGGACAGGACGCGCTCATCTGCCGCAAGCGGGACGAGCAGGGTGGGCCGGGCGCTCGCGTGTACCACCTCGGACCGGGGGACGATTACTTCAACGGCGGTCCCGGGCCGGACATCGTTTACGGCGGCGCGGGTGACGACATCATCAACGGGGGGCGCGGGGACGACCTAGTTCACGGTGGCCCTGGCGATGACATCGCTTGCGGCGGTGTCGGCCGCGACGACGTCCGCGGGGACGAGGGCAAGGACTCGGTTTACGGCGAGGAGGGGAACGACACCGTCGTCGGCGGTCCGGGAGACGACTACCTGGCCGGGCAGGCCGGCCGGGACCGGCTGATCGGGTTCGGTCGCTCGAAGGGGAAGCTCGTCCCAGATGGCGCCGACCTGATGGAAGGCTCCTACCTGCCGGACATCCTCCTGCTCGGCGGCCCCGACTCCGCCTTCGGTGGGTTCGAGAACGACACGCTGCGCTCGAAGACCCCGAAGGCGGGCGCCGACTTGGATGGATGGGGGACCTGGTAACGACACCGTTGTCGGTAAGCAGCGGCGAGGACGTCATCGCCGACGTCCTCGGAGACAACGTGCTCAGAGGCAAGGGCGGCGACGACGACATCACGGGTGGCAGCCAGATCGATCACATCGACGGTGGTGGGGGCGACGACCACCTCCAAGGCGAACGCGGAAGGGACTTCATCTACGGGGCGGACGGAGTCGACACCTGCTTCGGGGGCTACGACGCCCACTTGGACCCGACGTGCGAAAGCAGGCATTTCAACGGAGAAGTCACGCCGCCCGCCGGCGAGGAGGCCGCACGCTTTCACGGGTGCGCCGCCGCTGGCCGCCGACCTCGGGGTCGTGTACCGCCCCCGGAGACGGAGTTCGCGACGGGGCCGATCCCGCAGACCTTCCAATCGGAGGTCCTGGTTCGCTACTCGACGTCAATCCTCTACTCGAGCGTTTCCGACCGCGGACAGGGCGGCCTGTATCTACAACCGCACCGGTCCCGGAACCACATGGGCAACCACGCGTACTCCGTTCTTCCCAGAGGCCGGATTCTCGGGAACCATCGGCTGCACGGACATTCGCAACGAACGGCGCCGGTTGGTCGCTCCAGTTCTTCCTGCCGCCGTTGGCGCCGGTGACCTTCCCCGGATCGACGATGCCCGAGCGACGGGGGCGCGATGTTGCTCTACACGGTGCCTGAGACGCGGCGAGTACGAGGCGCGGGTCAGCCCTGTCACGCAGGGGAGCCTTTCGCATCAAAGCGGTGCCGTTCGGGGGCGCGGAAACCATCACGGGCGAAGGGCTCCTACCCGCTCGGAACGCTCAAGCCTATATGCTGTCAACCGCATCTTCGTCGATGCGGTCGGCACCGAGCAGGCGCGCTGGACGATCGAGATCCGCAAGACCGGCTGAGCCCGGTCGCGCCGCCGCTCAGCGCTTCCGGAGGGTGATCGCCACCTGGTAGATGTCCTCGGTGACGACCTTGACGTCCACGAGGTCGAACAGCTCGCCCCACTTCTCGCGGACGTAGGGGAGGCTGATCACGGACTCGCCGTAGGTCATCTCGCCGCCGTCGTACTGCGGGTGGCCGCCCTCGACCGGGTGGGGAACGAAGACGTAGCGGGACTCGCCCAGGGCGGCGACGGGATCGCCGAGCTCGGCGAGGACGTCGTGCATCTTCGGGTCGAGCTGGAGGTAGGCGGGCGGGCGGATCGTGACGATCAGCAGGCCGCCGTCGTTCAGGGAGCCGTGCAGCGCGCGCAGGCAGGTCTCGCGCGGCGCTCTCGGAGATGTGGGTGAAGACCGAGAAGGAGTAGGCGAGGTCGACGCCGTCGAACGGGAGGCTCTCCGGGAGGAACTCGGTCCGCGCCAGCTCGGCCGGCACGCGGCTCTCGCGGCAGACCTCGAGGATCTCCTCGGTCGGGTCCACCCCGAGCAGCGCTCCGGGCTCGACGTCGCGGGCGAAGAAGCGGGCGAGGCGGCCCCAGCCGAGGCCGAAGTCGAGCACGCGGGAGTCGGCGAGCGGCTTGGCGCCGTGCGCGTCGACCATCGCCTTGGCGTGGCGGTAGAACGCCTTCGACTGGCTCAGCAGCGCGAGCCCCGAGGCGCCGTTCCAGTTGATCTGGAGGCCCGGCTCGGGGATCTCGGGCAGGAGCGCGAGGATGTTCGGGTAGCTCTCGTACTGACGGGAGAGGAGCAGCGCCCAGAGGTCGTCGTCGAGGTCGCGGAAGAGGGGGTAGGCCTCGGGACCGGCGCCGGCGCAGGCCGCGTCGAGCTCGGCCAGGCGCTCGCCGAAGAGCGTCGTGAGCCAGCCGTCGACGTCGAGCTCACCGACCTGCTCGCCGGAGGTGGGCGGCGCCGCCTGCTCCTCGCGGATCGCGGCGATCAGCTTCTGACCGACGGGGGAGTGGGCGGCGCGCCGCGCGATCGCGGCGGCCTTGGTCTTCGCCGAGCCCTGCGAGGTTCCCGACATCTAGAAGAACGCCCCGCCCTGGTACTCGCCGAAGACGTCGCGGAGCGCGCCGGAGACCTCGCCGATCGAGGCGCCCGCCCGGAGCGCCTCCTTCATCGCCGGCAGCATGTTGCCGTCGGCCTCGGCGACGGCCGTCAGCTCGACCAGCTTCGCGTCGACGGCGGCCTGGTCACGCTCGGCCTTGTGCTTCTTCAGCCGCTCGACCTGCCGCTTCTCGGCCTCGGGGTCGACCTTGAGGATGTCGACGTCGTCGATCGTGTCGGTGACGAACTTGTTGACCCCGACGATGATGTCCTGGCCGCTCTTGTAGCGCTCGTGGTAGCTGGCGGCGGACTCCTCGATCTCCTTCTGCATGAAGTCGAGCGCGAGGACCGAGCCGCCCTGGTCGGCGACCTGCTCCATCAGCTCCTTGGCGCGGAGCTCGATCTCGTCGGTGAGCGATTCGACGAAGTAGGAGCCGGCGAACGGGTCGACGGTCTCGGTCGCGCCCGACTCGTAGGCGATCACCTGCTGGGTGCGCAGCGCGATCCGGGCCGAGCGCTCGGTCGGCAGCGCCAGCGCCTCGTCGAAGCCGTTGGTGTGCAGCGACTGCGTGCCGCCGCAGACCGCGGCGAAGCCCTGCAGCGCGACGCGGATGATGTTCACCTCGGGCTGCTGCGCCTGCAGCGTCACCCCGCCGGTCTGCGTGTGGAAGCGGATCATCTGGGAGCGCTCGCTCTCGGAGCCGAAGCGGTCGCGGACGATCTCCGCCCACATCCGCCGCACGGCGCGGAACTTCGCGACCTCCTGGAAGACGTTGTTGTGGCCGTTGAAGAAGAAGGCCAGGCGGGGAGCGAACGCGTCGATCTCGAGCCCGCGCTCGAGCGCCGCCTCGACGTAGGCGATCGCGTTGGAGAGCGTGAAGGCGACCTCCTGGACAGCCGAGCAGCCCTTCTCGCGGATGTGGTAGCCGCTGATCGAGATCGTGTTCCACTTCGGCACGTTCTCGGCGCAGTACTCGAAGATGTCGGTGGTGAGCCGCATCGTCGGCTCCGGCGGGTAGATGTAGTTCCCGCGCGCCATGTACTCCTTGAGCACGTCGTTCTGGACCGTGCCGCGGAGCTTCTGGGACTCGACGCCCTGCTCCTCGCCGACGAGTTCGTAGAGCAGCAGCAGGACCGCGGCCGGAGCGTTGATCGTCATCGAGGTCGAGACCTCGTCGAGCGGGATCTGGTCGAAGCAGATCCGCATGTCCTCGATGGTGTCGATCGGGACGCCGGTGCGGCCGACCTCGCCGTCGCAGAGCGGATCGTCGGAGTCGCGGCCGAGCTGGGTGGGGAGGTCGAAGGCCATCGACAGCCCCGTTGAGCCGTGCTCGATCAGGTAGCGGTAGCGCTCGTTGGTGTCCTCGGGCGAGGAGAAGCCGGCGTACTGGCGCATCGTCCAGAGGCGGTCGCGGTACATGCCGTCGTGGATGCCGCGGGTGAAGGGGTACTCGCCGGGCTCGCCGAGGCGCTCCTCGAGGTTCGGCCCGACGTCCTCGGCGTCGTAGAGCTTGTCGATCTCGATGCCGGAGTCGGTGAACGTCCGGGGATCGTCAGGCCCGACCAGCGGGGCGATGTAACGGTGCTCGGAGACGTCCTGCAGGTCGGATGCCGGCTCTGCGGACTGATCGGTGGCGTCGCTCATGGGCGGGGAAGGATAGATGCGCGGCCCGGGACCGAACGGCTAGGCGCTCGGCGCCCTGAGGATCTTCTCCATCGACTTGCCTCTCGCCAGCTCGTCGATGAGCTTGTCGAGGTAGCGGATCTCCTGCATGAGCGGCTCCTCGATCTCCTCGACGCGGACGCCGCAGACGACTCCCTTGATCTCCCGCCGCGCCGGGTTCAGGCCCGGGGCCTCGGCGAAGAAGGTGTCGAAGTCGGTCCCGTCGGACAGCCGCGAATCGAGCTCGTCCGGCCCATATCCCGTGAGCCAGGCGAAGATCTCGTCGACCTCGGCCTTCGTGCGGCCCTTCTTCTCGGCCTTCGCCACGTAGTGGGGGTAGACGCTCCCGACGCTCATCGAGTAGATCCGGTGCCCGGCCATGGGGTGGCGATGCTATCCCGGCGGGAGCGGGCCGAGGCGCCCGGCGTGGGTACGCTCCGCCCCGTGAGCGCGGGAAGCGAGCACCCGAACCACTGGTTCCTGATCAACGCCCTGCTGGACGAGTTCCAGGCGGGCGACGACGCGCTGCGCCCCAACTACACGTGGTCGGTGCTCCACGCCGCCTCGATCGCGATGCGGACCGGCCGGGAGAGCGTCAGCGTGTGCGAGTTCGGGGTCGCCGGAGGGAACGGCCTGGTCGCGCTCGAGCGCGCCGCCGACCTCGCCTCCGACCGGCTCGGGGTCGACGTTCGCGTCTACGGCTTCGACACCGGTGAGGGCCTCCCGCCTCCCCGCGACAACCGCGACGCACCGTTCCTGATGGACGGCGGCGACTTCCCGATGGACGTCGAGCTGCTGCGCTCGCGGCTCACCCGAGCCGAGCTCGTCCTCGGCGATGTGCGCGAGACGATCCCGGAGTTCATGCGGAGCGAGCGGCCCGAGATCGGCTTCATCTCCTTCGACCTCGATTACTACTCTTCGACCGTCGACGCCCTCGAGATCCTGCGGGGAGAACCGGCCCACCTGATGCCACGAGTGCTCTGCTACTTCGACGACACCCACGGCTACCCGTGGGGCGACAGCAACGGCGCGCGCCTCGCGATCGCCGAGCACACCGCGCGCGACGACGAGCGCACGCTCGACGAGATCCACGGGCTCAAGTACCTCCTCCCGCTCTCCCAGCGCGACGAGCGCTGGCCCGAGGCGATGTACATCGCCCACGCCTTCGACCACCCGGCCTACGCGGAGCCGGAGGGAACCGAGCTGACCCGCCGCCTCGACCTGAACGCCGGAGCCGCGCGATGAGGCTCCTGCGGCGCAGGTCCGGCGGCGCCCTCGCCGAGGCGGAGAAGCTCGCCGCCGACGGGCATGCGCTCGAGGCCGTGGAGCTGCTCACCGCCGCCAACCGCGAGCAGCGCTCCGACGAGGTCGAGGCGCGGCTCGTCGAGCTCCGCAACCAGGCGTTCGCCGAGCTCGGCGACCCGGGCTCGGACTTCGTCGCGCCGGAGCCCATCGAGCTGACCGGCGACCCCGACGACGACGGCGTTCCCTCCGTCGCGGCGGCCGATCTGACGGCCGCCGGGATCCGCGGCGCCTTCCTCTCCCACGGCTGTCTGATCGTCCGCGGCCTCGTCGCCCCCGAGCGGGCGCAGGAGCTCCAGGAGGGGATCGACCGAGTCTTCGCCGGCCGCGACTCCCACATGGACGACGAGGTCCCGATCGACGGAGACGACGCCCTGGTACCGGCCCTTCGAGCCCGAGCCCGAGTACGTCAACTCGGTCACGCTCGGCCGCGGCTTCGTCGGCAAGGGCTCGGGGATCTGGACGGCCGACTCCCCGCGGCTCCTCTTCGAGCTGCTCTCGACCTACGAGGACGCCGGCCTGCGGGCCATCGTCACCGAGTACCTCGGCGAGCGTCCCGCGCTCTCGGTCAACAAGGGCACCCTCCGCCGCGCCGCGCCCAAGGTCGGCACGGAGTGGTGGCATCAGGACGGCGCGTTCCTGGGAGCGGGGATCCGCTCCCTCAACATCTGGCTCTCCCTGAACCCCTCGGGCATCGATGCCCCGGGCCTCGAGGTGGTGCCGAAGCGGATCGACCACATCGTCGACGCCGGAACCGAGGGCGCCGACTTCCACTGGTCGGTCGGTGACCCGGTCGTCGAGCGCGCCTCGGGCGGCGTGCTCTCGCGCCCGATCTTCCAGGCGGGCGACGCGATGCTCTTCGACCACCTCTTCCTGCACCGGACCGGCACGACGCCGGAGATGAAGAAGACGCGCTACGCCACCGAGACGTGGTTCTTCGCTCCGTCGGCGTACCCGGATCCGCAGGAGCAGGTCCCGCTCGCCTTCTAGTCGCCGCGGCGGTACTTGAAGCGCAGCAGCGGTCGCTCGACCGCGTAGTAGCTCAGGGCGGCGGCCGGGATCGTGATCGCCAGCGTCGCGGCGAGGAGTGGCCAGAACGAGAGCGCTTCGTTCTGGTTTCCCAGCTCCAGGGTCACGACGTAGTGCCAGAGGAAGATGCCGTAGGAGACGAGGCCGAGCCAGGCGACGACGGGGTGGCGCAGGATCGCCCGCGGGATCCCGCGGCCGTCCCCGGCGAAGACCGCGGGAAGCATCAGGAGCAGCGCGACCAGCCCGAACAGCAGGTGGGCGAGGAGCTGATCGCTCGTCTCCAGGAGATACGGCGTGGGGGGCAGCGCCGCCGCGAGGACCGCGTAGGCGGCGAGCGCCCCGATCCAGAGCACGCCCGGGTGGCGGCCGATCGCCTCGAGCGCGGGCACGGAGCGCCCCTCCGAGGCGACCGAGACGATCGCCAGCCCCATGCCGAGGGCGAACCAGAGGACGAAGCCGAGGACGGTGCCGCCGATGTAGGTCGTGACGCCCGCCTCGTCGGCGACGCCGAAGTGGAAGATCACCGAGACCACCGACAGCGCCGCGAGGAGGCCGAGCTCGGTCGTCGCCCAGGCGCGCACGCTGCGCCCGCGGGCGAGCCGTTCGGACAGCAGGAACCACAGCGGCAGCGCGGCGTAGAAGGAGAGCTCGACGACCAGGCTCCAGGTCTGCCCGAGCCCGCACTCGAGGCTGGTCGCGCAGCCCTCGGCCGAGTTGATGAACGGCAGGGTGAAGGTCAGCGATCCCTGCCCGAGCCACTCGCCGTTCGTGACCCCGGTGGTACCGGGGAGGATCGTGAGGACCGTCAGGATCGCCCAGTAGGCGGGGAAGATCCGCAGCGCGCGGCGGCGCACGTAGTCGCCGATCGCCGGTGCCGCCGCACCGGCCGCGCGGTGGGCGATGAACGGGCGGTAGAGGAGGAAGCCGGAGATCAGGAAGAAGATCGTCACCCCGATGTTCAGGTGCATGAGGACGTCGGGGATCGGGGCCGTGCCGAAGGCCGCGAAGACCGTGACGTGGACGAGGACGACGCTGAGGACCGCGACCGCCCGCATCCCGTCGAGCAGGGGGAAGCGCGGATGGTGGGGAGGGGGTGCGAGCGCGTCGGGCGTCGGGTGGGCCGCCCGGGTGCCCGGCGGTCGCGTGCCCCCGGCCGCGCGTCATCAGCCGATCTCGTCGAGCGCCTCGAGGCGGGCCTGCACCTCGCGGCCCGAGCCGGGCGTGATCTCGTCCTCGACGTTCGCGTGGGGGTGCGAGTACACGTACCAGAGCATCCCCGAGAGGAGGATGGCCGCGCCGGTGAATCCGACCTCGACGGCGCGGAACGGGTCCCCGGGCGAGAGCAGGTTGTAGAGGACGAACCCGGTCGCGCAGATCACCCAGGGGATCGCCGCGCGGCGCGCCTGGCCCTGGGCGAGCGCGGCCTGGTTGAGCGAGGCGGCGACGAGGTAGAAGCCCATCCCGATCGCGACGATGACGAGCCCGAGCCGGTCGTAGGTGAACTTGTCGCCGAAGGCGATCTGCATCACCTGCGGGCCGATCAGGGCGACGCCGACGGTCGTCAACGCGGCGAACGCGGCGATCAGCAGCATCGTGCTGGTCAGGGAGTTGCGGAAGGCGTCCTGGCTGTCCTCGTCGCCGCGGGCGCGCAGGCGCGTCAGGTGGGGGAGGAGGCTCGCGGCGATCGCCTGGAAGAGCAGCAGGGGCGCCCGCGCGACCATCAGCATGTTGAAGATGAACCCGGCCGCCGCCGCGCCCTCGGAGGCGCGGACGAAGAGCGCGCCGGAGCTGACCAGGACCTGCTCGCTGAGCATCATCAGGAGCACCGCGCCGGCGAATGCACCGCCGCTTCCCAGCGTCAGCTCGTCGGCCAGCGGGGAGTTGTCGGGGTCCACCTCGGCGGCATTGGGGCGGCCGGCGCGCAACGCGAATGGGATCACCGCGAGGCCGGCGAACGGGGCGAGGGCGATGCCGATCGCGATCAGGGAGGTTCCCTCCGAGAGCCCGACGGCGACGACGAGCGCGAAGAACAGCCGCAGCAGCACCTCGATCTGCAGGAGCGCCGCGTAGTGCATGAACTGGCCGCGGCCGGCGAGGAAGCCGCGCGCGTAGAACGCGCAGGCGAACCCGGCGAGCGAGACGAGCAGCGCCCAGTAGAGCCCGGGGTCCTCGCCGAAGAGGTTGTCCTGAGCCGGTCCCCGGAGGGCGAGCAGGACGATGAGCGCGGCGGCGCAGAGGCCCGCCTGGATCTTGGCGGCGGCGCGAAGGGCGTCGCCGGCGTCGGTCCCGGCATGGTCACGCTCGGCGAGCGTGCGGGCGAGCAGCTGCTCGATCGGGCGGAACAGCGTCGCGCTGAGCAGGAAGACCGCCGACCAGAGGACGACGATCTCGCCGTACTGGTCCTTGTCGAGCCCGCGCGAGGCGAGCGCGAAGAAGAGGTACGTGAGGACGCCGGCGACCCCCAGCGCGATCGTCAGCTGGGCGGCGGAGCGCCCATAGCGCCTGGTCTCATCGGCTGCTTGGTCCCCGACACGGGCCGGGACGGTAGCTGAACGGGCGGGACCGACCGCGGGGCTCAACGGTGTGTAATCACGCCGAACGTCCCGGAACCCCCCGTATACGGGGGGACGCGGGACGTTCGGCGGTTTCGCGGGGGTTTCCCGGCCGCGGCTAGGAGCGCGCGAGGCGCAGGACCTCGACCGTCGCGGCGCGCAGAGCATGCGCGGGAGACGTTCCGACGCCGTAGGGTCCCCAGCGACCTGACGGACGACCGAGAGGAACGCATGGCCAAGCCCGAGAGCTTCAGCGACGACGAGTGGGAAGCGATTTCCGATGGGCCGGTGTACGCCGGGTTCATGGTCATCACCGCCAGCAAGGGCGGCTCGATCCGCGAGTCGTTCTCGATGTCCAAGGCGTGGGCCGAGGCGCGTCAGCACCAGGGCGGAAGCGAGCTGCTCGACGCGGTCGTGGCCGAGAAGCCGAAGCTCGACAAGAAGTCCGGCTCGGCGATCGAGCTTCGGAACGCGGGCATCCAGATGCTGCAGCACGCAGCCGAGGCGATCGAGGCGAAGTCTCCCGCCGATCTCGATGCCTACCGGAGCTTCGTGATCGGCCTCGCCGAGCGCGTCGCCGAGGCCCACGAGGAGAAGGGCGAGAAGGTCAGTCCGGGCGAGCGCTCGGCGCTCGACGAGATCGCCGCGGCGCTCGGGGCCGAGGCGGGGTCGGGGAGCGCCGAGTAGCGCTCCCGCGTTCGTCTGGCTCCGCTCAGGCTGAGAAGTCCGGCGGCTCCGAATCGAAGGTGACGATCCGGGAGTCGCACGCCTCGTGGCGGAGCTCGAGCAGCGGCGCGTACTCGGGCGACTGCCAGAAGGCGTCGAACGCTTCGCGGCTCCGCCAGCGGTGGATGATCAGGAGGGCGTCGTCCCAGTCGCCCTCCATGACCTGAGTCCCGCGGGCCGACGTGCCGACGATCTCGCCGCCGGCCGCTCTCATCAGCGGCTGCACGCGCCGGCCGTACTCCGCCAGCTTGTCCCAGTCGCGGACCTCGAGCTCGGCGATCAGGTGCATGGGGGTGGATGCGGTTGCGGTTGGGGTCACTTGGAGCCTCCTGGCTGCATGGACGCGACGGCGTCCTGGAAACGGGCGGTGGTGAAGCAGTTGGGCTCGGCGAACTCCTCGGCGGCGAGCGCCCCGTCCCAGCTCATGTCGGCCGCCGAGCGCAGGAGCGGCTTGCTCATCTCGAGGGCGTGGGGAGCGAGCTCGGCGATCCGGTCCGCCCAGGCGTCGGCGGTGGCCATCAGCTCGTCGTGGGGGACGACCTCGTGCAGGAGGCCCATCCGCTGCGCCTCGGCGGCGTCGATGTGGCGCCCGCCGGCGAAGAAGGCGAACGCTCCCTGGTAGCCGAGGCGCCGGGTCAGCGCCCAGCTCGTCCCGACCTCGGGGAGCAGGCCGAGCCGGCCGAAGGCGGGGACGAGGACCGCGCGCTCTGAGCCGACCGCGATGTCGGAGGTGAGCGCGAAGGCCAGCCCGACTCCCGCAGCCGGTCCGTTGACCGCGGCGACGACCGCCTTGTCGGTCCGGGCGATCTTGCGGACGACGCCGCCGAACTGGTTGCGGATCCAGCGCCAGACGTCGGTCGAGCCGGCGTCGGCCGTGATCTCGTCGCGGGCCCGGTTCATCATCGTCAGGTCGCCGCCGGCCGAGAAGGCGTCGCCCGCGCCGGTGAGGACGATCGTCCGCAGCTCCGGGTCGTCAGCCAGCTCCGCGAGGCGGCGGTTGAGCTGGACGCAGACCGCGGCGCTGAGCGCGTTCAGGTGCTCGGGCTCGTTCATCGTCAGCACGGCGCGGTCGGCGGCGGGCCGCTCCAGCGTGACCGCGTCGTGCGCGGCCTCGAGACCGTCGCGGGTGAGCTCGGCGTAGATGCTCATCTCGTCTCCTCTGCTCTGAGTGCGGCCCACGCGGCGTCGGCGAGGGTGTCGATCTGGCTCGCGGCCCGGCTTCCTCCCGCCTCCCTGCAGCCAGTGGCGCGTGACCTCCATCGCGGGGCCGAGCCAGAGGGCGTAGATCAGGAGGAAGTCGAGGTCGCGGACCGCGCCGTAGTGGGCGTGGGGGCGCCACCAGGCGAGGATCCGCGGGAAGAAGTCGCGGTTCAGCTCGGGCGCGGAGCTCGGCCGCCCCTCGAGGAGGAGCTTGGCGGCGTTGCGGTTCGCCGCGCACCAGGCGATCTGCAGCTCGACGATCGCGCGGATCCCCGCCTCGGCGTCGTCGTGGCGATCGAGCTCGGCGGCGAAGGCCTCCTGGAAGTCAGCGAGGGCGCGGGCGCGAACCGCGTCGTAGAGGGCTTCCTTGTCGGGGAAGTGGTGGTAGATCGCGCCGACGCTGGCGCCCGCTCCCTCCCGGACCTGATCGAGCGTGGTCCCGAGGACGCCCTCGCCGGCGAAGCGGGAGAGGGCGGAGTCGAGCAGCCGGTCGCGGGTGGAGGTGGCCATGCGAGGGAGATTCTCGCATAACCGAGGATTATTCGGTCATGGCGGAACATCGCACCGCCATCACGCCGAACGTGCATGGAGGGGTCACATAGAGGACCACGGTGCACGTTCGGCGGGGACGGCCGGCTGGGTGAGGCCTCGTCGCTACTCGCCGCTCAGGACCGCGGCCATCGCTTCGGCCGCCGCCGGGTACGAGTACCGCGCGCTCGCGCCGGGGTCCGGACCCTGGAGCTCGCCGCGGACCAGCGCTCCCAGCGCTCCCGCGATGGCGTCCGGGTCGTCGGCGCGAACGATCGGGGCGATGCCCGCGTCCGCCGCGATCCGGCCCGCCTCCGTGCCCGCGGCCAGGGCGAGGACGGGGGTCCCCGCCGCCAGGTACTCGAAGAGCTTGAAGTTGACCAGCTGGGAGCGCGCGGGCTGGGCCAGCAGCAGCAGCGCATCCGCTGCGCGCTGCAGCGCCAGGGACTCCTCCCGCTGGAGCGAGCCGAGCAGGCTCACCTGCACCGCCCCGGCGCCGGCTCCCTCGAGCAGCGCGCGCTCATCCGGCATCAGCGGCCCCGCGATCGCCACCTCGAGCCGCGCCGCCTCCTCGGGCGAGCCGGCGGCGAAGCGGCCGAGCGCCTCGGCGAAGCCCTTCGGATCGCGGCCGTAGCTCCCGAAGCGCCCCGTGTAGAGGAGCGAGACGCGCTCGGAGTCGAGCAGACCGTCGACGGAGGCGGCCGCATCCGCTCGACGGATCGGAGTCCGGGTCCCAGGCGTTGGCGATCACCGCCGGATCGGCGATGCCGCGGGCGCGCAGGTCCGCGGCCGCCGGCTCCGAGACGCAGACGACCGCCTCGGCGCCACCCAGCCGCTGCGCGCTCCAGCCGCTCGTCCAGCCGGTGCTGGAGCTTCGTCGGGAACGGCGGCCGCAGCGGCTCGTAGGTCCACGCGTCGCGGATGTCGGCGACCCAGCGGACGCCCTTCCGCTGCAGCGCCGCGCCGACCGAGTGCGCCGACTCCGGGGGAGAGGTGGTCAGCACCGCATCGAACGGCCGCTCGCGATGCGCCCTGAGCGCCGCGCGCCGCGCGAACGGCGCCCAGGCGACGGCGAGCGGCTCGGGCACGATCACCTTCCCCAGCGGGTGTGGCCGGCCCGAGTAGGAGTCCGAGTCGAAGAGCGAGTCGACCCGGTCGTGGCCCGCCATCCGCGCGCGCCACGTCTGCAGATCGAAGCTCCGGATCACCCGCACGCCGGCCTCGTCCTCGGCGCTGCCTCCGAACGCCCCGGTCGTCAGCACGGTCACGTCCCAGCCCAGTCGCGCGAGCCACTTGGCCATCGCGGCGGGACGCTGAGCCCCGGTGTCGCGCGTCGGCGGGTAGAAGTAGGAGACGAGGAGGACGTGCGGTCGGACGCTCACGCGGCCGACCTGAGCTTCTGCCGCCGGGCGGCGATCGCCTGGGCGTAGGCGTCCTCCATCCGGTCGAGGAGGGCCGGCCATGCCCACTGCGCCTCGGCCTTGGCGCGCCCGGCCGCGCCGCGACGCTCGCGGCCCTCGCGCCCCATGTCGACGAACCGGTCCAGCGCCTCGGCGACCGCGGCGGAGTCTCCGGCGGGGACGAGCTCGCCGGTCGCGTCGTCGACGACGGCTCGCACGCCGGGGTAGTCGGTGGCGATGCAGGGGATGCCGCAGGCCATCGCCTCGATCAGGACGATGCCGAAGGACTCGGGCGGCTCGGTGGTCAGGACGAAGAGGTCGGAGGCCCGGAGAACCGCGGGGAGCTCGGCGTGGGGGACCCGGTCGAGGAAGTGAACGCGCGCGCCGACCCCGGCCGCCGCCGCGTCGGCGCGGAACCCCTCGAGCAGCTCGCCTCCCCCGGCGACGAGCAGGTGGAGGTCGCGGGCCCGGGTGCGGGCGAGCGCCTCGATCGCGACGTCGAGCCGCTTGAAGTGGTGGGCGCGATCGAGCGTCGCGACGAAGGAGGCGACGACCGCGTCGGCGGGGATCCCGAGCTTCTCGCGCAGGGCGCCGTCCTCGCCGGGACCGAGCTCGGGACTGAACTGGTCGGTGTCGACGCCGTTCGGCATCTCGATCACCCGCTCGGGCGTCTTCCTCAGCGCGCGGTCGAGGTAGCTGACCGAGCGCGCGTGGTCGGCGCTGAGCACGAGGATCCGGTCGGCGGCGCGGATCAGGGAGGGGCCGACCGTGTGCTCGTAGCCCTCGAAGAGCGCCCCGCGGACGCCCCTTCTCCATCAGGCGGTTCTTGTAATGGACGATGAGCGCGGCGGAGCGGCGGCGCTTGCGCAGCCGGCCGAGCAGCGTCAGCTCGGAGCCGAAGATGAAGGGGTAGTGGACGTGGACGACGTCGAAGGAGTCGAGCCGCGCGAGGCTCGGGATCAGCGGCGCGTTGCCGATCGCCATCACCGGCTCGATCCGGTGGACGATCGCCTTGCCGGGGTCGGGCTTCTCCCCCTCGGAGGCGGCGGTGAAGACCTCGACGTGGTTGCCGCGCTCAGCCTGGCCCTTCGCGAAGCGGAAGGCGGTGTTGCCCGCTCCACCCGGATACGGGGGGAACGTGGCGGTCAGGTGCGCGATTCGGAGCGGTTCCACGGAGGGCGTGACGATAAACGAGCCGCCATCGAGCGATCCGGAAGCACGCTTCGGCGAGGGGACTTGCGCGCGGCACTTGCATTTTGCAAGTATGGCCACCATGAACTTCTTCGCCACGATCCCCGTCTCTGACCTCCAGCGCTCCCGGGCGTTCTACGCCGCCCTCGGGTGGACCATCAACGAGCAGATGTCCGACCAGAACGGCGCCTGCGTCGTCATCGACGAGGGGGTGCACCTGATGATCGCCGAGCGGGACTTCTTCGCGAGCCTCGGCGACGGCACGAAGGCGACGGGCGACCCGGCGACGACCTCCATGGTCGCCTTCGCGTTCGACTTCCCGAACCGTGAGGACGTCGATGCCTTCCTCGCCAGGGCCGAGGAGGCGGGCGGGAAGATCCACGCCACCGACGACTACGGGTTCATGTACCAGCGACCCTTCGAGGACCCGGACGGCAACCAGTTCGCGCCCTTCTGGATGAATCCCGACAGCCCGCCGACGGAGTGACCGATGGATCCGGCGACGACGCCGGGAAGGCCGGGCTGGCCGCAGCCGTCGAGCTGCTCGGCAAGCGCTGGGCCCTGCTCATCGTCGGCTCCCTGCTCGACGGCCCGAAGCGATACGGCGATCTGCAGCGGGAGCTGGGAGCGCCGACGAACATCCTCGCGACCCGGCTGAAGGAGCTGCAGGACGCCGGCGTCCTCTACCGCCTCCCGTTGGCGCACAACATGCGGGCCTACGCGCTCACTGACCGCGGCGAGGAGCTGCGGGAGGCCGTCGAAGCCCTGGCGCGCTGGGGCGGCTAGTCGGTCGCGCCGACGAGGCGCTCGATGCCGGACTGCTCGATGGTCCGGCGCAGGCCGTCCTCGAGGCCGACGGTCGGCTCCCAGCCGAGGATCTCGCGGGCCCGGCTGATGTCGGGCTGACGGACCTGGGGGTCGTCGATCGGAAGCGCCTCGTGGACGATCTCCGAGCGGGACTCGGTGACCTTGACGACGCTCTCGGCGAGCTGCAGGAGGGTGTACTCGTCCGGGTTGCCGATGTTGACCGGCAGATGGGCGTCGGACTCCATCAGGGAGACGAGCCCGCGGACGAGGTCGTCGACGAAGCAGAAGCTGCGGGTCTGGCTGCCGTCGCCGAAGACCGTGAGCGGCTTGTCCTGGAGCGCCTGGCGCAGGAAGGTCGGGATCGCGCGGCCGTCGTGGGCGCGCATGCGCGGACCGTAGGTGTTGAAGATCCGGACGATGTGGGTGTCGACGCCCTGCTGGCGGTGGTAGGCCATCGTCAGCGCCTCGGCGTACCGCTTCGCCTCGTCGTAGACGCCGCGCGGGCCGATCGGGTTGACGTGGCCCCAGTAGGTCTCGGGCTGCGGGTGGATCTGCGGATCGCCGTAGACCTCGGAGGTGGAGGCGAGCAGGAACCGGGCGCGCTTCTGCTTCGCGACGCCGAGCATGTGGTGCGTCCCGTAGGAGCCGACCTTCAGCGTGTGGAGCGGGAGCCGGGCGTAGTCGATCGGGCTCGCGGGGGAGGCGAGGTGGTAGACGAAGTCGACCGGCTCCTCGATGCTCACCGTCTCGGTGATGTCGTGGTTGTCGAAGACGAAGCCCTCGTCGCGGATGTGGTCGATGTTCTGCAGCGACCCCGTGTCGAGGTTGTCGAGGCAGATCACGCGATGACCGGCCGCGAGCAGGTGCTCGCAGAGATGGGAGCCGAGGAAGCCGGCTCCCCCGGTGACGACGCAGGTGCTCATCCGGCCGTCGACGATACCGGGGGACCGCTCGAGCCGGGACCTACCCGGCTCGAGTCAGCGAACCTCAGCGAACGACCTTGACGCTGCAGGTCTTCTTGGTCTTGTTGCCGAGCTTGTCCTTGGCCTTGGCCTTGATCTTGACCTTGCCGGTGCGCCCGGTGTTGATCTTGATCTTCTTCTTCGGCTTCTTCTTCAGGCCGACGCCCTTGTCCTTGGCCTTCACCTTCACGAAGGCCTTCGAGCCCTTCTTGACCTTCCCCGGGCACTTCAGCTTCAGCTTCGGCTTCGTGTCGTCGACCATCACTCGCGTCGAGGAGTCCGAGTAGGGAGTGGTGATCGTCGTCTCGGGCGCCTCGACGTTGGCCGGGACGATGGTCGAGGAGCGCACGCGGAAGAGCAGGTCTCCGTCCAGCTTCCCCTTCTGCCGGGAACGTGAAGGGGGGCTTGTCGAGCCCCTCGCTGCCCGGGACCACCGACCAGCTCTTGCCGTCGTCCTTCGACTGCTCGAGGGCGAACGTCGATGCCGGTGCCTCGGTTCCCCGCCAGGTCAGCGTGAAGCTCTCGCGCGCCTTGTCCGCGCTCGGGACCGGCACGGTCGGCCGCAGGTTCGGGAACTCCTCGTACTTCTGCTGCAGGCGCGTGACGTCCTGCTGGAGGATGAAGCCCTGGTTCGCAACGGCCTGGACCGCCGGAGCGGTCTTGTCGACGTAGTCGCCGTAGTCGCGGTAGAGGGTCGTCAGGGTGGAGTCCGGGAAACACCTCGTAGGAGCCGAGCAGGCCGCAGAACGCCGAGAACGGGGGGCCGCCGGGGGTAGCCGAGTTGACGCCGGTGTTGACGGCAACCGGAACATCGACCTCAGGCAGGCGGATGCCGCCCTTGGCGATCCCGTACTGGTCGCGCTCGATCGTCGTCGGGTTGGTGTAGACGCCGCGCGGGCCGATCGGAGGGGCAGCGCCGCCGTTGGACCAGGTCACGAGCTTGTCGATGGCGGAGTTGACGACGAAGGGCCACTGGACCTTGGAGAGCGGGAAGCGCTCGCAATCGACGTCGAGCGTCGCCACGTCACGCGACAGGACCGCCTCCGCGTTGTCGAACGCCATTCGCGGCAGGTGCGAACCGCCCGCGACCTCCCACTGCCGGTAGGTCGCCGTCGTCGGGCTCGGTCCGCTGCGTGCGGTTCTCCGTCTCGGAGATCACGCGGATCGCCTTCTCGGGGCGGTCGTCGCGCAGCGTGCTGGTCGAGACCGTGAGCAGGAAGCCGTCGACGAGCTCGTGGAGCGGCTGGATCTTGTTGTAGTAGGAGCTCAGCCGGCTGCCCGACTGCGACTCGCCCGAGGCGATCACGGTCGTCGGGTTCAGGCCGCCCATCGGGTCGGAGCCGTTGCCGCCGCCGAGGAGCGCCTTGATCCCCGCGGAGTACATCTCGTAGGAGAGGGCGTCGCCGTCGCTCTGCGGGTTGGGGAGCGGGTCCGGGTTCACGAGGTCGCCGTACCGCGCCGGGTTGAAGAAGTTCTTGAGGTAGTTGATGCCGGCGTTCTGGGCGGAGATCCCGACCCAGGCGTAGCCGTTGTCGATGAGGTACTGCGGGTCGCCGTACCAGTTCCACTCGAGGTCGAAGCCGGCCGTGACGTTCTGCCACTCGACGATCACGGTGCCGTTGAACTTCGCCGGGTCGGCGGGCCGGCGGACGATCATCCGCGTCCGGTACGGGAACTTGCCGTCGTTGAGCGGACCGCCCGTCGTGATCTTGGTGGCGGTGACGTTGTCACCGCCGGTGCGGTCGTAGCGGAAGGCGTCGCCGGAGTACTCGTACTCCTCCTCGACGTAGCCCTGAGAGGCGAGATCGATGTCGGTGGCCATGAACGGCGTGTTGCCGGGGCCGCTCGCCTGCGGACCGAAGACGGTCGGGGTCTCGACGTCGCCGAGCGCGGCCGAGGCCGGCTGCGCAGCGAGCGCCATGAAGATCGAAAGGGCGATCGCACCGACGACGGACTTCCGCAAAACAGATACTCCTCCCGCGACGACAGCCTCCGCCGGGGGTCCGGCGAATCTCTCGAGCTGGCGACGCTGGGAGCTACTCAACCAGACCGGCGCAGGTTCTGCGCCGGTGCCTGGTCCCCGGGAAGCGGGGAACCCAGGGCGAACCTGTCGGCCGGCTGACCGGCTGCGTCCAGGAGCTCCTCGAGCTTGGCGACCTCGATCTCGATCGTCTCGCCGGTGCTCTCGATCACCTCGGCGTCGGCGACCTCCGCTGGAGGCTCGACGGTGACCGGCAGCGGCAGCGTCCGGTTGTGCTCGGAGGCGACCGTGCCGGGCGGGGTGATCTCCGTCCGCATCTCGATGACGGTGCCGGAGGCGCCGAACTCGACCGCCATCCGACCGCTGAGGCGAGGCCCCAGAGATCCGATGGCGACGAGTAGGAGTCCGGCGATCACGAACGGGATCGTCAGCGCCGAGTTCATCCCGAGGATCAGCGCGATGACAGACGAGTAGGCCTCCCAGGAGCGCAGTTCGCAACCCCCGCCGCTCGTTGAGCTCGCGCGCGACCCGGGAGATCCCGTGGCCGACATGGGGCAGCAGCCGCTCAGCGGCGGCCGTGACGTTTCCGCCAGTGCCTCCGGTCTGCTTGGCGGGTTGCTCCATCCCCGAGGTGTTCGACGGCGGTGCGTCCCTTCCTACGTGAGGGGGAACTAGGTTCCCTGAGGTGGCGATCGACGAGAGCTTCATCACCGCGATGCACGTTCGCACCCTGCATCACGAGGGCATCCACACGGGCGTCGAGCCTGGCGTGCTGTTCCAGTCCTCGACTGTCGCGGCGCTGCTCGACGGCGCCTACGAAGGGGACGTCACGTTCGCCGAGCTTGCCGAGCACGGCGACCTCGGGCTGGGGACGCTGAACGGCCTCGACGGGGAGATGATCGCCATCGACGGGCGGTTTTTCCGTGCCGACATCGACGGCGACATCGCTGAGGTCGAGCCGGGGGAGCGGACGCCGTTCGCGGTCGTGATCCCGTTCGCGGAGGTCATCGGCGTGGATCTCGTCGGCTCGCTTCCGCAGAGCCAGATCTTCGCGGTGGTGGACGACCGGGTCCCCGCCGAGGCGGGCGCGTGCGCAGTACGGATCGACGGCCGGTTCGACCACGTCCGGGCGCGTTCGGTCCCGCGGCAGTCGCCGCCGTACCGGCCGCTGACGGAGGTCGTCGCCGACCAGCACGTCTTCGAGTTCCGCGACGTCGAGGGCTCGATGGTCGGCTTCCGCTTCCCCGCCCACGCCGACGGGATCGAGATCAGCGGCTGGCACCTCCACTTCATCGACTCGGCGCGGGAGCGCGGCGGCCACGTCCTCGATTTCACGGTCACCGACGCGCACGTCGCAATCGACCCGTCGAGCGACCTCCGGGTGGAGCTGCCGCCGGGGGTGGAGCTGACCGCGGAGCACGTGGACCTCGACGATGCGGTGCGCCGGGTGGAGGGCGGTTGAACGGAGGGGGTGGGATTCGAACCCACGAACGGGGGTTACCCGTTACCAGTTTTCAAGACTGGCGCATTCAACCGCTCTGCCACCCCTCCGGATTCGCTGCGTGAGGTTAGACCCAGCGGGGAAGGTCATAACCTGAAGCGATGGCTGAGGAGAAGAACGACACCGCGGACGCAGGCCGAGAAGGAGTCGTCCGGCTACCGCTGGCGGAACTGGTCTCGCGAGCTGCGCTGCGAGCCGCAGCTCATCGCCCGGCCGCACACCCGCGAGGGCATGGTCTCGGCGATCGTCGCGGCATCCGAGGAGGGCCGAACCGTCAAGGTCGCCGGCTCGGGCCACTCGTTCACGCCCGCCGCGCTCACCGACGGGACGATGCTGCGGATCGAGTCGCTCAGCCGGGTGCTCGAGGTCGATCGCGTCGGCGGCCGGGTCAAGGTCGAGGCAGGGATCATGCTCGGGGACCTCAACCGCCGGCTGGACAAGCATGGAGTCGCGCTGGAGAACCTCGGCGACATCGATCGCCAGACGCTCGGCGGCGCGATCTCGACGGCCACCCACGGGACCGGCGCTCGCCTGGGGAACATCTCCTCCCAGATCGAGGCGATGGAGGTCGTCGGCGCCGACGGCACGCTCCACGAGCTGAGCGAGGCGAGCGACCCGGATGCCTTCCGGGCCGCGCGAGTCGGGATCGGCGCGCTCGGCGCCATCTACTCGGTGACCCTGCGCACCGTGCCCGCGTTCCGGATCGACCGGATCGACCGCAACCGGCCGCTCGACGAGGTCATCGCCGGTATGGACACCTTCGCGAACGACCTCGATCACTTCGAGTTCTACGTCTTCCCCCACACGTCGATGGCGCTCTGCCGCGAGAGCACGCGCACGGACGCGGCTCCCAAGCCGCCGAACCCGGTCGCCGCCTACGCGCAGGAGGTCATGTTCGAGAACTGGGTCGCGGGAGCGTTCGCCGGCGTCTCCCGATTCGTCCCCGCGGCGACTCCCACGCTGACCAGGATGGCGGCGGCCGGCGCCGGGACCTCGCGCACGCTCGACCATTCCTTCCGCGTGTTCGCCTCCGAACGGCGGATCAAGTTCACCGAGATGGAGTACTGCGTGCCGCGGGCCAACGCGCGGGAGGCCGTCGAGGGCGTGCTCGAGATCGCCAACCGGCCCGAGCTCGGGGTCGCGTTCCCGATCGAGGTCCGCTTCGTCGCCGGCGACGATGCGCTTCTCAGCCCCTCCCACGAGCGGGACTCCTGTTACGTGGCCGTCCACTACGACCGCCACGGCGGACACGAGCCTTACTTCGACGCCGTCGAGGCCCACATGGCGCAGTTCGGCGGCCGGCCCCACTGGGGCAAGCGCCACACGCGCGACGCCGCCGACCTCCGCGGCCTCTACCCGCGCTTCGCCGACTTCCTCGCGGTGCGCGACCGGCTCGATCCGGGCGGCGCCTTCGCCAACGAGTACACCGATCGCGTGCTGGGACCGGTCGCGGTGCCGGCCGAGAAGAAGGGCAAGCGGAAGAAGTCCTAGGGCCGATGGGGGGTCAGACCCTTTAGACAGAGGCCCGAAGGGGGTCAGACCCTTTAGGCCGAGGGGTCAGACCCTTTAGACAGAACGCGACTCCCTAAAGGGTCTGACCCCTTTAGACGAACGCGTAGCCCTCGCCGCGGTAGGTCGGCGCCTCGCTGACGATCTCGTCGCCCTCGACCAGGTACAGCTGGTTGAAGTGCTCGCAGAGCTCGCCCGCCTTCGCGTGGCGCATGTAGACGGTGTGGCCGACCTTCAACCGGACCGCGGCCTCGCCGAGGAGGGGCGTCTGGACCTCGCCGGCGCCCTCGAGCTTGTCGAGGCGAAGTCCGGCGGGCAGCCACGGGGAGGGGAGACGGTCCGGCGCCGGCGGGGCCCGAAGCGACGTAGCCGCCGCCGAGCGCCGTGGCGATCGCGGTGTCGGGCCGGCGGACGACCGGGAGTGCGAAGCCGGCGGCCGGCTCGAGCGTGAAGCGGCTGTAGGTGTCGAAGAGCCCGGGGGCGAAGAACCCCGAGCCGGCGGCGAGCTCGGTGACGGCGTCCTCCTTCGTCGTCAGCTCGAGGCTGCCGGTGCCGCCGCCGTTGACGAACCGCAGCGGCGCCACCTCGCTCACCGCGGCGACGATCGCGGCGCGCCGCTCCCAGAGCTCCTTCATCGAGGCCGTCTGCATCTTGCGGATGGCGAAGTTCCGGAGGGAGCTTCCGGGGGTTGCGTCACCGACGCCGGCGACCTGGCCCTCGTAGGCGAGCAGGCCGTCGAGCCTGAGGCCGGGGCGGGAGGCGATCTCCTCGGCGAGCTTGCGCGCCGCGGCCGGGGTGCGGATCGGGGAGCGCTTCGGCCCGATGCGGACGTTCCCGCGCAGGGTGGAGAACCCGACGTCGATGTCGATCGCGACCCGGATCGGCGTCGGGCCGCTCCCCACCGATTGCTCGATGAGGTCGAGCTGGGCGGCCTCGTCGACGATCAGCGTCACGATCAGCTCCGGATCGTCCGCGACCATCTCCGCCAGCTCGGAGATCGAATGCCGGTCGGCCGTCGGGTAGGCGACGACGATGTCGCGGTGGCCGGCGCGGGCGAGCATCAGCGCCTCGGCGAGCGCGTAGGCGAGGATCCCCGAGTAGCCGTCGGCGGCCTCGGCCCGCTCGATCACCTCACGACAGCGGATCGACTTCGACGCGACGCGGATCGGCTTTCCCGCGGCCCTTCCCAGCATCTCCTGGGAGTTCGACTCGAGCGCGCCGAGGTCGACGAAGGCGTAGGGCGGCTCGATTCCCTCGAAGATCGCCTCGTAGCGGTCGTATTGGGCTTGCGGGTCCACGCTCGGGCGAGCGTATCGCCCCACCCGCTCCCCAATTGGGGTCTGCCACGCTCGCTGGGCGCCCTCTAGAATCCGCCGCCGCCCGCCGGGCTTGACATCGGCGGGCATTTCCCGGAGAGGTGGCCGAGTGGCTGAAGGCACTCGCCTGCTAAGCGAGTAGGGGGCTGATTGCTCTCTCGAGGGTTCGAATCCCTCCCTCTCCGCTGAGCGCTCCGCGATCAACCAAAGATGGATGCCGGCACACAAGCGTTCGTGACCCTTCCGGGGGAGGACGCGAGCCCGCTCCGCAAGATCGCTTGGCGCGTGCTCGTCGCGGTGGCGTTGATCTGCTTCGTCGCACTGCTCACCTACGTCGGGCGAGACGGATACGTCGATCCTGAGGACGACTCGGTGAGCCTGCTCGACGCGTTCTACTACTCGACCGTCAGCATCACGACGACCGGCTACGGCGACATCCGGCCGGTCACCGAGGAGGCGCGGCTGGCGACCACGCTGCTCGTCACTCCGGCCCGGATCCTCTTCCTGATCCTTCTCGTCGGCACGACCTTGGAGATACTGGCCGAGCGGACTCGCACCGCCTACCGACTGTCACGCTGGAGGAAGCACTTGAGCGACCACACGATCATCTGCGGCTTCGGGACCAAGGGCCGGACCGCCGCGGGGATCCTGCTCAAGCAGGGCACCCCCGCCGACCGGATCGTGGCCATCGACGAGCGCCACGAAGCCCGCGCGCACGCGACCGCCGGCGGGTTCGCATCCGTCGCTGGGAGCGCGTCGGAGAAGGAGGTGCTCGAGGAGGCCGGGATCCGCGATGCGAGGTCCGTGGTGATCGCCGTCGACCGCGACGACGCAGCCGTGCTCGTCACGCTGACCGCGCGGGAGCTCGCGCCGGAGGCGACGATCGTGGTCGCCGTCCGGGAGGAGGAGAACGTGCACCTCCTGCAGCAGAGCGGGGCCGACTCGGTGATCAGCTCGTCCGCGTCGGCGGGGCGCCTGCTCGGGATGGCGACCGAGACGCCGGGGATCGCGGCCGTGCTCGAGGACCTGCTCTCGCTCGGTGAGGGCCTCGACATCGTCCAGCACGAGATCGACGAGGCGAACGCCGGACCGGCGGACCCGGAGTCGCGTGAATGGGGCCCGGTCATCGCCGTTCTCCGCGCCGGCGAGCTGATCCACTTCAACGACGAGCGCTGTCAGGTTCTGCGACCGGCGATCGCGCCGTGGCCCTGCGCAGCCACAAGCGCGACGGCGCCCTTCACCGTCCCGCTGCCGGCTGACGCCTGCGTTGCGGTAGGACCAGGAAGCTCGGCGTGAAGCTCTCGTTCTGAGCTGAGGCCGTACGGCCCGGCTCTCGACTCTGACACCCGCGACCTGAATTGAGTTGCCGTATTGCGGCTTCACCGGATGCTCCTCGCCGCGCTCGTTCTCCGGCCTGGCGGACTGGCCGCACACGTTCTCCGTCCGCGCGACCGACGTGGTCGGGAACGTCGACGCAACCCCGGAGACGAAGTCCTTCAACATCAGCACCGAAACCACGCCGCCCCAGATGACGATCGACTCCGGGCCGACCGGCACGATCACCACGGCGAGCGCGAGCTTCGCCTTCAGCGCCAGCGAGAGCGGTTCGACGTTCGAGATGCGAGCTCGACGGCGAGACGTTCGCCTCGTGCAGCTCGCCGAGGCTTATGCCGCGCCCGCCGAGGGTGCCCACACGTTCTCGGTGCGCGCGACCGACGGCCCGGGGAACGTCGATGCGAGCCCGGCCACCGGCACCTTCACTGTCGACCTCCCGAATCCGCCGTCGACACCAGGCTGGACGGCTCGGCGACCGCCGTCAAGAAGCAGGCGCAGAAAGGCAAGAAGGTCCAGCTCGCTGTCGCGATCGCCGCGGGCGAACTGTTGAAGGCGAGGCCTCGGGGTCCATCAAGGCCGGCTCGAGCACGATTCCCTGAAGGGCCTGAGTACGAACGTATCTGGGAACTCCACCCTGAAGCTGAAGCCCGCGAAGTCCGAGGACGGCAAGAAGTTCGCGGCCGCCGGCGAGGGCAAGGCGACGGTGACGGTGGTCCTGACGGACGCCGCTGGCAACAAGACGACGACGAAGCTCGGGATCAAGCTCACCTTCTAGGGCTTGGGAGGCAGGTTGAGCCGGAGCGCTCCTGAGGCGCCTAAGCTCGTTTCCCGGCAGGCCGCTTCCCGCTGCCTTTAGCGTTCCCGGGCGATGACCCTGACCGTTCCCGAGCTCTCCAGCCCCGAAGCCGTCCTCTCACACATCGAGCGCTGCAGCGAACTGCGCGGCGTGGTGATCGAGGGGGTCGACCTGCGGCACTCCGGGGTCGCTGGGGCGAAGTGGACGTCACCGGCTCCGCATTCCTCGCCTGCTCGTTCCCCGATGGGAACGTCGCCCTGGCGGTGCAGGCCAACGGCGCCGTCGTCATCCCGGACCTCTCGGACGGCCGGCCCTACCGGGTCTACCCACCCGCGCTCTACGACTACGAGTCCCTCGCGGGGAGCGGGACCGACGCGGAGATCGAGACGCTGGGTGCTCGACCACCCCGAGCCGATGAATCCGGTGGAGGCCATCGCCCAGCGCATGCACGACACGGCGATGACCGATGCCATCGGAGACCTGGTGCCGCCCAGCATGGTCAGCCCGGCGGGTCGTCGGCGTCATGGGCGGTCATGCGGTCAGGAGGGACGCACCCGAATACGAGGCGGTCGTGCGACTCGGCTACGAGCTCACCCGCGCCGGCTACTTCGTCGCAACCGGAGGCGGCCCGGGCGTGATGAGGCGAGCGAACCTCGGCGCCTACCTGGCCGGGCCCGGCGGCGGTATGGAGAGCCATCGCGGCGCTCGGGATCCTCGCCGCGGCCCCCGACGTCGAGCACCCGGACTACGGCCGCGCCGCTGAGCGCGGTACGCGGCGGGCGGAGCGGGAGGGGCGAGAGCCTCGCGATCCCGACGTGGCACTACGGGCACGAGCCGGTGGGGCGCTTCGCCTCCCACATCGCCAAGTACTTCGCCAACTCGATCCGCGAGGACGGCCTGCTCCGCCTCGCCGATCATGGGATCGTCTTCGCCCGTGGCGGCGCCGGGACGATCCAGGAGGTCTTCCAGGACGCCGCCCTCAACGCCTACGCCCTCCCCGCCGAGCGAGTGCCGATGGTGTTCCTCGGCCGGGAGTTCTTCACCGGGAACGGCGTCTGGAGCGCGATGCAGGGCCAAGCAGCGATCGCGGCCCCCCCGTATGGCGAGTTGCTGACGCTGACGGACGACGTCAAGGAGGCGGTGGCGGCGGTGGTCGCGGGCGGGTAGGGGCTGCGGGCGGGCGCGACGAACGCCCCCCCAGGTGCGCGGTCCATTCGCCCGCCCTCCCAATCCGCCGAACGTGCATCCAGGGGTCGCATAGAGGACCTCCGTGCACGTTCGGTGCGGGTGGGGCAGGGGGGGCGCGCCGCCGTCACTCGGGATTGGCCGGCATATGAGGAACAAGCTGTCGCGCGACTCGCGGCCAAGCAGTTCAACCGCTTCACTTGGGATCAGCTCCGCGCGCTTGGATTGAGCAACTCGACCATCAAGCGACGCGTGGCAGCAGGTCGATTCGTGATCGTCGAGGACGGGGTTCTCGGGATCGCCCCGGTGCTTGCTCACGATTCACGGGGAAGGTGGTCGGCCGCGACCCTCGTTCATCCGGGAAGCGCGTTGAGCCACGTCTCGTCAGCGGTGGCGCGGGAGATGCTCTCGTTCGAGCGGCCGTTGGTCACGGTCACGCGACCGGGTAATGGTGGCCGCCGGACCTGCGGAGGTGTCCTCGTCCATCACAGCTCGTTGCTCGACGGCGAGGTGACTGAGTTGGACGGCATCCCGATCACCACCGTCCCGCGCACCCTTGTTGACATCGCCGGGACGGGAGAGCGACCGGGCGCTTGCTCGGGCCGTCCGCGAGGCCGTGCGCCTCGAGCACGTCACGCTGCCCCAACTGGGAGAAGCGCTGGGCCGTTACCGGGGGCGGCGCGGCATCCGGATCCTCGGCGAGACCGTTGCACGCTATTCGGGCCTTCCGATCGAACGAGCTCGGAGCGGCGCCGAGGTGCGCGCGCTCGAGGTTCTGCGAAAGGCGGGTCGGCCGATGCCGAGCCTGAACGTTGACGTAGCCGGCGAGGAGGCCGACCTCAGCTGGCCGGCCTGGCGCCTCATCGTTGAGATCGACGGCGACCCGTTCCATCTCGACAAGGGAGCGGACGCGCGGAAGGAGAAGGCATGGCGCGACGCCGGCTGGGTCGTCCGTCGGCTCCCCTCCGACGACGTGTACGAGCGCCCGTGGCGTCTGCTTGAAAGCGCGCAGCCGCCGATCGTGCCTCCCAGGGGTCCGTAGGCGTACGTCAAGCACGTTTGGCAAGCAATGCCACCGGGGTCCTAGCCCGTGCCAGCCCCGATCGCGTCGAGCTCCTCGTCGATGAACGAGGCGAGGACGTCCAGGTCGCTCAGCTTGTCGCGGTCCCCGACGAGGCCGAAGTGGAGGCCGCCGTCGTAGGAGATCGCGCCGATCGAGAGCGCGCGCTTCTGGGGAGAGAGCGCGACGAACGGGTGGATCGATCGCAGCGGCTGGCCGAGCAGGTAGACCGGCATGAACGGGCCGGGGACGTTCGAGATCACGAGGTTCCAGGGGAGCCGCTGGGGCATCGCGCCGCTGATCGGGCTGAGCGCCCCGCCGACGGTTCCGATCACGCGGCTCATCGTCGGCGGGACCCACCCCGAGGCCTCGATCACGATCGAGGCGGCGCGCGCGGCCTCCGACTTCTTCAGCCGTGTGGTCGTCTCGTGGATCCGCCGCAGGCGCTCCGCGGGATCGGCCTCGCCGAGCGGCAGCGGGACGATCAGGGTCGTGATCCGGTTGCCCAGCGCCAGCTCCTCGCCGGGCTTGCGGATGCTCATCGGGACGAGCGCCGAGAACTCGGACGGGATCGGCTCCCCGCGAGCGAGGAAGAGCTTGCGCAGCGCGCCGGTCGAGACGGCGAGGACCGCGTCGTTGACGGTCGCTCCCTCCGACCCGCAGCTGCCGCCTCCTTCATCCCGGCGAGGGTCGTGGAGGCGAAGGCGACGCGGCGGTCGCGGCCGATCTCCGCGTTGAGGAACGTGGGGCGGACCGGGTCGCTGTTGCGGGCGAGGTCGAAGAAGCCCTGCGCGGTGCGAAGCGCGGCCTGGGAGGCGGCCTGCGGCGTCTTCCGATCGACGACCTTGCGGGCCGTGTCCCGGGAGAAGCCGAAGAGCTTGCGGCTCGCGTCCTCGAGCCGGTCGGCGATGACCTGATCGGTCCGCCGGGTCCGCGGGCTCCACGCCTCCCCGCTGAGCCCGAGGTCGGTTCCCTCCGGATCGGGATCGAGGATCACCGCGCCGACGTCCACCGCGGAGACCCCGTCGACCAGCGCGTGGTGGGTCTTCGAGACGGCCGCGAAGCCCTGACCACCCGCGCGCCCCTCGATCAGATAGAGCTGCCAGAGCGGCCGGTCCTGGTCGAGCGGGTCCGACATGACCTGGCCGACGAGCTCGCGGAGCTGCGCGTCGGTGCCCGGGGAGGGGAGGCCGAGGTGACGAACGTGCCGGCCCAGGTCGAAGTCGGGGTCGTCGGCCCACTCGGCCCGCATCGCCTTCCCGGGGAGCTGGTGGACCCGCCGCCGAAAGCGCGGGATCAGCTCGAGCCGCTGCTCGACGTGGGCGCAGAAGCGGTCGAGGTCGGGCGGCTCGCCGTCGAAGATCGCGGTGCCGCCGACGTGGACGTGGATCGGTCCGCGCTCGGCGAGCAGCGAGGACATGTCCGATGGGGACAGCTGGTCGGGACCGTCGCTCACGCTTCCACCCTGGGGGCGACCCTATCGGGGAGCAAGCTGGGAGGATGCGCGCGATGACCGAGCCGATGACCTGGCCCTGACCGAGGACGAACGCGACGCGCTCAGCCGCCTCCGCGAGCTGACCGGGGAGAGCGACGGGCCGATGGAGCGCCACTCCACCCGCTGCTTCCTGATCGGCGAGAAGCTCGCCGCCGACGGCAGCGGAGATCGACCGCGAGGTGCTGCTGATCGCGGCGTGGATCCACGACCTCGGCCTCTATGAGGGGCGCCCGAGGGCGGCGCCTACTAACCGACGGTCGCCACTACACCGAGCGGATGCTCGCCGGCCGGCCCGGCTGGGACGACGAGCGGATCCGCCTCTGCGGCGACACGATCGAGCGCCACCACGAGCTGCGCTCCCAGTGGGAGGCGGGGAACGAGGTCGAGCTGCTGCGCGCGCCGACCGCGTTGAGCTCTCCGGCGGGTTGATTCGCTACAAGCTCTATCAGCTGGCTCAAGGAGCTGGGTGAGCGCGTTCCCCGCAAGGGCACCTACGGCGAGATCGGCAAGATGGTCGCGCGCGGGATCCGTCAGCGGCCGATCTCAATGGGCAAGATCTTCGTTCGCGGCAAGGGCAAGTGAGCGCCGAGTCCGAGATCCGGGAGCTGATCGAGGGCTGGGCCGACGCGGTCCACACAGGTGACATGGACCGGGTCCTCGCCGACCACGCCGACGACATCGTCATGTTCGACGTGCCCCCACCCGACGACGGGGTTCGAGGCATCGAGGACTACCGCGAGACCTGGCCGCCCTTCTTCAAGTGGCAGGCGAGCGGGTCGCGGTTCGAGATCGTTGAGCTCGAGGTCGAGGCCGGCGAGGACGTCGCCTGGGCCCGGGCGCTGCTGCTCTGCAACACCGAGGAGGCGCTGCGCGAGAACCCTGATCAGCGCCTGCGGTTGACGTTGGGGCTGCGGCGCGAGGGCGGGCGCTGGGTCGTGGCGCACGAGCACCACTCGTTCCCCGACCGCAGCTAGCGGTTTGCGCCGCGTTTGTCTGGCCGTTGGCATGAATGCGACGGATCTCGTCGCTTTCGTGCCACCCGACTCAGAAGTCGTAGTCGCCGAGGGCTTCCTCGGCATCGCTCCAGCTGCCGGGAGGCACCTGCAGGGAGATGTCGCCGCGGCCGAAGCGGTCGAGCGGCCAGTCCGAGGTGATGACCGCCTCGATCCCGACGCTCTCGAGGTGCTGGCGCCAGGCCCGGGCCGAATCGAGGTCCTCGAACTCGCGGACCGAGTCCCACTCGTCGAAGCGGGGGTCACTGATCCGCAGCTCATCGACGCCGTCGGGGCGCTCGGAGGTGAGCGAGTCGCGCAGCTTCCTCAGCGGGTTCCTCATCTGGGACCCGAGGCTAGCTGACGCGAATTCGCACATTCGCGGTCGGCTTCAGGTAGGACTGAGGCATGCGTCGCTTCTCAGTCTCCGTATTCGCCCTGCTGTCGCTGATCCTGATCGTGGCTGGACCCGCCCACGCCGCCAAGTCGACCGGGGTTCCGAAGCTTGGACACGTCTTCGTGATCGTGCTCGAGAACGAGAACGCCGACGAGACCTTCGGCCCGGCTGCGCCCGCCTACCTCGCCCGGACCCTGCCGTCGATGGGTGCCTACGTGCCCAACTACTACGGCACCGGGCACTTCAGCCTCGACAACTACATCTCCATGGTCAGCGGCCAGGCCCCGAACCCGGCGACGCAGGCTGACTGCGGCACCTTCTCCGACTTCGTCCCGGGGACGCCGACCGCCGACGGTCAGGTGATCGGTTCCGGTTGCGTCTACCCGGCATCGGTGCAGACGATCGCCGGGCAGTTGGAGGACGAGGGTCTCGACTGGGGCGGCTACATGGAGGACATGGCAGCAAAGGCGCCCGCCGAGCCCGCCGCCTGCCGGCATCCCGCGATCGGTGGTGCCGATGACACCCAGAGCGCGGAGGTCGGCGACCAATACGCGACCCGCCACAACCCGTTCATGTACTTCCACTCGGTCATCGACGACAACGCGAACTGCGCCGCCCACGACGTCGACTACACCGAGCTAGCCGGTGACCTGAAGAAGGAGTCGACCACGCCGGAGTTCACATTCATCACGCCGAACCTCTGTCACGACGGCCACGATGGGCCGTGCGTCAACGGGGAGCCGGGCGGCCTGGTTTCCGCCAACCAGTTCCTCGAGGAGGTTGTTCCGCGGATCCTGGACTCGCCGGCCTACGAGCAACGCGGCCTGCTGATCGTCACCTTCGACGAGGCTGAGGCGGCAGGGGCGGAGGGTGACTCCATCGGCCTGCTGCAACGAGCAGCCGGGACCGAACTCGGTCAACCCCGGGTTCCTGACGCCCGGCCCCGGCGGCGGACGGGTTGGTGCCGTTGCGCTCTCGCCGTGTATCGCCCCGGGAACCGAGACCGACGAGGCCTACAACCACTACTCGTTCCTGCGCTCGGTCGAGGACGGCTTCGGCCTCGGCCACCTCGGCTATGCGGGCCAGGACGGGCTCCGGCCGTTCGGCACCGACATCTACACCGCGCCGGACTGCGGCGAGATGATCAAGCTCAAGGCCAAGCCATCGCGCCCGCGGACCGGCACGGGGACGGTCGCGTTCCAGGTCAAGTCCGACCTTCAGCGTTGCCTCGAGGGCGTGAAGGTCTCCTACTCGGGTGGCAAGGGCAAGACGAACGGCAAGGGCAGGGTCAAGCTGAAGGTGGACGTCGGGCCGAAGCCCGCGAAGGCCAAGGCGAAGAAGTCCGGCTGCCTGAAGGCGAGCCTGAAGGTCAGGCCGCGGTAGCCCAGGCTCAGGCTCGGGCCGGCTCCGCCTCGGCCGGCGGGTTCTTCTCGAGCCAGCGGTCGACGACGTAGCCGCCGAACGGGAGCACCGCGCCGACGAGGATCCAGAAGGTCACCTTGCCGTTCCATCCCATCGGCTCGCGGAGGCTGAGCGCCATCACGACGTAGGCGATGAAGAAGATCCCGTGGATCGGCCCGAGAATCGTGACGCCGAGCTCGAAGTCGCTCGTCCGCTTGAGGACGCTGGAGACGAGCAGGAGCAGGAAGGTCGTGGCCTCGATGAGCGCGACGGCCTTGAAGTTGCGGAGGTTCATGTCGGGGACGGTAGACGGGCGGGTGCGCCGGCTGTGTGCCGTCGGTCCATGTTTGGCGGGCCGGGACGGGTAGAGGTGGTGACACGCCCAAGCGCGCCGACCGGGAGCAGTAGCGGCGCGCGGCACGCTCACCGGTGGGAAGATCCCCCCATGGAGGGGAGCAGCGTGAGATCAAAGGCGGACCGGGAGCAAAGGGAGAGCGCCAAGGACGGCCTGACCCGTCGGCGCCTGATCGGCACCGGCGCGGCGGCGGGCGCGGGCGCAGCGGTCGCCGGTCTACCCGCAGCGGCCACGGCCAAGGGCAAGAAGCGGAAGAAGCTGCATGCCGACGTGGTGATCGTCGGAGCCGGCTTCGCCGGGCTGACCGCAGCGCGCAGGCTCCGGGCCGGCGGCGCGAAGGTCGTGGTCCTCGAGGCGCGAGACCGGGTCGGCGGCCGAGCTCACAACCTCCCGATCGGCGGCGGCGAGATCACCGAGCTGGGAGCCACGTTCATCGGCCCGACCCAGGACCGGATCGCGGCGCTGGCGGCGGAGATGGGCGTCGGCACCTTCCCGACCTACGACACCGGGGACAACATCTACCTCCAGGGAAGCACGCGCCTGCGCTTCAGCGACACGGGCATCACCGGGACCGCCCCGCCGGACCCGGTGATCCTCCCGGACCTGGCGCTGACGATCGCGCGGCTCGATCAGATGGCGACGGAGGTCCCGGTCGACGCGCCGTGGAGCGCCCCGAACGCGAAGGCGTACGACTCCCAGACGCTTGCGAGCTGGATCGATGCGAACTCGATCACGCCTCAGTTCAAGGAGCTGGTGAAGGTGGCGACGCGTCCGATCTTCGGCGCCGACCCCGACGAGCTCTCGCTCCTATTCGTCCTCTTCTACATCGCCGCGTCCGGGAACGAGTCGAACGTCGGGACGTTCGAGCGCAACTTCAACACGCGCGGCGGCGCGCAGGAGACGCGGTTCGTCGGCGGCTCCCAGGTGATCTGCGATCGGATGGCGAAGGCGCTCGGCAAGCGCCTGCTCCTGCGCTCGCCGGTGAAGCGCATCCGGCAGCTGAAGAGGGGGGTCGTCGTCGAGTCCAAGCGGGCGACCGTCCACGCCGATCGCGTGATCGTCGCGATCCCGCCGACCCTCACCGGGGAGATCAAGTTCAAGCCGGAGGTCCCGCCTCAGCGCCGCGGCCTGGTCGAGCGCCTTCCCCAGGGTCAGCTGACGAAGGTGACTGCGATCTACGACCGTCCCTTCGGTGCTACCAGGGCCTGACCGGACAGGTGATCTCCGACCGCCCGCCCTTGAACGTCACCTTCGACGACTCGCCCGAGTCGGGCACCCCAGGGGTCGTCTTCGGCTTCGTCGGCGGCGACTCGGCGCGCGACTTCGCCGCGCTCGACCCGTGCGGCCCGCCGAGCTGCTGCGCTGGCCAACCTCGTCGAGTACTTCGGGCCCGAGGCGGCGAGCCCGACCGACTACATCGAGACCGCCTGGAAGTCCGAGCGCTGGACCCGCGGCTGCCCCGTCGCCATCGCCGGCCCCGGTGTCCTGACCCGCTACGGGGAAGCTCTGCGCGAGCCGGTCGGCCGCATCCACTGGGCGGGCACGGAGACCTCGACCTTCTGGAACGGCTACATGGACGGAGCCGTCCGCTCAGGCGAGCGAGCGGCGCAGGAAGTCCTCGACCGGCTCTAGCCGAGCGGACCCGCCGTCCCAGCGGGCCGCGGCTACTATTGCCCCTCTCGCGGGGCAACCCATGAGATCACGCGCCCGTAGCTCAGCTGGATAGAGCGTCGGTCTACGGAACCGAAGGTCAGAGGTTCGAATCCTCTCGGGCGCGCTTCTCGAAACGGCACGCAAAGCGCATGGACATGCACTTTGCAGGCCGCCCGCCTCTAAGCGGCGATCTCCCGGCGCGTGATCCGCCAGGTGCCGATCAGAAGCGGCAGCAGCATCCAGAGCGCGAGAGACGTGGCCGGGCGAGCCCACTGCGTGGCACCCAGGACCTCTCGGGAGAGCGGCCCGAGAGCGCGACTGGTGTCCAACCACGGGGCGACGTCGGTGAAGAACGCCAGTGACACCAGCGCCGCCCAGGCCGTCGGCAACGTGGAGAGGGCGACGATGGCGGGTGCTGAGGCGAGCACGATCGCGCCGAAGGCCACGCCGACGACCATCCCGCCCACCAGGTAGATCGCCGACTGTCCGATCAGGGGAGCGACGTCGGCCCACGTTCCGTCAACGTCCGGCGATGCGAGGAGCACACCCGCAGCAACGATGGCCACGGCCACGAGGAACGTCGCGACGGCGAGGACGATGCTCGCCAGCAGCTTGGCTCCGAGGACGCGCGAGCGCACCGGGACCAGCGCGAAGGTGGTCATCCCGGTGCGCTGGGACCACTCCGAGGTGACCAGCAGGACGCCGGCGATCGGCAGCAGGACGGCCGCCGGCCGCAGTCCGATGTCCAGCACCGAGGCGAACGTGTGGTCCGCTGCCTCGCCCACGATCGACCTGAGGACCACGGCGAGCAGAGTGATCGCGATCGTGGCGGCCAGCAACCAGAATCCGGCTCGGGTGTCGACCATCTTTCGCAGCTCTCACGGTGACGAGGCGGCCGAGGTCGGGGCGCCTTTCCACCCCGGAGGTGTCCATGCGCATCGGTTGGGCGAGGTGGTGGTGCTCATGCGGCTGCTCCTGCCAGTTCGGGATGGGTCGGGTCAGGGTTCGGAGATGCTGGTGTGTGCCGGGCGAGGTGAGCTCGAGGAAGAGACGTTCGAGCCCCCCATCATCGGCCGGGCTGAGCCGACTCAGCACGACATCATTGGCCAGCGCCAGGCGGGCGACGACCTCGACCTCGGCCTCGACCAGCCTCCGGTCACCAGCGACGGGATGCACCGCCAGGCCGGCACGGTGAAGCATCGCGTCGAGCGTGACGATATCGGCGGCCTCGACGACGGTTCGCGACTCCATCAGCAACTCGGCGCGGGTGCCCTGGGCCTGGATTCGCCCGGCGCCGATGATGATCATCCGGTCGGCGACCGCCTCGACTTCGGCCAGCAGGTGCGAGGAGAGCAGGACGGTGCCGCCGCGGTCGGCGAAGTCGCGCAACAGCCCCCGCATCCACCGCATGCCCTCTGGGTCGAGGCCGTTGGCGGGCTCGTCGAGGATCAGGACCTCGGGGTCGCCGAGCAGCGCGTGGGCGAGCCCGAGGCGTTGGCGCATGCCGAGCGAGTACTTGCCCATTCGCCGGCGACCGGCCGCCTCATCGAGACCGACGAGCTCCAGCAGCGTGTCGACGCGCTCCGCCGGAACGCCCATCCCGAGCCGACAAGGCAAGGGCCTCGCGGCCCCGACGCCCCGGGTGCTGTGCGGAGGCGTCGAGAAGGACCCCGACCCGACGCCCGGGGTTCGGCAGGTCGCGATAGCGGACGCCGAGGATGGGGGCCTCGCCGCGGTCGGGCTTGAGAGCCCGACGAGCATCCGCATCGTTGTGCTCTTGCCGGCGCCGTTGGGGCCGAGGAAGCCGGTGACGGTCCCCGGCTCACAGCGGAACGTGACATCCGAGACGACGGCGCGCCCCCAGTCGCTTGGTTAGCGCCTGGGCGTCGATCATGCGGGCACGCCGTGGCGACCCGTCGGCGATGGACCCCGTCTGCGACCGGCGGGCAACGGCGACGATGGCGCGCTGAATGCCAGGATCGACAAGAACCCGACCCACTGCAGGGTGTCGCCCATGCCGTCGCCCCAGTAGGGCTTGGCGGGACCGATCTTCACCGGGATGCCGTGGAAGAACGTGAACGCGCGATCTCGATCCATGCGACGACCACCGCCACCCGGGCAGCGGACCGGTGCCGAACGCGACCAGGACGACCGCGAGCAGGACCGCGACGAGGCTCGAGAGGTGCTGGGGCTTGGTGAACGTCTCGAGCACCCCGGCCGACGAATCGACGCGCAGGTCGTCGAAGACGGCGAGGTTGAGGATCAGGAGCGCCAGCAAGGCCCCGGTCAGGCCGAGCAACAACCCGGCGGGGCGGATGGAGGACATGCGTCGGGTCGTGAGTGGTCATGGCGCGACCATAACTATGTTATGTTCGCTTGCAAACAAGTCCCCGAAGGATACGATGCGGGCGTGCCCAGCACTTCGACGACGCGCGAGACCCTGCTCGAGGCCGCCCTGCGCCTGCTCGAGGAGCGCGGGCCGGGAGCGCTGCGGGTACGCGACGTCGCGGCCGCGGCGGAGCAATCGACGATGGGCGTCTACACGCACTTCGGGTCAAAGCAGGGCCTGCTCGAACAGCTCTACCTGCACGGCTTCGAACGCCTAGAGGAACGGCTCGAAGGCAGGTTCCCTCCGGTGACCGAGGCCGGCGGGGGCTGTTGGCGTTCGCTCTCGCTTACCGTGCGTTCGGGATCGACAACGAGGCGCTCTACGGGTTGATGTTCGAGCGGGCCGCCCCGGACTTCGTTCCCTCCGACGCCAGCCGCCTGGCGGGACTCCTGACCTTCGAGATGCTCGCGGCTCGGATTGCCGAATGGAAGCCTGATCACACCGATCCCGCACCGGGGCGCACTTGGTCTGGGGAGCGATGCATGGTCTCGTCAGCATCGAGCTGACGCACCGGCGATGGGGTGGTCCGCTGGTCGCGCACCTCGAGGGGGATCCGGAGCAGAACTTCGCGCAAGCCGTCGGCTCGCTCCTCGACGGGCTCACGGTTTCGGCTTAGAGGTCGCGACAACCGCCGCAATCTCGGCCTCGGGAATTCGAATCCTGACGAGCGCTCCGCCATCACGAGGACTCGCGATGGAAGCGGAACCCCCGTGGGCCTCCGCAATGGCTTTGACGATCGCTAAGCCCAAGCCGGAGCCCTCCGTGGTGCGGCTCGTGTCGGCGCGAGCGAAACGGTCGAAGGCGCGTTCCTCAAAGTCCCCGGGCAAGCCCGGCCCCCCGTCACCAACGGCGATCAGAAGCTCTCCATGGCTGACGTCGGCACTGACGCTGACATCGCCCTCTCCGTGCTTGAGGGAGTTCTCGATCAAGTTCCCAACGGCGGATCCGATCCGCGTGGGGTCGAGGTTCCAGCGGATGTCCTCGCGGGCGTCGACCAAGATCTCGCGCCCGGCATCATCGGCTCTGCGCACGAGGCGGCCGCGAGTCTCTCGAAGCAGGGCCGCAACGTTCTGGACGCTCCGATGAAGCGGGATCCGATCGCTGTCTGAGCTCGCCAGCGCCATCAGCGCGTTGGCCAGCCGCTGGAGGCGGTCGCACTCGTCCAGTGCCGACCTCATCGCCTCGAGGCGGGTCGCTTCGTCGCGTCCCGGCCGCAGCGCGACTTGAGCTCGCCCCTAAGTACCGCCAGTGGAGTTCGGAGTCGATGGCCGGCATCGGCCACGAAGGAGCGCTCTCGTTCAATTGAGGACTCGAGGCGCGCGAGCATCTCGTTCAGCGTTCGGCCCAGCTTCGCGATTTCGTCTTCGGCGCCCGGTATCGGGAGGCGTTCGCCACTTCGGGTGAGGGTGATCTCCCCGGCCGGCGACCTCATCGCTTCCACCGGCCTCATACCGAGCGTCGCGAGTGCATACCCGAGTCCAGACGCGAGCAGGAGCGCGAGCGGACCGCCGATGATCAGAGCCTTCGCCAGACGGAGAGCGTCTCCTCCCGATCGTCGGCCGAGACCCCCGCGACGACGACGTGGTGCCGGCCTCCGTCAACAGGTGAGCAAGAAGGCGGGTACTCTCCTCGATACCTGGAACCTCCTCCTCGTCGAAGTAGGTGGGGCCGCTCAGCGCGGCCTCGAGCTGGGAGCGGTCAAGGACCGAACCTCCCGCCTGCCCCGCGGTTGAGGCAAGCACCTGGCCCGATGGAGAGAGGATCTGGGACAAGAAATCCTCACCGCCTTCGCCTCTGGCGACGCTCAGCTCGAGCGCCTTCGGGGCAGCGGCTGCCAACGCCCCGAGGTCGTCAACCCGCGATTGCAGCCCCTCGTCGATCGAGTTCGAGAGGTCTGACTCGACGCGGAGATAGACGAAGACTCCGGCGAGTCCGAGGACGAGACCCATCGCGCCGGCGAAGGCGAGCGTCAGGCGGACACGAATCGGTAGCCGGCTCAGGATGGCGTCGGCTCCCGCATGCGGTATCCGACGCCGCGAACCGTCTCGATCGACTCACGCCGAACGGACGATCAACCTTGTCGCGTAGGTAGCGCACGTAGACGTCGACGATGTTGGAGCGGTTCTCGTACCCCATGTCCCATGCGTGCTCGAGGAGTTGCAGGCGACTGAGAGCCAGTCCCGGCCGGCGCATGAAGACGCTAACAGCGCGAACTCCTTGGCGGAAAGCTCGATCGCCGTCCCGTCGCGGGAAACCCGCCGCGCGGCCGGGTCGAGCACGAGGTCACCGACTGGAACGACGGCGGCCTCTCGACGGCCCCCCGGCGGACCAGGGCTCGCAGCCGCGCGGCGAGCTCGGCGAACGAGAACGGTTCGGCAGGTAGTCGTCGGCGCCTCCGTCGAGACCGGCGACGCGGTCCTCGACCGAGTCGCGCGCGGTGAGCATCACCACGGGGCACCAGACCCCGTCCTCCCGCAGCCGCCTGCAGACCTCGAAGCCGTCGATGCCGGGGAGCATGACGTCGAGGACGATTGCGTCATAGGGAGTGCTCCCCGCCATCCAGAGAGCTTCCTCGCCCCGGTCAGTCAGATCGACAACGAAACCGTCGTCGGCGAGACCGCTCTTGAGCAGTCTCGCCATCTTGGCCTGATCTTCGACTACGAGGATCCTCAAACTCGGCTCCATTCTCGTCGAGTGCGAAGAACGTACGGCCCGCTCCCGGCGCCTGGCAAGGCGCCGGGAGGGACTCGCGGGGGGTGGGGAGGTTCGTCAGCCCGCGTCGACCTGCGTGTCGATGGGGTTGAACGAGCTGTCCAGGAAGACCTTCAGCTCCTGGTTGCCCTTGCTGACCTCGACCTCGTAGGCAGCACCGTTCGGGGTCGGCAGGTCGTTGGGGTCCTCGACCGGGTCGGCCTGCTCAGCCGGCTCGACCTCGCCCGCGGTACCGCCGGTCTCCTGCTCGGCGGCCGGCAGCGGCCTGCTTCTGGACCGCGGCCGAGAGCTCGCCGTCTCCGTCGTCGCCGCCCTGCTCGTCAGCGCCGTTCTCTTCACCGGGCTGCTCGGAGCCCTCGCCGGACTCCGAACCTTCGGGACCTTCGGTGGCCTCGTTGCCCTCGGCCTGCTCCTGGGCCCCTTGGTCTGAACTGCCACCTCCGGTCGCACCGGCAATCGCGGCGCCCCCGAGTGCGAGTGCCGACAGCGCGGCGATCGCGGCGAGGATTCGCTTGATTCGTTCGCTCATCTCGTTCCCTTCGTCGTGGTTGCGCCAAAGCTCTGGCGTGGACATCTGCAACGTAGGCCCGCCGGATGAGTGCTTCGTGAGAGCGCGGGCAGGGGCACCGGTTCAGGCAGGCTGGCCTGAGCCCGCAACCTGCTCAGGCGCGGGCCTGCGTCTTGCAGGCAATTCGATGACGAAGGCCGAGCCGCCCTCGGCGCGGTACTCCGCGCGGACGTCCCCGCCGCCCGCTTCTGCGAGCCGCCGGACCAAGGTGAGACCGAGGCCGGCGCCGTCGACCGAGGCGCTCCGTTCGGCGGCCAAACCCCTGACGCCGGGCCCGAAGATGGTGGCGAGCTCGTCGGGGTCCGACCGTCGCCGTCGACCGCGACTCTGATCTCGTCCCTTCCGTCGCTCGGGCCAGCGGATATCCGGATCTCCTCGCGCCCGTATCGGCAGGCATTCTCCAAAAGCGGCGCGAGCATCCGGGAGAGGAGGCCGGCCTCCACGTCACTGATCAGCGAGTCGGGAATAACGTTGGTCATCGTCATGCCGAGCGAAGTCGCAAGCGGCTCGAAGTCGACGACTGCCCCCGCTACGACACCGGAGACGGCGGAGCTCGCGCGATCGGGGTCGATCCCGGCAGTCGCAGAGCCATCAGGGAGTCGAGCACGCCGGCGAGCTTCAGCGAGCGCTCGCGAATCCTGACCAGGGCCTCGGTGCGCTGGGCAGGAGTTACTTCGTGATGAAGCGCAAGCTCAGTTTCGGCGGCGATCGAGGCGAGTGGGGTCCGCAGCTCGTGCGAGATCTCGGCCGAGAGGCGCTGTTCGTGCCGGAGCGACGAGGCGACCCTGTCGAGCATCGAGTCGAAAGCCGAAGCAAGCTCGGTCAGCTCATCGTGGGGTTCGCCGACGCCGAAGCGATGATCGAGGTCGTGTCGCTCCACTCGGTGGCCTCGCGCGTCATCTTCGACACGGGCATCAACGTGCGCTCGAGAACCATTCGCCCGATCGCGACCATCGCGACGAACACGATTACGGCGAAGATCAGCGAGGCGATCAGCGCGCTCCTCGAGCTCTTCTCGTACGGCTCGATGTTGAGCGCTGACACCACGGTCCCGACCTGCCTGCCGGCCTCGTCCTCGAGGGCGAGCGACAGGAGCCTGGTGTCCAAGGCGATGCTTTCCGCGAACTTCCCGTCGGTCCCGCTCAGATCATCGGCGAGCACCTGGACCTCTGCGGGCTCACGGGGCCGCTGCAGCGCATCGGCTCCCTGGTAAATCCAGACCCGCGCGCCACCCTCTTCGGAGCCAGCCTCCTCGAGCAGCTTGAAGCTGCCGTCAGCCCGCACCTCAACGGTTTCGGAGCCCGACTCGGCGGCGGATCTCAGGACACGGTCGGCGTCGTCTTCGAGGTTCGAGCGAAGCTGCAGGTTGAAGCCGATCGTCAGCACCGCCAGTCCGATAAACGCGCCCACTGCGATCACGATCGTCAGCCGCCCACGTAGGCTCCGCGGCATCATCGCGGGACCCGTAGTGAGTATCCGACTCCGTGGACTGTCTCGATTGCGACGCCACCGGGAAGGGCATTCAGCTTCCGCCGCAGTCGACCGAGGTAGACGTCGAGGGTGTTGTCGTGGACGATCGCCCCTTCGGGCCAAGCTGCTTCGACGAGCTGACGCCGGCGCAGGACCTCTCCGGGGCGGGCAGCGAGGGCGCCGACGATCCGGTACTCGGTGGGGGTCAGCAGCACGGTGACTTCACCTGCAATCACGGCGTGAGTCGCTGCGTCGAGCTGAAGCGCCCCGGGCGGTTCTTCATCAGTGGGAATCACCCGTCGTTGCAATGACCGCAGCCTCGCCACCAGCTCGGCGAACGCAAATGGCTTTGTCAGGTAGTCGTCGCCGCCTGCGCTGAATCCGGAGAGCCTGTCGCTCACCGCGTCGCGTGCCGTCAGGAAGATCGCCGGGCTGAGATCCCGTTCGCGCGAATCGCCTGGCAGACGTCGCGTCCGTCGGCGTCGGGGAGGCCGATGTCGAGGATCAGCAGCTCCGGACTCCATGTGGACGCCGCCTGCACTCCCTCGCGTCCGGTGCCGGCGACCCTGACGTCGAACCCCTCCTGAGAGAGCCCTGCGGACAGGAGTCGCCGGAGGTCGGCGTCATCTTCCACGGCGAGTATCCGATTGGCCGCCATCGGGGTGAGTATCGACCACGAGGATCGAGGAATGGCCCTTTTCGCAGAAGCGTTCAGGAGATTGTCAGGCCCTCGCCACAAGCCTGGAGCTGCAATCGCAAGCTATGCAGGAGGTGCCCGTGTCCGGCGCAACGATCCCAATGACCTCGGCCCGGCCCACCGCCCGGGAGATGCTCAACAAGGTCCCCGAGGTGACGATCTTCTTCTGGATCATCAAGATCCTCTCCACGACCGTCGGCGAGACCGCAGCCGACTACCTGAACGTGGACCTCGGCCTTGGGCTCACCAACACCACGTACCTGATGGGTGCGCTGCTGATCGTCGCTCTCGGCTTCCAGTTCAGGCTTCGGAAGTACGTGCCTGGCGTCTACTGGCTCGCAGTGGTGCTGATCAGCGTCGTCGGCACCTTGATCACCGACAACCTGGTCGACAACTCGGCGTCGCCCTGGAGACGACGAACGATCGCGTTCGCGATCGCGCTTGACGGCGACGTTCGCCGTCTGGTACGCGAGCGAGAGGACACTGTCGATCCACATCGATCGTGACGACCAGGCGGGAGGCCTTCTACTGGCTGGCCATCCTCTTCACCTTCGCGCTCGGCACTGCGGCGGCGACCTGTTCGCCGAGCGCCTGGGCCTCGGCTATCCTCGTCTCGGCATTGATCTTCGCCGGCGCGATCGGGCTCGTGGCTCTGGCGCACTTCCGGTTCGGCCTGAACGCCGTTCTCGGCGTTCTGGATCGCCTACATCCTGACCCGCCCCTGGGTGCCTCGATCGGCGACTGGCTCTCGCAGGACAAGGTGGACGGCGGGCTCGGGCTGGGCACGACCGGCACGAGCGCCCTGTTCCTCGCAGCGATCCTCGGGCTGGTGGTGTACCTATCGGTCACCAAGCGGGACGAGCTTCCGCCGGTTACAGCAGAGGCCTGAACCACCAGCGCTTCGTCGACAAGCAACTCGGCAGAGTCAGGGCCACCTTCGAGGCGACCTCCGTGAACACCGCCGCCGGCAGCGCTGTGAAGCGCCTCAGCGTCAAACGGTGAACTGCGTGCTCAGGTAGATCAGGTGACGTCCGACTCGACGATGGCGGACCCCGAGCGAGTCGGGCTTGGTCGCGGCCTCCGGCCTTGGCCTCATAGAGCTGCTCGTCGGCGCGGGCGACGACGCTCTCGACGGTCTCGCCGATCTCGCGAACCGCGATCCCGGCTGAGCAGGTGCGGCGCTCGGCGACTTGAGCTCGCAGCCGCTCCACGATCTCGAGGGCAGCGGCCGGTCGGCTTGTCTCCAGGAGAAGCCCGAATTCCTCGCCGCCGATACGAGCCAGAAAGTCGCCTTCGCGGATCTGGTCTCGCCAGGCAGCGGCCGTCGTTCGCAGCAGGCGGTCGCCCGCCGGGTGCCCATGGGAGTCGTTGTACTCCTTGAAGAGGTCGAGGTCGAAGATGCACACGCTCATCGGAGACGCCGAGCGGACACTGGCGGCGAGCCGGTCGTTCCAGGCTCGCCGGTTCGGCAGCCCGGTCAGCGCATCGGTGTTCGCCTCGTTGCTCAGCTCCGTCATCCGATCGGCGCGCTCGATGACTGCCGCGATCTCCGGGGCCAGCAGGGCGGTGACGGTGGCCCGGGGTCCGTCGAGACGGACATCGCCCGACCAGCTCAATGCCAGCACACCCAGGCTCGCGCCCTCCCGGACAAGCGGCTGAAGGAGCAGGGACTGAGGAGAACCCGCCCGGCGCCAAGCATCGTCATCGATGAAGTGCCGGCCGACGGTCTCGCCGATCAGCACTCGCTCCCCAGCGCCGAAGACGGCTTCGATTGCGCTGCCCGACCCCGTACGGAGCAAGCCCTCGGAGGAGTTCCACCCCCAGTGAGCGCGATGACGGAGATCACCCAGAACGTCCCCGGGCTGGTAGAGCGCTGCAGCGTCCGCCTTCGCGATCGTGGCTGCGGCTCGGCACGAATCATGCCGAGGGTTGGAGCTCGCGAAGAGGTCATGCACTACCCGCCCGACCTCCTCGACGATGTCGCTGCGAGCGGCCGTTTCCTCGCGCTGTCGCCGAACGGTGGCTACGAGCCCCTGCGTGGTGAAGCCCATGATCGTTCCGACGCTGATGGCCAGCAGTGCTGCCCGATATTGCGAGGTCGGGTATTCCGGCGGTCCGATCAGGAGGATCGGAGCCAGGTAGAAGATCGCGACCTCGCCGAGCACGATGACCAGATCAACACGCGAGCGTCTGTACAGGGCGGTGTAGAAGACAGGCAGGAGCGACATCACCGCGACCCCGGCGGTCGAGCCGCCGGCCGACTCTCGCAGCAGCGCGATTCCCAGTAGGACCAGGCCCGACCGCAGAGCAACGCTGAAGTAGGGCGTGGGCGGCCAGTCGAGCACCAGCAGAGCGCCGCCGGTGAGGGCGGCGAGGAGCGAGAGCCAGTACAGCGTCCAGTCGATCTCGGTGCCGATCGGGATCGTGGCCCAGGCGAGGACCGAGGCCACGATGAACGGGACGAGCGCCAGCGGCGCGGCGTCAGAGCTCCTCTTGTCGTCCCGCCGTGGCGGCCATGTGTGGCGCCTCACAGGGGTCCATCGGTCGCTCGATGCGGCGACTTGAACTTCACGATCTCGGCGGGCGCCTAGGGTTTGGTCCGCATGCCGGATCCGACTCCGATCGCATTCGACGACACGCTCCGCTCCCAGCTGGGTGCCAACCTCGAAGCGCACGCCCGCGTCGAGCTGGCGCTCGAGGATCGCCGCCACGCCGCGGTCGCGATCGTGGTCCTCGACAGCGACGCCCGCCGCGACGACTCCGAGCCCGTCCCCGAGGGAGCCATCGACATGTCCTTCGTCCCGGGCGGAGCGACCGGCGAGGACGGGCGCGCGCTCGACGGGCGCATGCTCGGCGTCGCCGGCGGGGCCTCCTTCCTGCTCTGCCGGCGGTCGATCGGCATGCGCCGCCACGCGGGCCAGTGGGCCCTGCCCGGCGGCCGGCTCGACCCTGACGAGTCACCCCTCGACGCCGCGCTGCGCGAGTTGCAGGAGGAGCTCGGGCTCAGCCTCGGCCCGGAGAACGTCGTCGGTTGGCTCGACGACTACGCGACGCGCTCCGGCTTCGTGATCTCGCCCGTGGTCCTGTGGTGCGAGGGCGATCCGGTCCTCGAGCCCGATCCCGAGGAGGTCTTCGCCGCCTACCGGATCGGGCTGCACGCCCTGCGTGACAGCTCCCCGCGCTTCATCGACATCCCCGAGAGCGACCGGCCGGTGCTCCAGGTCCCGCTGGGAAACGACCTGATCCACGCGCCGACCGGTGCGGTGCTGCTCCAGTTCCGCGAGGTGGCGCTGCTTGGGCGGGCGGGCTTCCGCGTCGACCACGTGGAGGAGCCGGTGTTCGCCTGGCGCTGAGGCGCCGTTGCGCGAGTAGCCTCCGCGCTGCGCGTCGGCGATCTTGGGAGGGAGAGGCATGAGCAGGTGGAGGGTTCGTCCTTGGGCTTTCGCCCTGCTGACGGCCGGCGTCCTGCTCCTCGCCGCGGGGCAGGCGCGTGCGGCCGACCCGCCTGAGCCCGGCACCACCGAGAGCCTCACCTTCGGCGACTACACCTACCGGGTCTACGTCCCGACGACCTACCGCGCGGGCGTCGCGGTGCCGCTGGTCGTGATGGCGCACGGCTGCCAGACGTCGGCCGAGGATCAGCAGATCGCCAACCGCTTCGACCTCATCGCGGAGCGCGAGCAGTTCATCGTCCTCTACCCGGACGTGACGCCGACCGAGGCGAACTTCCCGGGGCCGCTCCGGCAGTGCTGGCAGTTCCCGGTTCCCACCCACCAGCACCGGGGCGCCGGCAATCCCGCCGGCATCGCCGGGATGACCGAGGCGGTCATGGACCGCTGGAACGTCGACCCGCAGCGCGTCTACATGGCGGGGATGTCGGCCGGGGGCTTCATGACGTCGATCATGGCCGCGGCGTACCCGGACCTGTTCGCGGCGGTCGTCATCAACGCGGCCGGCGCCTACGCCGACGGCACCTGCCTCGGCGTCCCCGGTGGGATCCCCGCGGAGCTCAGCGCGGAGCTGGCCCGGGTCGAGATGGGCGAGCGCGCACGCGTGGTGCCGCGGCTCGTGATGGGCGGTGACGCCGACGCCGGCATCCCGCCCTTCTGCGCCGACAAGGCGCTCGAGCAGGGGCTCCGGACGAACAACCTCGTCCTCGGATCGAGCCAGACCTCGCCGATCTCGCTCGAGCCCGCGGAGGTCCGGGAGGAGCCGCCGCAGACATCGGACGGCTACCCATCCACGGTCAGCACCTACCGCGACCCAGCCGGATGCCTGATCGGGGAGCGGTGGTTGATCCACGGCATGAACCACTTCTGGCCGGGCGGCTCGTCCGATCCGGAGTCGAAGAGCTTCACCGATCCCCGCGGCCCCAACGGCTCGGAGATCGCCTGGAGCTTCCTCCGGCGCTACACGAAGTCAGGGACCGCGGAGCCGTGCGTCGAGTCGCCGCCGTGGTGCCCGGAGCGCTGGATCGGGATGGCGGTTCCGCCGGGGGCGAAGGGCCTGCGCGCCTCGATCGACGGTGAGCGGGCTGCCCTGCGGCGACCGCGGAAGCCGCGCGTGCGGCTCCGCCTGCCCGCGGGGCGGGGCGAGCGAACGCGCGTGACCATCAGGGGCGCGAAGAGCAACGGGCGAGCGTTCAAGCGCGTCCGCACGTTCGCCGGCTGCTGAGCCGCGCGCTGCGCCGAGCGCTTCCGGTTCCTTAGTCCATCGGCAGTCGCGCGACCTTCGCCGCCTGCGACTTCGACAGGCCCAGGATCCGCAGGACGGACTCGGCGTGGAGCTCGATCGGCGTTCTCCGCCGCGTGGTCGTCGACCACGGCGGTGATGGTTCCCAGCAGGGCTCCACCCGTGGCGTAGAAGGCGGCGGTGACGTCGGCGACGTCGAAGCGGCCCGGAGTCGATCCCGGCCTGGATGTCGCGGACCGCACGCGGGCCGAGCGTCTGCTGAAGCAGCTTGTGGGAGGCGTCGAGGCGGATGACGAGGGCGCCGAAGCTCGGGTCCTCGACCACGAGCCGGACGAAGTGGCGATGGGCGAAGGCGACGACCGCCGCCGGGTCCTCGAGGTCGGCGGTGAGCTCGTCGACGATGGCGCCGTGCTCCTCGGAGATCTCGCCGAGGAGCGTGGCGACGATCTCGTCCTTGCTCGCGAAGTGGTTGTAGAGGGAGCCGGCGGCGACGTCGGCGCGGTCGGTGATCTCGCCGAGCCGGGTGGAGCCGACCCCCTTCTCCGCGAAGAGCTCACGTGCGGCTCCCAGCAGCCGGGCCCGGGTTTCTGCCCGGCGCCGGTCCCCGCGGTTCGGCTTGATCTCAGCGGTGGCCATCCGAGGCGATCGTAGCACCGAACTTGAACACGGTTTCAGAAATGAAAATAACTTCAGAAACTGTGCTAGCGTGCCGGCGATGCGGATCACCGAACGAGTCGGCCACATGGCCATGCGGGTCCCGGACCTCGACGAAGCGGTCGCCTTCCACGCCGACGTCCTCGGCCTGGTCGAGACGGAGCGCGTCGGGTCGACCTCCTACCTGACCTGCAACGAGCGCCACCACGAGCTCATCCTCATCCAGCAGGAGGGGGACGCCCGCGGCTACGAGCACATCGGCCTCGAGGTCGCCGACGCCGCGGCGCTCGAGCGCGCCCGCTCCGGCATCGCCGGAGCCGGCGGCGAGCTGATCGGCCCGACCTTCGACGGCGAACCGGGGATCGACCGCGCCGCCCTCGTCCGTGGTCCCGGAGGCCACGTCTACAAGCTCTTCTGCGGGATGGAGGGGGGCCAGTCGCTCCCCGAGGGCGATCGCGTCGAGAAGTTCGAGCACGTGTCGGTCAAGGCGCGCGGCCTCGGCGGCACCGAGCGCTTCATCGAGCGGGGGCTCGGCTTCGGCTTCTCCGATCGGCTCGGCCGCACCGCTTCCTGGTGGCATTGCGACGCCGACCATCACGGCATCGCGGTGGTGCTCGCACCCAGGCACGAGCTCTCCCACTACGCGTGGACCGCTCCCGACCTGAACGCGATGGGCCGGATCTGCGACCGCCTCGCGGGGCGCGGCGGCAAGCTCATCTGGGGCCCGAGTCGCCACGGCCCCGGCAACAACCTCTTCATCTACTTCCACGACACCGCCGGCGCGATGATCGAGATCTGCGCCGAGATCGCGAAGATGCCGCCCGCGGGCGACTACGTCGCGCGCCAGTGGCCCGGCGGCCTCGGCGCCATCAACCAGTGGGGAGGCCCGCCGCCGCCGCGCTTCCTCCTGACCGGATTCCCCATCGCCCAGACCAACCAAGGAGCCTGAACCAATGAAGCTGCGCCGAGTCGAGGAGGGCCTGATCGCCCAGCACCCGTCGGGGAGCTGGGTCCGGCTGGAGGGCGACGGCCTCACGCGCCGAGCAGAGCCGCGACATGGTCGCGTTCCTGGCCGGGGGAGAGGAGGCGCGCGAAGCGGCAGCCGCGCTCCTCGCCGGGATCGAGGACGGGCAGGCGGAGTCGATCGCGGTCGATCCCGCGACGGCCGGGCTGCCCTTCCAGCCGCGGTCGATGCGCGCGTTCATGCTCTGGGAGGCACACGTCATCCAGTCGAGCCGGATGCTCGTCAAGCGGTTCTTCCCGGCGCCGGTGCCGAAGGTGGTCGCGGGCTTCGAGAAGGTCACCGGCAAGACCTTCCCCAAGCTGAAGCCCAATCAGCGTTTCTACGACGCCCCGACCTTCTACGTGGCCAACCACGGCGCGTTGCTCGCGGACGGCGATCCGATGTGGTGGCCGAGCCACACGGAGTGGCTCGACTTCGAGCTCGAGCTCGCCTACGTGCTGGCGAAGCCGATCTCCGACGCCACCCCCGAGGAGGCCCGCGAGGCCGTCGGCGGCTGGTTCGTCCTCAACGACTGGTCGGCCCGCGACGTCCAGGCCGACGATGCCCGCGAGAACATCTTCGGCCCGGTCGTGAAGTCGAAGACGTTCGCCAACTCGATCGGCTCCGACCTCGTCACCGCCGACGAGGTTCCCGACTGGACCCGGATGACCGGACGCGTGAAGGTCGACGGCGAGCTCTGGTGCGAGGGCTCGACCGCCGGCCCTCAGCACGACGTCGGCGAGCAGCTTGCGTTCGCCTCCCGGGGCGAGCGCCTCGAGCCCGGCGACGTGATCTCCACCGGCACCATGCCCGGCTGCTGCGGCCTCGAGATCGACCGCTGGATCCAGCCCGGCCAGACGGTCGAGCTCGAGATCGACGGCATCGGCACGCTGACGAACCGGATCGACCCCGACGCGGTTCCCGCGAACACCACGGTCGCCGGCGCGTAGGTCTCGGGGCTCGCTCGGATGAGCGCCGAGACCGACTGCGACGTCCTCGTCTGCGGGCTCGGCCCGGTCGGGCAGCTGCTCGCGCTGCTGCTCGGCCAGCGCGGGGTCTCCGTGATCGCGATCGACCGCGCGGAGCGAGCCCTACGACCTGCCGCGCGCCGCGGTCGTCGACGACGAGGTCCTGCGGATCTTCCAGAGCGCCGGCGTCGTCGAGAGCGTGCTCGCCAACAGCCAGGTCCAGGAGGAGGCGTCCTTCGTCACCGGCCGCGGCCGCAAGGTGGTCGTGCTCCGGCCGGTCGAGGGCGTGCAGGGCCACCCGCCGCTCGTCTCCATCAACCAGCCCGCGATCGAGCGGACGATGGTCGCGGCACTGTCCGAGGTTCCGGCGGCGGAGACCCGCTGGGAACGCGAGCTGCTGCGCCTCGACCAGGACCTCGACGGCGTCACCGCAACCGTGCGTTCGCCCGGTGGGGAGCAGGAGTCGATCCGCGCCCGCTGGGCCGTCGGCTGTGACGGCGGCGGCAGCCTCGTCCGTCAGCTGCTCGGAATCGAGTTCGGCGGCTCGACCTTCCGCCAGCGCTGGCTCGTGGTCGATGTCAACGTCGACCGCCCGCTCGCGAAGGTCCCGCACCCGCACTTCTACGGCGACCGGCGCCGGCCGATCGTCTCGCTGCCGATGTCCCCCGGCAAGCATCGATGGGAGTGGATGCTCCATCCCGGCGAGGACGAGGCGCCCTTCCTCGATCCCGACTCGATCGCCGAGCGGGTGGCGCCCTGGCTGCAGGGTGAGAGGGCCGAGGTGGAGCGGGCCGTCGTCTACACCTTCCATGCCCGCACGGCGTCCCGCTGGCGCGACGGCCGGGTGCTGCTCGCAGGGGACGCCGCACACGTGATGCCACCCTTCGCCGGCCAGGGCTTCAGCTCCGGCGCGCGTGACGCCGCCAACCTCGCCTGGAAGCTCGCCGCGGTGAGCGGGGGCGCGCCCGAGGCGCTGCTCGACACCTACGAGATCGAGCGCCGCCCGCACGTCCGCGCGATGACCCGCCTTGCGCTCGGGCTCGGAAGCTTCGTCCAATCCACCAACCGCGGGGTCGCGGCGCTCCGCGATGCCTACCTCGCCGCGATGGACGCGACGGGCGTCGCCGAATGGCTCCAGAGCAGGATCAAGCCCGTTCCCGCCTACGCCGATGGCGCCTTCGCCGAGAAGCCGCATCCCTTCCCGCCGAAGGCCAGCGTCGGGCGGCAGTTCCCGCAGCCCCGGGTCGGCGTCGGGGGCCGGGAGCAGCTCCTCGACGAGGCGCTCGGGGACGGGTGGCGGGTGATCACGACCGACGTGAGGGCAGCCGATCGCTTCCGCGCCAGCGGGCTCGCGACGTTCCTCGTCGGCGCGGACATCGACGACGTCGATGGGTGGATCGCCGCCTGGCTGACGGGCTTCGACGCCGACTGGGTCGTGCTGCGGCCGGATCGCTTCGCCTTCGCGCTGGGAGCTGGGCCGGACGAGACGCCCGCGGCGGTCGCCGCGGTCCGGCGCACGCTCGGCCCGCTCGCTCCGCGCTGACTCCTCAGAGGTCGACGATGCCTCGAACGAGCAGGTAGGCGCCGCCGAACGCGAGCAGGGCGACGATCGCCGTGCGCCCGTGGCGGTCGATGAAGTCACCGAGGGCGCGCAGCGCCGCATCGCCCGAGCGTGGGGCCAGCTTCGTCAGCGCGAGCGGCGCCCACGCGGGGAGCGAGCAGATCGCGACGAGGACCGCGACAAGCGCGAGGTGGCCGGCGGTGCCGACGTCCGCAGCCGAGATCTCCTTCGCGGCGATCACGACCAGCGCGAGCGTCGTGAAGTTGGTCGCCATCGAGATGGCGCCGAACGGCACAGCCGTCCCGGAGCGGTCGCGCTCCGGCTTCGCCGCCGGCTGCGGGAGCCTTGCCTTCCGCCTCCCCGCCGCGTGTACGAGCGCCGCTGCCGCGAGCAGCCCGGCGCCGAAGCCGACGTCGAGCGAGGCGCTCAGCTTCGGCCGCGACGGCAGGTCGATCACGTGCCCGAAGAAGACGAGCACCAGGGCGATCGCGGTCAGCGTTCCGATCGCCCCGATCGCGAAGCCGCGCCCCGCCGTGCGGCCGCCCGGACCGGCCAGGAGCACCGTCTGCTCGGTGAGCAGCACCGGGCTGACGGCGCCTGCGAGGCAGACGGGAAGGATGAGCGAGAGCGCCTGGAGCACCCCGGGATCCTCCTCGAGGAGGAGGGGAAGTGCGTCCTCGGGGACGACGATGCAGCGTGCCGCCGCGTCGAGCATGCCCGCATCAACGAGATGTTCAACGCCGCTCGCAGTTATCCGAGGGCAGGAAAGGATCGACATGACCACCAGGGGAATCAAGGCGTTCGCCGCCGCCGCGCTCACCGGCGTCGCGCTGCTCGCAGCCGGCTGCGGGGACGACGACTCGACGACCGCCACCGACGCGACGGGGGCTGAGACCACGGCGAGCGGCGGAGGAGACGACGGCGACGGTCACCGACGAGACCACCGCTCCCAGTGAGTCCGGTGGCGAGATCGACGCCGCGGTCAGCTCGCTCGAGTCCGCCGGGTTCGAGACTCGCGAGGAGCCGCCGAGCGACCTCGAGACGTTCGCCGGCACCGCCCAGGCCGGCTACGTCGTGACGGCCCCGGGCGAGCCCGGCGACGCCGTCGTCTTCGAGTGGGCCGACGCGAAGGAGGCGGCCACCTACGCGAAGGCGAACACCGACGACATCAGCACCACCGAGGTCGTCGGGAACCTGACCGTGAGCACCGTCACGAGCAACACCGACATGCTCGACGACGTCCTCGCCGCGATCGGCGGCTGAAGGGCGCCGCCCCCCGGCGCCCGGCGCGCCGGGGGGCGCCCTCGATGTATGTTCAGCCGGTCCGGGCTCCGGACGGGAGAGACACTCGGGGGCAAGAGAGAGGGAGGACGCAGATGGATGCCGAGCCGAGGCTCGTCGGAGTTGTTCGGGGTGCGGTCGCGCTGTGCGCGCTGGCGGCGGTCCTGCTCGGCGGCATGCTCGCCGCGGAGGCGGCTCAGGCCAAGGGCCTGAAGGCCGAGATCACCCGCAACGCGCAGGGCATCCCGACGATCGAGGGGAAGAACTACAAGTCGCTCGGCTTCGGCTACGGCTACGCGTTCGCCGAGGACAACATCTGCACGATCGCCGACACCTACCTGACCTCGAACGCCGAGCGCTCGAAGTGGTTCGGCCCGACCGCGAAGACCCCCGAGGGCTTCGACAACCTCGACAGCGACCTCTTCTACCAGCGCATCAAGGACCGCGGAACCGTTCGCGACCTGATGAAGCTGAAGGCGCCCCGCGGCCCCAAGCCCGAGATCAAGCAGATCGTCTCGGGCTACGTGAAGGGCTACAACCGCTACCTCGCGAAGACCGGGGTGGAGAACATCCCGGATCCGCGATGCGCCGGCCAGCCCTGGGTGCGGCCGATCACCAAGCAGGACGTCTACCAGCGCTTCTACGAGCTCGTGCTCTACGCGAGCGGCGGCGTCGCGATCGACGGCCAGGCGCAGGCCCAGCCTCCGGCACCGGTGACGATGTCGGCCTTCGAGAGCGATCAGGCCGACACCGACACCATCACCCCCGATGAGGAGCAGCAGGCCGCCGATCTCGGCGACGCCCTCGATCTGTCCGAGGACACCGGCTCCAACGGCTGGGGCCTCGGCAGCAAGGCGACGCAGAACGGCGGCGGCATCGTGCTCGCCAACCCGCACTTCCCCTGGCAGGGGCCGCGGCGCTTCTACCAGAGCCACCTCGTCGTTCCCGGGAAGATGAACGTCTCCGGCGCCAGCCTGTTCGGCGTGCCGCTGATCCTGATCGGCCACACGGAGAAGCTGGCCTGGACCCACACGGTCTCGACCGCCTATCGCTTCACCCCGTTCGAGCTCAAGCTCGACCCGACCGACCCGACCAAGTACCTCGTCGACGGCCAGCCGGTCCCGATGGAGCGCAACGACGTCACCGTCCAGGTCAAGCAGCCCGACGGCACCCTCGCGCCCGTCTCCCGGTCCCTCTACTCGTCCAAGTACGGGCCGATCACGCAGAAGATCTCGGGGCAGTCGCTGTTCGGCTGGACGAGCTCGACGGCCTACGCGATGTTCGACGCGAACGCCGACAACGCGCGGCTGCTCAACCACTACTTCGACACGGACCGGGCGGAGTCGTCGAAGGAGCTGCTCGGCATCCTCCGCAAGTACGAGGGGATCCCGTGGGTGAACACCATCGCCTCCGACTCGAAGGGCCAGGCCCTCTACGCCGACATCGGCGCGGTCCCGAACGTCGACGGCGCCAAGATCGAGACCTGCTCGGGCTCGCTCGGCGCGGTCACGTTCCCGGCCGCGGGGCTGCCCGTGCTCGACGGCTCACGCTCCGAGTGCGCGTTGGCCACCGACGAGGACTCCGCGTCGGAGGGGCTGATGGGAGCTTCGAAGCAGCCGTTCCTGCTGCGCAAGGACTGGGTCGCCAACGGCAACGACTCCTACTGGCTGACCAACCCCGCGGAGCCGCTCGAGGGGTACCCGCGGATCATCGGCGCCGAGCGCACGCAGCGTTCGCTGCGCACCCGTCTCGGGATCAAGATGATCCAGGACCGGCTCGCCGGAGTTGACCGGTTCAAGGGCGACAAGTTCACCGCGCTCAACACGCGCAAGCTGGTGTTCCAGAACCGCTTCTACGCGAGCGAGCTCTGGCGCGACCAGCTCGTCCAGTTCTGCAACGCGAACCCGATGATGACCGGCGCCGCCGGCGAGGTCGACGTCTCCGAGGCGTGCGGCGTGCTCGCCGCCTGGGATCTCCACATGAACCTGGACTCGAACGGAGCGATCCTGTTCGAGCGGTTCATGGACAAGGTCGGCACGGGGACGGCGAGGTTCTCGTCCCCCTTCGACCTCGCGGATCCCGTCAACACGCCGTTCGGCCTGAACACGCTCGACCCCGCCATCGAGAGCGGGCTGGCCAACGCGGTGAGCGACCTGCGCGCGGCCGGGCTGCCGCTCGACGCGAGCCCCGCAACCGGGCAGTTCGAGCTCCGCGGAACGCAGCGGATCCCGATCCACGGTGGCGAGGGCGGACAGGGCGTGTTCAACGCCATCTCCACCGTCTGGGAGCCGGGAGTCGGCTACTCCGACGTCACCGCGGGATCGAGCTTCGTCATGGTGACGAGCTTCAAGAAGGGATCGAAGTGCCCGAAGGACCGCTCGATCCTCACCTACTCGCTGTCGGAGAACCCGAACTCAGAGCACTACGCCGACCAGACGAAGATGTTCTCGAAGAAGAAGTGGGTCGACCCGCCGTTCTGCGCGAGTGAGGTCGAGCGGACCGCCGAGTCCGTCGACGTCATCCGCGGCGGCTGACCGGGGAGACCGGACGCGCCGTCACCGCCCGCGGCGGTGACGGCACATCGATGCTCCGGACCTAGCTCAGGTCGAAGCGGTCCAGGTTCATGACCTTGTCCCACGCGAGGACGAAGTCCGCGACGAACTTGTCCTTCGCGTCCTCGCTCGCGTAGACCTCGGCGATCGCTCGCAGCTCGGAGTTCGAGCCGAACACCAGGTCGGCGCGGGTGCCCGTCCAGCGGAGATCGCCCGAAGCGACGTCGCGGCCCTCGAAGGCGTTGTCGTCGTCGGCGACGCCCGACCACGCCGTCCCGTTGTCGAGCAGGTTCACGAAGAAGTCGTTCGTGAGCGTCTCGGGGTTGTCGGTGAGCACGCCGTGGGCGGAGCCGCCGGCGTTGGCACCGAGGACCCGCAGTCCGCCGACCAGCACCGTCATCTCGGGCGCAGTCAGCGTCAGCAGGTTCGCGCGGTCCACCAGCAGGTACTCGGCGGGAAGCCGGTGCCCGGGGCGGAGGTAGTTGCGGAACCCGTCCGCGGTCGGCTCGAGGTAGGCGAACGACTCGGCGTCCGTCTGCTCGGCGGTGGAGTCACCACGGCCGGGCGTGAACGGGAGCTCGATGTCGGCACCGGCCTTCGCGATCGCCTGCTCGACGCCGACGTTGCCGCCGAGCACGATCAGGTCAGCGAGCGAGACCTGCTTGCCGCTGCCGTTCTGGCCCTCGTTGAACGCCGTCCGGATCTCCTCCAGCTTCCCCAGCACGGTGCGGAGGTTCTCGGGGTCGTTGACCTCCCAGCCGTTCTGCGGCTCGAGGCGGACGCGCGCGCCGTTGGCGCCGCCCCGCTTGTCGCTGCCGCGGTAGGAACCGGCCGAGGCCCATGCGGCCCTCACCAGCTCCGAGACCGACAGCCCCGAGTCGCGGATCTTGCCCTTGAGCTCGGCGATGTCCTCGGCGCCGATCAGCTCGTGATCGGGCTTGGGGACCGGGTCCTGCCAGATGAGCTCCTCGCCGGGAACCTCGGAGCCGAGGTAGCGGTCGATCGGGCCCATGTCGCGGTGGGTGAGCTTGAACCAGGCGCGCGCGAAGGCGTCCTTGAGCTCATCCGGGTTGTCGAGCCAGCGGCGGGTGATCTCCTCGTAGGCGGGGTCCATCCGCATCGCCAGGTCGGTCGTCAGCATCGTCGCGGTGTGCTTGACGTCCGGGTCCTGAGCGTCCGGCACGTTCGCCTCGCCGCCCTTCGGCTTCCACTGCGAGGCACCGGCCGGGCTCTTGTCGAGCTCCCACTCGTTGCCGTAGAGGATCTCGAGGAACGAGTTGTCCCACTGGACCGGGGTGTTGGTCCAGGCGCCCTCGAGGCCGCTGGTGATCGTTGCCGTGCCGTTGCCGCTCTCGTACGAGTTGCTCCAGCCGAGACCCTGCTCGGCGACCGGGGCGGCCTCCGGCTCGGGGCCGATGTACTTCTCCGGGTCAGCCGCGCCGTGCGTCTTGCCGAACGTGTGGCCACCGACGATCAGCGCCGCGGTCTCCTCGTCGTTCATGGCCATGCGGCCGAACGTCTCGCGGATGTCGCGCGCGGAGGCGACGGGATCCGGGTTGCCGTTCGGGCCCTCCGGGTTGACGTAGATCAGACCCATCTGGACCGCGGCGAGGGGCTCCTCGAGCTCACGATCGCCGGTGTAGCGATCGTCGCCGAGCCACTCGGTCTCGGGGCCCCAGTAGACGTCCTCGTCGGTCTCCCAGACGTCCGCGCGACCGCCGGCGAAGCCGAAGGTCTCGAAGCCCATCGACTCGAGCGCGACGTTCCCGGTCAGGACCATCAGGTCCGCCCAGGACAGCTTGCGGCCGTACTTCTGCTTGATCGGCCAGAGCAGCCGGCGCGCCTTGTCGAGGTTCGCGTTGTCGGGCCAGGAGTTGAGCGGGGCGAAGCGCTGCTGCCCGGCGCCCGCACCACCGCGGCCGTCGTGGGTCCGGTAGGTGCCGGCGCTGTGCCACGCCATGCGGATCATCAGCGGCCCGTAGTGACCGTAGTCGGCGGGCCACCAGTCCTGGGAGGTGGTGAGGACCGACTCGATGTCGCTCTTGACCTCGGCGAGGTCGAGGGACTCGAACTCCGCCGCGTAGTCGAAGTCGGCGCCCATCGGGTTCGACTCGATCGGGTTCTTCGCGAGGATCTTCAGGTTCAGCCGGTCGGGCCACCAGCCGCGGTTGCCGCCGCCCTCGGTGGGCTCGGGCGCGCGATCGGGGTGGAACGGGCAGCCGCCGTCCTCGTCCTCGTTCATCTCTCCTACGACGGCATCTGGCTGATCTGACATGGGTCCTTTCGGGTGGTTCTCAGTTGGTTTTCAGTTCGCGGCCCTGGCGGTGCAGGCGGGGCAGGTTCCCCAGAAGACGACCTCGGCCTCGTCGATGGCATAGCCATGGGCGTCCGAGGCGGTCATGCACGGCGCCGCGCCCACGGTGCAGTCGACGTCCTCGATCGCGCCGCAGGAGCGGCAGACGACGTGGTGGTGGTTGTCGGCGACCCTCGATTCGTATCGCGCGACCGAGCCCGGCGGCTGGATGTGCCGCACCAGCCCGGCCTCGCTCAACGCGTTCAGCGCGTTGTAGATCGTCTGGTGGGAGACGTCCGCGAGGTCGTCGCGGACGAAGCCGATCAGCGACGCCGTGTCGGCGTGCGGATGGGAATGGACAGCGCTCAGCACGGCGACCCGCGGACGGGTCACTCGCAGCTCGCTGCCACGCAGCATCTCCTCGAATCGAGCGGTTTCAGGCACCGCGGGCACCATAGCCTATTTTGGAATCGATCAAGAAACGGCTGCTCAGCAGCCGGATCGGCGGGTGTAGTGATCCCGAGATCCCCGGCGCGACGCCGGACGCGCCCATTCCCCGGCCCTGCGACTGGAAATGGGTCCGCTATCCGAACACAGAACCAGTCGGAGGCGGCGAGCAGGGGTCATCAGCCTGATCCTGCCTTGTCCCGGAACGGGGGCTCATGGCCCGGTCGGGCCGACTTCCGGACCTGCGACGGGAATTTGCTCCGCTATCCGGAGCGAATCCCGGTCAGAGGGCTGAGTCGACCCGCAATCGTGGCGCGTCGCCGGACGAGCCCACTCCCGGACCTGCGACTGGAGATGGGTCCGCTATACGGACACAGAACCAGTCGGAGGTGGCGAGCAAGGTCAGCCCGATCCGGGCCGGAGCCGCTTCAGCTGTAGCGCGGCGAGGAGCAGCCAGCGCGGCGCAGTCCCGAGGTGAGCCGGGCCGCCAGCCCGCGCAGCGTCTCCGACGCGTAGTCGTGCGACGGGCTGTTCCGGGTGAAGAGCGCAAGCGAGACCCGGCAGCGGCCCCGTTCGAGGAGCGCGATCTGATGATTGACCCAGCCGGTCCCGCTGCCCCAGCCTCCCTTGAAGTACAGGTCCCAGCCCCTCGGCTTGGCCTCGCCGACGCCCCATCGCTGGGAGGGGGTGATCGAGGAGAGGAGCCGGCGGGCGTAGGCCTCGTGGCGCTTAGGGATCCAGCGGTCGAGCCGGTACATGAAGCGCGCGAGGTCACTGGGGTCGTCGCTGCTGAGGCCCCACGGCGACGCCTCGTAGTCGAAGCTACCGAGGTGCGCGTCCCGCGCGAGCTCCTCGATCGGGCCCGCCCCGAGCATCGCGTTCACCCGACTTGCGGCCGCGTCGTCGGAGCTGCGGATCATCGGCCCGAGCAGCTCGCGCTCGTCCCGATGCAGGGGGCGGTCCTGGACCGACGGCTGGTTCAGGTAGGCGGCCAGGAGGATCACTTGAAGACGCTCGCGAGCGGCGCGTCGGCGCCGGCGTCGTAGCCGCGCTGCCGCCCGTTCAGGCCGACGACGGAGAACGAGACGTCACCCGCGCGCGAGCGCGCGTAGTCCCGCGCGTCTTGGACGTCGGGCTTCCAGCCGGCGCTCGCGGCCGCCGGGAGGAGGAGCAGGCAGGCCGCGGCTCCGAGGAGGACGGAGCGGCAACGGCTGCGCGGATCCATGCCCCAAAGCTAAGCGCGTCGGGATAGCCTCGCTCCATCGCCGGAATCGGAGAGCTTCGATGAGAGGAACCGAGCAAGCTGACGTCGCCGTGGTCGGCGGCCGCCTCGCCGGTTGCGCGCTGGCGGCGCCGCTGGCCCGAGCGGGGCGGAAGGTCGTGGTGATCGACCGGATGTCGTTCCCCTCCGACCAGCTCTCGACCCACGTGCTCTTCTCCAACGGGGTCAGGGAGCTCGAGCAGCTCGGGGCCCTCGATCGCATCCTCGCCCTGAACCCGACGCGGGTCCATCACATGACACTCAACGCCGGGCCGGTCGGGATGACCGAGACGATGCGGGAGTTCGACGGGATCGACTACGGCGTCTGCGTGCCGCGTGACCTCCAGGACATCTGCCTGGTCGAGGCGGCGCGCGAGGGGGGGGCCGACGTCCGCGAGCGCTGCACTTTCGTCGGCTTGAACTGGCGCGCCGGGCGGGTGAGCGGCCTGCGGTACCGGGACCCGGAAGGCGTCGAGCGCGACGTCGACGCCAACCTCGTCGTCGGCGCCGACGGGAGGCGCTCGGGTGTCGCCGCCGCCGTCGGCGCCTACGTGCCTTACCGCCGCTCCCGGAACGGCCGCGGGCTGGTGTTCCGCTACATGGACGACCCGAGCAGCGATTCCGCCGAGCTCGATGCCTACGTCCAGTGGCGCGACGGCGAGTCGGTCGCGTTCGCCTTCCCGTGCACGCCCGCCGGCCGGCTGCTGGTTCTCCTCATGGGCCATCGCGACGAGGTGGGGGAGGCCCGGCGCGATCCCGAAGGGCATTGGCGGCGCAAGATCGCGGCTCATCCGGAGCTGGCGCGGCGCCTCGAGGGGGTCGATGAGTCGTCGTACTCGAAGGTCCGCTCGACGGCGCAGACGCCCGCGTTCTTCCGGGCTTCATCGGGCCCCGGGTGGGCGCTCGCGGGCGATGCCGGGCACTTCAAGGATCCGGTCACGGGCCAGGGCATGCGCGACTCGCTGTGGATGGGGCGAACGCTCGCCGAGGCCGTCCTGCCCGTCCTCGACGACGCGGCGGCGATCGATCGCGCGACGCGCCGCTGGGAGGCCGACCGCGACCGCCACTGCCTCCCCGCCTACCACCTCGCCAATCTCGACACGCGGGTCGAGGAGCCCTCCGCGGTGCTGATGGAGATCCTGCGCCGGAGCGGCAACAGCACGGATCCCGACCTCGCCGACCTCTTCTGCCGCGGGCGGAGCCCGCAGGAGGTGCTCACGCCGGGACGGACCCTGCGGGCGCTCGGCTCGGCGCTCATCCGCGCTCCTCGGCCCCGCCGGGAGACGATCGCCCGGACACCCGGCGACCTCAGGACCGACCTGGCGATCCGCCGCGAGGCGGCTCGCGACGAGTTCCGGCCGTCCCGTCCCGTGCCCGGCTCAGACCATCCGGGCGCCGAGTTCCCGGGGCCGCCGGCGCCGAAGCCGGCCGCAGCGGCCGGCGCCGGCGGGCAGTCGGCGGAGCCCGCCGTCGCGTGACACGCCTCGCGGTCGTCCAGCCCGCCCTCGAGCTCGGAGCCGTCGAGCGCAACCTCGCGCGGGTCGAGGACCTGATCCGCGACGCCCACCGCGAGCACTCGCCCGACGTCATCCTCGTGCCGGAGGCGTGCACCTCGCCCAACGTCTACGCGAAGGTGCTCAAGGGAGTTCCGCGGCCGGTGGACGGGCAGCCGTTCCAGCTGCTCACCCGGCTCGCTCGCGAGCTCGACTGCGTGATCGGCGGCGGCTTCCTCGCGCTTCGCGGGCCATCACGCGTACGGCACCTACGTCCTCGCCGAGCCGAGCGGGGCGGTCCACCTCCACGACAAGGACATCCCGACCGCCTGGGAGCACAACTACTACCGCGGCGGTGACGACGACGGCGTCGTCCGCTGCGAGGCGCTCGGCGCGACCGTCGCGCTGATGTCCGGCTGGGAGTGGGAGCGGAACCGGACCTCGCAGCGCGCTCGGGACGGGGGCGCGCGCCTCGTCCTCGGCGGGATGTGCTGGCCGTCGGTCCCGGGCAACTGGCGCGGGCCCGCGGCGAGGCTCTTCGCCCGCGAGAACGCGCTCTGGAAGAAGCAGTGCCGCGACCTGCCGGCGCTGGTGGCCCGCCGGGTCGGCGCTCCGGTCGCCCATGCCGCGCACGTCGGCCCGGTGGCGGCCGAGACGCCGCTGGGCCCGGGCATCGCCTGGCGGACCACGATGCTCGGGGAGTCCCAGATCTGCGATCGCGACGGCACCGTCCTCGCTCGGCTCTCGGAGGAGGAGGGGGAGGGCCACGTCGCCGCCGACGTCGAGATCGCCGCTCCGGCGCCGCTCGATCCGATCCCCGACGACTTCTGGGTCCAGGAGCCTCTCGCCGATGAGCCGGCTCGCCTGGCACTCGCTCAACTTCCACGGCAACCTCAGCTACCGGATCAACCACGCCCGCCGCCGGTTCGATTGGCAATCGCTCCCGACCGCGGACCTCCCGGACGAGATCCCCGCGGGCGGCCAGATCATGGCGGCCGCCCGGCGCTGAACGGCTGGACCCGCGTCCAGCCAGCGTCCAGCCGCGCCTCATCATCGGCGCAGTTCGACCGATGGGAGAGCGACGTGCCACAAGGATGTGGCATGTCTTCAAAGCAAGGGGGCAAGGAGGCGGAGACGATGCGAGATGGTGCGAGTACAGGTCAGAGCGTGATCCGCGACGCCGAGACGGCGTTCAGCAGGGCCGAGGCCTACGCGCAGGACGAGCGCCGCCTGGCAGTGGTCGACCGCACCGGCCTCCTCGATGCCGGGATCCAGGAATCGCTTCAGCGCTACACGAGGCTCGCGGCCGACCTGCTCCCGCGCCGGTCTCGCTCGTGACCATCATCGATCGATCCCGGCAGTACTTCAGTGCTGCTCAGGGCTTCGACGAGCGCGAGACGCCGCTCGAGCTCTCCTACTGCAAGCACGTGATGGTCGAGGACGAGCAGATCGCGGTCGAGGACGCCCGCGAGGACGCCGTCTTCTCGGCCGGCCCCCTCGCCGATTCGGAGTTCCGGGGCTACCTCGGCTCTCCGGTCCGCGTCGACGGGGAGCGCATCGGCTCCTTCTGCGTCGCCGATCCTGAGGCTCGCCGATGGGACGACCGCCAGCGACGGATCATCGACGACCTCGCCCATGCGGTCTCGGTCGAGATCGAGCTCAGGATCCGGCTGAGGAAGGAGACGGAGGCTCGCGGGGCGCGACGCGCTGACCGGGCTCGGGAACCGTCGCGCGCTCGCCCAGGAGCTCGAGCGGCGCTTCGCGAGCGGCGCTGACTTCCACCTCGCCATCCTCGATCTCGACGGATTCAAGGCCTACAACGACCGCTTCGGTCACCAGGTGGGGGACGAGCTGCTGCGACGGCTCGGCGGGCAGCTCATCGCCGCCGCCGGCGCCGACGGAGCCTTCCGCATCGGCGGGGACGAGTTCTACGTCCTCGGCGGCAACAAGCGCGTGGTCGCCGACGCCGCCGCGGCACTCCAGGAGGAGGGCACCGGCTTCACCGTCACGGCATCCGTCGGCGCGGTCATGTTGCCCGCTGAGGCCACCGACGTCGAGAGCGCGATCGCCCTCGCCGACGCCCGCCTCTTCGCCGTGAAGCGGGCTCGCCCCGGTGCGGTCGACGACCAGGTCGCCGCCGCTCTGGCGGGAGCGCTCGCCGAGCGCGTCGGCAGCGACGACCCGCACACCGACGAGGTCGCCCGCTTCGCGCGCTCCGCGGCCGAGTGGCTGGGCCTCGACGAGGTCGAGCTGCGCCGGGTCGAGCTGGCGTCGCGCCTGCACGACGTCGGCAAGGTCGCGATCCCGGATTCGGTCCTGCTCAAGCCGGGCCCGCTGAACGACGCGGAGTGGTCGATGATGCGGCGCCACACGCTGATCGGCGAGCGGATCTTCGCTTCGGTCCCGGCGCTCGCCGACCTCGCGCCGTTGGTTCGCTCGAGCCACGAGCGCTTCGACGGGGCGGGCTACCCGGATGGCCTCGCCGGGTCCCAGATCCCGCTCGGGTCGCGGATCATCTTCGCCTGCGACGCCTTCGCGGCGATGACCGGAGGGCGCTCCTACGCGCAGGTGATGTCGAGGGACGAGGCGGTGGCTGAGCTCAGGGCCGGAGCGGGCACCCAGTTCGACCCGGAGGTCGTCGAGGCGCTCGCCTCGATCGTCGAGGAACCGGCTCTCGCGCTCGCCTGATCAGGGATCGCCAGCGGCGGCTAGCCCGGCGGGGAGCGCCGGAAGCAACCATCGGCGTGGTCATCGACGATCCCGACCGCCTGCATCCAGGCGTAGACGATCGTCGGGCCGACGAACTTGAACCCGCGTGCCTTGAGGTCCTTCGAGATCCGCTCCGAGAGCGGCGTGTTGGCGGGGAGCGAGCGGCCGTCGCCGTGGATCGGCTCGCCGTCGGTGAAGGACCAGCAGTACTCGCTGAAGTCCTCGCCTCGGTCTCGCATCTCGCAGAAGATGCGCGCGCCGGCGATGGTCGCGTTGATCTTGGCGCGGGCGCGGACGATGCCCGCATCGCCCATCAGCCGCTCCACGTCGGCGTCGCCGAACGCCGCGACGACGTCGGGGTCGAAGCCCGCGAACGCGGCGCGGAACGCCTCGCGCTTGCGCAGGATGATGATCCAGGCCAGGCCGGCCTGGAAGCCCTCGAGCATCAGCGTCTCCCAGAGCATCCGGCTGTCGCGCTCCGGGATTCCCCACTCCTCGTCGTGGTAGGCGGTCATGAGCGGATCGCCCTCCGCCCACGCGCAGCGGACGAGGCCGGCGCCTCCGGCTGACACGGCTAACCCTTCTTCCGGTCCGTGTCCCGTGAGGGCTGCACGCGCTTCGGCTCGCCCGGCATCTTCGGGTAGTCGGGCGGGTAGGGCATGTCGCCCGCCTCGTCGCGCTCGTACATCTCGAGCAGCTTCTCCAGCGAGTGGTGGACGTCGTCGATCTCGGCGAAGCGGTCGCCGACATCGGCGAAGCGAGCCGGCATCGACTCGACCGTGAAGTCCTCCGGCTGCACCTCGGTGACCTCCTCCCAGAGCAGCGGCGCGGAGACCGGAGCGCCGGGCCGGGGGCGGACGGAGTAGGGCGAGGCGATCGTCCGGTCGCGCGCGTTCTGGTTGTAGTCGATGAAGACGCGCTCTCCGCGCTCCTCCTTCCACCACTTCGTCGTCACGCGCTCGGGCGTCCGGCGCTCGAGCTCGCGGCCGAACGCGATTGCGGCGTGGCGGACGTCGGTGAAGGTCCAGCGCGGCTCGATGCGCACGTAGATGTGCAGGCCGCGCCCGCCCGAGGTCTTCGGGAACCCGCGGATGCCGAGCTCCTCGAGCAGCTCGCGCGCGGCGCCGGCGACGATCACGGCGTCGTCGAAATCGGTGCCGGGCTGGGGGTCGAGGTCGATGCGGAGCTCGTCCGGGTGGTCGACGTCGTCGCGCCGCACCGGCCAGGGATGGAAGGTGAGCGTTCCCATGTGCGCGCACCAGGCGACGACCGCGAGCTCGGTCGGCGCGATCTCGTCCGCATGGCGGCCGGAGGGGAACTCGATTCGCGCCGTCTCGACGTAGTCAGGAGCGCCCTTCGGAACACGCTTCTGGTAGAAGGCGTCGCCGCTCGGGCTCTCGCGCGTCGCCACCACGATGTCGTCGTGAACGCCCTTCGGCCAGCGCTCCAGCGTGGTCGGCCGGTCGCGCAGCGCGCGCATGATCCCGTCGCCGACGGAGACGTAGTACTCGGCGACCTGGAGCTTGGTGACTTCGGCGGTCCGCTCGGTCGCGGGGAAGATCACCCGGTCGGGGCTCGAGACCCGGACCTCGCGGCCGTCCGCTTCGATCATCGCCGCCGGCGTCTTCGATGCCACGGGCCGAGGATGTCAGCTACGGCCGGGATAGGGGGAGTGCCGCGCCCTGAACCCCAGCGGTGGTAGAAATCCTGGGCCCATCGTGGGCGGGGGTTTCCTTCGGAGAGAGGTTCAAGTTGCGTCGTTCGTCCAGTCTGCTGCTCATTTCGATCGTGTCGGCGGTGGCGTTGCTGTCGGCTGCGGACGCCCATGCCTTCGAGGCACGCGGCAGCGTCGAGCAGGTCTACGTGACCGGCGCGGCACCGGGAACGAAGCTGAAGCTCATCGACCGCAAGGGCAAGCGGGTCGCCAAGGACAAGGCCAACGATCTCGGCAGCGCGCTCTTCCGCGAGGTCAAGCCGGGTGGCGGCTACAAGGTCAAGGGCGCCGGCGGGAAGTCCGGCGCGCTCCGGGTCCTGACGGACAAGGGCGCGCCCCCGAACACCGACATCTACAACCAGACCATGCCCTCGAGCGGCTACGGGTACCTGACGACCCGCGACGGCACCGAGCTCTCCTACACGGTCCATCCGGCCACCGACATCACGAGCATCCTTCCCGGCGACATCCCGTCGCTGCCCAACACAGGGCAGACCCCGACGCTGATCGAGTACTCGGGCTACGGCACCGCCGACCCGGACGGCCCCGAGAGCGGGATCTCGCTGATCGCCAACCTCCTCGGCTTCACCGTCGTCGACGTGAACATGCGCGGCACCGGCTGCTCCGGCGGCGCCTTCGACTTCTTCGAGCCGCTTCAGGGTCTCGACGGCTACGACGTCATCGAGACCGTCGCCCGCCAGCCCTGGGTGCTCGGCGGCAAGGTCGGGATGATGGGCATCTCCTACGGCGGCATCAGCCAGCTCTTCACGGCTCAGTACCAGCCGCCGAGCCTGGCGGCGATCACCCCGCTCTCGGTCCTCGACCAGACGCAGACGACGCTCTACCCGGGCGGCATCCTCAACACCGGCTTCGCGGTCGAGTGGGCCAAGGACCGCGTCCATGACGCGCTTCCCGCCGGCCCCGACAGCGGCCAGCCCTGGGCCTACGAGCAGATCCAGGCGGGCGATGCGAAGTGCGCTGAGAACCAGGAGCTGCACCCCGAGGCGGTCAACCTCCTGCAGAAGATCCGCGCCAACAACCACTACGTGAAGAGCGTGGCGGACCCGCTGTCGCCGATCACCTTCGTCGACAAGATCAACGTCCCGACGTTCATGGCCTGCCAGTGGCAGGACGAGCAGACCGGCGGTCACTGCCCGGCGCTCGCCGAGCACTTCACCGGCACGGACAAGAAGTGGTTCACGTTCACCAACGGCGCCCACATCGACTCGCTCGATCCCGAGACGTTCAACCGCTGGCTCGACTTCCTGTACCTGTACGTGGCGAAGCAGCCACCGGTCGTCCCCGGCCTGATCGCGCACGCGGCCGCGCCGCTTCTCTTCGACGAGGCATTCGGGATCTCGGGCATGACCCTGCCGCCGGATTCGATCCAGACGCAGCCGACCTACGACGCGGCGCTGGCCGCGTTCGAGGCCCAGAAGCCCGTCCGGATCCTCTACGACAACGGCGCAGGTGCCGGCCCCGGCATCCCGCAGCCGGGCTACGAGCGCTCGTACGACTCGCTCCCGATCCCGGGCGTCCAGGGTCGCTCCTGGTTCCTCGGCTCGAACGGCGGGCTGTTCGACTCGCGCACCCGCGGCAAGCACGCCGATGGGTTCAAGTGGGACGTCACGGCCGTGCCGTCGACGAACTTCACCGGGAACACGGGCTCCGGCGACGGTGGCCTCTGGACCGCGCTGCCCAACTACAACTGGGCCAACAACCCGGAGGGCACCGCCGTCTCCTACCTGAGCGAGCGGCTCGAGAGCGACATGACCGCGGTCGGCACCGGCTACGTCAAGGTCTGGGTGCGCTCGTCGCGCAAGACCGTCGACCTGCAGGCGACGATCTCCGAGGTCCGGCCTGACGCCAAGGAGACGTTCGTGCAGAACGGCTACATCCGCGCCAGCGAGCGCAAGCTCGACAAGAAGAAGAGCACGCCGCTCGATCCGGTCCTGAGCCTGCGCGAGAAGGACTCGAGGCCGATGCCGAAGGGCGAGTTCGTGCCGGTCACGATCCCGCTCTACTACCAGGGCCACGCGTACCGCAAGGGCTCACAGATCCGGGTCACGATCGCGGCGCCGAGCGGCGCACAGCCCGTCTGGGCGTTCGCGAAGACGAAGGGTCCGGCGCAGGTCGACATCGCCTACGGCAAGAAGCGGCCGTCGAAGCTGACGCTGCCGGTGATCCCCGACGCGGGGATCCCGACGCCGCTGCCGGCCTGCCCGGCGCTGCGCGCCGAGCCGTGCCGCGACTACGTGCCGCTGCACGAACGTCAAGGCGAAGCGCTGAGCCGGCCGGGAAGGCCCGGCATCGATAGGTTCCGGCCATGAGCCGGACCGCTTACGAGCTCGACGACGGGATCGCCACGATCCGCATGGACGACGGCAAGGTCAACGCCCTGTCGGAGGCCATGGTCGGCGAGATCTCCTCGCGCTTCGACCAGGCGGAGGCCGATGAGGCAGTCGTGATCCTGACCGGGCGCGAGCGCACCTTCTCCGCCGGCTTCGACCTCAGGACCGAGGCGGAGGGCTGGCCGGCGATGCTGACCGCCGGAGCCCGCCTGATGGAGCGGATGCTGTCGTTCCCGAGGCCGGTCGTGGCCGCGTGCAACGGCAGCGCCGTCGCGGCGGGAGCCTTCCTACTGCTTTCCGCCGACTACCGGGTCGGCGCCGACGTCGATCTCAAGGTCGGCCTCAACGAGGTCGCGATCGGGCTGACGCTGCCGTGGTTCGCGATCGAGCTGGCCCGGCACCGGTTGCCGCGCCCGTGGTTCGACCGCTGCACGGTCACCGGCGCGCTGATCGGCGCCGAGGACGGGGTCCGGGCCGGCTTCCTCGACGAGCTCGTGGCGCCGGACACGCTCGAGGCGCGCGCGCTCGAGGCGGCGAAGACCCTCGCGGGGCTCAACCACGACGCCCATCTCGCGACGAAGCTCCGCGTCCGCAGCGAGGTGCTCGACGGCCTGCGCGACGGGGTCGCCCGGATCGAGGGCGAGGGCCGCGAGTGGTGAGCTCGCTGGGCGTCTAGCCCGCCGGGATGCTCGCCCGCCTGCCGACCTCGGTCAGCTCGCGGTTGAGCCGGCGCATCGCCACTCGGTAGAGCGGCGGGCAGAAGCGCTGGAGCCAGAAGGCGACGCGGATGTCGGGCGAGGTGAAGACGAGGTAGGTGCCCTTCTCGACGCCGTCGAGGATCTTGACCGCCACGCTCTCCGCCGAGACCGCTCGCTTCCGAAAGCGTGCGCTCATCTTCTGAACGGCCTGATGCTCGCGGTCGACCCCGACGATCTCGACCGTCCCGACGAGCGGTGTGTCGACTCCACCCGGGCAGACGAGGGAGACCCCGATCCCGTGTGGCTCGAGGTCGAAGCGGAGGACCTCGGAGACGCCGCGGATGCCGAACTTGGCGGCGCTGTAGGCCGCGTGCCAGGGGAGTCCGAGCAGTCCCGCGGCCGAGGAGACGTTGACGAGATGGCCCCCGCGGCCCGCCTCCATCATCGGCGGGACGAACGACTCGATGACGCCGATCGGCCCCATCAGGTCGACCTCGACCATCTTGCGCCAATGGGCGTTCGTAAGCCGATCGACGGAGCCCCAGGTCGAAGTCCCGGCGACGTTCATCACCACGTCCATCGAGCCGTGCTCGGCGTGCACCCGGCCTGCGAACGCCTTGATGGCGTCGACGTCGGTGAGGTCGAGCGCCTCGGAGGCGAGGACCTTGCCGCCGCGCGCCGCGATCGACTCGGCGGTCGCCCGCAGCGGAGCCTCCTGGATGTCGGTGATGACGACGGCGGCTCCGCGACCGCAGGCCTCGATGGCCGTCGCGCGCCCGATCCCTCCGGCCGCCCCGGTGACGAGGACCGTCTTGCCGGCGACGGTCCCGCTCACCGGTGGGAGCGGTGCACGTCGGATTCGATCCGCGCCGAGTTGATGAGCCCGGCGACCATCGAGTAGTGGCCCGCGAGCATGCAGAGCTCGATCAGCTCCTCGTCGGTGAGGATGGGGCGGAGCCCGGCGAAGGTCTCGTCGCCGATCGCGCTGTCGTCGTGGAGCTCGTCGACGGCGGCGAGGAGCAGCCGCTGCCGCTCCGTCCACGGTCCGTCGTTCAGGTCGTCGGCGCCGACCGCGTCGATCGCCTCCTCGCTCAGCCCGACCTTGCGGCCGATCACGCGGTGATGGACGGCCTCGTACTCAGCGCCGGTTCGGTGGGAGACCCGGAGGATCACCAGCTCGGTGTCGGCGCGCGGGAGCTTCCCGCCCGGCATCAGGGCGCCGGCGAAGAGGATCCAGCGACGGAAGAGGCCCCGGTTGCGGGCGACCGTCGTGAACAGGTTCAGCGGCTTGGTCGTCCCCGCCGCCTTGGCTGAGATCCCGGCCAGGATCGAGTTGACGAATCCCATCTCCGCGCGGGATGCGGGACGGATGCGAGGCGGACCGGAGGGGTGCTGGGTGCTCATGGCGCCGATCCTCTGCACGACGAAGGGCCCCGCTTTCGCGGGGCCCTTCGTCGGTGGTGGTTGAGCTGGGTCTACAGCGGTCGATGACCTTGCTGAGCGCGCCTCCGCACTCGGACGACTTCTTCACCTTGGCGTAGAAGCAGCCGTCCTTGTAGCCGGAGTTCCCGATCGACCAGGCGCCGTCGGTCCCGGTCGTGTCGAGCCGATCTTCAGGTCCGTCTTCGGGTCGGGCGTTGAGCCGAGTCCTCGTAGACGTTCACGGTCCGGTTGGCCAGGCAGTTGCCGTCGGCGCTCTTGACCTTGCCGTAATAGTCGCCGTCGGTGCCCTTGATCGTCACCTTGGACGGGGTGGCTGCCAGCGCGCTGCCGCTGAAGAGCGTCACGGTCGAGATCGCTGCGGTCGCGAGAATCATCTTGAGCTTCATGTTCATCACCATTTCCTTAGTTGGGGGGGGTCGGTTGATGAACCAATCCTCGGGCAGCGCAGGCCCTCCTTCCCAGGGGTCCGGGGAGTGGTCCCCGGCGTCCCCGGGGGTGGACTCGACCACCCCCGGGTGTCGTCCCGGGCCGCGCTACGAGGTCGTGTCGATCGAGCTCATGTCGGGGTAGCGGTCGCCGGCGGGCGCCGGCAGATCGCTCAGGCGCTGCAGCTGCTCGTCGGTGAGCTCGACGAGGTCGGCGCCGGCGTTCTCCTCGACCCGCTCGACCCGCTTGGTCCCCGGGATCGGCGCGATGTCGTCGCCCTGGGCGACGAGCCAGGCGAGCGCGACCTGCGCCGGGGTTGCGCCGACCTCCTCAGCCACCTCCTTGACCTCGTCGACCAGCTTCATGTTGCGGTCGAAGTTCTCCTCGGCGAACCGCGGGTTCTGCGCGCGGAAGTCGTCGTCTTCGAGATCGTCGATCGAGTTGATCTGCCCGGTCAGGAAGCCGCGGCCGAGCGGCGAGTAGGGCACGAAGCCGATTCCCAGCTCGCGGACCGCCGGGAAGGATCTCGCCTTCGGGGTCGCGCGTCCACAGCGAGTACTCGGTCTGCAGCGCCGTGATCGGATGGGTGGAGTGCGCCCTGCGGATCGTCTCCGGCGAGGCTTCGGAGAGCCCGATGTAGCGAACGCGACCCGCATCGATGAACTCCGAGATCGTGCCGACGACCTCCTCGATCGGGACCTTCGGGTCGACGCGGTGCTGGTAGAGCAGGTCGATCTCGGTGCCGAGTCGCCCAAGCGAGCCCTCGACCGCCGCGCGGATGTTGTCGGGGTGGCTGTTGATGCCGCGCTCGCCCTTCTCGTGGTCATGGAGGCCGAACTTCGTCGCAAGGACGACCTCGTCGCGGCGGCCCTTCAGCGCTCGGCCGACGAGCTCCTCGTTGGTGAAGGGCCCGTACATCTCCGCCGTGTCGATCAGGGTCACGCCGAGCTCGATCGCGCGGTGGATCGTCCGGATGGACTCGTCGTCGTCCTGACCCGCGCCGCTGTAGAACGCGGACATCCCCATCGCGCCGAGACCGATCCGCCCGACCTCGACCTCGCCAAGCTTCGCCTTCTTCATCCGGTACCTCCGTAAGTTGCTTCCGATCTCACGTTCCCGCTCCGACCGCCGTTGACACCCACATGAGACACCTCAGGCAGGAGACACCGCTCGGAGAGCTGATCCTGGTGGCGGACGCCGAGGCTCTCGTCGGCCTGTACTTCCCCGATCACTGGTACGGATCGGCGAACGGGGACTTCGGTCCGCGCGTCGAGCCGGGCGCCGACGACCTGCTCGATCGGGCGGCGCTCCAGCTCCTCGAGTACCTCGCCGGGGAGCGGACATCGTTCGACCTGCAGATCGCGGGCCGCGGCGACGAGTTCGAGCGCAGCGTCTGGCGCCTGATCGACCGGATCCCCTACGGCGAGACCGTCACCTACGGCGAGATGGCCCGGGAGCTCGGCGACATCGCGCTCGCCCGGCGCGTCGGTCAGGCGGTGGGCCACAACCCGATCAGCATCCTCGTGCCCTGCCACCGCGTCGTCGGCGCCGACGGCAACCTCACCGGCTACGCGGGTGGGCTCGAGCGGAAGCGCTTCCTGCTGGAGCTGGAGGAGCCCGAGGCCGCCGACCGTGGCCAGCTGTTCTAGGCGGGGCGTAGCATTCGCGCAAGTGGATGCAGATCTCGTAGTAGCTGAGGGAAACCAGGAGGCGACCGAAGCCTGGAGCGGCGTCCTCTTCGATCGCTTCGTCAAGTTCCGGCACCTGATCGTCGAGGGGCTCGCCCACCACGGGGCGGCGGCGATGGCGTCGCATCCGCCGAGCACCGGGGACCGCGTGCTCGACGTCGGTTGCGGCTTCGGCGATTCCACCCGCGAGCTCGCCGCGATCGTCGGCTCCGGCGGATCAGCTCTCGGTGTCGACGTCTCGGTCCCGTTCATCGACGCCGCGAAGGCCGAAGCGGAGGACGCCGGGTCCGCCAACGTCTCCTTCATCGCCGGCGACGTGCAGGTGATGAAGGTCCCGGGGCCCTTCGACTACGCCTTCTCGCGGATGGGAATCATGTTCTTCGCGAATCCGGTGGCAGCCCTGCGGAACATCCGCGAGGCGCTTGTTCCCGGCGGTCGATTCGTGGCGATCGTCTGGCGCCGCAAGGTCGACAACCCCTGGCTCCACGAGGCCGAGCTGGTCGTGGAGCGCTACCTCGACGAGCCGGAGGAGTCCGACGAGCCCACCTGCGGACCCGGCCCGTTCTCGATGGCGAACGCCGACACGGTGACGGGCCAGCTCGTCGCCGCGGGGTTCGAGCGGGTGGGCGTCGAGCGCTCGGACGCACCTTTGAAGATCGGGAACGATCTCGACGAGGCGGTCGCGATGAACATGGCCATCGGCCCGGCGGCGGAGCTGATCAGGCTCTCAGGCGATGACGCCGAGGCGATCCGGCCCAAGCTCGAGCGCGAGATTCGCGAGGCGGTCGCGGAGTTCGACGAGGGCCCGAACGGAGTGCTCGCGCCGGCGTCGACGTGGATCGTCACCGCCTCCGCGCCGACCGGCTGACCGGCGAGGCGCGAAGGCGTGACGAGACCCTCAGCTCAGGCCGGGGGAGGGGGCGGCGGCGGTGCCTGCTGCTGCACCGGCGGCGGGGGCGCAGCGGGACCCTCGCGCTCCTGGGAGCGCAGGTAGGCACCCGCGACGAGACCGAGCGAGGAGATCAGCATCAGCCAGAAGCCGGCTGCCTTGTCGACGTCGGTCTGGTCGTTGAGATCGTCGAGCTCCCCCTGAGCCAAGTCAGCTTCGTCTCCCGAGAGACCGACGTCGTCGGCGGTGATCTCGAACGCGAACTTCGCGATGAGGAACGACAGCATCATGATCAAGGCCCAGCCGGCAAACCCGAAGTCGATCTCCCGCCAGGAGATACCGAGAATGCGATCGGGGACCCGAACATCTGCGAACGCGATCAGGGCGACGCGGATCGCGAGGATCGCGCCGAGCAGCGCCGGCAGCGCATACAGCGGAAAGAGCCCGCTACCCCAGGCGCTGGTCGGTTCGAAGTCGCCGTCGAGGCCCTCTCCGAGCACGCTGAAGAACGAGAACACGAGCAGCCCGGCGCCGGACACCATCATCGTGATGTCGCCGGGCGTTGGGGCGCGCTTGGGCACCGACCCGGAAGCTCCGGCGACGGCGCCGGACTCGTTCCGCTCCAATATCGCCCCGACCAGCAATCCAGCCGCTGCGAGCAGGGCGAGCCACATCCCGATTCCCTTGCTCACGCCGCCACCTTCGAAGCTACGGAGGAGGTAGGCGAGGATCGTCAGCGTCGCGAGGCCGCCGACCAGAAGGCGGACGTCGTTCCACGCGAATCCGCCGATCCGATCCGGGCCGAGCCGACCCGCCGAACCTCTTCACGGCGACCTGGACCGCCAAGGCGACCACGAGCAGCACGATGATCGTGGCGAGCGGGAACAAGCTGAGCGCCGTTCGACCAGGCGTTCAGGTTCTTGTCGTCGAGGTCTTCGCTGCCCCCGCCGAGCTCAATCGCGTACCAGGTCAGGAACGAGGCGATCAGCATCACCAGGCCGCTGACCATCGTCACGATCTCCCACGGCTGCGGCTGATTGGCTCCCGCCGGACCGGCCGGACGTGAAGGTTGAGCAGCCGGCGGTGGCGGTGGCGGGGCTCCGGCCCCCTGGTCAGCAGTCATCTTCTGTTCCTTCCCCTCTGGTTGGCGATGCGGGCAGCCTATCCAGCGAGCCGCCCGAGAACGACCGAATCTGCTGCGGCCTAAACTCACGCCCGTGTCGGACGTCGTCAAGCAGCGCTTCGGATCAGCGAACGATCTCGCGAGGGATGGTCGCCATCTACAAGGACTACCTCGGCCGCGGGCCGACGACGGCCACCACGACGATCACCGACGGCTTCGTCGCCACCATCTGCCGCGACAGCCTGACCCGGGCCGAGCAGAAGCTCATCGCCCGCGGGAGCGCGGAGCTCGTCCGCTCGATGCGACGCCAGTTCCAGGCCGCGATGAGCGACGAGATCATCCGGCTCGTCGAGGAGACGACCGGGCGCAAGGCTGCCGGCTTCCTCAGCGACCACGATGTCGAGAACGACATCGCGATCGAGACGGTCCTCCTCGAGGAGACCTGAGCCACCGCAACCCCTCGCTCGTGACCGTGTTGGGAGCAGCATGAAGGCAGCCCGGAAGCTCGCTCGTCGCACTCGCTGCGATCGCGGTTCTCGCAAGTCCCGCCGCCGCCTCCGCCGCGAAGTCGGAGAAGGGGATCAACTACGACCTCGACGGGTCGCCGCGCGCCCAACCCGCTGCGGTTGAACCAGCTCGATCTGTACATGCCCGACGACGTCTCCGCCGGAGCCGCTCGCCCGGTGGTCGTCTACGTCCACGGCGGCGCCTGGAACGCCGGCGACAAGAGCAACAACCTCGCTCGCAAGATCGATCTCTTCACGGGCGCCGGCTACGTCTTCGCCAGCGTCAACTACCGGCTCTCGCCCGACCCGATCGACTTCAGCTACCCCGCCGCTCGCGTCCGCTTCCCCACGCACCCTGCCGATGTCGGCGAGGCGATCGGCTGGCTCGACCGCAACGTCGCCGCCTACGGAGGCGATCCGCGCCGCATCCTCCTGATCGGCCACTCCGCCGGGGCGCACATCGTCTCGCTCGTCTCGACGGACCTGAGCTACGTCTCCCGGTGGGGAGTCGACCCGAGCCACCTGCTCGGCACCGTCTCGCTCGACACGGACAACTACGACATCACCGATCAGGCGACGAACGGCTCCAACCAGGCGAAGGTCCTCGCCTACAACGGAATCGCAACGCCCGAGGAGAACGCGCTCGACGGGAGCTGGGCGGCTGCGTCGCCGATCGTCCACGCCGATCCCGCCGACCCCGACTTCCTCCTGGTCACTCAGGCTGCGAAGCCCGGCCGCATCGCGAACACGAACGCGATGGCGGCGGCGCTCGGCCAGGACCCTGCGACGTCGGTCTTCCCCGCTCCCTACGACCACGCCGGGATCAACGACGCGGTGGGCTCACCGACGGATCTGTCGGGAGAGACGCAGGCGATCATGAGCTTCTTCGCCTCCAAGGCCGGGACGCTGCAGCCGCCGACGGCGCGCGTCCGCATCGTCAAGCGCCCGAAGACGCTGATCAAGCTGCGTCGCGGCAAGCGGGCGACCGTTCGCTTCCGCTTCGAGGCGGAGGGCGAGGCGACGTCCTTCCTCTGCCGCCTCGACGCCAAGGACCCCCGCCCCTGCGGCTCGCCGAAGAAGTACCGGGTCAAGCCCGGGCGCCACAACTTCCGCGCGATCGCGGTCGGCGCGGCGGGCGAGCGCGGCCCGACCAGGCGAATCGGCTTCCGCGTCGTCGACCGGACTCGCTGACGCGACGCGGCCCGCTAGCTTCAAGCGGTGGGCCTGATCGACCTCTACCGCGGCACCGGCGCCGACCTGCCCTGGGGCGATCCGCTTCGCGCCCACGGCGGCGTGCGGATGGAGGGCTACTTCTGGCGCTTCACGGCCCCCCGGGGTGACGATCGCGCCCTGATCGCGCTCTGCGGCGTCAACCAGGCTGACGACGGACCGTGGTCGACGCTCGGCCTCGGCGGCCATCCCAACGGCTTCCTCCGCGCGATCGAGCACCCCGAGGGCTGGGCGGACCCCAAGGCGCTCGGCGCCCGGGCCGGCGCGGCGTTCGACGGGACCGCGGGCCGGCTTCGGGTCGACCTCGGGCCGGACGCACGCCTCGACGTCACGGTGACCGAGCCGCTTCCCTGGAGCCGCGGATCCTTCGGCGGCTCGAGCGTCTTCCAATCGGTTCCGGCGCTCAACCAGTACTGGCACCCGTGGCTCCTCGGCGGGAGCGCAAGCGGCACCGCGGTCCTCGGCGACGAGAGCTGGGAGCTCGACGGCTGGCAGGTCTACGGCGAGAAGAACTGGGGGAGGGGAGGCTTCCCGGAATCGTGGTGGTGGGGCCAGGCGCAGGGCTTCGCCGAGCGCGATGCGTGCGTCGCCTTCGCCGGTGGGCAGGTCCACTCCGGCCCGCTGCGGACGGAGGTGACCGCAGTGGTCGTCCGCCTCCCCGGGGGACGGCTCATCCGGCTGGGGAACCCGGGGACATCTCCCGTGACCGCTGAGACGAGCGACGAGCGCTGGCTGCTCTCGGGTCGCAGCGCCCGCTGGCGCATCGAGATCGAGGGAACGGCTCCGCGCGGCGCCTCCCACGTGCTGCCCGTTCCCCTGCCCCGCGAGCGGCGCAACACCGCCGGGGCGCTCGAGCACATCGGAGGCCGGCTCCGGATCAAGGTCCGCTCCCGATCCGGCGCCCTCGTCTGGGAGGGCGAATCCGCGGTCGCGGGCCTCGAGCACGGTGGGCTCGACCGGGCCGCAGCCGAGGCGGCTCGTCGCGGATCGCCGGGCGAGGCGGCGGTGCCGCCCGAGAGCGTCTGACCCGCTTGTGAACCTTCGGTGCGGGCGCTCGCGCGCCCGCCGCCGATGGATGGATCCGGATCAGACCCCCGCGAGCGTCTGCGCCTGCGCGCGGCGGCTCCCGCTGCGGCCGATCAGCCGCATGATCGCCGTCCGCTTGGGCTGAGCGAGCTCCGCGTTCCGCACTCGCTCGCGCGACGCGCTTCGTGGGCGCGCGCCGGCGAGCTGCTGCCGGCGATCGCAGCCGCCGTCGCCGGCGCCATCGCCGCCGGCCTCGGCCAGGGTCTCCTCCTCGGCGCGATCGTCGGGCTGATCGCCGCGCCGCTCCGCCGCTTCCCGATGCCGCTGCACCTGATGCCGGCGACCCGCATCCTCCTCGCGCTGATCCCGCCCTTCCTCGGCTGCGGCATCTTCGCCCTCGCCGACCTCCTCGGCCCGCGCTCGTTCTCCGTCGGCATCGACGACGCCGCAATCGCGGGCGCGGCGTCAGCGCTCGTCGCGCTCGTCATCGAGGCGATGCGTCCCCGTCAGCTGCGCAGGCTGCCGGTGCGGATCGCGACGCTCGGGGCTCCCGCCTTCGCCCTCGCGCTCGAGCGTGAGCTGGCCGAGACCGACGTCGGCCAGGCCACGCTGGTCGGCTGGATCGACGCCGGAAGCCCAGAGGAGCTCCGGGAGGTCGTGCTCGAGAACGGGATCGACCTGATCGCAAGGGTCGGGGGATCGTTCGCCGAGGACTCGGCAACGGGGCCGACCGGCGGGGTCGAGGTCCTCGTCGACCTGCCCGTCAGGACGATCGGCGCCGATCAGCTCTACGAGGCGCTCTTCGGCCACGTCCCACTCGGGGCGATCGACGAGCGCTGGTTCCTGTACCTGATGCACCCGGAGTTCAACTCGACGCGCCCGGCCACCGACCGGGTGCTCGAGATCCTCGAGTCGATCCCGTTGCTGATCCTGCTCAGCCCGTTCATGCTGCTCTCGGCGGCGGCGATCAAGCTGACGAGCCGCGGGCCCGTGCTCTACCGGCAGACGCGGGTCGGCGAGGGCGGTCGCGAGTTCGACGTCCTGAAGCTGCGGACGATGCGGACCGATTCGGAGGCCGAGGGGGCGCAGTGGTCGACCGCGAGCGATCCGCGGGTCACGCCCGTCGGCCGGATCCTCCGGCGGCTCCATCTCGACGAGCTGCCGCAGCTCCTCAACGTGATCCGCGGGGACATGACCTTCGTCGGGCCGCGCCCGGAGCGGCCCGAGATGGTCGCCGAGCTCGAGCGGCTGCTCCCCAACTACCGCCGCCGGCATCTGATCAAGCCCGGCGTGACCGGCTGGGCGCAGGTCCGCTGCGGCTACGCCGGCTCGACGCTCGGCACCGCCTGGAAGCTCTCCCACGACCTCTACTACCTCAAGCGCCGCTCGCGGCTGGTCAACGTGATGATCGTGCTCGAGACCCTCGTCATCGCCGGGCTCGACTCGCACCGGCCGCTGCACGTCCCGGCGAGCCAGTTCCTCTTCGGGCGCGACCTCGGGATGGACCTCAGCGCCGATGCCATCGACGGCCTGCCTCCCGAGGTGGATGACGTCGCCGCCTAGGTGAGGCTCGCGATGCTCGCGACGTGGCGTCGGGATCCGCTGCTCCTGCGCATTCTCGGACGCCACGTCCCGGAGACGCCCGGTCATCCTCATACCTGCCGTGACTTCTGAACCGAGGCGCAATCGAGTCGATCCACGCGGGGCGCTGATCCCAGTCACCGCGCGCGGTTCCTTGATGGGTAACCGCGGGCTGCTCCACGACGACGCCGGGATGATCCGGCGCGATCACGGCGTCCAGCGCTGGATCACCTGCCTGCTCGAGTTCAAGGGCCGTCGCCGGCAGATCATGCGCCCGGGCCACTACACGGAGCTGTTCTTCCTCGACGAGGCGACGTCGCTGGCAGCGGGCCACCGCCCGTGCGCCGAGTGCCGCCGCGCCGACTACAACCGGTTCCGGGAGGCCTGGGCAGTGGGCCAGGGGCTCGTGAAGCCGCCGTCCGCTCCCGAGCTCGACGCGGTGCTCCAAGACGAGAGGCTCGGCGCCGACGGTGCCAAGCGCACCTACGCCTCGGCTGCGGAGAGCCTCCCCGAAGGGACGTTCTTCGATGCCCTCGACTCCCCCCGTGGTGGATCTCCACGCCTGATCTGGCGCGGCCGCGTCTGGGAGTGGAGTCCAGGCGGCTACGCGGATGCCGGCCCAGTCGACCCCGACGCGCGGGTCGCGGTGCTGACCCCGCCCTCGACCGTGGCCGCGCTCGCGGCCGGGTACGTCCCGGCGGTCGCGATCTGAACGGATCCGACGCCCCCGACGCCGCGGAATAGGGTGGACGCATGCGCGTCCTCGTCACCGGTGCCAGCGGATTCCTCGGCGGAGCGACCTGCGCCCGGGCGATCGCCGCCGGGCACGAGGTCCTTGCGCTCGTCCGCCGCCCCGGGAGCGAGCCGCCCGGCACGACGGCGGTCCACGGCGACCTGACCGACTCCGAGGCGCTCGGCCGGGCGGTCGCGGAGGCGGCTCCCGACGCCGTCGTCCACCTCGCCGCCGAGATCGCCTCCCAGCGAGACGGCGAGCGCGTGCGCGCGGTCAACGTGGAGGGGACCCGCGCCCTGCTCGAGGCCTGCAGGGCGGCGGGCTCACCGCGGGTCGTCTTCACCTCGACGGTCGTCACCGGGGACGCCGAAGGGCGCGTCCTGACCGAGGACGAGCCGCTGCCGGTCTCGACTCCCTACGGCGCCTCGAAGCAGGAGTGCGAGCGGCTGCTGGCCGAGAGCGGGTTGCCCTACGTGACGATCCGCCCCTCGCACGTCTACGGGCCCGGGGGCTGGTATGTCGACGAGCTCGTCGCGATGCTCCGCCGGCCGGGCCGGTTCTGCGTGGTCGGGGACGGCCGGAACCTCTGGGACGTCGTCCACGTCGACGACGTCGTCTCGGCGATCCTGCTCGGGCTTGACGAGCTCCCGAGCGGCGAGATCTTCCACTGCGTCGACGACGAACCGATGAGCTACTTCGACTTCATGGCGCTCACCGCGAGCACGCTCGAGTTGGGCACGCCGCGCCGGATCCCGGTCGCGCTGGCGCGGCTGGCGGCCGGGGCGAACGCCGTCGAGGCGGTCGTCCGCTCGGCCCGCTCGAGCAACGCGAAGCTGAAAGCGGCGGGGTGGGAGCTCCGATTCCCGACGGCTCGCGAGGGCGTTCCCGACGCCCTCGCCGGGCTTCACTAGGAGACGAGATGCGATACCGACGGATGCCGATCGAGATCGAGTCGCCCGAGGAGCTGGGCTACGACGCGATCGCCTTCAATCTCTCCGAGAGCTCGTTCGCCGACGGGCGGCTGAGCGACCTCGGGATCGACTCCGACGTCGGCGAACTGCTCCTGCAGTACGGCGATCACCGCGGTCTGCCGCGGCTGCGCGAGCTGATCGTGGCCGGATCCGAATCGCTCGATCCCGACGACGCGATCGTCACCGCCGGCGCCGCGGCCGCCCTCTTCTTCGCCTCGACCTCGATCCTCGGGGAGGGCGACCACGCTCTGATCGAGTCTCCCAACTACGCAACCAACCTCGAGACACCTCGCGCGCTCGGCGCCGAGGTCGACCCGATCGAGCTGCGCTTCGAGGAGGGCTGGGAGCATCGACCTCGAGCGCGTCGAGGCGGCGCTGCGGCCGGAGACGCGGCTCGTCAGCGTCACCTACCCGCACAACCCGACCGGGGCGATGGTCGACCGAGCGACGCTCGAGCGGCTGGTCGAGATCATCGAGCGCCACGGCGGGGCCCGGTTGCTGGTCGACGAGACCTACCGCGAGCTCGCGCCGGATCCGCTGCCGCTCGCCGCCGACCTCTCCGAGCGCGCGATCAGCGTCTCCTCGATGTCGAAGACCTGGGGCCTGCCGGGCCTGCGGATCGGCTGGATCGTCAGTCGCGACCCCGAGCTCGGTGAGCAGTTGCTCGCGGCGAAGGAGCAGATCCTGATCTGCGGCTCGACCGCTGACGAGGAGATGGCGGCGCGGGTCCTCGAGGCGCGCGAGCGGATCCTGCCTCCCATCCGCGAACGCATCTCAGCCCACCTCGCGATCGTCCGCGATTGGTTCGCCTCCCAGGACGTCTTCGAGTGGGTGGAGCCGAAGGCGGGCGTCGTCGGCATGCCACGGCTCCGGGAGCCCGAGGGCGTCGACCTCGACCGCTTCTACCGGGACCTGCTCAGCGAGCAGGGCACCTACGTCGGTCCCGGGCACTGGTTCGATCAGCCGCGTTCGAGCTTCAGGCTCGGGTTCGGCTGGCCGACCACCGGCGAGCTCGAGCGGGGCCTCGCCGGTCTGCTCGCCGCAGCTGCTTCCGCTCGCTCTTGAGCGACACGAGCACGCTCGCGTCCTATTCGGCGGCGCGCGGCCTCCACCACCGGGCGCCCTCGATGGCGCTGCCGAAGGCGACGCAGCTCATGCGCCACGGCTTCATGCAGGAGGTTCCGAGCCTCGCCCGCGGCGACCTGCCCGGGGGGCTCGCGGGCGGCTGGCTCGCGCACGTCAACTACGTCTACTCGGGGACGATGGACCTCGAGCGCAGCCCCTTCACGCTGGCGCTGGTGCAGGCGCCCGAGAGCCTCGCCTTCGCGGTCAGGGTCCTCTGCCACGACCGCGGGATGAGCGAGCGGGACCGCGACGATCCCGACGCCGGTCGCCGGATCGTCGAGCTCGACGACCGCGGGGTGAAGCTGGAGAGCGAATCGTTCCTGAAGCGCTACGCGCTCGAGACCGACCACGACCAGGAGCAGCTGGCCGTCTGGCAGCTGTTCGATCCGAGCCTGATCGACTGGCTCACCGAGGACGCGCCGGCCGGTTTCTCCTTCGAGCTGCAGGACGGCGCGCTCGCCTGCTTCCGGCCGGGCTTCATCACCGACCCCGCCGAGCTCGACGCGCTCTGCGCCGGCGCCGCGCGGGTCTTCCACCACGTGGATGCGATCCGCCGCGAACGCGGGGAGGTCGGCGAGCGCGACGAGGAGATCGAGCGCGAGCTGGCCGCGCACCCCTTCGATGAGCCGCCGAGGACGACGAGGGAGGCGGCGCGGGCGTTTCGCCGCGGCGTCACGATCGGCGATCGCGGCTGGAAGCTCGGGGCCGAGGCGTTCTTCCGCTCCCACGCCGAGGCCATCGGCTTCGAGCCCGTTCCGCTGAGCGCCTATCGCGCGGGTCACGTGGACACCTTCCTTCCCGGCGTTCCCGCCCATGCCGCGCGCGGCGCGATCGGCGGGGTCGACTGCCATCTCGTGCTGACGAACAACGACGATCACTTCGACATGGGCTGGAGCGTGCTGCTCGCGACGCTCACCTCGCCGGTTCAGGGGATGGCGCTGACCGCGCAGATCCCGCGCGGCGATGCGGCGGAGCGCGGGTCGCTCATGGCCGGCTCGGACGGTCGCTCCCTGATCCTCTCGACGCTCGACGGTGGCGCCCGCGACCGCAAGGCCGAGGAGCTCGAGGCCTTCCTCGCCGCGGGCGGGGCGATCGTCGCGAGGCTGGATCCCGCGCGCGGCTGAGGTCTAACCTCCTCCGCGTGGACGCGGGCGACGTTCGCGGGGCTGATGAGAGCACCATGGAAGCGAGATGGGAGGGACGCCGAGCCGTCGGTCAAGGCTGCGGTCCTGCGCTTCGCTCTCGCCGGCCTCGTGGCGGTCGCGCTCGTCGGCGTCGCGAGCTTCCTGCTGATGCGGAGCATCGGCAACACCGAGGCGACCGAGAACGCCAGCGAGCTGACCCGCATCATCGGCGACGGCGTCGTCGAGCCGCGCCTGAGCGAGGAGCTGCTCGACGGCGACCCCGCCGCGCTCGCCGAGTTCGACGACCTGATCCGCCGCACGGTGCTCCGCGACGAGCTGGTGCGCGTGAAGCTCTGGGACGCGAGCGGGCGCATCATCTACTCCGACGAGCCGCGGCTGATCGGCGAGAGCTTCGACTTCGGGGAGGACGAGCGACTCACGCTCGAGGAGGGTGCCGCCGACTCCGAGGTCAGCGACCTGAGCGAGCCCGAGAACCGCTTCGACCGCGACGAGGGCAAGTTGCTCGAGGCCTACAGCCGGGTGCGGGGGCCGGACGGGGAGCCGCTTCTCTTCGAGACCTACCAGCGCTACTCGTCGGTGACGTCGAGCGGCAACAGCCTCTGGCGGGCGTTCGCGCCGGCGCTGATCGTCGGGCTGATCCTTCTCTACCTCGTGCAGCTTCCGCTGGCGACGTCGCTTGCGCGGCGCGTCCGCAACTTCCATCGCGACCGGGTGCACCTGCTCGAGCGGGCGGTTGACGCATCTGAGGTGGAGCGCCGCCGGATCGCCGGTGATCTCCACGATGGCGCGGTCCAGGATCTCGCCGGTGTGGCGCTCTCGCTGGAGGGTGCGGCGCGACGGCTCGAGGACGGCGATCCCGACGCGGCGGCGGCGTTGCGGCGCGGCGCGAGCCAGACGCGCGGCAGCGTTCAGTCCCTGCGGAACCTGCTCGTCGAGATCTACCCGCCGAGCCTCCAGCGCGCCGGGTTGCGGACCGCCCTCGAGGATCTGCTCGCGCCGGTGGCGGCTCGGGGGATCGAGACGGGCCTCGAGTTCGACGACGGCGTCGACCTGGCGACCGAGGAGGAGGCGCTCTGCTTCCGGGTGACCCAGGAGTCGCTGCGGAACACGCTCAAGCACGCGGCGGCGCAGCGCGTCGATGTCTCCCTCAGCTCGCGCTGCCGCCGGCACGAAGCTGACGGTGCGCGACGATGGCCGCGGGTTCGACACCGGCCGGCAACGGTGCCTCCCCGGCCACCAACGGCGACCCCGACGGCAAGGGCCACATCGGAACCCACCTGATGGCGGACCTGGCGGCGCAGGTCGGTGCCGAGCTCGAGATCGACTCCGCCCCCGGGCGGGGTACGACCGTGCGACTACTGTTGCCGCGCGAGTGACCGAGCAGGTGATCACAGTGATCCTCGCCGAGGACCATCCCGTCGTCAGGGTCGGGCTCGAGGAGCTGCTCGGGCTCGAGGAGGGGATCGAGGTGACCGCCGCCGTCGGCGACGGGGCCGCTGCCGTAGCGGCGGTGCTCGAGCACGAGCCCGACGTCGCGCTGCTCGACATCTCGATGCCGGAGATGGACGGGATCGACGCTACGCGTCGCATCGTCGCGGCCGACGTGAAGACGCGGATCGTGATCCTCACCGCCTCGGCCGGCCGCGAGACGATCCTGCGCGCGATCGACGCCGGCGCCCTCGGCTACATGCTCAAGGACTCGCCTCCCGACGTCCTGCTCGACGGGATCCGGGCGGCCGCCCGGGGCGACGCTCCGCTCGACCCGAAGGCCGCCCGGCAGCTCGTGGCCGCGCGCCAGGGAAGCGGCTCCCCGCAGCTGAGCGGGCGTGAGCTGGAGGTGCTGGAGCTCGTCGCCGAAGGCCTCCCCAACAAGCGGATCGCGATGCGGCTCGAGATCAGCGAGAAGACGGTGAAGGCTCACCTGACCCGGGTGTACGAACGGATCGGGGTGAGCGACCGGACCCAGGCCGCGCTGTGGGCCCAGCGAAACGGGGTCGGCCCGGGCTAGGTAGATGGGCCCGGGCGCCACCCGGGTCATCAGCCTCGGGAGGTTCCCGAGGCTGACGCGGGCGGGTGGTTCCTTGAGTCAGTCGTCGTCACCGCCGTGGTCGTCACCGACGTCGTGGTTGGGACCGTCGTCGGCGCCGTGGCCGCCGCTCCCGTGGTCGTCACCGACGTCGTGGTTCGGGCTGTCGTCGTTCCCGCCGTGGTGGTGGCCCTTGCCGCCGTGATGGCCCTCGCCGTCGCGGTCGTCCTTGCCACCGTGGTGGTGGTTGCCGTGGTGATGGCCGTGGTCATCGTGGCCGGCGGGGTCATCGACGCCCCCGCTGCCCTGCGCGATACCGACTCCGCCGATCGCCAGCGCGAGGCTGGCCGCCAGCGCGCCGATCGTCTTCTTGCCGTTGCTCATGTCGATCCTTCGTCTCGCCTGCACTTGCAGGCTGGACGATGGGGCAGGGCACGTCGCCCATTCAAGGCGACATTGGTCCTAGGACCGCGGGGCGGTCAGGAGGCGGCGGGGAGCTGCGCCAACGCCGACTTGAGGTCCTCGACGTCGTCGTAGGAGAGCGACATGAAGTTGGCGTGGCGGTGGGCGATCTTGCCCTGCTCGTCGATGATGAAGACGGTCCGCTTCGCCATGTTCAGGCGCTTGGCGTAGACGCCGTAGAGGTCGGAGACCTCGGCATCGGGATCAGCGAGAAGCTGGGTGGTGAGGTTGTGCTTGTCCGTGAACGCCCGGTGGGAGTCCAGGTCCTGGGTCGAGATCCCGACGATCGTCGCGTCGAGGCCGGAGATCTCGTCGGTGGCGTCCCGGTAGGAGCAGAACTGCTTGGTGCAGACGGTGGTGTCGTCGCCGGGGTAGAAGAGGAGCACGACGCGCTCGCCGCGGTGCTCGCTCAGCGTGAAGGGTCCCTTGGTGCCCTCGAGCGTGAAATCGGGCGCTTCGTCCCCTGTTTCCGGCTTGGCCATCGGGTTCATCCTACGCCTGTGCCCCCTGGACTTGCGTCCAGACGCGGCCCAAGACCCTCAGTGGGAGCACCAACCCGACGACGGGAAGAGGGATGGACCGTCCCCTTCAGCGCCCCGACCTGGCAGTCGTCGCGGCCTTCGCGCTCTTCCTCGCGGCCGCGCTCTGGCTCCTGCTCACGGTCACCGGCGGCTCCTCCGGCGCCGTTCCGGACCTGGCAGCGCCCGCCTCAGCTGCGGAGGCCCCCGTCGCCGAGACCGCGGCGCTGCCCCCGGCACCCGCCACGGGCCGCGAGACCCCGCTGGTCTCGCTCCCCGCGGACGGCACCCCGGTCCTGAAGGTGAACCCCGGCTCCGAGGTCGCTCTCAGCGCCAAGCCGGGCGGCGATCCCGTCGTGACGCTCGGCGACGTGACCGAGTTCGGATCCCCGACCGTCCTCACCGTGACCGAGCGCAAGGGCAACTGGGTCGGGGTCCCGACGGAGAAGCTGCCGAACGGAGAGCTCGGCTGGGTCAAGCTCGGCGGCGATTCCTTCAAGGTCGATTCCGTCCCCACGAAGCTCGTGATCGACCTCTCCTCGATGACCGGCGAGCTCCTTCGCGACGGCGACGTCGAGGCCAAGTTCTCCGTCGGGATCGGCGCTCCCGGCACCGACACGCCGACCGGGGACTACTCGATCACCGACGAGCTCGACAACACCTTCAACCCCGCCTACGGCTGCTGCGTCCTGCCGATCACCGCGACTCAGCCGAACCTCCCGGCGGGCTGGAGCGGCGGCAACCGGATGGCGATCCACGGCACGAGCCTTCCGCTCGGCGCGGCCAACTCGACCGGCTGCGTGCACATGGGTGAGAGCGAGCTCTACGAGCTCATCGACGACGCTCCGCTCGGCACCCCGGTTCAGATCAAGAACTGACGCGTCAGGCCAGGCGCCTACGCGGCCGGCGGCTTCGTCGGCAGCGCACGGGCCCGGCGGCCGATGCCCTTCCACGCGTCGCCCTCGGCCTCGAGGCGGTCGGCCGCGTTGCGGATCGTCCAGCGGTCCGGCTTGAGCTTGGCGTCGGCGAGCTCCTCCCAGCGAATGGGCATCGCGACGGGCGCCCGCGGCTTCGACCTGACCCCGTAGGGAGCCACGGCGTGCTGGGCGTAGGCGATCCGGTTCACGTCGACGTAGATGCGGCGCCCGCGGTCCTCGCGCTTCCATTCGAGCGTCAGGTTCTTGGGGTCTTCGGCGACCATCGCCTCGGCCAGCGCGCGGGTCCAGCCGTGGACCTCGCTGTAGCGGTGGCCGCGCCGCAGCGGGCAGACGACGTGGATGCCCCGCGAGCCGGTGACCATCGCGAACGGGACGAGGCCGGCGTCCTCGAGTCGCCGGCCGGCCTCGCGCGCGGCGGCGCGGATCGTCGCGAAGCCGACGCCGGGGGAGGGGTCGAAGTCGACGATGAGCCGGTCGGGCTCATACGGGATCGTTGGGCTCGTCGGTCCGGGAGAGCCAGATGTGCGGCGTGATCACGTTCTGGGCGGCGAGGTAGACGAGGGTGGCGGCGTTCTCGATCGTCACCTGCGTGTTCGAGCCGCCGCGCTTGGCGACCTCGACGCGGTCGATCCAATCGGGGAAATGCTTCGGCACCGACTTCATGTAGAAGCCCTTGCGCTCGATCCCGGCCGGGTACGACTCCATCGCGACGGGGCGCCCGCGGACGTGCGGGAGCATCGCCTCGGCAACGCGCTCGTAGTGGTGGGCCAGGTCGAGCTTCGTGTACCTGCGGCTTCGGGAACAGCGCCTTGTCGGGGTGGGTGATCTCCACCTCACGACGCCCGGCGCGGATGATCTCGTTCGCGGCGATGGCTGATCCTGACATCTGATTCGATCGGGCGGTGACGACGCCGGCCATCCCGACCATCACCTCGCAGCAGGCGCGGCGCCTGGCGCTCCACGCGCAGGGGCTGGCGCTGCCGCCCGAGCCGGGTCAGGAGGTCGCGGACGTCGTCGAGCGGATCGGCTGCCTGCAGCTCGACCCGGTCTCGGCCGTCGCCCGCTCCCCGCTGCTCGTCCTGCGTGCGCGGCTGCGCGGCGGCACCTACGAGTCTCACTCGCGAGCGCTCGACCGGGCCGCCTACGAGGAGCGCGTCCTCTTCGACTACTGGTGCCACGAGGCGAGCCTCTGTCACGTCGCCGACCTGCCGGTCCATCGCTGGGCGATGCGGACCTACATCGACCGGCTGAGCCCGGCGCGAGCGGTCGTCCGCGAGTGGCTCGAGGTCAACGAGGAGTTCGCCGGCCACACGATCGCGGCGCTCCGGGAGAACGGGCCGATGCGCGCGAGCGAGCTCGAGGACCGCTCGGCGGAGGCGTGGGTCCACGGGCACTGGACCGACGAGGTCTCCTCGCGGCAGACGATCGCGCGGATGCTCGACCGCCTCTGGATGCAGGGACAGATCGGCGTCGCGAGCCGCCACGGGACCGCGCGCCGCTGGGACCTGATGGAGCGGTGCCTGCCGGAGGGCGAGCTCGCCGCCGCGGACGCCGAGCCGCTGGCGGAGGAGGAGGTCGTGCGGACCGCGGCGCTGCGCGCGGTCGGGATGCTGGGAGTCGCCCGAGCCCCGCACGTGAACGCGCATTTCACGCGTCGTCGCTACCCGGGACTGGACGGCGCGCTGGCGGAGCTGGAGGGACGAGGCGAGCTGGCACGCGTCGGCGTCGAGGGGCTGCGCGGGGAGTGGTGGATCCGATCGGCCGATCTCGAGCGAATCGGCGAGCTGGAGCCGGGCCGCCGAACCGTTGCCCTTTCCCCCTTCGACAACCTCCTGTGCGACCGGGCCCGAACAGCGGAGCTCTTCAACTTCGACCACCGCCTGGAGATCTACACCCCCCAGAAGAAGCGCCGCTGGGGCTACTACGTCCTACCGATCCTCCACCGCGAGCGAATCGTGGCCCGAGCGGACCTGAAGGTGGAGCAGACGGGCGGAACGCCGGTGCTGCGCATCCTCTCCCTCCACAAGGAACCAGGCCGAGACGCCAAGTCCGCAGTCCAAAGAGCCCTCACCTCCCTCGCCAACTGGCGAGGAGCGAGCGAACTCGGCTCGAACGAGCGGCGCCCGGCCCGTCGCAGCCGAACCGCCAACTACTCAACGAGGATCGTCTTGGTCTCCCCACCCCGCATGTGCCGCTCCAAGGGCAGGCACCGCCTCGTCGATCTTCGCCAGCTGAGTGGTGACGGCCTCGGGCCTCAACTTCCCGCTGACCATCAGCTCCAGCACCTCGGGGATGATCGCGCGGGCGTCGGAGCGCGAGACCCGGAGGGTCACGTTGCGCCCGAACATCGCCGCGACCGGGATCTTCCCGAACGGGTGGAGGGCACCCGCCGAGCTGCAGAAGCCGTCGGGGGCGGTGCACTCGAAGCGCCAGCTTCAGGCCGGTCGGCTCGGCGGAGATGTCGGCGACGAGGGGCGCGGTCGGCGGGCCGCCGAGGTCGGAGGGGTCGACGGTGTCGATCCCGAGCGCCTCCGCCTGCCGGCGGATCTCGGGCCGCGCGTCGGCGTAGGTCACCTGGGAGCCGCCGAGCGCCTGCGCGATCAGGGCGGCGTACTGAGGGACGCTCGAGGTGAAGGGGGAGCGCCTGGAGAGCGCCCCGAAGACGAGCACCTCCGGATCGCGGCCCTCCTCGATGATCCTCGGCAGGTAGGGGGCGATGTGGCGGTGGGCGTCGCTCACGTTGTCGGCGACGCTGGCGGCCGCGGCGGGGTCGAGGCCCTCCGGCAGCGGCACGAGCATGCCGTCGGCGAAGGGGACCGCGAGCTCGTCGGCCACGGCACCGCCCCAATGGCCGCCGATCAGCCCGAAGCCGTACATCGAGATCGGCGGAACGCTCGTGCAGTTGCTCGTGTGGCCCGCCCGGCACATCGCGCAGGTCCCGCAGTTGATCTGGAAGGGAACGACGACGCGGTCCCCCGGCTTGACGGAGGTGACCCGTTCGCCGATGCGAAGCACCTCGGCGACGCATTCGTGGCCGAAGCAGAACGGCATCGGGAAGGGCGTGTGGCCGAGGCTGATCGGCCGGTCCATGTCACAGGTCGCGATCGCGATCGGGTGGACCACCGCGCCGTCGGGGCCCGGGTCGGGCGGGATCGGAATCGAGCGCCAGTGCATGCGGCCGCCGGGCGTCGCGATGAGCGAGCGCATCTTCGGGCGCGTGGGCCGGCGGCGCTCCTTGAGCCGGTCGGTCGCGGCGGCGCGGAGGCGACGCGCGCGGACGTCGGCGTCCCGCTCCATCGCGACCACTCCGGCGTACCTGCCTCGGGGCCGGACGATGTTGAAGCCGCTGCGGATCCAGGGGGCGATCGGAGTCATCGGGGCCAGCTTATAGAATGATCGTTCTAGTGAGCGTTCTGACCGAGATCCCCACCCGCGACCGCATCGTCTTCACGAGCGCCGAGCTGTTCCGCCGGCAGGGCTACGCCGCGACCGGGCTGAAGCAGATCTCGGCGGCCGCGGGGGCACCGTTCGGCTCGATCTACCACTTCTTCCCGGGGGGGAAGGAGGAGCTGGGAGCGACCACGTTGCGGGAGGGTGGCGCGTTCTTCCTGCTCCTGTTCGAGGGGTACGCGGACCAGTTCCCGGACGTGCTCGTCGCGGTTCGGGAGTTCTTCGACGGGGCCGCCGCGACGCTCGAGGCGACCGACTACGCCGACGCCTGCCCGATCGCGACGATCGCGCTGGAGGTGTCGAGCACCAGCGAGCCGCTGCGTGAGGCGGCGGCGGAAGCGTTCGACTCCTGGCTCGTGGCGCTCGGGGCTCTGTTCGAGCGGGCGGGGATCGAGGCGGAGCGGGCGGGACCGCTCGCGCTGGCGACGCTCTCGGCTCTCGAGGGGGCCTTCGTGCTGTGCCGCGCGAAGCGGACGACCGAGCCGCTGGCCGCGGCGAGGGACATGGCGGTGGGGGCGATCAGGGACGCCTTGCCGGCGTAATTCGACATCGGCCGGCTTCCCGCTGAATGCAGGGAATTGCTGGAACGCGCCCAACGTTCAAGTTCGGACCCGCCACGCCGATGAAGGCGTCCGCAGGGGACGACATCTTTTCCGGGTGATGGGTCGCGATCGCGGCTTCCCGGTTGGGGTGTGTCCTCGCCAGCGGTGAGAAGACGCGCCGACACAGAAAACCGACAAGAGGGATGGATCAGTTGAAGCTCATGGTTGTCCGCAGGATGGTCCTGCTCGGGGTCGCGCTGGCCGCGATGCTCATCGCGCCGGCCACCGCTTCGGCCGATCGCGCGTTCACCAGCCGCTTCTCGGTGAACGACACGGGCGACATCGCCTTCGTCGGCAACACGCTGATGACGTGCCCTGACAGCACCCTGTGCACGCAGGCTCGCAACGGCACCGCGACGCCGATCGCCAACCTGCAGAACAACGCCTACGCGATGACGTACGTCGACGTCGACGCCGACTCCTCGACGTTCAACTCCTCCACCGCGTCGATGAGCCTCCCGAGCGGGAGCCAGGTCCTGTTCGCCGGCCTCTACTGGGGCGGCGACTACAGCGGGTCGGGCTCGAACGCCGCGCCGAGCTCGGCCAACCGCAACAAGATCAAGCTCAAGGCGCCGGGCGACAGCTCCTACCGCGACATCACCGCCTCAGTGCTCGACGACTCCACCGCGAGCACCGGCCGCTATCAGGCCTTCGCGGACGTCACCTCGATCGTCTCCGCCGCCGGCAACGGCACCTACGGCGCCGCCAACGTGCAGGCCGGCAAGGGCACGGACAAGTACGCGACGTGGAGCCTCGTGATCGCCTACCGCGACACGACGCAGCCCGCCCGCAACCTCACCGTCTTCGACGGCCTCGTCACGATCAACGGCTCCTCCGGGGCGACGATCCCCGTCAGCGGCTTCAAGACGCCGCCCGCCGGCGCGGTCAAGACGACCCTCGGCTTCATCACCTACGAGGGCGACCTCGGGATCGAGGGCGACAGCGCCAGCCTCAACGGCACGCCGCTGACCGACGCGCTCAACCCGCAGACCAACTTCTTCAACTCGACGATCTCCAACAAGGGGTCGCGGGTCACCACCAAGAACCCCGACTACGTCAACCAGCTCGGGATCGACGCCGACCTCTTCAACGCCAACGGCATCCTCGGCAACAACGCGACCTCCGCGAGCATCCAGGTGACGACGTCGGGTGACGTCTACCTGCCGGGCGTGCTCACGTTCGCGACCGAGCTCTACGCGCCGAAGATCGATCAGGCCAAGACCTTCACCGACGTCAACGGCGGCTCGATCGAGGAGGGCGACATCCTCGAGTACAAGATCGCCGCAACCAACAACGGCCAGGACGGCGCGGTCGGCTTCACGCTGCGCGATCCGATCCCCGCCAACACCACCTACGTACCCGGCTCTCTGCGCGTCGTGGCCGGCGCGGGCTCCGCCACCGGCACGCGCACCGACGCCGCCGGCGACGACAACGGCGAGTTCGACTCCGCCAACAACCGGGTCGTCGCGCGGCTCGGCACCGGCGCGAACGCGACCACCGGCGGCAAGGTCGCCGTCGGCTCGAGCTACGACGTCCGCTTCCAGGTGAGGGTTGCGAACCGGATCGCCCCGAACACGAAGATCAACAACACGGCCACCGCCAGCTTCTTCAGCGAGTCGCTGAACACCCCGCTGACGGCCGCGAGCACTCCGGCCCTCGACACCGTCGTCAAGTCGCCCGACCTGGCGATCACGAAGACGCACACCGGCGCGGTCACCCCCGGCAACCCGGCCGCCTACCAGCTCAACGTCGCCAACGCCGGCAACGCACCGGTCCGCGGCACCACGACGACGGTCTCCGACACGCTTCCGGCCTCGCTCACCCCGACGAGCGTCTCCGGCAGCGGTTGGAGCTGCGGGATCGCCGGCCAGACGATCACCTGCACCCGCTCCGACGACCTCGCCGCCGGCTCCTCCTACCCGGTGATCAACCTCGCGGTGAACGTGGACTCGAACGCGGACACGCCGATCAACAACGTCGCGACGGTCTCCAACCCCGCCGACGCCAACCCGGCCAACGACAGCTCCCTCGACCCCGCCCCGACCTCCCCGTCGGCTGACCTCGCGATCACCAAGAGCGCCTCGCCCGCGACGGTCAACGTCGGCGACCAGACCACCTTCACGCTCGCGGTCACGAACAACGGCCCGTCGCTGGCACGGAACGTCTCCGTGCTCGACTCGCTGCCCTCGGGCCTCGAGCTCGTCAGCGCGACCTCGAGCCAGGGCACGTGCAACGCCACGGTCTCCTGCGCGCTCGGGACGCTCGCCCGCAACGGCACCGCGACGGTGACGATCGTCGCGAAGGCGCTCAGCGGCGCCAGCGGCTCGACGGTTCGCAACACCGCGTCGGTCTCCGGCGATCAGCCCGATCCGACGCCGGCCAACAACTCCGCCGACGCCGACGTCGCGGTCGCCGGAGCCGACCTCTCGATCGAGAAGACGATCTCGAACGATCACCCGAACTCGGGCAGCGCGATCCAGTACACGCTCCTGGTGAAGAACAACGGCCCGTCCTCGGCGACGCCCGGTCGTCGTCCGCGACGCGCTGCCGGCGAAGCTGAACGCGATCTCCGCCGACCGCAGCGAGTGCGCGATCAGCGGCCGCGACGTCGTCTGCACCTTCCCGGCGATGGCCAGCGGCTCCTCGGAGACCATCCACATCGACGCGACCGTGGCGACGGGCGCCGACGGCGCGCTCGACAACACGGCTTCGGTCAGCGGCCCCGGCGTCGATCCGAACCCGCTGAACAACTCCTCGACCTCGAACGCCTCGGTCGGCAGCGCGGCCGACCTGTCGCTGACGAAGACCGCGGATGTCTCCGACGCGTCCTCGGGCGACGAGATCACCTACACGCTCTCGGCCCACAACGGTGGTCCCAGCTCGGCGCAGGGAGTGCGCATCGTCGATGAGCTCCCCGCCGGCGTCACCTACGTGTCCGGCAGCCCCGGGTGCACGAACGCCTCCGGGACCGTGACCTGCGTGATCGGCACGCTCGCCGACGGCGGGGACGCGTCACGAACCATCACGGTCGAGGTCGACCCGAGCGCGGTCGGCACCCTCGTCAACGCCGCCCGGGTCAGCTCCGACACGGCGGATCCCAACGGTGGCAACGACGAGGCCTTCGCCAACACTCCGATCATCGACGAGGCCGATCTCTCCCTGACGAAGTCGGTCTCGCCGGCGAACGCGCTGCCCGGAGACACCGTCACCTACACGCTGACCGTCCGCAACGACGGCCCCGGCTCCGCTCGCGACGTCGTCCTGAGCGACAGCCTGCCCGGTGGCGTCACGTTCGTCGACTCCGACCCGGGCGCCCCGGACTGCACGTTCTCCGCCGGCGCCCTGAGCTGCGAGCTCGGCTCCCTCGGGCCGAACACGACCCGCACGGTCACGCTTCGCGCCACGGTCGACGCCATCTCCTACGCCGACGATCACCGGCACCTGATGCCGGTCGAGAAGGTCGAGCAGCAGGTCGACCTCGACGCGGGCCAGGTCCGCACGCGGGCTGACGCTGAGCTGCCCGGGGCCGGGCCAGATCATGACCGACGCCACGGTCCGCGTCGACGCGGTCGACCAGGGCACCGGCACGCTCGCTTCGGTCGAGACGCGCGAGGCGCGCTCGACCTCCCCGGGGAGCTACGAGTTCACCGTCGCCAACACGGCCGGGGGCCGCGCTCAGGCCAAGCTCTTCGGCGTCTGCATCCCGTCGGTGACCCAGCCCGAGGCCGGGCACGACCACCGCGTGATCGCCGGCGACCCCGTCACGGTGACCGAGACGCTCTCGCCGGGCCGCCACGACGTCACGGTTCCCTGCGGTCCGGGCACCATCGCGATCGCTCCGGGCATCGCGGTCAGCGGCGGCGCGCGCACGCCTGGTCGGCTCCGAGCCCGCCGGCAACGGACGCCGGTTCACCGTCGACGTGGGCACGGACGCGACCTCGGTCGACCTCTCGGTCCGGTGCATGGCGATCCGCCTCGACACCGCCGACGGCCACACCCACGACCTGCAGCTGCGCGAGGTCGCGAGGACGGTCACGGTCCCGGCCAACTCGACGGTCTCCGAGAGCGTGATCTGCGGCGATCTCGAGAAGGGCATCGTCAGCTCCTACGACCTCGCCGCGGGCCTCTACCTGGCCGGGCACGACCCTCAGCCGAAGAGCCGCGTCTACAAGCTCGTCAACCCGACGAACGCGCCGCTCCAGGCGAAGATCGACCTCACCTGCGTCGGTGATCGCACCGGCGGTCCCGTTGTGGCGACCACGATCCTCAACTCCGCGGGCGTGACCTCGCCGACGCCCGACCCTGACGTCGACGACCGCGTCGCGGGAGCGACCCTCTCGGTTGCGTCCTCGCCCGACCCGACGCCGCCGGCGCCTCCGACCGGCGACGGCGGAGCGACTGGGGACCGCGAGCATCTCCGGCGGCAGCGCCAAGGTCTCGGGGAGCGGCGTGAGCGTGCCGATCGCCTGCGCCGGCGACGACTGCGCCGGCACCGTGGAGCTCGTCTCGGTCGCCGGGTCGAGCGTCAAGTCGGGCCGCCTCCTCGGCAGCTCCGACTTCGAGCTCAGCGATGGCCAGCAGGGCGCCGCGAAGGTGAAGCTGAAGCGGTTCGCCGCGAAGCTCCTGCGCAAGGGCAAGCTGCGCAAGGCGCAGGTCAGGCTGACCTACGCCGACGGCGAGAGCAGCTCGAAGATCCTGCGCCTGCGCAAGCGTTAGGCGCGCGGGCGCCGGCCCGCGGTTCGGACGCTGCCGGGCTGGGATGATGCCGCGGTGCTTGGGAGCCCCGTGAGCTGATGCCGTCGCGCTGGATCAAGATCGCCCACACGCGAACCGGACGCGAAGCGGAGGATTCGCGGTCAACCGAGCGGATGCGCGACGGCCTGCGCGCGATCCGGGCCGAGGCGGAGGTCCCCGCGGCCTTCCCGCCGGAGGTCGAAGCGGAGGCGGCCGCGGCGGCGAGCGGGGTGGAGGCCCCGGGTGAGCGGGTCGACCTGCCGTTCGTGACGATCGACCCGCCCGGCTCCCGGGACCTCGATCAGGCGATGCACATCGAGCGCCGCGGCGATGGCCACCGGGTCTCCTACGCGATCGCCGACGTCGGCGCATTCGTCGCGCCCGGCTCGGCGCTGGACGCGCGAGGCGCACGCTCGCGGCGTCACCGTCTACGCGCCCGACGCGAAGACCCCGCTCCACCCGGTGGTCCTCTCGGAGGGAGCCGCGAGCCTGCTGCCGGGAGACTGGCGGCCGGCGGTGCTCTGGACGATCGACCTCGACGGGCGCGGGGAGCCGACGGCGACGTCCGTCGACCGGGTGCAGGTCCGGAGCGTCGCGCAGCACAGCTACGACGACGTGCCGGCGGATCTGGCGGCGCTGCTCCGTGAGGTGGGTGAGCGGCGGCTCGCGCTCGAAGTCGAGCGCGGTGGCGTCCGCCTCGCGGTGCCCGAGCAGGAGGTGGAGCCCGAGGGCGACGGCTGGACCGTCCGCTACCGCGTGCCGCGGCAGGTCGAGGACGACAACGCGCAGATCTCCCTGCTGACCGGGATGGAGGCGGCGCGGCTGATGCTCGAGTCGGGCGTCGGCATCCTGCGGACGCAGGCCGCTCCCGACGAGAAGGGCCTCGCCCGCTTCCGGCTGCAATGCGAGGCGCTGGGGGTGGAGTGGCCCGAGGGAACGACCTACCCGGAGCTGATCCGCTCGCTCGACCCAGGTACCCAGCCGAAGCACGCGGCGCTCATGCAGGAGGCGACGGGCGTCGGGCGCGGCGCCGGCTACACGGCGTTCGACGGCGAGCCGCCCGCCGAGCACGAGCACTTCTCGATCGCCGCCGACTACGCGCACGCGACGGCGCCGCTACGCCGGCTGCAGGACCGCTACGTCAGCGAGTGCTGCCTCGCCGCGAGCGCCGGCAAGCCGCCGCCCGACTGGGTCCGCTCGGGCCTCGCCGCGCTCCCGAAGGCGATGCAGGCCGGCGGGCGCAGGGCCGGTGCCGTCGAGCGCGGGGTGGTCGACCTGGTCGAGGCGCTCCTCCTCGAGGGCCGGGTGGGGGAGACGTTCCCCGCGCTCGTGATCGACGAGCACCTCCTCCAGCTCCGCGAGCCGGCCGTCCGGGCGAGCCTCGACGGCGAGTGCCCCGAGCCGGGCACGGAGGTCACCGTCCGCTTGAAGTCAGCGGATCCGGTGAGCCGGAAGGTCGCGTTCGAGCTGGCCTAGATCGTCGCGGGCTGCGGGCCGCCGCCCTTGACCTTCACGGCCGACTCGAGCTCGCCGGTCGTGAACGGACCGACCGTCACGCCCTCGCCGGCGTAGTGGTAGAGCGCGACGCCGAAGATGCCGTTGAGCGCCTGCGAGATCAGCAGCGCGATCGCGAACAGGCCGATCCCGACGATCACGAGCAGCGCGCCGATGAACCCGCTCGAGGTCCAGACGGCAACGCCGGCCACGATCAGCAGGACCGCGGGGAGGATGCCGAGCAGGCCGACGGCCGCGCCGATCGCCAGGTTGCCGGTGATCTGCTGGCCCCAGCGCTCCTTGAAGATGGAGCCGGAGCGCTTGAGCGTCTCGATCGGGCCGGTGCCCTCGATGGCGATCACGGGGACGGCGAGGAAGGTGACGAGCGACCAGGCGATGTTCAGCAGGCGGCCGACGATCTGGCCGATGATCCCGCCCTGGTTCTCCAGCAGGCTGAAGAACAGCCCGACGGTGGTCGAGAGGAGCGCCCAGCCGATGATCTGGGAGAGGTGGGCGCGTGAGACCGCGAGGCCGTCGGCGACGCTCGCCTCCTGTCCCTGGAAGATCCTGTTCGCCGCGGCGGCGAGGGCGACGCTGAAGTAGGTGCCGATGATCGACAGCAGGAAGAAGCCGACGATGATCAGGGGCGCGCCCGGAGCGAGCTTGTTCTCCTCGATCAGGTAGAGGCCCGGGCCGATGACGACGATCGCCATGATCAGCGTCAGGACGCCGCCGTAGAGCGGGAAGCGGATCAGGGTCGGATGCTCGCGCAGGACCCCCCAGCTCTTCTTCGCAAGTTCCCAGCCTCGCTTGATCTTGCTCATGGTGTCCCCACTCCCTCGCGGCTCGCCAGCTCGGCGAGCAGCGCATCGACTACATCTGGATCGAATTGGCTCCCTGCGTTCTTTCGGAGCTCGTCGCGCGCCTCCTGCTCGCTCATGGCATCGCGGTAGGGGCGGGCGGAGGTCATCGCGTGGTAGGCGTCGCACGCCAGCGTGATCCGGCTCGCGATCGGGATCTCCTCGCCGCGGAGGCCGTCGGGATATCCGCCGCCGTCCCAGCGCTCGTGCTCGGCGCGGATCGGCGCCGCCAGGTGGGCGAGCGTGCGGGTCGAGGCGACGATGCGCTCACCGACGGCGGGGTGCTGGCGCATCAGCTCCCACTCCGAATCGGTCAGCGAGCCGCGCTTGTGCAGGATCGCGTCGGGCACCGCGACCTTGCCGACGTCATGGAGGACCGCGACGCGCTCCACCGTCGCGACATCGGTGGGGTCGAGGCCGAGCCCGCGGGCGACCGCGCCGGCATGCGCGACCACGCCTCGTGAGTGCTCGGCGGTGTAGTGGTCGCGCGCCTCGAGCGCGGCGACGAGCGCCGCGACTCCGGAGATCTCGAGGTCCGCGGTCTGCTGCAGCGCCTCCGCGGCCTCGCGGGTCAGCGCTTCGCGCGCGACGCTCCCGGCGAAGCGGACGAGCTCGACTGCGGACGGGGTCGAGGGCGCCGGCACCGTGCAGATGCACGGCTGCGTCGCCGGGTCCCTCGAGCGGGATCGATTCGGCGGGGGTCGGGTGGATGCGCCGGCTCTCCGACCCGCCGGCCGAGCGCCTCGCACCCGGTCGAGGTGACCCGGAGGGTGCCGGCCTCCGCGAGGCAGGCCGCGGTCAGGCCGAGCCGAGCGCAGAGCGAGTCGAGGACGGCGCGGCTCGGCCCCGCCGCCTCCCGGTGACGGTGGTCCGGCGGGCAGGGACAGCATCTCGGCCTGATCGGCCGCGCGAAGCGAGAGGTCCGCGCGCTCGAGGAGCTCGTTCCGGGTGCCTCCATGGCCGGGCGCCTCGACCCTGGCGACGGTCGCTCGGACCTGGACGGGGCTGTCGGCGATCGCCCGCTCGACTGCGGCGGCGGCCTCGGCACCGTCGCCCTCCTCGACGAGAACGGCGAACGCGTCGCCGCCGATCCGGAAGGCGGAATCGTCATCGGCGACGGCGCCTCGCAGGGCGGCCGCCATCGTCACGAGCTCGCGGTCGCCGGCGGCGCGTCCGTGCGCGAGGTTGAAGGTCCCTGAGATCGTCAAGGTCGATCAGGATCAGCGTCACCGGGTGTTCCTCTGACGCTTCGTCGAGGGCCGCTCCAAGCGCCGCCTCGAACGCCCGCAGGTTCCCGAGGCCGGTGAGCGGGTCGTGCAGCGACAGGTTGCGAAGGTGGTTGGCGAGCTGCCGCAGCTCGAGGTCCTGCTGCTTCGACGCCGTGATGTCCTTGATCTGGGAGACGAACTCCTGCGGCTCACCGTCGGCGTCGCGGACGAGCGAGACGCAGAGCAGGCCCCAGACGACCGTCCCGTCGGGCTGCAGGTAGCGCTTCTCCATCTCGTAGCTCGGAATGCGGCCAGCGACCAGCGCCTCCAGCGTGGTCAGGTCCTCCTCGAGGTCGTCGGGGTGGGTGAGGTCCTGGAAGGTGCAGGCCTTCAGATCCTCCGCGTCCCGCCCGAGGAACTCGCAGAGGGAGCGGTTCACGTCGAGGAACCTGCCCTCGAGGGAGACGAGCGCCATCCCGATCGGCGCGCGCTCGAACGCGCCGGCGAACCGCTGCTCCGCTTCCCGCCGGAGGCTCTCCATCGCTCGGCGCCGGGTGATGTCGCGGCCGATCACGACCGCGCCGGTGAGCCGCCCCTCCTCGTCGGTCAGGGTCGAGATCGAGAGCGAGACGTCGATCAGGGAGCCGTCCTTGCGCAGCGCGCGGGTGTCGATCTCGGGGACGGGGGGCTTGCCGGCGGCCACGTTCGCGTGCAGCTCCTTCGAGCGGGGAAGGTGCTCGCCCGGGATCAGCCGCAGGAACGACTGGCCGATCATCTCCTCCGCGGTGTAGCCGTAGAGCAGCTCCGCGCCGCGGTTCCAGGTCTTGATCGTCCCGTCGAGCGAGCCCGACACGATCGCGTCGTTGGCGGAGTCGAGGATCGCCGCCAGCTCGCCCTGGGTGGAGGGGTCGGGGCGTCCGCGCGCCATTCGACGACGGGGGCGCACCCCCGGGGGTTCCGCTGGCACGGGACGCATGCCGCCTGTATCGGCAGCCTCCGCCGGCACCTGAAGCTCGAGCGCGGGGCTGGACCCCCTACATTCTGCGACCGTCATGGCCGTCGCGATCGCATCCAACCTGGGAATCCACCTCGGCGGCGAGCCGCTGTTCGCCGACGTGTCCTTCAAGCTCGAGGAGCGGGACCGGATGACCCTCGCCGGCCGCAACGGCGCCGGCAAGTCGACCCTGCTCCGGATCCTCGCCGGGGAGCTCAGCAACGACTCCGGGAACCTCGTCCTCGGCAAGGGACGCCGCGTCGCGCTCCACGACCAGCGGCCGCCGCGCGACGAGACGCTGACGCTCGGCGAGTACGTGCTCTCGGGCCGCACGGAGATGATGGAGACGGAGGCCGAGCTCGAGCGGCTCGAGCACCTGATGTCCGACGGCGACGACAGCGAGGCGACGTTCACCGCCTACGCCGCGGCCCAGCAGCGGCTCGAGACCGCCGGCGGCTACCGGTGGCGCGACGACGTGCTCGCGGTGCTGACCGGCCTCGGCTTCAGGCCGGAGCAGAACGACCGGCCCCTGCGCACCTTCTCCGGCGGGGAGCAGACGCGCGCCTCCCTGGCCCGCGCCCTCGCGACGCGCCCCGACCTCCTCCTGCTCGACGAGCCGACCAACCACCTCGACATCCCCTCGCTCGAGTGGCTGGAGAAGCACCTGACCGGGCTCGATTCGGCGATCGTGCTCGTCGCTCACGACCGCTGGTTCCTCGAGGCGGTCGGCACCTCGGTGCTCGAGCTCGAGGCCGGGCGCGCCCGCTTCTTCTCCGGCCCGTGGCACGCTTGGCGCAAGGAGCAGGCGGCTCGCGAGATCGCCCTCGGCAAGGCGATCGATCGCCAGGAGGCCGAGATCGAGCGGATGGAGAGGTTCGTCGAGCGCTTCCGCTACAAGGCGACGAAGGCCAAGCAGGCGCAGTCGCGCGTCAAGCAGATCGAGCGGGTCAAGGCGAACTCGGTCGGCCGCGACCCCCGCGACCAGACCAAGCTCCGGTTCTCGTTCAAGCCGCCCGAGCGCCCCGGCCGCTTCGTGCTGAAGATGGAGGACGCGCGGATCGAGGTCCCGGGACGAACCCTTCTCGACGGCGCCTCGCTGAAGCTGGAGCGCGGCGAGCACGTCGTCCTCGTCGGCCCCAACGGCGCCGGCAAGACGACCCTGATCGACACCCTCTCCCAGCAGCGGCCGCCCGCCGCGGGCAAGCTCGCGCTCGGCCACAACGTGCACCTCGGGTATCTCTCCCAGCACGCCGACACCGCCGCCGGCACCGGGACGGTGCTCGAGGCCGCGATGCGTGAGACCGGCCTCACCGGCCAGAAGGTCCGCGACCTCCTCGGCGGCTTCCTGTTCTCGGGGAAGGACGTCGAGAAGCGGCTCGCCGACATCTCCGGTGGTGAGCAGCGCCGCCTGTCGCTGGCGATCCTCGTCGCCTCCGGCGCCAACGTCCTGATCCTCGACGAGCCCACCAACCACCTCGACATCGAGAGCCGCGAGGCCCTCGAGGACGCGCTGCTGGAGTACGAGGGCACCGTCCTGCTCGTCTCCCACGACCGGGCGCTGCTCGAGGCCGTCGGGACCCGCACCCTCGTCTGCGAGAACGGCCGGCTCGAGAGCCACCTCAGCGGCTGGGCCGAGTACCAGCGCGATCGCGACGAGCGCGAGGCGGCCGAGCGCGAGCGCGAGAACGCGACGGCGGGCCCGAAGGGGAACGGTCGCGGGAAGCCGCGGCAGAAGGGCCCGTCGAAGAACGCGGTTCGGGACGTCGGCCGCATCGAGGTCCGGATCGAGCGCGCCGAGGCCGAGCTGCGGGAGATCGAGGACGAGCTTGCCGACCCCGCGGCGTGGTCGAGCCCCGGGCGCTCGAAGCGCGCGACCGCCAAGCATGAGGAGGCGAAGCGGACGGTCGAGGGGCTCTACGCGGAGCTCGAGCGGGCCGAGGCGAAGGTGACGGCTGCGGGGTAGCCGGGGCGGGCAAGGGGGCGCCTCGACGCGACGGCCGGCCGGGCTTGGCCGTTTCCCGCGACGAGTGGTTGGTTGGTGTCGCGCCCCGACACTTCTGGACCACTCGTTGGGTGATATCGCTCGCTATCTCGTGGATAGCCGCTGCATGGATGCGCGGACGAGGACACATCGCCTCGGATCAGTCGTTCGGCTCGGCTCAGTCCGGGTTTGAGGTGCTCCACCGTCACGTCGCCCTCTTCCGCCAGCCGCTCCGCCACCAGGCTGCGGTGGCATGCCTCCGGGTCTCGCTCCACGCACAGCAGTGCCGCTGCGCCCTTCTCCGGGAGCAGCTCCAGCACCGCGTCGAGGTCGGCGGGGTCCAGGATCTGCTCGGTGTAGCCGGCCACGTAGGCCTCGGCCAGCTCCTCGCGGTTTCGCTTGCCCACTCCCCGCCGGTCGTCCTCGGCGTACTGGAGCTGCCGGAGGGCGGTCGTCGGTGCGAGCTCGGGCCGGTGCTCGTAGGCGATCCCCGCCTCCGCGAGCGCGGCCTGCAGCCGCTTGGAGTTCGCCCATGCGTACTGCGCGCCGCGCACGCCGCGCCGCTGGCGGACGTCGAGCACGAGCTCGACCCCGGCGTCGCTCAGCGCGGCGAGGAACGTGTCACGGTCGAAGCCGTAGACCCCGATCGTCGCCACGCGCCGCGCCAAGCAGCTCGCCTCTCTACTTCTTCGGCGGCAGCCGCTGCTCGAAGAACGCCGTCGCCTCGGGCTCGGCCACCAGCGGGATCTCGCCGTGCGTGACGCCGGGGAACGTCTGGTAGTCGACCGAGTTGCCCTTGTCGACGAGCTCCTGGTTGAGGAGATCCGTGAACTGCGGGAACACGGTCGTGTCGGCGAGGCCCTGCGCGAGCAGGATCGGCGCCTTCGTCACGATCGCCGGGTTGTTGTCGGTCAGGACCCGGTTGAGGCTGGTCAGGTCGGCTCCCTCGCGGATCAGCTCCGACGGCGGGATGCCGCCGAGGCTGTCGGGGGCGGCGAGCTGGCCCAGGCAGACCTGCTCGAGCTGCGGGTAGAACGCGAGCGCCTGGTCGGAGAGGATCTGGCTCGGCACGATCCCCTGCGGGTCGACGGTCGAAGCGCCCGAGACGATCATCGTCGCCAGCGCGCTCAGCCCGCTCGGGAACGTGAGCGCGGGCAGCAGCGCCTCCTGATCGGCCAGGTGCGAGGCCGGAGCGAAGGCGACGGTGCCGCGCAGCTTCAGGCCCTTGCCGTAGGAGGCCGCCTCGGCCGCAGCGAACAGCGCGGCGTGGCCGCCCTGGGAGTGACCGGCGATCAGGAACTTCTTGCCGAGGGACGGGTTCAGCGAACGCGCGGCCGTGACGATGTCGAGGACCGCATGGCCCTCGTCGATCCCGACGAGATAGCCGTGCGGCCCGGGGGTGCCGAGGCCCGCGTAGTCGGTGCGGACGACCGCGTAGCCCGCGTCGACCCAGTCCTGGAGCACCGGATCGATGTAGGTGGTGTAGGGCTCCTGGGGGCTGCCGGCGGGGGTCCGGGTCGGCGCGCAGACGTCGGCGACGCCGGTCGTGCCGTGCGCGTAGGTGATGACCGGCCAGCCACCCTTCGGCGCCTTGCCCTTGGGAACGCTGACCACGCCCGAGGCCGGCGTCTTCCCGCCTCCCAGGGTGCGCGTCGTGTAGAGGACGAGCTTGTTGGTCGCCCCGGGGATGGGGACGATGCCGCCCGCCTTGCGCTGCCAGATCAGGGAGCCGTGCTTGCCCGGGTAGCCCTTCGGCGGCGTGTAGAACTTGGCGCCGGATGGCCCCTTCGCCGGCTTCGGCGGCGGCACGGACGTCGCGCCGGCGCTCGAGGCGAGCAGCCCGAAGAGGGCGACGAAGCAGGCGATCGCGAGGATCGCGAAGGGGGCACGGGTGCGGCGGACGTCGGCGATCAAGGTTTCTCCTCAGGGTCCGATCTCGGGGGCCGGAGCACTCTAGACGCCCCCAGGGTGGAGGGCGCCGATCAGGTTCAGGTGCGGGCGCCGGGCGGGAAGCTGGCCTCGGCGAGGTAGGAGCCGGCGAAGATCAGCAGGAGCCCGGCGAGCGCGCCGGGGCCGGGGCGCTCCCCGAGGACGAGCACCCCGGCGACGACCGCGACGAGCGGGTTCACGTAGGTGATCACGAGCGCCTTGCCCGGCCCGATCGCCGCGATCAGCTTGCCGAAGGCGATGAAGGCCGCGGCGGTGCAGACGACGCCGAGGACGATCAGGGACGCGATCGCCTCGTCGGTCAGCGCCGAGCGCTCCGGGAAGGTCGGCCATGGCGAACGGCAGGCAGCGCGAACGATGCCGACGACGAGCGCTCCGGGCATCGTCGCCAGCGGCTCGAGCCCGGTGAGCTTGTGCTTGAGGAGCATCGGCCCGATCGAGTAGCCGACGGCGGCGAGGAGGATCGCGGCGGCGCCGATCAGCTCCTCGCTGCGCCCGGCGATGTCGACCCCGACGAGGCAGACGACCCCGCCGAGCCCGACGAACAGCCCGACGAGCGCGAAGTCCCTCCGCGCGCTCCTCGGGATCGAAGCGGATCGCAAGCACCGCGATCATCAGCGGCACCGAAGCGATCAGGATCGCGGCGATCGAGGAGCTCACCTCCTGCTCGCCCGCGGCGATCAGCGGGAACGGGATCACGATCTCGAAGACGGCGAAGGCGAGCACCCAGCGCCACCGCCCGCGCAGCGTTCCCAGCAGCCCGGCATGCCAGGCGAGCGGGAGCAGGATGCAGGCGCCGAGCAGGACCCGGACCCAGGCGAGGAACGCCGGTGGGATCCCGTCGTCGACGGCGACCGCGATGAACAGGTACGGGATGCCCCAGAGGATCGAGACGATCCCGAAGAGCACCCATGCCCGCGCGTTCACGGGGCGGTGGGCTCGCCTTCCTCGGCTTCCGCCTCGTCGAGCGGCCCGAGCACCGGGCGCAGGATCAGGTAGGAGAGCCAGAGGCCGAGCGCGAACAGCGGCAGGCCGGTGATCACCCGGGCGACCGCGAGCGGCCCGACCTCGCCGCTGAGGTACAGCGGCAACTGGATCGAGAGCCGGAAGCAGAAGAGCCCGACCCAGATCCAGCTCGCCTTCATGAAGAGGCCGCGCTCGTAGGGATCCTCGTACCAGGAGCGGCCGCCGCCGGTCAGGGTCGAGACGATGAAACCGAGGAGCGGCTTGCGGATCGCGATCGAGATCAGGTAGACGGTCGCCGAGGCGGCGTTGATCAGGATCCCGGGGAGGAAGAAGTCCTCGGCCTTGCCGGTGCGGTTGGCGACGAACGCGCCGAAGGCCACGCCGAGCACGCCCGAGAGCGCGAACTGGACCGTCTGATGCTTGGCGATCCGGATCGCGGCGAGGACGGCGGTGAGGGAGACCGCGGCGATGCCGCCGAGCAGGATGTCCTTGCCGGAGGCCGCCCAGACGCCGGTGAAGACGATGAACGGGAGGGTCGACTCCGCGATGCCGACCCAGCCGCCGACGGCCTCCTGCATCGAGGTCGGCACCTTCCGCTCTGCGGGCGCGTCCATCCGGCGAGTGTACGAAGGGCGGGCGTAGGCTTCGCGTCGTGCCCGCTCCGAGCTCCTCCGACGCTTCCAAGGCCCCGAACGCCCCGAACGCTTTCACCGGCGCCGAGCTCGATCGGGCCGGCGACGGTCGCCGCACCGACGCCGCCTGGGTCGAGGCCCAGCGAACCGACCCGCGAGCGCGAGCGCTCGTCGCCGGCGACGCCGGCCTGCGCGCCGACGGCGGCCGGCTCGACGCCTCGCGCCGCTCCGGGATCTGGAGGGAGCCGCGGGCGCGGTGCTCCTCGGCGACGACGGCGAGGGACCGCTCTGGGCGATCGACGCCGACAAGCCGCCGGAGGGGGAGCGCCCACGGCTGATCGGGGCCGGCGGCCCGCGCGACATCTCTCCCGACTCCAGCCCCGAGGGTTGGATCGGCCTGCGCGAGGCGGCCGCGGCGCTGTCGGTGGCCGACGCCGGTCTCGCCGCCTACGCGGCGGCACTCCTCAACTGGCACCGCTCCCACCGCTTCTGCGCCAACTGCGGGACCGCGAACGAGCCCGCCGAGGGCGGGATGGTCCTCGCCTGCCCGCGCTGCCGAAGCCACCATCACCCGCGGACCGACCCCGTCGTGATCATGCTCGTCGTCGGGCCGGAGGGCGCCCTGCTCGGCCGTCGCGGCAACTGGCCCGAGCGCCGCTACTCGACGCTCGCGGGCTTCGTCTCCCCGGGCGAGAGCCTCGAGGAGGCGGTCGCGCGCGAGGTCGAGGAGGAGGCGGGCGTGAAGATCGGCCCGCCGAAGTACGTGAGCTCGCAGCCGTGGCCGTTCCCCGCTTCGCTCATGCTCGGGTTCATCGCGGCCTGGAGCGGGGGCGAGATCGGCGGCAGCGACCCCGAGCTCGAGGACGTGCGCTGGTTCAGCCGTGACGAGGTCGCCGAGGCGGCCCGCTTCGAGGACGACTGGACCGACGACGCGCCGAGCGAGGGCCTCCAGCTCCCGCCGCGATCGGCGATCGCCAGGCGTCTGTCGAGCATGGCTGAGTGGCTCAGACGTAGGTCCCAAAGGATCTGACCCGTCTCAGTCCCGCATTCCTTCGATGGCGCTCTCGGCGGCATCGCGGAACGGGGTGGGCTCGATGTCGAAGACGGTCTCGAGCGCGTTCTCCTCGACGAGGAGATCCCCGTGCAAACCGGCAAGCAGGGGCTCGAGCAGCTCGCGGTCGGCGTCGACGATCGCCGACGAGGCGATGCCCTCGAGCTTGGCGCTGCTGAACGGGAAGCGGGATCGAGCGCTTCTCGTCGCCGAGCAGCTCGCCGACGATCTCGGTCATGCGTTCGAAGGTGAGGGTGTCGGCGCCGGCGATGTCGTACGTGCCGGGCTCGGTCGCTCCGGGCGGCCAGCAGGGCGGCGATGACGTCGTCGATGCCGACCGGCTGCGAGCGGCGGTCGCGCCAGCTCGGCAGCGCAAGCACCGGAAGGCGGTCGACGAGCTGGACCATGGTCCGAAACGACTCGCTGCCGGCGCCGACGATCATCGAGGCGTGGATCGCCGCCAGCTCCGGCACCCCATCCCGAGGATCTCCTCGACCTCGGTCCGCGACTTCAGGTGCTCGCTCTCCTCGCCGGCGCTGGACTCGACCCCGCCGAGGTAGACGATCCGGCGGACTCCGGCCTCTCCTGCGGCGGCGGCGAAGTTCTCGGCCGCCTGGCGGTCCTTGTCGGCGAAACCCGGCGCCCCCGCCGGGCTCCATCGAGTGGACGAGGTAGTACGCCTCCTCGATCCCCTCGAGCGCCGGATCGAGCGTCTCCCGCTCCATCACATCGGCCTCGACGGCCTCGATCGAGGGCCGCTCGCCGAGCTTGGCGGCGTCCCGGACGAGGCAGCGGACCGGCTCGTCGCCGAGCGCCCCGAGCAGCTCGGAGCCGACGAAGCCGGTGGCTCCGGTCAGCAGCAGTTGTGGCGATGGGCGATCCATTGGGGCTTCAGAACGGGGCCCTCCATCCGCCGCGCTGCTCTCCACCGCTGCCCGGCTCGCTCATCCGTCAACCGCGACCGGCTCGAACCTCGCCTCCATGGCGGAGTGGTCGCTGAGGCCGGCCTCCCTCCACCCGTGCACGTAGTCGCAGTGGACCGGCCGCAGCGACGGGGTGGCGAGGATGTGGTCGAGGCGGTGGGCGTGCTTGCGGCGGGCGCGGGTGTGGAGGACCCAGCTGGCGTCCTGGCGGTCGTAGCCGTTGAGGTCGCGGAAAACGTCATGCATGCCCCAGCCGCGCAGCCCGACCAGGATCGACCGCTCGGCGAGGTCCCACCGCACCTCGTCCTCGGGATGGTTGGAGGCGAACGTCTCGACCTCGCCGCTCTCGCTCTCCCGTCGCGGCGTGTTCAGGTCCCCGCAGAGGATCCGGTGGTTCGGGCTCGGCCGGGTCAGCCGCTCGAAGAGCGCCTCGCAGGTCTCCACCTTCGTCAGCCCCTGGGAGGGAGCCGGGGGGATGTGCGCGTTGTGGAGCTCGATGGGCCCGGCGGGGGAGCGGACCATGGACGAGAGGACGCGCTCGGGCTGAGGAGCGCCGATCGGCGAGAGCTCGTCGAGCTCCCAGCGCGATGCCGTCAGGTTGAAGAGCCGCCGCCCCGAGGCGAACTCGCTCGAATCCAGCGCGTGGGGGAGCCCGGCGGCCGCCAGCGCCCGGCGCCAGCGGGGGGCGGTGCTCTTGCGGATCTCCTGCAGGCACACGAGGTCGGGCTCGTGACGGGCGACCCCGGCCGCCTGCTCCGGGTGGAGCGCGACGCGCCCGGCGACGTTCCAGGTCAGCAGGGAGATGGGGTGGGTCGTCATCGGCTTGCCGTCGCGTTCACTCGGGTAGGTATATGACCTGCATGGCGGAGAGTTCCCAGAAGCTCGGCAAGTACCGCGACAAGCGGTCCTTCGACAAGACCCCGGAGCCCGACGGCGACGGCGAGGGGTTCGGCGGGAACGACCGCTTCCTCGTCCAGGAGCACCACGCGACCCGCCTCCACTGGGACTTCCGGCTGGAGCGCGACGGGGTCCTGGTCTCGTGGGCGCTGCCGCGCGGCGTCCCGCTGGATCCGGCCGACAACCACCTCGCCGTCCACACCGAGGACCACCCGCTCGGCTACTTCGACTTCGAGGGCGAGATCCCGAAGGGGGAGTACGGCGCCGGAACCGTGAGCCGATGGGACCACGGGACCTACGAGACCGAGAAGTGGCGTGACGGCGAGATCATCATCCGGCTCCACGGCGAGCGGGTGAGCGGTCGCTACGTCCTCTTCCGCACCGGCGGCAAGGGCGGCGGCGAGGACAAGAACTGGATGATCCACCGCATGGACCCGGCGCCCGAGGGCCGGGAGCCGATGCCGCGCGCGCTCGAGCCGATGAAGGCGAAGCTCGCGGAGCTGCCCTCCGACGACGAGGGGTGGGGGTTCGAGATCAAGTGGGACGGGGTTCGCGCCATCGCCTTCTGCGAGACCGGCCGGGTCAAGCTCGTCTCCCGCAGCGGCAAGGACGTCACCAAGGCCTACCCGGAGATCGGCGAGATCGCGAAGGGGCTCGGCGGCGCCGAGGCGGTCCTCGACGGCGAGGTCGTCGCCTTCGACGAAGCCGGCCGCCCGAGCTTCCAGCGGCTGCAGCGGCGGATGCACGTCCGCGACGCCGACCAGGTTCGCCGGCTGCGGCGCGACGTCCCGGTGACCTACGTGATCTTCGACCTGCTCTACCTCGACGGGGAGTCGCTGCTCGACCTCACCTACGAGGAGCGGCGCGCCCGGCTGCAGGGCCTCGAGCTCGACGCGACCGCCTGGCGCACCCCGGCCTACCACCGCGGCGACGGCGCCTCGCTGCTCAGCCTCACCCGCTCCCAGGGTCTCGAGGGTGTCGTCGGCAAGCGGCTCGACTCGACCTACAAGCCGGGCAAGCGCGGGCGCGACTGGATCAAGGTGAAGAACACCGTCGGCCAGGAGGTCGTGGTCGCGGGATGGCTGCCCGGGAAGGGGAAGCGCTCGGGTTCGATCGGAGCGCTCCTGACGGGTTACTGGGAGGGGGAGGGGGACGAGCGGCGGCTGCGCTACGGCGGCAAGGTCGGGACCGGGTTCAGCGAGGCCGAGCTGAAGATGCTGGCCGAACGGCTCGAGCCGCTGCGCCGCGACGAGACGCCCTTCGAGGGGAGGCAGCCCGAGCGGGCCGCGATCTTCGCCGAGCCCGAGCTGGTCGCCGAGGTCGAGTTCACCGAGTGGACCGACGCCGGGACGCTCCGCCACCCCTCCTACAAGGGCCTGCGCGACGACAAGCCGGCGAGCGCCGTGGTGCGGGAGCGGATCGACCCCGACGCCGCGGAGGGCTAGGCCCGGCGGTCAGGCCGGCGGCTCGAGGCTCCCGGCCGACCAGGTGAAGCCGCGGGCGAGCAGCTGCTCGCGCAGCCGGAGCACCGCGAGGTCCTTCGCCTTCGCCTCGACCATCACGTCGAAGTCGCCGAGGGCATCCGCCTCGCGCAGGAAGTACTCGAAGCCGATCGGATCGATCAGGTCGGCGTGCGCGCGGAGCTGCGGCAGGTCCGGCGTGCGCTCGACGCGCCGGCCGACCTTGCGCTTGCGCTCACCGACGTCGAGCCGCGGGGAGGAGTAGTGGATCTTCGGCGTGACGCCCTCCGGCCAGGTGGCCATCGCCATGCGCAGCGCTTCGGCGTCGGGGATCCCGTCGGGGTCGTGGCAGCGGTGGTGGAGGATGTCCCAGACGACCGCGAGGCCGCACCGCTCGCCGCAGCTCGGTGACCGCGCCGATGCCGAACGTGCGGTCGTCGTTCTCGATCCGGAGGTGGCGCCGGACCCGCTCGGAGAGGCGCTCGCTCCCGCGCTCGAACCGGTCGAGGGCCTCGGCCTCGCCACCGGCTGAGCCGCCGACGTGGATCACGATCGTCGCCTCCGGGCCGAGCCCATCGCCTCGAACAGCGCTCCCTGCACCTCGAGCTCGGCGATCGCGGCGTCGACGACGTCCTCCCGCTCGGAGTTGAGGACGGTGTACTGGCCGGGGTGGGTGGAGAGCCGGATGTCGAGCTCGCGAGCGCGGGCTCCGAGGGCCGCGAGCTCGTCGGCGCACTCCTCGATCTGGCCGTGGAACTGCGGGAGCTCCGGGTGGCTCGCGTAGGGGGCGAGCTGGGTGACCATCCGGTACATGCGGATGTCGTTGCGGTCGAGGTAGTCGAGGATCGCCTCGAGGTTCTCGAGCGAGACGCGGAGGTGCGGCTCCGACTGCCAGCGGCGGGCGTCGTGGGAGGGGAGCCCTCCCTCGCCGAGGACCTTGACGGCGAAGCCGACGCGGTGGGAGCTCACCCGCCGCTCAGACGTTCTCGACGCCGGGCGTCTCCTCGGCTGCCGCGCGCCGGCTGGCGCGAGGCGGCGAGCGAGGCGAACGAGACGATGAAGGTGGCGGCGCCGCAGACGAGGAGGACGAGCTGCGCCGCGCCGAAGTCGTTTGCGGAGAAGGCGGTGATCGTCAGCGCGATCCCGGCGACGAAGCCGAGGACGGCGAGGAGGACGGGTCCGATGACGTCCGTGATCGCGCATGCCCGCGAGCGCCAGCAGCGCGACGCCGGCGACGATCGTTCCCAGCGTCCCGTTCGAATCCTGATCGGCGAAGAGGGCGACGAGCAGCAGCGCGATGCCGAGCACGATGTACACGTAGACCGAGGAGCGGGCCGTCGCCTCGCGGCCGCGCAGCTGCGGTGAGGGCTCGGCCGCCGCCGGCGCTCCACCGGTGATCGCGGCTGACTCCGGGTTGCGGTCGTCTTCTGGGAACTCTGCCATCCCAGTTCCCTACGTACCCCAGGCGGCGAACGGCTCAACCCGCGCCGGAGGTGCCGACCCGATCCCCCTGGCATGATCCGCCGCCGATGGCCGGCTCTGAACGTCCTCACCTACTCCTACGTCGACGACATCCTCGAGCGGCGCAAGCCGCACCGCGAGGCTCACCTCGAGCACGTGCGCCGCTGGAGCGACGAGCGGGGGCTCGTGATCGCGGGTGCCACCGGCGATCCGCCCTCCGGCGCCCTGTTCGTCTTCGAGGGCGACCGGGCCGAGGTCGAGGCGTTCGTCGCCGCCGATCCCTACGGCGAGGCCGGTCTCGTCACCGAGTCGCGGATCGAGCCCTGGACGGTGGTCGCCAACCGGCCCTTCGACGAGCCGGTCGGCTGACGTGCCGCTCGACCCCGCCCTCGAGCCGCTCCTGCAGCAGGTCAACATGCTGCCCCCGATGTCGGAGGGCTCCCCGGCCGAGGCCCGCGAGGCCTTCGCCCGGCTGACCTCGATGGCGGCGGCGTTCGCGCCCCGCTCCCGAGGTCGCCTCCACCGAGGACCTCGAGGTGGACGGCGGCGCGGGCCCGCTCCCCGCGCGCCTCTACATCCCCGAGGGCGTGGAGCGGCCGATGCCGACGCTCGTCTTCTTCCACGGCGGCGGGTTCACGATCGGCGACGTCGCGAGCTACGACGGCCAGTGCCGCGTGATCTGCGCCGGCGCCGGGGTCGCGGTCCTCAGCGTCGAGTACCGCCTCGCTCCCGAGAACCCGTTCCCGGCCGCGGCGGACGACGCGGTCGCCGCGACCGGCTGGGCGCTCGCCAACGCCGACCGGCTCGGCGGCGATCCGGCCGCGGTCGGGGTCGGCGGCGACAGCGCCGGTGGCAACCTCGCGGCGGTCGCCGCTCAAGCGCATCGGGATGCCGAGCCGGGCGCTCGCGGGGCAGCTCCTGATCTACCCGGTCACCGACTTCACGACCGAGCGCCCCTCGCTCGAGCGCAACGGCGAGGGCCTCTTCCTGACCCGGGACGAGATGACCTGGTTCCGCGACAACTACGTCCCCGACGAGGCTGATCACGGCGACCTCCGGGCATCGCCGTTGCTCGGCGATCTCGAGGGGCTCCCGCCCGCGGTCGTCGTCACGGCTGAGTTCGACCCGCTCCTCGACGACGGCGAGGCCTACGCCGAGGCGCTCGAGGCGGCGGGCGTTCCGGTGGTCCGCGAGCGCTTCGAGGGCCTCATCCACGGATTCCTCGCGCTCGGGTCGATGAGCGCCATGGCTGCCGAGGCCGTCACGAGGGTGTGCGCGGATCTGGGCGATTTGCTGGGAGAAGCGAACATTCGTGCGTGAGCGCCCCTTCGCGGGGTAGCGTTTGCGGCTGTGAGCACCGCCACGGCAACGGGGCCGACAGCACTCGGCGTCCTGCAGGACCTCGCCGACCGCTTCGACCCCGGAGACATCGACGTTCCCGGCGGCGAGGCCAAGATCAGGCTCGAGGTCACCGACGGCGAGGACTTCGACGCGCTCATCTCCCTGCCGGAGATCAGCCTCGAGCCCGCATCCGGCCGCCCCGACGCGAAGCTCAGCGCGGACTCCGCCACCTGGGCCGAGATCGCCGCCGACGTCCGCGGCGGCATGGCGGCGTTCTCGCAGGGGCGGCTCTCGATTCGCCACGACCTCCACCTCGGCATCGGCTTCCTCGCGGCGACCGGCGGCGAGACCGACCCGGGCCGCCTGCGCTTCCATCGCGTCGAGACGGCCGACCACGAGATCGCGGTCACCGAGGCCGGCGAGGGCGCCGCCGCTGATCTGCATCCACGGGCTCGGCGGGACGAAGGCCTCCTTCATGACGACGGTGAGCGAGCTCGCGCCGCTGGGCCACCGCGTCATCGCGATCGACCTGCCCGGCTTCGGCGACTCGTCGAAGCCGTTCACCGGCGGCTTCGACGCCATCTGGTACTCCGAGGTGGTCGTCGACGCTGATGGACGAGCTGGGGATCGAGAAGGCCAGCTTCGCCGGCAACAGCATGGGCGGGCGGATCGCGCTCGAGCTCGGGTTCCGGCATCCGGAGCGCGTCGAGAAGCTCGTCCTGCTCGCGCCCGCGCTCGCCTGGCTGAAGGAGCGCCCCTGGAAGTGGCTGCTGCAGATGCCGCTGCCGCGCCTCGGCTACCTGCAGCCGACGCCCCGCTGGGCGGTCGAGCCGGTCGTCCGCCGGCTCGTCCCCGGTGGCGAGCAGGGGTGGACCGCCGCCGGCGTCGACGAGTTCCTTCGCGCCTACCTGACCCCCGCCGGGCCGGTTCGCCTTCTACGAGTGCGCCCGCAACATCTACATGGACGAGCCCTACGGCGAGGAGGGCTTCTGGACCCGGTTGAAGAAGCTCGAGCCCGATCGCTCTTCGTCTGGGGCGAGCAGGACACCCTCGTCCCGAAGACCTTCATGCGCCACGTCGAGCGGGCGCTGCCGCGGCCGCGACCCACCTCGAGCTCGATTGCGGCCACGTCCCGCAGATGGAGCGCTCGCACCGGACCCACGAGGCGATGCACGAGTTCCTCACGCGGTAGCGCCTTCGAACCGGACTCCGGAAGGACTACGGGAGCCCTAGGCGGGCTGATGGCAGCGGAGCGGCTGAGCTCCAGCACCAGCTCGGCAACCCGCTGCGGATGGTCGACCTGCGGCAGGTGCCCGGCCCCTGGGATCTCGACCCAGTCGGCTTGCGGAACCATCCGCCGGAATCGGGCGGAGAGGTGGGTCGGCGGCAGGATCCGGTCCTTCGTGCCCCAGACGATGCGAGTCGGGCAGTCGATCTCCCCGAGGTCCGGGTAGCCCTCGGCCCGCGACTCGTCGAGGAGCGGCAGGAGTGCCGGGCAGTCGCGCGCGCCGCGCATCAGGGCTGCGGCCAGGGGCGCGGGCATCGCCGCGGGATCGCTCACGAGCTGGTTCAGGAGCAGCTTGCGAAGGCCGGGCCGGGCCATGAGGCGAGGGCCGCGGTCGCCCATGACCTGGAGGAAGCGGCGGCTGACGAGGAAGCTCGCGAGCGTGGCGTAGGCCCACGGATTGCCCTTGTCCCAGCCGCCGCCGGGGGCGAGCGCGGTCACCGTGCGGGCGCGGCCCCGAGCGGCGAGCTCGAGCACGATCCAGCCCCCGAGCGAGTTGCCGACGAGGTGCGCCGTCTCGAAGCCGGCGGCGTCCATGTCCCGCTCGGCCTCATCGACGAGGTCGCGAGGGTCACGCGGCCGTCGTCGCCGAGCGCGCGGCCTCCCGAGTGCCCCTTGAGCGTGATCGCGAGGACGTCGTGGTGGGGCTCCAGCAGCGGGCGCGAGCAGCTCCCAGGTCCGCCAGGTGTCGGTGATCCCGTGGACGAGCAGCATCGGCTCGCCGCTGCCGCCGCGGTGGAAGGTGCCGGCGCCGTCGACGCCGGGGGAGGAGAGGTAGGTCGAGGCGGTCAGGCCGCCTTCTCCAGCCTGTCGGCGAGTCCGTTCATCCCGTAGTCGCGCGCGGCCTTCGCCGCCTCCGTGAAGTCGGTGGGGCGGTCCTTGGGCCGCTTCACCTTCGCGTCCTGGAGGCGGGCGATCTCGCGGAAGCCGAGGAGCTCCTCGCGCTGGGTGGTGAGCGTCCCCCGCAGTCGCGGGGTCGCCTCGCGGATCGCGTTGTCGAGCACCGAGTCGAGGGAGCCGTGGCGCTTGAGCAGGTCGGCGGCGGTCTTCTCCCCGATCCCCTTCCCGCCGGGGATGCCGTCGGAGGGGTCGCCGCGCAGCGCGATGAAGTCGGGGACCAGCTCAGGCGGGATCCCGTAGCGCTGCTTGACCTCGGCGGGGCCGACCAGCTGGCCTCCCTGCTTGCCGGTCGAGACGTAGAGAACGGTGACGTCCTCGCTCGCCGTCTGGAACATGTCGCGGTCGCCGGTCATCACGAGCGTCTTGCCGCCGGCCTTCGTCTCGACCTCGGCGAGCGAGCCGAGCAGGTCGTCGGCCTCGAGGTCGTCGCTCTCGGCGATCTGCCAGCCGAAGCGGGGGAAGATGTCGCGGCAGGCCGCGAACTGGGGGCCGAGCTCGTCAGGCATCGGCGGTCGGTCGGCGTGGTAGGCGGGAAGCATCTCGACCCGGTAGGCCGCGGCGTCGGGGCCGAAGCAGAGGACCACCGCGCGCGGCGAGTGCTGCTCGATCTCGCGCAGGATCAGGTTCGCGGTGCCGAGCAGCGCGTTGACCGAGCCCTTCTTGCCGCCGATCTGCCCCTTGATCGTCTTCGGCAGGGCGAAGAAGGCGCGGTAGAGCATCGAGGGGGTGTCGACGACGAGCAGAGGTGCGGTCGGTGCGGCCATCGGTTGCACCGTATCGGTGGGGGTAGGTTCGGTCCCAGATGACCGCTGCGAAGCCTGACCGCGACGATGCCGAGCGCGCGATCTCCGAGCTGCTCGCCCAGCGGGACGAGGGGAAGACGATCTGCCCGTCGGAGGCGGCCCGGCAACTCGGCGGCGACGACGGCTTCCGGGAGCTGATGCCGCTGGTCCGGGAGGCGGCGAAGGGAGATGGTGGGGAGGGGCGAGCTCGAGGTGACGCAGAAGGGGCAGGCCGTGGACCCGGTCGAGGCGAAGGGCCCGATCAGGTTGGGACGGCCGCGGGGCTGAAGGGCCCGGTTTCGTCACCGAGTGGCGGATATCGGAACTGGTGGTTCCGATTCCTGCCACTCGACGGTGGCTACGCGCTCAGCTCCAGCTGATCCGGGTGGACGCCCTGGGCCGCCAGCGCGGCCTCCCTCGCGTGGATCCGCTCGAGCGCCGCGGCGTAGACCCCGTGGTAGGTGTTCGCCGGGCGCACGCCGCGGACCCCGTAGGCCTCGGCCATCGCCCGGCGCAGGGTCTCGGAGAACTCGCGGCCGTGCCATCGGCGACCGCCGGGAGCGGCCCCGACGGCGAGATGGACGAGCTCGTGGAGCAGCGTCTCCTCGAGGTCCCCGCGCTTGATCCCGGGGTAGACCGTCACCGAGAGCCGGTGCTGGTCGGGGATCGCGAACCCCATCCGGCTCCGGGGCCGCTTCGACGCGCGGCGGACGGTCAGCTCGGGCGGGCGGCGGACCAGCGGCCCGCTCTCGCCTCCCAGGGCTTCGAGCCGGCACAGCCGCTCGGCCTCGGCGCGCAGGTCGATGCCCGCCGCCAGGTAGTAGCGGGCGGGCCGCGACGTCGGCCGGCTCCGCGGGGCGGCCCGGCGGCGCGGCGCGGGACGGGTCGGCTGACGGATGAGCTTGAAGCGACGCATCGGACGACGGTGGCGGACGCTCCCCACCGGGTAGGGGAGGATGAACCATGACCCAGCGTCAACCCGACACCGAGGAGCCGCCCGACCTGACCGAGGTCGAGGCCACGCTGCGCGCCCGCCTCGCCGAGCTGCGCGGCAAGGAGGCGGAGCTGAAGAAGCCCCCCGAGCGCGGGTCGGCGATCAGCTTCGGCAAGCGGATCGGCGACGGCACCACCGAGGCGATCAGCCGGATCACCGACGTCGGGGTCGCCGGCTCTCTCGACGCGATCGAGGCTCGGATCGTCCGCGCGCTCGAGAAGCTCGACGAGGGCACCTACGGGATCTGCGACGAGTGCGGCGACCCGATCCCGCCGCCGCGCCTCCGGATCGCCCCCGAGAGCACGTTGTGCGTCAAGCACGCCTCCGACAGACGTCGTTGAGCGGCAGTCCGGAGCCCGGACCGCTGGTGTTTGTGAAATTGCTCAGCGGGAATCTTCATAGGAGAGCAAGAGAAGGAGCACAGAATGGGAATCACGGACAAGATCACCGGCCGCGCGAAGCAGGCCGCAGGTGACCTCACCGGCGACGCTGACACCAAGCAGCAGGGTCGCAAGGAGGAGCGCAAGGGCGAGGCCAAGGACGAGGCCGCCCAGAAGGAAGAGGAGGCCTCCCAGAAGCGCGCCGAGGCGGCGGACCTCGAATCGAAGACCTGACGCAACCAGAAGAACTGGTGCACACGACCGAACGGCGGCCTCATGGGCCGCCGTTCGTCGTTCTAGGCGATCAGGCGCTTGGTCAGCTGGCGGATCGCAAGCCGCCAGGTGATCGCCGCGAAGACGAGCAGGAAGGCGATCCGCAGCAGGTCGTTCCACTCGAAGCCGAAGCACGCGCCGCGAACGAGCTCCACGAGCTGGTGCAGGGGGTTGAACTGCGCGGCGACCTGCGCCCACTCGGGTAGGCCGTCGATCGGGAAGAACGTTCCCGCGACGAGGAACAGCGGGGTGACGACGAGCGTCGTCACGTAGTTGAACTGGTCGATCTTGGCGACCGTCCCCGCGACCGCGATGCCGAAGCCCGCGAAGCCGAGCGAGGTGATCAGGCAGAAGAGCGGGACGAGCAGCATTCCCCAGGAGGGATCGAGCCCGAAGAACATCGTCACGATGAGCGGGAAGCAGCCGAAGACGCCGGCGCGGACACCGATCCACAGCATCTCGGCGGTGACCAGCTCCTCGACGTCGACGGGGGCGGCGAGGATCGCGTCGTAGGTGTTCTGGAAGCGGTGCTTGACGAAGGTGCCGAACATCGCCGGGAAGACCGACGAGAAGATCACCGCGGTCGCGACCATCCCGGTCCCGACGAACTGGACGTAGTCGAGCCCGTCGACCTGATCGACGACCGTGGCGCCGAGGCCGAGCCCGAAGGCCAGCAGGTAGACGATCGGCTCGACCGTGCTCGAGAACGCGGTGCTCTTCCAGAACGTCCGGAAGTTCGCCACCTCGCGGCTCATCACCCCGGCGATCGCCGCGGGCTCCAGCCGCCGCATCCGTCTCGCGGGGGGCCTGCTCGGCGCCGCTCATTCCAGCTCCTCGCCGGTGAGCATCACGAAGACGTCCTCGAGCGAGGCGGGGCGGATCACGGCGTCGTCGGGAACGATCCCGTTCGCCGCCTTCTCCGAGCCGACGATCGCGATCGCAGGGCCGGCGGCGCGGACCTCGAGCCCGGCCTCCTGGGCGACGGCGCGGATCTCGGCCCGGCGCTCGGGCGGCGCGTAGATCTCGGCCGTGTCGCGGCCCGCGTACTCGGTGATCAGATCGGAGGGCGTGCCGCGGGCGATGACCCTGCCCTCGGACATGAGGGCGATCTCGTCGGCGAGGCGCTCGGCCTCCTCGATGTAGTGGGTCGACATCAGGATCGTCGTTCCCCGGGCGCGCAGCTCCTCGATCAGGTCCCAGACCTCGGCGCGGATCTGAGGATCGAGGCCGACCGTCGGCTCGTCGAGGAGGAACAGCTTCGGATCGTGGACGAGCCCGCGCGCGACCAGCAGCCGGCGCCGCATCCCGCCCGAGAGCTCGTCGACGGCGTCGCCGCGGCGGTCCTGGAGCCGGGAGATGTCGAGCGCGCGATCCACGGCTGCGCCGATGTCCTGGACGCGATAGAGCCGCGCGAAGATCCGGAGGTTGTCCTCGACGGTGACGTCGATGTCGAGGTTGTCGAGCTGGGGAACCACGCCCATCTCGGCGCGCGCCTCCTTCGACCGCTCAGGCAGGTCGTAGCCCAGCACCCGGAGGGTTCCGGAGTCGGCGATCGCCTGCGCGGTCAGGAGCTTCATCGTGGTCGACTTGCCGGCGCCGTTGGGGCCGAGGAGCCCGAGGCAGACGCCATCGTCGACCTCGAGGTCGAGCCCGTCGACCGCCCGGATCTCCCCGAACGTCTTCACAACCTGCTTGAGCTCGATCGCCGCCATCGAGCCGGACACCATGCCAGAGATCCCGGCCCGGCCAACGCGGAATAGGCTCGTCGTCATGGCAGCCGCGATCGGATGGGGAGCACTCGCCGCGTCCTCGCTGGTGATCGGGGTTGCCCTGGCCTACGCCCGCGACTGGTCCCCCACCCAGACCGGGGTCGTTCTCGCCTTCGGTGCCGGCGCTCTGATCAGCGCCGTCAGCTTCGAGCTCGTCGAGGAGGGCACCGACCTCGGTGGTCTCGGGTGGGTCGCGCTCGGCCTCGGTGTCGGCGCGCTCACGTACTACGTCGCCGACGGCATGGTCTCCAATCGGGAGGAGAAGGGGCGCGGCCGGGCCGGTCGTGAGCCCGACGCGAGCGAGAGCTCGGGCGCCGGCACCTCGCTGGCGCTGGGAGCGTTCCTCGACGGGATCCCCGAGCAGATGGTGCTCGGCATCGGCCTCGCCGGGGGAGCGGGCGTATCGGTCGGGCTGATCGTGGCCATCTTCGTCTCGAACCTGCCGGAGGCGGTCGGCTCGGCGAATCAGATGCGCGAGGCCGGCGCCACCCGCCGCCGCGTGATGGGGCTGTGGATCTCGGTCGCCGCCATCTGCCTGATCGCGACAGTCGTGGGCTACGCGATCGCCGACGTCACCGGGGACGAGCTGCGCGCGATCGTCAACGGCTTCGCGGGCGGCGCGCTGCTCGTGATGCTGATCGACTCGATGATCCCCGACGCGACGCGCGAGGCGGGCCGGCCGGCCGGCCTTGTGACCGTGCTCGGCTTCGCGGTCGCGTTCGCCCTCTCGAGCCTCTCCTGAGCCGTCCTCAGCGCAGCAGGCTGAGGACGGCGATCAGGATCACGGTGAGCGCGAGGGAGAGCATCAGGGAGCCGAAGCACCCGAGCCGGTTCGAGAAGAAGACGAACATGGCGCTCGCGACCGCTCGGGTCTAGTTCTCCTTCTTGCGGTCGGCCTTCGCCTTCGCGGCTGCCTCAGCGAGGCGATCGGACTCGGCCTTGGCGTTGACCGCAGCCTCCTTCTTCGCCAGGGCCTGCTCCTTCTTCTCGAGCTGGGTCACCTTGGCTCGCTTGGTCTGCTTCTTGGCCTTCGCCTTCTTCGCGGCCGCGTCCTTACGTGCCTTCTCCTCCTTCTCGGCAGCCTGCTCAGCGGCCTGCTTCGCCTCGCGCTCCTTCTTCTCACGAGCCTGCTTCTTCCGGCGCTCGGCGGCCTGAGTGGCCTTCTTGCGGCGCTCCTGGGCGTCGTCGGTGGCCTGCTCGGCCTTCTCCTGCGCCTGCTCCGCATGCTCGGTCGCGACCGAGCGCAGGCGGTCGGCCCGCTCCCGCTCGTCGATCGCCTCGCGGCGGTTCCGGGCGTCCTCCTGCAGAGCCGGATCCCTCAGCGCCGTTCCGGCCGCGGCGCGAGCGGCCGCATCAACGCGGTCGAGGCGGTGGGCGAGGGACTTGGCGCGATCGCCCTGGGCGCGGTTGAGCACCGCGTCAGCGGGCTTGCGAACCACCTTCAGGTAGGTGTCGACGGCGGTCCTCGATGCGTCCTTGATCATCAGTTCTTCTCCTTGGGGTCGATGGCGTCGGCCTTGGCTTCGGCCTGCCTTGCTTCCTGCTCGAGCGTCGACGCGAGCTTGAGCTCCGCGGCGCGCTCCTGGTTCGCCTGGGTCTCCTCGAGGCGAGCCTTCTCGGCTTCGTCCTGGGCGTCGGCATCGGCCTGAGCGGCCTGCTGCTCGGCCTTGCGCTCGGCCTGGTCCTCGGCGCGCTCCTGCTCGCTCTCGGCCGCGGCCTCCTTGCGCTCTGCCTCGACTTCGGCTCGGGTCTCCTCGAGCTCGGCACGCGTCGCGACCTTCTCGGCCTCGAGCTCTGCCTCCTGCTCGCGGCGCTCGGCCTCGGCGTCGCGCTCGGCGGCCTCGACCTCGGTCTCGGCCTGGGCCTGCTGCAGCCGGCCCTCACGGGACAGGTCGTCGCGGTCCAGCGCTTCGCCGACCGCTTCCTTGGCCTTGCCGATCACCTTGCCGGCGATGCCGCCGGTCGTCCGTTCCTCGTTCTCGTTCTCGCTCAAAGTTTCACCTTCCGCTAGCGGGCCGTGCCGGCCCAAGACAACTGGCGCGCGGGCAGTGGAAGCCTCACGCGCTACAGGGTTCAAGTGCCCGGGTGGAGCCCCCGCGAAACCGCTTCCTGTGTGACTTCACTCCACCTTTAATCCGGAGCAAATCCCCACCGGAGGCGCCAACCAGGCGGCCCCGGGTATGGGGTGGGTCGACCGGGCACTCACGAGCCGCGCTCCCTGCCGCCAGCGCGTGAACCCTTGCCACGGCTGCCTAGCGGCGAGGCCCGGGCGACCCACCCCATGCCCGGGGCCGCCCAGGCCTTGCCACGGCTGCCTAGCGGCGAGGCCCGGGCGACCCACCCCATGCCCGGGGCCGCCCAAGGCTGGCGAGGCAACGCCCTCGCTACCGTTGAGGCATGCCCAAGGTCTCCGTCCTCGACCTCTCTCCCGTCGCCGCCGGCTCGAGCGAGGGCCAGGCCCTGCGCGACACGATCGAGCTCGCGCGGCGCGCCGACCGCCTCGGCTACCACCGCTTCTGGCTCGCCGAGCACCACGGCGGCGCGATGGTCGCGAGCTCCTCGCCGGAGCTGATGATCGGCCAGGTCGCCGCCGCGACGGAGCGCATCCGGGTCGGCTCGGGCGGCGTGATGCTCCCCAACCACAGCCCGCTGCGGGTGGCCGAGCAGTTCAAGGTGCTCTCCGCGCTCTTCCCCGACCGGATCGACCTCGGGATCGGCCGCGCGCCCGGGACCGACCAGATGACCGCGATGGCGCTCCGCCGCAGCCGCGAGGCGATGACCGCCAGCGACCTCCCCGAGCAGCTCGGAGAGCTCCTCGCGTTCTCCGGCATCCGGCCGTGGCCCGAGAACCACCCCTTCACGCACGTCAAGGCCGCCCCGTTCGAGGCGCCGCTGCCCCCGATCACCCTGCTCGGGTCAAGCGACTACTCGGCTCAGCTCGCCGCAGCCGCCGGGCTCGGCTTCGCCTTCGCCGCGCACATCAGCCCGGAGTTCGCGACGTCGGCGCTGCGGATGTACCGGGAGAAGTTCCAGCCCTCGGAGCTTCTCGAGGAGCCCCAGTCGATCCTCGCGACCGCCGTCATCGTCGCCGACACCGACGAACGCGCCTACGAGCTCGCCGCGCCCTCGCGCGTCGCCTTCCGGCGCCTGCGCTCAGGCGCGCCGACGCCGCTGCCGAGCGTCGAGGACGCGCTCGCCGAGGAGGGACCGATCCCGGAGGGCGGGCCGAAGCCGAACGAGCGGATGGTCACCGGCGCGCCGTCGACGGTGCGTGAGCGACTCGACGAGATGCTCTCGCTGAGCGGAGCCGATGAGCTGATGGCGATGACCAACGTCCATTCCTTCGACGATCGCGTGCGCTCCCAGGAGCTGCTGGCTGAGGCCTTCCACCTCGAACCGTCCGAGGCGGGAGCGGTGGAAGCCGAGGCGCCGCCGGTGCCCTCCCCGTCTTGACCGGCGGGCTCGACGCCCTCCCGCTCGAGCGTCTGCGGGAGCGCCGCAGCGCCAAGTGGACGATGTACGAGCCCGACGTGCTGCCGGCGTTCGTCGCCGAGACCGACTTCGAGCTCGCCGCCCCGATTCGCGCCGCGCTGGCCCGGGCGGTCGCCGAGGGCGACACGGGCTACGCCAACCCGGCCGCCAGCCGCCTCGGCGCCGAGCTCGCCGGCTTCCTCGAGCGCCGCATGTCCTGGTCGATCGATGCCGACGCGGTGATCACCACCAACGACGTCGTCGCGGGCCTCGGCGACCTGCTGGGAGTCCTCACGGAGCCGGGGGAGGGGGTGGTGATCACGCCGCCCGTCTACCACCCGTTCTTCAGCCTGATCCCGGAGGCGGGGCGGCGGGTCGTCGAGGTGCCGCTCGCCGGCGGCCGCGAGCTCGACCTCGACGGGATCGAGCGGGCGCTCGCCGCGGGCGCGCGAGCCGTCCTCCTCTGCAACCCGCACAACCCGACCGGCGCGGTCGCCCGACGAGGGGAGCTCGAGCGGCTGGCGGCCATGGCGGCGGCCCACGACGCCTGGATCCTCTCGGACGAGATCCACGCCGCGCTGACGCTCCCGGGCGCCGAGCACATCCCGTTCACGGCCGTCTCCCCCGAGGCGGCCGCCCGCGGGATCGTGCTCGTCTCCGCATCGAAGGCCTTCAACCTCGCGGGGCTCGGCTGCGCGCAGATCGTCACCGCCGAGGGGCCCGCGCGCGAGGCGGCCGAGCGGCTCTCGTTCTTCGCCCGCCACTGCGGGCACTTCGGGCTGCTCGCGGCGGAGGCCGCCTACGCCGAGGGCGACGCCTGGCTCGACTCCCTGATCGTCACCCTCGACGGGAACCGGCGGCTGCTCGGGGAGCTCCTCGCCGACCGCTTGCCCGAAGCGCGCTACGTCGAGCCGGAGGCCGGCTACCTGACCTGGATCGACCTGAGCGCCTACGACCTCGGGCCCGACCCGGCCGCGGTCATCCTCGAGCGCGGGCGGCTCGCGCTCAGCCCCGGGACGCAGTTCGGCCGCGGCGGCGAGGGGTTCGTCCGCCTCAACGCCGGGACGTCGCCCGAGCTGCTCGAGGAGGCCGTCACGCGGCTCGTCCGCGGCGTCGGCCAATAGCGTGGAGTCCGGGATGAGCGCGCAGGATGGGATGGACGCAGTCGACGACCTGCTGCTGCCGTGGTGGCGGCCGATCGCGGACGTCCTGAACGACGCCGGCGAGTTCGGCATCTGGGACGCACACACCCACATCGGCCAGAACGACCCCGACGGGCTGAAGCAGACCGCCGCCGAGCTGCTCCACGGGCTGGAGCCCCTCGGCGCCCGCGCCTCCGTCTTCCCGATGCACGAGCCCGATGGCTACCCCGCCGCCAACGACGCGGTCATCGCCGCCGCGGCCGAGAGCGACGGCCGGCTCGTCGCCTACTGCCGGGTCGATCCGCGCCAGCGGTGCCGTCGAGGAGGCCCGTCGCTGCTTCGACGCCGGAGCCCGCGGGATCAAGCTGCACCCGCGAGCCGAGCAGTTCGCGCTCGACGAGCCGGCGGTCGAGGGCCTCGTCGCGCTCGCGGACGAGCATCGTGCGCCGGTGCTGATCCACGCCGGTCGCGGGATCCCGGCGCTCGGCCGCAACGCCCTGCGGTTCGCCGAGAAGTACCCCGACGCCCGCCTGATCCTCGCCCACGCCGCGGTCTCCGACCTCGCCTGGCTCTGGCACGAGCTGCCGCGATCACCCGAACCTGCTGATCGACACCTCGTGGTGGAGCCCCGGCGACCTGATCGCGCTCTTCACCCTCGTCCCGTCCGGCCAGATCGTCTGGGCGAGCGATGCGCCGTACGGCCGCCCGCTCACCTCGGCGGTCATGCAGCTCCGCTACGCGATCCAGGTCGGCGTCGGGCCGGAGGCGCTGCGCTCGATCGCGGGCGGGCAGATGGAGCGGCTGCTGGCCGGGGAGGACCTCGCCGTCTTCGACCGGCCGCCGGGCGAGACCGAGCGCCCGCATCCGCACCTCGAGCGGGTGGTCTCCCACCTCACCGCCGCGATGGGCGCGGCCCTCTACGAGGGCGAGCACGACGAGCTCGTCTCACTCGCGCTGCTGGCCTGCGACGTGAGGGACGAGGACGAGGACGCGGAGCTGATCCGCCGCGTCGAGGAGCTCCTGCGGCGCACGGGCGAGCTCCAGGCGAGCGACCCGCCCGACGAGCGGTTCCCGCCCTCGGTGCGCCTGGCCGTGGCCGCGCTCTCGATCGCGCGCACGCCGGCCGCGCCGCTGCCTGCCTGAGGCCCGGGGTCTTCCATCGAACGTCCCGCGCCGGGGTGCATAGGCCCCGCTCAGGGACGTTCGGCGGGATCGCCGACGTTATTGGCGCTCCTCATCGGGCAGCGGGAGAGCGAAAGCAATCGAAGGAGCAGAGTCATGGCAGATGACCTGAACGGCAAGAAGATCGCGTTCATCGCGGCCGACGGCGTCGAGGAAGTCGAGCTGGTGGAGCCCCGCAAGGCGGTCGAGAACGCAGGCGGCGAGACCGAGCTGCTCTCGATCGAGACCGGTGAGATCCAGTCGATGAACGAGGACATCAACCAGTCCGAGAAGTACACGGTCGACAAGGCGATCAGCGACGCCTCGATCGACGACTACGACGGCATCGTCCTGCCGGGCGGCGTGGTCAACCCGGACAACCTCCGGGTCGAGGAGGACGTCATCTCGTTCCTCCAGGACTTCGCCAAGACGGGCAAGCCGATCGGCGTGATCTGCCACGGCCCGTGGACCCTGGTCGAGGCCGATCTGGTCCGCGATCGGAAGATCACGTCGTACCCGAGCATCAGGACCGACATCGTCAACGCCGGCGGCAACTGGGTCGACGAGGAGGTCGTGGTCGACCAGGGCCTCGTCTCCAGCCGCAACCCCGATGACCTCCCGGCCTTCTGCGACAAGATCGTCGAGGAGTTCGCCGAGGGCAAGCACCAGGTGGCCGAGGCCGGAGCTACCGCCGCGTAGTCCGCCGAACTCAGACCTGCGGTACCGAGCCGGCGGCACACCGGACCCCAGGGTTCGGTGCCGCGGCACGTTTGCGTTCCGGGCACGATCCGCTATCGTTAACCACATGGTTAACGATCCATTCAAGGCGCTCTCGCACCCCATTCGCCGGGGCATCGTCGAGCGCCTCGCCCTGGGACCGGCCACGGTTGGTGACGCAACCGCCGGCTTCGGGGTCTCCAAGCCCGCCATCTCCAAGCATCTGAAGGTGCTGGAGGAGACGGGCGTCGTGACGAGGTCGATCGAGGGCCGGAACCACCGGCTCCGGCTCGACCCCGCGGCGCTCGGCGAGGCAACCGACTGGATGGATCAGCAGCGCGCCATCTGGACGCGCATGTTCGACGTCGTCGACGACTACCTGAAGGAGAACGCATGAACACGCCACCCGTCGTGAGCAAGGACGAATGGACGAAGGCCCGCGAGGAGCTGCTGGTCAGGGAGAAGGAGCACACCCGGGCGGGCGATGCCCTCGCCGCTGAGCGACGGCGGATGCCCTGGCAGGCCGTCGAGAAGGACTACGTCTTCGAGGGCCCCGACGGTCAGCTGAGCTTCCACGACCTGTTCGCAGGCCGCCGGCAGCTGATCGTCTACCGGGCGTTCTACGAGGAGGGGATCACGACGACGATCGGCGACGCCGAGTTCCCGGAGCGTGCCTGCGGCGGTTGCTCGATGGTCGCCGACCAGGTCGCGCATCCCGCGCACCTGACCGGCCGGGACACGACGCTCGCCTTCGCCTCGCGCGGCTCCCAGGAGCAGATCGCTGATCTGAAGAAGCGACAGGGCTGGGATCTCATCCCCTGGTACACGATCACCGACGACTGGGACGCCGACTTCGGCGTCGATCAGTGGCACGGGCACAACGTCTTCATCCGCGAGGGCGACCAGATCTTCCGCACCTACTTCGTGGACGGTCGCGGCGACGAGGGGCTCGGCACGACCTGGAGCTACCTCGACATCACTCCGCTCGGGCGGCAGGAGAAGTGGGAGGACTCCCCGGAGGGCTATCCGCAGACGGACCCGTACGGCTGGTGGAACTACCACGACCGCTACGAGGCAGCGTGATCTCCCTCGCGCACGTCGGCGGCTTCCCGCTCGAGGAGATGCTTCCGGCGCTGGCCGGAATGGGCGCGAGCGTCGCGGGCGTGCGCGTATGGTTGGCCGTCAGCCTGCGCCGCCACCGTGACGAGCACGATGGATGACCTGAACCTCACGATCGAACGGACCTTCGACGCTCCCGCCGAAGCCGTCTTCGACGCCTGGACCAGCCCCGAGGTCGTCAAGCGCTGGTGGCGGGTCGAGAGCAACTGGGAGACCGCCGAGGCCGAGGTCGACGCACGGGTCGGCGGCCGCATCCACGTGACGATGCACAACCCCGACAAGGACGAGGACTACGGCGGGGGCGGCCTCTACACCGAGGTCGACCGGCCGCGCCGGCTCGCCTTCACCTGGACCTGGGACCACGAGACCCGCAAGACGCTGATCCAGATCGACTTCCATGAGGTCGCCGGCGGGACGACCGTCAGCTTCAGCCACAGCAACCTCCTCGACGCGGCGACGGTGGTCTCTCACCGGGGCGGCTGGAACGGCGTCTTCGACCACCTCGGCGAGTACCTCGCCGAAGGGTCCTAGGGGAGCCGCGAACCCTCAGCGGTTGCTGACGCCGCCGTCGACCGGGATCACGGTCCCGGTGACGTAGGCGCTCGCGCGGCTGGTCAGGTAGATCGAGATCCCGGCGATGTCCTCGGCGTTGCCGATCCGGCCGAGCGGCAGGTGCCGGCCCACCTCGTCGGCTCCGGCGGCGAGGAGCGTCTTGGTCATCTTCGACTCGAAGAGGCCGGGCGCGATCGCGTTGACGAGGACCTCCGGCGCCAGCTCGGCGGCCATCGAGTGGGTCAGCATGTGGACCCCCGCCTTGCTCGCGCTGTAGGAGAAGTTGTTCATCCCCTTGGGCGGGACCCGCAGGCCGTCGATGCTGCCGATGTTGATCACGCGGCTCGGGTCGCCGTCGCTCGAGGCGGCGCGCAGGAGCGGCAACATCGCCTGGGTCAGCAGGAACACGCCCTTGACGTTCAGGTCGAGCACCTTGTCGAAGCCCGACTCCGGGAACTCCTCGAGCGGCGCGCCCCAGTTGGCGCCGGCGTTGTTGAAGAGCGCGTCGATCCCCTGCTCGCGATCGGCCACCAGTGCGGTCAGCTCGGCGATCCCCTCGGGCGTGCTGAGATCGACCGCGAGGGACTCGACCTCACCGAACTCGCAGAGGCGCGCCGCGGCTGCGCTCAGCTCGTCGGCCTTGCGGCTGCAGATGTAGACCTTGGCGCCGGCGTCGAGCAGGCCCGCGGCGATCATCTCGCCGATCCCGCGGCTGCCGCCGGTCACGACGGCCACCTTGCCCTTGACTGAGAAGAGATCGCTCATGCAGGGCTGAATACCAGCTTCCGGGTAAGGGAGGGAGACCGCCAGCCACGAGAGGAAGCCCGATGACCGACGCGGACCAAGACATCGACGAGCTGATCCGGAGCGCCTACGAGGCCTACCGGGACAACGACCGGCAGAAGATGGAGGACGCCGCCGCCGACGACTACACGCTTCGGGAGCCCCGACGACCCGAACCTCGACCGCGACGCCTACTTCGAGATCTGCTGGCCCAACAGCAAGCTGATCGCCGGCTTCGAGATCGAGCAGCTCCTGCACGAGGACGGGAACGTGCTCGTCCGCTACCTCGCCACCCGCGAGGACGGCAGCAGGTTCCGCAACGTCGAGTACCACCGCGTGGCGGACGGGCAGATCCACCGGACCGAGGTCTACTACGGCACCGAGGTTGAGGGGTAGGCGGACACCGGCAACGAGTGACCGTTGCGGTGGGCGGTCGACGTGATCTAGATTCGCCGCCGGATGGGAAGGGGGTTGATCTCGGGCGCGCTGGTCCTGCTGGTGGGAGCGCTGCTGTGCGCGCTGGCTCCCGCTGCGATCGCCGCCGGCCCGGCAGAGGCCGACGCAGCGGCTGCACCTGCGGCCGCGGGCACCGTCGACTCCGCCGATTGCGAGCGCGCCTGCGGAGTTCCCTACTGCTACTACCCGCGCGTCAACGCCCGGCCCGGCTACGAGTTCAGGGTCTCCGTCCAATGCCTCGACGTCATCGGCGCGACGGTGCTCCGGCAGCCGGCCGGCGGGACGGTGGACAACATCACCTGGTCGTATCGAGGCATCGAGTTCGACATCGACCTCGAGGAGGACGCACCCCGCAACGACTCCGTCGTGCTGACGCTCACCGGCCCGGAGGGTTCCCAGGACCAGACGATCCCGATCGAAGCCATTCCGGTGGATCAGAATCGCCCACCGGTCTGCGAGGGGGACGAGGTCATTCAACGCTCGGACGGGAGCGGACCGGTCGACCTCTTCTTCCACCCCTACTGCTGGGACCCGGAGAACGACCCGTTCACGATCCGCGGTGGACCTCCCGGCACGCATTCCGAATCGCCGATGAAGGTCGCCGCCGGCGACAACAACTCCAACTGGTACTACCGAACCGCGACGTTCAGCGGGGTCGAGGAGGCCCCGGTCTGGGGGACCGACATCCTCGGCGCACGGGGCGAGAACGGGATCCTGAAGGCGACGGTCGGGCCGCTGGTCAATCGCGCGCCCGAGTGCCGCACGAGCTCCTGGTCGAGCGGGCAGAAGGTCTTCAACGTGTACTCCCGCCCCGGGATCCCGAGGCGTTTCCCGCTTCTATGCGTCGACGAGGACGGCGACGACATGACGGTCGACCTCACGACGCCGCCCAAGCTCGGGCTCCTGTCGATGGACGTCAAACCTGCCTCGAAGAGCTGGTGGGGGAACGAGACGTGGATCGACGCGACCTACGCTCCGCTGCTCCAGCTTCTGACGCCGGACCGGTTCGGCCTGACCGCGCGCACGCCGCTCGGCGACTCCGCCCGAGGGCCAGATCGAGATGACCCCGCGCCTTCCGCCGGCCAACTCAGGAGGCGGCTGCGGCTGGAGCAGCGGCGGCATGTACAGCGGTGTTCCGGGGACGTTCCGCCTCGAATGCGACGACGAAGACGGCGACCCGCTGTTCGTGGTGATGGAGAAGCCACCGCTCCACGGCATCGCATCGCCCGCGATCGTCACGCCGAGCCGCTTCGGCAGCTACGACATCCAGATCCCGTACCTCTCCGACCCCGGCTACCTCGGCTACGACTGCATGGTCGTGACGATCACCGACGGGATCGGCGAGGGCATGAAGCTGACGCTCGAGATGGACGTCCGCGAGCCGCTGCCGGAGCCGACGCCATTCCCCGAGATCACGCTGCCGCCGCCGATCTCGATCCCGCCGGTCGGGATCGATCGCAAGAGCGAGATGCGAGCGGCGCAGAAGGCGCTCGGAACGACCGCCGTCGACAAGGTGAGAACGCGGGGAGGCGCATCCGTGTGGGCTCGCGACGAGCTCAACCGCGACGACCTCATCGACTACGGACGGGCGCCGGCGATGGTGGTCATCTGCCGGAGGAAGTGCCAGGTCCGCTCGGGCTCCGTGCTCGGCCGCAAGGGCTCCGCGCCCGGACGGCTCAGGTACGCGAAGTCAGCCCGCTACGGCAACGCGCGCGACCTGCAGCTCGTCTCGCTGGCGATCGGGCGCGAGCAGCGCTCGGACCTGCGGAGACGCGGGGCGCTCGAAGGGAAGTTCCGGTTGAACATCCGGCCTGACGGCGCACGCCCGACCCGGGTCGAGCGAGCGATCCCGGTCGGCCCCTAGCGCGGGCTCGGCGCGATCCGGTCGATCTCGGCGAGGTCGTCGGTGCTCGGCTCCCAGCGGACCGCGGCCACGTTCGCCTCGATCTGCTCGGGCTTCGTCGCTCCGGCGATGACGGAGGCGACGGCCGGCTGCGCGGCGAGGGCTGAGATCGCGACGTCGATCATCCCGATGTCGCGCTTCTCGGCGAACTCGGCCGAGCCCCTCGATCACGTCGAACTGAGCCGGCGGTGCCGACGGTCTCGCGGCCGCGGAGGCGGGCGCCGTCGGGAGGCTCCTGGTCGCGTCCGTACTTGCCGGAGAGCAGGCCGCTGGCGAGCGGGAAGTAGGGGAGGATCGCGACGCCGAGCTCCTCGCATTTCGGCTGGACCTCGGCCTCGATCGAGCGCTCGAGCAGCGAGTACTCGTTCTGCAGGGAGACGAAGCGGGCGAGGCCGCGCTCGCGGGCGATGCCGTCGGCCTCCTCGAGCTGGGCCGCGTCGAAGTTCGAGCAGCCGATCTGGCGGACGCTGCCCTCGGCGACGAGCTCGTTCAGCGCCTCCAGCGTGTCGGCGATCGGGGTGACGCCGTCGGGCGTGTGGTACTGGAGGAGGTCGATCCGGTCGGTGCGAAGCCGCCGCAGCGATCCTTCGACCGCCCAGCGGATGTAGTCGCGCGAGCCGGGCGCGGCGCCGGGCTTCCCCGGCGCATCGCCCATGTCCATCCCGAACTTCGTCGCGAGGACGACCTCGTCGCGACGCCCCTCGAGCACCTCGCCCATGAGCTGCTCGCTGCCGCCGGCGCCGCCGTAGACGTCGGCGGTGTCGAGCAGCGTGATTCCGGCGCCGAGCGCGGCGTCGAGCACCGCGCGGGTCCCTTCGAGGTCGAGGCGCCAGCCGAAGTTGTTGCAGCCGAGGCCGACGACGGAGACGTCGAGTGCGTCAGGACCGTCGCCGATCCGGCGGGTGGGGAGGGTCGTTCCTGGGGAGCTCATCCGAGAGGACTACCCGTTCGCGGCGGTCCCTACCGCTCGCACGCGCCAGCGTCCGGCGCCGGTTACTCCTCCTCGGAGTCCGGGACCGGGTGCGCGCCGATGGCCTCGCGGATCTCCTCGAGCGCGAGCTTCTCGTTCTCGCTCACCTCATGGCCGCCGAAGCCGAGGAAGCCGCCGGTCTTGTGGGCGTGGGCGACGCGCTCGGCGATCCCCATGACGAAGCCGCGATACGAATCGACCTCGTCCTGGTCGCCCTTGGCCTCGAGGATGGCGACGGCCTCGCCGAGCTGCTCGAGCCCCCGGCGGCGGAGCTCGCCGGCGTCGGCGTAGTCGCGCGGGTCGATCTCGGGCGGGGAGTTGAGCAGCTCGTCGATCAGATTCGGGCCGAGGTGCGCCTGCTTGGCCTCCTTGTATGCCTTCCCCATCTGCAGGCTCTCGCGGATCGAGCCGCCCGACTCGGCCGTGACCACGATCAGACCGGCGATCGGCGGCCCGTCGACGACGGTCTCCCACTCCTCGGCGTTGTAATCGGCCTTCGTGCTCATCTGCAGCTCCTCATGGGTCGGGGTGGCCCGGAAAGCTATCCGGCCACGTCGGCTGTCACGTCGTCATGGCGGAAGCAGACGTGGCCGGTGATCCGGCCGACCTCGTCGAACGGCTCCTCGTAGGACCAGGCGGCATCCTCGAGGAGGCGGTCGCCGACGCGGACGTGCCAGTAGGTGGACTCGCCCTTGTACGGGCACACCTCGCGCGTCTCGCTGGGTTCGAGGACGCCTTCGGCGACGTCCTCGCGCGGGATGTAGAGGCGGTTCGGCAGGCCGGTCTCCGACAGCACCATGGCCCGCTGCGTCGCCGCGAGCTCGCTCCCGTCGGCCTGGACCGTGACGCGCCGCGACGTCGGCCGCACGTCGCAGCGGTGGAACGGATCGCGGAGGTGGGCGAAGACCTGCTCGTCCTCGTCGAACCACGCGTCGAGCTTGTCCCAGTAGAAGGCGACGTGCCCGCGAAGCCATGAGGACTCCTCGTTCGGCTCGGGGTAGCCCCAGACCGCATCCTCGGCGACCGAGTCTCCCGCGCGGATCGTCCAGTAGCTCGCGGTGCCCTTGAACGGGCAGTAGGTGCTGGTCTCGGTCGGCTCGAGCAGCTCCATCCGGACGTCCTCGACCGGCACGTAGAGCACCGGCAGGATCTGGCTCTCGTGCAGGAGCCGGCCCGGCGTCGGTGTCGAAGATGGTCTCGCCGCCGAGCTCAGCCCGGACCCGGCGCGGGAACTCGGTCCAGACGATCCGGTGCTTGGGCCCGTCGATCTCGTAGTTGGAGGGAGGTGGATCCTTCGCGACCAGGGGGCCGCCGCCGAGCGTCAGTGACATGCCCCCATGGTGGCAACCGGCCTTCGCCGGCTGCCCCGGCCCTAGCGGGCACGAAGTCGGCCGGGGTGAGCGCCGGCTTCGTCGTCGAGTGCAGCCACTGCTGGAAGTAGTCCTCCAGCTGGGCGAGCTCGGCGCCGGTGAAGCCCGCTGTGGTCGAGCGCCTTCTGCACGAACTGCTGCCTCGCTGATGTTGCCGTAGCGGTACGTGTCCTGGATGTCGTTGGCGAACTCGTAGAACGCCTCCTCGCCGACGATGAACCGGTAGCCGATGATCATCGCGCCGGGCCGGTCGTAGACCGGGAAGCCCGCGAACAGGTTCGCCGGGCCGGTGGTCGGAGGGCTCGCCGAGCTCAGCCGGCGGCATCTTCCACTCGCTGCCGGGCACGGCGTCCGGCGTCCGAGTAGATGTCGTCGAAGAAGTCCTGCAGGTTCGCGGTGTCCTCCTCGGCGGGCGGGCCCGGGTCGTAGGCGTTCTCGATGTAGGTGGCCCAGCCCTCGCTGAACCAGATCTCCCGTCCACTGTGGCCGGCGAGACCGCGTCGCCGAACCACTGGTGGGAGAGCTCGTGGATCTGGGTCGAGGCGCTGAAGCCGACGCCGTTGGACGTGAAGCCCGACGCGTAGTGCGGCTTCGTCTGGTTCTCCAGCGCGTAGCCGACATCGGGGGCGATGTCGGTGACCGCGCCGGTCGAGTCGAACGGGTACGGGCCGAACGTGTCGGACAGGTAGTTCATGACGTTCGGGATCGCGGCGGTGTTCGTCGTTGAAGTTGTTCTTCGACGTCGCGTTCTTGGAGCTGTCGATCGCCTTGTAGATCGGGATGTTCCGCCCGGTCACGTTCTCGGTGAACGAGAGGTTGTTCGAGTAGTCGAACAGGCCGACCGTCGCGGTCGCCAGGAACGGCGCCGTCAGGTCGTCCTCGTCCCAGTCCCAGGTCCAGGTGCCGTCGCCGTTGGTGACCCGGCCCTCGAGCTCACCGGTGCCGAGCGCGACGTGCGTGGTCGGGACCGTGGTGACGGTCTCGATCGTCGCCTTGTCCGCCGGGACGTTGTTGGACGGGAACCAGCTCTGGACGCCGATCGGCTCGTTGACCGTGTAGGCGCCGTCGCAGGGAGGCGTGAAGCCCGACAGGCGGCAGGAGCGGACCCAGCCCTCGAAGGACTCGTCGGCGTCGGTGATCTCCTTCGGGACGTGCCGCGTAGGAGACCTTGACGTCGACCGTCGAGCCGTCGGTGATCCCGCTCGCCGGGGTGACGACGAGCTTCGCGGGCTGGGTGACGTCTGGGATGCCGGCGCCGAACTCCGGCGTCGCGTCGACCTGCTGGAAGGAGGCCGCCGGGGTGCCGTCGATCGTCACCGCGCGAGACCGCAGGTCCTGCTGGAAGTCGAGCGAGAACTCCGAGAGGTTCTGCGTCGCCTTGATCGTCGACCGTCGTGCTCGTCCCCTCGTTGAAGGTGTTCGTCGACGGGTCGTAGTCGATGGCGATCCGGTAGTGCTGGGCGTCGTAGCCGCCGTTGCCGATCTGCGGGAAGTAGGGGTCGTTCAGCGTGCGGGTGCCCGGGCGTGAAGGTCGGGCCGGGGGTGGCGGGGTGACCGGAGCGGTCACCGCGACCTTGCCGTCGGCCGACTTGCAGCGCTTGCGGCCCTTCGTACCGCTCTTCAGGACGCATGCCTGGAGCGTGAAGGGATCGTCTGCCGGGGAGCTCAGCGTCGCCGGAACCTGCGCGGTCAGCGAGAAGGCCTTCTCCTTGCCGCCCTTGATCTTCGACAGCGGCGCCGAGCCGATGTCAGCCCGTGAGGAGCCGTTGGCCAAGCTCGATCGATGACCTTGCCGCCCGTCGCCGTGCCCTTGCCCCGGTTCGCGACCGTCCCGTTGACCTCGAAGGACGTTCCGGCCTCGACCGTCGCCGGCGGCGAGTCGAGGCTCGAGACGACGAGCCTCGGCTTGCCGGGCTTGTTGCCCTTCTTGCCGGCGTCGGCTGCAGGTGCGAGCAGCATCGCCGCTCCGAGGATCAGCGCCGCGACGAGCGCCGCGATCGAGAGGTTGCGACTTCTGCGAGGACGTTGAGGACAAGCTTCCGGCTCCCTTTCGGCATGGACGGGAGCCGGCACGGCTCCCGCGGTACTGACAAGAGTGCCACTCCGGCGGAGAGCGCGCTCCACCAATCGTCCAAGATCAGCCCGCGGCGCCCCTCCACGGCGGCGGGGTCAGCGGAAGTCGGCGGGGGTGAGGCGCGGGACGCCGCTGCGATGCAGCCACTGGCGGAAGTAGGCGCCGAGCCGGCGCTTGCCCGCCGACCCGAGGCCGCTGCCGCGTTTCGCGGCGGCGACGAACTGCCGCTCGGTGATGGTCCCGTAGCGGTGATCCGCCTGCAGCTTGCGCGCGAAGCGGAAGAACCGCTTGTTGCCGACGATCTCCCGGTACCCCTCGATCATCGCGCCGGGGCGGTTGTAGACGGACGTGCCGTCGAAGAGGTGCGTCGGGCTCCCGAGCTCGGCGGGAGGCCGGCGGAACCCCTTCGGCCCGATGTCGAGCACCGCCCGGAAGAACTCCCGCGGGCTCTGGTCGTTCCCGTTGACCTTCGCTCCCCAGTAGACCTCGGTGAACGTCGCCCACCCCTCGTTGAACCAGATCTGCTGCCAGGTCGCGCCGGTGACGCTGTCGCCCGTCCACTGATGGGCGAGCTCGTGGAGGAGCTCGGGCCGGTTGACGACCGGACCCTCGTCGGTGCCGCCGAAGTGGGGCTTGGTCTGGTTCTCGAGGGCGTAGCCGAGCTGCGGCACCCAGGCGGCGACGTAGCCGATCGAGCTGAACGGGTAGGGCCCCAGGCGCTTCGAGAGGAACCTGAGCATCTTCGGGATGTCGCGGACGTTGCGCGCGACGACGTCGCGGCGCTTGCCGGTCTGGGAGATCGCCCCGTCGATCGGGATCGTGGTGCCGCCCAGCGCCATCGTCCGCTGGGTGAAGTCGTAGCGGCCGGTGGTCGCGGTGGTCAGGTAGGTGGCCGTCGGGTGGGTCTCCTCCCACGTCCAGGTCGTCCTGCCGGCACCGGCTGGGACCCGGGAGGCGAGCGTCCCCGCTCCCAGCGCCGTGTAGGCATCGGGTGCGGTGATGCGCGTCGTGAACGTCGCCTTGTCCGACATGTGGTTGTTGCTGGGGAACCAGCTCTGCGCGCCGATCGGCTCGTTGACGGTGTAGGAGCCGTCGCACGTGCCCGGGGAGGAGCACGCGTGGTTCCAGCCCTCGAGGGAGAGGTCGGTGTCGACGATCGGCTGCGGCACGCCCGAGTAGCGGACTTCGACGGTGAACTCAGCGCCGTTGGGGAGCGCCGCCGCCGGCGTGACGATCAGCTTGGCGGGCTGGGAGACCCGCTTTCGCTTGCTGAGCCGCGGCTTGGCGTCGCGGCGCTCGTAGGTCGCCGGCTGCCCGTTCACCGTGACCGCGGAGATCGCCAGGTCCCGCTGGAAGTCGAGGCCGAAGCTCGAGAGGTCCTGGGTCGCGCGCGCCGTGATGGTCGTCGCGGTGCCGTCCTCGAGCCGGTTGGCGGCGGGGTCGTAGTCGAGGTCCAGGTCGTAGTGGAGCGCGTCGTAGCCCCCGTTGCCGATCTGCGGGAAGAGGGGATCGCCGACGGTGAGCGCGCCCGGGCCGCGGGGCGGCCGAGGCGGTCGCGGGGAGTGCGAGCAGGAGCGAGGGCGAGGGGGGCGAGGGCGGTGCGGCGCATCGCCCGATGGTGGCAGAGGCAGGCGCTCAGTCGAGCCAGACGTGCTCCAGCACAAGCGCGCCGTCGGCACCGACCTCCCCGATCCCCATCGAGTGCCGGGGCGCCCGCCGCCGCTCGGTCGGGCTCCCGGGGTTGAAGATCTGGAAGGACCCGGGGTCGCTCGGGTCCTCCCGCTCGTGCAGCGGCAGGTGGGAGTGGCCGAAGATGACCGCGTCGGCCTGCGGGAAGCGCTTCCGCATCCGTCGCAGGCGCCCGTCCTTCGGGCCGGCGTCGTGGACGACGGCGATCGTCCTGCCGCGGAGCTCGAAGCTCGCGTCCCTGCGGGAGCCGGGTGCGGAGCCGCGGCTCGTCCACGTTGCCCACCACGGCGATCACCGGCGGCCCGATCGCCTCGAGCTCGTCGAGGACCTCGACCTTCGAGAAGTCGCCCGTGTGGACGATCAGCTCCGCCTGGGAAAGCAGCTCCACGCAGCGGTCCGGGAGCCGCCGCGCGCCCCTCGGCATGTGGGTGTCTCCGATGATCGCAACGGCCACGGGCATCACGCTACTGGCCAGCCAGCCAGTCGCTTAGGCTAGGTGACATGAGCGCCATCGAGACCGATTCCCGCACCTCCCGGACCTGCATCATCGGCGCCGGCTCGACCGGCATGACCGTCGCCAAGGCGCTTCACGATCGCGGCCTCGAGTTCGACTGCTTCGAGCTCGGCGATCGCGTCGGCGGCAACTGGGTGTTCGAGAACACGAACGGCGTCTCGTCCTCCTACCGCTCGCTGCACATCAACACCTCGCGCGAGCGCATGGAGTACTCCGACTTCCCGATGCCGCCGAAGTACCCGGACTTCCCGCGCCACGACCACATCGCCGAGTACTTCGACTCCTACGTCGACCACTTCGGCTTCCGCGACAAGATCACCTTCGACGTCGGCGTCGAGCACGTCGAGCCCCTCGAGGACGGCTCGTTCGAGGTCCGCACCTCCGACGGCGAGACCCGCAACTACAGCTCGGTGGTCGTCGCCAACGGCCATCACTGGGACCCGCGCTGGCCCGAGCCGGCATTCCCGGGAAGCGACACCTTCGAGGGCGAGCAGATGCACGCCCACCACTACACCGACGAGTCCCAGCTCCGGGACAAGGACGTCGTCGTCCTCGGCATGGGGAACTCGGCGATGGACATCGCCGTCGACGCCTCCTACCACTCCAAGAGCACGATCCTCGCCGCCCGCCGCGGCGCCTGGATCATCCCCAAGTACATGCTGGGGAGGCCCGTGGACCAGAAGGGCCCGGCCGACAACCTGCCGCCGTCGATCCGCTTCCGGCTCATGCACCGCCTGCTGAAGAGCCAGGTGGGGAGCATGACCAAGTACGGCCTCCCCGAGCCCGACCACAAGCTCGGCCACGCCCACCCGACGGTCAGCGGCCGGATCCTCGACCGCCTCGCTCACGGGACGATCACCGTCAAGCCGAACATCGCGTCGCTCGAAGGCGAGACCGTGAAGTTCGTCGACGGGACCGAGGCCCACGCCGACCTGGTCGTCTACTGCACGGGCTACCGGATCACCTTCCCGTTCCTCGACGACGAGGTGATGCCCACCCACGACAACCAGGTGCGGCTCTACCGGAGCATGTTCCACCCGCAGATCGAGGGGCTCTACTTCCCCGGGTTGATCCAGCCGCTCGGCGCGATCATGCCGATCGCCGAGCGCCAGGGGGTCCTGATCGGGGAGGCCATCCGCGGCGCCTACGAGCTCCCGTCCCGCGCCGAGATGCTGCGCGACATCGACCGCCACCAGGAGAAGATGCGCCGCCGCTACGTGGCCTCCAAGCGGCACACGATCCAGGTCGACTTCGAGATCTACATGCGGGAGCTCGCCAAGGAGCTCGAGGAGGGGCGGCAGCGGCTGCTCTCGGGCGCCGTCTCCTAGGGGCTGCGCCCTGAACGCGGCGGCCGGGGCGGGGGTGACCGACCCGCCTCGTCGCAGGGCCGCTTCGCGGCCTTGCTCCTGAGTTCGGCGGGTTCGGTCACCCCCGCCTCGGCCGCTAGGTGGCGGCCCGACCGAAACCGTGCGATCGCTTCTTCGCGGGGAGGGCATCAACCTGCGGCCGTCGGCGCTCAAGAGGCGGAATCACTCCGGCAGATCGGAGAAATCACGCCGACTGGATGCCACCCGGCGGAATAACGCCCGCATGCGGACGCAATTCCTCAGAGTGCCGCCAATGCAGCCAGCCCTCGCACTGCCCCGTTGATTGCGCTAGCCGTTTCCGGGCATCCACAGCCCATGCGCATCAGCCTCATCGGAGTCGCCTACATCGTCGTCGGGGTCCTCGTGGCCGCCGGCATCATCGGCGACCACGGCAACTTCTTCAACAGCCTCGACACCATCGAGGAGATCATCAGCATGCTGCTGGCCGTGTTCCTGTGGCCGCTCGTGCTGCTCGGCGTCGACGTCAACATCGGCAACTCGATGTCCAACGGCGGCAAGGGCAAGTAGGCCCCCTACGGCGTGTAGCTCGTCGGGTAGCGCTCGCCCTCGGCGGGCGGGAGCTCGTCGAGCCGCTCGAGCTCGGCGGCGCTGAGCTCGCAGCGTCGCCGCAGCCGCGTTCTCCTCCAGGTACTCGATGCGCCGCGTGCCCGGGATCGGCACCACCATCTCTCCCTGCGCCAGGACCCATGCCAGCGCGACCTGGCCCGGCGTCGCGTCGTGCGCCGCCGCGATCCGCGTCACGCCGTCGACGATCGCCTGGTTGCGCTCCATCGCCTCCTGCTGGAAGCGGGGGAACGTGCCGCGCATGTCGTCGTCGTCGAGCTCGCCGGCGGTCACCTTGCCGGTGAGGAAGCCGCGGCCGAGCGGTGAGAAGGGGACGAAGGCGACCCCGTTCGCCTCACACCACGGCAGGATCTCGTCGAGCTGCTCGCGGGTCCACAGGGAGAGCTCGCTCTGCACCGTCGTGACGGGGTGGACCGCGTGGGCCCGCTGGAGCTCGTCGAGCGTCGGCTCCGAGAGCCCGAGCGCCCGCGCCTTCCCGAGGGCGACGCCCTCGGCCATGGCTCCCCAGGTCTCCTCGATCTCGTAGTGGGGATCGACGCGATGCAGCTGGTAGAGGTCGACGTAGTCGACGCCCAGCCGCCCGAGCGACGCGTCGAGCGCGGCGCGCATGTGGTGGGGGCTGCCGTTGCGATGCAGCGCGGCGGTGTCGGGGTCGTCGACGACCAGGCCGCCCTTCGTGGCCAGCACCGCTTCGTCGCGGTGACCGGCGAGCGCCCGGCCCACGAGCTCCTCGTTCGTGAACGGCCCGTACATGTCGGAGGTGTCGATCAGCGTCACGCCGATGTCGAGGGCCCTCCGGATGACGGAGACCGAGCGCTCGTCGTTGCGCTCGGCGGCCCCGTAGCCCCAGGACATCCCCATGCAGCCGAGCCCGATCGCGCCGACCTCGACTCCGGAGGAGCCGAGGGTGCGCGTCGGGATCGCCTGCAAGCTCATGCGACCAGCATCGCCGATTTGGGACTCAGAGCGGGCAGACCGGACGCGAAGCGGAGGATCTGCCCGCAGTCATCTACCGGATGAACAGCATCTCCGAGTACTTCGGCAGCGGCCAGAGGTCGTCGGCCACGACGCCCTCGAGCTGGTCGGCGACCTCGCGGACCTCCGCCATCTTCGCGAGCTGGTTGTCGCGGGCGTACTCCGCGAGCTCCAGGCCCTCGACGCCGTCGGGGTAGAGGTTCGCCTCCTCGAGCTCGCCGATCCTGGCGACGAGATCGGTGATCAGGCCCTTGAGCTCGCCGTCGATGCCGTCGATGTCGGCGTCGTCGATGAGCGCCGCGTACCGCAGGGCGGCCGGCAGGATCATCGTCTTGGCGATGCTCTTGGCCGTCTCCGCCTCGATGTTCGCGAGGACCGAGTACTGCTCGACCCAGACCTCGAAGCGTGCCTCGAGCTCGCGCTTGCTCAGCACGTTGTAGTTCTCGAATGCCGCGACGGTGTCGGGCGCGATCACCTCGGGGAGCGCATCCGGCGTCGTCCGCAGGTTCTTCAGCCCGCGGCGCTCGGCCTCCTGGTGCCACTCGTCCGAGTAGCCGTCGCCGCCGAACACGATCTGGCGGTTGGCCCCGTAGGACTCCTTGACGACCTCGCTCACGGCCTCGCCGACGGCCTTGCCCTCGCCGATCTTGGCGTCGAGCTTGTCGGCGAGCTCGTCGATCGCCTCAGCGACGATCGTGTTCAGGACCGTGTTGGTGAAGGCGAGCGACATGCTCGACCCCAGCGCGCGGAACTCGAACTTGTTGCCGGTGAAGGCGAACGGCGAGGTCCGGTTGCGGTCGCCGCCGTCCATCGGAAGCGGCGGCAGCACCGGGGTGCCGAGGCCGAGGACCGAGTCCTCGGTGATCCCGTCGCCCTCGCCGGAGACGATCGACTCGAACGCCTTGTCGAGCTCGGCTCCGAGGAACACCGAGATGATCGCCGGCGGCGCCTCGTTGGCTCCCAGGCGGTGATCCTGGCCGATGTTCGCCACGGAGGCGCGCAGCAGGCCCTGGTGCTTGTTGACCGCCTGGATGACGGCCGCGCAGAAGAACAGGAAGCTCGCGTTCTCCGCCGGCGTGTCGCCCGGGTCCATCAGGTTGGTCCCGGAGTCGGTCCCCATCGACCAGTTGTTGTGCTTGCCGGAGCCGTTGACGCCGGCGAACGGCTTCTCGTGCAGGAGGCAGATCAGCCCGTAGTTGCGAGCGACGTTCTGCATGACCTGCATGGTCAGCTGCTGGTGGTCGGAGCCGACGTTCGAGTTCTCGTAGATCGGCGCGATCTCGTACTGACCGGGGGCGACCTCGTTGTGGCGGGTCTTGACCGGCACGCCGAGCTTCACGAGCTCGCGCTCCGTGTCCATCATGCAGGCGAGCACGCGCTCCGGGATCGACCCGAAGTAGTGGTCGTCGAGCTCGTGACCCTTCGGCGGCTGCGCCCCGAACAGGGTGCGACCGGTGGTCACCAGGTCGGGACGCTCGTAGAAGTACTGCTCGTCGATCAGGAAGTACTCCTGCTCCGGGCCGACCGTCGTGAACACGCGGACGGTCTCCTCGTCGCCGAGGAGCTTGAGCGCCTTGACGGCCGACTTCGAGAGCGCGTCCATCGAACGCAGCAGCGGGATCTTGGCGTCGAGCGCCTCGCCGGTCCACGACGCGAACGCGGTCGGGATGCAGAGCAGCGTCCCGTTCGGGTTCTCGAGCAGGAACGCCGGGCTCGTCGGATCCCACGCCGTGTAGCCGCGGGCCTCGAAGGTCGCGCGGATGCCGCCGGTCGGGAACGACGATGCGTCCGGCTCGCCCTGGATCAGCTCCTTGCCGGAGAAGCCGGCGATCGCGTCCGAGTTGCCGCCCGGCTCGAAGAACGAGTCGTGCTTCTCAGCGGTGAGGCCGGTGAGCGGCTGGAACATGTGCGTGTAGTGGGTCGCGCCGTGCTCGAGCGCCCACTCCTTCATCGCCTCGGCGACCTCGTCGGCGAGGGAGGCATCGAGCGCCTCGCCCGCGTCGAGGGTCTTCGTCAGGAGCTCGAACGTCTCGCTCGAGAGGCGCTCCTTCTGGACGGCGGGGGAGAAGACGTTGGCGCCGAAGGGCAGGCTGCCCGCGTCGCGCAGGTCGCCGGTCTCGACGGCGCCGCCGTTGGCGCTCCAGGTCGATCCAGCGGCGAGGTTGGACTTTCGGGCTCGGGTGATGGTCGTCATCTGGGTGATCGCTCCTGTTTCGTAACAACGCAGCCCGCTCCGGATGGAGCGCGCCGCTGCACTCGTGGGCAAGTTGAACCGTAGGAGTGCAGAGCGTAGGACCTGCGGGCGAACGGGCCTTTGTCCCGGCGTACAAATTGCGGCCGAGGTTTCCGCCCTGGCGGAGAGGCCGCTCGGTGTCGAGCCGCAGGGCGCGGTCGACCGGCTCGTCGGCGCCTGGGCGCGCGAAGTGCTCGCGGACGAAGTCGCCGCTCGGGTCCCCGCGGAGCCGGTAGGCGGCCTGGACGAAGTCCTCCATCTCGGAGTCCGGGCGGTCGAAGAAGGCGTCCGAGTAGGCCTCGAAGCCGTCGTCGCCCTCTCCGTTCGATTCCTCGTCGACGGTCCCGTACCAGTGGTAGCCGGCGAACACCTCGTCGGCGCCCTGCCCGGACTGGACGACCTTGACGTGCCGCTTCACCTCCTCGGCAAGCAGGTAGAAGGCGACGGCGTCGTGGCTGACCATCGGCTCGCTCATCGCCGCAATCGCGCCGTCGAGTGCGGGAAGCATCCGGTCGGCCCCGATCTCGATCTTGGTGTGGTCGGTCGAGAAACGGTCGGCGACGAGCTCCGCGTAGGCGTACTCGTCGCCCGCGCGGCCGCCGACCTCCTCGAAGCCGATGTTGAACGTCTTCAGGTCCGCCACGCCCGCCTCGGCGAGCAGCGCGACGATCAGGCTGGAGTCGAGGCCGCCCGAGAGCAGCACGCCGACGGGTACGTCGGAGACCATCCGCCTCCGGACCGCCGCACGCAGCGTCTCGATCACGGCGTCGCGCCAGTCGCCGGCCTGCATCCGCTCGTCGCCGTCATCGCGGCTGAAGTCGGGCAGCCAGTAGGAGTGCCGGCGCCTGCGGCCGTCGCTCTCGATGAGCATGTAGCTCCCGGGTGAGAGCTTGCGCACCCCAGTCAGGATCGTCCGCGGCGGCGGGACGACCGCGTGCCAGGTCAGGTAGTGGTGGAGCGCGTGGCGGTCTATCGAGACGTCGACCCCGCCGCCGGCGATCAGCGCCTGCGGGGTCGATGCGAAGCGGAGGGCGTCGGCTCGGCTCGCGAGGTAGAGCGGCTTGATCCCGAGCCGGTCGCGGGCGAGCATGGTCCGGCCCGAGTCGACCTCGTGGATCGCGAAGGCGAACATCCCCTCTGTTCGGGCACCCTCATACGGGGTAAAGTTGAGGCTGCGGCTCTGGGGAACCGCAACCAATCGCCGATGAGTGCAATCGAAGCAACACCCGCAACCGCGCAGCCCGGCATCTCGGACTCCGATCGCCACTGGCGCGAGGCGATGGCTCCTTACGCCAAGCCGATTCTCTGGCGCAGCGTCCTCGACATCTTCACGTCGGTCGTTCCGTTCGTCATCGGCTGGGCCCTGATGTACATGGCGCTCGATGTGTCCTACTGGCTCGTCCTGCTGATCTCGATCCCCACCGCAGGCTGCCTGCTCCGCACGTTCATCCTCTTCCACGACTGCACCCACGGTTCGTTCTTCGAGTCGAAGGCTGCCAACACCTGGGGCGGCCGGATCTTCGGCCTGATGGTTTTCCAGTGCTTCGGGAACTGGCGCTACCACCACGCGCTTCATCACGGCTCGGCCGGCGATCTCGACCGGCGCGGCGACGGCGACGTCCCGACCTGGACCGTCAACGAGTACTACTCCAAGCCACTGGGTTCGCGGGTCTTCTACCGCCTCTTCCGCCACCCGGCGATCATGTTCGGCATCGGCCCGCTCTGGTCCCTGCTGATCGGCCCGCGCATCTGGGCCAACTCCAAGTCGACGCGGCTCCGGAACAGCATCCTGCTGACGAACCTTGCGGTGGTCGTCATGGTCGGCACGCTGATGGCGATCTTCGGCGTCGTGCCGGTGCTCCTGATCTACACGCCGCTGATCCTGATCGCCGGTACCGCCGGCGTCTGGCTCTTCTTCGTCCAGCACCAATTCGAGGACGTCTATTGGGAGACCAGCGGGGCATGGAGCTACTCCACCGCTGCGCTCCAGGGCAGCTCGTATCTGAAGCTCCCGCAGCCGCTCCAGTTCTTCACGGGGAACATCGGGCTCCACCACGTTCACCACCTGAGCTCCCGGGTTCCCAATTACAGCCTCCAGAAGGCGCACGACGGGGTCGACGCGTTCGACACCGTCCCGGTCCTGACCTTCTGGCAGTCGATGCGCTGCTCGCGCCTGAAGCTCTGGGACGAGCGCAACAACAAGCTCGTCACCTTCGGCGAGGGTCGCCGCAGCTTCGAAGCGCAGGGATCGGCCCCGCGCCCGGCGGCCACACAGACGCCGGCGATGACCAGGCTCCGCTAGCTCGCTCCGCTAGCTCGCCTTGGCGATTGCCTGATCCATCGCTTCGAGCGGCGAGCTGACGATCGCGCCATGGCCGGGGGCGAGCGCCTTCGGCTCGAGGGCGCGAAGCGACCTCGCCGTCTCGAGCGCCGTCGGCTTGTGCCAGGTGGCGATGCCCGGAAGCGGGAAGCGCGGGTTGACCTTCGCGGTCGTCGCGACCCCGCCGAGCGTCGAGTAGGCGTCACCGCAGAAGAGCGTTCCGTCGCGTGAGTCGAGCAGCGCGATGTGGCCGGGGGTGTGCCCGGGCGCGGCGATGACCTCGAGGGAACCGACGCGTTCGCCGGGCTCGACGGTGCGGGTCGGGCTGGTCTTCGCACCGGGGTAGCTCCCGCGCAGCTTCGCGTCGGGCTCGCCCGCGTCCATCGTCTTGTCCTTGGCGAGCAGGCGGGCGTCGCGGCTCGAGATCAGGACCTCGGCCTCCGGCAGCTCCGCGGCGAGCGCGTCGAGCGAGCCGATGTGGTCCCCGTGGGCGTGCGTCAGGAGGATCCGGACGATCGGCGCGCCCATCTCCGCGGCTGCGGCCAGGATCGCTTTGGCGCTGAGTGGAAGCCCGGCGTCGATCAGCGTCAGGCCGTCCTCCTCGCGGACGAGGTAGACGTTGACCATCCCGAAGCGGGGGACGCGGACCGCATTGCCGGTGCTTTGAGGAGCCATGAGCCGATCTTAGGCGGGCGGTCCCACCGCCGACATCCGTCCACCCAGGGGTTGCCGCGCAACGGTGCGGGGTATCCCCCGCTCATGACAACCGTGATCATCGTCATCGCCGTGGTCCTCGTGCTGGCCCTGATCGGGTTCGCACTCAAGCGCCGGGCTGACGCCAAGGCCGCCGAGCGAGCGCGCCTGCGCCGCGAGGCGGGTGAGCATCGCCAGGAAGCCGACCGCAACGTCGAGCGCGCGAAGAACCTCAAGCCTGAGGTCGAGCGGGCTCAAGCAGCAGTCGGCGAGCACGAGCGCGAGGCCGAAGGGCACCGGGTTCAGGCCGAGCGGCACGCCGAGGAGGCGCAGCAGGCCGAGCAGGCGGCGGCCGAGGCTCGCGAGGAGGCCGAGCGGCTCCAGACGTCGGTCGAGCGCTCCGGACGGGCAGCCGCCCGGCACGACGAAGAGGCCGCAAGCCGCGAAGAGCAGCTCTGAGCGTCGGCGGGCGCGGCCGCCGTGAGCGCCCCACCGCTCGCCGTGAGAGCATGCGGCGGATGAGCCCCGCCGACACGCGCAACGAGGTCGCCCGCAGCGAGAAGGTGCTTCCCGGCGTCTGGCGGCTCCGGCTGCCGTGCCCGTGGCCCGGCGTGCCGCACGTCAACGCCTGGGCGCTCGAACGGCCCGACGGCATCGTCCTGATCGACACCGGCGTCGCCGGCGAGGAGGGGCTCCACCAGCTCGAGCTCGCGCTCGGCCAGGCCAAGATGAAGCTGCGGGACGTGCGGCTGCTGGTCTGCACCCACACCCACACCGATCACTACGGGCTCGCCGGCCCGATCGTCGACGCCGCCGGCTGCGAGCTCTGGATGCATCCGGCGTGGGAGCACATCCGCTCGCTCGCCGAGGATCCGGAGAAGGCCATGGAGCGACGGATCGAGGTGGCGCGGCAGAGTGGCGTGCCCGCCGCGGCGCTCGATCGCTACGAGGCCGACCACAAGGACGACGAGCCGCTGGTCGCTCGCGTGATCGGCCCCGACCGCGAGCTCGTCGAGGGGGTCTCGGTCGCGACCAACCTCGGCTTCCTCAACGTCTACGAGACGCCGGGCCACGCGCCGTCCCACGTGGTCCTCCACGAGCCTGAGAGCGGCGTCCTGATCTCGGGCGATCACCTGCTCGGGCGGATCTCCCTCTTCTTCGACTACGGCCACACGAAGGATCCCGTCGGCGAGTTCCTCGAGTCGCTCGACAAGGTCGAGGAGCTCGACGTCCGGCTCTGCCTCTCCGGCCACGGGCGGCCGTTCCGCGATGCCGGCGCGAAGATCGAGGCGAACCGTGAGCTCGTCGCCGAGCAGCTCGATCGCGTCCGCGGCTCGCTGAAGAAGGGCAAGCGAACCGCCTTCGAGGTCGTCCCCGACCTGATCGGCGAGGAGAACCTGAGCCCCGGCACCGCAGCGTGGGGTCTGCAGCTCTCGCTCGCCTACATCGACCACCTTGCCGTCCTCGGCGAGGTGGAGCAGGTTGACGGGACCGACCCCGTCGCCTGGCGCGTCGTCTGAGCCTTAGCCACCCCGTCCAACGCTTCCGGCGAACTTTGTCCGGAGGCGTACGCCCAAGAGGCGTGGGGTTGGGATAGCGTCGGGTTCGTCCCGTCCGTCCAGACAGGGGAGAGGTTCGATCTCAGAAGCTGCGACAGCTCCCGGCACGTCCGGGGACGAAGTCGATGTCCGCCTGAAGGACGTGCGCCGTTCCTATGGCGACGTCGTCGCGGTCGCGGGTGTGGACCTCGAGATCCGCCGCGGCGAGTTCTTCACGATGCTCGGGCCGTCGGGATCGGGCAAGACGACGATGCTGCGGATGATCGCGGGCTTCGAGCAGCCCGACTCCGGCACCGTCGAGATCGACGGGCGTGACGTCACCGGCGTCCCGCCCTACGACCGCGACGTGAACACGGTCTTCCAGGACTACGCGCTGTTCCCGCACATGACGGTCGGCGACAACGTCGAGTACGGCCTGCGGGTGGCGAAGGTCGCCAAGGGCGAGCGGGCGTCGCGTCGCGACGAGGCGCTCGAGATGGTCAGGCTCACCGGCTACGGCGATCGCAAGCCCTCCGAGCTCTCCGGCGGCCAGCGCCAGCGGGTCGCGCTCGCCCGCGCGATCGTCAATCGGCCGAAGGTCCTGCTCCTGGACGAACCGCTGGGAGCGCTCGACCTGAAGCTCCGCCAGCAGCTGCAGATCGGAGCTCAAGGGGATCCAGCAGGAGATCGGCATCACCTTCGTCTACGTCACCCACGATCAGGAGGAGGCGCTGACGATGTCGGACCGGATCGCGGTCGTCAACGAGGGCCTGATCGAGCAGATCGGGGTTCCCGAGGACGTCTACGAGCGAGCCGGAGAACTCCTTCGTCGCCGGGTTCGTCGGCATCTCGAACGTGATCGAGCGACCCTCCGGGCGGTTCACGATCCGGCCGGAGAAGATCCGGATCCTCTCCGAGGGCGACGGCGACGGCGCCGGCGATCTCGAGATCGAGAGCGGGACGATCAAGCAGGTCTCCTACGCCGGGATGGTGACCCGGCTCCACGTGGGCCTCGACGCGGGCGGCGAGCTCCAGGTCGCGAGGCAGAACACGCAAACGACTTCACAGGAAGTGGAGGGCCTGCCGGGAACGGCGGTCCGCGTCGGTTGGCATCGCGAGCACGCGGTGCCGGTCGACGATCAATCAGGCAATTCAGACAATTCAAAGGAAGAGGAGGAGAGATGAGGGGCAACACGAGCTCATCTCGTTGGGCATGGTTCGCGGTCCTGGGGATCTGCGCGTTCATCGCGGCGTTCGGGGCCGGCTGCGGGAGTGACGACGACTCGAGCAGCAACGAAGCCGTCGCCGAGATCGGCGAGGGCGAGGGCGAGCTGAACATCATCTGCTGGGCCGGCTACTGCGAGGACGGGTCCACCGACAAGTCAGTCGATTGGGTGACCGACTTCGAGAAGGACACCGGCTGTGAGGTGAACGTCAAGGTCGGGAACACGTCCGACGAGATGTTCCAGCTGATGCAGACCGGCGAGTACGACGGCGTTTCGGCGTCCGGTGACGCGTCGGTGCGGCTGATCGAGGCTGGAGAGGTCGACCCGGTCAACACCGAGCTGCTCACGAACTACGCCGACATCTTCGACGGCCTCAAGGACCAGGACTACAACAGCAAGGACGGCGAGATGTACGGGGTTCCGCACGGTCGCGGAGCGAACCTCCTCATGTACAACACCGAGGACGTCAGCCCGGCTCCGACCTCGCTCAGCGCGGTCTTCGATCCGGAGGAGTCGTCGAAGTACGCCGGCAAGGTCACGGCCTACGACAACCCCATCTACATCGCCGACGCGGCGCTGTACCTGATGGAGACCCAGCCGGACCTGGGGATCGAGGATCCCTACGAGCTGGACGAGGATCAGTTCAACGCCGCGATCGACCTGCTCAAGGAGCAGAACGCGAACATCGGCGAGTACTGGGCCGACTACACCAAGGAGGTCACGGCGTTCACGAACGGCGACAGCCAGATCGGGTCCACGTGGCAGGTGATCAACCAGCTCCTGCAGGGTGAGGACCAGCCAGTCGAGGCGGTCCTGCCGGACGAGGGCTCGACCGGATGGTCGGACACCTGGATGCTCAGCTCACAGGCCGAGCACCCGAACTGCATGTACGAGTGGATGAACCACATCACGGAGCCGCAGGTTCAGGCGGATGTCGCTGAGTGGTTCGGTGAGGCGCCCGCCAACGAGAAGGCATGCGATCTCACATCCGTCAAGGATCACTGCGAGACCTACGACGCCGATGGTTCGCAGTACCTCGACGACCTCTACTACTGGAAGACCCCGATCTCGGACTGCGGTGATGACCGCGGCGACGTCTGCAAGACGTACGACGATTGGGTTCAGGGTTGGACCGAGGTCAAGGGCTGATAGACGGCTCGACCCTCAGAACTGACGACTGATGGAAGCGTCGGGCGCAAACGCCCCGATGCCTAGGAGGTCGGCGGGCAGGAAGCTCGCCGGCCTCTTCCATGGTCGTCCGCGCCTCCAGGTGGGGGCGCTCCTGGCCGGCCCGGTCGGCTGGCTGGTCATCGGCTACCTCGGCTCGCTGGCCCTCATGCTGGTCGCGAGCTTCTGGACGATCGGCGAGCTGAGCCAGGAGGTTCAGCAGTCCTTCTCGCTCGACAACTTCAAGGATCTGGTCGAGGACCCGATCTACCGCACGATCACCCTGCGGACGGTGGGGATCGCGGCGCTGGTGACGGTGACCGACGTGCTCCTGGCGTTGCCGCTCGCCTTCTTCATGGCGAAGCTGGCGCGGGGCAGGTCGAAGGGCCTGCTGGTGGTCGCCGTGCTGATGCCGCTCTGGTCCTCGTACCTCGTCAAGGCGTACGCGTTCCGCGCGATCCTCTCCGAGGACGGCCCGCTCAACTGGGCGCTCGACCCGGTCGGGCTCTCGGCGCCGAGCGGAAACGCAGCCGTCTGGCTCGTCATGAGCTACATCTGGCTGCCGTACATGATCATCCCGATCTACGCGGGGCTCGAGCGGATCCCGGACTCGCTGCTCGCCGCCAGCGGTGACCTCGGCGCGAAGCCCGGGACGACGATCCGCCGCGTGATCTGGCCGCTCGTCTTCCCCGCAATCGTCGCCGGTTCCATCTTCACCTTCTCGCTGACGCTCGGTGACTTCATCGCGGTCGGGCTGGTCAGCAAGACCCAGTTCATCGGCACCGTCATCGACGACCGGATCACCACCAACCTGCCCTTCGCGGCGGCGTTCGCGATGGTCCCGATAGCGATCATGTTCGTCTACCTCCTGATCGCCAGGAGACTGGGAGCGTTCGAGCACGTATGACCCTGTCCCGCCGCGCAGAATGGCTGATCCGCGTCCTCTCCGGGATGACGCTGGCCTTCATCTACATCCCGCTGCTCGTCGTCGCGATCTACGCGTTCAGCGAGTCGCGCACGCTCGAGTGGCCCCCTCCCGGCTTCACCTTCGAATGGGTCGGCGACGCGATCGACAACCCCGGTGCGCGCGACGCCTTCGTGCTCTCGCTGAAGGTCGGCGCGATGGCGACGGGAATCGCCCTCGTCCTCGGCACGCTCGCCTCGATGGCCGTCGCCCGGTTCAGCTTCTTCGGCCGGGAGACGATCTCGTTCCTCGTCGTGCTGCCGATCGCGCTGCCGGGAATCGTCACCGGCATCGCCCTGAACACGACGTTCACGGAGTACTTCGGCGTCTCGCTGAGCGTCTGGACGGTGGCGATCGGCCACGCCACCTTCTGCATCGTCGTCGTCTACAACAACGTCGTCGCCCGGTTGCGGCGGGTGAGCGGCAACCTCGAGGAGGCGAGCGCCGACCTCGGCGCCGACCCCTGGACCACCTTCCGGCGGGTGACGCTCCCGAACATCCAGACGGCGCTGGTCGCCGGCGGCCTGCTCGCCTTCGGGCTGTCGTTCGACGAGATCATCGTCACCACGTTCACCGCCGGCAGCGGCGATCAGACGCTCCCGCTCTGGATCCTCGCCAACTTCTCCCGGCCGAACCAGCTGCCGGTCGTCAACGTCGTCGCGCTGATGGTGATCCTGATCTCGATCATCCCGGTGTACCTCGCGCACCGATTGACGCGCGAGGAGGGCGGAGCGGCCCCGGGGCGCGCCGGTGCGGTGGCGGCCGAGGGGATCACGGCGCCGTAGGAACGTACGTGCGACTGGATCTGTGCTCGCTGGGCCGACACGGATCCAGCCGTAGGTCGCGAGTCAGGTCTCGTGGCCCTGGGTACTGGGTTGGCATGCGCAAATGGCTCAATCCCTTCCGTATCCGTGACGGCTTTCGCAACCTGAAGGCGATCCACGATGGCGGCGGGCCGAAGCTCGTGCGGCTCACCGGCATCGGCCGGCCCGAGGGATGGTTCGTCCCGACCTCTGAGATCCGGCTCGAGGTCGAGACCGACGACGGCACCAAGGTCGAGCTCAAGCCCGTCGTGCCCGTTCCCTTCCCCTACGCGTGGGCCTACCGCACGGCGCGCGCCCTCGGGGTGCCACTCGTCAGCACGCTGGAGCCGGAGAACGTCCGCTTCAGCGTCCCGGTCCCCGGCCGCTGAGCAGCATCGCCGGGAATCGCTCTCGCTGAGCGAGGGCGATTCCAACCGATGGGTCGTTGACCCGTCAGCCGTCGGGTCGCGCCAGGAACGCGCGGACTTGGCGAGCCCGGGCCGAGGGGAGACCTGTCGCCGCCCACCGGCGACTTCTCCCCGCTCGACGGGCCCGTTCTAGGTCAGCAGCTCGTCGATGAAGGGGCCGAGGATCTGGACGATGTCGGCCGCGGTCGCCTCGGGCTCCCCGGTGGGGAGGACCGCGTGGCTGATCGCGAGGCGAACCAGCGTCGCGGCGAGCAGGCGCGCGCCGTCGGGGTCGACGTCCGGCCAGTTCGCGGCGATCAGGTCGCTGAGGCGGTCGGTCATCCCGGTCAGGAGCGCGCCGCCGCGGACGGTGGCGAGAGCGACGAGCTCCTCGCCCTCCTGGGTCGAGAGCGCGCGGACCATGGGGTGGGTCCCGACGAGCGAGAGGAACAGCTCCGCCGCCGAGCGCAGCGCGAGCCGGGCGTCGGGGGCGCTGCTCGTGACGGCGTCCTCGATCGCCGACAGGAAGCGGCCGGCCTCCCGCATCAGATAGGCCTGCGCGAGCTCCTCGCGGTTGCCGAACGCGTTGTAGAGCGTCTGGCGGCTGACGCCCGCGCGACCGGCGACCTCCGACATCGTCACGTCCTGCCAGGTGTCGTCGGCGAGCAGGTCACCGACGGCGTCGAGGATCGAGTCGCGCAGGAGCTCGCGGCTCGCGACCGCGTAGCTCGGGCGGGTGGTGTCGGTGGCGGCGCTCACTCGGCCCCGACCGTAGCGCTCGCCACGGCCGGCGCGGGCTCGAAGTCGCTCGCCTCGCGGACGCCGCAGTCGGGGCAGTTCCAGTCGGCCGGGATCTGCGACCAGGGGGTTCCGGCGGGGAAGCCCTCGCGGGGAGCACCGACGGCCTCGACGTACGTGTAGCCGCAGCCCGGGCACCGGTGGGCGGTGGGAGCGGGACCGCCCTCGGCGTGAGACCGATCTCTCGGCCTCCCAGGTGCCGAGATCGCGGTCTCAGCCGGCCGGTCGCGGCGCCCTTCGCGACGCTCGCGTGCTCGCCCCACTTCGCGATCAGCTTGTCGCGCTTGCGCGGCTGGACGTTCGCGAGCGACAGGTCGCCGCCGTAGTGCGCGACGACCTTGGGATCCATGACCCGGCGCCAGATCGGCGTCGCGTAGGCGAGCACGATCATCGTCGCGTAGCCCGAGGGGAGCTCCGGGACCTCGTCGAAGTGGCGGAGCGCCTGGAAGCGCCGGACCGGGTTCGCATGGTGATCGGAGTGCCTCTGCAGGTGGTAGAGGAAGACGTTCGAGGCGATGTTGTTCGAGTTCCACGAGTGCTCGGGGCGGCAGAGCTCGTAGCGGTTCTTCTCGTCGTCCCACTGGCGACGGAGGCCGTAGTGCTCGAGGTAGTTGACGACCTCGAGCAGCGAGAAGCCGACGATCGCCTGCACGATCAGCCACGGCAGCACCTCGATCCCGAAGCCGACGCAGAGCGCGGCGAACAGGACGACGGTCATCGCCCAGGCGTTGAGCACGTCGTTGTGGATCGTCCAGAAGCCCCTGTCGCTGCGCTCGAGGCGGACCCGCTCGAGGTGCATCGCCGAGGTCAGCGAGCCCGAGACCGTGCGGGGGAGGAAGGCCCAGAAGCTCTCGCCGAGGCGGGAGCTCGCCGGGTCCTCCGGGGTCGCGACGCGGACGTGATGGCCGCGGTTGTGCTCGATGAAGAAGTGGCCGTAGCCGCTCTGCGCGAGGGCGACCTTGGAGAGCCAGCGCTCGCCGTTCTTGGTCTTGTGGCCGAGCTCGTGGGCGGTGTTGATCGCGATCCCGGCGACCATCGCGACCGAGAACGCCAGGCCGAGGCTCTCGAGGAACGACAGCTCCCCGCTCGACCACCAGGCGCAGGCGAAGACCAGCGACGCGAACTGCAGCGGCAGGAAGAGGTAGGTGCACCAGCGGTAGTACTTGTCCTGCTCGAGCCACTTGATCGCCGAGTCGGGCGGGTTCGCCGAGTCCTTGCCGATGACGGAGTCGAAGAACGGGATCACGGCGAAGACGAGGAACGGGCCGAACCACCAGAACAGGCCGAGGCCGGTGATCTCCACCAGCGCCCACGCGAGGAACGGGATGATCGGCACGACGAGCCCGAGCAGCCAGAGATAGCGCTTGGGGTCGCGCCAGGTGGCGGCGGTCAGCGGCTCGCTGGCGGCATCGGCGGTTGCGGCTTCCATGATCGGCATCCCTCCCTGGCTGTTGACACGAACTGGTGTGCTGTCGAGCAGCTTTACACGCATCGCCTATTTGTCAAGTGACGTTGGTCACGCCGGGCACGCCTTCGGTGATTGACTGGCGCCGATGGAGGAGGGAGCGGGAGCCGCGACCGCGGGCAAGCTCGCCTTGCTGCGTCGCCGCGGTCCCTTCCGGCCCTTCATCGCCGGGCTCACGCTCTCCGCGGTCGGCGACGGGATCGCCACCGCCGCGCTCACCCTCTACGTGCAGGAGACGGCGGGAACGGGCGTCGCGGTCGGCGCGCTCCTGCTCACCCAGACCATCCCGCGGCTGATGGGACCGATCATCGGCTCGATCGCCGACCGCACCCACGCGATCAGGCTGATGATCGGCTGCGACATCGGCCAGGCGCTCGGTCTACGCGGCGATCGCGCTGTTCCTCCCCTCGCTCGGACCGCTGCTCGCGCTGGTCTTCGTCGCGTCGCTGCTGCAGGGCGGAACCTCGGCGGCTCGGGGAGCCACCCTGCCGGCGCTCGTCGGGGAGGGCGAGCTCCTCAACGCCAACGTGCTGCTCGGCGCGGGGTTCAACGCGCAGGTCGCGATCGGACCGCTCCTGGGCGCGCTGCTCTTCGCAGCAGGCGGCCCCGAGCTCGCGCTTGCGCTCAACGCGGGGACGTTCGTTGCGTCCGCTCTCCTGCTCTCGCTCGTCCGTGCCCCGAGGGTCAGGCGCGAGGAAGTGGGCGGCGGTGTCGTCTCCGACGTCCGCGAGGCGCTCGCCTACGCCTGGCACGAGCCCATGGTTCGGACGCTCCTGATCAGCATGACGCTGTCGATCGCGTTCCTCTCGATCGACAACGTCGCGCTCGTCTTCCTCGTACGCGACACGCTCGAAGGTGGTCCTGCCGCCTACGGCATCGTCCTGTCGGCATTCGGCATCGGGATGCTGCTGGGGTCCGCGGCGATGATCTGGCTCTCGCCTCGCTCGGCGGGCGCGCTCTACGTCTTCGCCCTGGTGCTGACCGGGTCGGGAACGCTGCTCACCGGCATCGCTCCCGGCGTGCTCGCGGCGATGCTCTTCCAGGCGATCGCGGGCATCGGGAACTCCTGCGAGAACGCCGGCAGCGACACCGTCATCCAGCAGCACGTCCCGGCGGCGATGCTCGGCCGGGTCTTCGGATTGACGGCGTCGCTGGCCTACGCCGGAGCCGGCTTCGCGGCCGCGTTCGGCGGCCCGCTGCTGGACCTCACCTCACCCCGGACCGTCTTCGTCATCGGCGGGGTCGGGGGTCTCGTCGTGATGCTCTACGCCGCGCGTTCCCCGCTTCGGCGGGAGCGGGCACCGGTCGAGGTCTGAGGCTCAGACCCTCTCGCGCTCCCGCTCCTCTTCGCCCACTCCGACGGCCGCGGCCGCCTCGCCCTCCTCCTCATGCGCGAGCATCGGCGCGAGCTTGCGCGTGACGAGGAGCAGGCCGATCATCGCCGCAACTCCGGCCCAGATCACTGGGTCGGTGGGGGAGAGCTCCTCGAGGCGACTTCCCAGCAGGACGAACAGCGCCGTCAGCGGGATGTAGCCGACGAACGTCGTCCAGAAGAAGGTCCAGAGCGGCACCCGCGCCGAGCCGGCGACGTAGGAGGAGAAGCTGAAGGGCACGATCGGGCACCAGGCGGATCGCGATCAGGAACGTGACCCCGCCGCGCTCGAAGGCGCGCTCGAGCACCTCGACGCGCTCCGGCTTGAGGAAGCGGATCAGGAGCGGTCGCCCGGCGTAGCGGCCGACCTGATGGCAGAGGAGGCCGTTCAGCTGCCAGCCGATCGTCATCAGCAGCATCGCGGGCCAGAAGCCGAAGACGAACCCGGCGGCCGCGTTGAGGATCTCCGCCGGGTACCAGACGACCGAGTGGGCGAGCGCGAGCACGAGCACGAGCACGACCCCGGCGAAGCCGAGGCCCTGAAGGTCGTCCCGCAGCTTGTCCGTGTCGCCGCGGAGCGCGTCGCCGACCGCGGTGCGCAGCGGCTCGATCAGCAGCACCATCGCGACGATCGCGACCACGGCCCCGAGCGAGATCAGAATCGCCGCGCGGTTGGTCCGCTCCTCGGGCTCGCTGGGGAGGGTCCGCACCGCCGCAAGCCTACGGGCTGTTCGCGGCGGGCTAGAGTCATCGACGGCCATGGCCTTCGTCGACGATCTGATCATGGGTCCAGCGGGGCGGATCGGCGCCGCCGCGCAGAACGCGCTGGAGGTCGCGCGATTCGGAGGTCTGGAGACCGACGAGCAGCCGTCGCCGTTCAAGGTCGTCTCGACCCGGCCGGTCTACCGCCTCCGCCGCTACTACCCGCCGGCGCAGGCGAGCGGTGGGAACGGTCGCAAGCCGAAGTCGGCGTCGGAGCGCCCGCCGCTCCTGCTGATCCCGCCGATGATGCTCGACGCCGACATCTACGACGTCGCGCCGACAACGAGCGCCGTCTCGATCCTCAACGAGCGCGGGGTCGACCCGTGGGTGGTCGACTTCGGCGCTCCCGAGCGCGAGGAGGGAGGGCTCGAGCGCTCCCTCAACGACCACGTCATCGCCATCGACGAGGCCATCGACCGCGTCCGCGCCGAGACCGGCCGCGACGAGATCGCCATCGGCGGCTACAGCCAGGGCGGCATGTTCAGCTACCAGGTGGCCGCCTACCGCCGCTCGGAGGGGATCGACTCGATCGTCGTCTTCGGCAGCCCGGTCGACACGCGGGGAACCCTGTCCTTCGGCCTCCCCGAGGAGGCCGCCATCGGCGCCGCCGCCTTCCTCGCCGAGCACGTCTTCGCGACGAGCGGCGTCCCCGCCTGGCTCAGCCGCACGGGCTTCCGGATGATGGATCCGGCGAAGTCGTTCCGCAACCGGCTCGCGTTCGTCCGCCAGCTCCACGACCGCGAGGCGCTGCTCCCGAAGGAGCGCCAGCGCCGCTTCCTCGAGGCGGACGGCTGGGTCGCCTGGCCGGGGCCGGCGCTCGCCGATGTGATCCGCCAGTTCGGCGTCCACAACCGGCTCGTCTCAGGCGGCTTCGTGATCGAGGACCGGCTCGTGACCCTCGCCGACATGACCTGCCCGATCCTCGCCTTCGTCGGCGAGTCGGACGAGATCGCACCCGCCCGCTCGGTCCGCGCGGCGCGCTGGGCGGCTCCCCGATCCGACGTCTACGAGGTCTCGCTGAAGGCGGGCCACTTCGGGCTCGTCGTCGGATCCACCGCGGTCGACGTCACCTGGCCGACCGTCGCCGAGTGGATGGCGTGGCGCGACGGGGACGGCGCTGGGAAGCTTCCCGAGGGAGTGGTCCGGATCGAGGAGGAGATCGAGGAACCGTTAGGACGGGCCGGGAGCTCTTGATCGTCTCGGGGCGGGCGCGCAGCTCGCCGTCGGCGCCGGGATCGGAGCGGCCCGGGGACTCGCCGGTGCGGCGTTCGGGGCGAGCCGCACGGTTCGCGAGCTCGTCGGCGACACCGCCGATCAGCTCGACCAGCTGAACCGGCTCGGCCGCGTCGGCGCGCGCACGCGCATCTCGATGGGCCTGCTCCTCGACGAGCAGGCCGAGGCCGCGCCCGGAGGACGTGGTGCTGCTCTTCGAGGACCGCGCCCACACCCAGGGAGCGGTGAAGGAGCGCGTCGACAACGTCGTCCGCGGCCTGATCGAGATCGGGGTCCGCCAGGGCGAGCACGTCGGCGTCCTGATGCAGACGCGGCCGAGCGCGCTCACCGTCATCTCCGCGATCAGCCGCATCGGTGCCGTCGCGGTCCTGATGCGACCCGACGGCGACCCCGACCGCGAGGCGGAGCTCGGCCGCGCGAGCCGGATCATCGCCGACCCGCAGAACGCCGAGGCCGCGCTCGCCGCCACCGGGCTGCAGGTCTACGTGCTCGGCGGCGGCGGCGGGGACCGCACCCTGGCGCGCGGACTGATCGACATGGAGCGCATCCAGCCCGACGAGGTCAGGGTCCCCGCCTGGTTCGAGCCCAACCCCGGCCGCGCCGGCGACCTCGCGTTCATCCTCTTCACCGGGACCGGGGAGCGCACCCTGGCGAACCGGATCACGAACCGGCGCTGGGCGCTCTCGGCGTTCGGCACCGCATCCTCGGCCTCGCTCACGAGCAGCGACACCATCTACAGCGCCCAGCCGGCCTACCACCCCTCCGCGCTGCTGATGAGCGTCGGCGGCAGCGATCGCCGGCGGCGCCCGGCTCGCGGTCGCCTCCGAGTGGAACCCGGAGATCTTCTGGGACGAGGTCCGCCGCTACGGCGCAACGGTCGTCTCCTACACCTGGGCCATGCTCGACGAGATCGCCGAGGGGCCGCCGCAGCCCGGCGAGCAGCACCACCCGGTGCGCCTGTTCATGGGATCGGGGATGCCGGCCGGCCTCTGGCGCCGGGTCTCCGAGCGCTTCGCTCCCGCGCGCGTGCTCGAGTTCTACGCCTCGACCGAGGGCGACGCCGTGCTGGTCAACGTCACCGGCCGCAAGCCCGGCTCGAAGGGCAAGCCCCTGCCGGGGAGCGCCGAGGTGCGGATCGCGCGCTGGGACCCGATCGACCGGCGGCTCGTCGAGGGCGACGACGGCTTCGCCGAGGCGTGCGCGAAGCACGAGACGGGGATGCTCCTGGCCCGCGTGCGCCGCGACCAGCTCGGCACGGGTGACGGCTACCTGCGCGGCGTCTTCGAGGCCGGCGATGCGTGGCTCGAGACCGGGGACCTCTTCCGCCGCGACGTCGACGGCGACTACTGGCTCGTCGACCACGTTCCCTCGCTGATCCGGAGCGCGCGCGGGGTCGTCCCGTCGGGGCCGATCCAGGACGCGCTCGGCTCGGTCGACGCGATCGCGCTCGCCGTCGCCTACGGCGTGCCGACGAAGGACGGTTCCTCCCAGATCCCGTGCGCGGCGGTGACGCTCGTCGACGGCGCGAAGCTCGCGCCCGCGGACCTCGAGCGGGCGATGGCCGACCTCGGCGATGGCGGGATCCCATGGGTGGTGCGCGTCGTCGGCGAGATCCCGCTCACCACCTGGTACCGGCCGATGACCGCGCCGCTGCGCGAGCAGGGCCTGCGGGTCGGCGGCGAGCGAACGCCCGCCTGGTACTGGGACCCGAAGAAGGGCGGTTACCGGAAGCTGAGCAAGGCCGCGATCGAAAGGCTGCTGAGCGGGAAGTAGGGGGATGTGCCCTCGCTTTCGGTGACCCGCACGATCGCTGCTCCGCCCGAGGTCGTCTTCGACACGCTGACCGTCGCCGCGGGCTACCCCGCCTACACGCCGTTCCGAAGAGTGGAGATGGAGCGCGAGGGGGAGGGGAGGCGGGACGGCCAGGGCGCGGTGCGGGCGCTGCACCTCGCGGGGCCGCCCCTGCGAGAGCGGGTCATCGCAAGCGAGCCGCCGAAGCGGTTCGAGTTCGAGGTCCTGTCGGGAGCGCCCGGGATCCGCGAATACCGTGGGCGGCAGGACTTCGAAGCCGAGGGGAGGGGACGCGCGTGACCTACGCGATCGACTTCGAGGCGAGCGTTCCGGGCACGGGCCCGGCGATCGCGCTCGGCCTCCGGGCGGCCGTCGAGGCGTTGTTCGTGCTCGCGGGCCGTGAGGCGCGGCGGCTGGCCACACACCCATAACCTCCCGGCGATGCGGATCCTCTTCGTCTGCCTCGGGAACATCTGCCGCTCGCCGACGGCGGAGGGCGTCATGCGCCACAAGCTGCGCGAGGCCGGGCTGGGGGAGGACGTCGACATCGAGAGCGCCGGGACGGGCGGCTGGCACGTCGGCCACCCCCCGGACGAGCGGGCGACCGCCGCCGCGAAGGCGCGCGGGATCGCGCTGGAGAGCCAGGCTCAGCGCTTCGCTCCCGATCACTTCGACGACTTCGATCTGATCGTCGCCATGGACCGCCAGAACCTCGCCGACATGCGGGCCATCGCGCCGCATGCGGCCGCCGAGGGCAAGCTCCACATGCTGCGCGAGTGGGATCCCGAGGCCGAGGGCGACGCCGATCTCGACGTGCCCGATCCCTACTACGGCGGCGACCAGGGCTTCGAGGACGTCCTCGACATGGTCGAGCGCTCCTGCGACGCGCTGATCGAGGAGATCAAGGCGACGCGCTCGACCAGCGCCTCCTGACCGTGGACGAGGCCCGGCTGCTCGAGGCTGCGTCGGCTGCGCTCGGGCGGCGGATCGAGCGCTCCGGGCGGGTCGGCGGCGGCGACATCAACGACGCCTGGGCCCTCGAGCTCGAGGACGGAAGCCGCGCGTTCCTGAAGTCCCGCGCGGGCGCTCCCGAGGACGAGTTCGGTGCCGAGGCCGCCGGCCTGCGCTGGCTCGGCGAGCCCGGCGGGCTGCCGGTCCCGGGCGTGCTCGCGGTGATCGACGAGGACGGGGAGCGTGGCCTCGTGCTCGAGTGGGTGGAGCGGGGAGGGACCGCCGACGACGAGGAGCTCGGTCGCGGTCTCGCGACGATCCACGCCGCCGGAGCCGACGCGTTCGACGCGCTGCCGCCGGACTCCCCGCGGACCGAGCTGCGCTTCGGCGGCGGCGAGGTGGAGTCCCATGGCGGCGAGACCTGGGCCGAGGTCTACGCCGGCCGGCTCGAGCGCCTCGTGCGCGCGGCGTTCGACCGTCGCGCGATCTCCGAGCGCTGCGGCGGGATCGTCGAGGATCTCTGCGATCGGATGGAGGCGCTCGCCGGCCCGGATGAGCGCCCGGCTCGCGTCCACGGCGACCTCTGGAGCGGGAACGTGATCGCCGGCGCCGACGGCCGCTCCTGGCTCATCGACCCGAAGGCTCACGGCGCCCACCGGGAGATGGACCTGGCGATGCTCGACCTCTTCGGCTCGGTCTCGACACGGACGCTCGCCGCTTACGGCGAGGTCTGGCCACTCGACGGGGGACGCGCCGAGCGCGTCGGCCTCTGGCAGCTTCAGCCGCTGCTCGTCCACGCGATCCTCTTCGGAGGGAGCTACGGCTCAGCGGTCGAGCAGACGGCGGCCATATATATCTGAGTCTGAGCGGATTTCGGACCTCGACTGAGTGGTCCCGATGTTCAGCATCTTGGAAATTCCAGACCAGTCGTTTGCCAGGGCCCGGTGTTCTGATTCGCGTGGAATGGGTGCACATGAGGGCCATCTCAAGACACAGGGGTGCCTGAGACCGATATGTCGGCCTAAGGCACCCCGCTAGGCGGGGACCGAGCCAAACACCAGAACTTCATGCCGCGGTTCCGCGGAACCGCCCCCGGTTACCGCCTCGGACGAAAAGCAGCACTGAGACGGTCGTCGCCTATAGGTTCTGGGCATGCGTCTAATTCGGGGGACTGTGCTTATGCTCGCCGGCGCTCTGGTGATTGGATCCTTCAGTTCGGAGGCCCTTGGCTCGACTGGCTACACGCAGTCCAAGGTCGTTCTCAAGGGCCCATCGGCGCATGGCAGTGCGAACTTCGTAGCGTTCCCGGGGCACGGGGAAATCAGCCTCCGAATCCAAGGTCTTAGCCGAGAACGAAACCCTGGCTACATCGCTTGGATCATTGACGCAGAGGGCGATGCCCGGATCGGTGGAGCCTTCCCGCGAACCAGGGCGCGGGCTTTCGCCGGATCGTTACTTGTGCCCGGGCCGAGGAAGGAAGGCATCGGGAAGGTCGAGCGAGCCGACCGACTGTTGATCACCCGCGTATCCCGTCCGCGTGTCCTCCAGATCTTCGACAAGGCGCGTCGCTCCCGCTGGCGGGACCCACTTTCGGTCCATGGCGAAGTGATCGCAAAGGGGCGCGCGAAGTCGCTTCGCTAGAACGCCCCTGGTCCTCGGACGATCGCTTCCGCGCAAAGCGAACAACCGCTCCTCGTCCGCCCTGGGGATCAATCGGTACGACGTGGGACCACTTGATCGGCGTCTGCCGGGCAGCGGCTGGGCGTACCGCTCGCCGGCCATGGGCGCGGTCTAACCTCGGTCCATGGACCTGAAGGCCCTCGACACCCTCCTCGCCGATCGCGGCGAGCCCGCGTTCCGCTCCACCCAGATCTGGGAGTGGCTGTCGAGCGGCGCCAAGAGCTACGAGGCGATGACGAATCTGCCCGAGGCGCTGCGCGAGACGCTCGCCGCCGAGCTGCCGCTCTCCACCCTCGAGCTGGAGCAGGAGGCCGTTTCGAAGGACGGCACGCGCAAGGCGCTCTTCAACACCGCTGACGGCCGGCCGCTCGAGACCGTGCTGATGAGCTATCGCGACGGGCGCCGCTCGATCTGCGTCTCGAGCCAGTCGGGCTGCCCGCTCACCTGCAACTTCTGCGCGACCGGGCGGATGGCGTTCGGCCGCAACCTGACGGCGTCGGAGATCATCGATCAGGCGCTCCATTTCCGCCGCCGCGGCGAGGTCAACCACTGCGTGTTCATGGGGATGGGGGAGCCGCTGATGAACCTGGACGCGGTCATCGAGGCCTGTGAGCGCCTGCCCGACGTCGGGATCGCGACCTCGCACACGACGATCTCGACCGTCGGCTGGATCCCCGGGATCGAACGGCTGGCAACCGAGGGCCCGAGGGTTCGACTGGCGCTCTCGCTCCACGCGGCCGAGCCCGACGTGCGCACCTCGCTGATGCCGGTCAACAGCCGCTACCCGCTCGACGACGTGATCCAGGCATGCCTCGCCTGGCGTGAGCAGCGACGCAAGCAGGTCTACATCGAGTACCTGATGCTCGACGGAGTCAACGACGACACCGACCAGGCACTGGTCCTGGCCGAGGCCCTGAAGCCCCACGAAGCCTTCAAGGTCAACCTGATCCCGTTCAACCCAACCCCAGGAGAGCTGACGGGAAGCTCCCCAAGCCAAATAGCAGCGTTCCGCTCAGTCCTGACGCGCGCCGGCCTGCCGACGACGGTGCGGCTGACGCGAGGCCGCGACATAGCGGCGGCGTGCGGCCAACTGGCGGCGAACGCAACCTGACGGACCGCCGTCGCGCGCGGGGAGTCCCCTGCGCCCCTCCCAGCCATGCCCCTCAACCGTTGCGAAGGGAGGGAACAGGCGGCGGCGGGCGGGTGGAGGCCCAGCGGGCCTCCCAAGAGCCTGCCGCGAAGCGGCGGGCCCGATGGGCGCCTTCCCCGCCCGCCGCCGCGCGGAAAAGGACTACTCGGAAAGCTCGATCCGCTCGATCCTCTGATCCTCAACCGGCCGGTCCCCAGGCCCCTTCTCGGTCTTCTCAATCGAGTCAACGACCTCCATGCCGCTCTTGACCTCACCGAAGACCGTGTGCTTGCCGTCCAGCCAATCGGCCGCCCCGATCGTGACGATGAAGAACTGGGAGCCGTTGGTGTTCGGGCCGGCGTTCGCCATGGCGAGCGCGCCGCGGACGACCTTGTGGTCGTTGAACTCGTCCTCGAACGTGTACCCGGGGCCGCCCGTGCCGGTGCCCTCGGGGCAGCCGCCCTGGATCATGAAGTCCTCGATCACGCGGTGGAAGATCAGGCCGTCGTAGAAGCCCTTCCCGACGAGGTCCTTGAAGTTCTGGACCGTCTTCGGCGCGGCATCATCGAAGAGCTCGAACTCGATCGGTCCCTGGCTTGTGTGCATGGTTGCTGTGGACATGCCTGCAGCCTAGATCACGGCTCGCGTCGCCCGGATGCGGGCCGTCGGAGCGTCTAGCTACCATCCGCGATCGCGGATGCGAGCTCCACCGTGGGGCTTGGGGGCCAAGACGCATCCACGCACCGCGACCCGGGGCACCGCGACTTCTCCGCCGCTCGACTGTTGCACTCTCGATGAGCACAGCCACCACACCCAGCGCCCGCACGCGCCGCCTGGCGGGAGCCGCGCTGCTCGCCGCGGTCCTCACCCTCTTCGGCGCGCTCGTCGCCGGCAACCCCGTCGCCCACGCCCAGGACGGCCCCGTGGCCAAGCCCGGCAAGCGGCGGCAAGGGCGGCAACGGCGGCAAGGGTGGCAAGGGCGGCAAGCCGGACAAGAACAAGAAGTCGAAGCAGCCGAACATCGTCGTCGTGGTGACCGACGATCAGTCGACGAACACCGTCATCCCCGAGGCGATGCCGAACCTCTTCTCCCGGTTGATCCCACGCAGCACCAGCTTCTCCGACTACGTCGTCACGACGCCGCTCTGCTGCCCGTCGCGCGCCGCCTACATGACCGGCTCCTACGGCCACAACAACGGGATCCTCCGCAACGTCTACGGCGACCTGAAGCAGAAGCAGAACGTGCTGCCGAACTGGCTGCGCTACGCGGGCTACAACACCGCGCACGTCGGCAAGTTCCTCAACGGCTATGAGCAGGGGAAGCTCGGCCCGGCCGCGATCGCCCCCGGCTTCGACCTCTGGTTCACCGAGCTGGAGAAGCGCCGCTACTACAACTGGAAGGCGTCGAAGAACGGCAAGGTCCGCCATTACGGGACCGACGACAGCGACCACGTGACGACGGTGACCAGCGACTTCGCAGCCCGCTGGACCAAGCGCCTCGCCAAGAAGGATCCGCCCTTCTACATGCAGGTCGACTACTACGCGCCCCACGGTTCGACCGGTCGTGACACACGTTGCGCGTCGGCGCCCGTGCCCGAACCGATCGACGAGCACCGCTTCGACACGTTCCCGCTGCCGACCACCCCGAACTACAACGAGCTCGACGTCTCCGACAAGCCCAGCGACGTCACCGGCCGGCCCCTGCTGACCCCCGACGACACGCTGACGATCGAGCGCCGCTACCGCTGCACCCTCGAGTCCGTCTACGGCATCGACCGCGGGATCGGCAGGATGCTCGACGTCCTCAAGGGCCAGGGCGAGCTGAAGAACACGGTCTTCGTCTTCACCTCCGACAACGGCTTCTTCTACGGGGAGCACCGGATCGCCAAGGGCAAGCCGGACCCCTACGACGAGAACATCAGGATGCCGCTGACGATGTCGGTCCCGCCGCGCTACCTCGACCGGGCTCCGCTCGTCCCCACGTCGGATGCACCGGTGGCCAACATCGACCTCGCGCCGACGCTGCTCGACCTCGCCGGCGCCAAGCCCTGCAAGACCAAGAAGACCTGCCGGGTCATGGACGGCCGCTCGATGGTGCCGATCATGGACGGCACCGGCGGCTTCCCGGACCCGCGGCCGATCGGCATCGAGCTCTACGACTGCGACTACCGCGGCGTCCGTTTCGACCACAAGATCTACATCGAGAACTCCCAGGTCGATCCGTACGGGGCCTGCAATCGCACCGACACCGAGTTCTACGACCTGCGCCAGGACCCGTTCCAGCTGGAGAACGGCTTCCCGGCTCAGCCCGGCAGCGCCACCGCCGCCTCGATCGATCGCCTGCGGACGCTCGAGTCCCAGATGACGGTGTGCGCCGGCATCGAGGGTCGCGATCCGGAGCCCGCCTCCGGCCAATACTGCGGCTGAACTCCCAGCTGCCGCACGGCTGTGGCATTCCGTACTAGGATCGTCGCCTCTTGGGAGAGGGGCTGGGGACAGGGAGGAAGGCGGCGCCGTTCAGCGGAGGTCGCCTGCTGTTCATCGCCGTCGTCGTCCTGACGCTGGCACTCCCCGCCGCCGCCTTCGCCGCCTTCCCGGGCACGAACCCCAGCGAGAGCGTCCGCCTCAACACCCCGGACGACCCCGGCTTCGACCCCGCCGAGCCCGACGGGGCGCCACAGACCTCCACCAACATCTTCGACAACCAGTACGCCCGCTTCGGCTTCGCGCCCAACGCCTCCCAGCTCACCGCGCTCTACAACCCGCTCGCGGCGCCGGCCCGGCAGACGGCGCAGAACCTGCTCGCCGGCCGCAACCCGTTCGGCCAGGTCGCCGGCGTCTCGGCCGACCGCGCGTGGAAGTACTTCGGCGAGGACAACGCGGGCAAGCCCGTCGGTGACCCGAACGTCGAGATCGGGATCATGGACACCGGCATCCGCTGGGGCCGCGGAAGCCTGCGGCTTCGCGTCTCCCTGAACGAGGACGAGCTGCCGAACGCCGCAAGCTCGGCAACGGCGACCACTGCGCCGCCGACGACTGCAACAGCGACGGCGCGTTCAACGTCGACGACTTCGCGGACGACCCGCGGCGTCGCCATCACCGCCGGCAACGACGAGGCCGACGGCATCCTCGACGCCAGCGACCTGATCGCCACCTTCAGCGACGGCACCGACGACGACGCCAACGGCTACGTCGACGACATCGCCGGCTGGGACTTCTTCGACGACGACAACGACCCGTTCGATGCGTCGAGCTACTCGGCCGCCTCCAACCACGGCTCCGGCCGCGCCGAGGACGCCGCCGCCGAGGGCGACGACGGCCAGGGCGGGATCGGCGTCTGCCCCGGCTGCCAGGTGGTGCCGCTGCGGGTCTGGGACACCTTCGTCGCCGACACCAACAACGTCGGCCAGGCCGTCATGTACAGCGCCGACAACGACATCGAGGTGGTCGAGGCGGCGATCGGCGGCCTGCTCAACTCGAGCTTCGTCCGCGAGAGCTTCGCCTACGCCTACGCCAACGGAACGCTTCCGGTCGTCGTCTCCTCCGACCTCAACACCGCCAGCCACAACTACCCGACGAACTACAACGAGTCGCTCCACGTGCAGGGCACGGTCGCCGACGTCAACGGTCTGGGAACCAACCCGCCGCAGGAGTTCGTCGACTTCTTCGCCGGGCTGCCGACGCCGCTCCCGATCGGCACCAACCTCCCGGTGACGACCTGGTTCCGGAACTCGGGAACCACCCAGTACGGCGGTCACGCCCACATCGTCATGCCGGCCACGACCGGCTCGGAGGCGACCGGGCAGGCGTCCGGCGCCGCCGGCCTCCTGATCTCCTACGCCAACCGCAAGGGGATCACGCTCCAGCCGAACGAGGTCAAGCAGCTCCTGACCGAGACGGCCGAGGACGTCGATCCGCGGAACACGGGCGCGCTCGGCACGCCCGACCCGGCGCAGGTCGGCTGGGACCAGCACTTCGGCTACGGCCGCCCCGACCTCGGCCTGGCGATCGAGCACATCCGCAACGAGGCGCAGGGTGTCGCTCCCGCGGCGCAGATCCCGCCGCAGGCGCTGATCACGAGCCCGGACTGGTTCGCGCCGCTCAACGTCGCCGATCAGGACTCCGTCGAGGTCCGGGCGCGGCTCTCGGCCACGCGAAGCGCGAGCTACGGCTGGCAGCTCCAGTGGGCGCCGGGTCTCGAGCCCTGCAACTCCGAGTTCCAGACGATCGACTCCGGGAACTCGAACGCCGCGATCGACGGCGCGCTCGGCGAGGTCGACCTCGCAGCGGTGCGGGCGGCGCTCGACGCGCGCTCGGGCGTGCGAGCCACCGTCGCCGGCTGCGAGAACTCCCCGGGCGCGGTCACCGGCGGCTCCACGGTCGACCCGACCGCGCCCCTGAAGGGTCCGGGCGACGTCGACCCGAACGAGCCCGCCTTCACCGTGCGCGTCCGGGTGACCGACGCCGGCGGCACCGTCGGGGAGGACCGCAAGGTGCTGTTCGCCTACGAGGACGAGACCCTGCACGCCGGCTGGTCGCGGCCGATCGGTGGCACGAAGTCGAACACCGGCCGGGCCGAAACTGGAGGGGAGTCCTCCCAGCGCATGTACGACGTCGACGGCGACAACCAGCTCGAGATCGTCGAGGCGACCTCCTCGGGCCGTCTCCACGTCCTCGAGGCCGACGGCACTCCCTCACCCGGCTTCAACGGCGGCAACCCGGTCCTGACCCAGACCGCTCTTCAACGTGCACCCGGGAGCGCCGGGGCTCGCCACCGTCGCCCCGCCGCGAGAGGCGCTGCGCATCCCCGCGATCGGCGACATCGACGGCGACCGCGAGCCGGAGATCGTCGACTCGGCGGGCCTCCACGTCTACGCCTGGGAGATGGACGGGACGCCGGTCGCCGGCTTCCCGGTCTCGGTCGATCGCCAGCCTCTCCGCCGTCCCCGACCGCACCTACGTCAACCACATCAAGCCCGGGTTCCTCGCGAGCCCCGCGCTCGGCGACCTCGACGGGGACGGCGACAAGGAGATCGCGATCGCCGCCCTCGATCAGAACCTCTACGTCTGGCGGGGCGACGGCTCCCAGATGCCGAACTTCCCCGTCTACCTGCGGCCGCGCGACGGCAACGGTGATCCGATCCCGTGCTCGGCGGCCTTCGAGTGCGCCGAGAGCATCAACACACCCGCGATCGGCGACATCGACGGCGACGACGTCCCCGACATCGTCGTCTCGACCAACGAGTTCGACGACAACCCGAGCGCTCCCGGAGCGCCGGCGTCGCTCGGCGGGCTGAGCGGCCTGCTCACCAACTTCCTCGCCCAGGCGCTGGGAGGCTCGAGCCGCACCTACGCGGTTGACGCCGACGGCGAGTTCCTCCCCGGCTGGCCGACCACCGTCGACGGCCTGCTGCCCGACGTCCTGCCGTTCGTCGGGCCCGGGCGTCGATCAGGTGATGGGCAACGTCGACTCCGACCCTGAGCTCGAGGTGATCGGAGGCGCGGCCACCGGCGACGTCCGCGCGACCGACGGCGACGGCACCGCGGCCGTCAACTACGACTCCCAGCCCGCGACGGGTGACATCGTCGACAAGACGAAGCAGCTCAACCTGTTCGAGAACCCCGTGGTCGCGAACCTCGACGGGACCGGCGAGCTCGAGGTGCTGAAGGGCGGCGTCTCGCTCGTCCAGGTGGTGAACCTCGGCGTCCTGACCGGCCAGAACCTCCCCTACAACCACTCGCTTCAGGGTTGGAGCGCCGAGACCGGAGCCGCGCTGCCCGCCTACCCGCAGGCGGTCGAGGACTACCAGCTGCTGTCGAGCCCGACCGTCGCCGACGTCTCCGATGCCCCCGGGAACGAGGCGATCGTCGGCACCGGCATGTACCTGATCCGGAACATCAACTCGACCGGCATCGAGGGGACCGACTGGCCGAAGTTCACCGGCGGCTGGAACTTCGCCGTGCCCTCGGTCGGCGACGTCGACGGCGACGGCAAGCTCGAGGTCTCCGCCCAGACCCGCGAGGGCTTCTCCTTCCTCTGGGACACCGACGGCGACGCCTGCGCTCCCGGCGCCGACGAGTGGCGGACCTCCCGCCACGACGAGTTCAACTCGGGCGCCTACGGGACCGACTCCCGCCCGCCCGCGACCGTGCGCGGCCTGACCGTCGCCGCGGGGAGCGCCAACGGCGCCGAGCTCGAGTGGACCGAGCCGGGCGACGACTGGCTCTGCGGCGAGGCCGAGGGCTACCGGGTGCTGCTCTCGAACGACCCGATCGTCCACGCCGCCGACGCCGACGCGGAGCTGCCCTTCCCGGCGGGCGGTCCCGTCGACTCCGCCGAGTCGCGGACGCTGACCGCCGCCGAGATCGGCACCGCTCGCTACGCCGGCGTCATCTACCGCGACGAGGCCGGCAACTGGGGTCGCGTCAGGTCGATCGAGCTGCCTCCGGGCGTCGGGACTCCGAACCCGCCCGTCGGCCCGACCGCCCCGGATCCCCCGGGCGATCCCGACCGGGCCCGGCGACGGCGCTTGCACCGAGCGCATCGCGGGCACCGCGTCCGCCGACGGCTCCGCGGCACCGATGCCGGCGACCGCATCGCCGGCCGCGGCGGCAACGACAGGATCAAGGGCGGAGAGGGCGACGACTGCATCAACGGCAACGGCGGCGACGACCGCCTCAAGGGCGAACGGCGGCAAGGACGTGATCAAGGGCGGCAACGGCAACGACCGCATCTACGGGCGGCGCCGGCAAGGACCGGATCAACGGCGGCGCCGGAGCCGACCGCATCTCGTCCCGCGACGGTGAACGCGACAAGGTGAAGTGCGGCGACGGCAGGGACGTCGTCCTGGCCGACCGCCGCGACAAGGTCGCCAAGCAGGACTGCGAACGGGTGAGGCGCCGGAGATGAGAGCGCGGGGTGCGATCGGTGCGCTGACGGTTCTGCTCCTGCTGGTGCTCGCCGCTCCCGCCTCGGCCGTCTTCCCCTACACCCGCGCGGGCGGCGACCCGACCGATCCGGCGGACCTCTATCTGGGAGCGGGGACGGTCCCGACCGACCTCGGCGGCAACGAGTTCAAGTTCGCGGCGACGCCCGACCCCGCGAACGCCATCAACAACCTGCTGCCGGTCGAGCTCGGAGGGGTCCGCGGGGCGCACGTCGTCGACGACGACGCAGCCGCCGGGACCGCCTTCCAGACGACGACCGGGCGGCCCGACGTGACGATCGCGATCCTCGACTCGGGGATCAAGTGGAACGACGCGGGCGCGATGACCGACCTGCGGAAGAAGGTGCGCCTGAGCCAGGGCGAGGTCCCCAAGCCCCGCAACGACGCGCTCGCGACGCCGAACGAGGCGGGGGAGAACTGCTCGGGCGGCGGCCCGTACACGAACGCCGGCGACTGGGACCTGAACGGCGACGGCGTCTTCAACGTGATCGACTTCGCCTGCGACAACCGCGTCCAGCGTGACTCGCCGAAGGGTGTCGGCCCGGCCGGCGTGCTCGAGCCGCAGGACATCCTGATCGCCTTCAGCGACGGGGTCGACGACGACGCCAACGGCTACGTCGACGACATGGTCGGCTGGGACTTCCTCGACGACGACAACGATCCCTACGACGACGTCCAGTACGGGCACGGGACCGGCGAGGCCCGCGACTCCACCGCCGAGGCCAACAACGGCGGCGACGTCGGCTCCTGCCCGAACTGCATGGGGGTCTACATGCGCGTCGGTGACAGCTTCGTCGCCGACGTCAACCGCTTCGGGGCGGCGGTCACCTACGCCGTCGACAACGACGTCCAGATCATCCAGGAGGCCCTCGGCACGCTGAACAACTCGACGCTGTCGCGCCAGGCGGTCAACTACGCCTATCGCCACGGCGTGGTCGTGATGGCTTCGGCCGCCGACGAGGCCGCTCAGCACAACAACTGGCCCTCGACCCTGCCGCACGTGATCGTCGCCAACTCGGTGACCCCGAGCGAGGTCCCCGAGCCCAACAAGTCCTACCTCGCGTTCAACGGCTGCACGAACTTCAGCGCCAAGATCACGATCGCGATCCCGAGCACGAGCTGCTCCTCGAACGCAGTCGGGCTCGCCGCGGGCTACGCGGGCCTGATCTACAGCGCCGCGCTGAACGCCCGGGAGGCCGGCGTGCTCGGCGCCTATCCCGACACCTCTTCGTGCCGGCTCGTGGGCGGCGACCCGTGCCCGATCACCCCGAACGAGATCCGGCAGGTGATGGCGTCGGGGACCTTCGGCGGCACCGGGCAGGTCGACGACGTCAACTTCGCGGGCACTCCCGCCGGCTCCGGGAACGAGCCGTCCTGCTCGCCGGCGCCGCTGCCGGGCTGCACGAGCCCCTACGGCTTTGGCGGCCTGCTGCGGACTCAGGTCGACGCGAACCGCCCCGCTCTCGCGGGCCCGCCCCTGGCCGGCGGCAGCTACCCGGCGCGCAAGGGCCACGACCAGTTCTACGGCTACGGGCGGGCGAACATGGACCGCGCGGTCGACGCGGTTCAGGACGACCCGGTCACGCCGGGGACGACCGCGCTGCCACCCGAGGCCGAGATCTTCTCCCCGGAGTGGTTCTCGGAGGTCGACCCCGCGAAAGCCTCGGTGGCCGTGGACGGCGAGGTGTTCGCCCGCGGGGCTCCCTACCGCTGCGAGGTCCTCGTCGCACCCGGCCAGTACCCGAACAACGCGCTGACGACCGCGCCGTTTCCCGGCGACTTCGAGCCGCTCGGCGGCGGTGGCTGGTGCGACGGCTCGACGGTCCACAACGCCGCCGACGCCGCCACCCTTCACCGCGGCACGCTCGGCTCGATCGACGTCGCCCACCTGAAGGCTCGCTTCCCGGCGGGCACCGATTTCCAGGGCCCGATCCCGCAGCCGACGGCGCTCACGGGCAATGGCCGCCCGTTCTTCGCTCCCCACGCGTTCACCTTCAAGGTCGTCGTCACCCCGACCACCGGCCCCGCCCGGACCGGCGAGGACCAGCGCAGCGCCTACCTCCATCGCGATCGTGACCTGCTGAACGGGTTCCCGCGCTCGATCGAGGCGGGCGGGAAGCTGGGCACGGGCGTGCCGAGCGCCGACGGCGACTCCTCGCCGGCCTTCGCGGACCTCGACGGCGACAACCGCAACGAGCTCGTGCTCGCGACGGGCGACGGCTTCGTCCACGCGATCCGTCCCGACGGCTCCGAGCTGCCGGGCTGGCCGGTGCGCGGCGACCGGCCCGGGATCGTCGGGACCCACGTCGCCTCCCACGCCTATGCGAGCGGGGAGGTGGGGAGCGACCTCGGCGGTCCGTTCCTCGCCGCGGTCGCGGTCGGCGACACCGACGGCGATGGCGTTCCCGAGGTCTACGCCGCCGACTTCGAGGGCCGGATCTACGGCTGGGGGCCGGACGGGAAGCGGATCTTCACCGAGGGCTCCCGGGTGGCGTACTCGGGGAAGCCGCTCGCCCCCTTCGAGAACGTCCGCAAGGGGAACACGAACCGGACCCAGCACGGCTTCTTCGCCTCTCCCGTCCTCGCCGATCTCGACGGCGACGGCGACGAGGAGATCATCGCGGCCGCGATGGACCGCCACATCTACGCGTGGGACGAGAGCGACTCCGACCCGTCCGCTCCCGGCGGCGCGGCCGAGCAGCCGGGCTACCCGATGCTCGTCGTCGACCCGTCCAAGGTCCAGTCGGTCGCGCCGCAGACCCACGCGATCACCTTCCGCGGCGACGCCGGCTCCTACCAGCAGGGAGCGATCATCGACACGCCCGCGGTCGGCGACATCACCGGGGACGGGCTCCCCGAGCTCGTCATCGGGACGAACGAGGAGTACGACGAGCCGTTCAACGTCGGCAACGGCGGCGGGCTGGTCGTCCTCACCGCCAGCGGGTTCGTCGACCCCCGGCAACTCGCGCGTCTACGCCCTGCGGCCCGAGGGCGACCGCGACTCCGACCCGCTTCCCGGCGACGCCATCCTGCCCGGCTGGCCGCACCACACGGGGCTGCTGCTGACCGAGCTCCTGCCGGTGGTCGGGGAGGGGGTCTCCGGCTCGCCCGTGATCGGCCCGGTCAGCTGCCCGAACGGCGGCGCGGGTCAGAAGGTCGGGGCGGCGTCGGCCGCCGGGCCCGCCTACGTGCTCAACGCCGATGGGAGCTCGTGCTACGGCGAGGCATTCGGCAGCGACAACGCGCTCGCCAGCGACTTCACCGCCGGGACGGCGGTCACCGACTCGCCGATCATCCCGGCCGTCGGCAACCCCGCCTTCGGCGCCGTCGGGGCGGGCTCCGACGCCGAGCACCCGTCGTTCGTGCTCTCGGCGATCGGCCTCTTCCGCGCGCTCGACCTGCTCCTGCCCGAGTACCAGGGCGGCCAGGACCTGGTCGGCGCCTGGGATCCCGCCACCGGCCAGTTCCGGGCCAACTTCCCGGCGACGATGAACGACCTGCAGTTCCTGACCGGCCCGGCGATCGCCGACGTCGACGGCGCGGGTGGGGAGGAGGTGCTCGCCGGGAGCTCGAGCGCCGACCTCGCCGCCTACGGCACCGCCGGCCTCCCGGTCGGCGGCTGGCCGAAGCTCTCGACCGACTGGACCGTCGCGACGCCGCTGGTCGGGACGTTCGGAACGAACGACACCGACGGGGCGCGCGGAAGGTCGTCGTCGGGGTGACCCGCTCGGGCTACGTCCACGCCTACGGGACCTCGGCACCGGCGTGCTCGCCTTCGTCGTCGCCGCGCTTCCACCACGACAACGCGAACTCCGGCGACTACTCGCGCGACGCCGTGCTGCCGGGGGTTCCCGGCGGCATCGCGACGAACGACGAGCGGACCCGCATCCGCTTCACGGCTCCCGGCGACGACCTGCTCTGCGGGACGGCCGACCACTTCGAGCTCGCGACGGCCGACGAGGCCGATCGACTCCGCGGGCTTCGCCGGCGCCAAGCCGCTGAAGGCGAAGGCGGCGCCCGATCCCGAGGCGGCGGGGAAGACGCAGCGCTTCGACGTGCCCGAGGGAAGCGGCCGCTTCGTCGCGATCCGCGCCGTCGACGAGCAGGGGAACGTCGGGCGCACGGTCTCGGTCCGGGTGAAGCCGAACGACGGCGGGAGACGGACCGTCGTGCGCGACGACGCTCCGCGGGACGAAGCGCGGGGACCGCCTCCGTGGCACGAACGGCGGCGACCGGATCCGCGGCCGCGCCGGGAACGACCGCATCAGGGCCCGCGGCGGCGACGACTGCGCGGCCGGGAACGCCGGCAAGGACCGCGTGAAGGGCAACGGCGGCGACGACAAGCTCAAGGGGAACGGCGGCCGGGACCGGCTGTCGGGCGGCGGCGGGCGGGACCGGCTCGCCGGTGGGGGCGGAGCCGACCGGCTGTCGGGCGGCGGCGGCCGCGATCGCATCAAGGTGCGCGGCGGCGGGCGCGATCGCGTGCGCTGCGGCGGCGGCAAGGACAAGGTCGTCGCCGACCGCCGCGACCGGGTCGCGAAGGACTGCGAGAAGGTCAACCGCGGCTGAACGCCGGCGTCGGGCACCGCGGCTCCCTACGCTTCTAGGACTATCGTGCCCACCTCCTGGACCATCGCGATGGTGATCCTCACCATCTGCCTGCTGGCCTCGATCGTCATCGCCGCGATCAAGCTCTAGATGTCCGAGCCGACCGTGCCGCTGCCCAGTGCGCCGGACGAGGACGAGCGGCTGATGAGGCTGGCGCTCGACGTCGCGGCTGCGGCCGCCGATCACGGCGACGTGCCGATCGGCGCCGTGCTGGCGCGCGACGGGGAGGTCCTCGCGGAGGGACGCAACGAGCGCGAGCTCCGCGGCGACCCGACCGCCCACGCCGAGATCCTCGCCCTCCGCGCGGGCGCGGCCGCGGTCGACGACGGCTGGCGCCTCCCCGACACGACCCTCTACGTGACGCTCGAGCCATGCGCGATGTGCGCCGGGGCGATCGTCCTCGCGCGCGTGCCGCGCGTCGTCTACGCCGCACCGGACCCGAAGGCGGGTGCCGCGGGGTCGGTCCTTGACCGTGCTCGCGGAGCCCCGGCTCAACCATCGGCCGCAGGTCACCGCGGGCGTCCTCGAGGCCGAGGCGGCCGAGCTGCTGCGCGCGTTCTTCCGCGCGCGCCGCTAGGGCGACGTTCCGCCGCGAAATCGTCGAACGTCCCGCAGCGGGGTCGATGGACCCCGCCCAGGGACGTTCGATGTCGAAGCGCTAGACGTAGGCTGGGCTGGGGGCCCGCCCGCCAGCGACAGCGACTCGCCCGCGGCGGTGACCGCCGGGAGGTCGAGGCTGACGGTGGCTCCGGAGCCGGGCGCCGAGCTGAGGCGGAGCTCGCCCCCGCGGGAACGGACGAGGCCCTGGACAGTTGCCAGCCCGAGCCCGGAGCCGCCTCCGCGCTTCGTCGTGAAGTAGGGCTGGACCGCGCGCCGCGCGACGTCGGGGCTCATCCCGACGCCCGAGTCCGAGAACGAGATCCGCACGTACCAGCCGGCTCCCAGCACCGGGTCGCCCGGCGGGATGGTCACCTGCCCGGTGCGGATCGCGATCGAGCCGCCGTTCGGCATCGCATCGCGCGAGTTGGCGGCGAGGTTGACCAGCATCCGCTGCAGCTCGCCGGGGGCGAGGCGGACGTGGGGGAGGTGGCCCTGGGAGGAGAGCGAGATCTCGACGTCGTCGCCGAGCGTGCGCTTGACGATCGGGAGCGCGTCGACGATCGCGGTGTCGATCGCGATCGGCTCCGACTCGGGCTCGGGGATGCGCTCCGAGGTCAGCAGGCGCCGGCTGAGCTCGGCGCCGCGCTCGGCGGCGTCGGAGATCTCGCGGGCGCGCTCGCGCTGCTCGGCGTCGTCGGTTGCGTCGGCGATCTCACCGGCGCAGACCATGATCACCGAGAGGACGTTGTTGAAGTCATGGGCGACGCCCGCGGTCATCAGCCCGAGGCGCTCGAGCCGCGAGGGCTGGAACGGCGGGGCGTGGGGCGCACCGGCGGCGGGCGGGTTGGCCTCAGGGGGCGGCGGGGGCGGGGGGTCGGGGACGGCCACCGGGGCGCGGGTGCCCAGCGCCCCATAGGCGGTTGGCGCCGGCGTCGCCGGGGCGGGTGCGGCCGGCGCGTCGACGCGCTGCGGATGCGCGGCGAAGCGCTGCCGCTCGGGGCGAGGGAGGAGCAGCGCTCCGGACGGTGTTCGCTTGATCTCAGGCAAGGTCGCGGTCGCGCCGTCGCGGCGCACCTGACCTTTCGCCGTGCGAGGCCGCGCCCCTTGTCAGGCGCGACGGGCGCAGGAAGAACGGAGAGGGTGGGATTCGAACCCACGAGGCACCTTTCGACGCCCACACGATTTCCAATCGTGCACCTTAAGCCACTCGGTCACCCCTCCAGGGTGGGCTGAGGAAGATACCGGCGCGGGGC
>CAVUFM010000003.1:0-7493 GCA_963740845.1 uncultured Solirubrobacterales bacterium
GCGCGACGAGGAGACCGAGTCCGCCGAGGAGGAGAAGGTCGAGGTGGAAGCCGTCGAGGCAGCCGCCGAGGCGGCCATCGACGCCGAGGGCGAGCCGGATGACGACGCGGAGGTCGACGTCGACGAGGTCCCTGAGATGGAGCCCGAGGACGCACCGCCCGAGGAGGACGTCTTCGATCGCGACGAGCCCGACGACGGCGACCCGGCCGAGACGCCGGAGGGGCACGTCAAGCTCTTCATCAACCGCGGTTCACGCAGCGGGATCGAGGACGAGGACATCCTCTGGGCTCTGACCGAGGGCGCCGTGGTCCCCGAGGCCTCGATCCACGACATCCGGGTGCTCGAGCGCTTCACGTTCGTCGACCTCGATGGGGAACACGCCGCACAAGCACTCGATCGTCTCGATGGGACCAAGCTCAAGGGCAAGCAGATCCGCCTCGAGTACGCCAAGGGCTGAGCTCGAGGCGAGCCCGCGTCGGCTCCCTCCCGTAGGCGTCGTCGGCGCCTGCGGGCTTCTTGCGGCGCTGATCGCGCTCCCGTACGTCATCTGGGAGCCGCCCAGCACCGACCTCGCAGCGCAGACCTTCCGCGCCGACCTCTGGGCCGACCACGGCTGGGTGCTCTGGAACGCCGACTGGTACTCGGGCCACCTCGTCCCCGGCTACAGCCTCCTGTACCCGCCGCTCGGCGCTCTGCTGGGGCCGCCGCTCGTCGGTGCGCTCTCGGCGGTCGTGATGTCGGTCGCCTACGCGACGCTCGTGCGGCGCGAGATCGGCGGCCGCGGCGCCGACATCTCGAGCATCTGGTTCGCCTTCGGCGCCGGGGCGCTCCTCTACACGGGCCGGATCACGTTCCTGCTCGGGTTCGCGTTGGCGATGAGCGCGCTCCTGCTGGTGCACCGGCCTCCCGTGGCGGCCCTCGCGGCCGCGGGCTCAGCGCTCGCGAGCCCGGTGGCGGGCCTCTTCCTCGCGCTGACCGGCGCCGCCCTCGTTCTCTCCGGCCGGTTCCGCGAGGGCCTCGCGCTCGGGGTCGGCGCCTCGATCGCCACCCTCGCGGTCATCATCGCCTTCCCGGTGGGAGGGACACAGCCGTTCGGGCTATCGAGCTTCTGGTGGGTTGCGGTTGCGTGCGGGATCGCCGTGCTGGTCATCCCCTCGGAGCTCCGGGCGCTCCGGATCGGAATCGCGCTCTACACAGTGCTCCTGATCGGCGTGTTCTTCGTCGACACACCGATCGGCAGCAACGCGCCTCGGCTGGGAGCCATGCTGCTGGGCCCCGTAGCCGCCCTCGCGCTCTACGACCGGCGGCCGAAGCTGCTCGCCCTCGTCGCGCTGCCGCTCCTCTACTGGCAGATCGCGGCGCCCGTCGGCGACTTCGTCAGGGGCCAGGGGGACCCGTCGACCGAGGCCGCCTTCTACGAGCCGCTGATCGACGAGCTCGACGCGCGGGTCGGCAGCGATCCGGTTCGCATCCAGGTGCCCGCAACGCAGGAACGCTGGGAGGCCGTCTACCTCGCCGAGCGCTTCCCGCTCGCCCGCGGATGGCTGCGCCAGCTCGAGTCAGGCGACATCGGCGATTTCCGCGACGGCCCGCTCACACCTGAGATCTACCGCCACTGGCTGGTCGACCACGGGGTCTCCTACGTCGCCCTTCCCAGCGCGAAGCTCGACTACATCTCCAAGCTCGAGGGCGAGCTGCTGCGCGAGGACGACCTGCCGTTCCTGCGCGAGATCTGGAGCAGCGAGGACTGGCGCCTCTGGGAGGTGCTGCCGTCGGTCCGCGGTGACGGCAGCCAGCCCGCCGGCGACCTTCTGGCGTCGAAGGGCGCGTCGGTGACCGAGCTCGGCCCGGACGGCTTCACAGTCGTGGTCCCAGGAGCCGGCGACTACCTGCTGAGGATGAGCTACACGCCCTACTTCGAGGTGACGGAGGGGGATGCCTGCATCCGTCGCGCGGACGCGGGGCAAACGCGCCTCAAGGTCAGCCCGTCGGGAGGGCGGGCCGTTCCGTCCGAGCCGCGGGTGATCCGAGTGGACGCACGTCTGAGCTTCGACGGCCTACTGGGTGTCGACTCGGTCTGCTCCGGGTAGGTTCCGACGCCATGCCTGAAGTTCTCGTCGGCCCCATGCTCAGATTCATCGGTGAGACCGAAGCCACGGTCTGGATGGAGATGGACGAGCCCTGCGAGGTTCAGGTGCTCGATTCGACCGCGAGGACGTTCACGGTCAAGGACCACCACTTCGCGCTGGTCGCGATCGAGGATCTCGAGCCGGGCGTGCCGCACGAGTACGAGGTGTGCGTGGAGGGATCGCGCGTGTGGCCGCCTGAGGGCTACGAGTTCCCGAATCCGCGAATCCGGACGATCGCCAAGGACGAGGACTTCAAGCTGCTCTTCGGCTCGTGTCGCTGCTCGGCACCGCATCACTGGCCGCACACCACCCAGCGCTGGTGGAACAAGAAGGGGCGGGGAATCGACGCGCTCCACACCTTTGCGCTGCGGATGCTGCGACAGCCCAAGAAGCTCTGGCCGAACGCGATGGTCATGCTCGGCGACCAGCTCTACGCCGACCAGCCGCCGAAGAACGTGCGTGAGCAGGTCGAGGGCCGCGAGGTCCACGCCGACGGTCCGGTCGACGTCCTCGAGGACTTCGAGGAGTACACGGTCGGCTACCGGGACGTCTGGACCTACCCGGTCGTGCGCTGGATGCTCTCGACGATGCCGACGTCGATGATCTTCGACGACCACGAGATCAACGACAAGTGGAACACCTCCGAGGCGTGGCTCGAGGAGCACCGCGACACCGACTGGTACGAGACGCGCATCATCGGCGGGCTGATGGCCTACTACGTCTACCAGCACCTCGGGAACCTCTCGCCGCGGGAGCTCGGCGAGGACGAGTGCTTCCAGCAGCTGCAGGAGATCGAGGACGGGAGCGAGATCGTGGAGAAGCTCGCTCGCAACGCCGAGAGCCAGGACTCGCACTCGCGATTCAGCTTCTGCAGCGACATGGGCCCGGCCCGGCTCGTTGTGCTGGACTCGCGCGCCGGCCGCCGGCTCAAGGACGGCGAGCGCCGGATCATGAGCGTCGACGAGTGGGACTGGGTGAAGGAGCGGGCCGACAGCGGCCACAAGCATCTGATCCTGGGAAGTTCCCTGCCTTTCCTGCTTCCCGACGGGATGCACGACATCGAAGCATGGTCGGAGGCGGTGACGGACGGGGCCTGGGGCAAGCGCTTCTCGCCGCTCGGAGAGAAGGTCCGCATCAAGGCCAACCTCGATCACTGGGCCTGCTTCCAGAAGTCCTACCGGGAGCTCGAGCAGCTCGTGATCGATGTCGCCCTGGGGAAGTGCGGGGAGCCTCCCGAGACGATCGTGATGATGGGCGGCGACGTCCACCACTGCTACCTCACCGACGTCGCGCTGCCGACGGAGGCGCACGGTGCCAACACCGAGGTCTGGCACGCGGTCTGCTCCGGTCTGCGCAAGGAGCTGCAGCTCAGCGAGCGTCTGGTGCTCGCCTTCGGCCACACCTGGCTCGCGGCGCGCATCGGCCGGATGCTCGCGGCCGCCGCGAACGTCCGGCCGCGGCGCCTCGGCACCCGGATCACGACGCGGCCACGCTTCCGCAACCAGATCGGGACCCTGGAGATCGCCGGGGGAGAGGTCGGGATCCGGATCGAGCAGGCGGCGGGAAGCTGGCGCGACCCGCAATTGCGAACCGTGATCGAAGAGAAAATCCTCTGAAGGCGGGCTCCTTTAGGCGGTGCCCGTAGGCTTAGAGGAGTGAAGGCCCCTCTGACACGTCCCGACAGCCTCGAGCTCATCGGCCTCGGAGAGGCCGCTCGCGCATGCGGGACGACCAGCAGGCAGATGCTGAGCTGGAGCCGTCGCGAGGACTTCCCCGCCCCGGTTGCCGGCCTCAAGGTGCTCTGCTGGCACCGGGCCGAGATCCAGCGCTGGTCGAAGGACCACAAGAACAACGCCGCTAGCTGAGCTTCACGCTCAGCAGCCGCTCCAGCTCCGCGATCGTCTCCGCCGGATCGCGGTGGAGGATCCCCGTCATGCCGACCGCCTCGGCTCCCGCGATGTTCTCGCGCAGGTCGTCGACGAAGACGCACTCCGCCGCTGGGATCCCGAGCCGCTCGGCGCCGAGCTCGTAGATCTCAGGCTGCGGCTTGTGGAGGCCGACGTCGCCTGAGATCACCGTCGCGTCGAAGATCTGCATCGGGGCGCGCTCGTAGATCCCGGTTCCCCAGGAGTTGGAGATCAGCCCGGTCCTGATGCCCGCGGCCCGGGCCCGCTCCACCGCCGCGATCATCGGCTCCTTCGGGCTCGAGGCCGGCGAAGAGGCGCTCGATCAGCCCCGGGGGGTCGACTCCCAGGAGCTCGCCGAAGTCGTTCTCGAAGACGTGGTCGGAGACGGCGCCCCGCTCCAGCCCACGCAGGAGGGCCAGCGCCTCACCATCGCCGCGGAACAGCTCGAGCACGGTCCCCTTCTCGAGGCCCTCGTTCTCGCAGAACGCGTCGAAGCTCTTCCAGATGTTGGTCGTGAGCACGCCGCCGAAATCGACGAGCAGCCCGCGAATCCCGCTCTCGGTCATCACGCGTTCATATCACCCCGGCGAATAGGCTCCCGCGCGATGGCTGACGAGAGCACCGAGACCGACGGGCCCGAGGGCATCGATGTCGCGCGCGTCGGCGCCTGGATCGAGGCGAACGTCGACGGTGCGCAGGGTCCCTTCGAGTACGAGCGGATCGCCGGCGGGCGCTCCAACCTGACCTACGCGGTCAGCGACTCGGCCGGCAACCGCTGGGCGCTGCGACGCCCGCCGATGGGCAAGGCGCTCGGCTCCGCCCACGACATGGGCCGCGAGCATCGCGTCGTCTCGGCGCTCGCCCCGACCGACGTCCCGGTCGCCCGGATCGCCGGCTACTGCACCGACGAGGACGTCAACGAGGCGCCCTTCTACCTCATGGAGTTCCTCCCGGGCCCGATCCTGCGCCAGCGCGCCGACGCCGAGACCTTCCCCGACGAGGGGGACCGCAGGGCGATCGGCGAGCGCGTCGTCGACACCCTGGTCGCGATCCACTCCGTCGACCCCGACGCGGTCGGCCTCGGTGAGCTCGGCAAGAAGGAGGACTACGTCAAGCGGCAGCTCCGTCGCTGGCAGGGCCAGTGGGAGGGGTCGAAGACCCGCGAGGTCCCGCTCGTCGAAGCCGTGCACGACAAGCTCTCCGCGCGGATCCCCGAGCAGGGCCAGGCGGCGATCGTCCACGGCGACTACCGCCTCGACAACATGATCCTGAACGATGCCGGCGAGGTCGCCGCGGTCGTCGACTGGGAGCTCTGCACGCTCGGCGACCCGCTCGCGGACGTCGGCCTGCTGCTCGTCTACTGGGGCGAGGAGGGCGACACCCTGCTGCCGCTGTTCGAGCCGGCGACGATGGCGCCCGGGTTCCCGAGCCGCGCCGACGTCCGCGCCCGCTACGCGGAGCAGTCCGGCCGCGACCTCAGCGAGATCGACTTCTTCGTCGCCCTCGGGTACTGGAAGCTCGCGATCATCCTCGAGGGCGTCTACTCCCGCTACACCAAGGGGCAGTACGGGAAGCCCGAGGCCGGCTTCGAGGAGTTCGGCAAGAACGTCGGGAAGCTCGCCGAGGCCGCCGACGCCGCGGTCGAGCGGCTCGGCTGAGCCTCAGCGCCGCTTCCGCTTCTTGACCTTCCAGGAAACTCGGGCGGGGGAGAGGTCGACGTTGCCCGCCGCATCGATCGCGCGTACCTCGTAGACGTGACGCCGCGGCTTCAGCCTGCGCAGGAGAACCGGTGGGATGCAGCGGGTGAAGGCCCGCCCGTCCAGGGCGCACTCGAAGGTCGACCCGGTCTCGCTCGATGCGAAGTCGATCCGCGCGCGCTTCGAGCGCGTCTTCCTCGGCGGGCCGGAGAGGATCGAGGTCTGGGGAGCGTCGAGGTCGACGGGTGGCGTCGCGGCCTCCGGCAGCTCGTCGGCGCCGATGTCCATCGCTGAGCCCTGGGGTCGCGCATCGCCCTCGAAATCGGTGGTGCCGGTCCTGGCGTCGGTGGATCCTGCGTTCACGGTCGGGGAGGCCGCGAGCTGACGGTAGTTGCCGGAGGGTCCGTCGACGAAGAGGGGAGCGGCGCTGACGTTGCCGTTGGCGCCGTTGGATGTGACGCTTGCGTTGCTCGTCGCGAAGGTTCCGTTGAAGGCCGACGTGGTGAGCGTCACCGTCGCCGATCCGCTGGAGCTCGACACGGCCGAGACATCGTCGAGCCCGCCTCGCGCGATGACGTTGCGAGCGTCGATCGCGACGGGTGCGGTCGAGGAAGCGGTGGCGTTCAGCCCGGTCGATCCGGCGCCCGTGGCGATCGCGGTCACGTTGCGGGCATAGGCGGTGCTCGCCGGCGTCGACGACTGGTTGGCGACGGCCGCGCTGCCGCTCCCGGTCGAGACGCAGGTGCTGTCACGAAGCACCGCTTCGAAGAAGATCCCGCACGCGACGCCGTTGTTGACCGAGCTGACGACCTCGACCCGTTCGGCCGTCGTGGAGCCGACGAGCGCCATCGCCACCGAGCCACCTCCACTGTGGGCCATGGCGAGGTCGCGAACGACGTTGTCGTCACCGAGGAGGTACAGCACGCTGCTGCCGCTCGAGGTGATGGAGGGCTTCGGCCCTCCTGCCGGGCCGTGCAGCGTCAGGTTGTTGCGGGCAGCCGCCAGGCCTCCTGCGCCGAGGGCGTAGGTCCCGGGAGCGACCGAGATGTCGTCGCCGTCGGCTGAGCCGGAGAGGGCTTCGCTCAGGGAGCAGGGCGAGGACGACATGCACCCGGTGCCGGAACCTGTGACCGACGCGTAGCGGTCTGCGGCGTCGGCCGCGGTCGCCGGCCCGAGCAGGCAGCCGACGAGGATCAGGATGAGAAGCGGACGCCGACCTGCAGACACGGCATCCCATCGACGCTGCTGGGCGAACCTTGAGCGGCGGCGAGTCCGCCGCCGCGCTCCTCAGCGCTTCCGCTTCTTCTTGACCTTCCACTTGTAGGCGGCCGGGGTCGCGTCGGCGTTGCTCGCCGCATCGGTGGCGAAGACGCTGAAGGTGTGCTCTCCCTTCTTGAGGCGCTTTAGCTTCAGCGGCGAGGTGCAGGGCGCCGCGGGCTTCTTGTCGACCGTGCAGGTGAAGGTCGAACCGGGCTCGTTCGAGCTGAAGGCGAAGGTGGCCTTCTTCGACTTCGTCTTCTTCTTCGGGCCCTTGTCGATGGTCGTGTCCGGCGGGGTGGTGTCGGAGGGTGGCGGGGCGCTGAAAGGAAGCTCGTCGCCGCCGACGTCGATCGCCGCGCCCTGGGGCCGCGACCTGCCCGTCGACATCGAATGCACCGGTGTCGCCATCGGTCGCGCCCGCGTCGATGGTCGGGGAGCCGGTGGCCTGACGGTAGTCGCCCCCCGCGGCGTTCACGAAGAGCGGTTCGGCGGTCTGGTTG
>CAVUFM010000004.1:0-102619 GCA_963740845.1 uncultured Solirubrobacterales bacterium
GCTTCATTCGCACAACGTCACCCCGGCACGTTCCTGCTGGGACTGCCACGGCCGACAGTCCACGTCGCGGCGGGGCGCGCGGCACTCCGTGCGGACTGCTCGAAGACCCAGTCCACTCCGACTCCTGGCCTTCCGGACATGTCGGGGCGTCCTCTCGCACGCCCGCGTGAAGAGGCCACCTCGGGGAACGACCGGCACCGGTACCTGCGGGCTGACGGCTGGTGGCTGCCTTCCCAGCTGCTGACCGGAGCCCGCATGAGCCCGCCATACGACGAACCGACCGATGCAGCAGCCGTCGCCGCGTGCGCGGCTGGGGATGGCGACGCGCTGGCTGTGCTCCACCGCCGCTACGGCGGGTTCTGCCTGATGCACGCGGTGGCGCTGCTGCGGGACCGGCAGATGGCCGAGGACGCGGTGCAGGAGGCCTACCTACGACCTTTGGCGGCAGGCCGAGCGGTTCGACGGCCGGTCCTCCTCGGTCAGGAGCTGGCTGCTGATGCTCTACGCATCGGCGGGCCGTTGACCGGGTTCGCGTCGAGCACCGTCGCCGCGCCCTGCAGCTCGAGCCCGGCGACGACCGCCCGGACCAGGCAGCGCGGCCCGGACCTACGGGCCATCAGCGCGCTCTTGGGCGCCCAGGTCAGCAGCGCGCTCGCGAGGCTCTCGCACGTCCAGCGAGGTGCTCGTGCTCGCCTACTGGGGCGGCTACACCCAGCGGGAGATCGCTCTGATGGACCGGCGCTCCGCTGGGAACGGTGAAGAGCCGCACGCTGGACGGCATGAAGCGCCTGCGCGTGGGCCTGACCGAGGACGGGCTGGCTCCGGACACAGTCGCGCGTGATGCGCCTGGCCGTCCGGGGGGCCGACAGCGCCCTGTCGTAGACGGGGATCGCGGTGATGTCCTGCTGAAACGGGAGGCTCAGCCGTTCATCGGCTGCATTGAGACGCCGGGGCGGTCGCGCTGTGTCGTCCGAGCCCGTTCGGTGGAGCGGACCGCATGGCTGTCGCCGGCCTTCGAGCAGCAGGAGGGTCGCGTCGTCCTGCAGCGTTCCCTGCTGGTGATCAAGGACGGAGATGATGAGTCTTCGCAGTGTCTCCGGGGGCTGGCTGGTGGTTCGACTCCTCGCGCACGAGCATCTCGATGAGGCGGTCGGTGCGAAGAACTCGCCGTCGGCCGAACGGGCTTCGATGACGCCGTCGCTGAACATGAGCAGTCGGTCGCCCGGCTGTAGCGACGTGTTGACGATCGAGTCGTCGCGCTGGCCGAATCCCAGCGGGAACCCGGGCTCGGTGACCAGCTCGCCGAGCGAGGTGGCCGTCCCGGACGAGCAGCGGTGCCGGATGTGCGGCGCACAGGGTGCTGAGGGTGCCACTGGTGAGGTTGAGCTCGGCGAAGACAGCGGTGACGAAGCTGTCGTCGCCGAAGTGGCCTAGCGCGAGGTCGATCGAGTTCGCTGTCTGGATGAGGTCGAGTCCGGCCCGTCGGGCGTTGCGGTAGGCGGCGAGGGCGACGCTGGTGAGCAGGGTGGCGCCAAGGCCATGGCCCATGCCGTCGAAGACAGCGAGGCGTAGGGTGTCGCCCTCGATGCTGTAGTCGAACGCATCGCCGCCGACCTCGTGCCACGGCTCGAGCTGGGCGGTGATGACGAACCGGTCGCTTGGCGAACGTCAGCGGCGGCAGCTGCCGCCACAGCATCTCGGACCCGATGCCCATGGGCAGCGCGCGCCTGGCGCGCTCGAACGTGTCGGTGTACTGCCCCTTGCTGACGACGAGCTCGGCGACGAGCGCGGCGAGCGGCAGCGCAGGCTCCCGCAGGGTCTGGGCGTCGTGCTCGCTGGCCGTGAGGACCTCCAGGACGCCGGGCCACTCCGTGCCGTCGAGCAGCGGCACCACAGCCGCTGACCGTCGCCGCTGACGATGACCTCGGTGTTGCGGTACGCGCGGCCGGCGACGGTCCCTACGCGGCTGAGGCCGCCGCTGCCGTCCTCGCCGGGGCGGGACAGCAGCGGTACGAGCGTGCGCTGATCACGCGCGACCAGGTGGATCGGACACCACCGGTCGCGCCGAGCGCGCAGGCGGCCTCGTGCACGCGCTGCGGGAGCTGCTCTGGGCGCATCAGATGGGACTGGCGCAGGAGCCGTGCGACGACGCCTCGGCGCCCAACGGACCCGACACCGCGTGACTCTCCACTCTGTCGTAGTGCAGTGGTCGGCAGGGTAGGCGCTGGAATCCGATCCCGGGGGAGGTCGGGCGCGGACTCAGCCGGGCCGGACCGGCGGCTGTGGACGGCGGGTCGCGGCAATGCGGCGGTGGGGCGCTCAGCACGGTTCGGGTGCCCGAGGTGCTGCGTAGGGCCGGCGAACCTGTCATCGGTTCGCTACATGCGGGCCCAGACGACCTTGCCGCCAGGAACGTGTCTCCATCATCGGCGAGCCAGCGCTTCAACGATGAGCAGGCCTGGCCGCCTTCGGAGCTGCTCGGTCGCTCCACCGGTAGCCGGCGGTGGCAGCGTTGCGTCGCTGTCCTCGACGGTGATGAGCAGGTCCAGGCCGTAGAGCACGACGTCGTAGCGCACCGGGGGCTCGCCGTGGCGGCACGCGTTCGCGACGAGCTCGGACAGGACGAGCAGAAGGTCGTCGCAACGCTCGTGAGGGTCGGCGTGCTCAGGAACATTCTCAGCGCAGACCCGACGGGCGAACCCGCGTGCGGTGGTGAGTTCAGCGGCCGTCACGGTGGTGCTCATGATCAGTCCTGTCCGGTCGGTGACCCCGACTCGAAGGGCTGATCGAGCTTGGTCTACCCACTCCAGCAGGTATCACCGGGTCGCAGCGGTCGAGCCGGATCGGACGGCGAGGCTCGCAGATCCATCTCGAGCCCGCAGCGGCGTAGCCGCGGCGTGGTGCAGGTCGACTGGGACGGGTATGGGCGCTTCGACCCACCACCACCGACGGAGGATCCATGACCGAGATCACCGCCCACCACGGCCTCTTCAAGGACACGAACCTCCACGTCGACGACACCGGCGGCACCGGCCGCCCCGTCGTGCTCATCCACGGCTGGCCGCTGTCGGGCGAGTCGTGGTAGCGAGCAGGTCCCGGCGCTGCGCCGCGGCCGGCTACCGCGTCGTCACCTACGACCGCCGCGGCTTCGGCCGCAGCGACAAGCCGCTGACCGGCTACACCTACGACACCCTCACCGAGGACCTGCACACCGTGCTCGACGCGAGCTCGACCTGCAGCGACGTCACGCTGGTCGGCTTCTCGATGGGTGGCGGCGAGGTCGCCCGCTACTTCTCGCAAGTACGGCACCGAGCGCCTGCACAGCGTCGTCTTCGCCTCGGCCGTCCCGCCGTACCTGCTGCAGACGCGACGACAACCCCGACGGCCCGCTCACGAAGGGGCGCCGCCGAGATGACGGCCGGCCTCACCAAGAACCAGGACTCGTTCTACGACGACTTCACCACCGACTTCTTCTCGGTCGAACGGCGAGCTCAAGGTCGTCCGAGGCGCAGCGCCAGGACGCCCTGGCGCTCGCGCAGCAGGCGGACAAGGCCGCCGCGCTGGAATGCATGGCCGCGTTCGGCAACACCGACTTCCGCGACGACCTGCCCAAGGTCACGGTGCCGACGCTGGTCATCCACGGCGACAGCGACGCGACCGTCCCGTTCGAGGGCTCGGGCGCGCGCACGCACGAGGCGATCGCCGGGTCCGAGCTGCCGTGATCGCCGGTGCGCCGCACGGCGTCAACGTCAGCCACGCCGAGGAGTGGAACGAGCGCGCTGCTCGACGTTCCTCGAGAAGTCGTAGCCAAGGTGCGGTGGGCCCTCGTCGGTGGACGAGGGTCCACCGTCACGTGCAGCTCTAGTCGAGGTGCCGACCGTCGCTGACGGCGGTGCCTGGCCCGACCAGTCTCGTCTGCCGCAGCGTGAGATGCGGCCGGCCGCTTGCTCCGGGCGCGCCCCGCACGACGCCAAGGGCCGTCGGCTCATCGGCGGCTGGCTCCGCACGATCGCTCAAGCCTGAGCGCTTGTGCGGACAAGCCAGGCGCCGAGCGCGGAGCTGGCCGGACGGCAGGCGGCAGAAGCGACCCGTCGAGCCACGGGCCCCGTCGTCGCTGACTTCGTCGTCCCGACCGCTGACCCCGTCCGGTTCGCCGCGCGCTACCGCTTCACTTCACCGGTGGCGCGGATCTCGAAGCCACGACCTCTTCAGCAACGGTGTGCAGCTTGACGTTGCGCGTCTGCGACCGCCGCACGAGCAGCTCGAACGCCTGCTCAGCCGAGCACTCGTGCCGGCACATCAGGATGCCCTTGCTCGATGGTGGCCCTGGTCACCATCGCCCGCTTGATCGAATCGGCTTCGCGGACGGCGCTGCTGAAGACCCGGACGTTGAACAGGGCCACCGCGCCGTAGGAGGCCAGCGCTGTCGCGACAGCCACGGAGCCAGGGTCGAAGGCCGCCGAGGTGATGCCGTAGACGTTGAGCGCGCCGGTGACGGCCCCCTGGGCGGGCAGCGGCACCGACAGCGAGCTCGAAGACGCCGCGGTCGCCGCGTCAGCCGCGAAGTCCGGCCAGCGGGTCTCCGTGCGCATGTCGTCGATGCGCCTCGATCTCGCCACCCCGAGCCGCGTCGAGGCAGGGGCCGGCATTGTGCGCGTACTGCCTTGCGTCGAGGTCCACCGAGAAGCTGGTCGGCGTGCACCACGGTGGTCGGCTTGCCGTCCAGCAGCATCGTGATGGACACGTCCACCGCGCCACGGACGCTGCTGCGCGCGATGCGGACGACCTTGTTCAGCGCCAGATCCGGGTCGGCGTCGGTCAGCGGCATCGTGGCCAGCTCGGTGAACGCGTCCAGACTGACCGTGGGCGTCGACGGTGACTCGTGGTCCTGGGTGGCTTCCGACATGGGCGTCCTCGTCAGGCACGGACCGCCCCGGCCGGGTGGCCGGCGCGCGTGTGGGCGTCGTGCACCGGACACGTGCCGCCCGGTGCTGAGGTCGGGGGCTGGGGCCCCACAGCCGACGCCATCTGCTTGACGCGAGTCACCGCCATGGCAGGGGCGGCCGCAGTGCCGTCACCGTACGCCAGCACCCGTCGCCTGGCGGACGATCAGCCGCACGGTGCCGGGGCGCGGGGCAGCCCGGCGGCTGGTTGCTCAACCGCTGGACCTGAGGCTCGGCAGTCTCCGCGGCAATGAGCCGGCCCTACCGCCACGCGTACCCTGGCTGCGTCGGCCTGCAGGCTGTGGGCCGAGCGGGAGGCCGCCCCGGGGGGCTCTCCGCCATACGCGGCCGAGGCCCGGGTTCGGGATTGCTGGCCTGCTGAGCCCCTCGCACCCGACGGTCATGCGACACGTACAGGGGCCGCCCGCGCTGCGTGCCTGCGCACGTGCTAGATGGAGGACGCGATGTCAGATCGGCAGCGTGACGCCGACGAGCGCGCCACCGCCGCTGACCGCCGGGACGCCGTCCGACGAGGGTGACCGCGCGGCCGACCGGCGCGACGCTGTCGCGGACGAATGCGACCGGCGCAGCGCCCGAGCTGGACCCGATCGTCGCTCGTCTGGTCACGGCTGCGCTCCTGCGAGATCGCGCTGCGGAGCAGCGCGATCGATCGGCGGAGGCCCGTGATGAGGTCGCGGACGCTCGCGAGGTGCTGACCGAGGCGGGTCGGGCTGCCGCCCGCGAGCGCGGCTGGTCGGCGACCGACCGCGTTCACGCCGGCCGGACCCGTCGACAGAGCGGCGGAGGACCGGCGGGACCTGATCGAGGCGCTGGCTGGCGCAGCGGAGCGCCGCGACGCCGCCGCCGGCGCCCGGGAGGAGTCCGCCCTGGACCGGACCGCCGCAGAAGGCGACAGAGCGGCGAGCGACACCGACCGTCAGGCCGCAGCGGACATCCAGGGCCGACGCCGACGCTGACTGAGGTCACCGCTGGCGGTCAGGCGACAGGCCGCTCCGTCCCGATCTCGAACCAGAACGTCTTGCCGTCAGGCCGGGCGTCGACGCCCCAGCGGTCGGCCAGAGCGTGGACCAGCTCCAGCCCGCGACCGTCCTCCGCACCGGCCGCGGCGCCGCGCTGGACCGGCAGGCGCGGACTGCCGTCGAAGACCTCGACCCGCAGCCGGACCTCTCGCTCCAGGATCCGCACCGGGACCAGCGGCTCGTACGCGTGCAGGACTGCGCTGGTTGCCACCTCGCTGACGAGCAGGGCGACGGTGTCCGCGCAATCGAGCCCGGCCGAACCCGAAGCACGACATCGACGGCGTAGCGGCGCAGGAGCGCGACGCTGGGGAGCGCTCGGCACGACCAACCCGTCGGCGTCGGACGACGCCCAGTCGTCGGGCCGCCCAGGGATCGCTCACCGCGCCTGCCCTGCACCAGCGCACGGGGCCGTCGCGACGGTGGTGGCCAGCGTCGCTACGGCCAGCCGGGCCGGGAGTCGCGCCAAGCGTCGCCGTCACCGTCAACCGTCGCCCCGTGATGAAAAATGAACGGCATCGAACATTGCCTTTGCTTACCGCTGCAGTCTTCTCTTAGCCTCTTCTTTCCCGCTGTTCACGGCTCATTCAGGCAACTCCACGGCAACCACTTGAGCCAAGGCCCTGGAGCGGCGGACGTACATCTTGGAATGTCCGGTGGGCACCTGGGATGGTGCGCGGGAGGTCTGGGCCGGTGTTGAGCTCGGCAAGATCGGGACCGGCTCGTGGCGGTACTACACCGACGGGGTCGCCTGCGGGGCGACCGAGTACTACCTAGGGGTTGGGGAGGCGCCGGGGCGTTGGCACGGCCGGGGGCTGGCGGAGCTGGGGTTGGCGGCCGGCGGGGTGGTCACCGAGCGGGAGCTGGGGGCGCTGTTGGCCCGCGGGCTGCACCCGAGGGACCGGGGAGCGACTCGGCCGGGCGTGGCGGGCTGACGGGGTGACCGGGTTCGACCTGACGTTCTCGGCGCCGAAGAGCGTCAGTGCGCTGTGGGCGCTGGGCGGCGACGGCGTCGGCGGCGGGGGGATCGCGGCGCACCGGGCGGCGGTCCGGGCCGGCCTGGCGGTACCTGGATACGCATGCGTCGCTGTCGCGGCGCGGGACCGACGGGGTCGAGCAGATCGGCTCGGCTGGGTTGGTCGCGGCGCTGTTTGATCATGGGACCAGCCGGGCCGGGGATCGCAGCTGCACACCCATGCGCTGGTGTTGAACAAGGTCCGGTGTGCTGATGGCCGGTGGCGGACGCTGGACGCGACCGAGCTGTTCCATCACCGAGGAGAGCGCCGGAATGGTTTATCAGGCGGCGCTGCGCGATGAGCTGTCGGGACGGCTTGGGGTGTCTTTTTCGGGAGGTGAACGAGCACGGCCAGGCCGACATCGTCGGGGTGCCGGACGCGCTGGTCTCTTGGTCTGGTGAACAAAGGGACCGCCAATATCGATGCCGAGGCCGCTCCCAAGATTGCCGAGTACGAGCAATTGCTAGGTCGAGCATTGATGCCCCGCTGAGCGGGTCGGTGTCGTCGGGAGCGGTGCTCGAGTCCGAACCGCCAAGCAGCACCCGCAGCTGTCCGCGCTGCACGCCGCCTGGGTCGCAGAGGCGGCCGCTGCCGGCGTCACCCCTGACGCGCTGCTGCGACGAGCCGTCCAGCCAGGCCGGTGGCGCATCGGGGCGATCAGGCGGCCCACTACCACTGGCCGGTCGGCCCGCACGGGACGGCTGGCGTTCCTCAGCGGCCGAGCCCGAGCACGACCGGGGCGGACCGCAGCTGACCGGACCGGCCTTGCCCAGCCGAATGCGCAGCGCCCTGCTGTACTCATCGTCGTCTTGTTCCTGTCGCTGGTCGCGCTGATTCGCAGGCCGCTGGCGGTGAGCTTCTCGTCGGTGGAGCTCACGAACGACCCGGCCGCGATCCCGTAGTCGGCGGAGATCGTCGAGTCCCTGATGACCGGAGCGGGAGAGCCGGACGTGACGTTGCTGACCGCGCCGTAGGTCCCCTGCGTAGCGACTCCGAACCTGGCGATGTCGATGTTGCTGTTCCGAAGCGTGGAGCCAGGAGAGCCGAGGCTGACGCCGACGGTGCCGGCGGCCGGGGACGGGGCCGTGACCGAGACGTCGTGGACGTCGGTCGGCGAGTTGGTCGAGACGAGGATCCCGGTGACGTTGGTCCCCGCCGAGGCCGGGATGTTCACCTTCAGGTGGTGGACCGAGTCGGTGCTGAGCGACGTCCCCGATATGACGAGCACGTAGTTGGGGATCGGGTCACCGTTCGGCTGCAGGATGGTCGACGGCCCCTGCCCGGAGATCTCGACGTCGTTTCCGGGGGTCCCTCCGGCGCTGTAGTTCCAGGCGGTACCCGGGGAGCTGGTGGTGAAGGTCCCCGCGCCGATGATCACCTTGTCGGGTCCGATGTTGCCGACCGCGTCGTCCAGGGCGGCCTGGACCGCGGTCGTCGCACCGGTCGAGGTGTTGCCCGCGGTGCAGTCGGGGAGGGTCCCCGACACGACCGCGCAGAAGTTAGTCGCCGACGCCTGACCCGCTGAGAGGAGCGCTCCCCCCGCGACGGCGATGGAGACGGCGGCGGTTCTTCTGAGGCGATTCATGTCGCCAAACCTAGACGCCGCGCCGGACCAGGGTCAACGGAGAGGGTGGGATTCGAACCCACGAGGCACCTTTCGACGCCCACACGATTTCCAATCGTGCACCTTAAGCCACTCGGTCACCCCTCCAGGGTGGGCTGAGGAAGATACCGGCGCGGGGCGCTCAGATCAGCGAGAGGCCCTCGCCGCTCAGGCTTCAGCCGGCCGCACCACAGCGCGAAGAAGACAACCGCGACCGCGGCTCCCAGCCAGTGCACGCCGATCAGGACGGCGATCAGGCTCGGGATTCCGGCCAGCGCGGCTCCCAGCAGGGCCCGCCCGCGAGGCAGCGCCAGCACCGTCGCCGTGAACAGCGCGCAGAGGAACCAGGCGCCGGGACCGGCGAGCCAGCCCCAGTCCTCGAAGAACTCCTTCGAGAGCGCGATGCCGAGGACGATCGAGAGCAGCGCCACGGCAACCGCCTGAAGCACGCCCGCACGGATCGCAAGTCCACCGTCGAAATCACCGTCCATCAGGGTGGATTATCGCGGGAGGTATCGTCCGGCCCATGGAAGCGAGCGGCGCTGAGCGCACCTGGGTCGTCTATCTGGCCGGCGAGATCCACTCCGACTGGAGGGAGCGGATCGCCGACGGCATCGAGGTCGCGGCCCTTCCGGTCCTGCTGACGAGCCCGGTCACCGATCACGGTGCCTCCGACGACGCCGGGGTCTCGATCCTCGGCCAGGAGGCCGAGAAGTTCTGGCACGACCACAAGGGCGCGGGCCTGAACGCGATCAGGACGACGACCCTGATCAAGGAGGCCGACATCGTCGTCGTCCGCTTCGGCGAGCAGTACAAGCAGTGGAACGCCGCCTTCGACGCCGGCCAGGCCGCCGCCCTCGGCACGCCGCTGATCACGCTTCATCCCTCCGAGCACGATCACGCGCTCAAGGAGGTCGACCGCGCGGCGCTCGCGGTCTGCCGCGAGCCCGAGCAGGTCGTGCTGATCCTCAGGTACGTGCTGAACGGCGAGCTCTAGCCAGAGCCCGCCGCCAGCCGCGTCCTCTTAGTACCGGTAGTGGTCTGACTTGTACGGGCCGTCGACCGGGATGCCCAGGTAGTCGGCCTGCTCGGTGCTGAGCTCCGTCAGCTTCACTCCCAGCGCATCCAGGTGGAGCCGGGCGACCTTCTCGTCCAGCTGCTTGGACAGCGTGTAGACCTCGTTCGAGTAGTCCGAGCCGTTCTCCCAGAGCTCGATCTGAGCCATCACCTGGTTGGTGAACGAGTTCGACATCACGAAGCTCGGGTGGCCCGTGGCGTTGCCGAGGTTCAGCAGCCGGCCCTCGGAGAGGACGATCACCGAGTTGCCGTTCGGGAACGTCCACTCGTCGACCTGCGGCTTGATGTTCGTGCGCGTCACCTTGTCGTCGGCCTCGATGCCGGCCATGTCGATCTCGTTGTCGAAGTGACCGATGTTGCCGACGATCGCCTGATGCTTCATGCGACCCATCTGCTCGGCCGAGATCACGTCCTTGTTCCCGGTGGCCGTGATGAAGATGTCGGCGGTGTCGACGACATCGTCGAGGCGTCACGACCTCATAGCCCTGCATCGCAGCCTGGAGCGCGCAGATCGGGTCGATCTCGGTGATCTTGACGCGAGCGCCCTGGCCGCGGAGTGACTCGGCGCAACCCTTGCCGACGTCGCCGAAGCCGAGGACGACGGCGACCTTGCCGCCGATCATCACGTCGGTGGCGCGGTTGATCCCGTCGATCAGGGAGTGGCGGCAGCCGTAGACGTTGTCGAACTTCGACTTCGTCACGGAGTCGTTCACGTTGATCGCCGGGAAGGGGAGCTGACCCTCGCGCTGCATCTGGTAGAGCCGCGCGACGCCGGTCGTGGTCTCCTCGCTGACACCCTGGATCGCGTCGGCGATCTCGGTCCACTTGCCGGGCTTCTCGGCCAGCGTGCCGTTCAGCAGGGTCAGGAAGACCTTGAACTCGTCGGACTCGCCGGTCGAGGGGTCCGGAGCGGATCCGGCCTTCTCGTACTCGGCGCCCTTGAGGACGAGCATCGTCGCGTCGCCACCGTCGTCGAGGATCAGGTTCGGCGGGCCGTCGGGCCAGGTCAGAGCCTGCTCCGTGCACCACCAGTACTCCTCGAGCGTCTCGCCCTTCCAGGCGAAGACCGGAACACCCTGCGGGTTCTCCGGCGTGCCCTCGGGACCGACGACGACGGCCGCGGCGGCCGGGTCCTGGGTCGAGAAGATGTTGCAGGAGGCCCAGCGGACCTCGGCGCCGAGCGCGGTGAGCGTCTCGATCAGGACCGCGGTCTGCACGGTCATGTGGAGGGAGCCGGTGATCCGGGCGCCGGCGAGCGGCTGGGATGCGGCGAACTCCTCGCGGGTGGACATCAGGCCGGGCATCTCGTGCTCGGCGAGCTGGATCTCCTTGCGGCCGAGTGCGGCCTGAGAGAGGTCGGCGACCTTGTGGTCGAGGACCGAGGGGGTGGTTTCCGTGGCGGCCATGCTTCTGCTCCTTTTCACGTGGAGCCAGAACGGCCCCACAAGTCTGGGGACATCCTGCGAAACACCCGGCGACACGCAACCGGAGCCTCTCAACCGTGGCGGGGCGGTTCCCCGGGGGTTGCGGCGCGCAATCGGATACTTAGCGTGCGTCGCTGATTATGCCGAACCCGGAGGCGTTTTGGCAGGCCGGGCGGTGCGGGGCAGTCACTTCTCGAACTTGGACGCCCCGGGCGCTTACGTTTTGTACGTGCCCTCGGGAGGTACCGGGGGAGTGTGAGCGGAACCCCGACACCCACCCCTGGCCGCGAGCCGGGCGACCGGGACCCTTCTCGGCGCGCGTTCGGCTCGATCGACCGCGAGCGGGTCGGCATCGTCTTCATCGTCGCGGTGATCCTCGTGATCGCCGCGGTGGCGGCGTTGATCGCGGCCCGGTTCGTGATCGCCGGAGGCCTGCTCGTCATCGCCGCGCTCTGGTTCGGCCTGACCCGGCTCGGCCAGCGGCGCGACGAGGTGCAGCCGATCGCGGTCGCCTCGAACGCCGACGCGTTGCACCGCGTGCTCGTTCTCTCCCACGAGGGCCTTGGCGGTGACGAGCTCCAGCGGGAGATCGAGAAGCGCGCCGAGCGGCACGACCAGGTCCACGTGCTCGTCCTCGTTCCCGCGCTCGCATCCGGGCTCGACAAGCTTGCGGGGGACGTCGACGACCAGATCGAGGACGCCTCCGGCGGAGGTGACCGCATCGTCGCCCTGCTCCGGAAGAGCGGGGTGGAGGCTGAGGCGCGTATCGGGGAGTCCGATTCCGATCAGGCGCTCGAGGACGCGCTCGCGACCTACCCGGCCGACGAGATCATCGTGGTCAATCCCGGCCATGACGAGATGGGCAAGGTCGAGCACGCCGCGACCGGCCGAGCTCACGCCGACACGCCGCTCCCGGTCACCGAGCTCCACTCCTAGCCCCACCACCGCCGCTCGGCGCCGCCGCTCCGCCGGCGATCTGATCCGATGGTGCCGTGGGACTCCTGATCGCCGCAACGCTCCTCGGCGCGACCGTGCAGTCGGCCGCCGGGTTCGGGTTCGCACTCGTCCTCGCCCCGGCGGCATTCGCGATCCTCGATCCCGACGAGGCGGTGACGGTCCTGCTCATCCTCGGCCTCGAGCTCAACCTGCTCGTGCTCTTCGGGGAGCGCCGTCGCGCCGAGCCACTGTGGGGCGAGCTGCGGCCGCTGATGCTCTGGGCGCTGCCGGGGATCGTCGGCGGCGTGATCCTGCTTGCGCTGCTCGAGCGGCCGGAGCTGCAGATCGCGGTCGGTCTGCTCGTGATCGCCGCCGTCACGATCCGCATGAGAGGTGGGGTGGAGGCGGGCGCCGCACGTCCGGGCGCGGGATTGCAGGCCGCAACGGGGCTCGCGACCGGCGCGCTGACGACGACGACGGGCACCAGCGGCCCACCTCTCGTGCTCTGGCTCGAGCGGATCGGCGCCACGCCCGGAGAGCTCCGGGACACGCTCGGCGCGTCGTTCCTGATCCTCGACGTGCTCGGGATCGCGGCGCTGCTCGCCCCAGGAGGGGCGCACTTCGAGGTCGAGGCGGAGCACGTCGCGGCACTCCTCATCGCCACCCTGGTCGGCCAGTTCCTCGGCCGGGAGATCTTCGCGCGGCTCCCGCAGGAGGCGTTCCGGAGGGCGGCGTTCGTGCTGGTCCTGCTCACCGGACTCGCCAGCATCACCGCCGGTATCCGTTCCTGACTGGGTAGCCACCCGGTCCGCGCCTCGCCCCTCCGTAGGGTGGGGGCATGGCCCAAACGGTTGGTCGCGGGCAGCGGGAGTCGATCGCCGATCGGGTCGAGCGGTCGATCGAGGGGCGCTTCGACGAGGAGGAGATCGAGCGCGCGGCCTCGGCGCCTGACGCCGGCGGCAAGAGCCTTCGCAAGACCGTCTTCTGGGTGGCGATCACCGGCGTCTCCCTGTACCTGGTGGCACCGAGCCTCCTCGACGTCCTCAGCTCCTGGCGGGACCTGCAAACGATCGACCTGCTCTGGTTCCCGGTGATGCTGGCGCTGATGGCAGCCTCGCTCGCCTGCCTCTGGTGGCTGCAGAAGCTGGCGCTTCCGAGCGCGCCGATCTCCGGCGTCATCGACTCCCAGCTGGCGGGTAACGCGCTCTCGAAGATCGCGCCGGGAGGGGGAGCCGTCGGTGCGGCGCTCCAGTACAAGATGCTCGTCGAGCGAGGGGTGGAGCGGGGGAGGGCGGTCACCGCGATCACCGCCGTCAACCTGCTCACCTTCGCGCTCGTCCTCGCGCTGCCGGTCCTCGCGCTGCCGGCGCTGCTGACGGGCGGGACGAACGACCAGCTCCAGGAGACCGGAGCGATCAGCCTCGCCATCTTCGTCCTCCTCGCGGTCGTGGCCACGGCCCTGGTCCTCCGGGAGGACCTACTGCGCAGCGTCGGCAGGCTGGTCGAGCGCGGCCTCTGCAAAGTGCGTCGCCGCAAACCTCCGACCAGGACGCTTCCCGACCGCCTGGTCAAGGAGCGCGACCGGCTCACCGCGGCGCTCGGCCCCAACCGCTGGCGGGCGCTGATCGCCTGCACGGGCCGGTGGGCCTTCGACTTCGGGATCCTCGTCGCCGCCCTGGCGGCCGTCGGCTCCTACCCGACGCCGGGGCTGGTCCTGCTGGCGTTCTGCGCGGCGCAGGTCCTCGCCCAGATCCCGGTGACGCCGGGAGGCCTCGGCTTCGTCGAGGCGGGGCTGACGGCGACCCTCGCCCTCGCCGGAGTCAGCCCGGGCGATGCCGTCCTGGCCACCTTCGCCTACCGGCTCATGACCTACTGGCTGCCGCTGCCGCTCGGCCTGGTCGGACTCGGCCTGCACCGCCGCCACAGCCCCTCCTGATCACGGCGTCTCGCGCTACCCTCCGCTCCGCGCCGAAGCGCCCCGGAGGGGTGGCAGAGCGGTTGAATGCGGCAGTCTCGAAAACTGTTTTACGTCTTATTGGCGTAACGAGGGTTCGAATCCCTCCCCCTCCGTTGTCACTGCTCGCGAGATGCGTCCCGTGGTCCTATGAGGACCACAGGACGTGGTCCAGGTCTCGAGCGACGTCCGCGAAGACCTCGCCCCCCGTTCATCCATACGATGCGCCGCCATGAGCGGACGGACGGAGGCAGCCACGGCGAGAGCGCGGGAGCGATCCTCGCTGCGTTCCTCGCGAACATGGCGATCGCCGTGACGAAGTTCATCGGCTTCGTGATCACCGGCTCCTCGTCGTTGCTCGCGGAGGCGATCCACAGCGTCGCCGACTCCTCGAACCAGGGCCTGCTGGTGCTCGGCGGCAAGCGCGCCGCAGAAGCCGGCGACCGAGCTCCATCCGTTCGGCTTCGGCCGCAGCCGCTACTTCTGGTCGTTCGTCGTCGCGATCGTCCTGTTCAGCGCCGGCGGCCTCTTCGCCCTCTACGAGGGCTGGCACAAGATCAGCCACCCGGAGGAGATCAACTCACCCGCCGTGGCCATCGTGATCCTCGTCCTCGCGATGGTCTTCGAGGGCTTCGCGCTCCGCACCGCGCTCAAGCACGCGAGACCGGCGCGGGGAAAGCTGACGGTGCCGCAGTTCGTCCGCCGCTCGCGCAGCCCGGAGCTTCCGGTGCTGCTCGTGGAGGACAGCGCCGCGTTGGCGGGTCTCACCTTCGCTCTTCTGGGAGTCGTCCTCGCGACGGTCACCGGGGAGCCGATCTTCGACGGCCTCGGCACGATCGATGATCGGCGTCCTGCTCGTCGCCGTCGGCATCTTCCTCGCGATCGAGATGCAGAGCCTGCTGCTCGGGGAAGCGGCGACGGAGGAGCACCAGGAGGCGATCGAGCGGGTCACGAGGACGGTCCCTGAGATCGCAACGCTCGTCTACGTGATGACGCAGCACCTCAGCCCCGACGACCTCCTCGTCGCGATCAAGGTCGAGTTCGAGGCCGGCCTGAGCGCGGCTGACGCCGCCGAGGTGATCAACTCGTGCGAGGCGAAGATCCGCGCCGAGGTCCCGATCGCCACGCGGATCTACATCGAGCCCGCGGCCGAGAGCGACCGCCCGCCCCCCTCGGTCTCTGCCTGAGCCTCGCGATGCCCGCGGCCGCGACGTTGACGGTCCTCCAACTCCTGCAGACGGCGCAGGCCACCACGGGCGGGGACCCGGGTCAGACCGACGACGTCTCGGGCGTCGGGGTGGTGATCCTCCTGTTGATCCTGCTGCTGTTCGTCGCCTTCTTCGCCGGGATCGTCGCGCTGATCGTCCTCGGCTTCCGCTGGGTCATGCGCCGCAACGCCGGAGCGCGCGGCGGCGATGCAGGCGTACGCGAATGAACGCGGCCTGACGTACGAGGGGGACGGGGTCCTGCCGCGCGTCACCCCGCTGCTGACGCGAGGCGGCAGGGCGGTGGGGATCGCCTCCGGGAACCTTCCGGGCGGGGTGCAGGGGAAGCTCGCGGAGTACAGCTACACGACCGGCACCGGGGACGACAAGCGCACCCACAGCTTCTCGGTGGCGCTGGTTCCGCTCCCCGAGGCGGGGTCGGCGCGCTTCTACTGCCTGCGGCGCGTCGGCGGAGGCATGCTCGACGGGATCGGGGACGCGCTCACGCCGTTCCAGACCGTCCAGCTCGAGAGCGAGCTCTTCGCGCGGAGCTTCCGGCTGATGGTCAAGGACGAGGCGAACATGGTCGCGATCCGCCAGCTCTTCTCGCCGAGCTTCATCGTCTTCCTCAGCGAGGAGGTCCCGCCCGGCTTCTGGTTCGAGGTCGAGGACGGTCACCTGATGGGCGCCATCAAGGGCACGCACTGGGAGGAGCCGGCGACGCGCGATGCGCTGAGCGTGGCGACCGCCGGGGTGGCGCGCCGGCTTCGGGACGACCTCGCCGATCGGGCCGGACTGCGGCGGGCGACGTCGCCGCCCCCGCCGCCGCCGCCGGACCCGCCGCCACCGCCGCCACCGGGCCCGTAGGCGCGATGTTGCATGATGCCCGTCGCATGACCCGCGACCTCGACTCACCGCACGCGAAGAACGTCGCGCTGATCCTGCTGGCGATGACCCAGTTCGTCGTCGTCATCGACGCCTCGATCGTCAACGTCGCGCTGCCGTCGATGGGCACCGCCCTCGACATCTCCCAGGACAACCTCTCGTGGGTCGTCAACGCCTACACCCTCACCTTCGGCGGCTTCCTGCTGCTCGGCGGCCGCCTCGCCGACTTCCTCGGCCGCCGGCGGATCTTCATCATCGGCATGGCGCTGTTCTCCGCTCGCCTCGCTCCTCGGCGGCTTCGCCCAGAGCGAAGCGTGGCTCGACGGCTCCCGCGCCCTTCAGGGCCTCGGCGCGGCGATGATCTCGCCGGCCGCGCTCTCGATCATCACCACGACCTTCGCCGAGGGTGCCGAGCGCAACCGCGCGCTGGGGGTCTGGGGCGCCGTGGCCGGTGCCGGCGGTGCCGTCGGAGTGCTTCTCGGCGGCATCCTCACCGAGTACCTGAGCTGGCGCTGGGTCCTCTTCGTGAACGTGCCGATCGGGGCGTTCCTCGTCTGGCAGGCACCCATCCGGTTGAAGGAATCGACGTCGGGGGAGGACGACCGCAACTTCGACATCCCCGGGGCGGTGACCGTCACCGCCGGCCTCGCCCTGCTCGTCTACGCCCTCGTCGACGCCGAGGGGGCGGGGTGGACCTCGACCGAGACGCTCGCTCGCCTCGCCGTCGCGGCGGCGCTGCTCCTGACCTTCATCGTGATCGAGTCGCGCAGCCGCAAGCCGCTGATGCCGTTCTCGATCTTCAAGCTGCGGACGCTCCGCGGAGCCAACGTGGTCGGGCTGCTCGTCGGCATGTCGCTGTTCTCGATGTTCTTCCTGATCACCCTGTACCTGCAGCAGGTGCTGGGTCAATCGGCGATCGAGGCGGGGCTCTCGTACCTGCCGCTGTCGGCGCTGATCATCCTCTCGGCCGGCGTCGGCTCCCAGCTCGTCACGAGGATCGGCTTCAAGACCACCCTGATCATGGGCCTGCTGTTCGTCGCCGCCGGACTTGGCTGGTTCACGCAGATCAGCGCCCCGGACGGGTCGTACGTCGCCGACGTCCTCGGCCCGTCCTGCCTCGCCGCGATCGGGCTCGGGCTCTCGTTCGTCTCGGTGACGATCGCCGCCGTGACGGGCACCTCACCGCAGCAGGCGGGTCTGGCCTCGGGCCTGATCAACACCTCCCAGCAGATCGGCGGCGCGCTCGGCCTCGCGATCCTCGCCTCGATCGCGAACACGACGACGAACGACGCGTTCGCGTCGGGCGAGACCGACCAGGCCGTCGCGCTGACGCAGGGCTTCCAGGACGCCTTCCTCGTCGGCACCTGCTTCGCGCTCGTCGGAGCGATCCTCGCCGCGGTCCTGATCTCGTCGAAGGACTCCCGCGAGCACGCCGAGGCGGCGCGCCGCGGCGAGGCCCCCGCCCCGGCCGCCTAGCGGCCTCCGGGGCTCCCGGCATGGCGAGGCCGGTAGGCCCTTGAGCCCGATCGCGACTTCCTCGAGCGCGTCCATCGACGACTGCATCCCGGTCTCCATGCCGGATTCGAGCACGATGTCACGGATCTCCTTGCTCGGGTAGGTGCAGACCTGCTCGACCCGGCAGCGGTCACCCGCGAGCGCGACGAACGCCTGCTCGATCACCGACTCCTCGGCGGGCGCGCCCTCGAACACCTCGGTGTAGACGAGCCGTTCGTTCGGCACGATCTCGCGGTAGGAGCCGTGGAATGCGACCTCGAAGCCACCCTCGGCTTGCAGCGTGAAGCGGTAGCCGCCGCCGACGCTCAGATCGATCTCGGCCGTGACCCCCTCGCCGTGCTTGGCGCCCCACCAGCGCTTCACGAGGTCGGGGGTGGTCCACGCCTCCCACACGAGCTCCGGGGGAGCGTCGAACTCGCGGGTGATCAGGATCTGCTCGTCGGTCGGGAGGGTGACCTCCGCCGTTCCGGTGGTCGCCATCGTCATCACTTCCTTCCTTCGTGGCTTTCATCTCGTCGAGGACGTCGTCGAGCGCGCTGAAGCGCTCCTCCCACGTCCGTTCGTATTCCTTGACCCAGTCGTGGATGGACTTCAGCGGCCGGCCCTCGAGCCGGTAGAACCGCTGCCGTCCCTCCTCGCGGGTGGACACGAGCCCGACCTCGCGCAGGACGCGCAGGTGCTTGGAGACCTGCGGCTGCGTCATCCCGAGGCGGCCGACGAGGTCCTTGACCGGCAGCTCGCCGCCGGTCAGCTCGTCGAGGATCGTCCGCCGCTTGGGCTCCGCGATCGCGTTGAACGCGTCGAGGGTGGTCGCTGCTCGTGCCATGCGCGCAACAAATATACGCATATAGGCATATGTCAAGCCGTCAGGATGCCGTCGTTGGCGAAGGCGGGGAAGAAGCGGGACGGTGCACGGGCCGGAGCGGACGCCCGATGGCCACTACGTCGATCATCGACGGGCGCAAGTGGAGGGCGACCGACCCGTCGATCCCGGAGGAGCGGCGGAAGGAGCTCGTCTCCGAGCTGATGTCGGCTCGCCGAGCGGTCGGGGCCGCGAAGCGGGAGGGAGACGAGCAGGCCGAGCGCGAGGCGCGCGACCGCGTCCACGCCGCCAAGGTCGCGCTCGGGGAGCGCGGCGAGCCCTGGTGGGAGGACGGGGACTGACGGGTCGCGAGGGCCCCGATCGGGCATGTGGAGGGTGAACGAACGAAAGGAGCTCTCCACGTGAGCGCAGTCCCCTCAATCGAGCTGAACGACGGCAACTCCATCCCGCAGCTCGGCTTCGGCGTCTTCCAGATCACGCCGGACGAGACGGCGCGAGGCGGTCGAGCAAGGCGCTCGAGCTCGGCTACCGCCACATCGACACGGCGCGAGATGTACAGAACGAGGCCGGCGTCGGCGAGGGCATCCGCGCCTCCGGCCTCGACCGCGGCGAGGTCTTCATCACCAGCAAGCTCAACAACGGCTTCCACGAGCCCGACGAGGCCCGCAAGGCGTTCGAGCGAGACGCTCGCCGAAGCTCGGCACCGACTACGTCGATCTCTTCCTGATCCACTGGCCGCTGCCGACGCTCTACGACGGCGACTACGTCTCGACGTGGAAGGACATGGAGGAGTTCAATGCGCGACGGCACGCGCCAGCTCGATCGGCGTCTCGAACTTCCAGGTGCGCACCTCGAGCGGCTGGCCGCCGAGACCGACATGGTCCCGGCGGTCAACCAGATCGAGCTCCACCCCTACCTCACCAACGAGGCGGTCGCGCCTACGGCAGAGGCGCACGGCATCGCCACCGAGGCGTGGTCGCCGATCGCGAAGGGACGAGGTCCTCGACGATCGAGACGATCGCCGAGCATCGCCGAGAAGGTCGGCCGGACGCCCGCCCAGGTCGTGCTGCGCTGGCACATCCAGCACGGCAACATCGTCTTCCCGAAGTCGGTGACGCCCGAGCGGATCGAGGAGAACTTCGCGCTGTTCGACTTCGAGCTCGACGACGCCGACGTCGCGCGGATCGACGCGCTCGACCGGGGCGAGGATGGCCGCACCGGGCCGAACCCGGACACCTTCGCGATGATCCCCGACTAGCTCAGCCGAGCGCTGCACCTCCACTCCCGACGCTCCCCGCGTGGATAGGGTGGCCGCGATGGGGTTCCTGACACCCACCCTCCCCGACTTCGACCTCGAGGAGTGGAAGGCGAAGCCGCACCTCGCGCGGATCAAGCCGCTGGCGCAGGACTGGGCGATCAACGGCTTCGGGACGCCGACGGCGGTCTACCTCCTCTACGTCGTCAAGCTCGTCGTCTTCGCGGTCGGCGCGCGTTCCTGATCATCGCCGCGACGACCCCGGGGCTCGGCGGCCTCGGCGACATCGGCGACTGGTGGACCGAGCCGATCGTCTTCCAGAAGCTCGTCGTCTGGCTGGTGCTCTGGGAGGTCCTCGGCCTCGGCTGCGGGCTCGATGCCGCTGACGTTCCGCTTCATCCCGCCGATCGGCGGCATCCTCTACTGGCTGCGGCCGGGAACGGTGCGCCTGCCGCCGTGGCCCGACAAGGTGCCGCTGACCGCGGGCACCAGGCGCGACGCCGATCGACGTCGCTGCTCTACGCCGGCGTCCTCGGCGTCGGCGTCTACCTGCTGCTTGCTCGGCGAGGAGGCCGTCGCCGGGACCGCGGCCGGCCGGCTCGACCCGGTCGCGATCGGCGTCCTGCTCGGCTTCCTCGGCGCTGCTCGGGCTGCGCGACAAGGTCGTCGTTCCTCGCGGCCCGCCCCGAGGTCTACGGCCCGCTGCTGATCATCTTCCTGTTCCCGCTCGAGCAACCTGATCGTCGCCTCGCAGATCGTCCTCCTCTGCATCTGGCTCGGGCGCCGCGTCCTCGAAGCTCAACCGCCACTTCCCGTTCGTCGTCTCGGTGATGATCAGCAACACGCCGTGGAACCGCTCGCGGAAGGCCAAGGCGCAGCTCTACGAGGACTACCCCGAGGACCTGCGGCCCGTCGCTGTCGCGCGGCGCTCGCCGCGCACATCGGCACGGTCGATCGAGTTCACGCTGCCGATCCTGCTGCTCGTCACCCAGCGGCGGCACTGATCGGGACGCTCGCCGTGATCGGGATGATCATCTTCCACATCCACATCACCTCGACGTTCCCGCTCGCCGTGCCGCTCGAGTGGAACCTCTTCATGATCTTCGGGATCCTCTTCCTGTTCGGCCACTACGGCGACGTGCCGCTCTCGACGCTCGACGAGCCCGCTGCTGATCGCGATCCTGCTGGCGATCTGCGTCGGGCTCCCGGTGCTCGGCAACTTCCGGCCCGGACCTGGTCTCGTTCCTGCCGGCGATGCGCTACTACGCCGGCAACTGGGCGACGAGCCAGTGGCTGTTCCGCAAGGACAGCGGCGCCGAGGAGAAGCTCGACGCGGCGATCACGAAGCCGGCGCCGGTCGTGGTCGAGCAGCTCGACGCAGCTCTACGACCGCGAGACGGCCGAGCTGCTGCTCGACAAGGGCCTCGCGTTCCGCGCGATGCACTCGCACGGCCGCGCGCTGAACGGCCTGCTGCCGCACGCGCCGTCGACGACGTCGAGGCCTACCACGTGCGCGAGGGCGAGCTGATCTCGGGCGTCGTCAACGGCTGGAACTTCGGCGACGGCCACCTCCACAGCCAGCAGCTGCTCGAGGCGGTCCAGGAGCGCTGCGACTTCGAGCCGGGCGAGGTGCGGGTCGTCACGCTCGAGTCGCAGCCGGCGCACATCCAGCGCCAGCGCTACCGGATCTACGACGCCGCCACCGGGCCTGATCGAGGAGGGCTGGGTCGAGCGTCGCCGACATGGTCGCGCGCGCAGCCCTGGCTCGACGAGCAGCTGGGACTTCCCGGTCGACGTGACGTACCGGCGCGCGAGCCGGCGCCGCGCCGCCAGCGCCGCGCGTGAGCGACGCGATCGTCGTCGGCTCGGGGCCGAACGGGCTCGTCGTGCGCGGTCGCGCTCGCCCGCGACGGGCGTGGAGGTGACGGTGCTCGAGGCCGCCGACGAGATCGGCGGCGGCACGCGCACGAGCGAGCTGACCCTGCCCGGGCCTGCTCCACGACCACTGCTCGGCCGTGCACCCGATGGCCGTCGGGCTCGCCGTTCCTGCTCTCGCTCGACCTCGAGCGCCACGGGCTCGAGTGGTGCTGGCCCGAGGTCGACCTCGCGCACCCGCTCGACGACGGCAGCGCCGGCGTGATGGTGCGCTCGATCGACGAGACCGCGGCCGGGCTCGGCGCCGACGGCGCGCGCCTGGAAGCGGATCTTCGGCGCGCCCGCGGCGAGCTTCGACGCGCTCGAGCGAGGACATCTTGCGGCCGATCCTCCACGTGCCGCGCCACCCGATGCGGCTGACGCGCTTCGGGCTGCCCGCGGCGGCGCCGGCGACCGCTGCTCGCGCGGGCGTTCAGCGACGCGCAGGCGCGGGCGCTGTTCGGCGGGCGTCGCGGCGCACGCGTTCGCCCGCTGAACCGGCCGATGAGCTCGTCGGTCGGGGATGGCGCTGATCTGCGCCTGCCACCGCTACGGCTGGCCGGTCGCGCGCGGGCGGCTCGCGCGCGATCACCGACGCGCTCGCCGCGGTGCTGCGCGAGCACGGCGGGACGATCGAGACCGGCCGGCGCGTCGCGCTCGCTCGACGAGCTGCCCGACGGCCGACGCCGTGGTCTCGACCTGGCTCCCGGCGCCGTCGCCGACATCGCCGGCGGCCGGCTGCCCGCCGGGGTCGAGCGCGGCCTACCGCCGCTACAAGCACGGGCCGGGCGCCTTCAAGGTCGACCTCGCGGTCGAGGGCGGCGTGCCGTGGGCGGCCGAGGCAGTGCCGCCGCGCCGGGACCGTCCACGTCGGTCGGGTCGCTTCGAGGAGATCGTCGCCGCCGAGCGCGACGATCAACCGCGGGCGGATGCCGGAGCGGCCCGTTCGTGCTGGTCGGCCAGCAGTACCTCGCCGACCCGAGCCGCTCGCGCCGGCGACGTCCACCCGATCTGGGCCTACGCGCACGTGCCCGAACGGCTAGGACGGCGACGCGACGGAGGTCGTGCTCGGCCAGATCGAGCGCTTCGCGCCGGGGCTGCGCGAGCGGATCGTCGGCGAGCGACGGCGCGCTCGCCGGCGTTCCTCGAGGACTACAACGCCAACTACGTCGGCGGCGACATCATCACCGGCGCCAACTCGCCGGTGCAGATCCTGATCCGGCCCCGCTTCGCGCTCGATCCCTACGACACGAAGGCTCCCGGCGTCTACATCTGCTCGGCGGCGACCCCGCCGGGCGCGGGCGTCCACGGGATGAACGGCTACAACGCCGCGCAGTCGGTGCTGAAGCGGTTGTAGGCGCGGCCTTTGCAGCCGCAACTGTTGCATGTGCAAATGATCTGCTAGGGTTGCTTGCATAAGCAACTACTTCCCACGGAGGCAACAGCATGAGCACAGCAACAGCAACTTCGACGATCGCACCGGCCGGCACCTGGACGGTCGACCCCGCCCACTCGCGCTTCGGCTTCGCCGTCAAGCACATGGGCGTCGCGACGGTCCGCGGCCACTTCGAGGAGGTCGACGGAACCCTGGTCATCGGCGAGGACCTCGCCTCGGCGAAGGTCACCGGAACGGCGAAGACCGCCAGCGTCCAGACGGGCGTCGAGGGCCGTGACGACCATCTCCGCTCGGCCGACTTCTTCGACGCCGAGAACCACCCGGAGCTGACCTTCGAGTCCACCCGCATCGAGGCCGATCGACGAGGACACCTACAAGCTCGTCGGCAACCTGACGATCCACGGTGAGACCCGCGAGATCGAGCTCGAGGCTGAGGTCGGCGGCGTCGAGGTCGGCATGAACGGCGAGGATCGCGTCGGCATCGAGGCCACCGGCAAGCTCTCCCGCGGCGACTTCGGGATGAAGTTCAACGCGGCCCTCGGCAGCGGCAACGCAGTCGTCTCCGACAAGGTCAAGCTGGCGCTCGACATCTCCGCCATCCGCGAGGCCGTAGAGCCCCCGAGCACCCGGGTCAGGCCGCGGCAGCCTTCGGGCTCGCCGCGGCCTCGGCCTGCAGCTCGTGCGGACGGTCGGTGCAGATCGCGTCCGGCGAGAAGGCGAGGGCTCGTTCGAGCAGCTCCACCCGGTTGATCGTGCCGGTGTTGATGCTGAGGCCCGCATCGCGGAGGACATCGACCAGCTCGTGTGAGAGCAGGAAGTGCTCGACGGTGACTCCCCCGACCCCCGCGTGGACGGCCCAGGACGCGAGCGCCGACGGCACGTAGCTGGCCCAGATGACGAGCCGTGACCTGAGGCCGGCCGCCGCGGCAGCCTCGCAGGCGATTGGGTGGAAGCTGATGACCTCGCAGCGGTCCCTGATCCGATCGCCGCGCAGGGAGGCGGCGAGTGCGAGCGCGGTCAGACGCGCCAGCTCAGGGTCCGCGTGCGCCTTCACCTCGAGCTGCAGCCTGAGCCCGTCGGGGACGAGCGGCAGCAGGTCCTCGAGGAACAGCGGATGCTCAGCCGTCAGCGAGCCGTCGGCTCTCCGGATCCACCCGGCGCGGATCTCGGCGGCGGTGCGGTCGTGAGCCCACCCCTCGAGCGTCGTGCCGAGCGTGAGCAGCGGGTCGTGCAGGAGCGCGAGCTCGCCATCGCGGGTCAGGCAGACGTCCGTCTCGAGCCCGGCAACCGCGCCGGGCCCGGCGAGGGTCCCAGCGAGCGCCTGACGAGAGGAGTCGGGTCCGTACCGGCGGCCGAGCCGGTGGGCGTAGAGAGGTGGAAGGGCCGCGACCATGCTTCGATCCACGAGGGATCGAAGCAGGTCGCGGGGCCGTCCTTGTTAAGGGGCTGGGACCCGGATCGGCGGCCTCAGCCGGCGGCCGGGGTCGTCACCAGCGCACCGATCAACCGGGAATGGCCGTCGATCGTCGGGGCGTCGATCAGCTCGAACCCGGCGAATCCCGCGTGGACGGCGAGCGCGTCCAGCGACCCCGGGGTGAAGCCCCAGAACACGTGGTCGTCGTTCGAGTACGTCCCACCGGGGGCCGGCACGTGAACGGCATCCGAGCCGGCGATGTCCACATCCCCTGACCCGTGCGTCTCCAGCAGCACGCGTCCGCCGGGAGCGGTGCGCGCGGCCAGGATCCGCAGCAGGCCCAGCGGGTTCTCGACCCGGTGAAGGATCCCGAAGCAGAGCACGAGGTCGAACTGCTCGTCGACCGCGTCGAGGTCGAATGCGTCCAGCGTCCGGTAGTCGACGCCGGAGGCGAGGGCGTCGGCGATGGCGGCGAAACCCTCGCCGCCCTCGAGCTCGGCACCCCATCGGTCGCTGATCCACTCGCGGTACTGCTCGTTGTCGACCGCGAGCACGCGGTCGGCGCCGCGCGACTCGGCGAGGAACGCGTAGAAGCCGTCGAAGGTGCCGATGTCGAGCACGCTGCAGCCGGTGAGATCCTCGGGGAAGGCCGGCAGGCGGTAGCGATGGTCGCGGGCCATCCCGCTGGTGTAGGTGCGCTTGCCCTCGAAGTCGACCGCGAAGGTGTGGAACCAGAACGGAACCCGTTCGATGGCCTCCGCCTGCTCGGCGTCGGTCGCGATGGGGATGAGGTCGGCGACTTCGCGTTCGGCCGCGGTCGGTGCCGGCGGAACCTCGTGGTACCCGTTCGTTGCGGCATCAGATGCCTGAAGGGGGGCGACATGCATATTCGGTTGTCTCGCTTTCCGATGGGTTCGACCCGCCGGGAGTGACCGTCCGACCCGTGGTGAGGGAGCCGATCGACCGTATGTGACGCAAGCGGAAATCCTGCTTAGCTACTTGCGATGATCACCGTTGAAGATACAGACGCCGTAACCATCCTCCGCATGGACGACGAGGAGAACCGGTTCAACCCGGGGAATCTCGACAGCCTCGAAGCGGCGCTCGACGAGGTCGATGCCTCCGAGGGGCCGGCCGCGATCGTCCTCACCGGAACCGGCAAGTTCTTCTCCAACGGCCTCGACCTCGAGTGGATGGGCCAGGCCGGGGAGGGTGAGCCGCAGGCCAACGTCGAACGCGTCCAGGCGCTGCTCGCTCGCGTGCTCCAGTCGCCGGTCGCCATCGTCGCCGCACTCAACGGCCACACCTTCGCCGCGGGCGCCATGCTTGCGCTCGCCTGCGACGGGCGGGTGATGCGGGCGGACCGCGGCTACTTCTGCCTCCCCGAGGTCGACATCAACATCCCCTTCACGCCGGGAATGTCGGCGCTGATCCGCGCGACGCTGCCGCTCCGCACCGCCCGCGAGGCCATGCTCACCGGCCGCCGCTACGGCGGCGAGGACGCGGTGGCGGCCGGGATCGCCGACGAGGCCGTCGCCGAGGACGAGGTCGTCCCACGCGCGGTCGAGCGCGCGGCCGCGCTCGCCGGCAAGAACCGCGGTGTCGTCGCCGCGATCAAGTCCGAGATGTACGGCCCGACGCTCGAGGCGCTGCGGCAGCCGATCAAGTTCTAGGCCGGCACGGGTCGGATCCAGTTTCACGCGGGAGACCTGCCGCGGGACCTCGCGGCGGAGCGGTCGTTTCGCACCACTGAGGCGAGCGCCGGCCGGGCGGGGCTGGGGAGGGTGGGACAGGAGGGACCGCAGTGCCGGCGGCGGGGGCAGGTAAGCGGCCGCCGGGCTTCAGGGAGGTGTGAACCCCACCGAGTGGCAGAAAACCGAACTGACAGTGCGGGAATCTGCCACTCGGCGTGAAATCGGACTCCGCTTGGAGCGAATCGGGGGAAAGCAGAAGCAAATCGTCCGCCTCGAGCAGGTCATTGACTGCGGTCTCACCGAGCGAGGAGCCCAGGCGCGGGTGGCCAACCGAGACCTCTTCCGAATGCACAACGGCGTCTTCTGTCTCCACCCACCCCCGTACTCGCGCCACCAGCAATACCTCGCCGCGGTCTACGCGTGCGGGCGGGGAACCTTCATCAGTGACCTGGCGGCGGCTTGGCTGCTCGGCGCAACAGACACCCCTCCCTCGCTGCCCATCCTCACGAACCGGACTGGCGCAGGGCGAGAGAACAAAGCCTTCGCAGTGCATCGCCGCCAGGTGGCCCCGCGCGACGTCTTCAAATGGCATGGCATCGCCTGCACCAAGCCAGCGCGCACGGTCCTCGATTGCGCAGGCATCGGTCGGCATCGAGCAACTCGAGGAGCTGCTCATGGCCCTGGACTCGAAGAAGCCGCGGCTCGATCGCCGCCGCCTCGAGACCCTCGTCGCCGAAAACGCCGGGCGCCGCGGAATCCGCAACCTCCGCGAGCTGATCACCGACGACCCCAAAGACACCGACGCCGAGAACGAGCGCCGGATGCTGCGGATCTGCCGCCGCTACGGGGTCCCTGACCCCGAGACGCAGTACGAGATCCGCACGCCGGAAGGGAAGTTCCGCGCCGACTTCTGCTGGCCCGACCTCCGCCTGATCGTTGAATGCGACTCCTGGCGCTGGCACGGCGGGAAGCTCAAGACCGAGCTCGACACCGACCGCGATCAGCTGCTGGCGATCGCCGGCTGGATCGTCGTCCATTTCACGCGGAACCAGATCAAGCTGATGCCGGAGGTGGTCGGGCCGCGGCTGGTGGCGCTGACCGCGCGGTGAGGCGCCGGCAGGAAGCCATCTGCGATCGTCGGCACCTGAATGGGACGTTCGCTCGCAGGGGTCTTGGCCGTCATCGCACTCGTCGTCGGGATCGCGCTGGTCGACCGCGGGCGCGACGAGGGTGCCGCCGACCGCATCGCCGCCGCGTCGGCGCAGCCGAGCGAGGACGCGGCGCCGGTCGCCTCGGACACGTCCGCGGCCTTCGGCGGCGCCTCGCTCTCCGACTGCCTCGGCGCCCTCGAGGCCGACCCGCCGAAGGGATCGGAGTTCCCCGGTCTCGACCCGAGCGGGGTGGAGGAGATCTCCGCCCGGGTCGAGCGCATCCGCGACCTCCGCTTCGACGGCCCCGTCGAAGCGACCTTCCTCAGCAGCGACGACCTGGCCGACCGGATTCGCGCCCTCTCCACCGGCCGGGTCCAGCCGCGCGCTCGCCGTTCGCCAGGGCGCCGCGCTCGAGCTGCTGGGAGCGATTCCCGACGAATCCGACCTCCTCGAGCTGACGACGGACAGCCTCACCGACCAGGTCGTCGGCCTCTACGTCCCGAGGTCGAAGGAGCTGCTCGTCGGGCGCTCGGGCGCCCCCGGCGCCGTCGAGGAGATCACCCTCGCGCATGAGCTCGAGCACGCCCTCGCCGACGCCGACCTCGGCCTGCCGCTTTCGGAGCGGGTCCCGGCGGGGGAGGGGGACGCCGCGCTCGCCGCGCTCTCGCTGGTCGAGGGCGACGCGACGCTGACGATGCAGCTCTACGCGCTGCGCTACATCAGCCTCAAGGACCAGCTCGGCGTCTTCGACGACCCGGCGACGGCGTCGTCCGGCCTCGGCGACATCCCCGACTTCCTGCGGCGGCAGCTCCTCTTCCCGTACGAGGCGGGGCTGCAGTACGTCTGCGAGCTGTACGCGGAGGGTGGCTGGGAGGCCGTCGACGCCGCCTACGAGGACCCGCCAAGCTCGACGGCCGAGCTGCTCGGCCTTCGCGACGCCGACCCGGTGGCCCCGCCCAAGCAGGGACCGCTGCGGCGGCCCTGGCGCGCGGTCCTGCGCGACCAGCTCGGGGCGGCGTCCCTCGCCTGGCTCTTCGCCGCCCCGGGAGGCGACCCGGACCGCGCGATCCCCGACCCGAGCGGAGCGATCGCAGGCTGGGCGGGCGACGGCGTCACGCTCTGGCGGAACGGCGAAGGATTCGGCGCTGAGGCTCGTGATCGTGGACGAGGGGGAGACGCTCTGCGGCGCGACCATCGCCTGGTACGCCGCCGCGAACCCGGAAGCCGAGCTGACCCGCGACGGCGCGACCACCGAGTTCGTCGCCGATGAGCAGGCTGCGGCTATCGTCTGCGAGGAGGGGACGGTCGTGCTCGGGATTGCGCCTGAGGCCACCACCGCCGAGACCCTGACGCGATGAGGGACCAGACCCAGGAGATCAGCCACGCCAGGCTCGCGGAGATCGCGCTCGTCTTCGGCGAGGCCCGGGTCGCGGCCGAGCTCTTCGACCCCGACTGGACCCTGATCTGGGTCTCCGACGAGCTGAAGATGCTCCTGGGAGAGGAGGACGAGGAGAAGCTCGGCGTCGGCCAGCACATCCTCGAGACCAGGAACAACGAGCTCTGGGCGCATGCTGCGACCGAGGAGTCGCAGGTGGACTGGAGCGCGGCGAACCTCGGCTACATCCTGCACGAGACCCCGAGCGAGATCCTCGCCGAGGCCCTGGCGAACATCGGCGATCTCGAGGACGACCCACGCGTCGCCGGCGACACCGAGCTCGGACCGGCGCCGCCGACCTGGTCGTACGAGATCTCCTACCGCCGGCCGGGCTTCCCGCCGCAGCGGATCAAGTGCGACGCGCGCCGCGTGACCGGCGCGGACGGGTCCCGGATCGGCACCGCCAAGGTCTACGCGCCGGCGCTCCCCGCCACGGTCATGGACCTCCTCGCCCGTGGCGACGAGCTCATGTACGAGCGGATGGCGCGGCTCGTCGTCCCCGGTCGCCGCGCCGCGGCGATCCTCTTCGCCGACCTGCAGTCCTCCGGTGCGCTCTCCCGCCGGCTTCCCAGCGCGGTCTACTTCCGCCTGATCAGCGCGCTGACGACCGCCATCGACGACGCCGTCGGTCAGTTCGGCGGCATCGTCGGCAAGCACGCGGGCGATGGCGTCACCGCGTTCTTCCTCGCCGACGACGCCGGTTCGATGTCGAAGGCGGCGCGCTCAGCGCTGGAGGCCGCCGCCGGGATCAGGAGCGCGACGAAGCTGACCGCGACCGAGTTCGCGGCCGAGGGGGTGCGGATCGAGACCGACGACGTCCTGATGAACATCGGGATCCACTGGGGCGGGGCGCTCTACATGGGTCAGATCGTCACCGGCGGGCGCCTCGAGGTGACCGCGCTCGGCGACGAGGTCAACGAGGGAGCTCGCATCCAGCAGGTGGCCCGGAACGGCACCGCGTTCGCCTCCAAGGCGGTGCTCGAGCGGCTCGAGCCCGACGACGCGCGGGCGCTCGGGGTCGATCCCGACACCGCCGCCTACCGGGCGATCGCCGACATCCCCGACGCCGACGACAAGACGCTCCGCGACGCCGGCGGGATCGCCGTCACCGAGTTCTCCTAGAGGCGCGGCGGCCGGCGCTCAGCAGGCGCGGGGGATCGAGCCCGAGACGGTCATGATCCGACCGTCGAGGACCGAGACCTGAGCCGCGACCGGCGTCGAGCGACCGCGATTCAGATCCTTCGGCGGGATCCGCACCCGGATCGGGCGCCTGCCGTCCTCGACGTCCTTGCCCGGGACGAGGAACTTCGCGCCGACCGTGTCGCCGGCATTCGCGCCCCGGATCCCGAGGGTCGCGGCTGAGCGCACGCAGCGCGACCCGTTCCTCTTCACCTGCCGGTAGCCCAGCCTGCAGCTTCAGCTTCGGCGCGGTCCGGCACTCCTTGCCCGGCGCAGAACTGCATCTTGTCGAGGAGCCGGCCCAGCGCCGCTCGCTCCGGCGCGTAGCTCGCGCGGTTCTGCAGGCTGTTCAGCTCGTACGGGATCACGATCGAGGTCGTAGAGCTCCTGCTCGCCGTTGGGGTAGCGCATGTAGGCGTAGCGGTCGGTCCGCACGCCGCGGTAGCGGGGCGTCTCCGGGCTGTAGGGGTCGAAGCAGAGCTTCTCCTCGATCTGGCACCAGTTCTCGAGGACCATCGCGCGGCCTGGGTAGAGGTCCTGTGCTCCTTGATCAGCGGAATGATCGAACGGCCGTCGATCGGGCCTCCCGCCTTGGCACCGGTGAGCTCGAGGATCGTCGGCGCCAGATCGATGTTGCCGGCCGGCTGGTGGCGCACCTCGTTCTTCGGGATCCCGGGCCCGCGGATCTCGAACGGGACGTTGATCGACTCCTCGTAGGGGTACTGCTTGCCGGTCGGGATCCGGTGCTCGCCGAGGAGGAAGCCGTTGTCGGACGCGAAGACGATCACGGTGTTGTTGAGCTCGCCGCTCTTGCGGAGCGTTCTGACGATGCGCTCGACCATGTCGTCGACGGCGAGCAGGGAACCGAGCCGCGAGCGATAGCGATTGCGCGACTGGCCGCTGGCGGCGCCCGACATCAGCGGCCGGTCGCTGACGCCGAGAGGCTTGTCGGAGACGTCGGCTTCGTTGAAAGAGGGCCCCTTCGGAAGATTCTCTCGGTCGAAGCGGTTGAAGTGGCGCGGCGCCGGGCGGGGGTTGGGGTAGGACGGCGTCTCGGCGTCGTCGTCGTCCTCGCGCCGGAAGACCTCGACGTGCGGGGCGAGCGTCGAGATCGAGAGGTAGAAGGGCTGGTCCTCGGGTGCGCGCCGCTGGATGAAGTCGACTGCCTTCTCCGTGTAGACGTCGGTCTGGTAGTTGGCGGGATCGGGGGTGTCGTAGTCGCCGTAGGTGACGAGGTTCCCGTTCTCGTTCAGCGTGTAGCCGTACATCCGGTAGGTCCCCGGATCGACCGAGCCGTACCACTCGGTCCAGCCCGGCGGGATGTCCGTCGCGATCCTCCGCGCCGTATCCGTTCACGTACTTGCCGATGTGGCCGGTGGCATAGCCCGCGCGCTGCAGCCAGACGGGCAGCACCTCGTCGTCGTCGAAGTCCGCGTAGCCGCCGTAGGGCGGCGCGTTCCGGTAGACGCCGGTGTTGTGCGAGTACCGGCCGGTCAGCCCCGTGGAGCGGGAGGGACAGCAGATCGGGTTCGTCGTGTAGTAGTTCGTGAAGGTGACGCCCTTGCGGGCGATCAGCTTGCGCACCTTCGGCATCACTCGCATCGACTCGAGGTCCTGGTCGTCGGTGAGCACGAAGACGACGTTCGGCTTGCCCTTCCCGCCGGCCGGCTTCTCGTTCCCGGAGGCGGAGCCTCCACCGGCGAACGCGAGCGCCCCGGCGATCAGGGCCGCGAGTGCGAGGGCGCATGCGAGCCGCGTGGCCGCTGCGTGCTCAATCCTTGCCATGCCCTGCCAACACGTTCGGCCCGTGAGAGTAGCGACGGCCCAGGCCGCCTCCCCCCGGTTGGACCTCAGCCGTGCGCTTCCTCGGCCAGGCTCGCCTGATACGCCGCGGTGGCCTTGCGCACGTTGCGCTTGCGCACCCATTCGGCGGCGTAGTAGCTGCCGACGACGAAGGCGAACGCGCCCGCCTGCGCGACGAGGCTCTCGACCGTCGGGAAGACTCCCAGCCACGTTCCCATCCAGAGCGGGAACTCGACGTCCACCGGCGTGATCGACACCCAGCCGACGCCCTGCAGCGTCCGCATCGTGTTGCCGACGAGCACGACCAGGACCAGCGAGATCAGCACGCCGGTGACGATCAGCAGCCGCTTGTAGGGAAGCTTGCGCTCGAGCGCGAAGGTGGCGTAGCCGACGAACGCCGTCGCGAGCAGGCCCAGCGAGACGCCGCCGAGCACGATCCCGGTTCCGGAGCTCAGCTGGAGCGCCTGCAGGAACAGGACGGTCTCGAAGCCCTCGCGGAAGACGCTCGTGAAGCCGAGCGTGTAGAGGCCGAGGATCGTTCCCGCCGAGCCCATCGCTGCGCCCGCGCCCTCGGCGAGGAGCTCCTTCGACCGCTCGCGGTGGCCCTTGATCCACTCGGTCCAATAGACCTTGTGGAAGAACCAGTTCAAGACGAGTAAGAGCACTCCGATCGCGACGAGGCCCACCACCGCCTCGAGCTTCTCGCCGTACTGACGCAGCGAGTCGAGGATGAGGACGGCGACGAAGAAGAGGGCGATGCTGGCCGGGACCGCGAGCAGCGCGCCGCGGAGGATCGGCTTCCGCAGCGGTCGCTTGGTCCCGATCATCGAGGCCGTGATCGCGGCGATGATCAGGATCGCCTCGAGGCCCTCGCGGAAGACGATCAGGGCCGAGTTGGTGATCACGGTCGTGGCGCTCTCGTCCTCGCCGGTCTTGGCGCGGGCCTCCTCGAGCTTGTCGTTGAGGAGGAGGCGGGTCTCGCGGATCTCGCGGGTGCCGGCGTCGTTGGCGATCTGCTGGGCGAGGCCGTCCTGGCCGGCGGCGCCGTACCACATCAATCCCTCGATCTCGATGGCGAGGTTGGGGTCGAAGGCCTGCAGCTTGATCTCCGGGCCGAACTCGAAGAACGCGTAGGCGGTGAGGCGCGCCTGCTCCGCGGTCTGCGGCTCGCCGGCCCCGATCGCGGCCTCCATCTGGTCGAGGCTGATCTGGACGAGGTCGTAGTCGGCGTCGTCGCTCTCCTCGAGCCAGGGGTCGGGGAAGATGTCGTTCATCAGGTCGATCGCGTCGTCGTGCGCGCCCTCGACCGTCTCGAGCTCGACCACGTTCGTGCCGACGTTGGCGTCGTCGAAGTAGCCGGCCATCTCGTCGATCTTGGCCTCGAGCTCCGCGAGGCCCTCGGGGTCACGCTGCTCGAGCTCGGGGGAGAGGTCGCTCAGCGCGGAGGTGGCGGCGTCGGCGAAGGCGATGCCCTCGGTGATCTCGAAGGGAGTCGTGACCTCGGTCCCGGAGACGCCGTGGTCGTACTCGACCGGCATCAGGTCCACGAAGCGGATCATCTGCTGCGCCCGCCGGGCCAGCTCCTCGTCGGTGAACGGGGCGGCGGTGAAGTGGGCGAGGAGGCCCTTGGCCTCGGCGACGGCGTCGGGAACCTGCGCGGGGGTCTTCGCGAGGGCGGGGAGCGCGGCGAAGACGCGGTCGGCGTTCTCGCGAGCCTCGGGCCCGCGCTGCTCCTCGTATTCGGGGGCGAGGAGCTTCCAGTAGCCGGATGCGGTCGCGAGCGACTCGGCGACCGCCGGGTCGAAGCCGCGTTCGCTCTCCTGGGTGGCCTCGTCGAGGTACTCGATGAGCCGCGCCTGGTAGGCGTCGAGCAGGTCCTTCTCGATCTGCGTGACGGCGTCGGCGGGCTCGATGTCGCCGGACTCGAGCTGGTCGAGGGCGACGGTGGCGTCGACGCCGGGGCGGGTGTAGCGGGTCGCCTGCCGGAAGTCTCGGATCAGCAGCCACTCGCGGGCGCGCTACGACCTCGCCGCGGGCTGCGCTTGCGGTGGTCACCTCCATCGCGCCGGCGCGGAGCGCGGCGATCGACGGTCCCGTAGGCGGAGGCGAGCCCAACGGGGTCCTGGCGGCCGATGGCGCGCTCGGCGTCGGCGAGGCCCCGCCGGATCGTTCCCAGGTCAGCGGGAGCGTCGGCCTTCAGGCCGCGCTCGAGCGACCCGCTCAGCGCCGCCTGGGCCTTGGCGAGATCGCGGCTCTCGGAGTCGCCGTCGAGCAGCAGGCCGCTGCGCGCGTCGAACAGCGAGTTGCGGATCGTGGCCGCGAGCTTCCACGGCTTGTCGGGCTGGGAGGCGTCGGGCTTGCCGCCCTGGTCGCCCTTCCCGGAGCCGTTCGCGCCCGCGGAGCCGCTGCCGCCCCCGGAGCCGTTCGCCGCCGCCGGGAGCCGCGCCCGCGGCAACCGCCCCGAGCAGCAGGATGGCCGCGGCGCAGAGCACCGCGGCCATCCATGCCGCCCCGAAACGGATCTCGGGGCGAGATCGGTTGCGCTACCGGGCCGATCTCTATGCCTCCTGGAGCTCCACGCCGAGCTGGTTGGCGGCCTGAGTCACCTGACCGGCGATCTCCTCAGCGCGCGCCTGTGCCTCCGAGCCGAGCGTGTCGGCGTCCTCGGCGGTGAACTTCTCGCCGTCGACCTCGCGGTCGCGGAGGTCCTCGACGAACGAGAGGAGCTCGTCGAGCTCCTGCTGCGTCTGCTCGGCCTGGGCCGGGTTCTCGGCGGCGATCATCGGCTCGATCTGCTCGTAGGTCAGGTCGATCCCCTCGAGGATGTCGGCGATGTCGGAGAGGCGCGACGTCGCGACGAAGCCCTGCTCCTCCGAGTCCTCGCCGGCGATGAAGCGCGAGTTCTTCCATGCCTCGAAGTACTCGCTCATCGTCGGGGTCATGATCGTGATCGAGGTGAACGCGTCGGACGCCGTCGGCTCGAACTCCTCGGCGTCGGCCTTCAGCGACTCGGTCTGCTCCTTGAACTCGCGGAGCGTTGCGACGTAGGTGTTGGCGTCCGGGATCCCCTCGCCGAACTCGACCTTGCCGTCGCCGTTCGCGTCCTGCTCGACGTCGGCCAGGAGATCAGGATTCGTGCCGAACAGCGCCGTCTCCGTCAGGAAGAAGAGGTTGCCGGGCTGCTTGAGCGTCTCGCCGTCGGGGAGCTCGAGGCTGAACGACACGGCGCTCTCCGGGTCGGACGCATCCGAGCCGGCGTCGATGTCGACGTCGTACTGCGCGAGGCGCGGAACGCCGGCGACGACACCCTCCATCTCCTCGTAGGCCGGGTTGGCCACGACGAAGACGTCCTGGGAGTCGGCGAGCAGCTCGCTGACCTCGTCGCCGTGCTCCTGCATCAGCGCGTCGTAGTCGAAGTCGACGGACTCGGCGAGCTCGTAGTAGCGCTCGGCGTCCTCGGCGAGGAGGCCGACCTGCTCGTCGAGCTCGTTCGCGTGGGAGGTCAGGTAGTCCTTGACCGCGGTGAGGTCGCCGTCGGCGGAGGTGCTGGCGGTCGTCTCGTCGCTCGAGTCGTCGCCGCCGCAGCCGATGGCGAGCAGCGAAGCGCCGGCGAGAACGCAGACGGCGCCTCCGAACCGGGCGCTCAGCTTTGCTGGGGATCGCGTCACTTCAGGTCTCCTTCGGGGTCAATCGTAGTTGGATCGTTTGGGATACCTAATTAGGTGACCCTAACGCTACTCCAGGGAGGCCGAGGTGAGCGGGTCGCCATACTCACCGGCAATGGACGGCTACTTCGCATCGGACTCGATGCTGCGCCGAGTCCAGGGGGAGCGAGTGGTGATGATCTCGGGACCGCGGGCGTTGCTCATGCAGGCCGCGCACCCTCTGGCGGTCGCGGGTCTCCTCGCGCACACGACCGAGCTCGACGAGCCGTACAAGCGGCTGGAGCGCACCGCCGAGGTGATGAGCGCCATCGGCTTCGACTCGCGCGAGCGCGCCGACCGGATGACCCGGCGGGTGCGGAAGATGCACGCGAAGGCGAAGGGGACGCTCGACGAGGCGGCCGGCCCGTTCCCAGCGGGAACGCCGTACGCGGCCGACGACCCCAAGCTCCTGATGTGGGTGCTGTTCTCGCTGGTCGACTCGGGGATCGTCGTCTACGAGCGCTTCGTCAAGTCCATGCGACCGGCCGAGAAGGAGGCCTACTGGCACGACTTCCGGATCGTGGGTCATCTCTTCGGCCTCGCCGACTCCGACATGCCGGCCGACCTCGCCGAGCTCGACGCCTACCGCCACGACATGTACGCGAGCGGCGAGCTCGTCGTCACCGACTGGGCTCGCGAGCGGGCCCGGGAGATCGTGCTCGAGCCGCCGGTCCCCGTCGCCGTCCGGCCTCTGCTCGAGGCGGTCAACTTCGTCACGGTCGCGCTCCTTCCGCGCCAGATCCGCGATCAGTACGGCTTCAGGTCGCTCCCTCCGGCCCCCGTCCGGGAGCTGATGGTCAACGGCTACGCCGAGTACGTGAAGCGGGGAGTGCTCCCGTTCGTGCCCGGGCGCCTGCGGCGGATCCCGGTCGCGAGGGCCGCGTGATGGCCGACGAGCCCGACGACGCCGGACGACCAGGATCGGCGGCGAGGCCACCTCCCCGCGGATCCGGACCGGGCGGATCGGGCGGACCGCCGGGGTCGGTGGCATGGTCGCGCGCCAGGGGATGGGCTGGGCGGGCACGCGCATCGCGAACCTCGGCCGCGACGAGGAGCGGCGGCAGGTGAAGACGGACGAGCGCGTCGGCAAGATCGCCGTGCAGATCGCGCGCCAGCTCGGCGAGATGAAGGGCGCGGCGATGAAGATCGGCCAGGTCCTCGCGACGGTCGAGATGCCCGGGCTCTCCGAGGAGGGGCAGGAGGAGTTCCGCGCGGCGCTGGCGCAGCTTCGCGACAACGCGCCCAAGTTCGGCTACGACGACATCCGCAAGGTGATCGAGAGCGATCTCGGCGGGAAGGTCGAGGACCACTTCGCCGAGTTCGATCGCGAGGCCTTCGCCGCCGCGTCGATCGGCCAGGTCCACCGGGCGAAGACCCACGACGGCGACGACGTCGCGGTGAAGGTCCAGTACCCGGGGATCGCCGAGGCGGTGGACATCGACCTGCGGAACCTCCACCTGATCCTGCGGCTCGTCAAGCGGATGGCTCCGGGGCTCGACGTCAAGGCGGTCGGCGGCGAGATCCGCGAGCGCATCTCGGAGGAGCTCGACTACGAGCTCGAGGCGCAGAACCACCGCGCGATCGAGCGCGCCTATCGCGGCCATCCCTTCGCGAAGATCCCCAGGGTGTTCACCGGCGTCTCGAGCCGGCGCGTCCTCGTCACCGAGTACCTGGACGGGAAGCGCTTCGAGGAGGTCAAGAAGCTCCCCGATGACGCGCGGGACCGCTACGGCGAGATCGTCTTCCGCTTCTTCTTCGGGCGCGGCGAGACGCTGATGATCCTCGGCGACCCTCACCCGGGGAACTACCTGCTGCTCGAGGACGGCCGCGTCGGGTTCCTCGATTTCGGGATGGTCCGGCGGGTCTCCGCCGAGCACTTCGAGCACGAGCGCCGGCTCGGGCGCGCGATCGGCGCCCGCGACGCGAAGTGCGTGCACGAGCTGATGTCGGAGCTCGGCTACCTGCCCGATCCCGACGACTTCGATCCCGACGACCTGCTCGACCAGGTCTACGGCGGCACCGAGTGGCTGTTCGAGCCCGGCTTCCGGCGCCTCGATCCGGACTACGCGCGCGACCTGATCGAGCTGACCAGCTCCCCGCGCAGCCCCCACTACGAGGCGATGAAGAGGCAGACGCTCCCGGCCGCGTCGCTGCTGATGCGGCGGCAGGAGGGGCTCGTGTTCATCACGCTCGCCGACCTGCGCGCGGGCGCCGACTGGGCCGCGATCGGCGCCGAGTACATCGCCGACGCACCGCCGAGCACCGAGCTCGGCGAGGCCGAGGCGGAGTGGGCCCGCACCCGCTGAGCGGGGGGCGAGCTGGACGAACCTCCCAGGGGGAGCGCGGGGTGAGTCACGGCCGGTCGCACGGGGTATCCGCAGGGCGTACACCGAATGGAGGGAAACACCGTGTCCGCATCCGTACCCGTAGTCCTGATCGTCGTCGGGATCATCCTCGCCGTGCTCGCATCCGAGCTGCTCGGCGGCGTCCTGATCCTCGCCGGCCTCGTCCTGTTCTTCGTGTCCTACACCGGAGGCAGAAGCACCCGCCGGGTCTAGGCCTCAGCTCGGGCGCTTGAACTGCGTCGTCATCGCCCGATCCCACATGCGATCGGTCAGCACCTTGCGCTGGCCGATCGCGAGCTTGGCCGATGGCGTGACGGTGTAGCGCGGGCGCGGGTTGGGGGAGGCCAGCGCCTTCTCGATCTTCTTCGCGACGGCGTCGGGGCCGCCGCCGAGCCGCTTCATCGGGCCGTCGTAGGCGCCCGCGGTGGTCTCGCCGACCTGGCGGTTGAACTCGGCGTAGGGGCCGTCCTCGGTCTCCTCGACCGAGGACACCGCGGTGTCGCCGAACGAGGTGACGATGAGGCCCGGCTCGAGCAGCACGACCTTGACGCCGAAGCCGGCGAGCTCCCAGCGCATCGCGTCGGAGATCGCCTCGACCGAGTACTTGGTCGCGTGGTAGATGCCACCGCCGGGGAAGGTGAGCTTGCCTCCCATCGAGCCGATGTTCACGATGCGGCCGTCGCCCCGCTCCCGCATCTTCGGGAGCACGAGCTGGCACATCCGGATCAGGCCGAAGACGTTCGTCTCGAACTGGCGGCGGATCGAATCGAGGGGGATCGACTCGACCGCGCCCGACTGGCTGTAGCCGGCGTTGTTGACGAGCGCCCAGACCGCGCCCTCGGCCTCCTCGACGGCGGCGACGGCGGCGCTCATCGACGCCTCGTCGCAGACGTCGAGCGCGAGGGTCCTGCAGCCCGCGGCCTCGAGCTCGGCCAGCGACTCCGGCTTGCGAGCGGTCGCGTAGACGGTGTAGGGGCCGAGGCCGGCGAGGTGGCGCGCGGTCTCCCGGCCGATGCCCGTCGAGCACCCCGTGATCAGGACAGCCTTCGACCCGTCGCTCATTTCGCTGGTTCCTCGCCTCTCGTCGCTTGCTTCGGGCGAGCCTAGTAGCTTCGGGGCGGATGGACCCGAAGCCCGAAATCGACTTCGATCATTTCCTGGGAGTCGACATGCGCGTCGGGCGGATCGTCGCCGTCGACGACTTCCCCGAGGCGCGCAAGCCCGCCTGGAAGCTGACGATCGACTTCGGCGAGGCCATCGGGACCAAGAAGTCCTCGGCGCAGATCACGAACTACTCGCGGGAGGAGCTCGAGGGGACGCTGGTCGTCGCCGTCGTCAACTTCCCGCCGCGGCAGGTCGGGCCGGTCAGGTCCGAGGTGCTGGTGCTCGGCGCGCTCGACGACGATCTGGGAGTCGTCCTGCTGCGGCCGGACCGCGACGCGCAGGTCGGCGACCAGATCGGCTGAATGAATGCCGAGCCTCGGTCAGCACCCGTTTAGGAAGGTCGGCTTGAGCTACTTCGGGGGCATCCGGATCGCGCCGTCGAGCCGGATGGTCTCGCCATTGAGCATCGGGTTGATCGCGATCGAGTGCACGAGCTCGCCGAACTCGGCGGGGCGGCCGAGGCGGCTGGGGAAGGGGATCGTCTGGCCGAGCGCCTCGCGGGCGGGCTCGGGGAGCGCGGCGAGAAGCGGCGTGTCGAAGAGCCCGGGGGCGATGGCCATCACGCGGATCCCGCGGCTCGCGAGGTCGCGCGCGGCGGGGAGGGTCATCCCGACGATGCCGCCCTTGGAGGCCGAGTAGGCGATCTGGCCGATCTGGCCGTCGAACGCGGCGACCGACGCCGTCGAGACGAAGAGGCCGCGCTCGCCGCCGTCGTCGGGCTCGTTCTCGTTGATCCGCGTCGCCGCGAGCCGCATCAGGTTGAAGGTGCCGATGACGTTGACCTCGATCACGTTGCGGAAGAGGTCGAGGGGGTGGGGGCCGTTCTTGCCGGTCACGCGCTGGGCCCAGCCGATGCCGGCGCAGGCGACGCCGATCCGCAGCCCGCGCGGCGCCTCGACCGAGTCGACCGCGGCCTGGACCGCGTTCTCGTCGGTGACGTTGACCTCGGCGAACGACGCCCGCTCGCCGAGCTCGGAGGCGAGGGCCTCGCCCTTCTCGGCGTTCAGGTCCGCGATCACCACATGGGCGCCGGCCTCGTGCAGCCTGCGCACGGTGGCTTCCCCGAGGCCCGAGGCCCCGCCGCTGACGATCGCTCCTGCGTCCCGGACGTCCATTCGGCGCGGGAGGCTATCTGGCGAGCGCCGCGCGGACCTTCCCGGCGACCATCGGCTGCTCGAAGTACACCTCGCTCCAGGTGAAGCGGATGATGTTGTGCCCGCGCTCCTCCAGCCACTCCTGCTTGGTCGCGTCGCTCGCTTTCTGCGCCGCGGAGGTGTGCCCGCCCTTGCCGTCGAGCTCCACGATCAGCATGCGGTTTCGCCAGAGCATGTCCGGCACGTAGCGACCCATCCGAACGTTGGGCTCGGGAATGGCCAGGCCGTATGCCTCGCAGAGGAGGACGAAGTCCCGCTCGAAGTCGTTGACGCATCGGGCAAGGGCGGGGAGATGGGTGTCCATCGCGGCCCGCAGCTTCCGAGAGCCCTTGGGGCCGCGGGCGCAGGCCGCTTGCAGCGAGGGAAGGTGAAGCAGGTCCTCGAAGTCGGCCCGGGCGAGGACGTTACGCAGCGCGTTGTGGTCGAGTGAGGAAGTGGCGACGAGCAGGGCTCGCGGCAGGTCCACGACCGGAAGGCCGTCGTGCTCGTGACGCTTGATCCGCGGCGGATGGCGCACTCGGAGGTCAGCCTGCGAGGAGGTTCTCCCCCGAGCGGCGATGTGGATTCGGTCCGGTCTCCTGGGGAGCAGGTCCTCCCACCAGAGCGCAGTGAGCCCATCCAACGCCGATCCCCGGCCTGTGAACAGAAGCCCTGCGATGAGCTGACCCTTCTCGGCGAGCTCCGAACGGCCCCAGATATAGATGCCTCGGTAGAGGGACGGATTGAGTCGGCCAAGCCCAAGCCAGCTCTTGATCCGCTCGCGCCCCACGCCCATCGAGAGGAGCTGCCGGCGAGCGATCGCCCACTCCTGACGCGCGGCAAGCTCCCGAGCGACCTGCAGCACGTCCTGTGGTCCAGATAGGACCACAGGACGTCGCGCAGGTGCCATGCGAGCCACTCTGTCCCCACCCGCATCACCGATCTAGACATCTCTGTGCCAACTCACGGCCAACCCTGTGACACCTCCGTCACCCGAGCCCCCCTTCCACGCCCCCTTCCCCAGCCAAGCCCAGCCGGAGCTCGTCAAGCGTCAGCCAGCCATCCGGCCCGCCCCCTCAGCCCGCGCCAGCCACGCGCCTCACCCGCCAGCGCAGCCCACACCGGCCCGCCCCCTAAGCGCCAAGCGTCAGCCCCACACCGGCCAACGCCTCCGCCCCTACGCCCCCGAATCGTCGTCCGGGTACGCGAACTGGACGTGGTCGGTGCCGATCGTGATGAAGGGATGCTCCGAGGTCTGGGTCGCGCCCTCGGGGGTGCGGGCGATCATCGTCGCGTCCGTCAGCGTCACGAACCGCAGCTCGTTGCGGTTGAGGAAGTCGGAGAAGCGGCTGAGGTAGCCCTCCGCCGGGAGGCGGATGTCGCCGACGATCCGGTGGTTGAGGGTCTCGAGGACCACCCGTTCCTTGCGCGAGTCCATCGATGTGTTCTATCGGCCCGGCGCGGGTGGCCTCCACCGGCGTCTAGATTCTGAACGGATGCGCCCGCTCCGAATCGCCCTCGCCGTCGCCTGCGCGCTCCCCCTGCTCCCCTGTTCAACGCCGGCCAGGCGGCCGCGGCGCCCGGCCCGAAGATCCTCGTCGGCGGCCCGAGCGCCCCGAGCGAGTCGAAGGTCGCGATCGTCGGCGGGCCGAGGTCACTCAAGGGGGACCGGTTCACGGTCCGCGACGCCTCCGGGAAGGTCGTCCTCCGCGGCCGCCTCGGGAAGGCGAAGGGCAAGCCCGACCCCTGGGACGCCGCCTTCAGCGCCGACCTCTCCAAGGTCTCCAAGCCCGGCCGCTACAGGGTCCAGGTCGGGAGGCTCAAGTCGCGACCGTGGACCGTCACCGAGGGCGCCGAGAGCCCCGGGATCCAGGCGATCCTCGAGTACTTCAGGGCGAACCGCGACGGCGCCGAGCCGTCGCCCATCCACGGCCCCGCCCACCTCAACGACGCCGTCATCCACCCCGACAGCCCGGTCGCCGCGGGGCAGGCGATCGACCTCAGCGGCGGCTGGATGGACGCCGGCGACATGCTCCACTTCACCCAGACCACGGCGTTCGCAACCGCGATGCTCGAAGCATCCGCCCGGCTCGCGCCCGCCGACGCGGCCGCGCTCACCGCCGAGGCGGACGTCGGCCTCCGCTGGCTCCTGAAGGCGCACCCGGCCCCCGGCGTCTTCATCGCGCAGGTCGGCGACGATCGCGACCACGACCTCGGCTTCCGCGACCCCGTCGATGACGCCACCAGCTCCCTGCCCGGCATCGGCGTCCGCTTCGCCTACCCGGAGATCGGCGGCGACCTCGGCGGCAAGGCCGCCGCGGCGCTCGCGCTCGGCTACCTCCGCACCGGCAACCCGGCGATGCTCGCCGCCGCGAAGGACTGGTACGACGCCGGCCTCGCCGCCGCCCGCCCGGCGCGGCCGCTGAAGAAGGCCGGCTACCCGAGCTACGCCGCCAACTTCTACGCGGCTCCCAACTGGAAGGACTCGATGGTCTCCGGCGCCGCCGAGCTCTACCGCGCGACCTGCGCGGCCGGCGCCTGCGAGGGCCGCTTCCAGGACGACTTCACGACCTTCCTCGGCGACTCCCAGCAGACCGGCCCCTACGCCGCGATGGGCGCCGTCGACGACTTCGCCTCCTTCGGCGAGGCCGAGGCCTGCGGCGCCTTCGGCGGCGCCGGCGTCTTCAGCGACGAGGCCCGCGCGCTCGGCTGCGAGCTCCTGCGGCAGAACGGGAACATCGCGACCAAGCAGGGCGGCAAGAACGCGTTCGGCATGCCCGGCTACTTCTCGTGGGGAACCACCGCGCAGAACGGCGCGGCGGGAGCGCTCGGCGCGCTCTCGACCGTCGCCGGCGTCGGCACCGGCTGCCGCACCGCCGCCGGAGCGCGCGACTACCTCCTCGGCCGCAACCCCTACGGCTCGAGCTTCGTCGTCGGCTACGGCCCGCGCGCGCCGAAGGCGCCGCATCACTGGGGCTCCGTCTTCGGGAAGGGGATCCCCGCCGGCGCGGTCGTCGGCGGCCCGGCGCCGCTGAGCGAGATCAAGTCGCAGGGCTTCCCCGTCCGCGGCAAGCTCGGCAGCTCGTTCGCCACCTACGAGGATCGCCGCAACAACTACGTCACCTCCGAGCCCGCGATCGACTACTCCGCGGCGTCGATCCTCCTGCTCGCCGCGCTCGACGCGCATTGCTGAACGCGCGCTGGCGGCGGGGGCTGGCCGGGTGGCTGACGCCTAGCGGGCTCCGGCTGGGCTGGGCTGGGGAGGGGGCGTGGAGGGGGCCGGGTGATGGAGGTGTCACGGGGCTGGCCGTGGTTGGCAGATGTGCTGGATCCGCTGCTGGAGGGCAGAGTGGCTCGCATGCACCTGCGGGACGTCCTGTGGTCCTATTGGACCACGGGTACGTCCAGCGTCGCTGCAGGAGCTGCGCAACGCGCTCCACCCGTAGGGTTGCGATCAGTCCCCGCGGGCATCTCCCGGGGTGGAGAGAGGAGAACTGAGATGGCCCTACCCGAGTCCTACGAGCAGGCGGTGGCGGAGCACGAGTGGAACGTGCCCGAGCGGTTCAACATCGCCGCCGACGTCTGCGACAAGCACGACCCCGACAAGCTCGCGATGGTCTGGGAGCGCTTCGACGGCGAGTACCGCGAGGTCAACTGGGGCGAGCTCCAGGAGCTGTCGAACCGGGCCGCCAACCTGCTGCGCGATCACGGCGTCGGCAAGGGCGATCGCGTCGCCGTCGTCCTCCCGCCGACCGCCGAGACGGCGGCGATCTTCTTCGGCACGTGGAAGCTGGGAGCGATCCTGCTGTCGATGTCGGTCCTCTACGGGGACGACGGCATCCGCCACCGACTGGAGGACTCCCAGCCGAAGGTGCTCGTCACCGACGCCGCCAACGCGGACCGCTTCGACCCGGAGCTCGTCGACGAGATCCTGATCCTCGACGCCGAGCTGCTGGCCGGCGCCTCGACCGACCACGTCTGCGAGGACACCGCCGCCGACGACCCCGCCCAGCTCTACTACACGTCCGGCACCACCGGGAAGGCGAAGGGCATCGTCCACGCCCACCGCTACATCCTCGGCCACGAGGAGTTCGTCTACTGCCACGACGTCCAGGACGGCGAGCGCTTCCACGGCATGGGGGAGTGGGCCTGGGCCGCGGGCATCTCCCCGCTCCTCGGCCCGTGGCGCCTCGGCGCGGTCCAGTGCGTCTTCCAGCGCGAGGGCGGCTTCGACCCGCCCAAGCAGCTCGACTTCCTCTCCCGCCACGACGTCACGAACGTCTTCACGACGCCGACGGCGATGCGGGCGATGATGTCGATCGAGGACGCGGGGGAGACCTACCCGCAGAAGTTCCGGATCGTCTGCAGCGCCGGCGAGCCGCTCAACCCCGAGGCGATCCGCTGGTTCCGGGAGCAGTACGGCGTCACGGTCCTCGACTACTACGGGCTGACCGAGAGCTACCCGCTCTGCGCGAACTTCCCGTTCATGGAGGTCCGCGAGGGCTCGATGGGCCGGACCATGCCCGGCTGGGACGTGCAGATCCTCGACGAGGACGAGAACCCCGTCGAGCAGGGGGAGCGCGGCGAGATCTGCCTGCGCGCCCGCTCCAACCCGCACTACCCGCTCGGCTACTGGCGGATGGACGAGGCCTCCGAGGAGACGTTCGGCGGCGAGTGGTTCCACTCGAAGGACGCCGCGACCCAGGACGAGGACGGATACGTCTGGTACGCCGGCCGCGCCGACGACGTGATCATCGCCGCCGGCTACCGGATCGGTCCCTTCGAGGTCGAGTCCGCCTGCCTCGAGCACGAGGCCGTCGCCGAAGCTGCCGCCGTCGCCTCCCCCGACGAGATCAAGGGGAACGTGGTCAAGGCCTTCATCGTCCTCGCCGCCGGCCACGAGGGCTCCGACGAGCTCGCCGACGACATCAAGCAGTTCGTGCGCGGCAAGCTCAGCGCCTACGCCTATCCCCGCAAGGTCGAGTTCGTCACCGAGCTCCCCAAGACCCTGACCGGGAAGATCCGCCGCATCGAGCTGCGGGAGCAGGAGCGCGAGGCCGCCGAGGCGTAGCTCCGCCTGTCACACCGAGGCGGAGGGAGGGGTCCTCAAGGTGACCGATCTCACGTCGGTGGCACCGGCCTCCTCAGATATTGGGGTCGATGTCTAGGGAGGTCCCCGATGCTGGGAGCCTCACGAACCCAGAGAGTGAGCCCATGGAATCCCTGAGCCACGCACCCGCCGTCCCGCCCTCGAAGTCCGACACCGCCGCGGCGCCCAAGAGCGCCACCGCCACCGTCGTCGTCGCCTGCCTCGCGGTGACGATGCTGATGCTGGACATCTCCGTCGTCAACACGGCGCTCTCCGACATCGCCTCCTCGCTCGACACGAGCCTGACCGGGCTGCAGTGGGTGATCGACGCCTACACGCTGCCGCTCGCCGCAACCGTCCTCACGGCCGGCGCCCTCGCCGACCGCAACGGTCGCCGGCGCCTCTTCCTCGGCGGCCTGTCGCTCTTCGTCCTCGCCTCGGCCGCCTGCGCGACCTCCGGCAGCATCGAGGCGCTCGTCGCCTCCCGCGCGATCCAGGGCCTCGGCGCCGCCGTCATGTTCGCCACTGCGCTGGCGCTGATCGCTCAGGTCTCGCCGACGCCGGAGTCGCGCAACAAGGCGCTCGCCGCCTTCGGCGCCTCGATCGGCATCGCCTTCGCCATCGGGCCGTTCGTCGGCGGCGGCCTGACCGAGCTCTTCGGCTGGCGGGCGATCTTCTGGATCAACGTCCCCGTCGGCCTCGCCTGCCTCTACATCGCCTGGTCGCGCGTGGCCGAGGGCCGCGACGAGCACGCCCGCGAGGTCGATTGGCCCGGGCAGGTCGCGCTGATCGGCGGCATGTTCCTGCTGGTCTTCGGCCTCCTGCGCGGGAACGAGGAAGGCTGGGGGAGCGCCGAGATCGTCGCCTCGCTCGGCGCCGCCGCCGTCCTCCTCGCCGCCTTCGTCACGATCCAGGCGCGCTCGAGCACGCCGATGCTCCCGCTTCATCTCCTCAAGCGCCGTCGCTTCGCCGCGCCGCAGATCGCCGTCACCGGGATCTCCGCGAGCTTCTTCGCGCTCTTCCTCTACATCACGCTCTACATGCAGGGAGTCCTGGGGCTCTCGCCGATCGAGACCGGCCTCGCCTACCTCCCCGGCACCGGCCTGATGTTCATCGTCGCCGGAGCTGCCGCCCAGCTGATGGGACGGATCTCCCCGGCGCGGCTGACGGTCGTCGGCCTGCTGCTGATCGCGGTCGGCCTCGCGCTGATCCCGTTCCTCGCCCACGTCGACTCGAAGTGGACCGCGCTCCTGGCGCCGACGCTCATCGCCTCGCTGGGAACCGGCCTGTTCAACCCCGCCGCGAGCGAGCTCGCGCTGCAGGCGCTGCCCGAGAACCAGAGCGGCCTCGCCTCCGGCGCCAACGACCTCTTCCGCCAGACCGGCGTCGCGGTCGGGATCGCCGTGCTGGGAACCCTGGTTCCGGCGAGCGGTGCCCTCGGCGGCGATCCGGTCGCCTACGTCGACGGCTTCCACAACGCCGCGATCGTCGCCGCCGCGATCGCGCTCGTCTGCGCGATCGGCGCCGGGCTGCTGCTGCGCGGCGGGACCGGCGCGAGCGAGCCCGCCGCCTAGATACCTAACCGCCCACAACGAACCAACGCCCCGCGCCCTCTGACGAGGGACGCGGGGCGCCAGGTGATCCATCCAAACTTCTAGTTGTCCTGGAGCGAGATGATCCCGCCGATGGTCCCGAGGTAGGCGCGGCCGTTCGGACCGAGCGCGAGACCCGCGTAGTTGTTGTTGTAGGTGAGGCCCGGATCCGGAGTACTTGCTCCAGACGGTCTTGCCGGTGCGGTAGTCGATCGTGGTCCAGAAGTAGCCCTGGTCGCCGAGCGGCTCCTCCGGACGCGAGTACGTGTAGATCAGTCCGGTCTTGGTCGAGAGCTTCGGCACGACCGTGGGGGAGCGGACCTCGGTGTTGGTCCACTTCTTCACGCAGCCCTTGCCGTTCTTCTTCACGTCGACGCGTGCGAAGCCCGCCTCGGTCAGGGCGCCGGCCGTGGGGCCGAACGGATCCTGGTAGCCGTAGTTGTTCTCGACGATCAGGGAGCGCTTCGTCCCCATCAGGGCGTTCTCCGTGGCGCTGGTGCCCTTCGAGAACACCGGGACCTTGCAGACGATCCGCTTCTCGCCCTTCTTCAGGTTCGTCTTGTTCCGGTAGACGACGATGTTCATCGGGTCGGCGTTGTCGGTGATCGCCGAGTAGCCGTCCTCCATGAGCGTCGGCGTGGTGCCGGAGCCGGCGTTGACCTGGCTCGGCTTGACGATCCCGGAGTTGGGGTAGCCCTTCGACCAGACGATCCGCGGCCGGTTCTTCTTGTTGGCCTTGAAGCGGTACATCCGCTTGTCGCTGACGATGTAGACGCCGTCGGCGGCGACCGCGAAGGAGTTCTCGATCTCCTCGTCGAGGCGCATCACCTTCAGGTCACCGGTCTTCGGATCGAGCGTGCCGACCTTGCCGTTCGCCTTCGAGACGAACCAGATCAGGCCGTTGTAGTCGGGCAGCGCGGAGCTGATGCGCTCGGTCGAGGTGTCGAGGACCGAGGTCAGGTCGTAGTCCTTCTCGACGGTCAGCGTGTTGCCGTCGGCGCCCTGGCCGATCACGTAGATGTGGTCGGTGCGGGTCGCGACCCAGATCCGATCCTCGTTGTCGAGGAAGAAGTAGCCGCCGCCCGCGAAGTTCTGGAACTCCTTGGTTCCCGGCGGGTTGGGCGCCGTCGGCAGATCGAGCGTCGAGATCGGAGCGAGCGTGTCCGGGTCGATGATCCGCGCCTGCGGGGCGAGCGGGATCGACGGGCAGACGGTGACGATCCGGCCCTGGGAGTCGAAGGCGATCGATCCGCAGAGGGAGGACGGGTAGGCGTAGGAGCTCGTGCTCAGGTTGGTGCCCAGCGGACCCGGCCGGTTGTAGCTGTCGGTCATCCACGAGTCGTTGTGGATGTTCGAGTTCGGATCCTTCGCCATGAAGGGGTTCTGCTCAGGCTTCGTCGGCTTCGGGATCGGGTTCGCCGTGGCGGCAGAGCCCGAGAAGTCCGGAAGGGTCGACGTGCCGATGCTGACGATCGGTACCGCCGACGCGGTCGCAGCGGCTCCGCCGAGCAGCGCTGCGATGGCGATTGCGACGGCGGCACTGAGCCGGGCGCGGGACAACTTCACGGATCTCACTCTTGGAACCTCTTCCTCAGGGGTGCAGACAGCGGGCAACCTAGCCCGCTATTTACGTTCTGTCAAGTTGACACTGCGTAAACGGTAGGATGCGGCCGTGCAAGCAAGGTTCCAGTCGGTGGATGTGCGGAGGATGAGCTCCGGGGAGCGCAGCTCCCAGCTGACGGAAGCTGCCGTCGACATCGTCGCCGAGGGCGGCTTCGCGGCGCTGACCCTCGACGCCGTCGCCGAGCGCGCCGGCGTCACCCGCAACCTGATCTACCACTACTTCCCTCGCGGCCGGACCGACCTGACCCTCGCGGTCGTCGACTACGCGGGCGAGGAGCTGACCCGCGACTGGCTGACCGACGCCGACGTCCCGATGGAGCAGCGTCTCGCGGAGAACTTCGCCCGCTTCTTCGAGCACGCGTTCGAGCCGTCGCGGATCTGGCTCGCCCACCGCCACGGGCGCGCCCTCGGCGATCCCGAGGTCGACGCGCTCGGCGACAGCTACCGGGCGATCATCGTCCGTGCCGTCGCGCTGAACCACTTCGGCACGGAGGAGCCGGGGGAGATCGCGGACGCTGCGCTGCGCTCCTATCTCGCCTTCGGGGAGAGCGTGCTCGACGAATGGCGCGAGGCGGAGCTCGATCGCGAGCATGCGTACCGGCTGCTCGCCGACACGCTCCTGGCGGTCGTCGACTCCGTCAGGAGCTCGGTGCCCGAAGCTCCAGCAGCCCGATGATCCGCTGCGCCTCGCCGGCGAAGCCGTCGACCTCGGTGCCCGGCGTCGTTCCCGACACCCGCATGTAGACGCAGGCCGACCTGCCGTTGGTGGCGATCCCGTAGCCGGCCCCGGTCGGCGGCGGCGATCACCTCAGGGGGAAGCTCCTCGCCGACGCGCGGAGCGCCGACGTCCTCGGGGTCGACCCAGACCGCCGGGAGGACGGCCTCGGTCCGGCACGCGACCGCGACGTACTCCTGGTCCATGTCGACGAGGCTCGAGAACTGGAGCCAGGCGATGCTGCCCTCGCGACCGCCCTTCGGCAGCGGGCCCGTGGCGACGCCCGTCGCCGCGCCCGGCATCGCGAGCCCGATGTAGCGCGCGTGGAACTGCGCCGGGGACTCCTTCTCGAGCCCGCGGTCGGCGGCGAACTTGCCGATCCCGTCGTCGGGCTCGGCGAACCGCGCGGCCCAGAGGATCGTCTTGATGATCCGCCCGTGCTTCGGGGAGTTGGCCCACTTGGCGTAAGCCTCGGCGCTGTCGACGACGCCGGGCTCCCCGAGCAGCTGCGCCTCCTCGAGCACCTCGTCGCGGATCCGGGAGGCGACCTTGCCGCCGGTCTCGAGCAGGAGATCCAATAACTCCGGCTCCACCTCACCCGTCAGTGAGGCCTCCTGCCCGCGCCACTGCGGCGTCTCGCAGTTGAAGACCCCGAGGTCGAGCTTGAACCCGAAGTCGGGTGGGGTCGAGCTCGCGAGCCAGTCGATGAAGGTGGGGGTGAAGAGCTGGTAGATCCAGTTCTGGGACTGATCCTTCGCGACCTCGACCTTGTAGCGCCGCTCGAGCTCCATGCTCTCGAAGACCTGCGACTGCTTCGCGCGGTTGTCGTTGTCCCAGGCGTACATCGCGCCGCCGAAGCCCGCGGGACGGCACGACAGGAACGGGACGTAGCCGACGCTCTCGGGGATCCGGCAGATCATCAGCGTGTGCTGGAGCTTGACGTCGACTCCGATCGTCGAGCCGAAGCTCGCCTGGTGCCGAAGCCGCCCGATCGCGCCGCCGGGAAGCACGCCCGCGAGCGACCAGATCGCGTGCTTGACCGGGCCGATCTGCTGGGCGGCCGGAACGTAGCCGGGGTAGGGCTGCTCCTCGCGCAGGACCAGGCCGTGCGCGTCCCCGTAGGCGCGCAGCTTCTCCTCGGTGCGTTGCAGGCCCGCGAAGGCGTCCTCGCTCATCGTCGGTCCAGGTCCGCCAGGTATCTGGGTGGCGCGACGAGCCTGAACGCCTCGGTCAGGCGCTCGTCGAGCACATCGCGGTCGGCGGCGGGCAGCCGCATCAGGACCATGTCGTAGGCGCGGTAGTGATCGGTTACCGCGAAGACGTCGGGCTCGGCCTCGATCAACATCTCGCGCTCGGGAATCTGGCAGCGCACGACGAGCGTCTCGCCGTCCTCCTTCAGCCGGGCGAGCATCTTCCCGCGCTTGCCGCCGACCTTGAGCGAGGGGGTGCCGTAGGAGGTCGATTCCGTGACCCCTGGGAGCGAGAGGCCGAGTTCGCGGACGTCGTCGAAGTCCGCCACCGCGTCAGTCCCCGGCGCCGGACTCGCCACGCTCCGCGGCCCGGACGGGCGGCTCGAGGAAGCGGCCGATGACCGGGACGTCGAGGAAGCCCTCGACGCTCGCGTAGAGGACGGTCACCTTCGGCAGGTCGCCGGGGTCGTCGATCACGATCGAGCGCGGGTACCACTCGGGGTTGAACTTCTGGTTGAAGTCGCGCAGGGACTGGATCTGGAAGAACGGGTTGAGGGCCCGCGCCATCCGCCGCTCGATCCCGCCCCAGATCCCGGCTCCCTCGGCGTCGTCGAGGAGGCGTCCCCAGGCGGCGAAGTTGAGGGAGAGGCGCTCGACGCCGCTGGCCTTGAGGCCGAGCGCGGCGTTGGCGATCAGGTACTCGGTCAGGCCGTTGGTGGAGTCGGGGCGGCGGCGCATCAGGTCGAGCGAGTAGCCGGGGCTCTCGCCGAAGCACGGGACGAAGCGGAGGAAGCCGGCGACGCGGCCCGGGGATGCGCCTCCCTGCTCCCGCGCGATCGCGATCACGAAGTCGGAGTCCGTGCCCTCGACGTCCTGGCCGAGCTCCATCGTGAAGCCCCGCTCCTCGGCGCCGTCGCGCCACTCGGCGCTGATCTCGTTGAGCTCGGCGACCAGCTCCGGCGAGGCCTCCGGCTCCCGGATCAGCTCGAAGTCGTGGTCGCGGCCGACGCGGTGGACCGCGCTCCGCACCGCCTTCATCTCCGAGCCCTCGAGCGTGAAGTCCTGGACCCCGAGGATCGCCTCGTCTCCCAGGTACAGGGAGTGCATGCCGCGCTCGGAGTAGATCGGGAGGTCCTCCTCGCGGACCGCGAGGAAGGCGACCGCCCAGCCCTGCTCGTCGCAGAAGGCGAGGAACTCGTCGATGGTGCGCGCGGTGTCCTCGGGCGGGCCGATCGGGTCGGCGGCGACCATCGCGTAGCCGCGGACGTAGGCGTAGGCGATCAGGGAGCGGCCGTCGGAGGAGAAGAAGTAGCTCTTGTCGCGGCGCAGGGCGAAGTAGGCGAGCGTGTCGGAGCCGTAGGCGTGGACGATCTCGCGGGCGCGCTCGCGCTCCCTGCGCTCGGGGGTGCCGCGGGTGACGACCGAGCGGAAGATCAGGATACAGGAACGTCGCCAGCCCGGCGATGCCCAGCGCGAGGAGCGCGTCGGAGAAGAAGTCCGCGAAGAGCCGGTGACCGAAGGTGTAGGGACCGTCCCCGCCGACCAGGCCGCTCGAACGTCGCATCGAGCATTCCGCCGAGGGAGAGGCCCGGCGTCGACGTCGTTGCGCTGGGTGAGCAGCGAGAAGATGCCGAAGACGAGGACGACTCCCAGGAACAGCGGCACGAAGGCGATCGCCTGCCGCAGCGAGCTGCGGTCGCCGCGGGCGCGGAACTCGGTCCGGTAGGAGGCGAGCGCGACGAGCAGCGCGATGTCGAGGACCGCGGCGACCGGGTCCGGGCCCTTGAAGATGTGGACGAGCGCGGCGGCTCCCAGCAGAGCCATCGCCAGGACCCAGGCGCGGTGCTTGCGGCGCGCGAGCTGGTTGGCGATCGTGATCAGGCCGAGGCCGATCAGGGCGGAGACGACGAAGAGGTCGGCGCGGTCGGAGCGCGAGAGGAGGTCGTCGATCCCGAGCGAGACGTGGATCCACGGCAGCGTCGGCAGCAGGGAGGCGAGGCCGAGCAGGAAGGTGAGCCACGCGAGCACGCGCGGGGCGCGCGAGCGGTGCCGGATGCGACCGGGGGTCGGGGCCTGGACCGCGGCCGGCGGCGAGCGTCGGCGCGGCGGGCTCGGCCTCGGCCGAGGGTGCGAGCGCCTTCGACGGTCGACAGGGTCTGATCCCGGCTCTGCGGTGACTCGGGCCGCAGCGTCGGGAAGAGGATCACGTCGCGGATCGCCTCGGCGCCGGAGATCAGCATCACCAGCCGGTCCATCCCGATTCCCAGACCACCGGTGGGAGGGAGGCCGTACTCGAGCGCCTCGACGTAGTCGTCGTCGACCGGCTCGACCTCCTCGTCGCCGCCGGCCTGCAGGCGGGCCTCGTCCTGGAAGCGCTGCGCCTGGTCGACGGGGTCGTTGAGCTCGGAGTAGGCGTTGGCGAGCTCGCGCGCGGCGACGACCATCTCGAAGCGCTCGGTCAGCGTCGGGTCGTCCGGTGGGGGCGGGCGAGCGGCGAGGTCTCCCGCGGGTGGTCCATGACGAAGGTCGGCTCGATCAGCTTCGCCTCGCAGGTCTCGTCGTAGACCTCGCTCATGATCTTGCCCGAGCCCCAGACCTCGAGCCACTCGACGCCGAAGCGGTCGGCGATCTCGCGCGCCTCCTCGATCGGCATCGAGGGGTGCATCTTCACCCCGGCGTTCTCCTCGATCAGCTCCGCCATCGTGGCGCGCCGCCACGGCGGCTTCAGGTCGACGTCCCGGCCCTCGATCTGGACGACGGTGGTCCCGATCGCATCCATGCACGAGGTCGAGACGATCTCCTCGACCAGGTCCATCATGTCGTTGTAGTCGCCGAACGCCTGGTAGGCCTCGAGCAGCGTGAACTCGGGGTTGTGGCGGGTGTCGACGCCCTCGTTGCGGAACACCCGGCCGATCTCGAAGACCCGGTTCATGCCGCCGACGATCAGGCGCTTCAGCGGCAGCTCGAGCGCGATCCGCAGGTACATGTCGATGTCGAGCGCGTTGTGGTGGGTGATGAACGGCCGCGCCTCGGCGCCGCCGGCCTGGCTCAGCAGGACCGGCGTCTCGACCTCGGTGAAGCCGCGGTCGAGGAGGACGCGACGGGTCGAGGAGATCACCTGGGAGCGGATCGCGAACGTGCGGCGGGAGGGCTCGTCGACGATCAGGTCGAGGTAGCGGCGGCGGTAGCGGTCGCCGGCGTCGGCGAGGCCCTTGCGGAAGTCGGGGAGCGCGCGGATCGCCTTGGCGAGGAGCTGGAAGGAGTCGAGGCGGACCGAGAGCTCGCCGCGGTCGCTCTTGACGACGATGCCCGTCGACCCCGATCCAGTCGCCGAGGTCGAGGTTGCTGAGGTCGGCGAGCTGCTCCGCTCCCAGAGCGTCGCGGGTGGCGAGGAGCTGGACCGTCCCGGTCTCGTCGCGGAGGTCGACGAAGTCGAGGCCGCCGTGGCGGCGCTCGCCGACCACGCGCCCGGCGAGCGAGACCTTGTGCTCGGTCTCGGCGCCGGCGGCGAGCGAGTCGTGCTCGGCGTGGACCGCGGCGGCGGTCGTGTCGCGGTCGAAGCGGACGGGGTAGGGGTTGATCCCGCGCTCGCGCAGGGCGTCGAGCTTGTCGAGGCGGTGCCGGCGCTCGGTCTCGGTGAACGACGCGTGCGCGAGCCGGCTCGGCCTCGGTGCCGGCGCCCTCCTCGGGCGCGTCGCTCTCGTCGCTCATTCCTCCACCTTCCGGGGCCGCACTCTGACAGGATCGCCGCGTGCCAGCGGGGAACATCGATGCCGTAATCGCACAGGCGAAGATCGACCGCGGTCGGTTGAACTCCGACCGCGCTCGGCCCGTTCAGCCTGACCGCCCTCGGCGTCGCGAGCGTCGTCGGCGCCGGCATCTTCGTCACGACCGGCGACGCAGCCGCCGAGTACGCGGGCCCGGCGGTCATCTTCTCCTTCCTGCTCGCCGGTCTCGCGGCCGCGGTCACGGCCCTCTGCTACGCGGAGCTCGCCGCGATGGTCCCGGCCGCGGGGTCGACCTACTCCTACGCCTACGCGGTGTTCGGCTCGTTCCTCGCCTGGTTCATCGGCTGGGACCTCCTGCTCGAGTACCTGTTCGCCGCCTCGACGGTCGCCGTGGGCTGGTCGGGCTACTTCGTCAGCTTCATGAACAGCGCCGGGATCCACATCCCCGACGCCCTCGTCAACCCGCCCTTCGGCGACGACACCGGGGTGGTCAACCTGCCCGCGGTCCTGATCGTCGTGCTCACCTGCGGGCTCCTGTATCTGGGGACGAAGGAGTCGGCGCGGGCGACGAACGTGATGGTCAGCCTGAAGATCGGCGTCCTGTTCCTGTTCATCGCCTTCGGCGCCTTCGCGATCCACAAGGCGAACTGGGACCCGTTCGTCCCCGCCAACGAGGGCGGGTTCGGCGAGTTCGGCGTGAGCGGCATCTTCCGCGCCGCCGGCATCGTCTTCTTCTCCTACGTCGGCTTCGACGCGGTCTCGACCGCGGCGGCCGAGGCGCGCAATCCGCAGCGGACGATCCCGCTCGGCCTGATCGCGACGGTCGCGATCTCCACGGTCCTCTACGTCGCGATCGGGCTCGTGATGACCGGGATGGTCCCCTACGGGACGCTCAACGTCGCCGACCCGCTCGCGCTCGCCGTCCGCGACTCGAGCGCCTCGCTGGAGTGGCTCGAGACGATGGTCTCGCTGGCGGCGGTGATCGGCCTCGCGGCGACCGTGATGGTCACCTTCTACGGGCAGACGCGCATCTTCATGCGGATGGCCTCCGACGGGATGCTCCCCGACCGGATCGGCCTCGTCGGCCGCTTCCAGACCCCCGGCGTCGCGACCGCGATCTGCGCCGTCGCCGGCGGGATCGTCGCCGGCCTCCTGCCGATCGACATCCTCGGGGACCTCGTCTCGATCGGGACGCTGCTCTCGTTCACGATCGTCTGCGCCGGGGTGCTGGTGCTGCGGAGCAAGCGGCCGGACCTCGAGCGGCCGTTCCGCGTCCCGGCGGTGAAGTTCACCGCGGGCTTCGGCATCGTCGCCGCGGTCGCCCTGATGGCGACCCTCCCGATCACCACGTGGATCCGCCTGGTCGTCTGGCTGGCGATCGGCCTGGTCATCTACTTCACGTACGCGAGGGCGAGGACGGGCGAGCGGATGAAGCGGTTGGCGGAGACGGGCGCGGCGTAGGACGAGCGTCGGCCAGGGCCTGAACTACGTCCTGTGGTCCATATGGGACCACTGCGCGTCGTCCAGGTCCCCCGCGAGCGTCAGCCGGACGTCGGCGGCTCCACCACGCTCCCGCTTCCCGGCTTCACCGCCACCGCTCCCTCGCTCGTCCTCGCGAGGATCACCATCCCGGCGAGGACGGCTCCCAGGGCGGCGAGGGTGGCGATCCAGCCGATCGTCGACTCGTGGAGGGACTCCTGCAGGAGCGTCGTCGCGATGAGGACGCTCGTGATCGGGTCGAACGCCATCGCGGTGGCGAGGGCCGGCGCCAGCACGCCGGTGGTCAGCGCGAGCTGGTTCAGCGTCATCGAGACGTAGCCGACGACGATCAGCGCGTAGAGCTGCCAGTTGACGAAGATCGAGAGGACTTCGTCGGCGAACTGGTCACCGACCGCCTTCGTCAGCGCGGCGCTGAAGCCGAACAGGACGCCGGTCGCGGTTCCCAGCAACGCCGCCTTCATCCCCGGCTCCGCCCGCCGCGCGAGCAGGACGAGCGGGACGCACACCACCGCGCCGATCGCCCCGGCGACCAGCCACTCAGCCGACCGGAGCGTCGTCGCGCCCGCCGCTCGGGTCGGCGATCGTCAGGAAGGCGATCAGCGCCAGGGTCACCAGGACCGCGGCGGCGACGTCGCTGCGGCTGACGCGCTGGTTCGGTGATGCGCTTCCCCAGCGGGAGCGCGAAGACCATCGACGCCGCGAGCAGCGGCTGCACCACCGCGAGCCGGCCGATCGTCAGCGCCACCGCCTGGCCGATGAAGCCGAGCGAGTCGGCGGCGATCCCCGCGAGCCAGACCGGGCGGCGAGCCATGCGCAGGAGCAGGCCCGCGCCGGAGCCGCCCCGCCCTCGGCGTCGTCGGGCTCGTCCATCCCGGCCCGCTGCTGCAGGACCGAGCCGAGCGCGAAGAGGAAGGCGGCGGCGAGCGCGAGGACGACGGCCACGGCGCCGGCCTAGCTGCCGCCGGCGCTCTTCGCCGCGGCGGGCTCGAGCGGGTGGACCTCGGCCTCCTTGGCGTAGCGCTCGCGCGAGCGCTCCAGCTTCTTGCCCTCGTACCGCTTCTTGGCCCACGCGGATTCGGGCTTGGCGAGGCGGAGCGCGCCGATGATCCCGATCGGCGGGATGTAGATGCCGATCACGCCCCACATCAGCTTCCCCTTGCGGAAGCAGACGAAGGCGAGCAGCAGGCCGACCAGGATGTTGGCGATCACCGACGAGATGTCGGAGCTGTCGGCGTCATCGCCGATCGCGAACGGATAGGCGCCGATCAGCATGAAGCCGCTGACGATCGAGAAGACGATGACCGCGTCGATCGACTGCCGCCCCTGCTCGGACCAGTAGACGTCCTCGAGGTGGAGCCAGAGCGCGAACTCGTCGAGCGTCAGCGCCGCACCGATGCCGAACAGGATCGCGGTGAGCTCCATCGGCGGCTGCAGCGCGATCCCGACCAGCCCCGACGCGAGCAGCAGGGAGATCCCCCAGACGAGGTGGTGGATGTGGGTGTCGCCGGCCTCGACGTTCCCGAGCCAGGAGAACCGGTGCGGTCCTGATCGAGTGCGTGATGAAGCGGGTGATGCCGAACGTCAGCCCGAAGGCGACCAGCATGAACAGGGTCGGCTGGTTGCCCTGGTCGACGATCCGGTCCTGGTACTGGGAGGAGATCGACGCGATCTGGATTGCGAGCGGCATGCGGGAGGCAGCCTACGGACGCGTCCCGGCCCGACGCAGCAGCGATGATGTCGGCGGGTGCTGATCGGCGACGGATACGAGGCGGAGGTGCGCGACGAGGGCGACGGGCCGCCGGTCCTGCTGATCCACGGAACGCCGCTGGACCTCGCGCGCGTGGGACCCGCTCGCGCCGCTGCTCGCCGCCGAGGGACGCAGGGTCGTCCGCTACGACCTTCGCGGCCATGGGAGCGCGGCGGACGTGCCCGTCCCGGGGTCCTTCGGGGAGCTGGCCGCCGACGCGACCGCGGTGCTCGACGGGCTCGGGATCGACCGCGCGTGGGTCGTCGGCCACTCCTTCGGCGGCGAGATCGCGCAGCAGATCGCGATCGACCACCCGCGAACGCGTGGCGGGCCTCGTGGTGGTCTGCTCTCGGATCTCGCCGTTCGCTCCCTTCGCGGCGGGCGCCGATGCGATCGACGCGGGTGGAGCCGTCGAGGTCGATCGCCAGGCGATGGAGCGGTGGTTCACGGCGGAGGCGCTCGAGGACGAGGGTCCCGGCGTCGCCTACGCGCGCGCCGCCCTCGAGCGCAGCCACCCCGACGCGATGGCCGCGGCCTTCCGGCTGATCGCCGGGTTCGACTCGCGCGGCGGCCTCGGCGCCGTCGCGTGCCCGGCGGTGTGGATCGCCGCCGAGCGCGACCTGGTCGGCACCCCCGAGGAGATGGGAGCCGGAGCGGACGCATGCGCCGACGGCCGCCTCGAGGTGATCCCCGGCGTCGGGCACATGCTCCCCGTCGAGGCGCCGGCGCCCCTGGCGGCCGCGCTGCTCGCCGCGACGGCCTGAGGTCCTACGACCTTCGTCCAATTGCAACCGGGACCGCCCGGGGAGAGGCTGCTTCGCCCGAACGTCCCAACTGCGAGAGGACCCAGATGACCCAGACGAGCTCGAGAACCCTGAAGACCTTCGGCGCCGTCGCGGCGGCCGGCCTCGCCCTCGCCTTCTCCGCCTGCGGGGACGACGACTCGACCACCGAGACGAGCGCCGCGCCGGAGACGACGGCCACGGAGTCGACGACGTCGGCGGCCGACACCGGCGGCTCCGGAGGCGGTGGCGGGACGATCGAGATCGCCGCCGACCCGAGCGCGATCGCCTACACGACGGGTGATCTCGAGGCGAGCGCCGGCACCAACACGATCGACTTCGACAACCCGTCCGACATCCCGCACAACGTCGAGATCGAGGATGCCGACGGCAACATCGTCGGTGAGACCGAGGTGATCAGCGCGTCGAAGGCCAGCGCCGACGTCGACCTCGAGCCCGGCACCTACACGTACTTCTGCGAGGTCGGTGACCATCGCGACGAAGGCATGGAGGGGACGCTCACCGTCAAGTAGTCCGGCTCGCCGGGAGGTGGCAGGATGGGCTCATGCCGACGAGCCCGCCCTGCCGCTAAAGGTCGCCCTCCCGCGGTCCGATGTTGGGGGCGATGTCTCTGCAGGGAGAGACAAGGCACCGGCTCCGGACCAACGCGATCGCCCTCGTGGCGGCCATCGCCGTCTGCGCCATCGCGCTCGCCCTCGCTCCCCGCTCCGACGCCGCCACCGTCGCGGCCAACGGCTTCACCTCCCAGGCGGACGGCTACTCGTTCCCCAACTACGGCAACGACACCGATCCCGTCGACCTGACCACCGATGACGTCGTGCGCCTGTTCGGCCGCGGGGTCTGCGTGAACGCGAAGGGAGCGTGCGTCCTCACGCCGGAGGCCGAAGCCTGGATGGAGGCCGAGAACTACGCGATGAGCGACGGCCACTGCTACGGCATGGCGACCAGCTCCCAGCTCTTCTTCCAGGATCGCCGCGGACTGCCGGCGCCCTCGGCCTTCGGCGCCCCGACGACGCCCGAGCTCACCTTCGACACCCCGAAGCTGCAGTCCTGGATCGCCTACCTCTGGACGCTGCAGGACATGCCGGCGGTTGCGGCGACCAAGGTCGACTCGACCCCGGCGAAGGTCGTCAAGACGCTCGAGACCGAGTTCGCGGCCGGCGGCTCCGACTACGTGATCGCGATCTACGGCAAGCAGGGTGGTCACGCCATCACCCCGCTGGCGATCGAGGACGACGGCGGCGGCAAGCGGCGGATCGCCGTCTACGACAACAACTGGCCCGGGGAGACGCGCTACATCCACGTCGACACCGACGCGCAGAAGTGGTCCTACCAACTGGCTCCGGGCATGACCTGGAAGGGCACCGCCAAGACCAAGACGCTCACCCTCGAGGATCCGTCGGTGGCCCTCGGCCACCAGCCCTGTTACATCTGCGCGCGCAACGGCGGCGCCGGCGTCGGCAAGAGCCTGACCCTCCAGCTCACCGGTGACGACGCGCGCGGCGAGCACGGCCCGCTCACGGTCACCGACCAGCGCGGCCGCCGCGCCGGCTTCAGGGGCAACCGCACCTTCAACGACATCAGGGGAGCCAAGGTTCGCCAGCCGCTCACCTCGCCGCTGCGAGACGCCCCGCCCGCCACCGTCGAGCTTCCCTCCCGCAACTCCTACCGCGTCGTCCTCGAGCGCGGCGGCGGGAAGAGCCGCCTCTCCGAGGACGTCCACCTGATCGGCCGCGGCTTCTCCGTCGGCGCCGAGAAGGTCGAGATCCGCCGCGGCGAGACCGACGCGCTCGAGATCACCCGCAACGCGCGCACGGTCTCCTTCGTCAACGACGAGCGCGGGGTCGAATCGCCGAGCGTCGTCGTCAGCGCCAGCAACCCGAAGGGCGGCTTCGCCTACCGGCTCGAGGTCTCGCCGGCCGGCGTCGACCCGAACGCCGGGATCAGCGTCCGCTTCAACTCGCGCACCGAGGCCGTCCGGATCAGCAACGACGGCGGCTCGAGGGTCGAGCGGGTCGACCTCGACCTGGCGCAGTACTCGAAGAAGGGAACCGGCGGCGGCGAGATCTCCCTGAAGATCAAGCGGAACAAGGCGAAGACGTTCAAGCTCTCCGACCTGCGCCCGTCGAAGTAGCCGCGAGACGACCTCTAGCTAGTCGCCGAGCCGCCGGATCAGCCTCCGGTACTCCCCGAACGCGGGCTTCGGCGAGTAGTCGTCCCGGAGCAGACCGAAGAACGACTGGAAGTTCGGCCCGGCGCTGTTGTTGTCGCGCAGGCCGAACCAGATGACCTCGGCCACGTTGTAGGTGCCGCGGTAGCGGTGCAGCGTTCGCATGAAGCCGTCCATCGCCCGCACCTGCTCCTCCTCGGTGCGGCCGGGGCCCGTCGGGTAGCCGAGCTCGTCGACGTGGATCGGCACCTTCGGGCCGAAGCCCGCGAGCGGCATCAGGCACTCGCGCATCTGCGCGATCTGCTCGAGCAGCGCGTCGCCCGGATCGGTCAGCGCCGACCCCGACGGCACGAACGTCCCCGGGTAGGAGTCGATCCCCACCCAGTCGGTCGCCCTGCGCAGCCGCTTGCCGCCCGCGGCGCCGACCTCGCGCCAGAAGCTCGCGTCGTCTCCGAAGAGCCCGTTGCCGTAGGCGAAGTTGAACCCGACCGTGAGCTGGTCGTAGCCGCGGCGCCGCGCCTCGCGCTTGGCCGCGGGAACTCCCCGCGCGAGCGCCTCGACCGCGTTCGCGTAGAAGCCGTCGGAGGTGTTCGGCGAGAGCTTCAGATCCGCCTCGTTGGTGATCTGCAGCGCGGTCACGTGCTCGATCGGGCCGAAGGCGCGGACCACCTGGCGCACGTAGTCGAGCCAGGCGCCGATGTCGCCGTTCGCCTCCGGCGCGGGGTGGTAGCGGACCTGGAGGGTGACGTCGATCCCGAGCGCCGAGTAGTGCTTCGCCATCCGCTTGAACTGCCGGATCCCCGCGGCGCCGTCCGCCTGGAAGAGGCGGTTGAGCCGCACGCTCAGGTGCCCGTCGCCCTTGCAGCTGCAGCAGCCGCCGGTCGCGCTCGCGCTTGTCCTCGGGGACGGTCGCGGTCACCTGCCCCGAGCCCGCCTCCCCGGCCAGCCGCGGCCCGACCCCGAAGCGCAGCGGCGGCCCGCCCGCGGGCGCGTCGTCGGCGTAGCTCTGGGAGCACTCCGGATCCGGGAGCTCCGGCGGCGGCGTCTGCGCGGGCGGGATCGCGCCGGGAGCGTCCCAGGGGATCGCGCCCGCCCCCGCGGCGCCTCCCAGCGAGCAGACGATCGCGACCGCGGTCGCCAGCGTCAGCGTCTCTCAGCCGCCCGCTCACGGGGCGGAGGCTACGCGCCGAGGTACTCGGTCTAGCGCCGGCTCAGGGCCACGACCGGGATCTTCCGGTCGGTGCTCGCCTGGTAGTCGTCGTAGTCGGGCCAGACCTCGGTCATCGCCTTCCACAGTCGCTCGCGGTCGTCGCCCTCGACGACGTCCGCCCGCGCCGGGATGACCTCGTCCTTGACCTGGATCTCGATGTCCGGGTTCTCGGAGAGGTTCTTGAACCACGCCGGGTGATCGGGCGCGCCGCCCTTGGAGGCGATCACGACCCAGCGGTCGTCGTCGGTCACGTGGATGAGCGGCGTCGTCCGCCGCTCGCCCGACTTCCGGCCGGTGGTGCTGAGCAGCAGGATCGTCGTCCCGCGCCACTCGTATCCGCGCTCCCCGCCGGTCTCCCGGTAGACGCGAACGTGCTCGTCGCCGAACAGCTGGTCGTCGCCCGTCGGCTCGTCGTCTCTCATCAGCCATGGGTTCAGCTTACGCCTCCGGCACGGCGGCCGAATGCCTTCGGCGCATCCCCTGGCAAAATGCCCCGCGATGCACTCCGGGAGGAAGCAGCGGTGACCTTCGACGAGGCTCTTGCGGCCCTGCTCACGCTCGTCGGCCAGCGGGTCGAGGTGCACGTGATGGACGCGGGGGAGAGCCCCCACCTCGTCGCCACATTCGCCGGGAAGCTGCAGGCCGGCTACTCGACGAGCGGCGGGGAGCCGAACGAGCGCGAGTCGATCTTCGTCCGCATCGACGCGGGGGAGGAGAACGCCTCCGTGATCCTCGATCGCGAGGTCTATCGCGAGGCCTTCGTCCACGCCGACGGCGCCTCGATGAGCCTGCAGATGGGGACGACCGAGCTCGCCGTGATGGCGGCCCCGCGCGAGGTTCCGGGTTGATGAGCGCCTCGGTGACACCCCTGGAGCCGGCACCGCCGCTCGAGCGCCTGCTCGACGCGGGGCTCGCCGCCGAGCCGGGAGCCGTGGCGATCGTCTCGGCTGAGGACGAGCTCAGCTGGGAGGAGCTGGAGGCGCGGGCCGCCGCGCTCGCCGCGGCCTACGCCGCCGAGTTCGAGCGCGGGGACCGGCTTGCGTCGCTGATGCCGAACCGGACGGCCCTGCTGATCCACTACCTGGCCTGCTTCCGCGCCGGCCTCGTCGCCGTCCCGCTCAACTACCGCTACACGCACCGCGAGATCGACCACGCCCTCGCGGTCAGCGGCGCCGTCGGGATCGTCGCCCACGCCGAGCGGGCCGAGGATCTCGCCGCGAGCGAGCTCGTGCCCGGCCTCGCGCGGCACATCTCCTACGCGTCCGAGGACGACGAGCTGCCGCGGCTCGAGGACCTGATCGAGCCGGCGGGCGACGGGGCGCCGGCCGCGCCTCCCGGCTCCCAGCCCCGGCGACCCCGCCGCCATCTTCTTCACCTCCGGCTCCACCGGCCCCGCGAAGGGCGTCACCCACACCCACGAGTCGCTGCGCTGGATGATCGCCAGCGCGCGGGCCGCGTTCGGCCTGACGGCGGAGGACCGGTTCCTGCCGGGCTCGTCGATGTCGCACATCGGCTCGTTCCTCTGGGCGCTGAGCACGCTCAGCGTCGGCGGCCGCGTGGTCGTCGCCCGGACCTTCGACAGCCACGAGCTGCTGCCGCTCCTGCGCGAGCAGCGGCCGACGGTGCTGGCGATGATCCCCGCCGCGCTCTCGGCCCTGATCCACGACCACGACCTCGAGCCCGCCGACCTCTCCTGCCTGCGGATCTGCCGCTCCGGCAGCGACGCGGTCTCGACCGAGCTGCTCACGCGAGTTCGCCGAGCTGGCCGGCTTCCCGATCGACGAGGGCTACGGGATGACCGAGGTCGGGATCGCGACGCTCAACCCGCCGTCGGGCGTGATCAAGCAGGGCTCGATCGGCCCGCCGATCGCCGGCTTCGAGATCGAGATCCGCGACGAGGCCGGCGCAGCTCTGGGCGACGAGTCCGTCGGCCGGATCTGGATGCGCACCCGCAGCCAGATGTCCGGCTACTGGGAGGCGCCGGAGGCGACGCGGAGGTCGTCCGCGAGGGCTGGCTCGACTCGGGCGACCTCGCCCGCACCGACGCGGACGGCTACCTCTGGTTCTTCGGCCGCAAGAAGCAGGTGATCGTCCACGACGGCTCCAACATCAGCCCGCTCGAGGTGGAGGGCGCGCTGCTCGAGCATCCGGCCGTCGCGCTGGCCGGCGTCGTCGGCGTCCACGACGTCGTCCACGGCGAGACCGTCCGCGCCTACGTCACGCTGGAGCCGGGCGCCGAGCGGCCCGGTTCGGCCGACCTGATCGTCTTCGCCCGCGAGCGGGTCGGCTACAAGGCTCCCGAGGAGATCGTCGTCCTCGAGGAGATGCCGCTCAACCCGACCGGCAAGATCGACCGCGCCGGCCTGAAGCGCATGGCGGAGGAGCATCTCCACCCGCACGGGTTGTAGGCGACGGCCTTCGCGGTTAGAGTCGTCCCCAGCGTTCCGCTGGTTCCACTGAGGGAGAGATGGTTGTGACGAGGCTTGGCCGTTTGGCTGTTGTGGCGATCGCGGGCGCCGCTCTGGCGTTGCCCGCCACCGCGGGAGCCGAGGTCCTCTACGACCAGACCGACAACGCGGGCGAGCTCCCGATCGGGGCGATGCCCCCGAACTACGCCCCGTCGACCTATCCGAAGCGAGAACAGCTACAGCCGCGTGGCCGACGATTTCACGGTCCCGGAGGGCGAGGTGTGGACGATCGAGGAGGTGGAGGCCAACGGTTACGCCGCGGGTTCCTCCAGCGGCTTCAACGTTCTGCTCTACCCCGATGCCGGAGGCGTGCCGGGAGCTCCCCTGTTCGAGCAGCGACGAGATCCACGGCGGTCCCGGCAACTGCATCTGCATCACCGGGGCTCCGCCGCTGCCCGCCGGCAAGTACTGGGTCACCGTTCAGCTGAACCAGGGCTCGGGCGGCCTCCCGTGGACCTGGAGAACGCGGACCCAGCAGACCGGCGCGCCCGCCCAGTACATGGACGAGGTCCCGGGCTGCAGCGGCGCCGAACGGCCCCTGGGCCCGGCGCGCCAGTTGCTTACCCGTCGGACAACCCCGATCAGGCCTTCAAGCTCAGCGGGAAGAAGGCCGCGCCGGTCGCTCGTCGGCCTTCACCTTCGGCGCGCTGTCGATGGACAAGAAGAAGGGAACGGCGACCCAGGTCGTCACGGTGCCCGGCACCGGGTCGCTCGAGCTGACGGGCGAGGACGTCGCGCGCAAGTCGCCGCCGTGAGCGCGGCCGGCGACGTCGCCCTGAAGATCAAGCCGAAGGGCAAGCTGAAGAAGAAGCTGAAGAAGAAGGGCAGGGCGAAGGCGACCGTCCGGTCAGCTTCACGCCGACCGGTGGGACGGCGAACGCTCAGGACGTCACGGTCGAGCTGAAGCGGAAGTCAAGAAGAAGGGCTGATCGCCCTCGGGCGCCGCTAGACTCGAGGTCGGCTTGCCCCAGCGCGAGTCGCCGTAGTCGCGGTCGCGCTCGTCCTCGGTCGCGCCCTCGCCGCCCGGCGCGTAGCCGGCCTCGGTGAGCATCCGCCGCAGGTCGACGACGGTCTGCCGGTCGATGTCCTTGCCGCTGGGATGGGAGAAGGTCTCGGTCTCCGGCCCGACGGTCACCTCGAGCTTGCCGTTGTGCTTCTCCTCGACGGTCCCGACCGCCTCCAGCAGCGAGCGGACCTTGCGCCACTCGACGTTGCCGGCGCGCTGGTGGTCGAAGAGCTCCGCGAGCGTGTCGCGGTGGTGGTTGCTGAGGTGCTCGGCCATCGGGGACGCGACCCTAGCGCGCCGATCACCGAACGTCGACGCGTCCCCGCTATGCGGGGTGGTTATCGACGTTCGGTGGGGGAGGCGGCTGGCGGGGGCGGGCGGGCGCCGCGACCGCGGGGGGCGCGGACCGCGCCAGCACGAGCGCCGCCGCGATGAGGACGATCGCGCCGCCGAGGGCCACGTAGCCGCCGATCAGCGGATCGAGGTCATGCTCTCGTCGAACAGGCCTTCGGTCCGGGTCGAGAAGTCGTAGAGCAGGTAGCCGGCGGCGACGATCGCGGCGCCTCCAACCGCGGCGCCGACGAAGGCGTCGCGCCGCTTGCCGGTCGTCCGCCAGGTGATCAGGTTGAAGGCGGCGATCAGGCCGAGGACCATCGTCGCCCAGCCGCCGCTGCCGAAGCCGGAGACCTCGCCGTTGAGCGGAGTCTCCTGCCAGGGGAGGAACGTGGCGACGACGATGACGGCGGTCGCGATGAGGCCGAGGATGAGGGGCTGCGGGGTTGGGCGCATCAGCGCGCGATACCAGGGAGCCGATCGCAACTCCCGGAACCGCAGCCCGGGAGCCCGCTTGACGGCGGTCGGCCGCCCGCGCCCCGTTCCAGCATGATTTGGGCCATGGACGTCGGAGTTCCCGGAACCGAGCGGTCCCTGCACGACCGCAGGATCGAGCGGATCACGCCGCTCGCGCCCCCGGCGGTGCTCATGGAGGAGCACCCGCTGACGGACGCCGAACGTCGAGCGCGTCGTCGCCATCGCGAGGAGGTGACCGCCGTCCTCGACCGCGCCGATCCGCGCCTGATGGTGGTCGTCGGGCCTTGCTAGCGTCCACGATCCCAAGGCCGCCCTCGAGTACGCGCGCGGCTCGCCGCGCTCGCTGCCGAGCTCGAGGACCTCTGCTCGTGATGCGCGTCTACTTCGAAAAGCCGCGCACGACCATCGGCTGGAAGGGCCTGATCAACGACCCCCACCTCGACGACTCCGGCGACGTCAACACCGGCCTGCGCATGGCCCGCGACCTGCTGCTCGACGTGCTCGACCTCGGCCTCCCGGTCGGCATGCGAGTTCCTCGACCCGATCATCCCGCAGTACATCGCCGACACCGTCGCCTGGGGCGCGATCGGCGCCCGCACCACCGAGAGCCAGACCCACCGCCAGCTCGCCTCCGGCCTTTCGATGCCGATCGGCTTCAAGAACCGCACCGACGGCAACGTCGGCGTCGCGGTCGACGCGGTCCGCGCCGCGGCCGCCCCCCACTACTTCGCCGGCATCGACATCGCCGGCAGCTCCGCGATCCTCGAGACCGACCGGCAACCCCGACTGCCACGTGATCCTCCGCGGCGGCCGCAACGAGCCCAACCACGGCCCTGAATCGATCGCGACGGCCCTGGCCGCACTGCGCGAGGCTGGTCTGCCCGAGCGGCTCGATCATCGACGCATCCCACGACAACACAGGCAAGGACCACGAGCGCCAGCCTGGCGTCGCCGCCGAGATCGGCGAACAGATCGCCGACTGGTTCTAAGGAGATCGTCGGGATCATGCTCGAGTCCTTCCTCGTCGCCGGAGCACCAGCCGTCGGCCCGCGACTCTGACCTACGGCCAGTCGATCACCGACAAGTGCATGGACTGGGAGACGACCGTCGAGGTCCTCGCGGCCTCGACGAAGACGCCCGCACCCGCCGCTCCCGCGGCTGAGCTGCGCCTGCCCCTGACCCCCTGAGTGGATCGGGTCCCTGACCCCCTGAGTTCAGGGTCAGGGATCGGGGTTCCCCCTGATGGATCAGGGGGCTCTCGCGGACGAAGGTGTGACCACAGCAGGGAGCCAAGCGCTCCGGCTCGTCCCGAACACCATTCGATCCAAGGAGAAACTCATGTTCAAGCGCAAGGAAGGTCGGTTCTCACCGGCCATCATCGTCAGCCTCATCGCCCTCGTCATGGCGATGGCCGGCTCCGCCGTCGCCCTCCCGGGCAAGAGCACCGTCGACAAGGGCGACCTGGCCAAGGGCTCGGTCACCAAGAAGGCGATCAAGGGCAACGCCGTCACCGGCAAGGCCATCAAGAACGGCGCGGTCACGGGCGACAAGATCGCCAACGGCACCATCAAGGGCGCCAACGTCGCTGACGGCTCCATCGGCGCCGGCAAGCTCGAGGCCGGCACGCTGCCGACCTACGCCTACGCCTACGTCGACAACGGCACGCAGATCGTCCAGGCGAGCTCGAAGAACATGGGAAGCGCCACCGCGACCCTCGAGAACAGCTTCGTCTGCTTCAACAACATGCCGTTCGCAGTCAAGAACGTCCAGGTGACCACGGTCCGCCCGGGCGGCGGCATCGAGGACTCCCTGCCGCAGTCGACTCCCCCGGGCGAGGACAACTCCTTCTGCGCCGGGAACGAGAGCGCCTCGGTTCAGTTCTACGACGTGTCGAGCAACACGTTCGACGGTTCCCCGCCCCGGTTCTACGTGACCTTCCAGGGCTAAGTCTCGGGACGAGAGCGATTCCGAGCCCGGTCGTGCGAAAGCACGGCCGGGCTCTTTCGCGTCCGGGGCCGGTTCGGATTCAGCTCAGCTCGAGCGGGCTCGCCTCGAACAGCTCGAGCGAGAAAGCCCCGTCGGTGAGCCGCACGATCGCGGCGCCGAACTCGCGCGACGCCGGGACCTCGAAGTGGGTCTGCAGGGCAGCCATGTCCTCCCAGCGCTCGACGAAGACGAGCCGGTTCGGGTCGTCGACCCCTGGGTGCACCTCGTGGCTGAGGCAGCCGGGCTCCTGCAGGGAGCGGGCGACGTGCGCCCTGCTCGCCGCCAGCAGCTCGTCGAGCTGACCGGGGCGGCCGTCGCGGTTCCGATGACGACGATCACGACGGGCCTCGGGGGCCTCGGGGCTCACGCCGCCAGGCGCTTCCGGCGAACCGAGCGCAGCTCGGCGGCCAGGTCATCGGGACCGACCTCGTGGCCGGCGGCGCAGCGGAGCTCGGCGCGGACCTCCTCGTCGCAGCCGCGGTGGGTGATGGCGACGGGGCCGTCGCCGTCGAGCCAGCGGTCGCCCCACTGCATCAGCGCGATCAGCGCGGGGAGGAGGTCGTGGCCCTTCTCGGTCAGCACGTAGCGGTGGCGGGTGCGCTGGCCGGGCTCGCGGTAGGGCTCGCGCTCGAGCAGGCCGAGCTCGGTCAGCTCGCGAGCCGCTGGCGGCCACCGGCTCGCTGATGCTGGCGCGGCGGGCGAAGTCGTCGAAGCGGGTGGCGCCGTAGAAGGCCTCGCGCAGGATCAGGAACGCGGAGCGGGTCGAGATCCGCTCGAGCGTGCGGGCGATGGAGCAGCGGTCGGAGTTCCAGGCGCGGCCGGGCGCGAGGGACTCGATCGGATGGGGTGCGGTCTCGCTCATCGGGAGGAGACCATAGCTGACTATGAGGTCCCTAAGCCAGCCCTGCTAGGTTCCTGGCTATGAGAACCCTAAGTCAGCGCCTCCCGCCCTCCAGCGCGGCGACGCCTCCGCCGCTCGTCCTCGTCATCGTCTGCGCCGGCGTCGTGCTGGCCAGCCTCGACCTCTTCATCGTCAACGTCGCGCTGCCGGACATGGCCGCGACCTCGGCGCCGGAGCCTCGGCCGACCTCTCCTGGGTCCTGAACGCCTACGCGATCGTCTACGCCGCGCTGCTCGTCCTCTTCGGCCGGCTCGCCGACCGGCGCTGGCCGCCGCAACGGCGTTCCTGCTCGGCGTCGTGATCTTCATCGTCGCCTCCGCGGCCTGCGGCGCGGCGACGAGCCTCGGCTGCTCGTCGCCTTCCGCGTCGTGCAGGCCGCCGGCGCGGCGCTGCTGACGCCGACGTCGCTCGGCCTCGTCCTCGCGACCGCGCCCGCCGAGAAGCGGCAGAGCTCGTCCGCGCCTGGACGGCCGTCGGCGGCGTCGCCGCGGCGCTCGGCCCGGTCGTCGGCGGCCTGCTGGTCGAGCGAGCTGGCGCTGGGTCTTCCTCGTCAACGTCCCGATCGGGCTCGTCGCGCTCGTGGTGGCCGGGCCCGCCTGCCCCGAGATCCCGGGCCAGCCGTGCCGCGGCCGGACGCGTCGGAGCGGTGCTGGTCACCGGCGGCGTCGGCCTGCTGACGCTCGGGATCGTCGAGGGCGACGAGCTGGGGCTGGGGCTCGGTCGCGACCGTCGCGGTGCTCGCCGTCGCCGTCGTCGCGCTCGGCGCCTTCGTCGCTCCACTGCATGCGGGCACGCAACCCGCTGGTCGACCCGCGCTCTTCCGCGTCCGCGCCTTCACCGGCGCGTCGGTCGCGATGACGCTCTTCTCGGTCGCCTTCGGCGCGATGCTGCTGTCGATCGTCCTCTGGGTGCAGGACGTCTGGGGCTGGTCGGCGCTCGAGGCCGGCCTGGCGGTCGCGCCGGGCCCGGTGATGGTCCCGGTGTTCGCGTTCCTCGTCGCGGGCCGGCTGATCGCCCGCTTCGGCGCCGGCCCGGTGGTCGCCGCGGGGCGACGACTTCGCCGCCGGGCGGCTTCGCTGGGTCGGCGGGATCGGCCTCGAGCCGCACTACGTCGGGCGATGCTCGGCGGCATGCTGCTGACCGGCGTCGGCGTCGGGCTGACGCTCCCGACCCTGATGGCGACCGCCGCCGCGTCGCTGCCGCCCGAGTCGTTCGCGACCGGCTCGGGCGTGATCAACATGCTGCGCCAGGTCGGCATCGCCATCGGCGTCGCGATCCTGATCGCGGTCCTCGGCACCCCGGCGACGCCCGACGAGGCGCTCGACGTCTTCCGGACCGGCTGGGCCTTCATCGGGATCTCCTCGCTCACCGCCGCGATCGCCGGAGGCATCCTGCTCGCGCCGCGGCGCGGGGAGCGAGGAGTTCAGGGCGAGGCCGGTGGCGCTGGGAGTCCCGGCGTGGTCTGAGTCCAGTGGGCACGCCGCTCCTTGGAAGTTTGGGGGCGGCGCGCCGCCGAGCGGTGGGAGGAAGTGCCGGCTCGGCGGCTGCGGCCGCCCCGCTCGAGCCGCCTCATAGGGGGTAAGCGACGGCTCGTCGCCGTGCGACTGCCCAGCTACGGTGCCGAAAATCCCGGTTTTTGCACGACTTCGAACTGCGACGGCTGGGCTACCCGGCGTCGGGCCGGAACCCTGAGCAGAGCACGCGCATCCAGGTGATGCGACCGTCGTCGGCGGCGGAGTAGTAGGCCTGCTGCTCGACGATGAACGGCCCGTCCTCGTTGTGGCCGCGGAAGCGGTAGGCGACATGACGGCGGTCGGCGACCGCCTCGCCCTCCTCGAGCGAGACGAGCTCGTCGATCGCGTCGTCGGGCTCGAACCAGGCCGAGAGGATCTCGGTCGTGACGACCGTGGCATCGCCGGTCTCCCAGGTGCGTCCCGGGGTCATCCCGCGGAAGTCGACGGCCGGGTCGAGCACGGCCGCGACCCGGGCGAAGTCCTTGGCCGCGAGGGCCTCGGCGAACTCGATTCCCGGGGAGGACGGCACGGTGGGATCCTAGGGCGCGTGAGCGCGGCGACCCAACCCGCGGAAGGGAGCCCGTCCCCACGCTCCGGCGGTGGGGCCGAGACCCCGCGCGGCGTCGTCGCGGCGCTCCTCGTCCTCACCTTCACGACCGGGATCGTCGACGCGGTCGCGCTGCTGGGAATCGGGCCGACCTTCGTCGCCAACCAGACCGGCAACGTCGTCCTGCTCGGGTTCGCGCTCGCCGGCGCGAGCGGGTTCACGGTCGCGGCCACGGGGATCTCGCTGGCGGCGTTCCTGGGAGGCGTCGCGGTGGGCGGCAGGATCGGCGCGGGGCGGGGGAGGGCCGCCACGGCCCGCGGCTGGCTGGCGCTCGCGCTCTGCATCGAGATCGCGCTCCTCGCGCTCGCCGCCGGGTTCTCGGTCGGCCTCGACCTCGACGGCGTCGAGTGGAGGCGTTATCTCGTGGTCGCGATGATCGCCGCGGCGATGGGGGTGCGGAACGCGGCCGTCCGCGATCTCGCCGTGAAGGACCTGACGACGACCACCGTCGTGACCATGACGATGACCGGCCTCCTCTCAGACACCGAGCGCGAGGGCGGCATGCGGGGTCCCAACCTGACCCGCAGAGGCGGTGCGGTCGCCGCGATGCTCGCCGGCGCGGTGGCCGGTGCGCTCCTCGTCATCCACGTCAACTCGGCCGTTCCGCTGGCGATCGCGGCCGTTTCGGCGGTCGTGAGCCTGGTGCTCGTGATGCGGATCGCGAGGCCTGACAGCCCCTGAAGGGGGAGACCGGACAGGCACTTCCCAGGCGACTGCGTCCAGCCGCGTCCATAGGGAAGCGGTGGTCGAGGTGCCCGAGTCTCTACGGTGCATCTTGTCTGGCTCATTTCAGAGTCCGGCTTAACACCCACAGAGCTTGTTTTTGGGACTCGATCAGTCGGCCTACGTCGCCGTTCGTACCCGGGATCAGGACAGCACCCCATTGGAGGGATGTACGAATGGCTAACGGAACCGTCAAGTGGTTCAACGACGACAAGGGCTACGGCTTCATCGAGGTCGAGGGCGGTGGCAAGGACGCGTTCGTCCATGTCAACGGACTCGCCCCGGGCACCCGTATCACCGAGGGAGACAAGGTCTCCTTCGACCTCGAGGAGGGCCAGAAGGGCCCGCAGGCCGCCAACGTAACGGTGGTCTAGAGCTTTCGCTCTGACTTGAGGACTGAGCCGGGCCGCGAAAGCGGCCCGGCTCTTTTTTTGCCCTGATCCGGGCGGTCCGGGCGGCGCGGGGCGCCGGCTCAGCCCGCAGAGGCGAGCGCGAGCAGGTCCTCGGCGCTGAGCGCCTCGTTCCAGCGCGCCGAGCCGATCCGCAGCGTCAGCCCGCCCGGCGCAAGCTCTCGCACCGCTTCCGCGACGATCTCCGGCGATCCGATCGGCCCGGCGATCGCAACGACGGCGCCGCCGTCGCGTCCCGCTTTGGCGCCGTGCTCGGCGGCGATCCGCTCGACGGTGTGTCCCAGCTCCTCGAGCAGCGCGTCGGCGGCCCGGTAGCCGACGGACTCGTTGAGCTCGCGCAGGTTCTCGACCCGGATCGCCACGACGGCGAGAGCCTGGGAGCCGGGGCCGGCAGCCCGTGCCTTCACGACCTCGTCGGTGAGCCGTTCGCGGAAAGCGCCGTGGGAGAGCAGCAGCGTCTGCGGGTCGAGGGTCAGGTGGGGGATCGCATCCCGGAGCGAGTTCAGCTCGGGATCGTCGAGGGTCGCCGCCAGCGGCTCGACGTGCTCGCCGTCGTCTGGGACCCCCGCCTCGACTTCCTCGACGAAGATCTCGACCAGCCTCGGGTCGAAGTGGCTTCCCGCGCAGCGCTCAAGCTCGGCGAGCGCCGCCTCGACCGGCACCGCCGCCTGGTAGGGACGGTCGCTGATCATGGCGCTGAAGGCGTCGATGATCGCGATCACCCGGGCCTCGAGCGGGATCGCTTCCCCGCTGAGCCCTGACGGGTAGCCGCTGCCGTCGAACTGCTCGTGGTGATGGAGGATCGCCGGCGCGACGGCTCGCAGCAGCGGCAGCTGGGAGACGAGCTTGAACCCGATCCGCGGGTGGAGCTTCACCTCCGCGAACTCCTCATCGGTGAGGGGGCCGGGCTTGAGCAGGATCCGCTCGCTGACCCCGATCTTGCCGATGTCGTGCAGGAGCGAGCCGAAGATCAGCTGCTCGCGGCGCTCGCCCTTGAACTCGAGCCGCCGCGCCATCGCCTGGGTCAGGCCCGAGACCTCGTCGGAGTGGCCGCGGAGGAAGGGGTCCTTCACCTCGATGGCGTCGGCCAGCATCTTCACGGTGGCGATGTAGGAGCTCCGGAGGGTGCCGTGCAGCTGGGAGTTCTCGAGGATCGCGCCGGCGTGGTCACCGAGGGCGACGAGCACCTCGTCCTCGTGATGGAGCACCTCGCCGTTGGCGCAGACGACCGCGCCGTGGAAATCGTCGCGGATGTAGATCGGGATCGCGACCAGGCTGTCGATCTCGTCATCGGCGGGAGCTCCGTCCACGTCGGGAATGTCGCCGCCCCCGATCCGGACGATCGTGTCCTTCTCGATCACCTCGCCGCCGAAGCGCTGGACCAGTTCGCTGCGCGCGGGCTCGTTCTCGAACCCCTCGGCGGCGACGACGTCGAGGTTCCCGTCCCCGTCGGCGTCGTCGCGGCTCAGCAGCAGGCCCTTCTCCGCACCGAGGAGCTCGATCGCGACCCGCAGCACCAGCGTCCGCACGTCGTCGCGGCCGCCGAGCGCTCCCTGCGTCCGGTGGAGGTCGCTCAGCTTCTCGCCCAGCCTCCGGCTCCACTCGCGCTCCTGCTGGTGTGCGCGGTGCAGGCGCTCGATGACCTTCTCGTGCTCGGCGGCGGTGCCGCGGTCCTCGTCGTCGCGGCGCAGCGTGATGTACCAGCCGGCGAGTGCCGCGACGGCGGCCGCAGCGGCGATCACGATCCAGGGGAGCGCCGCGTAGGTGTCGCCGGACTCACCGAGGCCGACGATGTCGCGGTCGACCAGCCGGCCGGCGCCGTCGAGCGCGCGAACCAGCAGGTAGCCAAGCGGCACCAGCAGGCAGAGCGCGACGACGGTCAGCGCCGCAAGATCCCTACGTCTCATCGACCTTTCATCCCCATCGGTGGCGACCCTAATCGGCCGAGTCGGCGTCGGGGGCTCGATGTCCATGGGTCCTCCTCGGTTGCGTTCCCCGTGAGACCCCGATGCACCCCGCGGCTGCCGCTCAATCACGGGAGGCGTCCGCGCGCCTCGCGGGGCCGGTCTCCTATGCGGCCTGGAGGAACTGCTCCATGGCCGGATCCGCACCGGCTCCCCGCCTACCGCGCCCGGAGACTCCCCGGTGACGCGCTTGAAGGCCCGGGCGAACGCGGCCTCGGAGCGGTAGCCGAGCCGGTCGGCGAGCTCCCCCACCGAGGAGCCCTCCGCGCGCAGGGCGTGGTGGGCGAGCTGCATGCGCCAGCGGGTGACGTAGCTCATGGCGTCTCGCCGACGAGGTCGTTGAAGCGGGCCGCGAAGGCGGAGCGGGACATCGCGAGCTCGCCGGCCAGCGAGGAGACCGTCCAGTCGCGGGAGGGCTCGCGGTGGATCAGGGCGATGGCCCGCCCGATCTGCGCGTCGCGGATCGCTCCCAGCCATCCGGTCTGGGCGGCGGGGTCGCTGTCGATCCACGCGCGCAGGGCCTGGATGACGAGCACGTCGCCGAGCCGGGTGATGACCGCCTCGCCGCCGGGCCGGAGCTCACGCGCCTCGGCCGCCATCAGCCGCAGCACGCCGTCGATCCGCTCCATCTGCGGGGAGTCACCCGCGCGGACCACGATCTTGGAGGGCAGGATGTCGACGAGGTTGCGGGCGGCGGGGTCGTCGAAGCGGACCGCGCCGCAGATCAGCGTGGTCGGGTCCCCGCCGCCTCCCAGGCGGATGACCTCGTAGCGCTCGCTGACCGCTTCGCGCTGGAGGTCGAGGATGGAGGGAGCGTGGGTGCCGGTCTCGCTGAGGAGCTCGTGGCCCTCGCCGCGGGGGACGAGAGCGAGGTCGCCGCGCTCGAGCGTCTGCGGTTCGGAGTCGCCGACGCCCTCGATCAGCATCCGGCCCGACAGCACGACGTGGAACCACAGGTACCCCGGCATCGGTGGCAGCCCGAACCCCCACGGGGCCGTCAGCTCGGAGCGCGCGTAGAAGGCGCCGTCCATCCGGAGGAGCTGCAGCGCCTGGGTGAGTGCGTCTTCTGGTGCCCATGGGTCGAGGCTCATGGTGCGGCAGCCTGGCAGATGCAGCACCCATCGTCCATGGCTGTGGACGATCTGCAATGAACTGGCGCTAGCAGTCATAGACACGCCCGGAGGGTCGGAGCAGGATGGATCTCGTCAACCAACCCGAACGGAGACGACCATGATCCACCCAGGCCAGACGCTCGAGAACCCCGTCACGGGCGAGCGATTCACATTCATCGAGACGGCCGCGAGCAGCGGGGGAGAGGTGCTCGCCTTCGAGCTCGCGCTGCGCCCCGGCGGCTCGGTTCCCATCCAGCACGTCCATCCCAGGCAGACCGAGCGCTTCGAGGTCATCGAGGGCGAGATGCAGTTCCGCTTCGGCCTCAGCCGTTCGATCGCCGGCGCGGGGGAGGTGGTCGAGGTCCAGCCGGGAGTGGCGCACGGCTTCGCGAACGTCTCCGACGAGGAGGTGAGGGTGCGGGTCGAGGTCCGCCCGGCCCTGGCGATGGAGGAGATGTTCGCCGAGGTCATCGAGCTGGCCGAGGCCGGCCGGCTGATGAAGAGCGGCATGCCGAAGAGCCTCCTGGACCTGGCGCTGCTGGCGAGGACCTACGACCGCGAGGCGCACGCCCCGCTGCTGGGAGTGGGAGTCCAGCGGTTCCTGCTGGCGCCGCTGGTGTTCCTGGCGAGGCGGCGGCGGGGTGGCCGGGTGGAGCGCAGCGCGACGCCCGAGGCAGCGGTGACGGCATGAGCACCGAGCTGACGGTCCTCATCGCGGTCGCGGCGCTGGGCAGCTGCCTGGTGGCGGGGATGTTCTACGCGTTCTCGTCGTTCGTGATGCCGGCGCTGGCGCGCCTGGCCCCGGCCGAGGGAGTGCGGGCGATGCAGTCGATCAACCTCACGGTGATCACCCCGTCGTTCATGGTGGTGTTCCTGGGAACGGCCCCGGCCTCGGTTGCGGCGGCGGCGCTCGCACTCATTCAGGGTCAGGGAGCGGCGCTGGTCCTGGCGGGAGCGGCGATCTACTGGTCGGTGTGATCGGCGTGACGATGGGAGCGAACCAGCCACGGAACCTCGCCCTGGCGAAGCTCGACCCGACTCGCCCGCGACCGAGGCCGAGTGGACCACCTACGTCACCGAGTGGGTCCGCTGGAACACGATCCGCACGGCGGCCGGGCGTCCTGGCCGCCGGCCTCAACGTCGCGGCGCTGGTTGCGTAGGCAGTCGGCAGCCCAGGGGTCGTCGCTGGAGAAACGGTGGACGCTAACCCTGGGCTGTCAGGTCACTCGCGCTTGATGCGATAGAACCTTCGCGGCGCAACAGCACGGGAGGACTGAATGCCACGGGGGAACGAAACGATTTCGAGTGAGGCGTGGGTAGTCGGCGCGCCTGATCCCTGTCGGAAAGATGCGGCAGGAGGAGCAAGAGACGAGAGGGACCTCAGTTTTCCTCTCGGTCTTGCCGATCGTGCCTGCCTTTGGTCGCGGGCTTCTCGCCGAACTCGGGCGCTCCGCGAGGGCAGATCACGACGTTCACCGAGGTTCGACTGAAGGACGCCAACGGGAAGACCCACATCCCGGATGGCGCGATAGTCGTTGAGCGTGGCAAGACGCGCTGGTCCTGCCTGGTCGAGGTCAAGACTGGGCGCGCCGTGCTGGACGTCGGACCAGGTCGACCGTTATCTGCCGATGCCGCTCGACTGCACGGCTTTGACGGCGTGCTGACGATCTCCAACCAGATCCGAGCGACGCCGATGACGCTGCCGTACGAGGTTGACAAGCGGAAGGTCGGCAAATTGACCGTCCGTCACCTTTCGTGGTGGCGGATCCTGACCGAGGCAATCGTCCAACACCGCTTCCGGGGAGTTGACGATCCTGAGCAGGCCTGGATTCTCAATGAGCTGATCCGCTACCTCGACGATGAAAGGTCCGGCTGTGCGCGGCTTCGAGGGCATGGGGGAGGACTGGGTCCGCGTACGCGACGCGGCTCGGAACGAAACGCTTCGGCCAGGCGACGACGGCGCGCGGAGCGTGGCTGCAAGGTGGGAACAGCTCGTCCAGTACGTCTGCCTGCATCTGAGCCAGGAGCTCGGGGTCGATGTGAGTCAGCTCAAGCCGAGGGGCAAGACGACGCGGGACCGTGTTCAAGAGGCAATAAGGCGCCTCGCGGACGATGGAGTACTTGAGCGTTCGGTCCGCGTGCCCGATGCAGTTGCGCCGATCAGGATCGAAGCCAACCTTCGGACCAAGCGAGTGACCACGTCCGTGGAGATCGACGCACCGAAGGATCTGAAGCGACCTCAGGCCAAGATCAACTGGATCATCCGCCAGCTTCGTGAGGCGCCCGGGGATCTCCGAATCGACGTCAGATTCGCCTCAAGTCGACAGACCTCGTCGGCGCTGTTGGATGAATGCAGAGAAAACCCCGCCGCGTTGCTGAACGCGGACGACCCTAAGCGGGATCCACGCTCGTTCACCCTGGCGCGTTGGCAATCGATGGGGACGAAGGCCGGACTTGGGCCGGGCAGTTTCGTGGCCGAGACGCGTCGGCAGACGACGGACTTCTATCGAGACCTTGTCCAGAACCTGAAGCCACCGCAGCCGACTCCGCCAAAGATCAGAGAGTCGAAAGTCGACCAGCCCACAGCAGTTGATTCAGGACAGAAGGCCTCGGAGTCGGATGCCCATCGGAGGCACGACGAAGACCTCGAGGACCTGGCCGAAGTCGCTGGGCTCGCCGAGTTCGACTAGGCCGCTCAGCCGCCGTTCGAGGCGGGCGCGTAGACCCGGCTCGGCTGGCCGCGCAGCGCCGTCGGCGGCGGCAGCGGCGTTCCCTGCGCGTCGGCGCCCGGCAGCACCGGCAGCACGAGCCGCGAAGGACGGTCGCCGCCGAGCAGGATCGTGTTCTTCGTCTTGCCCTTGTCGATCGTCGCGAAGTCCCAGATCGGCCGGTCGCCGCCGACCGCCGAGATCGTGACCCGGATCCGCGACCCGCCCGGAACGCGTGCGCGACCGGGAAGATCGGGACCCGGACCTGCGTGTACTTGCCCTCCGGCAGCGGCTCCGCGTCGGCCGCGTAGTGGGTCGGGAACGGGTCGTTGACCGTCGAGAGCTTGCGGTCGAGCTTGCGGTGCGAAGCGCGCAGCCAGCCGTTCTGGACGTAGGTCTCGTTGCCGTCGGGGCGGACCTCGGTGATCGTCGCCTGGATGTCGGTGTCCTTCGGCTGCGACTTCATCTAGAGGTCGAGGCTCGAGGGGCCGGCGATGACCGTGTCGCGCCCGAGGACGGGGCTGGTGAACCCGAGGCCCTTGCTTCTTCGCGATCGGCTCCCAGTTGTACGGCGGCTCGGCGACCCAGGCGTCGGCCTCGCGCGTCGCCGATCAGCGTCTGCGGCGGGCGTGCCGTCGGGTCGGCGATGTAGGTGGCGTCGCTCTGCGGACTCCGGAGCGCTTCTGGAGCAGGGAGCCCTTCCGGCCGAGGTAGAAGGCCGTCGGCTTGGCCTGGCGCACCGGCCAGGAGTCGTAGTCCATCTCCCAGGCGGCGCCGATCGCTCCCGGCTGCCCGGCGATCGCCGCGCCGTTGTCCATCAGGATCCGGACGCGCGGGTCCTTCTTGAACTCCGCGCGCGCCTGATCGACGTCGGTGTAGTTCGCGAAGCGCGACTGCTCGACGGGAGCGGCGGGCGCGTCGGCGAGCGAGTGGTAGAGGACGCTGCTCGACGACAGGACCGTCGGCGGGACGACCGGGATCCGGTCGGCGACGAACAGGTTCATGAACTCGGCCCAGCGGGTGATCGAGCTCGGGCCGAGCGAGTCGGCGTGGACGCCGTTCTGGATCGTGATCCAGACGTTCTTGTTGTCGTCGAGCTTCGAGAGGCTCTCGGCGAAGTGGCCGCCGGTCTGCTCGTCCTGGAACTGGCCGACCCAGAAGACGGGCACGTCGATCTTGTCGACCCAGGCCGCCGGGGCGCGCTCGTCGAAGCCTCTTGGCTGCGGTAGGGGTTCCCGCGCGTGGCCTCGACCGCGTCGCGGCTCTGCAGGCGCAGCTCCTGGTTGTCGATGCAGTGCTGGTCGCCCTGGCGTCGGTCAGGATCCTGCGCCCACGCCTGGCCGCCCTCGGGCGCCGGCCGGGCGTCGGCCATCCGCTCGGTGAGCCACTCGAGCGCGAAGCCCTCGTTGAAGATGCCGCCGGGGTAGACCGACGCCAGGTAGCGGTCGTCGGTGACCGACATCGGCGTGATCGCCGCGAGGTGCGGCGGCTGCGTGCCGGCGGTGAAGAGCTGGGTGATGCCGGAGAAGGAGATGCCGCCCATGCCGACCTTGCCGCCCTTGACCCAGGGCTGGTTGCCGACGGTCTCGATCGCGTCGTAGCCGTCGTAGGTCGACGGCAGGCCGAACAGGTCGAAGGCGCCGCCGGAGCAGCCGGAGCCGCGCATCTGGACGCTCACCGTCGCGAAGTCGAGCAGCGGGCCGACGACCGAACCGACCGCGGTCGACGTCGCCGGGCGCCAGGGGGTCGTGCGTCGCCGGTGACCAGCGAAGCGAGCGCGTCGTGCGGCGCGGCCGTCTGGTAGCCGGAGTACTCGACGAAGGTCGGGAAGGGGCCGTCGGCGAGCGTCTTGCCCGAGGGAAGGCGGACCGTCATCGCGAGCTCGACGCCGTCGCGCATCGTCACGTAGTTGAGGCCCTCGTTCAGGGTCTTCTTCTTGAAGAACGAGTTGGGCGGGTTGGCTCCGCGCCGGAGGATCTTGAAGCGCTTCGATGCGGCGACCTTCTTGCCGCTGACGCTCAGGATCCGGTAGCCGGCGCCCGGCTCCTGATCGCTGAAGACCTTGCTGCCGAGGCGATCGGCCTTGCCGCTGGCGACGGTCTTGCCGCTGCGGTCGACGAGCTGCAGGCGCGTGCCCGGGCTCGACGTCGGTGGCGTAGGCCTCGCCGACGCTGCCGCGGGCGGTGAAGTCCGCCTTGGCGTTGGGCTCGGGTGCTGCGGCAGCCACGGCCGGCAGCAGAAGGACGACGAGCGCGAGCAAAGTCGCGATGGGGGCGATGGACGCCCCCCGAGGGAATCTCCGCATGAACCTCTCCTAGGACGAGTCGCCGTAAGCCCGCTGCCTGCGACTGGGTCGAGGGTACAGCGGGCGGAATGGAGCCGGCCAGATGCAGCTCCTGCCCTGAGCAGAACTCTGTGAGATGCTGGATCGGTGAGCGGGACGGTCGTGATCGACGAGCGATTCTGCGGGCCTCCCGGGAGCGGCAACGGCGGGTACACGTGCGCATTGGCGGCTCGTGAGCTGGACGGGCCCGCGGAGGTCACGCTTCGCACGCCGCCGCCGCTCAGCAAACCGTTGAGCGTGCGCGTGGAAGGTGGCGGTGACCGCGTCTCGCTGCTCGACGGCGAGGTCATCGTGGCGACAGCCAAGCCCACCTCAGTCGAGCTCGACGTCCCCGGACCGGTTTCGCCCGCCGATGCGGAGCTGGCAGCGACGCGGTTCCCCTGGCGCGACCGGCACCCCTATCCGACCTGCTTCGTCTGCGGGCCCGGGCGTGAGCCCGCTGATGGACTGAACATCTTCCCCGGCCCGGTCGAGGGCGAGGACATCTTCGCGGCCACGTGGAGGCCCGATGATGAGTTCGCGGGCTCAGGCGGCGAGATCGGTGAGGAGTTCGTCTGGGCGGCGCTCGATTGCCCCAGCGGGATCGTCACCGATCTCTTCGGCGACGTCGGCTTGATCTTGCTCGGACGCCTCTCCGTCGACATCCGCCGGCCGATCTGCGCCGATTGCTCCTACGTGATTCAGGCGTGGCCCCTCAGTAGGGAGGGGAGGAAGATGAACACTGCAAGCGCCCTTATTTCCGACCGCGGAGAGGTTTGCGCTTTGGGTCGGGCGGTTTGGATCGAGGTTGCGGCCCCGGAGTCGTGAGTCTTTATCGCTTCGGGCGAGAAGCGAAAGTGGACGGCATCGACAAGGGGCAGCAGAAGCTCACCCGTTCTCCGCGGCTTCAGTCAGGAAGTCGGCACGCAGTCGCCGAAACAGGACATGGGGCAAGCCGGCATGCTCGATCTCCGCCTCGTATTCGAATCCCAGCCTTCGCATTACCGATTGCGATGCGAGGTTCGCCGGCGTCGTGTAGCTGACGACGGAAGCCAGCTCGAGGTCGGTGAAGCCGCTTCGAACTGCAGACTGAGCTGCTTCGGTCGCGTATCCCCGACCCCAGACAGAGCTGTCGAGGAACCAGGCGACCTCAACCTCCGAACGACCCTGGACCCGGGTACGGGAGAGGCCGACGCGACCCACCACGCCGCCGCTTGAGCGCTCGATCACTGTCCACGGTCCGAAGCCCCAACGCTCCCAATGTTGGATCGTCCGATCAAGGAGTCGCTGGACATCCTCAAGGCGTCTCATAGATGAAGGCCAAGCATCCTCGGGGACGCGAGGATCGGTCCAGATACGCGCGTAGTCATCGAAATCGTTCTCGCTTGGGCGGCGCCCAGTGAGACGCTTCGTTGTCATCGGGGCTCCGGACACGAATGGGACAAGGATCAGGAGGCGATCGCCGCTTCCGCCACCTGCGCGTGGTCGTAGCTCGTGACGTTGCCCATCGATAAGACCCCGACTCCGCGTTCCGGGTAGATCCGCATCATGCTCCAGAAGCCGCCGCCGCCACCGAGGTGTTCGAGATACAGCTCGCCTTTCGACCGTGCTGAGCCGCGCCGGAACCAACCGAACCCCACATCGAGCTTTCTGCCGGTTGCCTGGATCGTCTGCATCGCCTTCACGCTCTCAGGCGAGATCAAACGGACGCCATCGAGCTCGCCGCCATTCAGATGGGCGACCATGAAGCGGCCCGCGTCTCGGGCCGAGCCGACAAGCCCACCGTAGGCGGCGCCGTCGACGTTGAAGCGGTTGAAGGAAACGAAACGACCGACCTTGTCCCCGATGATTCCTGGAGGCAAGAGTGCTCGAAAGATCGGGGTCATAGGGTTCAGCCGCGGCTGATACCCGGTGGCGACGTCCTGGCCCAGCGTGTCGTACCGGTAAGCCGTGCGATGCATCGAGAGTGGCTCGAGGATCTCTCGAGCCACGTAGTCCTCGTAGGACTGACCCGTGGCTGAAGCGATCACCTGTCCGAGGACGATGTACCCGAGGTTGGTGTAAGCCGCCCTCGATCCGGCCTCGAATCGCAGCCTGGAATTGCGACGGAGCAGCTCCACAGTGAAGTCGCGGGGGTCACGCCCGTCGCTACCGGCCAGATGCACCCACCTGACGGGAAGCGGGTTCGCCAGACCCGAGCTGTGGCTGAGTAGGTGCCGGATCCTGACTTCCGGCCAACCGGAACGGGGCCGAGGGAATTCAGGCACGAACCTTTCGACTGGGTCGTCGAGGTCGACCAGGCCCCGCTCGAACATCTGCATAACCGCCGTCGCAGTGACGATCTTCGTCATCGAAAACCAAAGGAAGGCAGTCTCCATTGAGACCGGCGCGCCGCTCGATAGGTCCGCAAGCCCAGCAACAGCTGTTTCCCGCGTCACGCCGTCCCTGACGATGATGGCGGCAACTCCGGGTGATTTCCTTTGGGCTATTTCTTGAGCTACGTCATGAAGGCGGCTCGCAGGCTGCATCGCGGCGATTTTGACAGTCGGGGGCGGTGGAATATGACTTCCCAGCCGACAGGACATGAGGACCGCTTTCCACACGCAAATAAGTAACGGGAGCGGTTCCGCGGAACCGCGGCATGAGTTTCTGGTATTGCGGGCGGCGCGGCGTGCGCCTTCTCCTCTTAATTTCGGTCCCACGCAGTGGTGGTGCCCGTCAGGCGGAGGGAAAAGTGGGCGCGGCTGGTTTCGAACCAGCGACCTTCCGCGTGTGAGGCGGACGCTCTCCCACTGAGCTACGCGCCCTCGGTGGGGCGCTGATTCTACGGGCGGAGGCTTTGGCGCCGTCGGTGGCGGCTGATCTCGCTCCGGCTGGCAGGATTGAGGCATGACCGAGCGCGAGAAGATGCTGGCCGGCGAGCCCTACGACGCGCTCGACCCCGAGCTCACGCGGCTACGGCGCGAGGCGCGGGCCTTCGCCGATCGCTTCAACGGCGAGCTCGACGAGGATCTCCGCATGTCCTGGCTGCCGGACCTGCTCGGTGCGTTCGGGGAGGGTTCGTTCCTCGAGCGGCCGCTCTTCTTCGACTACGGGTCAAACATCTACATCGGGCGCGACTGCGTTCGTGAACACGAACTCCGTGTTCCTCGACTGCGCGGCGATCACGCTCGGGGACCGGGTGCAGATCGCCTCCGGGGTGCAGCTGCTCGCCGCTGACCACCCGCGCGAGATCGAGCTTCGCGCCCAGAAGGTCGAGATGGCCAAGCCGGTCACGGTCGAGGACGACGCCTGGATCGGGGCGGGGGCGATCCTCTGCCCGGGGGTGACGATCGGCGCCGGGTCGATCGTCGGCGCGGGCTCGATCGTCGTCAAGGACATCCCCGCCGGCGTCGTCGCCGCGGGCAACCCCTGCCGCGTGATCCGGGAGCTCTAGGTGATGCCGCGCGCAGTCCTCGCCACCGTGGCCGTCGCCATCGCAGCCCTCGCGGCCGCGCTCACCGCCACTCCGGCCGCCGCCACTTCCCCGCCGCCCTTCAGCCCCGAGCCCGCCCACATCGCCGGCCGGACCGTCCTGCAGAAGGGCGCCCTCATCTACACCGACTACCTCTACGACGCCTGGGGCCCCGACCTCGACGGCCACGGCAACGCGACCCCGTTCCCCGCCGCCGCGGCCGCCCAGACCAGCGGCGACTACCGCTACGACGGCCTGGCCGGGAACGACATCGCCGACCTCCGCGAGGTCCGGCTCACCCTGAACAAGGGGACCCTCGGCGGGCACATCTCGCTGGCGTCGATGCCGGACGCCGGCGCCGTGCAGCCGACCACCGCGATCGACACCGATGGCGACGCCTCGACCGGAGCGGGCGTCTGGCCCAACGGCGCCGGCCTCGTGACTCCCGGCGCGGATGTGTTCCTGACGACCGACGGCGCGGCCACCCGGGTGACGGGGCCGGACGGCGAGCTGATCCGCTTCGTCCCCGGAGCGGCGGTGCCCTCGAAGGCCCGCTTCACCTTCCGGGCCCCGACCAAGGTGATCGGGGAGCTCTCGCCGAACGCGCGCGTCTGGGTCGGCGTCGGCCCCGTCGGAGCGGACGGCAAGTACGCCGCCCCGACTCCCGGCGCCACCGCGATCTACGACCTCGCCTTCCAGGGCCAGGAGACCTTCAGCATCGGCTCGACCTGGGGCGACCGGAGCCAGGCCGCCGCGCTCGCCTCCGGCGACCTCGCGCCGTTCGCCGGGAAGCTGAAGCCCCGGTCGCTGACCGCCGGCCGCACCTCGACGCCCCGCCTCGCTCCCGGCTTCTACAACGCGCTCTTCCCCTCGGCCTCCGACTACGGCGACGGCTTCGCCACCCGCGCCCCGGTGCTCGGCACGCCCGACCCCGAGTTCCTCGACCGCTGGCAGCCCTACGGCCTCTACGTCCCGCCGAGCTTCAAGCCGGGCCGGCCGACGCCGCTCCTGCTGGCGCTCCACTCCCTGCAGTGGAACCACAACCAGTACGCGGCGACGACCCCGAACCTGCTCACCGAGCTGGGAGCCGAGCGGCGCAGCCTGATCATCACCCCGCTCGCCCGCGGCACCGACACCTGGTACCTCGACTCCGGGCTCGCCGACGTGCTCGAGGCCTGGGACGACGTCTCCTCCGGCATCGACGGGATCCGCATCGACCCCGAGCGGACCAGCCTCTTCGGCTACTCGATGGGCGGCTACGGCACCTACCGCCTCGGCCTGCTGATGCCGGACCGCTTCGCCCGCGCCGTCACCTACGTCGGCCCGCCCGCGTTCGTCGCCTGGAACCCGCCGAACCCGCCGGTCGTCCCCGACCCGCGCTTCCGCGACGCCTCCCTGACCAACCCGCTCGTCCCGAACGCGCTCAACCTGCCCTTCGAGATGACCGCGGGCGGCAGCGACACGCTCGTCGCCCAGAGCGGGACGAAGGCGCAGGCCGCCTCGTTCGCCGCCGCCGGCAACGAGTACCGCTTCTACTTCCACCCGGCCGCCTCGCACTTCACGTTCGCCGCCGACGACGTCTGGGACCACTCCCGCGCCTGGCTGGGAAGCCACCGCCGCGTCGTCGACCCGCGGCGCGTCCGCTACGTGCGGATCCCGGCGTTCGACCTCCCCGACCGCGCCTGCGCTTCGACGGCGCCTACTGGGTCGACGGGATCGTGCCCCGCGATCCGGCTGCCGCCGCGGGGAGCGCCACCGCCGACGTCACCTCGATCGCGCTCCGCCGAGCCGAGCGGCGCCCTCGTCGACGAGGGGACGACTGAGCTGCCGGCCGGCGCATCGGGCAGCACGGCGGCGACGGTGACCGGCCAGCACCTCTCGCCGCGGCGGGGTCGCCGCGCTGAGCAACGGGTTCGACGCGGACCTGACGAACGTCGGAGCGCTCACCCTCGACACACGCGCGCATGCGGCTCGACCTGAACCGGCGGCCTGAGGGCGAGCGTCACCGGCGACGGGACGACGACGCCTGCGGCTCCGGGTACCCCTGAGTACCCCACTGCCTGAACGCCACCATCGGCGGTCGGAGCATCCGCGTCCAGAGCAGCCGCCGGGGCCGCGATCGTCGAGCTGAGGCTGCCACTCGTCGCCGGCGAACCGCAGACGCTGAAGATCTCGCCGCGGCGCTAGGCGCGCGGACCGACCGAGGAGCTAGCGGCCGACGCCGCCGGTCTCGACGACCGGATCGGCTGCCATCGCGTCCAGCTCAGCCTCGAGGCGGCCCATGCTCAGCCCGCCGGAGTTACCGCCGCGGGGAGGCGAGCCGGCGGGGATGCCGCCGGACTGGCCGCCGGGGCTCGTGCCGCCGCCGTTGCCGCCGCCCCGGTGCCGGTGTTCCCGCCGCCGCCGCCGTGTTCCCGCCGCCGCCGGCGCCGGTGTTCCCGCCGCCACCGCCGCCGCCGGTGTTCCCGCCGCCCGCACCGCCGCCGCTCACCGGCGGGGTCTTGGTCGGGCAGCGCAGCGTGTAGACGCTCGCGGCCGCGTGGAAGGGCTTCGTCTCGGAGTGGTTCCAGCTCAGGTGAAGGTGGTTGCCGCGGCCGTGGCCGGCGTCGCCGTCGTAGCCGACCCAGCGGAACGGCGAGATCGGGTGGTTCTGGCTCGGCTCGGCGAAGGCGGCGAGCGCGTCGATGTCTCTCCAGGTCCCGCCCGCGGCCGTGTTGGGAACGATGTCGAGCGCCAGGCCGAGCGGATGCTCGCCGCTGGTGGAGTGGACGGGGTCGTCGGAGGCGCCGTCGGTGATGAAGATCTTGTACTTGCGCATCAGGAACTTGATGTCGTTGAGCAGCCGCTTGTCGACGCGCTCCCCGGGGAAGCCCGGGATGGCGACCCACTTGCCGCCGCCGGTCGTGAGGCAGACGTTCCGCTCGAGCTTCTGGCTCACCATCTTGGCCGACGAGGGCGCGACCAGAACGAGGCAGAGAGCCATTCCGGCCAGGGTCAGAAGGAACTTGTCGATGCGTGTGGAAGCCATCCCGCTGGCCCTCCCTCGGACGCATCCGAGGCCCTCATGAGGTGAGCCCCGCTCGCCTGGACAGGCGCTTGGACGCCCTGCAAGACATCGTTCGCCGCATCGCGGCCCCCGGAACCTCTAGCCTCCACTTGCTCTGTGGAGGCGGTCCACTTCAAGCAGGGAGCTGAGCTCGCGGGCGGTAGGTACGTCCTGGAGCGTCAGCTCGGAACAGGCGGTATGGCGACGGTTTGGCTCGCCAAGGACACCCGCCTGGCGCGTCCGGTTGCCATAAAGCTCCCGTCCAGGGAGCTGAGCGAGGACTCCACCTTCGGCCGGCGCTTCGAGCGTGAGGCGCAGACCGCGGCCTCGCTCTCCCATCCCAACCTCGTGCCGGTCTTCGACTACGGGAGCGAGGGCGACCGCCCCTATCTCGTCAGCGAGTTCATCGACGGCGCCACCCTCGCCGAGCTGCGCGCCGACGGCAAGGCTCCCTCCACCGAGGAGGTGGCGCGGGCGCTGCTCGAGGCGCTCGATGGCATCCACGCCGCGGGGATCGTCCATCGCGACGTCAAGGCGGGGAACGTCCTCGTCGACCGCGGCGGCCGGATCATGCTCACCGACTTCGGCATCGCCCAGTCCCGGGAGGCGACCAAGCTGACCTCGCCGGGGATGGTGATCGGCACCGTCCACTACACGGCTCCCGAGGTGCGGAAGGGAGGGCGCGCGACGCCGGCCTCCGACCTCTACGCCTGCGGCGTCCTGCTCGCCGACCAGCTCAGGCCCGAGGATCCCGACCGCGTCACCCGGCTGGTCGAGGAGCTCACCCGCGAGGACCCCGAGGAGCGGGTCGCATCCGCCGCCGCCGCGCTCGACCTCCTCGAGCACCGGCCCGTCGAGATCCCCACCGACGAGCTGCGGGCGGAGCGAACGCCGCTCGACGTGCTCGCGGAATCGCCGCTCGCAGCTCCTTCACCTCCGCCGCCACCGCGCGCCGCGTCGCGAGCCGCGCCCGTTCCCAGAGCCGCCGGATGCCGGGGAGCCACCGCCGGCGGCGGAGCGCGGCCTTCCCGATCGGCATCGCCGCCGGGCTGCTGCTGGTCGGCGCGATCGTCGCGGTCGCGCTCTCCATGGGCGGGGACGACGACTCGACCGACGGCCGCGATGGGCCGCGGGTCGTCACGCGGAGCACCGAGGTGACGACGACGCAGACGACCAACGAGCCCGCGCCCGAGGAACCCGCGCCGGAGGAGGACGACCCGACCGCCGGCACCCCGGTCGCCTCCGGGGGAGACGACCCCGCGCTCGGCACCCAGCTCAACGACGAGGGCTACGCGCTGCTGCAGGCGGGCGATCCCGCCGGCGCGCTGCCGAAGCTCGAGGGCGCGGTCGCCGCCTTCCCCGAGGACAGCACCGACATCAACTACGCCTACGCGCTGTTCAACTACGCGCAGGCGCTGCGGCTGACGGGCGATCCGGCCTCGGCGATCCCGCTGCTCGAGAAGCGCCTCGCGATCTCCGACGAGCAGGTCCCCGCCGTCGAGGCCGAGCTGGCCGAGGCGCAGGCCGCCGCGGGTGGCAAGAAGCCGAAGAAGCCCAAGAAGCCCAAGCCCTGACCCCGTGACCGCCGCGCCGCGCTAGAGTCCCCCGCGGACCGTGCTGAGCGGGGATCTAGCGGACCCTTGTAACCCGCAATCCGCTCTAGCGGGGCTGAACGCTCGCCTGAGGATCCGGCCTTCGGGGCCAGTACGCCGCGGGCAGTGTTGAAGGTCAGGTCCCGCGCGATGCAGGCCCCCGAACCAGGTCAGGTCCGGAAGGAAGCAGCCTTAAGGGTCAGCCAGTAAGCGCCGCGGATCAGCCTGACCCGAGCCAGCCACGGCGGGAACGCCCGGAGGCTTGTTGTTTCGAAGCGAGCTGCACGGTCCACTGCCATTTTCCGGCCGTTTCGGTGCCGGGTCCGGAGCGTTGTGGTTTTCACCGATTCGGCCTCGCGACCGCTTTCCGCGCGCCTATGTTGGCTTCGATGTCCCCGAGGCGAGGAGCGACCGAGATGAACGGTGAGGACCGACGACGCGGCTTCATGCGACTGATCGCGACGGGGATCGTGGGAGTCGGAGCGCTGTTCGCCCTCCCCGACCAACGCGCAAGCCGCTGTGAGTTGCACCTTCCTCAGCGGGGTCATGCAGGTCGACGTCTCCGGCGGGGGAGCGCAGACCGTCTCGTTCGTCCGCGGCACCGGCGGTGCCTCGAACTCGGTGCTGCTCAAGAACGGCTCGGTGAGCTCGGGCTCGAACGTCAACTGCGACGATCCGGCGACCAGCACGGTCTCCTCCATCAACGTCGATGACACGACGCCGGGAGGGCAGACGACGGTGGTCGATCTCGCTCGAGAACGGCGCCTTCGAGCCCGGCGCGCGGAGCGGAGCCGTTGGGTACGAGCGAGATCGAGTTCGATCTCGACCTCGGCGATGGCAACGACGGCTTCGAGGTCATCGGCCGCGCCGATCCCGCCGACGACAACTTCCGGCTGGGCACGCTCGCGGGCGGCGAGCAAGGCATCAACCTGAACGCGCCTGAGGTGGGGGGCCCCGACGCCGACGTCAGCCTGAGCAGCACCGGCGGCCAGGACACGATCCGGGTCTTCGGCGAGGTCACGCCAGTTCACCGATCCATCGGGGGACAACACGATCACGAGCGTCACGGCGGCCGGGGAGGGCTTCACCGGCCCGCTGCTCGACGTTCGTGAACTTCTTCGGCGGCGACGGGTGACGACGTCCTGATCAACGGCGACGGGGGCGGGCTTCTCAACGGCGGCGGCGGCAACGACACGCTGACGGGCGGGACCGGCCAGGACAACCTGCGAGATGGGCTCGGGCAACGACAGCGCCGACGGCAACGGCGGCACCGACACCGCCGGCCTCTTCGCCTCCGGCGTCGACCCCCGCCGTCCTCGACCTGCGCATCACGGGCCCCCAGGACACCGGGCATGGGATCAAGACGATCACCGACGCCGAGAACGCTTCCGGGGACCGCGGGAGCTCCGACACCATCATCGGCACCGCCGGGCCCAACCAGCTGTCAGGCGGCGACGTGCTCAGCCTGAACGCTCCCGACACCCTGATCGGCCTGGGTGGGAACGACACCTTGATCGACCGCTTCAGCGATGGGGACACGATCAGCTACGCGCAGGGCTCGACCGGGCCGGTGACGATCGACCTGGGGCTCACGACCGACCAGGACACCGGAGGCGCCGGCGTCGATCGCATCGCTGCGCCACTGGGGACGCGACCTGACGGGCGCAGCGTTCGAGAACGTGATCGGCAGCCAGTTCGATGACACGATGACGGGGACCGGCGAGCCGAACGAGATCGATCCCGGGCTGGGAAGCGACGACGTCTTCGCCCTCGCCGGCGACGACCAGATCGACGCCGGCGACAACGTCGCCGAGAGCGTGGATTGCGGTGCTGACTCCGACACGATCACGGCCGACGAAGCCGCTGACGTGCTCGTCGATTGCGAGAACGTGACCCTGGTCAATCCACCCGACCCGCCACCTCCGCCGCCACCTCCGCCACCTCCGGCGGGTGACAGCGTCGCCCCCGAGACCAAGTTCGACCGGGTGCCGAAGGCGAAGGTGAAGAAGCGGAGCGCCGCCTATTCCTTCAGCGCCGATGAGGCCGCGACCTTCAGGTGCAGCGTCGATGGCGGAGCCGCGCAACCCTGCACCTCGCCGCTGACCTTGAAGCGTTTGAAGAAGGGCAAGCACAGCCTCTCGGTGTTCGCGACCGACGCGGCGGGCAACGTCGACGCGTCCCCCGCCACCGACACGTTCAAGGTCGTCCGGAAGAAGCGCGGGCGCTAGGCACGCGCGCGGCTGCGATCAGCGCTATTGACGGATCCCCTCGATCAGGCCGATCAGGCCCGCCTCGTGGACCGCTCCCGGCTCGAGGCCCGCCTCATGCAGAAGCGCCCGGAGCTGGTCGGCCGAGCGCTGCCGGCCGCCGTCGCAGACCGCGAGCATGTGGAGGTCGACCGAGGCGACGATCGGCTCGGGCTCGTTCGGCTCGATGAGCTGCTCGATCAGGACGACCTTGGCGCCGGCTTTCATCGCGGCGGCGACGGTTCGCAGGATCTGCACCGACCGCTCGTCATCCCAGTCGTGAAGGATGTCCTTGAGGAGGTAGAGATCGGCCTCGGCGTCCACCCGCTCGAAGATGTTCCCCTCCCGCAGGTCGACGCGGTCGCGGACGCCGGCGCGCGTCAGGTGTCCGTCCGCCTCGGCCAGCACTCCTGGGGCCTCGACCAGGATCCCGCTCAACCCAGGGTTGGCGGCGAGCACAGCCGCGAGCACCGGGCCCGAGCCGCCGGCGATGTCGGCGACCACGCCGTGCTCCGGCCACGGGTAGCGCTCGACGATCCAGGCGATCGCAAGGGCGGAGAGCTCGCGCATCGACTCGGCGAAGAGCCGCTCCTCGTCGGGGTTCTCGGCGAAGTGCGCCCAGACCGACTTGCCGTAGAGCCGGGGGAACGTCGGGCCGCCGACGCGGATCGTCTCGGCGAGCTCGGCCCAGGGACGCTGCGCGGCCTCCGTGTTGAGGTGGCGGGTCCAGGGGGCGAGGGTGGGGGAGGCGTCCGAGCGCAGCGTCCGGCCGACCGGGGTGAGGCCGAAGCGTCCCGCAGCCGTCGATGGTGGTGAGGCCGTGGGAGACGGCCAGGCGCAGCGTGCGGTGGAGGTTGTCCCGGTCGAGATCGAGCTCCGTCGCGAGCTCGGCCGCCGTGCGCTGCTCGTCGCCGATCGCGTCCAGCACCCCGAGCTCGACAAGCGCGCCGGCGGTCCGGGTGCGGAAGTAGGCGATCGCGTTCTCGTAGGCCAGCACCTCGGGCGGGACGAGCGCGTCGATCAGCCGCTGCATTCGGCGCCGGAAGGCGAGGCCCGCCCTGAAGGCCCGCTGCGGCGGCGCCTTGTCGATCGTGATCGGAGAGCGCACGCCCCGATCATGCCGGACTCTCGTGTCCCGTGCCGGGAATACCTCCGGGGTAATGGATTCGGCACCCGCGGCTTCGGTCGCGCAGACGAATCCGGCCGGCTCCCTCGTCGGGCCCATGCTGCGCGACTGGCGGCAGCGCCGCCCGCTCAGCCAGCTCGATCTGGCGCTGGAGGCCGAGGTCTCGACCCGGCACGTCGGCTTCATCGAGGCCGCACATCGCCAACCTCGGCGAGTGCCGAGCGCACCTGCTCGACCGCCTTCGGCGCCAGGTCGACCTCAGCGGGAACCCCGCGCTCGTGACGCTCCTGGCCGAGCTGGAGGGATACCCGGGGCCAGAGGGGTACTCAGGAGTACCCCACGCGGAGGAGGGGTCCCAGACCTCGGAGATCGCGGTGCCGCTCCGGCTCCGCACCGATATCGGGGAGCTCGCCTTCATCAGCTCCATCGCCACGTTCGGCACCGCTGTCGAGGTGACGACGAGCGAGCTCTGGATCGAGACGTTCTTCCCCCTGGACGAGGCGACGGGTGAGGCGCTGCGCTCGCGCGCTTCCTAGCGGCGCTTGTGGCGCAGGTGCACGCGGCGGACGTCCGTGACGGTCTTGCCGTAGACGTCGGTGAACGTGGCGGAGATGTTCGCCTGGCCCTTGCGGTCCTTCTTGACCTTCCCCTTGAGGGGGCTCACTGGCGTGACCGGAAGCTGGATGGTGCCCGCAGCAGTCGCCTCGACCGTGGTGGTCGCGATCCCATCTCCTGAGATCACCACCGAGCCGGCGCCGTTCACGGTCGCGGGGAGCGTCGCGGTTCCCTGCTTGCGGTCGCGCGTCGGGGCGCTGAACTGGATCGTGGGGGCGGGCGGCTTGGTCGTCACGATGCGGACATCGTCGGTCGAGGCGTTGACGATGCCGTTGGAGTCCACCTCGGTGAAGCGGAGCCGCACCGTCTGGCCCGCGAAGGGGGTGAGGTCGGCCGAGACCTGCATTGGGGTGAGCGTCAGCGGGTCGCCGGTGTTCGTGCGGAAAACCGTGGCGAGGATGTCGGCCGGGTCGACCGACGTGATCGGCGCGCTCGGCTTCATCACCTCGACCCGGAACTGCTGATTCCCGCCCGGAGCGCTCGGATCGACGCTGTCGGGGGATGGGCTCTTGAACGCGTTCGACTGCGGAGCGCGGTAGTAGACGTAGAGGCTCAGGGTCAGCCCGAGTCCCGGCTCGGCGGGGTCCAGCGCCACGTCCTGGTAGAGGGTGCGCCGTCCCGGGTTGATCATGTCGGTGAGGGAGGCATGGGTCCCCTCCGGCGGCGAGGCCACCGGCGAGTTGAGGACCGCGCTGAGCGGGGGGAGCAGGTTCGAAGCGCTGTAGGCGAACCAGTCTCCGCTCGCGCTCGCGCCGGTCACGTTCGTCGTCCAGCCCGACAGGTCCCCGGTCTCGAAGCCGCCGTTGACGACCGGCGCCGCCTGAGCGCCTGTGGCCGTCGTCCCGATCATGAGCGCCGTCGCCAGCGCCACACCCATTCGCTTCATCGTGACTCTCTCGTTGGTCGTTCCGGTTTCTCCTGTCGTCAATCTAGCGACAATGGAGTCCCGAATGTGCCGATTGGCGGCACGACGTTCCACGCTCCTTCCGGGTTACTCGCACGCGTCCGCCGCGGCGGATCTGAACGCGACCGGGGCGCGTCTAGACTCGACGCTCCATGGCAGAGCAGTCCCTCTACAGGCGTCACCGCCCGCAGTCGTTCGCCGACGTCGTCGGGCAGGAGCACGTCGTCCGCACGCTCTCCAACGCGATCGAGCGCGACCGCGTCCACCACGCTTATCTGTTCGTCGGCTCGCGGGGAACCGGGAAGACGTCGATGGCGAAGATCCTCGCCAAGTCGCTCAACTGCGTGAACGGACCGACGCTCACTCCCTGCGGCGTCTGCGAGTCGTGCGTGGCGATCGCGGCGGGCGGGTCGATGGACGTCGATCGAGATGGACGCCGCCTCCAACCGCTCCGTCGACGACATCCGCGAGCTCCGCGAGCGGGTCGGCTACGCGCCGTCGGGTGGCAAGTGGAAGGTCTACATCCTCGACGAGGCGCACATGCTCACCCGCGAGGCGTGGAACGCGTTCCTGAAGACGCTCGAGGAGCCGCCGCCGAACACCGTCTTCGTCCTGGCGACGACCGAGGCGCACAAGGTGATGCCGACGATCGTCGACCGCTGCCAGCGCTTCGACTTCACGCGGCCCTCGCCGGAGGAGATCGCCGTCGTGCTGCGGCGGGTGTCGGAGGCCGAGTCGATCTCGATCGAGCCCGGCGCGATCGGCGCGGTTGCCCGGGCGGCGGGTGGAAGCTTCCGCGACGGGCTCGGAACGCTCGATCAGCTCGTCGCCTACAGCGGCAACGACATCGCGACCGACGACGTGCTCGCCGTGCTGGGAGTCGCCGACGCCGAGCTGCTCTTCGCCGCCGCGGAGGCGATCGCCGCGAGCGACGGCCGCGCGGCGCTCCAGGTCTCCTCCGACCTCGCGCGCTCGGGGCGCGACCCGGCGCGGTTCGCCGGCGACCTCGTCTCGCACCTGCGCCAGCTGCTCGTGATCTCGACGCTGGGGGAGATCCCCGATCACTTCATGGTCATCGCCGAGCACGAGACGCGGCTGTCGGATCAGGCGCAGCGACTCGGCGAGGTGGCCCTCGTCCGCGCCATCGACCAGCTCTCGGAGGCGACCGCCGCGATCCGCGAGGGCGACGAGCCCCGGATGACCGTCGAGCTCGCGCTCCTGCGCTCGGCGCGCCCGGAGATCGATCCGGGAAGCGCCGCGCTCGCGCAGCGGCTCGAGCGGTTGGAGCGGGGAGGGGCGCAGGCGGCGCCGGCCGCTCCCGCTCGGCGCTCCGCTCGACGCCGCGGCTCGCCGCTCACGGCGCACGCATCAGCGCCTCGCCGCCGCGGCGCCCCCGGCTGCGCCGGCCCCGTCGCGCCCGACGCCGAGCCGACCCGACTCGCCGCGCCGGCCCGACCCCGGACTCGCCTGACTCCCGCGCCGGCCGCCCGACCCCGGGCTCGCCCCGACGCCTCCGCCGCGCCAGCTCCGCGCCGGCCCGCTCCGACGCCAGCCGCGCACCCGCCGACTCCGAGCCCAGCTCGGCCCCGACGCCCGAGCCCGACCGGCCCCGGCGCCGATCTCCCAGTTCCGACGCCGAGCCGACCGACCCCGCGCCGACTCCCGCGCGCCGAGCCCGCCCCGGAGCCGCCGGCCCCTCGGCCGCAGCCCCGGCTCCCGAGGCCCCGACGCCGGCCGCCAGCTCCCGCAGCCTGACTCCCCAGCGCTCCGCCTCCATCGCCCACGGCGAGGTCGCAACCGCCGACGCCGAGCGCGCCGCCATCGCCGAAGCTCCGGCCGCCGCGCCGGTTCCGCAGGTCGCCGGCCCGGTCGACATCGATCACGTCGCGGCGAGCTGGCCGTCGGTCATCGAGCAGCTCCGCCAGTCCGATGCCGGCCTCCTCGCGGCCGCGTTCGATTCGGCCCGCCCGGTTGACATCGGCGAGGACTCGGTCCTGCGGATCGGCTTCCCGGACTCCGCCGCCTTCCTCAGGCGCAAGGCCGAGGCGAAGGAGAACCGCGACCTGCTGGTCGAGGCCATCCGGACCGTGCTCGGCGCCACGCTTCGCCCCGAGTTCGTCTCCCTGGACGACATCCCCGAGCCGGCCGCCCCGGAGGCGGCCGCGGCTCCGGTCGCCGAGGGCGATCGCGAGGACGAGTTCCTGCGGCGCATGGTCGCCGAGTTCGACGCCGAGGTGGTCGTCGAGGATCAACCTGAAACAGCGGCTCCCGAGGGGATGCCCGACGAAGAGCGGAAGGAAGGCTGATGGCGAGAGGACGGCCCGGCCCGGGCGGAATGGGCGGCGGGATGGACATGGGAGCGATCCTGAAGCAGGCCCAGCAGATGCAGGCCGACATGGCGAAGGCGCAGGAGGAGCTCAAGGACGAGGTCGTCGACGCGAGCGCCGGCGGCGGCATGGTCAAGGTCAAGGTGACCGGTGACCTCGCCGTGCAGTCGATCGAGATCGATCCTGACGCCGTGGATCCCGAGGACGTCGAGATGCTGCAGGACATGGTCCTGGCGGCGGTCAACGAGGGGATCCGCGCCGCGCAGGAGCGCGCCGAGTCGAAGATGGGCGGCATCGCGGGCGGTCTCGGCGGCGGCGGCGGCCTTGGCGGCCTCGGCCTCCCGGGGATGTAGGAACCGCTACCCGGATTGCATCCGCCACCCGTTGACCGCTTGATCATCGAGCTCGGCAAGCTGCCGGGCATCGGTCGGCGCACCGCGCAGCGGCTCGCGTTCCACATCCTCCGCTCCGACGACGAGGACGCCTTCGCGCTGTCCTCGGCGGTGCGCGAGGTGAAGGAGCAGGTCGGGCTGTGCGAGACGTGCTTCAACCTCGCCGAGGGTCCGCAGTGCGTGATCTGCGCCGACCCGCGGCGCTCGCGGGAGCTGATCTGCGCCGTCGAGGAGCCGCAGGACGTGATCCCGGTCGAGCGCACCGGCGAGTTCCGCGGGCTCTACCACGTGCTCGGGGGCGCGCTCTCGCCGATCGACGGCATCGACCCGAGCGACCTGAAGATCGAGGAGCTCGTCAAGCGGGTGGAGGCCGGCGGCGTCACCGAGCTCGTGCTCGCGACCAACCCCACCACCACGGGCGAGGCCACCGCCCACCACATCGCCGATCGCCTCCGGGGCAAGGTCACGCTGACCCGCCTCGCGAGCGGCCTGCCGGTCGGCGCCGACCTCGAGCACGCCGACGAAGTCACCCTCGGCCGCGCCTTCGCCGGCCGCCGCGCGGTCTAGCTGCCAGAACCCGGCTCTGGCTCCCAGAGACATTGGGGAGGTCCCCGATGCCGTCGGGGAGGCGTTCGCCGACGCTGCTCTCGAACCGACCGAGAGGAGCCTTCCCAGATGAGGAAGCTGACGATCCTGGCCTGTCTGGCCACCGCCGTTGCCGTTCTGCTGCCGGCCGGCGCGAGCGCGAAGGGCAAGCCCGCGACCTTCCGCATGTACGTGGAGGGCGAGCAGGTCACCAACTGGGTCTACGAGAAGGAAGTCGAGCCGAAGTGCGACTACCCCGAGTCGGGCTATGGCCGCCAGTACATCGAGTTCCACACCCAGGAGGACAAGGGTGTGAAGGTCGAGGTCGTCAAGGCGAAGAACGGCAGCGTCTACATCTACCCGCGGCAACGTCAAGGACCTGCGGCTGTGGGCGCACGCCGAGATGTCCCGCAACTTCAAGACGCTCTACTCGGAGATGAGCGCCTGCGACGACAGCACGCCGCCCGTCGGCTGGGGTCACCCCGACGAGATCGGCCAGAACACCTGCGAGCAGTGGGGCGAGCTCGAGATGAACACCGGGACGTCGGCTCGCGACGTCGAGAACATCGCCTACCCGACCGGGCTCGACCCGAAGGACGATCCGAAGGCCGCCTTCTACTTCAGCGCGGATCCCGCCTGGGGAGCGGATGAGGACGTGTCGCTCCCCGAGGCCTGCGGGCAGTCGGAGATGTACAACGCCGACATGGGGCTGACCGAGACCCAGGGCGAGTGGGCCGGCGCCATTCCCCCGCTCGGCGGCGTCCTCAAGGCGAAGCGGCTCCTCAAGCGGCCGAAGGGCAAGGGCGTGAGGCTCGAGATGCACGACACGATCACGTACCCCAACGCCGTGCAGAGCTGGGCGGGCCCGCCGAGCACGATCGGCAAGACGATCATGGACGTGGACATCACGCTCCTGCGCACCGGCAAGTAGGGACCGGCCTCCGCACTCGACCCCTGCACAACGTCCCGTGGTCCAAATGGGACCACGGGACGTCGCCGCGGGCCTGCGCAGCGCGCGTACGCTCCCCGCGTGTTCGCGCTCGTCATCACCGGACCGCCGGGAGCGGGGAAGAGCGAGGTCGCCTCGGTGCTCCACGACTCGCTCGGGGATGCCGGGGAGGACGCGGCGCTCGTCGAGGTCGACGCGCTCGAGCGCTCCCACCCGCCGATCGAGCGGGACCGGGCCGTCAACCACGTCGCGATGCTCGCCGGCTCCTACGCGAGATCGACACGCCGCTGCTGATCGTCACGGCGACGCTCGAGGACGACGCCTACCGCGAGGCGGTTCTCGCCGCGACCGGCGCCGACCGCTCCATGGTCGTGCGGCTCGAGGCCGACCCGGAGACGCTCCGCGACCGCATCCTCGCCCGCGAGCCGCCGGGGTGGGAGGGGCTGCCGGAGCTGCTCAACGCCTCGCGCGCGCTGGCGGCTTCGATGCCCGAGGGGCATCAGCGGCGTCGACCTCGTGCTCAGCACCGAGGGCAAGCAGCCGGCCGAGGTCGCGGCGACGCTGGAGGCGGCGCTGCGCGAGGCGATCGCCTCCGCGCCCGAGTAGCGCTGCCGCGCAGACGTCGAGTGGCGAAAATCGGCCCGTATACGGCCGATAACCGCCACTCGGTGTGACTCACGCCCGCGCGGAAGCCCAGCCCTCTACTTCTTCGCCAGGGACCTCTTCAGCTCGGCCACCCGGTCCGGCCGCCTCCTGGAGCGCGATCGACGCTCAGGGAGCCGTCCTCGACCGCCGCGGTCAGCGCCTTGCGCACGTCCTCGACGGCGCTCGGATCCCCGACCTGGACGAGATCGACCCCGGCCGCGATGGCCTTCACCGCGGCGTCGCCGGGCGTGTTGACCGCCTCGATCGCGCCGCTCGAGAGGTCGTCGCTGATCGCGACGCCCTCGAAGCCCGCCTCCTCGCGCAGGAGGTCCGTGGCGATCGCCGGCGTCAGTGAGGCGGGCGTCACCGGGTCGTAGGCCGTGTAGAAGGCGCTCGAGATCACGACGGCCGGGGCGCCCGCCTCGAACGCCGCGGCGAACGGGACGAGGTCGCGGCCGCTCAGGGTCCCGGCGTCGAGCCCGACCGAAGCCGGGCCGGCGTCCGTGTTCTGGGAGGCGCCGCCGAGACCGGGGAAGTGGGCGGGGGCGCACGCGATGCCGACGTCGGCGCAGGCCTCCACCGCCGCCGCGGTCATCTCGGCGGCGACGCCGGGGTCGTCGGAGAACGCCCGGTCGGCGATCGGGGAGTCGAGCGTCGCGACGTCGGCGATCGGCGCCAGGTCGAGGGTGAAGCCCGCGTCCCGCAGCGCCTTCGCCGAGCCCTCCATCCACTCGGCGGCACGCTTGGGATCGCCGGCGTCGCCGATCTCGATCTCGCGCTCGTCCGGCGGCAGGTCGGGGAGCGCGCGGTAGTTCCCGCCCTCCTGCGCGACGGCGATCAGCGGCGGATCGCGGTCGTCCTTCGAGCCCGCGTCGCGGATCGCGGAGACGAGCTTCTTCCCCGGACCGGCCCCGGCCCAGTTCTCGCTCTGGACCAGGACGCCGCCGAGCGCGTGGTCGCCGACCTCGCCGACGATCTCCGCGCCGGGGTCGCTCCCCTCGAACCCCGCGAGGATCACCCCGTCGACGAGCTCGCCGATCTCCTCGCTCGTCCAGGTCCGGAGCGGGCGCCTCGGCGGGTCCGGTCTCCTCGACCGTTGCGTCGGCCGAACGCGCCGTCGCCGTCGCCACCCCCGGAAGCCGCGACGACCACGACGACCGCAGCCACCACCGCGATGGCGAGGACGATGGCGAGCGTTCGGCGACGCGTGGTCAGAAACGCCCCCATGGGAGGCGCGATCCAATCACACCGCCGCTCTATCCTCACCGGTTCGATGTCAGCCGCAGAGACACCCACCGCCGCGCAGGCCGAGACCGTCGTCATGAAGTTCGGCGGCACCTCCGTCGCCGGGCCCGAGGACCTGAAGCGCGCCGCCGCGCGGATCGTCGCCGAGCGCGAGAAGGGAAACCGCGTCGTCGCGGTGCTCTCGGCGCGCGGGCAAGACCACCGACGACCTGGTGCGCCAGGCGCAGGAGATCTCCGACCGTCCCGAGCCGCGCGAGATGGACATGCTGCTCTCGACCGGGGAGCGGATCTCGTGCGCGCTGTGCGCGATGGCGATCACCGACCTCGGCCACTCCGCCATCTCGCTGACCGGCTCCCAGGCTGGGATCGTCACCGACAGCTCCCATACGAAGGCCCGCATCATCGACGTCCGCGCCGACCGCATCCGGGCGGCGCTCGACGAGGACAACATCGTGCTGGTCGCCGGCTTCCAGGGCGTCTCGACCGAGTCCAAGGACGTGACCACGCTCGGCCGCGGCGGCTCCGACACCACCGCCGTCGCCCTCGCCGCCGCGCTGAAGGCCAGCGTCTGCGAGATCTACACCGACGTCGCCGGCGTCTTCAGCGCCGACCCGCGGATCGTTCCCAACGCGCGGAAGCTTCCCGTCGTCTCCTTCGAGGAGATGCTCGAGATGTCCGCCTCCGGGGCGAAGGTCCTGCAGCTGCGCAGCGTCGAGTACGCGCGCAACCACGACATCCCGATCCACTGCCGATCGTCGTTCGACAGCGGCACCGGTACCCTCGTCGTCTCCGAGAACGAGACCATGGAACGCCCTCTAGTAACAGCTGTGGCGCACTCCGACGAGGAGGCGCGCGTGACCCTCGCCGGGGTCCAGAACGAGCCTGGCATGGCCGGGCGGATCTTCACCGCGCTCGCGGAGGCGAACGTCAACGTCGACGTGATCATCCAGAACGAGCCCGTCTCCACCGAGCACGGCGCCGACCTCTCCTTCACCGTCACCCGCGACGACCTTCCCGGCGCCGTCGAGGCCATCAAGGGCACCGGCCTGAGCTCCGGCGAGATCCTCACCGACGAGCGGATCGGCAAGGTCTCGATCGTCGGCGCCGGCATGCGCAGCCACCCCGGCGTCGCCGCTCAGGTCTTCCGCGTCCTCGGCGAGGAGGGGATCAACATCGAGATGATCTCCACCTCCCCGATCAAGATCTCCTGCGTGATCTCCTCCGATCGGGTCGCCGACGCGGTCAAGGCGCTCCACGAGAGCTTCGACCTCGGCGCCGATGCGGTCCAGCGCGAGGAGCCCACGGGCGTCCATCACCGCGCCAAGGTCAGCGGCTCATGAGCGGGCCTCCGGCTCGGCGTCCTCGGCGCGACCGGGGCGGTCGGCTCGACCGTCCTGAAGGTGCTCGAGGAGCGTTCGTTCCCGGTCGGTGAGCTCGTTCCGCTCGCCTCCGCGCGCTCGGCGGGCAGGAAGCTTCCCTTCGCCGGCGGCGAGGTCGAGGTCCAGGAGCTCAGCGACGAGTCCATCCAGGGGCTCGACCTCGTGATCTCCTCGGCCGGGGGCAGCGTCAGCGCCGAGTGGGCGCCGAAGCTGATCGCCGCCGGAGCCGTCGTCGTCGACAACACCAGCTACTGGCGCATGCACGACGACGTCCCGCTGGTCGTCAGCGAGGTCAACCCCGACGCCGCCGCCGACCACCGCGGCCTGATCGCCAACCCCAACTGCTCGACCATGCAGATGGTCGTCCCGCTGAAGCCGATCGCCGACGGCGTCGGCATCGAGCGGCTCGTCATCTCCACCTACCAGTCGGTGTCGGGAACCGGCCAGCGCGCGATCGAGGAGCTGCGGACCCAGACCGGTGCCGTCCTGCAGGGAGACGAGCCCGAGGCGAGCATCTACCCGCACCCGATCGCCTTCAACGTGCTGCCGCAGGTCGAGACCTTCAAGGACGGCGACGACTACACGACCGAAGAGCGCAAGATGATGGCCGAGACCCGGAAGATCCTGGGAGCCGGCGACGAGCTCGGCATCTCCGCCACCTGCGTCCGCGTCCCGGTCTTCGGGGCGCACTCGGAGTCGGTCAACGTCCAGACCCGCGAGCCGCTCTCGCCCGACGAGCTGCGCGAGCTGCTCGCCGGCGCGCCCGGCGTCGTCGTCCTCGACGACCCGGCCGACGGCATCTACCCGATGGCGACCGAGGTCGAGGGCAGCGACGAGGTCTACGTCGGGAGGATCCGGCGCGACCCCTCGCACGAGCGCTGCCTGAACATGTGGATCGTCGGCGACAACCTGCGCAAGGGAGCGGCGACGAACGCCGTCCAGGTCGCGCAGCTGCTCGTCGACCGGGACCTCGTGCGGGTCCCTGAGACCGCGCTGGCCGCTTAGTCGCTTCGCGAGCTGAGCGAGCGCCCGGGGCTGAGATCCCGCCCCCGTCGCCTACGATGCCGCGGTGGCCGGAGCCGTCGCGTCTCTCGTCCTGGTCCTCGGCGCATCGGTGCTCGTCGGCCAGGCCCTCGCCTCCCTAGCCGCGGGGGCGACGCGCGGACGCCCGCAGCCGCTCTCCTGGCTCGCGCCCGCCTTCGGCCTCGCCGCGCTCCTCGTCGTCGCCGGGATCACGATCCGCCTGCCGGGTCACGCGGTCACCGCGGCCATCGCGCTCGGCGTCGTCGTGATCGCCTCGGGCGTCGTCCTGCGCGGCCGGGTCACCGGCCTCGGGGAGGGCGCCGTCCTCGGCGCTCCCGTGCTGCTCGTCACGGTGCTCGCGGCGGCGATTCCGTTCGCGCTCGTCGGCTACGTCGGCAGCCTCGGCGTCGGCCTGGTCAACGACGACATGGCCTCGCACCTGATCATCGCCGACTACATCAGCCGACCCCAGCGACCCCGTCCCAGCTTCGTCAAGGGCGGCTATCCGATCGGCCCGCACGCGCTGGTCGCCGCGATCGCCTCGGTCACCGGCGCCGACCTCGTCGACGTCTTCGTCGGCTTCACGCTCGCGCTCGCACCGCTGCTCGGCTGGTCGCGCTCGGCGGCCTGGCCGGCCTCGGCCGGGTGCGCCGGATCCTCGGCGCCTGCCTCGTCGCGCTCGCCTACCTCGGGATCGCCTACCTGATGCAGGGAGCGTTCAAGGAGCCGATGATGTCGGTGCTGCTGCTGGGAGGCGCGCTCGCGCTCGGCTCCCTGATCGGGCTGCGCCGGATGGCGGTCGAGGCCGCCGGCGCGCGATCCCCCGGCGCCCATCCCGTGCTTCGCGTCCTCCCGCTCGGCGTGATCGTCGCCGGCATCGTCTTCGTCTACTCGCTGCCGGGGCTGCTCTGGGCGGCGGTCGATCGGCGCGGCGATCGTGGCGGCCCGGCTCCTGCTCGTGAAGCCGCGCCCGACCCTGCCCGACGACTGGCTCCGGCGCTAGCGCCGTACGCGGCGGGGGTCCTCGTGATCCTCCTGATCGCCACCGCGCAGGAGTGGAGCCGGATCTCCAACTTCAGCCAGGTCTCGGCGCTCAACCCGGACCGCTTCGGCTCCCAGCTCGGGAACCTCCGCGGCTCGCTCTCCCCGCTCGAGATGTTCGGGATCTGGCCGGCCGGCGACTTCCG
>CAVUFM010000005.1:0-20561 GCA_963740845.1 uncultured Solirubrobacterales bacterium
TGGCCGCTTAGCGCTCGCGAGCCGAGCGGGCGCCCGGGGCTGAGATTCCGCCCCCGTCGCCTACGATGCCGCGGTGGCCGGAGCCGTCGCGTCTCTCGTCCTGGTCCTCGGCGCATCGGTGCTCGTCGGCCAGGCCCTCGCCTCCCTAGCCGCGGGGGCGACGCACGGACGTCCGCAGCCGCTCTCCTGGCTCGCACCCGCCTTCGGCCTCGCCGCGCTCCTCGTCGTCGCCGGGATCACGATCCGCCTACCGGGCCACGCGGTCACCGCGGCCATCGCGCTCGGCGTCGTCGTGATCGCCTCGGGCGTCGTCCTGCGCGGCCGGGTCACCGGCCTCGGGGAGGGGGCGCGTCCTCGGCGCTCCCGTGCTGCTCGTCACGGTGCTCGCGGCGGCGATTCCCTTCGCGCTCGTCGGCTACGTCGGCAGCCTCGGCGTCGGCCTGGTCAACGACGACATGGCCTCGCACCTGATCATCGCCGACCACATCGCGGACCCGCAGGACCCCGTCCCCTCATTCGTCAAGGCGGCTATCCGATCGGCCCGCACGCGCTGGTCGCCGCGATCGCCTCGGTCACCGGCGCCGACCTCGTCGACGTCTTCGTCGGCTTCACGCTCGCGCTCGCACCGCTCCTCGGCCTGGTCGCGCTCGGCGGCCTGACCGGCCTCGGGCGGGTGCGCCGGATCCTCGGCGCCTGCCTCGTCGCGCTCGCCTACCTCGGCATCGCCTACCTGATGCAGGGAGCGTTCAAGGAGCCGATGATGTCGGTGCTGCTGCTGGGAGGCGCGCTCGCGCTCGGCTCCCTGATCGGGCTGCGGCCGGATGGCGAGGCAGGCTGACGGCGTCGCGGATCCCCCGGCGCCCATCCCGTCCTTCGCGTCCTCCCGCTCGGCGTGATCGTCGCCGGCATCGTCTTCGTCTACTCGCTGCCGGGGCTGCTCTGGGCGGCGGTCGTCGGCGCGGCGATCGTTGCGGCCCGGCTCCTCCTCGTGAAGCCGCGCCCGACCCTGCCCGACGACTGGCTCCGGCGCGTAGCGCCGTATGCGGCGGGAGTCCTCGTGATCCTCCTGATCGCCACCGCTCAGGAGTGGAGCCGGATCTCCAACTTCAGCCAGGTCTCGGCGCTGAACCCGGACCGCTTCGGCTCCCGGCTCGGGAACCTCCGCGGCTCGCTCTCCCCGCTCGAGATGTTCGGGATCTGGCCGGCCGGCGACTTCCGCACGACCGCCGCCGGCGCGAGCGGCCCGACCCTCGGTGTCTATCTGGGAGCGGCCATCGCGCTGGCCGCCTTCGCCGCCGGGCTGGTTCGCGCGGCCGTGAGCCGTCGCGGCCTGATCGTCCCCGCCGCCGCGGTCGCCGCGATCGCGGTCTGGGGTCTCCTCGCGATCATCGGCAGCCCCTACGTCGCCGCGAAGGGCCTTGCGATCGCGGCGCCGCTGGTCATGCTCGTCGCCGTCCAGGGCACGCTCGGCTCCCGCTCGCGGCCGTTGATCGCGCTGGGAGTCGTCCTCGCCGCAGGCGCCGCGCTCTCCGCCTTCCTGGTCGTCCGCCAGGCGCCGGTCGCTCCCGACGACCACGCTGAAGGGCTCGCCGACATCCGCGACGCCGTCCAGGGGGAGGACGTCCTCTTCCTCGGCCGCGACGACTTCATCGGCTGGGAGCTCCGGGGCTCGGGCGAGATCACCGGCGTCGTCGCCAACTTCTACGACGTCGAGGACATCCGCCCGCGCTTCAAGAAGGGGAAGGGGGGAGGGGAGAAGTTCGACATCGACGTCCTCTACCCGCGCCAGATCGACCGCTTCGACTGGATCCTGACGACGGCCGGCGGCCCGGTCTCCGACCTTCCGCCGCGCTTCGAGGAGGCGGTCCGCACCGACACCTACGTGCTCTACGAACGGACCGGCCCGGTCGGCCGCCGCAGCACTCTCGACGAGGGGACGGCGATCGGCGCCGAGCTCGACTGCACCGACCCCGAGGGGCGCGCGATCAGCGAGGCCGACGGCTTCGCGGTTGTCTGGGACCCGGTGCCGCCGGTCGAGCCCGAGTCCGGGTGGAAGCCATCAGCGACCGCGAGCGACGGCTCCCCGGCGACCCAGACGATCGACCTGGCGGGCGCCGATCACTGGCTGATCTCGCTCGAGTACGACAGCCGCCGGCCACTGCACGTGACCGCGCCGGAGATCGGCCTCGACGAGACGATTCCGGCCAACCTCGACTTCCGCGGCGAGACGCCGACGTTCCCGGTCGCCTACGTCCACTCGGACGGGTCGGAGTCGGTCGAGGTCACGGTCGAGCCGGTCGAGCCCAACCTGCTCGCGCGCGCCATCCACGCTCCCAACGAGGCCCACCTGCGCTCCCTCACGGCCACGCCGACCGCCGCCGACGCCGTCCGCCGCGTCCCGCTGAGCGAGGCCTGCGGGCAAGTACGTCGACTGGTACAGCGCGAAGTAGGCTGGGCGCGGATGAGTGCCGGTGCCCCCTCAGTAGCGATCGTCGGCGCCGGCCTCGCCGGGCTGACCGCCGCCCGGGAGCTCCGCCGGGCCGGCGCGGAGGTGACCGTCCTCGAGGCGCAGGACCGCGTCGGCGGCCGCACGCTCAACCACACCTTCGACGACGGGACCGTCGTCGAGATCGGCGGCCAGTGGGTCGGCCCGACCCAGGACCGGGTCAGCGCGCTCGCGGCCGAGCTGGGAATCGGCACCTACAGGAGCTGGGACGAGGGCGACAACCTCGTCGAGCTGAAGAAGGGCGAGCTCAAGCGCTTCGACGACGACTACTTCGGCCTGCCGCCGCACGTGATCGCCGACCTCGGCCTCGCGCAGCTGCGGATCGACCGGCTGGCGAAGAAGGTCCCGCTCGAGGCGCCCTGGGAGGGCCGGAACGCGCGGCGGCTCGACTCGGAGACCGTCGCCTCGTGGTCGCGGCGGAACATCCGCACCCGGCTCGGCCGCGAGACGCTCCGGGTGATGGTCGAGGCGGTGTTCTCGGCTGAGCCCGAGGACATCTCGATGCTCCACTTCCTCTTCTACTGCCACTCGGGCCAGAACCTCGACAACCTCCTGCGCACGTCCGACGGCGCGCAGGACTCCCGCTTCGAGGGCGGCTCCCAGGAGATCTCGCTGCAGATGGCGGCCGAGCTCGGCGACGCGGTCCGGCTGAGCTCCCCGGTGCTCTCGATCGCGCAGACCGCCGACGGCGTCACGGTCGGCGGCCACTGGGGGCAGGTCGACGTCGATCGCGTCGTCGTCGCGGTCGCTCCCGCCGTGATCCCGCGGATCTCGTTCTCGCCGTCGCTGAGCGGCCGCCGCGCGCAGCTCCACGCGAAGATGCCGCCCGGCTACGTGATCAAGTGCCAGGCGCGCTACGAGCGCCCGTTCTGGCGGGAGCGGAACCTCTCGGGGCAGGCGGGCGGGCTGGTCCGGCCGCTCGCGGTGACGTTCGACAACTCCCCGCGGGACGGCTCCTGCGGCGTCCTCCTCGGCTTCCTCGAGGGGCGGCACGGTCGGATCGCCGGAGGGCTGAGCGCCGAGGAGCGGCGCAAGCTCGGTCCTCGGCGACCTCGCCGCCTACTTCGGCCCGCAGGCGCTCGAGCCGCTCGAGTACGTCGAGCAGGACTGGGCGAACGAGGAGTGGATCCGCGGCGGCTACGGCGCGCATCTGGCGCCGGGAACCTGGACCGACTACGGCCATCTGCTGCGCGAGCCCGAGGGCCGCGTTCACTGGGCCGGCTCGGAGACCAGCGCCGTGTGGAACGGCTACATGGACGGCGCGGTGCGCTCAGGCGAGCGGGTCGCGAAGGAGATCGCGGCGCTGTAGGCGGGGAGCCGTGCGTCGGGGCCGCCGTGAACTACGCGCTGTGGTCCATATGGGACCACGGGACGTCGTCTAGGCCTCCGGCGAGCCGGCCGGGCACCGGCGTCCGGCGCTCTAGCTCGCGGCGTCCGCCTCCAGGACCATCGCCGAGAGCTTGCGGAAGAAGTCGTCGCGGGTGATCAGCGCGTGGACCTCGCCCTTGGTCGCGATCGGGGCGATCAGCACCCGGTGGTGGAGGAAGATCTCGGCGAGCTGCGTGTCGGAGTACTCGTCCTCGACGACCACGTGGTCGGTGGTCATGTGCTCGGCGATCTCGAGCCCGACGCACCCGGAGCGGCGATCGATCGTCTCGTCGAGCGAGCGCCGGACCATCGCCGCCGACTCCAGGGTGTCGACGTAGGCGGGGAAGAGGGCCGCCATGAACTCCCGCTCCCCGAAGATCCCCTTGAACTTGCCGTCGGCGTCGACGGCGGGGAGCGCCGGCAGCTCCTCCTCGATCAGCCGCCGCGCGGCGCCGCCGATGGTGTCGGTGGTCCTCAGCGGGGTGATCTCGCGGATCGTTGCGCGTGCGATCGAGTCGGACATCAGGCGACGTTCATAGCAGCACGTAGAGGACGAGGACCCATGCCGGTCGCCAGGACCAGCGAGACCAGGGTGGCGGGAATCCCGAACTTGAGGAAGCGGACGAAGCCGATCGGCTGACCGGCCCGCTCGGCGAGACCGGAGGCCGCGACGTTCGCGGCCGCGGCGATGATCGTCGCGTTGCCGCCGAAGCAGGCACCGAGCGACAGCGCCCACCAGTAGGCGTTGTCGTCGCTCTGGTTGAGCCCGTCGACCACCGGGATCATCGCCGTCGTGAACGGGATGTTGTCGACGATCGGCCGAGCCGATCCCGCTGACCCAGATGACTCCGACGAGCTCCGCGGTGCGGTTTCCCCCGGTCGCCGACGCGACGCCCTCAGCGACCTTGTCGATCGCGCCCGTCGCCTCGAGCGCCCCGACCATGACGAACAGCGCGACGAAGAAGAACAGCGTCGGCCACTCGATCTTCGAGAGCGTCGTCCTCGAGCTTCTGCTGCGTGACGAGCAGCGCGACCGTCGCACCGAGCAACGCCACCGTCGCGGGCTCGATTCCCAGCGCCTGATGGGCGAAGAACAGGACGATCGTGCCGATCAGGACCGGCCCCGTCCGGCGGAGCTCGTCGGCGTCTCGGATCGACGAGGCGGCGTCCATCTCCATCACGAACTTCCGGTTCTTCTCCTCGACCTGGAGTTTCGATCTGAACGCCAGGTAGAGCCCGCCGACGACGATCACGAACGTGATCGCCGCGATCGGCGCGAGGTTGACGAGGAACTCGTTGAACGAGAGGCCGGTGGCGCCGGCGATGATGATGTTCGGAGGGTCGCCGATCAGGGTTGCGGTGCCGCCGATGTTGGAGGCGATCACCTCGATGACGATCAGCGGGATCGCGTCGATGTCCAGCGCGTCGCAGAGCAGGAAGGTGACCGGGACGATGAGCAGGATCGTCGTCAGGTTGTCGAGGAAGGCCGAGAGCAGCGCGGTCGTGCCCGCCAGCGAGAGGACGATCAGGAACGGCTGACCCTTCGAGAACTGCCCAGCCCGGATCGCGATGTAGTCGTAGACCCCGGTCGAGCGGGTGAGGACGACGAGGATCATCATCCCCGCGAGCAGCCCGATCGTGTTGAAGTCGATCGCCTCGATCGCGTGCTCCTGATCGAAGCCCGACCCGGCGAGCAGCACCACGATGCCGGCGCCGAGCATCGCCACCTTCGTCCGGTCGACGCGCTCGGTCGCGATCAGCCCGATCGCGAGGACGAAGGTGATCACGGCGACGGCCATCAGCGCTCATCCTCGTGGACGCGAGTACGTCCGCGCAGGAGGACGATCGCCGCGACCGCGGCGATCAGCGAGGCGACGAGCACCGAGCCCGCGACCTGCTCCTGCTGCTCGGTGTCCCCGAGCGCGAGCTCGGAGATCAGCAGGCTCACGGTGAACCCGATGCCGCAGAGCACCGCCAGCGGAACCGCGTCCGCCCACCTGACGTTCTCGGGGAGCGCGCCGACTCCCAGCTTGGAGGCGATCGCGCCGCCACCGAGGACGCCGACGACCTTGCCGACGACCAGGCCGCAGAGGACGCCGATCGCGATCGGCTCACCGGCGGCGTCGCCGATCGCGGCGACCGAGATCCCCGCCGCGGCGAGCGCGAACACCGGCACGGCGATCCCGGCGGAGATCGGGTGGACCCGGTGCTCGAAGCGCTCGACCACCGATTCGGACTCGCCCTCGCGCGGACGGGCGGGCGTGAGCAGTCCGAGCGCGATCCCGGCGACCGTCGCGTGGATCCCGCTCGCGTGGATGCAGATCCAGACGACCACCGCGATCGCGATCAGGAGCGCCGGGAACTCGAGCCGGAACCTGAAGGCGAGGCGGTAGAGCACGCAACCGGCGATGCCGGCCACCAGCCACGGGAAGAGACAGGCCGCTGGTGAACAGGACCGCGATCAGCGCGATCGCCAGCAGATCGTCGACGACCGCGATCGACAGGAGCATCGCCCGCGCGCCGGCGGGCATGGATGCGCCCGCCACGGCCAGCACGCCGAGCGCGAAGGCGATGTCGGTGGCCGTCGGGATCGCCCAGGCGCCGCCGTCGGCGGCGGCTCCACCCGACGCGGCGAGGGCGATGACCGCGGGGACGATCATGCCGCCGACGGCCGCGAAGACGGGAAGGGTCGCCGCGCGCCGATTGCTCAGCTCTCCGGTCAGCAGCTCCCGCTTCAGCTCCATCCCGGCGACGAAGAAGAAGATCGCCAGCAGCCCGTCGGAGGCCCAGTGCGCCAGGGAGAGATCGAGCTCGATCCAGTCCGGGCCGATCGCCAGGTGGGAGTGCCAGAAGTCGTCGTAGGAGCCGCCGGCGACGTTCGCCCAGATCAGCGCGACCGCGGCGGCCGCCAGGAGGATCTTGCCGCCGGTGGTCTCCTCGCGGAGGAACTCGGCGAGCGCCCCGGCTCGGTCGGCCGCGCGCTCGCGGACGGTCGGGTCCTCAGCGGTGTCTTCGGGTGTGGGTACGGGGGCCTCCATGGGTCGCGTCGTTCGCCAACGCCGACCAGGCTTCCCGGCACACCGCGGACGAGTCTAGAGAGCGGGGGCGAAGCGGGTCCGTGAACGCGCCCCTCGGGGGTGGGGGCGGCGAAACCTTGGGGGTGCAGTTAGGGGTTGCCCTCGATGGCAGGGGGCCTCCCGGGACGCAGGATGGACTCAGACCTGAGCCATCGATCCCGAGGAGCCGAGATGAACCCCACCGCCACCACCGACCAGCCCGCTGAGACCGCCCTCGACGCCGAGGCCCTCCGCGCCGCCATCGCCGGCGACCTCCACCTCCCGGGCGAGGCCGGCTGGGACGAGGCGCGCTCCGCCTGGAACCTGGCGGTCGACCAGCACCCGGCCGCCGTCCTGCTCCCCGAGAGCGCCGACGACGTCGCCGCCGGCGTGCGCGCGGCAGCCGCGGCGGGCCTTCGGGTCTGCGTTCAGGGCACCGGCCACAACGCCTCCGCCTACGGGCCGCTCGGCGACAGCCTCCTGATCAAGACCGAGCGGATGCGCGAGGTCGCGGTCGATCCCGAGACGAGCACCGCCCGGGTCGGCGCGGGTGTCCTCTGGGGCGAGGTCGTCGCCGCCGCGGCGCCGCACGGGCTCGCCGCCCTGGCCGGCTCCTCCCACGACGTCGGCGTCGTCGGGTTCACCCTCGGGGGCGGCGTCAGCTGGCTCTCCCGCAAGCACGGCCTCGCCTCCGAGCGGGTCACCGCGGTCGAGCTCGTCGACGCCGCCGGCGAGCAGCGGCGCGTCACCGCCGACACCGATCCGGAGCTCTTCTGGGCGATCCGGGGAGGCGGCGGGAACTTCGGCGTCGTCACCGCGATGGAGTTCGGCCTGCTGCCGATCTGCGAGGTGTACGCCGGCGCGCTGTTCTTCCCGCTCGAGCGGGCGGGCGAGGTGCTCGAGGCATGGCGGCGCTGGAGCGTCACCGCGCCCGAGGAGGTCTCCTCCTCCGGCCGGATGCTGCGCTTCCCGCCGCTCCCCGACATCCCGGAGCCGCTCCGCGGCAACTCGTTCACGGTGATCGAGGCCGCGTTCCTCGGCTCCGAGGAGCGGGGAGCCGAGCTGATGGCGCCGCTGCGCGAGCTCGGGCCGGTCATGGACACGTTCGCGATGCAGGCTCCCGCCGATCTCCTGGCCCTCCACATGGACCCCCCGGGGCCCGTGCCCGGCCACGGCGACCACCAGATGCTCGCCGACCTCGACGCCGAGTCGCTCGCCGCGCTGGTTGCGGCGGTCGGGCCCGGAACGGACGCGCCGATCCTCTCCTACGAGTTCCGCCACATCGGTGGCGCGCTCGGGAGGCGCGAGGAGGGAAGCGGCGCGCTCGGCGCGCTCGAGGGCCGGTACATGACCTTCGGCGTCGGGATCCTCGCCGTCCCCGAGATGGGGCCCCCGCTCCGCGCCGCGCTGGCGCGGGCACGGGAGGCGCTCGAGGTCGTCGACGGCGGCCGGCACTACGCGAACTTCGCGGAGGCGACGGTCGAGGCGGAGTCGATCCACGGCCCGAGGACGCTCGCGCGGCTGCGCGAGGTGCGGGCGAGCGTCGACCCGGATGGGCGCCTCCACGGCAACCACCCGATCGACTGAACACACCCTGAGAACAGAGCACACAGAGACACAGAGAGAGAACGGAGAAACGACCATGAAGATCCGGACCGAGATGACCCTGGCGGCCCTGCTGGCGATCGGGATGCTCGCGGCGGCCTTCGCCGCCAACGCATCCGCCTTCAACTCCACCCAGCAGCGGTTCAAGGCGGAGATCAAGGGCGTGCAGACCTACACCTCCGACTACGACCACGCCTCGACCGATGTCTGCGACACCGCGATCAGCAGCCACTCGAAGGAGACGATCAAGTTCGCCAGCACGAAGCCGGTGGTGGTGACCTTCACCCGGATCCCCGGCGTGAAGGACCCCGTCATCACCGCGGGCCGCAAGGGTCTGAGGCTGCCGACGAAGGCGAGGATCACCCGTTCGCACAGCCACTCGGCCAGCAGCGTTCCCGCCGAGTGCGGCGACAACGGCGGCGGCGTGCCGGGCGGCCCGACCCCGCCCGACTGCGGCACCAAGACGATCACCCCCTGGTACATGACGTTCGACTACGTCCGCAAGGGCAAGGTCGCCCTGAGCCCCGAGGACAACGCCGGGAGCGATCCGTTCGAGAACTGCGGCAGCGGCATGTACCCGCGTCTGCTCGCCGCCGACAGCTTCGGCAAGAGCCAGGTGGCCGACCTGCCGGTGAACGAGGTGTTCGATCCGAAGATCGGGAAGCTGATCACGATCGGCCGCGGCGATCAGTCCATCGTCTTCCCGGAGGGAGCCGACACGACCACCCTGAAGTGGGAGGTCAGCCTGACGCGCCTGAAGTAGCGCCCGAGAGACGAGCATGAGCTGCGACGGGGCCCCGGATGGGGCCCCGTCGCGCTTTTTGTAAGGTCGCGCGGATGGGTACCGATGGGCAGCTCGAGCTGGTCGAGCGAGAGCAGGAGCTCGAAGCGATCGAGGCGGCTCTCGCCGCGGTCGAGAACGGCGAGGGCAGGGTGATCGTCGTCGAGGGGCCGGCCGGAATCGGCAAGAGCGTGCTCCTCGCCGAGGCCCGGTCACGGACCGGGATCAGGACCCTCACCGCCCGCGGCAGCGAGCTCGAGTCGGGCTTCCCCTTCGGGGTCGCCCACCAGCTCTTCGAGGGGGTCCTCCACGAGCCGGAGGCCAAGGCCGCCGCCCTCGCCGGCGCGGCCGCCCCGGCGGAGGCCGCCTTCGACCCCACCGCCTCCTTCGGCGACGTCTCCTTCTCCGCCCTCCACGGCCTCTACTGGATGACGCTCAACGTGGCCGACGACGAACCGCTGCTGCTCGTCGTCGACGACCTCCACTGGTGCGATCGGCCCTCGTTGCGCTTCCTCTCCTACCTCGCCCACCGGCTCGAGGGAACGTCGGTTGGCGTTCTCACCGGCATGCGGACCACCGACCCGGGCGTCGACCCGGCGCTCGTCGCCGACATCGGCTCCGGACCCGCCACCGTGGTGGTGCGCCCGGCGGCGCTGAGCCTCGAGGCAACGGGCGAGGTCGTGGCCTCGCGGTTCGGCGGCGATTCCGACGCGGCCTTCTCCGCGGCCTGCCTCGACGCCACCGGCGGCAACCCGCTCCTGCTCGGCGAGCTCCTGGGAGCGCTGGCGCGGGAGGGTGCGAGCCCCACGCGCGCCGGGGCCGCCTCGATCGCCGAGGTCGGGCCGCGGGCCGTCACCCGCACCGTCCGCCAGCGCCTCGCCGGGCTGCCGCCCGAGGCCACCGAGGTCGCGCGGGCGGTGGCGATCCTGGGAGACGGCGTCCGACATCGGCGCGATCGCCGCGCTCGGAGGGCGCGATGTGGCCGACGTCGCCCGGATCACGGGCGCGCTCGCGCAGGCTGAGATCCTCCGCGCCGGCGCGCCGCTGGGATTCGTCCACGCGCTGGTCCGCGACGCCATCTACGAGGAGATCCCGCTCGGCGAGCGCCAGCTTCTGCACAGCCGCGCCGCGCAACTCGCGCGCGAGGCGGGCGCCCCGCCGGAGAAGGTCGCCGCGCAGCTCCTCGCGGCCCCTCGGGCGGTGAGCCCTGGGTCGCCGACGCCCTGACCGAGGCGGCCGAGCAGGCGAGCCTCCGCGGCGCCTCCGACGTGGCGATCGACCTGCTGGCGCGCCTGCGCGAGGAGCCACTGGACGACCAGCGGCGGGCGGCGGTCACGCTCCAGCTCGGGGTCGCCGAGGCGAAGGCGGCCAATCGCGACCAGGCGGTCTCCCACCTGCGCGAGGCCTACGAGCGGCTCGAGGCGCCCGAGCTCAAGGGCGCGGCGGCCTACGCGCTCTCGCGCACGCTGCTCTTCATCGGCAGCGCCCAGGCGAGCCGCCGACCTCGCCGCGGAGGCGGCGGGGGAGCTGCCCGAAGGCCTCGCGGACCTGGCGAAGATGATCGAGTCGATCGAGCTCACCAGCGTCTACTTCGGCGCCCGGGTCCGCGACGCGGAGGGCCGGTTCGCGGCGCTGCGCCGGCTCCCCGACGGCGCGAGCGGGGGAGACGGCGTCCTCTCGGCGGCGGCCTCCTACGACCTCATGTACCGCGGCGGCTCAGCCGAGGAGTGCGCCGCGCTCGCCTCGGACGCGATCGAGCTCGCGGCGTCGCTCGAGCTCGACAACGGCCTCGCGTGGGTGGTCGCCAACGTCGTGCTCGTGGCCGCCGAGCGGCCCGAGGCGACCGAGGTCTGGGACCGGGCGCTCGCCCGCTCCCACCAGCAGGGGTCGATGTTCGGCGTCCTGACCGTGCATCTGTGGCGCGGCTTCACCGAGCTCCGTCACGGCGAGCTGCCCGCCGCCGAGGAGTCCCTCCGCGCCGGGATCGAGCAGATCACCCTCCTGGGTGGCGCGACGCTCGACTACGCCCACGGCCTGCTCTGCTCCACCCTGCTCGCGCGGGGCCAGGCCGACGCCGCCGAGGAGGTGCTCTACGCGATCACGCCGGAGGGGACCGGCGACGGGGCGCTGCTCTGGCGCTCGTGCGAGATCGAGCTGCTGCTCGAGCGGGGGAAGTTCGAGGACGCGTTGACGATGGCGATCCGCCACGCCGAGCTCTGCGACTGGCGGACGAACCCCGCCTACGCGCAGACGCTCTCCTTCCAGGCGCGTGCGCTCGACGGCCTGGGCCGCACCGACGAGGCGATCACGACGCTCGACCGCGAGCTCGCCGCCGCGGAGGCCTGGGGAGCGCCGGGGGCGATCGGCCGGGTGCTGCGGTTGCGCGGGGAGATCAAGCGGGACGCGGGAACCGAGGACCTCGATCGCGCGGTCGCGCTGCTCGAGGCCTCGCCGATGCGGCTGGAGCTCGCTCGGGCGCTTGGCGCTCAGGGATCGCTCCTGCGGCGCGAGCGCAAGCCGACGGAGGCGAGGGAGCCGCTCCGCCGCGCGCTCGAGCTGGCGGAGGTCTGCGAGGCGGCGCCGCTCGCCGCTCACGTGCGCTCCGAGCTGCATGCCACGGGTGCCCGGCCGCGCAGCAGCGCGCTCAGCGGGCCGGACTCGCTGACGCCCTCGGAGCGCCGGGTGGCCGACCTCGCCGCGGAGGGTCAGACCAACAAGCAGATCGCCCAGGCGCTGTTCGTCACGCCGAAGACGGTCGAGGTCCACCTCTCCAACTCCTACCGGAAGCTCGACATCAGCGGGCGCCGCGAGCTGCCCGGCGCGATGGCCGCCTGAGCGGGGTTCAGACCCCTCGCGGAGCGATGCAGCCAGCACCTCGGCCACCGCGGGGTCGGGCGCCGCTGAGGGGTCGAGGGTCATCTCGTAGAAGCTGCCGAGGTCGCACGTGAGGCTCGCGGTTGCGTCGAGCCGCTCGCCGTGGCGGACGTTCGCCCGACGGTCGTCGACGCGATGTAGAAGCGATCGCCGCCGATGTCGAAGTTGACGACGGAGCCCTCGGCATCGGTGCCCGATCGGCTCCGGGCGGCGGCTGCCGCCAGCGAGCTGGCGAGCCAGGAGCCGCGGGCGAGCTCGCCTCGCGCAACTGACTCCTCGGGATCGCGGATCAGATCGAGGCCCCAGACCGAGAGGGCCTCGACCGGTTCGCGCAGCCCCTCGCCGAGCTCGGTGAGCCGGTAGCCGCGGCCGACGCAGGAGGGCCGAGCATCGAGCGCTCGACCAGCCCCTCGTCGATCAGCGTCGACAGCCGGGCGCTGAGCAGGTTCGGCCCAATGCCGGGAAGCGCGTCCTCGAGCGCGCCGAACCGCTTCGGTCCGAGGAGCAGCTCGCGGATCACCAGCAGCGTCCAACGCTCGCCGAGGAGATCGAGTGAGCGCGCGACTCCGCAGACTTGTCCGTAGTTCCGGGGCATGCGCCGGCGATCCTAGCGCGGGGATATCTGATATACAAGTCGCCGCTATATGAAAATGAAGCTAGCTCCTCTTCTCGTCCTCCTCCTCTGCGCGTTCGCCGTCAACGTCGACACGACGATCGTCAACGTCGCGCTGCCGACCCTCTCGACCGAGCTCGACGCCTCCACTCGCGAGCTGCAGTGGATCGTCGACGCCTACACGCTCGTCTTCGCCGCGCTCGTCCTCGCCGCCGGCGCGCTCGGGGACCGCTACGGGCGCAAGGAGCTGCTGCTCGTCGGCCTTGGCGTGTACGCCGTCGGCAACGGCGCCGCCGCTCTCGTCGACACCAGCGGCGCACTCACGGCCTGCCGCGCGTGATGGGCGTCGGCGCCGCGATCATCTTCCCCGCGACCCTCTCGACGATCGTCCATCTCTTCCCCATCGCGGAGACCGGGCGAAGGCGATCGGCCTCTGGGGAGCGACGACCGGCGTCGCCGTCGCGCTTGGGCCAATCGTGGGAGGCGCGCTGCTCGAGGCCTTCGGATGGCAGTCCACCTTCTGGCTCAAGGTCCCGCTCGCGCTGGCCGCCATCGCGCTCACGGTCAGGCTCGTCCCCTCCTCGAGCGACCCGGCCCGTCCCGCCGTCGACCGCGTCGGGCTCGTCGTCTCGACCCTGGCGATCCTGTCGCTGGTCTACACGGTGATCGAGGCGCCCGAGGTGGGCTGGCTCGCCGGCCGCACCATCGCCGGGTTCGTTGCGGCGGCGGCGTTGCTCGTCGGCTTCATCGCCTACGAGCGCCGGGTCAAGGCGCCGCTGCTCGACGTGAAGCTCTTCCGCAGCGGGCGCCTCAGCGCGGCCTCGCTCGCGGTGATGCTCGCGTTCTTCTCGCTCTTCGGCTTCATCTTCCTGATCACCCAGTACTTCCAGTTCCTGCGCGGGTACGGAGCTTTCGAGACGGGCTTGCGCCTCCTGCCCGTCGCCCTCTCGACGGGAACCGCGGCCGTCGTCGGCACGGTGCTCGCGGTGCGGGTCGGCAACAAGGCCGTCGTCGCCACCGGCCTCCTGCTCGCCTCGATCATGTTCCTCTGGACCTCGACGGCCGACGGCGCCACCAGCTACCTCGAGATCGCCGGCCAGATGATCCTGCTCGGCACCGGGATGGGCCTCACGTCCGCACCAGCCACCGAGTCGATCATGGGAGCGGTCCCCGAGGCCAACGCCGGCGTCGGCTCGGGCGTCAACGACACGACGCGCGAGCTCGGAGGGACGCTCGGCGTCGCCGTGATCGGATCGGTGTTCGCGTCGCTCTACGCGAGCGGGCTCGACACCCTCCCAGCCGGGGTTCCGGATGCGGCGCGCGACTCGCTCGGCTCAGCCCTGGGGATCGCCGATCAGATCGGAGGCGCACCGGGGGAGGCGATCCGTCAGCTCTCCGCCGCGGCGTTCTACGACGGTCTGCGACGAGGACGATCCGAAGGAAGGCACCGAGCTCACCTGCACGGTCACGGGTGAGGACGGCGGGGAGATCGACGTCCCGGTCAGGTTCATCAACGACGATCTCGACTACGAGTAGGACAACACCGAGGTCAGCCGCGCGGGCGTGCGGCCACAGGCTGACCATCTGAAGTGCGGGGCGCCCGGTTGGGGACCGGGCGCCTCTCGCTTCGCTGGTGGGCTGACGCCCGGGGCTACGGTCCCGCGAGAGCCCTCGCGCTCTCCGGATGCTCCGGGAGCGCTGGGGCCATCACTCGAGCGAGCTCCGTCCGGGAGCGCACTCCCAGCTTGCGGTAGATCTGCGAGAGGTGGTGCTCGACCGTCTTGCGGCTGACGAAGAGCTCCGCCGCGACCTCCGGGTTCGTCCGCCCTGCGGCGACGCGCAGCGCGATCCGCAGCTCGTGCGGGGTGAGCTGATCGCGCAGCTCGGGAGCATGGCCGGCGACCGTCTCGCCGGTCGCCTCGAGCTCGCGGCGGGCGCGGTCGGCCATCGGAGCCGAGCCGCAGCGCTCGAACAGGGCCAGCGCCGTGCGCAGGTGCTCCCGGGAGTCACTGCGACGCCGCGCGCGCTCGGAGCCGCTCGCCCCAGGCGAGCGCCGAGCGTCCCTCCTCGAACGACATCTGGCCGGCGTGGAACGCCTCGATGGATGCGGCGAAGTGCTCGTCGATCTCGGCATCGGTGCCAAGCAGGCCCCGGCATCGCGCCGTCGCGCCGCGGTTCCAGAAACCGCCGATCTCACGCTCCGCGCGCTCGAGCCCCTCCAGCTTTCCCTCCGCGTCGGAGGTGCGGCCCACCCGCAGATACGCCTCGATCAGGTTCGAGCGCCACTGCATGATGCTCGGGTCGGTCGAATGGACCTTCGCCGCATCCCGCTCGCACTCCTCGAGCGGGCCGATCGCCGACTCGGCGTCGCCGGTGACGATTCCCAGAAGCCCGAGGCCGACCCGACCCCACAGGCCGAGCGCCGTGGCGTCGAGCGCGTCGCAGACGGCGATCGACTGAGCAGCGTGCTCCCGGCACTGCTGCTCGAGCCCGATTGCCGCCTCGATCTCGGCCGCGAACCCCATTCCCAGGGCCGCGAAGGGAAGCTGGCGGCTGTCGAGCGCAAGCGCAATCGCCTCCTCCGCGTGTGCCCGGGCCAGCGCCAGGTTGCCCGCTCGGAGCTCGAGTTGACCCGCCACCGCCAGTGGGTAGATCAGCTCGGAAAGGGCGCTTCGCGAGCGAGCGTCATCGATGACCCGGGCGAGCATCCGCCAGGCCCAGTCGAGCTCCTCGGCCCAGATGCTCGCGTGTATCGGGGCGACCATCGTCTCGGTGGCGATGCCCGCTTCTCCCCGCAGCATGAGCGGCTCGTGGCGCTGCATGACCGCGAAGCCCTTCGCGCTCTCGCCGGTGAGCACGTTGACGATCGCTCGCTGCAGCTGGGCAACGCCGACGACCGCCTCGTCGGGCGGATCCGCCGTCTCGGCGAGCGCTTGCGCCCTGGCGGCGAGCTGGTCAAGCTCTGCGTAGTCGCCCACCATGCGGTCCCGAAGGGAGGCCTCGATCAGCGCCCGGGCGGCCATCTGCGGGCGTTTGTCGGCGGTCTCGGCGGCGAGCTCGAGCAGCAGGTCGTGCGCGAGCGTGAGCTCGCCGAAGCGCATCAGCAGCATCGCCCTCGCGCGCTTGGTGTCGGCAAGCAGGTCGGGGTTGGCACCCGACTCCGCCGCTGCGCTCTCGGCGAGTGCTCGCGCTCGGATCGGGTCGCCGCTGCGGACCAGGTCCTCGATCGCGGCGAGGGCTCGCCGCACCCGCTCGTCGGCGTCTGCGGTGAGGTCGACCGCCCGGGCGGTCAGCTCCCCGGCGGAGGCGGGCGCTCCCCGCTCCCGCGCCTCGGCAGCGGCGGCGATGAGCTCGGCGGCGACCTCCTCGTCGTGTCCACCAGCCGCTGCGGCCCGGTGCCAGGCGCGGCGCGCTCGATCCTCGGGGGCTGCCGCATCGGCGAGGGCGAGGTGCGCGGCGCTGCGCTCCTCCTCGACTCCGCGGTGGTAGGTGACGGACCTGAGGACGGGGTGAGAGAAGCGGACCCGCCCGGCCGACGACTCGACGACTCCCGCGCGCTCCGCCTCCGCGAGCGACGCCGGATCGAGTCCGAGGGCTTCGAGCGCCCTGATCAGGGACGCGCGATCGATGTCCTCGGCGGCCGCGGCGACGGTGAGGACCCGCTGGGTCTCCTCGGAGAGGGAGCCGACTCGCCCGGCGAAGGAGCGTTCGATCGCCGCAGCAGGGCGGATCGGGGATGGCAGGGGCTCACGGCCTGAGAGCTGCTCGCCGCTGAGCGTCCGCGGCGTCTCGATCAGGGCGAGCGGGTTGCCTCCCGCCGCCTCGGTGAGCCGCAGGAGCGGCTCGTCGCCGATGTCTCCCAGGGCCGAAGCGCGAAGGAGATCGGCCGCGGCCTCGGCTCCGATTCCGGCGAGGTCGATTCGTTCGAGCGCTTCGCCCTCGAGGTCGGCCGGCGGGTCGGGGCGGCTCGCGACGATCACGGCGATGCCGTCCTGGCCGAGTCGCCGCGCTGCGAACATGATCGCCTCGCGGGAAGGTCCGTCGAGCCACTGGGCGTCGTCGACCGTGATCAGGAGCCCACCGGCCTGCTCGGCGACCACCGAGACCACGCTGAGCAGCCCGGCGGCGACGGCGAAGCGGTCAGGCGGTGGGCCGGGGGAGAGGGCGAGCGCGGTCGCCAGGGCATCCCGCTGCGTCTCAGGGATCTCGTCGAAGCAGCCGCCGGTCCCGGCCATCAGCTGTGAGAGGCCCGCGAAGGCGAGGCCGGCCTCCGACTCGTTCCCCCTCGTCCCGAGGACCCTCAGACCCGCGGAGTTGCCCCGGTCGCGAGCGACGGCGAGCAGGGCCGACTTTCCCATTCCGGGCTCGCCCACGAGGACCAGCGTCGCGTTCCCGCCTGCGGCGGCGGCGGCGATCGCAGCGTCGATCCGGGCCGTCTCAGGGTCCCTGCCGAGCAGCATCAGCACTGGAGGATCGCAGGCCACCCTGGCGCCCGTCGTCGGAGGTTGGGGAGGTCCCCGATGCCGTCCTGAGGCAGCGAAGCGACGGTGCCTGTGCACCAGGAACACAGCGCCGCCGCGAGCGTGGCGCCAACCGAAGGGAACGGGATGAAGAAGCTTTGGGAACGCATGGCGAACGCGCCGATGGCCGTCAGCCTCGTCGCGGTGATCCTCGCGATGGCCGGCACCGCCACCGCCGCGAAGGTGATCACCGGCAAGCAGATCAAGGACTCCTCGATCACCGGCAAGGACGTCAAGGACGGATCGCTGACGTCGAAGGATCTCGACGGGTCAGTCAAGGGCCAGCAGGGTCCCGCCGGACCGCAGGGACCTGCCGGGCCGCAGGGGCCGGCGGGCTCGGCCGTCGCCTACGCGCACGTCACCTACATCGGCGGGCAGATGCAGCTCGACGCGGCGCGGTCCAAGAACGTGACGGTCTCGGAAGGCCCGGACTTCGTCTGCGTCGACGCGACCGTCCCGGTGCGCAACGCGATCGCCGTCACGGACTTGAACGGCGCGGGCCAGCCGCTGACCACCGCGCGGTGACCTACGACACGACCGGCTGCCCCGCGGGCACGGACGTCCAGGTTGCGACGAAGCGCGCGGACGTCGGCCTGCTGCTCGAGCCCTTCTCGGTCTGGTTCAACTGAGCGAGCGCGCGGGGGCCAAGGCCCGCTGAATCACCGAGTGGTCAGAAATCGGCGACTCTCAGCGCGGAATCGGCCACTCGGTGCTGCCGGGGGCGCCGCGCCGCCGTTGGCGACGCCACGGCGCTCTGAAAAGTCCGACTGGTTAAGCCAGCGTCGCGATGCGGTCGTTGACCGTCACCGTGCTGGCGATGTGCTTCGGCATCCCGAGCTCCTTCGGGCTGTAGCCGAGAGCGAGGCCGACGAGCTGGGGGAGATGCAGGACGGCGAGGCCGAGGTCACGGCCGACGACCTTCGCGGCCTCCGGCTGCTGCATGTCCAGGTTGAGGTGGCACAGCGGGCACGGGGTGACGAGGCAGTCGGCGCCGGCGTCGATCGCGTCGCCGACGTGGGTGCCGGCCTGCTTCAGCGAGGTCTCGCGGTTCATCGTGATGACCGGGAAGCCGCAGCAGCGACGGGCGCCGTCGTAGTCGACGACCTGGCCGCCGAGGGCCTCGATGACCTGCTCGAGGTAGAGGTCGCGATCGGGGAACTCCTCGTAGCCGAGGCGCGTCTTCGGGCGCAGCACGTAGCAGCCGTAGAACGGGCCGACGCGCAGTCCCTCGAGCGGGCGCTTGACGGCCGCCTTCAGCGTGTCGAGGCCGATGTCCTCGACCAGCAGCCAGAGGAAGTTCTTGTTGGTGAAGCCGTCCTTGCCCTTCTCGTAGGACAGGCTCTCGCCGCTCAGCGTCTCGTTGATGTGAGCGCGGTAGGCGGAGTCGGCGTCGAGGCGCTCCTGGCACTCCGACTGCGCCCCCTGGCAGGTCGAGCAGATGTTCATCATCGCCAGCCCGGTCTCCTGGGCGAGGGCGAAGGTGCGGGCGTTGAGCGTGTCGGCGAGCTCCTGGTTGTGCTCGGCGATGACGCCGGCGCCGCAGCAGTTGGCGCGGTCGAGGGTGACCAGCTCGATGTCGAGCGACTTCGCCACGAGGTCCATCGAGCCGTGCAGCTCAGGGGTGAAGCCGCGCGAGACGCAGCCGGGCCAGTAGGCGAGCTTCATGACTGGGTCACTTCCTCCGCCTGGGCGGCGGCGTCGATGTCGGCGGCGGGGCCCTCCTGGCCAGGAAGGTGCTCTTCCTCGCCGCCCTCTCCGATGATGTAGAGGTTGAGCTCGATCCGGCTCTCCTCGGCGGTCTCGTAGATCCGCTTGACGTGTTGCTGGGAGTCGCCCGGCAGCTTGTGGTGGACGCCCGGGATCAGCTTCGGGATCGAGCGCATCTTGCCGGTCCGGATGCCGCGGATCGCGGTCGGGATGGACTGCAGCATGCCCTTGATCGCGCCGAGCGACGGCATCAGCTTGCCCTTGACCCCGGGGGCGAACGACTCCTGCAGCAGGAGCGACTCGTCGAGCGTGCCCTTCTTCTCGATGATCTTCACGAACGCGAGCTCGTGGTTGCGGCCGTTGTTGACGTCCTGGATGTCGTGCTCGTCGCCGGCCAGGCGGCGCAGCCTCATGATCTGGTTCATCGGCGCGACGCCCTTGGGGCAGGCCTCGATGCACGAGAAGCAGTGGGTGCAGTCGTAGATGCCGTGCGGGTCGTTGGCGAGGTCGTAGAGGCGCTCGGTCGTCTGGCCGTCGCGGGGATCGCCGACGAAGCGGTAGGCCTTCGCGAGCGCCGCGGGGCCGATGAAGTCGGGGTCGGCCTCCATCGAGAGGCAGGCGGAGACGCAGGCGCCGCACTGGATGCAGGCGACGGACTGCGTGACGTCGACCATCGCCTCGGCGGGGACGATGTACTCGCGCTCGGGGGGAGGGCCGCTCGGGAGGAGCCACGGCGTCACGCGCCGGTACTTCTCCCAGTGGGTCGACTCCATGTCGACGACGAGGTCCTTGATGACGGGCATGTTGCCCATGGGCTCGACGACGATCTCGGGCGGCCTTCGGAGATCCGTTGCGTGCGAGGCGGGCTGCGCCCTCGGTGGCGACGTCGCCGACGGCGTCGGGCTGACCGATCTCCGGCGCGGCCGACGGCGCCGGAGTTGGCGTGACGCTGCGCGATCCGCGCCGCCTCCTCGGCGGCCTCGCCGATCTGCGTCTTGCAGGCGAGCGTGGACTGGCCGTTGACCTTGACCCCGCAGGAGCCGCAGATGGCGGCGCGGCAGGAGCAGCGGACGGCCAGGGTGCCGTCCTCGCCGTCGCGGGCCTGCAGCAGCCCGTCGAGGACGGAGAGGGTCGGGTCGAGCTCGACGTCGAAGGTGTCCCAGTAGGCGCCGCGCTTGTCCTCGTCCTCGGACTCGGGCTGGAAGCGCCTGACCTTGAGTGTGTACTCGGCCATGGGTCTAGTAGGTCCTCTCCTGCGGTTGCCAGTCGGTGATGGTCACCGGTGAGTAGTCGATCTTCGGACCGCTCGCCGTTCGTCGACACGTCGATGTGCTTGAGCCACTCCTCGTCGTTGCGCTCGGGGTAGTCGGTGCGGTACTGCGCGCCGCGGCTCTCCTTGCGCTCGAGCGCGGCCATGCAGGTCGGCTCGGCCTGGTCGAGCATGTTCTGCAGCTCGAGGGCGCCGAGGACGTCCTGGTTGAAGATCGTGCCGCGGTCGTCGATCCAGGCGCCCTCGGCCTCCTCCTTGAGG
>CAVUFM010000006.1:0-274450 GCA_963740845.1 uncultured Solirubrobacterales bacterium
GCGCCTCACTCGCCGGAGTGAGGGATGACGCACGGGTGGCGTCGGTGAGGGCGTGCCCCAAACCAAGTGAACCAAGCGGATTTGGGGTGCGCCCTCACCGGCGACAGGCCCCGTGCGCCAACCCCTGACGCCCGCGACCTTGAAGTGAGTGACGCGCCCGAGAGCGCTAGGCCGTCGCGCCGGCGAGCGCCGTCTCGACGCCGAGCGTCGAGGCGATGTGCTTCGGCATGCCCGAGCTGCTTCGGCTCGAAGCCGAGCGCCAGGCCGACGAGCTGCGGCAGGTGCAGGACGGCGAGGCCGAGGTCGCGGCCGACGACCTTGGCGGCCTCCGGCTGCTGCATGTCCAGGTTGAGGTGGCAGAGCGGGCACGGCGTGACGAGGCAGTCGGCGCCGGCGTCGATCGCGTCGCCGACGTGGGTGCCGGCCTGGCTCAGCGAGGTCTCGCGGTTCATCGTGATGACCGGGAAGCCGCAGCAGCGGCGGGCGCCGTCGTAGTCGACGACCTGGCCGCCGAGGGCCTCGATCACCTGCTCGAGGTAGAGGTCGCGGTCGGGGTACTCGTCGTAGCCGAGGCGGGTCTTCGGGCGCAGCACGTAGCAGCCGTAGAAGGGGCCGACGCGCAGGCCGCTCGAGCGGGCGCTTGACCTGGCGGCCGAGGGTGTCGAGGCCGAAGTCCTCGACCAGCAGCCAGAGGAAGTTCTTGTTCGTCAAGCCGTCCTTGTCCTTGCGTACTCGAGGCCCTCGCCGCTCGAGCGTCTCGTTGATGTGCGCGCGGTAGGCGGAGTCGGCGTCGAGGCGCTGCTGGCACTCCGACTGCGCGCCCTGGCAGGTCGAGCAGATGTTCATCATCGCCAGCCCGGTCTGCTGGGCGAGCGCGAAGGTGCGGGCGTTGAGCGTGTCGGCGAGCTCCTGGTTGTGCTCGGCGATGACGCCGGCGCCGCAGCAGTTGGCGCGGTCGAGGGTGACCAGCTCGATGCCGAGGACGCTCGGCGCGTCAGCGCCATCGAGCCGTGCAGCTCCGGGGTGAAGCCGCGCGAGACGCAGCCGGGCCAGTAGGCGAGCTTCATGATGTCTCTTCGCTCATGCGAGCTCCTTCGGCTCGTCGGGCTCGGGGGCGACGTCTGCCGGCGGCGACGCCCTCGGCGCCGGGATCGTCCTCGTCTTCGCCGCCCTCGCCGATGATGTAGAGGTTGAGCTCGATCCGGCTCTCCTCGGCGCGCTCGTAGATCCGCTTGACGTGGTCCTGCGCGTCGCCCGGAAGCTTGTGGTGGACGCCCGGGATCAGCTTCGGGATCGAGCGCATCTTGCCGGTCGGATGCCGCGGATCGCGGTCGGGATCGAGCCGAGCATGCCCTTGATCGCGGCCAGGCGTCGGCATCAGCTTGCCCTTGACGCCGGGGGCGAACGACTCCTGCAGCAGCAGCGACTCGTCGAGCGTGCCCTTCTTCTCGATGATCTTGACGAAGGCGAGCTCGTGGTGGCGGCCGTTGTTGACGTCGTCGATGTCGTGCTCGTCGCCGGCGAGGCGGCGCAGCCGCATGATCTGGTTCATCGGCGCGACGCCCTTGGGGCAGGCGTCGATGCAGCGAGAAGCAGTGGGTGCAGTCGTAGATCCCGTGCGGGTCGTTGGCGAGGTCGTAGAGGCGCTCGGTCGTCTGGCCGTCGCGCGGGTCGCCGACGAAGCGGTAGGCCTTGGCGAGCGCGGCCGGGCCGATGAAGTCGGGGTCGGCCTCCATCGAGAGGCAGGCGGAGACGCAGGCGCCGCACTGGATGCAGGCGACCGACTGGGTGACGTCGACCATCGCCTCGGGCGGCGACGATGTGCTCGCGCTCGGGCGCGGGGCCGCTCGGCAGGAGCCACGGCGTGACGCGGCGGATACTTCTCCCAGTGGGTCGACTCCATGTCGGTGACGAGGTCCTTGATCACGGGCATGTTGCCCATCGGCTCGACGTGATCGACTCGGGCTGCGGGCGTCGGCGTCGCCGTCGTCGGTGCCCGTCGGTCGACGCGGATCCGCGCGGCCTCCTCGGCGGCCTCGCCGAGCTGCGTCTTGCAGGCGAGCGTGGACTGGCCGTTGACCTTGACCCCGCAGGAGCCGCAGATCGCGGCGCGGCAGGAGCAGCGGACGGCGAGCGTGCCGTCCTGGTCGTTCTTGGCCTGAAGCAGCCCGTCGAGGACCGAGAGGGTCGGGTCGAGCTCGACGTCGAAGTCCTCCCAGTAGGCGCCGCGCTTGTCGTCGTCGTCGGACTCGGGCTGGAAGCGGCGGACCTTGAGCGTGTACTCGGCCATGGTCTAGTAGGTCCTCTCCTGCGGTTGCCAGTCGGTGATGGTCACCGGCGAGTAGCCGATCTCGGGCCCGTCGCCGTTCAGTCGAGACGTCGATGTGCTTGAGCCACTCCTCGTCGTTGCGCTCGGGGTAGTCGGTGCGGAACTGGGCGCCGCGGCTCTCCTTGCGCTCGAGCGGCGGCGAGCACGGTCGCACTCGGCGTGGTCGAGCATGTTCTGCAGCTCGAGCGCCCCGAGCACGTCCTGGTTGAAGATCGTGCCGCGGTCGTCGATGTAGGCGGCCTTGGCCTCCTCCTTGAGGCGGCGCGACGATCTCGAGCGCCTCCTGGATGCCCTCCTCGTCGCGGAAGACGGCGACCTTGCGAGTCCATCGTCGCGCCGAGCTCGGCCTTGATCTCGGAGACGCGGCGGCCGCGAGCCGTGCTCGCGGCCGAGGATCGCGGCGATCCGCGCCTCCTCGTCGGTCGAGGACCGAGTTGCGAGACGTGGGTCGAAGCCGCGGCCCTTGGCGCGCTCGGCGGCGTCCTCGCCGGAGCGGCGGCCGAAGATCAGCGTGTCGAGCAGGGAGTTGGCGCCGAGGCGGTTGCCGCCGTGGACGGAGACGCAGGCGACCTCGCCGGCGGCGTAGAGGCCGGGGACGTTGGTGCGGCCCCAGATGTCGGTCTTGACGCCGCCCATCGTGTAGTGGTTGCCGGGCTTGATGTGGATCGGCTCGCGGGTGATGTCGACGCCGGCGAAGTCGCGGCCGACGAGGACGATCTCGCGCAGCGCCTCGTGGATGCGCTTGCGCGGGACGACGGTGATGTCGAGCGCGACGGTGCCGTCGGGGAAGCCGCGGCCCTCGTTGATCTCGGTCTGCTCGGCGCGGGAGACGACGTCGCGGGAGGCGAGCTCCATCTTGTTCGGCGCGTACTTCTCCATGAAGCGCTCGCCCTTGGCGTTGAGCAGGTGCGCGCCCTCGCCGCGGGCGCCCTCGGTGATCAGAAAGCCCTTGCCCGCCAGCGTCGTCGGGTGGTACTGGATCATCTCCATGTCCATCAGCTTCGCGCCGGCCCGGTAGGCCATGGCGATGCCGTCGCCGGTGCAGATCAGAGCGTTCGTGGTCGGCTGCCAGATCTGGCCGTTGCCGCCGGAGGCGAGGATCACGCTCTTGGCGCGTGAAGAGCTCGCATCGAGCCGTCGCGGATGTTGCGGGTGACGGCGCCGACGCAGTGGCCGTCGTCGTCGATCGCGAGCTCGGTCGTGAACCACTCCTCGTAGCGATCGATCTGATCGGAGTACTTCATGAGCTGCTCGTAGAGCATGTGCATGATCGCCTGGCCGGTGATGTCGGCGACGTAGTAGGTGCGGGCCTTGGAGGCGCCGCCGAAGGCGCGGGTGCCGAGCTTGCCCTTCTCGTTGCGGTGGAAGGTGACGCCGATGTGCTCGAGGTGGAGGAGCTCCTCCGGGCGCCTCGCGGCACATGACCTCGATCGCGTCCTGGTCGCCGAGGTAGTCGGAGCCCTTGACCGTGTCGAAGGCGTGCGACTCCCAGGAGTCGTCCTCGTGGAGGGCGGCGTTGATCCCGCCCTGGGCCGCGTTGGAGTGCGAGCGGACGGGGTGGACCTTGCGAGATCAGCCCGACCGAGACGCCCTCCTCGGCGGCGGCGAGGGCCGCGCGCTGTCCGGCGAGTCCGGCTCCGATTACAAGTACGTCGTGCTCAGGCACGGGGGAGAGATTGGGAGTGTCGAGCGCCTCCTGGATTCCCGCCTCGTCGCGGAAGACGGCGACCTTGGAGTCCATGACGGCTCCCAGCTCAGCCTTGATCTCGGAGATCCGGCGACCGGAGCGCTCGCGCCCGATGATGTCGGCGATCCGCTTCTCCTCGCGGTCGAGGACGTTGCGCGAGACGTGGTCGTGGCCGCGACCGGCGGCGTGCTCGGCGGCGTCCTCGCCGGAGCGGCGGCCGAAGATCAGCGTGTCGAGCAGGGAGTTGGCGCCGAGGCGGTTGCCGCCGTGGACCGAGACGCAGGCGACCTCGCCGGCGGCGTAGAGGCCCTTGACGTCGGTGCGGCCCCAGATGTCGGTCTTGACGCCGCCCATCGTGTAGTGGTTGCCCGGCTTGATGTGGATCGGCTCGCGGGTGATGTCGACGCCGGCGAAGTCGCGGCCGACGAGGACGATCTCGCGCAGCGCCTCGTGGATGCCGCTTGCGGGGGACGACGGTGATGTCGAGCGCGACGGTGCCGTCGGGGAAGCCGCGGCCCTCGTTGATCTCGGTCTGCTCGGCGCGGGAGACGACGTCGCGGGAGGCGAGCTCCATCTTGTTCGGCGCGTACTTCTCCATGAAGCGCTCGCCCTTGGCGTTGAGCAGGTGCGCGCCCTCGCCGCGGGCGCCCTCGGTGATCAGGAAGCCCTTGCCCGCAAGCGTGGTCGGGTGGTACTGGATCATCTCCATGTCCATCAGCTTCGCGCCGGCCCGGTAGGCCATCGCGATGCCGTCGCCGGTGCAGATCAGAGCGTTCGTCGTCGGCTGCCAGATCTGGCCGTTGCCGCCCGAGGCCAGGATCACGGCCTTCGCGCGGAACAGCTGCATCGAGCCGTCCTTGATGTTGCGGGTGACCGCGCCGACGCAGTTGCCGTCGTCGTCGAGCGCGAGCTCCGTCGTGAACCACTCCTCGTAGCGGTCGATCACGTCCGCGTACTTCATGAGCTGCTCGTAGAGCGTGTGCATGATCGCCTGACCGGTGATGTCGGCGACGTAGTAGGTGCGGGCCTTGGAGGCGCCGCCGAAGGCGCGGGTCCCGAGCTCGCCCTTCTCGTTGCGGTGGAAGGTGACGCCGATGTGCTCGAGGTTGAGCAGCTCGTTCGGCGCCTCGCGGCACATGATCTCGACCGCGTCCTGATCGCTCAGGTAGTCGGAGCCCTTGATCGTGTCGAAGGCGTGTGACTCCCAGGAGTCATCCACGTGCAGTGCGGCGTTGATCCCGCCCTGCGCGGCGTTGGAGTGGGACCGGACTGGATGGACCTTCGAGATCAAGCCCACGGAGACGCCCTTCTCGGCGGCTGCGAGGGCGGCGCGCTGTCCGGCCAGGCCAGCGCCGATTACGAGTACGTCGTGGTCGGGCACGGCGCGGCAGTCTATTGACGAGGGCGGCGCGGCAGGCGCCTCAAATCCGAGTGCGGCGGTCGGGCTTAGCTCCGTTCAGCCCTGGACCAGGGACTCGACGGCGTCCTTGGCCTCTGCGAGGCCGGCGCCGGTCTGCTCGCGATGGAGCTGCATGGCCTGCATCGTCTGCCCCGCGGCGACCATCGCGCGGACCTCGTCGGAGATCGCGCCGGGGTCGGCGAACGGGTGGGGAGGGAGCGTCACGGGCGGGCTGACCGAGCCGGCGATCCGCCGGACCGAGGCCTCAACCCAGGCGATCGCTGCTCGAGCTCGTTCGGATCCATGCCCGCAGCCTATTGCCGCAGCGGCTCGTCGGCGGGTCGGATGTTGAGGACGGCCGCGAGCGCGATGAAGGCGGCGATCGCGAACAGCGCCTCCTCTCCGTAGCCCTCGGTGAGCGCGGCCCCGAAGAGCGGGATGAGCGCGATCGGCAGCGCGCCGGCCGTAGGATGGAGCGCATGCTCCTCTACACATGCAACCAGGGCGGCTTCGGCCCCGGCCTGCTCCACCCGTGCGCCAAGGCGGTCAACGCGCTCGACGAGGCCGGCCACACCTACGAGATGAAGAAGGTCGACGGCTACCGCGCCCTTCCCTGGACCCGCTCGGGCGACGCCCGCACCGAGGTCAAGGAGCTCTCGGGCCAGCCGAACGTCCCGATCCTCGTCCTCGATGACGGCGAGGTCATCTCGGGCAGCGGCACGATCGCCGCCTGGGCGAAGGAGAACCCGCCCGCCTAGCTACTGCGGCTTGACCGCGCCCCGCCTCGCCCGCAGGCGGTGGAGCATCGACTTCCGGTAGTCCGAGTAGAGCTCGCCGATCACCTTGATCGAGATCTCCTGCGGGCACACGGCCTGGCACTCGCCGTGGTTGGTGCACCCGCCGAAGCCCTCGGCGTCGTGCTGGGCGACCATGTCGTGGACCCGGTCGTAGCGCTCGGGCTGTCCCTGGGGAAGCGAGTTGAGGTGGGCGGCCTTCGCCCCGGTGAAGAGCATCGCCGAGCCGTTGGGGCACGCGGCCACGCACGCTCCGCACTGGATGCAGATCGCCGCGTCCATCGCGTGCTCCTGGTCCTCGGGGCGGACCGGGTTGGTGTTCGGCTCCGGCTGCGGGCCGCTCGTCACCGAGATGTAGCCGCCGGCCTCGACGATCCGGTCGAGCGGGGAGCGGTCGACGACCAGGTCCCGGATCACCCCGAAGGCGCTGCTGCGGAAGGGCTCGACCGAGATCTCGGCGCCGTCGGGGAAGTCGCGCATGAAGGTCTGGCAGCTGGTCACCTGCCGCGGGCCGTGCGGGATGCCGTCGATCAGCAGGTCGCAGGAGCCGCAGATGCCCTCCATGCAGTCGCGGTCGTAGGCGATCGCGGTGCCGCCCTCGTGCACGATCCGCTCGTTGAGGACGTCGAGCATCTCGAGGAACGAGGCCTCGCCGTCGATGTCGCTGACCTCGTGGCGCTCGAAGCCTCCCGGGGTGTCGAGATCGGGCTGGCGCCAGATGTTGAGGGTGAAGTTCACTTGTAGCTCCTCGCCGTCGGCTCGACCACGTCGAAGTCGAGGTGTTCGACGCTGAGCTCGTCGTCGAGCCCCTCGCCCTTGTGCTCCCAGACCTGAACGGTCGCGAACCGCTTGTCGTCGCGGACCGCCTCGCCCTCCTCGGTCTGGTGTTCCTCTCGCAGGTGGCTGCCGGCCGATTCGTCGCGCTCGATCGCGTCCTGGCACATCAGCTCGCCGAGCTCGAGGAAGTCGGCGATCCGGCCGGCCGACTCGAGGCTCTGGTTGAGCTCCTCCTCGCCGCCGCCGACGCGCAGGTCCTTCCAGAAGTCCTCGCGGATCTCGCGGATGTCGTCGATCGCCGAGCGCAGCCCGTCGGCGTCGCGGGTGATGCCGCAGCGGTCGAGCATCACCTGCCCGAGCTTGCGGTGGAAGACGCTCGGCGCGGTCGTGCCCCCGACCGCCATCAGCTTCGCCTGGCGCTCCCGGCTGGCCTCGACCGCCGCGCCGTAGGCGACGTGGTTGGGGTTCGTCTCGTCCTCGAGATCGGCGAGGTAGTCGGTGACGGTGTGGGGGAGGATGAAGTAGCCGTCGGCGAGGCACTGCATCATCGCGCTGGCTCCCAGCCGGTTGGCGCCGTGGTCGGAGAAGTTCGCCTCGCCGATCGCGAAGAGGCCGGGGACGGTGGTCTGGAGCCCGTAGTCGACCCAGAGCCCGCCCATCGAGTAGTGGGGCGCCGGGTAGATCTTCATCGGCGTCTCCCAGGGCGAGTCCCCGGTGATCCGCTCGTACATCGCGAAGAGGTTCCCGTAGCGACCCGCGACGACCTCCTTGCCCTTCTCCTCGATCGCATCGCGGAAGTCGAGGTAGACGCCGCGGCCGGTGGAGCCGACGCCGAGGCCCTGGTCGCAGACGATCTTGGCCTGGCGGGAGGCGACGTCGCGCGGCACGAGGTTGCCGTAGCGCGGGTAGCGCTCCTCGAGGTAGTAGAAGCGCTCGTCCTCGGGGATCTCGCCCGGCTCGCGGTCGTCGTCCTCCTTCTTCGGGACCCAGATCCGGCCGTCGTTGCGCAGCGACTCGCGACATCAGGGTCAACTTGGACTGGTAGTCGCCCGACTGCGGGATGCAGGTCGGGTGGATCTGGGTGAAGCAGGGGTTCGCGAACGCGGCGCCCCGCTTGTGCGCGCGCCAGACGGCGGTCGCGTTCGAGTTCTTGGCGTTCGTCGAGAGGTAGTAGACGTTGCAGTAGCCGCCGCTCGCGAGGACGACGGCGTCGGCCGGGTGCGCCTCGATCTCGCCCGTCCGCAGGTCGCGGGCGACGATCCCCCGGGCGTGGCCGTCGACGACCACGAGGTCGAGCATCTCGTGCCGCGGGTGGATCTTGGCCCGGCCCTCGTGGACCTGGAGCTGCAGCGCCTGGTAGGCGCCGAGCAGGAGCTGCTGGCCGGTCTGGCCGCGGCAGTAGAAGGTGCGCTCGACGAGCACGCCGCCGAAGCTGCGCGTGGCGAGCATCCCGCCGTACTCGCGGTTGAAGGGGACGCCCTGGGCGACGGCCTGGTCGATGATCCCCGTCGAGAGCTCGGCGAGCCGCCAGACGTTCGCCTCGCGGGCGCGGAAGTCGCCGCCCTTGATGGTGTCGACGAACAGGCGGTGGACGGAGTCGCCCTCGTTGGCGTAGTCCTTGGTCGCGTTGATCCCGCCCTGGGCGGCGATCGAGTGGGCTCGCCGAGCGGAGTCCTGGTAGCAGAAGCAATCGACCTTGTAGCCCATGCCGGCGAGCGTGGAGGCGGCGCTCGCGCCGGCGAGACCGGTGCCGACGACGATCACCTTGTAGTCGGAGCGGTTGCGCGGGCCGACCAGCTTGTGGGAGTCGAGCCACGACTGCCACTTCCCGTCGATCGGCCCGGGTGGGATCTTCGCGTCGAGCTTCAGGCTCACGGGGTCGCTCCAGTCTCGGCGACCGCCTCGGCGGTCGGGCCGTCGTCGGGCTCGGGCAGGGCACCGGCGAAGAAGAGGATCGGCACCGAAGCGAAGGCCACGGTGACCAGCAGCGCGGTCAGCGGTCGCGCCGCGGCGGAAGCTCGGGTTGCGATTCGGCTTCTCCAGCCCGAGCGTCTGCAGGAGGCTCCAGAGGGCGTGGCGCAGGTGGAAGAAGAGGACGGCCGTCGCCCCGACGTAGAGCGCGACCAGCCACCACTCCTGGAACGCGCCGTAGAGGTTCGCGTAGACCTCGCCCTCGGCCAGCGGCGTCGGGTGGATCGTCAGCGTCGTGAACTGGAGGACGTGGAAGACGATGAACGCGAGCAGGATGAACCCGCTCGCGGCCATCGTCCGGGAGGCGAAGCGAGCGCTGGATCACCGGCGGGTTCCCGTCGGGGCGGGCGGCGCGGTTGCGCTTGATGAGCTGGCTGACGCCGACGACGTGGATGACGAACGCCGTGATGAGGACGATCCGGACGGCCCAGAGCAGGCCGGACGCCGGGACGACCGGGCCACCCGCGTCGCGGAGGAACTCGGCGTACTCGTCGATCGAGGCGATGCCCTGGCCGTTCGGTCCCTGCAGCGCCTTCAGGTTGCCGAGGGCGTGGAGGATCACGTAGGCGGCGAGGACGACGCCGGTGATCGCGACGATGATCTTCTTCCCGAGCGTCGAGTTCCAGACCTCGCGCAGCCAGCGAAGCCGCGGTTGCTCCGCTGAGCCGGCAGCTCCGCCGAGGCTGGGCGCCTCAGAGCTCACGCGATCCCCCCTCGAGACCGAATTCGATGCATCTGGGATGAATCTAGCGAGGCGGGTCCTCCGGCGGCCGGGTCTCGTACCCGGCGCCGGGTTGTGTCGGGCCGACCGCCTTGCGGAGCGCTCGTCCCACCTGGTCCAGCGTGACGATCCCGATCAGCCGCCCGTCGGCATCGACGGCGGCGAGACCGCCAAGCCTGCGCAGCTCGACGTTCGCGAGGAGCGACTCGAGCGGCTCGTCGGAGCGGACCACCTGCTCGTCGGCTCCTGGCGGAGTCCTCGTCGCCGGCCTCGATGACCTCAGAGACCGTCTGGCTGTTCCGGCTCGGGCCCGGGACCGCGTCAGCGGCGCCGCGGTTGATCAGCCCGACGAAGCGCTGGGCGGCGTCGACGACCGGGAACCAGGGCCACCGGTAGCGGAGGAAGTACTCGTCGAGCGCGCGGTCCACCGTCGTGTCGGATGGGATCGCAACCGGATCGGAGTCCATGACGTCGGCGACCTTGAGGTCACCGAGACGGCGGTTGAGCTCGCTGCGCACGGCGGTGGCGCGTGCCGACGAGCCGAGAAGCCAGCCGATCAGCGCCAGCCAGACCCCGCTGATCGCATCGCCCGCGAGCAGCAGCACGACGCCGAGGGCGATGAAGAGGAAGGCGAAGACCTGCCCGAGCCGAGCGGCGAAGAGGGTCGCCTTCTCGCGATCGGCGGTGAACTTCCAGGCGGCGGCGCGAACGATGCGACCGCCGTCGAGCGGGAAGGCCGGCAGCAGGTTGAAGATCAGGATCGCGGCGTTGATGTTCCCGATCCAGGCGAGCACCGCGACCGCCGGCGACACCGTGGCGCCCTCGTCGAAGTAGGTGACGTCCCAGAACGCGTCCCCGGCGATCGCGCTGCCCGCGCCGAGCGAGGCGACGGCGATGATGAGCGTGACCAGCGGGCCCGCCGCGGCGATCCGGAACTCGACTCCGGGTGAGCGGGCCTCCTTCTGCAGGACGGCGATCCCGCCGAACATCCAGAGCGTGATCTGGCTGATCGGGATCTTGTTGCGGAGCGCGACGAACGCATGCCCGAGCTCGTGCAGGAGGATCGAGGCGAAGAACCCGATCGCGCTGGCCACCGCAAGGAGGTACGGCTGGGTCGAGTCCTGCGAGTCGCCGAGCAGGTCGCGGTAGTACCCCGAGAGGAAGTAGATGACGAGGAACAGGACGAGGAACCAGCTCCAGTCCACTCCGATGGGGATCCCCCGGACGTGCAGGAGGGTGAACCGGTTGCGTCGCGTCATCTGAGGCCTTCGAGTCTACGAGCCGCGCAGCTTCGCCCCGAGCCGACCGGCGCCTGCGAGGGCGCTCTGGAGCGGTCCGAGCGTGCCGCGGAGCGCGCGGAAGATGGCGATCGAGCCCGGCCATGTCGGCGCGGAGCCCGGCGAAGTGGGTCGTCGAGCCCCCGGTGTTGACGTTCAGCTTCCCGACCTCCGGGCTGAGCCGGTCGACGCCCTCGCGCATCCGGGTGACCTCGGCGGACATCTCCGCGACGTGCTCGTCGAGCTTGAGCAGGTGATCGCGGACCTCCGGCAGCACCTCGACGGCCTGCGCGATCGTCCGAACCTGGGCGATGAGACCCTCCCGTGCCATCGGACTGAGCCTACCCGCGTCGCCCGGCGCTAACTCGGGTCGTCGAAGTCGGCGGGCTCGCCGGTGAAGCCCGCGGTCACGGCCTTGACCTGGTTCGGGGAGCCGAGCAGCTCGCGCTGCAGCTTCTCCTCGAGCGCGAGTGAATCGGCGGCCGACGCGTTCCAGCCGTCCTCGAGGAGCTGCTTGGCGCGGCGGGTCGCGTCGGGGGAGAGGGCGGCGATCTCGGCGGCCAGGGTCCGGGCGGCAGCGAGCGGATCCTCCGCCAGCCGGGTGGCCAGACCGATGTCGACGGCCTCGGCTCCATCGACGAACCGCGCGGTGAACACGAGCTCCTTCGCGATGTCGAAGCGGACGAGACGAGGCAGGGAGCGGGTGATGCCCATGTCCGGGATCAGTCCCCAGGAGGCCTCGCGGATCGAGATCCGGGCGCTCGGCGCGACGATGCGGACGTCGGCTCCGAGCGCGATCTGGGCGCCGCCGCCGATGCAGTTGCCGTGGACGGCGGCGATGACCGGCATCGGCAGGGTCTGCCACCCGTGGGAGACGTGCTGAGCGAAGTTGGCGTCGGTTCCCTCCTGCGGCTGCAGCATGTCGTCGACGGGGCGGCCCTCGGCCATGAAGCTCGGGAAGTCGAGGCCGGAGCAGAAGCTCGGCCCCTCGCCGCTGAGGATCACGGCGCGGACGCTCCGCTCGCCCTGCAGCCGCTCGAGCGCGGCCAGGAGGCCCTCGAACATCGCGTGATCGAGGGCGTTGTGCTTCTCGGGCCGGTTGAGCCGGACGTCGGCGATGTGTCCCTGCACATCCACCGTGACGCGGGGTGCGTATGTGGCTTCCATAGCGGCGATCCTAGAGAGGCGCTGCATATCGCCCTTCCCTTCGCCCCGTGGGTCATTCAACCGATCGTGGGGAGGGGCTCCCAGAGGTCAAGCTCCGCTCCGGAGGCACCGATGGGTCCAGACAGTGCATCCAAACGACCAGATCGAGGCGCAGCGCGCCGGTCCGCAGCTCGCCACCGATCGGCGCGAGCAGCTGCGGATCTCTGCGCGGACCGGGCCGCCGCCGCGCCCGGCCGGCGCCGCTGAGCGGCGCCGCAGGCTGGGGCTTTCGGCGCGCAACATGCCCGATTCGATCTCCCGCCATGACGCCGTCCGCCGCGCCCGGGTGCTCCTGCCCGGCCGGCGCGGCTTTCGTCACCGCCGCGATCATCGCCGGCATCGGCCCCGCGCTGATCCTCGGCGGGATCGTCGGATTGCTTGCGGCGCCGCTGCGCCGCTTCCCGATGCCGCGGCACCTGATGCCGGCGACCCGCACGCTGCTCGCGCTCGCTCCACCCGCGATCGGCTGCGGCCTCTTCGCGATCGCCGACGCGATCGGGCCCCGCTCAGCTTTCGATCAACTCCTCGACCGCGCTGATCACGGCGCTCATCGCCGCCGAGGTGGGGATGCTGATCGAGCTCGGCTCCCCGGGTGGCTCGCGGCCAAGCCGATCAGGATCGCGACGCTCGGCGCCCCCGACTTCTGCCCTCGCACTCGACCGCGAGCTGGCGGAGAACCGGATCCGCTCGAACGAGCTCGTCGGCTGGATCGACCAGTCGCTCGGCGAGCCGCTGCGCGACGTCATCCTCGCCAACGAGATCGACCTCGTCGTCCGCGTCTCGGGCCCGCGCGGGCTGCGCTCGGGCAGGCTCGGGGAGGAGTCCGGCTTCGAGTCGCTGCTCGACCTGCCGGTGCGGACGATCGGCGCCGATCAGCTCTACGAGAACCTCTTCGGCCACGTCCCGATGGGCACCATCGACACCCGCTGGTACCTCTACATGCTCCACCCGGAGTTCTCCGCGACCCGGCCCGTGACCGACCGCGCGTTCGAGCTGGCCGTCGCGATCCCCGCTCTCGTCGTGGCGAGCCCGCTGCTGGCGCTCGCCGCCGCGGCGATCAAGCTCGGTGACCGCGGCCCGATCCTCTACCGCCAGACCCGCATCGGCGCCGGCGGCGAGCCGTTCGAGATCCTCAAGCTGAGGACGATGAGCACCGGAGCCCAGAGCCGACGGCGCGCAGTGGTCGGCGGCATCGGACGTTCGCGTCACCGGCATCGGGAAGCTGCTCCGGCGGCTCCACATCGATGAGCTGCCGCAGCTCTTCAACGTGCTGCGGGGCGAGATGACGATCGTCGGCCCGCGGCCCGAGCAGCCGCCGATGGTGGCCGAGCTCGAGCGGATCTTCCCCCACTACAGCCGCCGTCACCTGATCAAGCCGGGGGTCACCGGCTGGGCGCAGGTCCGCTGCGGCTACGCCGGCTCCACGCTCGGCACCGCGTGGAAGCTCTGCCACGACCTCTACTACCTCAAGCGCCGCTCGCGCCTGGTCAACCTGACCATCGTCCTCGAGACGCTGATGATCGCCGGGCTCGACTCGCACCGGCCGCTGCGCGTCCCGGCCAGCCAGTTCCTCTTCGGCCGCGACCTCGGAATCGACCTCGCGCCCGACATCGTCGGCCCGCTGCCCGGCGCGGCCGCGCCGCCGGAGCTGGTCAACGTCGCGCAGGCGCCGAGCACCACGTAGCCGCCGCGCGGCGGCTAACCGCGGTCGGCCACCTCCACCCAGTCCAGCTGCTCCCCGCAGAGGCCGTCGGCCCGATCGGGGTCCGTGGTGACCACGGGCTGATCCGTCTCGGGGGTCAGGACCAACGGACCGGTGGGGACGGGGTTCCCGGCTGCACCCGGCGCTAGGGGAGAGGACGAGTAGTCGAGCTCGATCTCATGGCTTCCTCCCTCGAGGTCGGCGGCGCCGAGGCGTACGAACAACCCGGTGTGGTCGAGGCCCATCTCGACCTGGGCCAGCTCCTCGCCGTCGACGGTCACGGTGAGGTTCCCCCGGCCACCGCCGCCGAGCCAGAACGAGAAGCGTCCGGCGGCGGGGACGCGCAGGGTCGCATCGACGGTTCCGGTCCCCAGCGGCACGAGGGCCCCGTCCTGGTCCGATTGGACCCAATCTGACGGGTGATCCTGAGCGGTCAGCGGGACGATGATCGGCCGCGGGGCGTGGGCGACGAGCAGGCTGCCCCCACTGCGCCGGGCGAGGGCCGTGGCCTCCTCGAGCTCATCGCAGTCGATCCGACCGGCGGCGGCGGTCGGGCCGCCGCCCGGAAGGTGCTCGACCACTTGGACGTCGGGGTCCTCGGGCCGCCTCCACAGCTCATAGGCGGGATACCGTCCCTCCAGCTCGTAAGGCGCCGGCGGGCGGCTCGTGAAGGGCCCGCGCCTGGTGACGATCGTCCGGTAGACGAGTAGGTCCCGGAAGCTGAGTTCGTCCGTGTCCGGGGAGGTCCCCCGCAATGCCGAGGAGCCGTCGCGCAGCGGGATCAAACGCACGCGGAGCTCGGACGGAGCCTCCGGGTCGCCCGATCGGAGGAGGTGCCGAACGGCATAGGACTCGTACTCGGTGAGGAGCGTCGGCCCCCAGCCGTCGATGCGGTTACCGATCACGATGAGTTGCTCGAGGCGATCGTGCGGAGCCAGGTCGACGTCGCGGTACGCCAGCCAGTTGGACCAGAGGATGCCGAAGCCAAGGGCGGCCGCGGCGACCATTCGAGTCTTCGTGCGGAGCGTTGCGATGCCGCAGATCGCCAGGATGATCACAGCTGGGGAGGCGATGGCCATCGCCTTAGCTCCCAGCCAGGGGGAGCCGAGGGCGAGCAGCGGAACGGCGACCAGTCCGGTGCCGAGGCAATAGAGGAGGAGGCCGCTGGGACGGAGTCGCTCCCTTCGCAGGCCCGCAAGAACCAGGAGGGCAACGACCCCGATCAGGATCGCGCACAGGCCCGCAACGTCAGGGCCCTCACGGAAGTCGCCCGCCGGCCAGACGCCGAACGCCTGCCAAGGGCTCAGCGGCTCGATCAGGTTGCCGATCGTCTCACCGCTCACCAGGCGATCGGCGCCGTCCGGGACCTCCCACAGGCCGGCGATGCCGGCAACCACGACCGCGCCCACGATGAGCAGGGAGGACCATGGCGCCCACCTCGGAAGCTGCCGCGGCAGCGAGCGATCCCGCGCTAGCACGACGCCGCCGACCAGAGCCGTGGGCACCAGCCAGACGGCGCCACCCCAACTCAGGGTGGAGATGAGCGCCAAGGCAACCACCACCGTCGGCAGGACCGAGCGCGGTCCCCAGCGGGACTGGGAGGGTGCGACAGCGGCGAACGTCACCAGGAGCGCGGCGGTCGTCAGCTCCTTGACCCCGCCCCACTGGCCGTAGGCGAACAGAAGCGCGGGCTGGGCGGCGAGAAACGCTCCGAAGCCCACGAGCCTCGGACGGTCAGGGAAGCGCGGCCCGAGCAGACCGGAGACCGCCAATGCCAAGGCGGCGGCGAGCACGCCGAGGAAGGGCTGAAAGATCCACACCTGCTCGAACCCGAGCCGGTTCAGGAGGCCCAACGGCACGAAGGCGCCGAGGGGGTAGCCCTTGTCGACGGTGTGGGCGAGAGTCGCCTCGTAGCTCGAAGCGGCGAGGCCGGACGTGCTCGGGCCGCCGTCGAACAGGCGATCGCCGATCGCGAACCAGGTCGCTGTGTCGTCGAGGGAGATGTATCCGGTGAAGGTCGGCGAGCCGGACAGCAGGGCCGGGGCTGAGTAGGCGACGAAGACGGCCGTCGCTGCCGCCCACGCCCATGGGTTGCCCGGCGCCGCGCGTGGGCGCCGCAGGAGGAACCCGGCGAGGGCGAGGGCGAGAATCGCGTAGGGAGCGATCGCTCGCGTCGGCGCGGTGCGGCTGAGGAGATCCCCGAGTACGAGAATCGTCGCCAGACCGACTGGGAGGAGCACCTCCCCTCGGAGGCTCCTGCCGCCCAGTCGCTCGAGGAGAAGCCCGCATCCCGAAGCCAGCGCCGCGATCACGAGCGGCGCCAGCACGAATGCGGCAATCACATCAGTCGGGGAATCGCCAGGCCCGATGAGTCACGCGGGAACGAACAACCGTCCTACTCGTTGCAGTCGTCGCTGATGGGCTGAAGCTGAGACTCGAGATCCGCCGGCAGATCCGTGCCGTTGACGGCCGCATCGACGACGGTCTGTTCCTCCTCGTCGGTCAAGTCAGCGCCGTTCAGGCCGTCGACGAAGCATGCGATCTCGGACTCGCCGGCTCCATCTTCGGCCAGGGCCGCCTCGAAGTCCGCGAGGCCCAAGGCGGTTTCGGAGCCCTCGGCGCCCGTTGCTCCCGTGGCTTCCGTGGTCGAATCGCTCGAATCGCCACTCGAATCGTCGCCGCCGCAGCCGGCGAAGCCGAGAAGGGCGACGCAAGCGCCGATCAGAATGAGCGCACGGAGGCGCGCAGAGCTAGTCGTACTGGGCATATACCCCTACCTTCTTGTATCGGGCTGGACCCGCCAGCTCCGCGGAATCTCGCCATACCCGTCGAGATCGCGCGCAAGCTACAGGATTTGACGTCGCGTCAGCGGGGTCTCGGCTTCCTGATCCGCCCGGCGTACTGAACAAGTCGACTCCTGTCTGCTTGATCTGGCGGCGGGTTCTCAGCCGACCGTGTACTTGACGGTCGTCTTGGACTTGAGGCCGGCCTTGTCGGTCGCCGTCAGCTTCAGCTTGTGCTTGCCGGGCGAGGTTGAGTAGCCCTTCACCTTGCAGGAGGCGATCCCGGAGGTCTTGTCCTTCGCCTTGCACTTGACCTTCTTCTTCGGCGGCAGGGGGCCGTTCTTCTTCAGCCCCTTGAGCTTGGGCTTCGTGGGCGGCTTCGAGTCGTGTTTGATCGTCACCGCAGCGGAGCCTGATCCGCCGCCGCTGGCCGCGTTGCAGGTGAGCGTCTGCGTCCCGTCCGCGGTGATCTGAACGGGTTCGCAACCGCTGCTGCTCGCGACCGCAGATTCGGGGTCGCTCACGTTCCAGGTGACGCCGACCGACTTCTTCGTGAACCAGCCGCCCTTGCCGTCCGGCTGCCCGGGGGAGGTCGCGAAGCTCACCGCGGCACCGGTCCGGTCGAGGTCGGCGACGGCGCGGTCGGCGAGGATGAATCCCGCGCCGCAGTCGGGGTCGGGCACGAGCGCGGAGCTCGTGCAGTCGATCGCGTTGGCTGGGTTGGTCATCGTCTCGTAGATCTCGGTGACCGACGCGTTCGGGTTGAGCGAACGCAGGATCGTCGCGATGCCGGCCGCGCTCGGCGTCGCCGCGCTGGTGCCTCCGAACGGGATGAAGCCGGGAACGGTCGTGTTGACCGCGTCCGCGGCGGCGAGCTGCGGCTTGCGCAGGACGAGCGGGGTCGCCAGGCGGTTCCCGTTCCCGTCGAACAGGCGAGTGATCGGACCGCGCGAGCTGTAGGACTGGGGCGTGTCGAGGCCCACGTCACTCTGACCGACGGCGGCCACCGCAAGCGCACCCTGCGCCGCGGCGGCGTCGGGGTTGATCGTGTTCGACTGCGTGTCGAACTCCGGCACCGGGGTCGGGTTGAAGTTGTCGAACTCGATCCACTTCAGCTGCGGGGAGCCGGTGCCGGCGAAGCGCGAGATCTGGACGCAGACCTGCTGAGCACCGGGGCCGGGGTTCTGCCAGGTCGCGATCTCCTTCGGGCTACCGGTGGCGATGCTGTTCGCGGACGAGCTTGCAAGGGACGCGCCGGCCGGGGTCACGAGGGCGAGGTCGATGTCGGTGGCGACGGCGCCGACCGGCTCGTCCCAGCCGACGGCGACCTGGATGAACCCGGTGCTCGGGACCGTCCCCGTGAAGCAGTTACGGGTGTCGACCCCGCCACCGGGGTCGAAGTCGTGCAACCCGCCGCTGTCGCGGTACACGCTCTCGTAGCTCTGCCGCGCCCGGTTGCCGGCCGAGGCGAAGTAAGCGACGCCGTTCGCCCGGGCCGCGTCCACCGCTTTGGCGACGACGCCGTCCTGGAAGAACGGCTCGGCGAGGTAGAAGATGTCGTCGGCGATCACGTCGGCGCCGCCGGCGGCCAGCTGGTTGATGGAGTCGGCCTTGTCGACGGGGCCGAGGTTGGTCCCGGAGGCGAACGTGAGCTTGTTCAGCCCGGGCGCCTCGTCGAAGATGATCTCGGCCATCGCGCGGCCTTCGTCGGAGTCGCCGGGAAGGCCGTCCTTGAGGACGACCGTGTTGGCGGGGAGGTCGCCGCTCGCCTGGGAGCCGGCGACGCCGGCCCCGACGCGGTTGATCGAGTCGGAGATGACGCCGACGTCGACCCCGGCACCGCTCGTTCCCGCTGCCGCGATCGCCGCGGGGAGGTTGTGGCGCGTGACCCCGAGCGAGGTGGTGGCGCCGGCGTCCGTGCCGCCCGCGTCGACGCCGCCGCCCATGACGGGAACCACCGCGTCGGTGACGCCGAGCCTGCCGACGTCCCCGATCGCGTCAAGCGGGAGATAGCCCTCGACCGTGGGCCGGGGCACGCTTCCCGGTCGCGACGACGTCCATCCCGGCGGCCTCGAGGCGGCGGCACGGCGGCATCGAGATCGCCGGAGACGGCGACGTCGACGACCACGCGGTCACCTCGGATCGTCAGGCCCGAGTCGCGGGCGAGCTCTACGTCGCTGCTCTGCATCACGAAGTGGGAGGAGCTGGCTTCCCAGGCCGTCGACCCAGGCTGGGCCCGGCGCTTCCGCACCGCTCGCCGGCGCCGCCGCCGCGGCGGCGCATGCCACCACGCCGATCAAGGTGAAGCCCCCACGCACCCAGCCCGACCAGCTCACAGTTTCTTCCCTTCGTTGCCCGGTTTCGACCGGGCGATCCTAGTGCGCCCGATCGGCGCCGTAAACCCGGGTGGCCTCAGGCCGCGACCGGTGCGGCGCGCTCGACGATCCCGGGCGCGGTCGCTGCGACGCTGGCCGGGAGGGTCCCGAAAGCTCCGCCGTGATCGCCGTCGAGGCGAGTGGCGCAGAAGGCGTCGGCGACCGCCGGATCGCCGAAGCGGACGAGCAGGGAGGCCTGCAGGGCGAGCGCCATCCGCTCGACCAGTCCGCGGGCGCGGAACTCGAGGTTCTCGACGTCCTGCAGGTCGGCGGCCAGGGCTGCGCCGAAGCGATCGAGCCGCGGCTCCGCGCCGGCGGCCTGGCCGACCTCGTCGGCGAAGGCGCCGGTGGCCTCGGGGCTCTTGACCATGGCCCGGAGGACGTCGAGCGCCTGGACGTTCCCGGAGCCCTCCCAGATCGACATCAGGGGCGACTCGCGGAAGAGGCGCGGCATCCCGGACTCCTCGGCGTAGCCGTTGCCGCCGAAGCACTCGAGGCACTCGACGGCGTGGGCCGGCGCCCGCTTGCAGATCCAGTACTTGAGGACGGGGGTGGCGATCCGCCTGATCAGGAGCGCGCGCTCGTCGCCGGCGTGGGCCTCGTCGAACTGCCGGGCGAGCCACATCGCCGACGTCGTCGCGGCCTCGGACTCGATCGCGAGGTCGGCGAGCACGTTCTGCATCAGCGGCTGGTCGACGAGCGTCTTGCCGAAGGCGGAGCGGTGCTGGGCGTGCCAGATCGCCTGCGCGACGCCGGCGCGGATCCCGGCGGCCGAGCCGATGGTGCAGTCGAGCCGCGTGTGGTTGACCATCTCGATGATGGTCGGGATGCCGCGGCCCTCCTCGCCGACCATGCGCGCCCAGGCTCCGCGGAACTCGACCTCGCTCGAGGCGTTCGAGCGGTTGCCGAGCTTGTCCTTCAGGCGCTGGATGTGGAAGCCGTTGCGCTCGCCGTCGGGGGTGAAGCGGGGGAGGAGGAAGCAGGAGATGCCGCTCTCGGTCTGCGCGAGGACGAGGAACGCGTCGCACATCGGCGCGGAGCAGAACCACTTGTGGCCCGTGATCTCGTACTCGGCGCCGGGGCCGCCGCCGTTCACCGGCACGGCGGTGGTCGTGTTGGCGCGGACGTCGGAGCCGCCCTGCTTCTCGGTCATCGCCATCCCGCAGAGCGCGCCGGCCTTGTCCTCGGAGGGAACCATCCGCCCGTCGTAGTCGAGCGAGCTGAAGCGCGGCTCCCAGATCTCGGCAAGCTCGGGTTGCTTCCGCAGTGCGGGAATCACGGAGTAGGTCATCGAGATCGGGCAGCCCGTGCCGGCCTCGGCCTGCGAGAGGCAGACGAACCCGGCGGCGCGGGCGACGTGCGCGCCGGGCTGGGGATCGCGCCAGGGCAGCGAATGCAGGCCATGGGAGACGTGCATCGACATCAGCTCGTGCCAGGCGGGGTGGAACTCGACCTCGTCGATCCGGTTGCCGAAGCGGTCGTGGGTCCGCAGCTTCGGCGGGATCTCGTTGGCGAGCCGGCCCGAGCTCGATCGTCTCGGGCCGGCCGGCGAGGGCGCCGACCTCGCGGATCATGTCCACCCCGAAGTCGCCGCCCTCGCGGGAAACGGCCTCGCGCAGCACGCGGTCGGTCTCGAAGACGTTGTGGCCGGCGAGCGGCACCGACTGGTTCAGGACCTCGTGGGTGGCGTGGGAGACGCGAGGGGGAGCTGTTGCCATCGGGGAATCCTCTCACGCTAGGGTCCGGCGCCGCGAATCAAACGAGGCCCGGAGGGCATCTACCCCGTATGGAAAAGATCAAGGTCGAAAACCCGATCGTCGAGCTCGACGGCGACGAGATGACGCGAATCATCTGGTCGTTCATCAAGGAGAAGCTGATCCTTCCCTACCTCGACGTCGAGCTTCTGTACTACGACCTCGGCATGGAGAGCCGCGACGAGACGTCCGACCAGATCACGGTCGACGCCGCGAACGCGATCAAGGAGCACGGGGTCGGCGTCAAGTGCGCCACGATCACGCCCGACGAGGCTCGCGTCGAGGAGTTCGGCCTCAAGGAGATGTACCGCTCCCCGAACGGGACGATCCGCAACATCCTCGGCGGCGTCATCTTCCGCGAGCCGATCGTGATCTCGAACGTCCCGCGGCTCGTTCCGGGCTGGACGAAGCCGATCATCATCGGCCGTCACGCCTTCGGCGACCAGTACCGCGCCGAGGACACGCTGATTCCCGGGGAGGGCACGCTGACCCTCACCTGGACGCCCAAGGACGAGGGCGAGCCGATCGAGATCGACGTCTTCGACTTCCCCTCGAGCGGGATCGCGATGGCGATGTACAACCTCGACGACTCGATTCGCGACTTCGCGCGGGCGTCGATGCGGTACGGCCTCGATCGCGGCTTCCCCGTCTACCTCTCGACCAAGAACACGATCATGAAGCGCTACGACGGGCGCTTCAAGGACCTGTTCCAGGAGGTGTTCGACGCCGAGTTCAAGGAGGAGTTCGACGCCGCCGGGATCACCTACGAGCACCGCCTGATCGACGACATGGTCGCCGCGGCCATGAAGTGGGAGGGCGGCTACGTGTGGGCGTGCAAGAACTACGACGGCGACGTCCAGTCCGACACCGTCGCCCAGGGCTTCGGCTCGCTCGGGCTGATGACCTCGGTGTTGATGACGCCCGACGGCAAGACCGTCGAGGCCGAGGCCGCGCACGGCACCGTCACCCGCCACTTCCGCCAGCACCAGAAGGGGGAGAAGACCTCCACCAACCCGATCGCTTCGATCTTCGCCTGGACCCGCGGGCTCGACGCCCGCGGCCGGCTCGACGGGACGCCCGAGGTTCAGGAGTTCGCCTCCACCCTCGAGCGGGTCTGCGTCGAGACGGTGGAGAGCGGGAAGATGACCAAGGACCTCGCCCTGCTCGTCGGCGGCGGTCAGGACTTCCAGACGACCGAGGAGTTCCTCGAGTCGATCGACGAGAACCTGCAGAAGGCGATGGGCTGAGGCTCAGGCCTCAGGCAGCGGCCGCCTCGGGATCGGGGCGGACGACGACGGTGTCAGCGATCTCGAGTACCTCGTCAGCGGGCATGCCCACCCGTTCGGCGTGGCTTCGGACAGCCTCGATGTCGCTCGCCTGGTAGATGCAGACGGTTCCGAGCTTGCCGTCGGGCTCGGTGACGACGTAGCTGCGGATCCACCGGATCGAATCGGGGAACTCGGAATCGGCCACCTCGGTCGAACGGGCGGCCGCCTTCTCGAGGTCGCCGGCTGTGGCCCAGGCCTCGCGGCGCCGGATCATGTACGTGTTGAGCATTCCAACCTCCGTTGGAGCGGTTCAATTGCCGAATGGCAATTCGTCCCAACGTAGCCCAGGTCGCCCGATTCCGAAAGGCCACGGCTGCAGCCGGACCCCTTCGAAGGCCTCGGGACCCGGCTCGGATAGCGTTCGCCGTCCACTCCCCGGGCATAGGGGACTCAACTGCAACCAACGATCAGGAGACTTGATTCATGAGCACCCCCGTCAAGGTCACCGTCACCGGCGCCGCCGGTCAGATCGGCTACGCCCTCCTGTTCCGGATCGCATCCGGGCAGATGCTGGGTGACGACACGCCGGTCCACCTGAACCTGCTCGAGATCCCCGACGCCGTGAAGGCCGCCGAGGGAACCGCCATGGAGCTGGACGACTGCGCGTTCCCGCTGCTCGCCGGGATCGACATCCACGACGACCCGAAGGCCGCCTTCGACGGCGTCAACGTCGGGCTGCTCGTCGGTGCCCGCCCGCGCGGTCCCGGCATGGAGCGCGCCGATCTCCTCGAGGCCAACGGCGGCATCTTCAAGCCGCAGGGTGAGGCCATCAACGCCGGCGCGGCCGACGACGTGAAGATCCTCGTGGTCGGCAACCCGGCCAACACCAACGCGCTGATCGCGAAGTCCCACGCTCCTGACGTCCCGGGCGAGCGGTTCACGGCGATGATGCGGCTCGACCACAACCGGGCGAAGAGCCAGCTGGCCTCGAAGCTCGGCATCGCGGTCTCCGACGTCACCAACATGACCGTGTGGGGGAACCACTCCGCCAGCCAGTACCCGGACCTCGTTCACGCGAAGGCCGGTGGCGACAACGCCGCGGAGAAGGTCGGCGATCAGTCCTGGATCGAGGACGATTTCATCCCGACCGTCGCCAAGCGCGGCGCGGCGATCATCGACGCCCGCGGCGCTTCGAGCGCCGCGTCGGCGGCCAACGCCGCCATCGACCACATCCACGACTGGGCGCTCGGCACGCCCGACGGTGACTGGGTCTCGATGGGCGTTCCCTCCGACGGCTCCTATGGAGTCGAGGAGGGCGTGATCTCCGGATTCCCGTGCACGTGCTCGGGTGGCGAGTACTCGATCGTCGAGGGTCTCGACATCGACGACTTCTCCCGCGCTCGCATCGACGCCAGCGTCGACGAGCTCAAGGGTGAGCGCGACACGGTCAAGGAGCTCGGCCTGATCGGCTGAGCTGAGCAGGTTGGCAGGTGGCGGGGAGCATCCCCGCCGCCCGCCAGCTGGCTAGAGGCTCGCTCGCTTGCTGATTCGGCGTCGCGTTGACTGAATCCGCGGCGGCCGCAGCGGGGTGGTACTCGCGGCCCTTCTTCTCTACCCGGCCGTCCTTCTCCAGCTCGGACATCACCCGGTAGACGTAGTTGGGCTTGATGTTGAGCTTGGTGGCGATCTCCGAGGCGCGGATGCCCGGGTTCTCCTGCACGTACTTGAGCGCCTGATCCCCGCGGGTGCCACCGCGGCGGCGGCGCCGTGCGACGGCCCGTGCTTCCGCTCGAACGTGGGGTGGAGCTGCTCGAGCCTGATCCGCGCGGCCTGCCGGGTCCGCGGCGCGTGCCCTGCAGGTCGGACAGGGCTCGCTCGAGACGCTTGCGCTCGTCGTCGAGCTCCTTCAGTCGCTCCTCGATCAGCGCACGTGCCTGATCAAGGACCTTCGATCCTTCGGCCATGGTGGTGTCCTCTCATTGGTGGGGGAATGTCTCCTTCCGTGGAGATCCCGTCGCGGTAAACGCCCCCTACCGTGACGGAGATGTTCCAAACAGTAACTGGAAACTCAGTACGCCCCTGCCGTGAAGCAGAGTGTGTGTCAGTTGGCTTTACGCCGGCCGGGTGAGGTTCGGAAGACGTGGTCCCACAGTGGTGAGGAGACGCCGTATCCGAACCGGTGATCCTGGAAGTGATGGCGCATGTGCTGCTCGCGCAGGCGCTTACCCAATTGCGACTTCGGGACCATGTGATGAAGGAAGTAGTGGGTGTAGTCGTAGGTGAGGTAACCGACGATGAAACCCGCGAAGGCCGGCAGGTAGATCGGCGCGCCGAAGACGAGGTAGAAGAGGCCGAAGAAGAGCGCGGCGAGTGGGATGCTCACGGCCGGCGGCATGACGAGCCGGAGGCGATCGTTCGGGTGGTCGTGATGGACCCCGTGCATGATGAAGTGGAAGCGGCTGCCGAGCGGGTGATCGGGCTCCCAGTGGAAGACGAGCCGGTGCAGCCAGTACTCGGTCAGGGTCCAGATCAGGAGGCCGGCGAGGACCAGGCCGATCGACCCGAGGACGCTCGTCCCGTTCTGGATGCCGAGGGCGAAGCAGACGACGATGACCGGGATGAAGACGACACCGGGGATCGACGGATGGACGCGGGAGAAGAAGTCGAGGAAGCGGCTCTCGAAGAGCGGGGGAGAGGAGCTGAGGCTCTGCGAGCGCTCGGATGCCATCGCGATCGGATTGTAGCCGCGGTCAGGCGGGTCCCAAAGTGCGGGTATATCGAGCGGGAAGGCGGGTTTTGCGGAGAGATCGCTGAGCCGGGAGAAGGCGGATTTTGCGGTGCGGCGAACGTCGCGGCCGCGTCGTCGGTGCCATCGTGGCCGAGCCGACCAGATGACCGCCCCGAAGGAGCCCGACTTGCCCGAGACGACCACCATCCCCCAGCCCCGTAAGCAGCGCGCCAAGGCCAAGCCGGCCTGCAAGAGCTGCTACTTCGGAGTCCGGATGCTGTGCGCTCTCGACCTCGGCGGTCCCTGCACCACCTTCCGCCCGGACAACCCGGCGGGCCTGATGCCCCCGCAGCAGCCGATGCTGCTGGTGGAGGCGGACGCCGTGGCGCTCTCGCCTGAGCTCGTCCCCGCTTAGCCCGCGGCGCGCGTCAGCGCCACGAGCCGCGGCCCGACCACCTCGGGCATCAGCTTGATCTGCTTGCGCGTGAAGTGGACGACGATCCAGCCGGCGATGGCCAGTAGCTGATCGCGGTCGGTGTCGAGCTCGGTCTTCAGCTTGCCGCCGTGCCAGCGCCAGGAGTCGCACTCGACGATCAGGCGGAGCTCCGGCCAGCAGAAGTCGGCTCGGAACTTTCCTTCAGGCGTGCGGATCTCGTGTTGCGTCTCGGGGTCCGGCACCCCGTAGCGGCGGCAGATCCGCAGCATCCGCCGCTCGTTCTCGGCGTCGGTGTCCTTGGGGTCGTCGGTGATCAGCTCGCGGAGGTTGCGGATGCCGCGACGGCCGGCGTTGTCGGCGACCAGTTGCTCGAGCCGCCGCCTGTCCAAGCCGCGGCTTCTTCGAGTCCAGGGCCATCAGCAGCTCCTCCAGCTGCTCGATGCCGCAGCTGCCTGCGCAGTCGAGGACCGTGCGGGCGGGCTTGGTGCAGGCGATCCCGTGCCATTTGAAGACGTCGCGCGGGTCCACCATGCGGCGATGCACTTCGAAGCCGCCGACCTTGCGACCTGCACCCGTCCGGTTCGTGAGGATGGGCAGTGAGGGAGGGAGTTCGGTTGCTCCGAGCAGCCAAGCCGCCGCGAGGTCGCTGATGAAGGTTCCCTGCCCGCACGCGTAGACCGCGGCGAGGTATTGCTGGTGGCGCGAGTAGGGCGGGGGGTGGAGGGCGAAGACGCCGTCGTGGATGCGGAAGAGGTCGCGGTTGGCGACCCGGGCCTGAGCTCCGCGCTCGCTGAGGCCGCAGCGGACGATCTGCTCGAGGCGGAGGATCTGCTTCTGCTTGCCCCCGATCCGCTCCAAGCAGAGTCCGACTTCACGCCGAGTGGTCCGATCCCGCACTGACAGTTCGGATTTGGACCACTCGGTGGGATTCACACCCCCCTGAAGCCCGGCCGCCTCGGTCGTGCCCCCGTCGCGCCGGCAACCACGTCCCCGCGGTCTTCAGCCCCACTTCACGCCGAGTGGTCCAATCCCGCACTGTCAGTTCGGATTTGGACCACTCGGTGGGCATTGGAGCCCGGCGACCGCCGATCCGCCCCCGGCGCCGGCACCTACGCCCCCTCCCGTCCACCCTCCCCAGCCCCGGCCAGCCGGCGCTCGCACCAGGGGGTGCGGACGACCACCCCGCCCCCAAGGCCGCACGGGAGAGGGCCTGCCGCCCCGCCCTACGCGCCGACGTCCTCCTCCGGCACTCCGCCCGCCTCGTCCTTGTCCGGCCCATCGCCCGCCTCGGGCGCCGCCGGCTTCGCCTCATCCACCGGGGACGCGTCGCCGGGGTCGACGATGCCCTCCTCGATCCAGGTGTGCCGGCCCTCGAGGACGGCGAGCGCCGCGGAGTAGCCGGCGTCGTCGTCGTTGAACCAGAGGGAGTGGAACAGCGCATCGACCCGCCGCCGCGCCTGCAGGCAGAAGAGGTCGGCGAGCTCGCGGGCCTCGTCGGCCCGCTCGGGATGCTCGTTCTGGATGCGTCTCGGAGTAGACGACGGCCGAGGAGATCGCGAAGAGCTCGGCGCCGATGTCGACGATCCGGCCGAGGAAGGACTGCCGCTTCTCGAGCCCGGCCTGCCAGCGGCTCATGCCCCAGAAGGTCGAGCGCGCGAGCTTGCGCGAGTTGCGCTCGACGAAGCGGAGGTGCTTGGCGAGCTCGCCGAACTCCTCGTACGAGCTCGGCTTCTGCCCCTTGCCGACCGCCAGCTTCGGCAGCCATCCGGCGTAGAACTGGGAGGCGCCGACCGCCAGCTTGGCCTTCTCGCCGAGCCCGCCGTCTCCCTCGAGGATCTCGCCGGCGACCTCGAGGTGCTTGTCGACCGCCTCGCGGGCGATCAGCAGATGCATGATCTCGGTGGAGCCCTCGAAGGTCCGGTTGATCCGCATGTCGCGCATCGCCTGCTCGACGGGCACCGGCTTCTCGCCGCGCGCCTTCAGCGACTCGGCGGTCTCGTAGCCGCGGCCGCCGCGGATCTGCATCAGCTCGTCGGTGACCTGCCAGCCGATCTCGGAGCCGTAGAGCTTCGCGATCGCCGCTTCGATCCGGATGTCGTTCTTCTTGTCGTCGGCGAGGCGGGAGGAGACGTCGAGCATCGCCTCGAGGCCGAACGCGCTGCCGGCGAGGAAGGCGATCTTCTGCGCGACGGCGTCGTGCTTGCCGACGGGCTGGCCCCACTGCACGCGCTCGGAGGCGTACTCGCGAGCGACCTTCGTCGCCCACTTGGCGACGCCGGCGCAGATCGCGGGGAGCGCGAGGCGGCCCGTGTTGAGGGTCGTCAGGGCGATCTTCAGCCCCTCGCCCTCCTTCCCGACCAGGTTCTCCTTCGGAACGAAGGCCCCGTCGAGCTCGGTCAGCGAGTTCTCGATCCCGCGCAGTCCCATGAACTGGTTGCGGTGGAGGACGTTCACCCCCTCGGTGTCGGTGGGGAGGATGAAGGCGCTGATCCCGCCCTTGCGGCCGGCCTCCTCGTCCTTCGGGACCTTCGCCATCACGATCACGACGTCGGCGATGACGCCGTTGGTCGCCCAGAGCTTGGTCCCCTCCAGCCGGTAGCCGGTGCCGTCCTCGGTCGGGGTCGCCTTCGTCGAGAGGCGCGCCGGGTCGGAGCCGACGTCGGGCTCGGTGAGCAGGAAGGCGGAGACGTGATCGGTCGAGACCTTCGGCAGCCACTCCCGCTTCTGCTCCTCGGAGCCGAACAGGAGCAGCGGCTGGGCGAGGCCGATCGACTGGTGGGCGGAGAGCAGCGTGGAGATCGAGGCGTGCCAGACGCCCGAGATCGCCAGCGCCCGGTTGTAGTAGATCTGGGAGAGGCCGAGGCCGCCGTACTCCTCGGGGACCTTCATGCCGAAGGCGCCGAGCGTCTGCAGGCCCTTCATCACGTGGTCGGGGATCTTCGACTCGCGCTCGATCTCGAGCGGGTCGACCTCCTTCTGGAGGAACTCGCGCAGCGAGGCGAGGAATCGCTCGCCCTTCTCGACGGCCTCGGGGTCGAGCTTCGGCTGCGGGTGGATCAGGTCGAGCCTGAAGTCGCCCATGAACAGCTCCTTGCCGAAGCTCGGGAGCGTCCATTCCTGCTCGCGCGCGTCCTCGGCTACCTGCCGTGCTTCCTTCTCGGTCACCTCTGCCGTTGCCACGTTCAAATCTCCTCGGTTGGTTGGCTCTACCTACCCCCTTCCCATCGGGGCTAGGGTGGAACCCATGCGTCTGACGGTGCTCGGGAAGTCGCCCTCGTGGGAGGACGCGGGCGGAGCGTGCACCAGCTACCTGATCGAGCACGGCGAGACCAAGCTCACCGTCGACTTCGGCAGCGGCGCGCTCGGCAAGCTGCGGGCGCGGATCGATTACCGCGACCTCGACGCGATCGTCCTCTCCCACTTCCACGCCGACCATCTCCTCGACCTGGTCCCGCTGGGCTGCGCGCTGACCTACGGCCCCGCGTCCAGCGACGGCTCGGCGCCGCCGCGGCTGATCGCCCCGACCGGCGCGATGGACTTCTTCCGCAGGCTCGGCCGCGCGATCGACGACGAGGACCTGATCGTCTCGGCGCTCCCGATCGAGGAGTACGAGCCGGAATCGGAGCTCGGCGTCGGCGAGATCCTCGTCCGCACCCATCCCGTGCCGCACATCGGCCCGACCCACGCGATCGAGCTCGTGTCGCCGACGGGCGGCCGGATCGTCTTCGGCGCCGACGGCCCCTACTCAGACGAGCTGATCGCCGCCGCCCGCGACGCCGACGTCCTGCTGGCCGAGGCGACCCTCGCGGACCCCGAGCCGGGCCAGCACGTCCACATGAGCGCGGAGGAGACCGGTCGCCTGGGCCGCGAGGCGGGCGTCGGGCGGCTGGTCCTCACGCACATCTCCGACGAGCTCGACACCGAGCGCGCACGGCGGCTCGCCGCGGAGGAGTTCGGCGGCGAGGTCGAGGTCGCCGCGGAGGGCGCCGTCTACGAGGTGTAGCCGGCGGCCCGGGCTCCGCCGCCCGCGCCGCCGCCCCAGCGCGGTTCCCATGCCTTCTCCGGGGTAGATTGGGAGCCGATGACCCCGCAGCGAACCGTGCTCGTGAACATCGAGCGGATGCGCCAGATGGACGAGCTCCTCGGCGAGGGGCGCGGAGCCTTCGCCGCTCCGGGCCGGGGCGGAGGCTTCTCCCCGCGCGTCGACGTCTACTACGCCCGGCAGGGGGAGCGTGACGCCATCGCGGTCGTCACCGTCGACCTCGCGGGGGTCAAGGCCGATGCGGTCGGCCTCGAGATCTCCGGGCGGGTGCTCGTCGTCTCCGGCAAGCGGCCGGTGCGGGAGACGGAGGGTCGCGCCTACCAGCAGGTCGAGATCCCGACGGGATCCTTCCGGCGGGCGATCGAGCTTGGGGTCGACGTCGATGCCGACGGCGCCCGCGCGACCTTCGAGGACGGGGTGCTCCGGGTCGAGCTGCCGCTCCAGATCCCGGACCGGACCTCGCGCACCGTCCCGATCGAGACCCCCGACTAGATGAGGGGCCTCCAGGAGCAGGGAGGGGTTCCCGCTTCGATCGAGATCGTCTCCTCCGACGAGCTCGACGAAGTCGCCCCCGAAGGCGAGCTGCCCGCCGGGCTGCCGGTCCTGCCGCTGCGGGAGATGGTCACCTACCCGGGGACCCTCACGCCGCTGGCGGTCGGCCAGGAGCGGTCGATGCGCCTGATCGACGACGTCCTCTCGGGCGACCGGATGCTGGTCATGGTCACGTCGAAGGACCCCGAGCTCGACGAGCCGACGCCCGAGCAGCTCGAGGACGTCGGCGTCGCCGGCTTCGTCGCGCGCATGCTCAAGGTTCCCGACGGGACCATCCGCGTCCTCGTGCAGGCCACGCAGCGGGTCAGGGTCGGTCCCTATACGAAGACGAAGCCATACCTGGTCGCCGACATCGAGGAGCTTCCCGACGTCGTCAAGGAGGGCAAGGAGCTGCAGGCGCTCACCGCGAACGTCCAGCGCACCTTCAGCGAGATCATCGAGCAGATCCCCTACCTGCCCGAGGAGCTCCTGCTCGCGGTCACCAACGTCGAGGATCCATCGGCGCTCGCCCACCTCATCGCCGGCGCCCTGCGGATCCCGACCGAGGAGAAGCAGCAGCTGCTGGAGGAGGTGGACGTCAGCGCGCGTCTGCGCCGCCTCTCGGAGATCCTCACCCGCGAGCTCGAGGTGATCAACCTCGGAACCCGGATCCAGTCCCAGGTCCAGGAGGGGATCGACAAGGGCCAGCGCGAGTACTACCTGCGCGAGCAGCTGCGCGCGATCCAGGAGGAGCTGGGGGAGGGGGACGAGCAGCAGGCGGAGATCACCGAGCTGCGGGAGCGGCTCGACGAGGCGCAGCTCCCCGAGCAGGCGCGGAAGGCCGCCGATCGTGAGCTCGCGCGGCTCGAGCGGCTACCTCCGGCGGCCGCCGAGTACGGCGTGATCCGCACCTACCTCGAGTGGATGACCGAGCTTCCCTGGCAGGTCCGGACCGCCGACGACATCAACCTCAAGCACGCGCGCAAGGTGCTCGACGAGGACCACTACGACCTCGAGCTCATCAAGGACCGGATCCTCGAGTACCTGGCCGTCCGCAGCCTCAACCCCGACACCGCCGGGCCGATCCTCTGCTTCGTCGGGCCGCCCGGCGTCGGCAAGACGAGCCTCGGCCGCTCGATCGCCCGCGCGCTCGGCCGGAACTTCGAGCGCATCAGCGTCGGCGGCGTCCGCGACGAGGCGGAGATCCGCGGCCACCGCCGCACCTACGTCGGCGCGATGCCCGGCACCATCGTCCGCGCCCTGCGCGACGCCGGCTCCCGGAACCCGCTGTTCATGATCGACGAGATCGACAAGATGGGAGCCGACTTCCGCGGCGACCCCGCCAGCGCGATGCTCGAGGTGCTCGATCCGGCCCAGAACGACTCGTTCCGCGACCACTACCTCGACCTCGACTTCGATCTCTCCGAGGTCATCTTCATCGCCACCGCGAACGTGCTGGACCCGATCCCGCCGCCGCTGCGAGACCGGATGGAGGTGATCCAGCTCTCCGGCTACACGGTCGACGAGAAGCTCCACATCGCCCGCCGGTACCTGGTGCCGCGCCAGATCAAGGAGAACGGCCTGAAGGCCACCCAGGCGCGCTTCTCGGACGCCGCGATCAAGGCCGTCATCGAGGAGTACACCCGCGAGGCGGGCGTCCGCGACCTCGAGCGCCAGATCGGCACGGTCTGCCGCAAGCTCGCCCGCTCGATCGCCGAGGGCGGCTCGGCGAAGGCCTCCTCGGTCTCCGCCAAGCGGGTCCGCGAGCTGCTGGGCCGCCGCCGTGTCTTCTCGGAGGCGCGCCGCCGCACGCGCCGGGCCGGCGTCGCCACCGGGCTGGCCTGGACTCCCGTCGGCGGCGAGGTGCTCTTCATCGAGGCGACCTCGATGCCCGGATCGGGCCGGCTGACCATCACCGGCCAGCTCGGCGACGTCATGCGCGAATCCGCGCAGGCCGCGCTCTCCCTGATCCGCGGCGAGAGCGAGGATCTCGTCCCGGACCTCGACCCGACCTGGTTCGCAACCCACGACATCCACGTCCACGTGCCCGCCGGCGCCGTGCCCAAGGACGGCCCCTCGGCCGGCGTCGCGATGACGGTGGCGCTCGCCTCCCTGCTGACGGGCCGCCCGGTCCGCAACGACGTCGCGATGACCGGCGAGATCACGTTGACCGGCCAGGTGCTTCCCGTCGGCGGGCTCAAGGAGAAGTCGCTCGCCGCGCAGCGGGCCGGGATCAAGCGCGTGATCGCGCCGGACCGGAACGAGGGCGAGATCCTCGAGATCCCCGAGCACGAACGCGCGGCCCTCGAGTTCGTCTACGTCAGCGAGATCGCGCAGGCCCTGGACGTCGCGCTCGAGAAGCGCCGGGTGCGCGCACGCTGAGCCGCTCGGGCAACTCTGCGTTTGGGGGATATGCTGGCCGGGAAGAGCCCGAGAGAACCAATCGAGGAGTCAAGAATTTCTATGGCGAGCAAGAAGAAGGCAGCGGCGAAGGTTGGCGGCAAGGCCGCCAAGAAGAAGGCCGAGAACGCGGCGGAGACGGCGCGGCCCTACGTCCAGCGGCTGATCGAGGACGACGAGCTCCGCGACAACATCCGCGGCGCCTACGAGGCCGGTCGCGATGCCTACTCGCGCGCGTCGGGAGCCAAGGGTCCCGGCGACCTGCTCGACGACAAGAAGCTGCAGAAGGACCTCCGCAACGCCAGCGATGCGCTGCGCGCTGCATCCGACACGCTCCGTCACCCGGAGAAGAAGGACAGCGGCGGCAGCCTCGGCAAGATCGTCCTGCTCGTGATCGTGGGAGCGATTCTCGCGCTCGCGCTCAGCGAGGATCTCCGCAAGGCCGTCCTCGATCAGCTCTTCGGCGCCGAGGAGGAGTTCGAGTACACCTCAGCGACGACCTCGCCCGGCGACTCCCCCGCCTGAGCGGGCGAGCGGGCCTCAACTGACCGATCGCGAGCTCTCGGGCGAGCGCGCAGGCCGGATCGTCGATGCGATGCGCGCGGCAGTCGCCGCGCGCGGCATCGCCGGCGCCACCTTCGAGCACGTCGCCCGCGAGGCGGGCGTCAGCCGCGGGCTGCTCCACTACTACTTCGGGACGAAGGAGCGGCTGCTCGTCGAGGTCGTCCGGCGCGACAGCGAGATCCGCGTCGCGCGCCTCGATGAGCCACTGCGGAGCGCCGCCACCGGGGAGGCGGTCCTCGACGCCCTGGTCGACAGCCTCCTGGACCTGATCGACAACGAACCGGGCTTCTTCGTCCTCCTGCTCGAGCTCTTCACGGCCGGGCGCCGCAATCCCGAGATCCAGCAGGAGCTCGGACAGCTCTTCCGCAAGACCCGCGGCAGCGTCGCGGCGGCGCTGGAGGAGCGCGACTCCGAGGGAGTGATCTCGCTCCGCTTCGGGGCTGAGCCAACCGTGGCGTACCTCTTCGCGATCGCCGATGGCCTCGCCGTGCAGGTCCTGTCGGACCCCGAGATCGACCGCGGCCCGGTGCTGGAGGCCGGGCGCGAAGCAGCCCGGCACCTGCTGATCGCCACCTGATCCGACGCAAATCGCCCCCTGCGAGCGGTGGCGGACCCCTCGTCGCCCATCATTGGCTTTTTGTTAGGTAGGGCAAGTATTGGGCACCAGACGCCCCATCTCACGCTAGGCTGACGCCCTTCGGGGTGAGCTAGGAGAAGTGTGAGGGTCTTGCGTTGAGGAGAAAGCGAGGGGATCGGGTGCGCGTAAAGCCGATCCGAACGCCTGCCTTCCCGCAAGCTGGCCTCCCAGCAAGGCGCGTCCGCGCCGGGCCGGATCGCTGCCGTTCTCGCGTTCCTGATCGCGATCGGCGTCGCGGTCGCGCTGCTCTTCGGGAGCGGCGACGACGGCCACAAGTACACGTTCCTCTTCACGACCGGCGGCCAGCTCGTCAAGGGCAACGAGGTCCTCGTCGCCGGCCAGCGCGTCGGGCTCGTCGACTCGATCGACCTCACCGACGACAACCAGGCAGCCATCGAGGTGACCCTCGACGAGCCGCTGCGGGAGGGAACGACGGCGATCATCCGCTCGACCTCGCTCTCGGGAGTCGCCAACCGCTACATCTCGCTGACGCCGGGGCCCAACAACTCGCCTGACATCCCCGCCGGCGAGACGATCGCCGGCGCCGACACCACCGCGCCCGTCGATCTCGACCAGCTCTTCGCCGTCTTCCAGCCCAAGCAGCGCAAGTCGCTGCAGAAGTTCATCCGCGGCAACGCCACCGCCTACGCGGGCAAGGCGCAGCTCGCCAACCGCGCCTACAAGTTCCTCAATCCGGCCCTGAGCACGTCGGAGCGCCTCTTCGCCGAGCTCTCGAGCGACTCGGTCGCCCTCGAGCGGTTCCTGGTCGCCGGGTCGAAGACGTTCGGCGCGCTCGCCGACCGCCGCGCCGACCTCACCTCCCTGATCAGCAACGCCAACACGACGCTGGGAGCGATCGCCAACCGCAACTCCGAGCTCGACCGCTCGCTCGCGGCGCTTCCCGACACGCTGCGGCAGGGAAACACGACCTTCGTGAACCTGCGGGCCGCGCTCGACGACCTCGACCCGCTCGTCGCCGCCTCCAAGCCCGCGACGAAGAACCTGGCGCCGTTCCTGCGCAGGCTGCGCCTGGTGTCCGAGGCCGGCGTCCCGGTCTTCGACGACCTCGGCCACATCGTCTCCGAGCCCGGGCCCGCCAACGACCTCGCCGACACCCTCGCCGACCTGCCGCCGCTCCGCGACACCGGCCGCGACGCCCTGCCGGCCACGGTCCAGGCGATGAACGCCTCCCAGGACAACATCGAGTTCCTGCGGCCCTACACGCCTGACGTGCTCGCCTGGCTCACGAAGTTCGGCCAGGTCACCGCCTACTACGACGGCAACGGCCACTACGCCCGCGCCCAGCCGGCCGCCGCGAACGTCTTCGACTACGCCGACAACGGCGCGCTCCCGGACACGCTGAACCCGCAGTACACGAACCCCGCGGCGCAGTTCAACGACATCCAGTTCATCAACCCGATCAGGCGCTGCCCCGGCGGCGGATCCGCCCCCGCCCCCGACGGCTCGAACCCGTTCCTCGACAACGGGCTGCTCGGTCCGGCCGACTGCAACCCCGCGGATGTCCCGCCCGGCCCGTGAGAAGGATCGTCCTCATAGCAATGGGCCTGTTCGCCGCGCTGGCGTTCGCCACGAGCGCGTGGAGCGACGGCAACGGCAACGACGACGGCGACTACCTCGTCCGCGCGTACTTCGACAACGCCGGCTTCCTCGTCGATGGCGAGGACGTGCGGATCGCCGGTGCCATCGTCGGCAACATCCAGGAGGTCGACGTCTCCCGGCCCGGCGAGGCGGTCACCGAGGACGGCTCCGAGGACCCGGGCAAGGCCGTCGTCGTGATGAACATCACCGACGGTGGCTTCCAGGACTTCCTCACGGACGCCACCTGCCTGATCCGCCCGCAGTCGCTCCTCGGCGAGAAGTACGTCGACTGCCAGCCGACGCAGGCGCGCGCGCCCGGCAGCGAGCCGCCGCCCCCGCTCGAGCAGATCGCCGACGGCGAGATCGGCGAGGGCCAGTACCGGCTGCCGCTGGAGAACAACGGCAAGCAGGTCGACCTCGACCTGATCAACAACATCACCCGCCAGCCGGAGTCCGAGCGCTTCCGGCTCATCATCAACGACCTCGGCGCCGGCCTCGCCGCGCGCGGCGAGGACCTCTCGAACGTGATCCGCCGCGCCGACCCGGCCCTGCGCGAGACCGACGAGGTGCTCGCCCAGCTCGCCGATCAGAACCGGGAGCTCGCCCAGCTCGCCGTCGACTCCGACCGGATCCTGGCCCCGCTCGCCCGCGAGCGGGAGCACGTCGCGGGCTTCATCCGCAACGCGACGATCGCCGGCGAGGCGTCGGCGGAGCGCCGCAACGACATCGTTCTCGGCTTCCAGCGCTTCCCCGAGGCGCTCGAGCAGCTCCAGCTGACGATGGTCGAGCTGCAGCGCTTCGCCGACGAGGCCACGCCGGTCGCCACCGACCTGCGGATCGCCGCGCCGGGCTTCACCGGCGCGACCGAAGCCCTCCAGCCCTTCTCGAAGGCCGGCACCGGAGCGCTCCTCAGCCTCGGCCGCGCGACCGAGGCGGCCGGGCCGGACCTCGCCGCGTCCGACCCGGTCATCCGCTCCCTGAAGAAGCTCGGCGAGGCCAACACGCCCGGCGCCAAGGCGCTGAAGAGCACGCTGGCGACCTTCCGGAAGACGAAGGGCATCGACTACCTGATGTCGTTCATCCTCAACACCTCGAACGTCTTCAACGGCTTCGACGACCTCGGTCACTACCTGCGGGCGCAGCTGCAGATCACCAACTGCGTCGAGTACGTCGAGGCCGCGATCCCGGGCTCCGGCTGTGACGCCAGGTTCGTCGACCCGAGCACGCTCTCGCGCGCCCGAGCCGACGAAGGAGACCCTGCGCGGCGATGGCCTGCCCGGCGTCGAGGACGGCGACTGGAACGCCGATGGCGTGGTCGACGAGACCGACGCGATCCTCGCTCCCGACGACGCCGACGGCGACGGCAAGGAGGACGACAACGGCTCGTCCTTCGGGCCCGCCTCGACCGACCCCGAGGAGAACGGGACCTCCGACCTCCTCAACTTCCTGGCCGGAGACGGGCAATGAGGCGGCGGCGCGGCAGCCCCCTCAACGCGGCGTTCCGCAACCCGACGGTGATCGGCGCCCTCGCGGTGCTGATCACGATCCTGACCGTCTTCCTGGCCTACAACGCCAACAACGGCCTGCCGTTCGTCGAGAGCTACCGCCTCACGGCTCAGGTGCCCAACGCCGAAGCGCTCGTCGTCGGCAACGAGGTCCGGATCGGCGGCGTCCGCGTCGGCGTCGTCGAGGGGATCGAGCCGGTCGCCCATGACGACGGCACGCAGACCGCCAACCTCGACCTCAAGCTCGACAAGTCGGTCGACCCGCTCCCGGTCGACTCCGAGCTGATCATCCGCTCGCGCTCCGCGCTCGGGCTCAAGTACGTGCAGATCTCCCGCGGCACCTCCGACGAGGGCTTCGCCGAGGGCTCGGTCCTCCCGCTCGCGGCGGCGACGCCCGAGCCGGTCGAGATCGACGAGCTCTTCAGCACGTTCGACGAGGAGACGCGCGTAGCGATCCAGGGCAACCTGACCGAGTTCGGCAACGCGCTCGCCGGCCGCGGCCCGGCGCTGAACGAGGCCATCGGAGCCCTGCAGCCGCTGCTCCCGCGCCTGACCCGGGTGATGCGCATCCTCGGCAACGAGCAGCGCGGCATCGGCCAGTTCTTCCGGGCGCTCGAGCAGTCCGCCTCCGAGGTGGCGCCGGTCGCCGAGATCCAGGCGCAGATGTTCGTCGACCTCGACACGACGCTGAAGGCGTTCGCCGACGTCGCCAGGCCCTACATCCAGGACACGATCACCAAGGGCGCCGAGACCCTGCTGGTGACGAGCGAGACGCTGCCGCGGATCCGGCCGTTCCTCGTCAACTCGACGCGGGCTCTTCAAGGACCTGCAGCCGGGCGCGCGGGCTCTCGCCGTCTCCGCCGACACGATCGAGAGCGCGCTGCTCGCCGGCATCCCGGCCCTGCGTGAGTCGCCGACGCTCAACAACCAGCTCGCCGCCGACCGCCGCATCCCTGCGCGGGTTCAACGACGACCCCGACGTCCGGACCGGCATCAACCGCCTGACCGACTTCGGCAACTCGCTGTCGCCGGTGCTTCGCTTCATCGGTCCGGCGCAGTCGACCTGCAACTACCTGACGATCCTGCTCCGCAACGCGGCTCAGACCGGAAGCCAGGGCAACTCGACCGGCAACTGGCAGCGCGCGAACGCGCTCAACAACCCGGCCGGTCCCAACAACGAGGGCAGCCCGGCGACGGCGCCCGCCAACGGCGGCGGCACCGACATCCGCAACTTCCTCCACGTCAACCCCTACCCGAACACCGCCTCGCCCGGTCAGACCTTCGAGTGCGAGGCGGGCAACGAGCCCTACGCGATCGGCCAGACCGTGATCGGCAACGTCCCGGGCAACCAGGGGATCAACACCGCGCTGCAGATCCCGTCGCAGAACCCCGCGGTCAAGCAGGACACCGACGAGGAGGACGACGGCTGATGGCCATCCTCCGCCGCAACAAGGCTCCGGAGAAGCCCGGGGTCAAGGAGTTCAACGAGGGCATCTACCACCGCCCGCCCAAGGGCCTGAGCTTCTTCAAGACCGGCATCCTGGCGCTGATCCTGATCCTGATCCTCAGCTACTTCGCCTACACGAAGGAGCTGCCCTGGGCGGACGAGGGCTACACGGTGAGCGCCACGTTCGCCGACCCCGCGACCCTTCGTGAGACGGCCCCCGTGCGCATCGCCGGCGTCAACGTCGGCAAGGTGACGAGCGTCGAGGCCTCGGGTGACGCCGCCGAGGTGACCTTCACCGTCGACGAGGAGGGACTGCCGCTCCACGAGGACGCGACGATCACCATCCGGCCCCGCCTCTTCCTCGAGGGCAACTTCTTCCTCGACCTCCGTCCCGGGAGCCCGAGCGCACCGGACCTGCCCGACGGCGCCGAGATCCCGGTGACGCAGACCGCGACGGCGGTTCAGCTCGATCAGCTGCTGACGGCCCTGCAGAAGCCCGATCGCGAGAACCTCGCGCGGCTCCTCGACGGCTACGGCGGCGCACTCGACGACAAGCCCGCCGAGCCCGATCCCGACGCAGGACCCCGAGGTCCGCGACCTCTCCGGCGCCGAGGCGATCAACCGCAGCTTCACCTACGGCGCGCGCGCCGGCAAGGGCTCATCGCAGGTCAGCCAGGCGCTGCTCGGCGAGGAGGCCGGCGACCTGCGCGAAATGGTCAACGCGACGAGCCAGGTGTTCGACCAGCTGGCGAGCCGCGAGAGCGACCTGCGCTCGCTGATCACGAACTTCAACGTCACCGCCGGCGCCTTCGCCGACGAGTCGCAGAACCTGGAGGCGACGCTCTCGGAGCTCGCTCCCTTCGCCGAGGATTCCCAGGAGCAGCTCGCTCGCATCAACACCACGTTCCCGCCGCTGCGGGCCTTCGCCCGCGCTCTGACGCCGGGCGTGAAGGAGCTCCCGGCCACGATCCGCGCGGGCAACCCGTGGCTCGATCAGACGCGGTTGCTCCTGCGCAAGAACGAGCTCGGCAGCCTCGTGAACAACCTGCGGATCGCGACCCCGCAGCTCGCGAGCGGCACGAACAGCCTCAACGGCCTCCTGTCCCAGCTCGAGCTGACCAGCGACTGCGTCACCAACGTGCTCGTCCCGACCGGCGACGTCGTCATCAACGATCAGTTCGGAACCGGCGCCACCAACTACCAGGAGTTCTTCTACGGGGTTGCGGCGCAGGCCGGAGAGGGCGCGAACTTCGACGGCAACGGCTCGTACCTGCGGATTCAGCCCGCCGGCGGCAACCTGCAGGTCTCCACGCCGGTTCCCGGCGGTAACCCGGGCCTGCCCGGCATCACCGGTCCCGACAACGTCCTCTACGGCAACACCGTCACCCCGCCGGTCGGCACCCAGCCGCTCAAGCCCTCGAAGAAGCCGCCGGTCAAGACCGACCAGGCCTGCTACAAGCAGGACGTCTCCGATCTCAACGGCCCGCTCGGTGGCATCGGCGGCCCCAACCCGGCCGTCGACGGCGGCCAGAATGCGGTGATCCCGTGAGGAAGGCGCTCCGGACATACACGCGCGACTTCATCGCGGTCATCGCCCTCGCCGCGGTCGGCATCGTGGCGCTGTTCATCATCCTCTCGCAGCAGGCGAGCGCCCTGCCGTCATGGTTCCCCCTCCTCGGCGAGGATCGCTTCGAGCTGAGGACCGAGCTGCAGACGGCCCAGGCCGTCACGCCGGGCCAGGGCCAGACGGTCGACATCTCAGGCGTCAAGGTCGGCGACGTCACGAAGCGTCGACCTCGAGAACGGCGTCGCCATCGTCACGATGGAGGTCGACAACGAGTACTCCGACCTGATCCACGAGGACGCCTCGGTCCTGCTGCGACCGCGAACCGGCCTGCAGGACATGGTCATCGAGCTCGACCCGGGCAGCGACGACGCGCCCACGGTCCCGGAGGGCTTCACGATCGCCTCCGCGAACTCGGCTCCGAACGTCAACTTCGACCAGATCCTCGCCTCCCTCGACGGTGACACCCGCGCCTACCTGAGGCTGCTGCTCGCCGGCGGCGCCGAGGCGCTCGGCACGCCCGAGAAGAGCGAGCGCTTCGGGAACGTGCTGCGCCGCATCTACCCGACCACGCGCGACATCGCGCGGGTCAACGGCGCGATCGCCAAGCGACGGGACAACCTCCGCCGCGTGATCACCAACTTCAAGCTGATCGCCGAGGAGGTCGGCAAGTCCGACACGCAGCTCGCCAACTTCGTCACCTCCCAGGACGAGGTCTTCGGCGCCTTCGCCGAGTCCGAGGAATCGATCCGGGCGACGCTGCGCGGCCTGCCGGGCGCCCTCGAGGAGACCCGCGGCGCCCTCGGCGCGTCCGCCGACCTCTCCGACGAGCTGACGCCGGCCCTGACCGCCCTGATCCCGCAGGCCGAGGCCACCGGTCCGGCGCTGCGCGCCACGCGCCCCTTCTTCCGCAAGACGCTGCCGGCGATCCGCGACCAGGTCCGCCCGTTCACCCAGGAGGTGGCCGGGACGGTCACCGACCTCAAGCGCGCCGCCGGACCGCTGGACGAGTCATCGACCGCGCTCAAGGGCGCGCTCGGCGAGCTGAACCAGGTCCTGAACGCGCTTGCCTACAACCCGAGCGGCTCGCCGGAGGGCTACCTCTTCTACGCCTCCTGGCTGAACCACAACACGAACTCCCTCTTCCTCAACCAGGACGGCCTCGGACCGCTGCGCCGCGCGCTGTTCACCTACACCTGCTTCACATCGCAGCTCGCCGACAACCTCGTCGCGTCGCGGCCAGCGCTGGCGACGGCGCGTGAGCTCGTCCGGCTGCCGACGACGGGGCAGATCTGCGAGCCGCTCGGAGTGGTGTCGGCCCCCGATGGCGACGCGGACACGGAAGGGAACCAGGGCGAGAGCGACGGCGATCCCGGCGACGCGGAGACGCAGCCGGGGATCCCGACGGTCCCCGAGGACGGCAGCACGACGACGACTCCGGACCGACCGACGAGACGACGACCGACAGCACCGACGAGACCACGACCACCACGACTGACGAGACGACGACCGACTCCGCGGACGGCGAAACAACGACGACCACGGAGCCCTGAGACCAGATGCAGACCCAGGCACCCACATTCGGACGGATCGCAATCGCGGCGGGCTTCGCCCTGTCGTGCTTCGGCCTCCTGCTCTTCCTCTGGCTCGCGTTCGGTGGTCCGGTGCCGCTGAAGCCGAAGAGCTACCGCGTCGACATGAAGTTCGACGAGGCCTCCCAGCTCGCCGTCGAGTCCGACGTGCGGATCTCCGGCGTCTCCGTCGGCAAGGTCAAGGCCATCGAGCTCAGCGACGACGGGCTCGCCGATGCGACGATCGAGATCAATCCCAAGTTCGCGCCGATCCCCTCCGACACCGAGGCGATCCTGCGGCAGAAGACGCTGCTCGGCGAGACCTACGTCGAGCTGACGCCGGGCGATGCCGATGCCGAGCCGATCCCGGAGGGCGGTGACCTGCCGGTCGCGCAGGTCTCCGACGCCGTTCAGCTCGATGAGATCTTCCGCGCCTTCGACGAGCCGACCCGCGAGGCGTTCAAGACCTGGATGGTCGAGGCGTCCTCCGCGCTCAAGGGCCGCGGAGCCGACCTCAACGCCGCCCTCGGCAACCTTCCCGGCTTCGCCGAGCGCGCCGACGACCTGCTGCGGATCCTCGACACCCAGCGCCTTGCGGTCGGGCAGCTCGTCGACGACGGCGGCCAGACCTTCGACGCGATCTCCGAGCGCCCCGGCCAGCTGCGCTCGCTGATCCAGAACTCCGAGGAGGTCTTCTCGACGACCGCCGCCCGCGACGAGGAGATCCGCCAGCTCTTCCAGGTGCTGCCCACCTTCCTCGACGAATCGAAGCTCACGCTCGAGCGCCTCGACCAGTTCTCGGCCGACACCAACCCGCTCGTCACGCAGCTGCGGCCGTCGGCCCGCGAGCTGAGCGGGACGCTGCTGGCGGTGAAGGATCTCTCGCCGAGCCTCGAGCGCTTCTTCGACGGCCTGATCCCGGTGATCGATCGCTCCGAGAAGGGCTTCGGCGCGCTCCGCGAGGTCCTCGACGACCAGCTCCCGCCGGCGCTGGGCCGCGTCGACGAGTTCATGGACGACCTGATCCCGGTCGTCGACACCGTCGGGCGCTACCGGAGCGAGGTGACCGCGTTCCTGGCCAACGTCGCCGCGGCGACCAACGGCGAGAGCATCCCCAGCGGTCAGGACAAGACCGTGAAGTTCCTGCGGGCGACCGGCCCGCTCGGGCCGGGCGTGCTCGCCTCGCCGCCGTCGCTCTACAAGTCGACCAGGCTCAACGCCTACACCAAGCCCGGCGCCTACGCCAAGCTCGCCCAGGGGCTCGACAACTTCGTGACGCAGCAGTGCACGACGGGGCTCTCGGCCACGCTGAACGGCCCGGGAGACTTCCCCGCCGATCTGTTCGACCGCACCCAGATCTACGCGATGGGCGGGCTCGGCATCCTCAACACGGACGACGTTCCGTCGCCGCCATGTCGCCAGGCCGGACCTCAGCGGTCGCTCGGCTCCGCCGCAGGTCGACACGGACTACCTGCAGGTCAACCCGGAGCCCTAGATCGCTTCGCGGGCGAGTGCCTGCACCGGCGCAACTTCAGCCGTATACGATTGTTCGTAAGGAGAGGTTCCCGTGGAGTCCGGTCTCAGGACCGAGGTCCATGGTGCCCCATGTGACCCACGGGAATCGAGGAGCCGGCCGCAAGGCCCGCTCTGAGTGACCAATTACTAGGAGGAAGAATGCGGAAGTACTTGATCATCGGCCTGGCGGCTGCCGCCACGGTTTCGATGTCGAGCGTCGCGGCTGCGGATGACATTCAGTCGATCGATGCATCCATCAGCCCGACGAAGCTCGACAAGAAGAAGAAGAAGAACGTGACGCTGGTCATCGACATCGTCACCAAGAACAACACGGGCGCAGCGACCGGTAGCGATCAGCCGCCGAGCGCGAACAGGACCGTTGTTGACTTCCCGAAGAACCTGTCGTTCAACACGAAGGCCGTGCCGAACTGCAAGGTGCCTTCGAGCTTCAGCTCGGCAACACGACGACCGCAGCGTGCCACCGACGTCTGCGGCAAGGACTCGATCGTCAGCGTCGCCGGTCCGATCACCGGCCCTGTCGACGGAGAAGGGCACGGGCGCGCTCGTCAAGATCGACCCCAACCCGGCTGTTCCCGGTTCGGTCCCGCTCGAGGTTCCGGTCGTCGTGACCGCGTTCAACGGCACTGACCCGGGCACGCTGTACCTGCACTCCCGCGCGGATTCGGTGAACAACACCACCATCCTCGTCGGCAAGCTCGGCAAGTCCAGCGGTTCCTACGGGTAGCAAGCTCGACGTGACGATCCCGCCGCTCCTGGCTGGTGCTATCGCCCAGTTCAAGACCACGGTCAACGCTGGCAAGTACATCCAGGGCGTGTGCAAGTCCAAGAAGAACCCGTTCCAGGCGACGACGACGTTCGCGAACTTCTCGGATGCCGACGGTCTCCGACACGACGGAGACCACCTGCAAGCAGAAGAAGAAGAAGAAGAAGAAGAAGTAGTCATCTTCTCTTCCAGGTACCAAGTGACGGGACGGGGGCGGCTGCACGAGCCGCCCCCGTTTCGCTTTGGCCGCCTCCGCGACACTCGCCGCCGCTGTGCTGGCGGTCGGATGTGGCGGAGGCGACGACGGGGACGAGATCAACGACATCAGAGCCGATGACCTCCGACGCCAGGGCTGAGCTGATCGCGCAGGCCGACGCGCTCTGCACCGAGTCCGGGGACCGGAGTCAACGCCGCCGTCCAGAAGCGGATCCAGAAGCTCGGCACGTCCGATCCGTCGAATGAGCAGCTCACAGACGATCTTCGCCGACATCACCGATCCCCGAGCTCGAGAAGCTCTACGACGAGATCGGCAAGCTCGAGCCGTCGGCCGAGGACGCCGACGAGTTCCAGGCCATCCTCGACGCCGCCGACGAGGCGATCGCGACGGCGAAGAAGAACCCAGACACCTCGTCGTCTTCTCCGGCGAGGAGACCCCGTTCGACGAGGTCAACGCGCTGCAGCAGGACTTCGGCTTCAAGGTCTGCGGCGGCGGCGAGCAGGCCAAGTAGCCGCTGCCGCGTCCCCGGCGCGCGGTCGCCGCTACTTCTTCTTCGGCTTGACGTAGACGTCCGTGGCCTTCTCGCAGCCGCGGGCGATGTCCGCCTTGCTCTTGTTCTTGTCGCCAACCGGGCCGCCGTCGCAGGTGTCCTTGTCGGCTCCGCCGTTGAGGATGTCCCGGCCGGCGCCGCCGAAGAGCTTGTCCTTGCCGTCGTCGCCGAAGAGCTTGTCGTCGAACGGGGTCTTGTCGCTGCCCTTGAGGATGTCGTTCCCCTCGTCGCCGTGCCAGGGGCCGACCTTGTAGTCGCCGCCGGTCTTCTTCGGCGTCGTCGAGCAGGTCGTTGCCGGGGCCGCCGTTGAGGGTCTCGCCCATGAGGCGTGTCGTTGCCGTCACCGCCGAAGATGATGTTCTCGCCGTCGATGGTGTCGTCGCCGGGGCCGCCGTCGATCGTGTTGATCCCGTCGGTCTCGATGTACTCGGTCGTGTCGTTGCCGTCCCCGAGGTTGATGTTCCACACCGGAGGGGGCGCGCGAGCGTTCTCACTCGCGCTGACGATATCGTCGCCATCGCCGGTGTCGACGTTGATCGTCGTCGACGCCGGGCAGATGCCCTGGCTGAAGCCATTCCGCGTGTAGATGAAGCAGCCCCCTCCCTGAGTCGCCACGAGCGGGGTCGTGTCCGAGTCGACGCGCACAGCGGTCCCGTAGCAATCGAGGCCACCGCCAGTGCACGTGCTCTGCTGGACATTGAGGTGGTCGGCGGTGCCGGGATCAGCCGTGATGGTCGTGACGCCACCGGCGGAGGAGAGATTGATCGCAGCGAGGGCGCTGCTCGGGGCCGCGAGGGCGGCGCCGGTGAGCAGGATGGCGAGCAAGGACGTGCGGACGATCGGCAAGGGAGCCTCCAGGTTGGGGGAGCGATCTTCACATGACGGACGAAGGGAGAGGTTTCTTCCCCCGCGTCGCACCGCTACTTTCGGCCTGGCTGCTGTTAGGGGGGGTGAGACACGTCGCGGCCAGGCGCCGCGACACTCGGCGGGCGAAGAGAGTCCCGCCGAGGCAGCCGCAGAGCCCTGTGGCGGGACAAGCCCGGGGCTCGACACACACGACGCAGGAGATATCCCATGAGGAAGTACGCAGCCTTCGCGCTGACGGCGTTCCTTTCGCTTGTATGCGCGAGCTACGCCTTCGCACGAGACGACATCCAGACGATCAAGGCTCGGGTCACGCCGAGCAAGCTCGACGCCAACGAGTTCAAGAACGCGAAGATCGCGATCGACATCCGCACGGTCGCGGACGACGAGCTCAGCCCGGCGCTCGATCAGCCGCCGAGCGCAACGCGCACCCAGGTCGACTTCCCGAAGAACCTGAAGTTCAACACGAAGGCCGCCCCCAATTGCAAGGTGAGCTCGTCGAGCCTCTTCAACACGACCACGACAACTGCCGTCGGGCTCTGCGGGAAGAAGTCCATCGTCAGCCTCAGCAGCGGTACTCGGGCGGAGGTCCAGATCGACCCGGCGCCAACCACCCCGGGCTCAACCCCGCTCATCGTGCCGGTGCAGGTGACCGCCTTCAACGGCAAGGAGAAGAACGCGCTTTACCTCCATGCCCGCGCTGATTCGGTGAACAACACCACGCTCCTCATCGGCAAGCTGAAGAAGGGCCCGAAGGGCTACAAGACGACGCTCGACGTCTCCATTCCGCCGCTGCTCGCGGGGGCGATCAGCGACTTCCAGACGACGGTGAAGAGCGGGGGCTACGTGCAGGCGCGCTGCAAGCAGAAGTCGGCGACCTACCAGGCGCGGACGACCTACGAGAACCACCCGTCGACAGAGGCCACCTCCGTCGTCAAGTGCAAGCAGAAGAAGAGCAAGGGCGGCAAGAAGGGCAAGTAGCCGCTTCGCTGCTCGGCAGGAGGATCAGGCGAGCCAGGCGGCGATGCGCTGTCCGATGAGCGCTCCCTGGTCCTCCTGGAGGAAGTGGGAGGCGTTCGCGATCGTCTCCGGTGGGGTCAGCCCGAGCCGCGTCAGCGACCCTGGCGCCGACCTCGGCCGGGATGATCGGGTCGCCGTCGGCCCAGAGGCAGAGCGAGGGGAGCTCGCGCTCGGCGATCGCCTCGCGCGGTCCGAGCGCCGGCCTCGGCGCCGGGCGCATCGGGTTCGGTCGGGAGCATGAGCGGGAACGCTCGCGCTCCCGCCTTCGACTCGGGGGTGGGGAAGGGGGCGTCGTAGGCGGCGGCGACCTCCTCGCCGGGGTCGGTGGCGCAGGCGCCGCGCACGAGCATCGAGACGGGCAGGTCCTCGGTCCGGCGGACGAAGTCGCGGAAGGTGAGCCAGGCGTCGGTCATCCGCTGCTTGCCGTCGAAGACGCCGGTGTCCATGACGACGATGCGGGCGCAGCGCTCGGGATGCTCGGCGGCGACGCGCATGCCGACCGGGCCGCCCCAGTCGTGGACGACGAAGGTGGCGTCGCGGACGTCGAGCTGCTCGAGCACCCAGGCCGCCGCCTCGGCGTGGCGGTCGTAGGAGTACCAGCCCATGTCGGTCGGCTTGTCGGAGCGGCCGAAGCCGGGCATGTCGGAGGCGATGCAGCGGTGGCCGGCCGCGAGCAGGGGCGGCATCACGTGCCGCCAGAGCAGCGACCACGTCGGCTCGCCGTGGAAGAGGACGATGGGCTCGCCCTCACCCTCGTCGATCCGCGCGAGGCGGATCCCGTCCCAGTCGAGGTACCTGGGCTCCCAGGGGAAGTCGGGAAGCTGCGCGAAGCGCTCGTCGGGCGTGCGGAAGACGTTCTCAGCGGCGGTGGTCATCTACGGGGCCATCAGCTTGCGGAAGCGCATCAGGTTGCGGGGACCGCCGCTCAGCTTCAGGCGGCGCTGCAGCAGCGCCCTGGGAGGGGCCATGGCGCCCTTGCTGATCTCGATGAAGTCCTCCCAGCTCGATTCGAGCGTGACGTCGGCGCCGCTGAGCACTCCCCGGGAAGCGTGGGTGGAGCCGTTGTCGACGACGAGGTGCCACGGCTCCGCGTCGCTGAAGCGCCACTGGACCCTGAACGGGGTTCCGTCGGCCGCATCGGTGTCGACGACGCGCGAGATCAGGTCGAAGTAGAGCTCCTGCGCCTCGATCGAGTTGTCGGGCTTCTGCCCGGGCTCACCGACGACGCCCGCCTGCGTCAGCCGGATCATCTTCTCGGCCTGCTCGCGGTGGGAGATCGAGCGGTCCATCGGGAAGGTCCCGGGCGGCATCTCCTCGATCGGGTAGCCGATGGCCCGCCACTTCTGCTCGATCGCGCGGATTCCCCACTCGCTGATGTCCTCGAGCTCGAAGCCGTAGCAGCGGGTGTACTCGCGGTTCCAGCCCGGGGGGATGAAGACGGAGGGCGTCCACTGCAGCACCTCGCTGAGCAGCTCGTTCACGGCCGCCTTGCACTCGTCGGACTCGCGCAGGAGCTCGCTGAGGATCTTCACGCCGAAGCCGATGTGGCGCTGCTCGTCCCGGGAGATGTGGCCCATGCCCTCGGAGAAGCCGGGCATCGTCCCCGCCTTGACGAAGAAGTCCTCGATGAAGTGCTGGCCCGGGCTGGGCGAGCGTCGCCTCGACGATCAGGTGGTAGAGCGTGATCGCCTGCGCGAACTTCGGCAGGGATCGGTCCCGGCGGAGCTCGGAGGCCATCGCGATCGAGGCGGTCGAAGACCTTCCGGTAGCCCCATCCGAGGTGCTTCTCGGTCGAGGCGAGCGTCTCCTCGATGTCCTCGCCGGCGCCGATGACCTCCTTGAAGAAGCGGTGGAAGAAGATCGCGTGACGGGCCTCGTCGACCTGCTGGGTCGCCAGGAAGTACTTCTGCTCCTCCTTCGGCGCGGCGTCGATGTAGGGGGAGAGGTTGTCGGCGACCGAGTCCTCGCCGTAGAAGAACATCGAGTAGATCCACATCGCGGAGTCGCGCTGGATGTCGCTGAGCCCTTCCCAGCCGGCCCGGTCGCCGGACAGGTCGATGTCCATCGCGGACCAGTTGTTCTGCTCCCAGCGGCGGTACAGATCCTCGTAGGTGATCCTGTCGGTCAGGTTCTGCTCGGCGACTGACATCGGGCCTCTCCTCCTCGTGTGGTGCCGGGTGCGAGGCGAGCTTATCGCCGCGACTGGCCAGTCAGCCAGTTTCTGTGAGGGATGTCACTTCCGGGGAGCAACACCGGACCGCTGCTTCATCCCATAAGGTGCCGCGCCATGAACGCTCAGCCGCCACCTCCGCCCCCGCCCCCTCCGCCGCCTGAGGACGACGCGACCGCCGTCCAGCCGGCGAGCCCGGCTCCCCGCCAGCCGGCGAGCCCGGCGTCCGTCCCCGCCTACCAGGGCGTCTCCGACGATTCGCCGGGTGGCCCCGGCGACGGGAAGGCGAGCGGCGGGCTCCGCGCGCTCGGGGCCGTCGGTGTGCTGGTCATGGCGTTCCTCGCCGCCGTCGCCGTGATCGCATCGATCGACATCGCCAACTCGACGAACTGCTTCGACGCGAACCGGGACCTCAACTTCACCGGTGACTCGTGCTACGACGGCTCTGAGAAGCGACAGATCCTGAACCTCGCCTTCTGGTTCCCCGGCGCGCTGCTGGCAGTGATCTCGCTTCATGATGCTCGGCTTCGTGATCCGCGGGCGTGGCGCGAAGCAGGCGGGCATCGTCTTCCTGGCGGGCGTCGTGCTCTTCGGCCTGGGTCTCCTCGTCAGCGAGATCTAGAGCAGCCTGCGCAGATCCCGGGCGAGCGCTTCGGCCTCGCCCGGGTCGTGAAGCTGCGCCCTCGCCTAGCCCAGCTTCGGGCTCTTCCAGTCCTCGGCCAGCTTCGCGAGGAGGCGCTCGGCCAGGCCCTCGATCGGGACGCGCTCCTGGGTGAGGGAGTCGCGGTCGCGCAGCGTCACCGTGTCGTCGGCGGCCGTCTCGCCGTCGATCGTCACGCCCCACGGCGTGCCGATCTCGTCCTGGCGGCGGTAGCGCTTGCCGATCGAGCCGCCGCTGTCGTACTCGGCGCCGATCTTGCGCTTCAGCGACTCGAAGACCTCGCGGGCCTTCTCCGGCATGCCCTCCTTGTTGACCAGCGGCATCACCGCGACCTTGACCGGGGCGAGCTTCGGGTGGAGCCGGAGGACCGTGCGCTGCTTGCCGTCGCTCGACCTCCTCGACCTCGTAGGCGTCGACGAGGAAGGCGAGCGTGGCGCGATCGACGCCGGCCGCCGGCTCGATCACGTGGGGGACGTAGCGCTCGCCGCTCTGCCTGGTCGAAGTACTCGAGCTTCTCGCGGCTGGCCGCGGCGTGGGCGCTGAGGTCGAAGTTGCCGCGGTTGGCGATCCCCTCGAGCTCGGAGTAGCCCATCGGGAAGAGGTACTCGATGTCGCTCGTGGCGCTCGAGTAGTGGGAGAGCTCGTCGGCCTCGTGCGGGCGCAGGATCAGGTTGTCGGGCCGGATTCCGAGATCCGTGTACCAGCGCATCCGCTCGCTCGAGCCAGTGCTCGTGCCACTTCGCGGCTTCGTCGGGCGGGCAGAAGAACTCCATCTCCATCTGCTCGAACTCGCGGGTGCGGAAGATGAAGTTGCCGGTCGTGATCTCGTTGCGGAAGGACTTGCCGATCTGCGCGATCCCGAACGGCGGCTTCTTGCGCGCGAACTGCAGGACGTTCTTGAAGTTGATGAAGATGCCCTGCGCGGTCTCGGGGCGGAGGTAGACCTCGGAGCCGGTCTCGGCGACGGGGCCGACCTGCGTCTTGAACATCAGGTTGAACTCGCGCGCCTCGGTGAGCTCGCAGTCCGGTCCCTCGCCGGGCCGCTTCGACGGCTTGCGCGGGCACTCCGAAGTCTCGATGTGGTCCTCGCGAAAGCGCTGGCCGCAGGTCTTGCAGTCGACCATCGGATCGCTGAACCCGCCCACGTGGCCGGAGGCCTCCCAGACCTTGGGGTGCTGGATGATCGCCGAGTCGATCGCGACGATGTCGTCGCGCTCGGTGAGCATCGATCGCCACCACTCGTTCTTGACGTTGTTCTTGAGCAGGACGCCGTAGTGGCCGTAGTCGTAGGTCGAGCCGACGCCGCCGTAGATCTCGGAGGAGGGGAAGATGAACCCGCGCCGCTTGCACAGCGCGACGATCTCGTCCAGCGTCGGGCCAGCGGCAGCGGTCGCACCAGTTGCCTCGTGGGCGTTCTCGTCAGTCATCGGGCGGGGACCGTACCGGGGACGGCTATTGGACTTGGCCTTGACGCCAAGCTTGGTGCGCTGGCCGTCGCTGGCCCGAACATCGATCTTGATCTTCCCCTTGACGCGCTTGCCGCTCCAGCGAGATCGCGCCGTCGCCGAGGACGACCTTGATCCGCTTGGCGCCGCGCGCCCTTCGCGCTCAGCTTCAGCGACTTGCGGGCGCCCTTGCCCTTGGCGCCCTTGACCTTCAGTCCGCGCTTCAGCTTCGCGCCCTTCGCGAGCTTCAGCTGCTTCGGCAGCTTCACCTTGGCCTTCTTGATGCCGGCCAGATCGCCGGCTCGGAGGTCGAGCTTCAGGGTCGGATCGCCGCCGGACTTCGGGACCTTGAGCTTCGCCGTCGCCGTCGGCTTGCTGCCGCGGCAGGTGGCCTCGGCGTCGGTGACGCCGGTCCGGGTCACGTCGCTGTGGGAGAGGAAGCTCGTGTTGAACTTGTAGGGGGGCTTCGCGCAGGGGTTGCGCGTCGCGAGGTTGATCCCTCCCTCGCCGCCCTTGAACGTCAGCGTGAACTCGCTGATCGGGATGTCGGGGAGGCCGTCGAAGGTCACCTGGTTGCGGAGCGCAGTGGGGTCGGAGGAGTCGAGCGCGATGCCCCCGATGAGCTTCAGCGCCAGCGCGCCGCGCAGGTCGAGGCCGAGCCGAGGGAAGCTCCCAGAGGGCGTCGCGATGAGCACGACCGGGCCCTCGAGTGCCTGGCTCTGGAGCGGGGAGGCGGCCTTCGCCGTGCCGACGATCGAGGTCTCGGGACAGGTGCCGGCCTGGAACTCGGTCTCCTGGCAGGTGTTGGCGAAGGCGGTGCTGTCGGGCCCGAGCTCCTTGGGAAGGGTGACGACGGCGCGCTTGAGCCCGGCCTCCTCCTCGGTCTGGCCGATCGTGGTCGAGACGGAGACCGCCTGATCGGGGTTCCCCTGAACGATGCGAGCGCTGAAAGTGGGCGAGAACGGCAGGTCCTGGCAGCCCTGGGTGTCGAAGGTCGTCGAGCCGGTCCCGGTGCTCGCGTCGTAGGCCGTCACGTCCACCGACACCGTGTGCGTGCCGCATGAGGTCGGGTTCCGGAGGAAGCCCTTGCCGCCGATCTTGCCCATCAGGTTCAGCGAGACGCCGGTGATCGTGATCGGAGTCGGCAGGCCGAGGATCGTGGCCGTGTTCGGTACGTCCTTGAGCACCGTGTCGAGCCCGAAGTCATCGGGCCGGAGCACCGCGGGCGACTGCAGGATGATCGAGGTGCCCAGGGGCACCGGCAGCACGAAGCCGAACCGCGCAGGCTCCCCGGCCCTGGGAACCACGTTGAAGACGTCGCCGCTGGTCGGGATCGCGGGGGCGAGGGCGATCTGAACGTCGTTGGTGATCGTTCCGACCTTGCTGGCGGGAGGGCAGGCCGAGGCGTTGAGCTGATCCTCGGTGCAGGTCGTGGTCGCAAGCGGGTTGCCCAGGAGCCCGGGCGGCAGATGGATCGTCAGGTCCTTGAGCTGGCCGCCCGGCAAGGTCGAAGCTGAGCCCGAGGTCGCTGTTGGCGCCCGCGGCGGTGCTCGCCGGGACGGCCTGCACGCCGCTGACGTTGATCGCCGAGGCGGCGCCCGCCGTCGCTCCCAGAAGCGCACATGCGCCGAGCAGCGCCGACGCGAAGGTTCTCCATGCCCTGACACGGTTCATCGCTGCGCCTATCATGACGCCTCCCGTGCCCACGTACGTCTACAAGTGCGACAACGACCACACCTTCGAGGTCGTGCAGTCCATGTCCGAGGATGCCCTCGACACCTGCGAGGTGTGTGGAGCCCCGGCCCGCCGGCAGCTCTTCGCCCCGGCCGTGCACTTCAAGGGCTCCGGCTTCTACACGACCGACTACGCGCGCAAGAAGGTCGTCGGGGGCGGAAACGGCTCTGGGAGCGAGAGCTCGGACTCCTCGAAGTCCGAGAGCAAGGGCTCGTCCGGCACCGACTCGAAGTCGAAGTCGGACTCGGGGTCATCGAGCTCATCCAGCTCGAGCTCGTCGAGCTCCTCGTCCAGCTCGAAGGACTAGAGCTCCGGCCTTACGGGCTCCGGCCGGGCCTAACCGCCCGGCGAGCACTGGGGCTCGCGCGGCCCCTCCTTGCCGAGGAACTCCTCGACCGCCTTCTCGCATTCGCTCTTCTCGACGATCAGGTCGCCGGACGGGGTCGCCCCCGACGGCTTCAGGATCCGCGTGTCGGAGCTCCCGCCGATCACCGATGAGAGCACGAGCTGGGGGAGGGTCCACGCGCCCATGTCGCTGACCATCGCCTTCGGCGCGTTCCAGGCGATCCACGGAGCGTGGATCAGGTTGTAGGGAAGGCGGGTCGGGCTCGTGATCCGGCCCTGGATGCCCTGAAGGATCAGCTGCTGGGTCCGCGCGCGGTCCTCGTCGTCGAAGGAGCTGTCGTTGTTCAGCTTCCGCGGCCCGCGCCAGCGCCAGGGCCTCGCGGCCGCTGAGGTCGTTCTCGCCCTCGTCCAGCTTGAGCGTCACCCCGCCGGCTGCGCCGCCGCCGTCGATCTGGGCATGGACGCGATCGGGCAGATCGACCTGGACCCCGCCGAGCGAATCGATGAAGTCGGCGAAGCCCGCGAAGTCGAGCATGACGACGTGGTCGATGTCGATCCCGAGGAAGTCCTCGACGGTCTCGATCTGCAGCTCGGCGCCGCCGAACGCGAAGGCTGCGTTGATCTTCTGGTCGGACTGCCCCGGGATCGCCGCCAGGGTGTCGCGGGGGATCGAGAGCTTCTCGAAGGCTCCGCCGCCGGCTCGGACCAGCATCAGGGTGTCCGCGCGCACCGACGTGCAGTCGCTCGGCGCGACCGATCCGTTGCCCGCGGCCTCGACGCACTTCTCCTTCGAGATCGTCCCGTTCTCGTCGGCGACGACGCCCTCGGGCCTGACGTCGGTGCCGATGACGAGGATCGTCTGGCCGCTCGCGATCATCAGCGGCACCGATCCGTGGAGCGCGTCCGCGGCGCCGTCGTCCAGCTTCCCCTTCTGGATCTGGGCCGAGATGCAGAAGAGGATCACGCTGACGAGGATCCACGCGCCGAGCACCAGCGCTCCCCACTTGAGGATCCGGCGCCAGGGGAAGCCGCCGCCGTCGCCGCCGGGCGGCGGCGGGGGGCCGTCCCCTCCCCGGCCGCCGAAGCGCTCGCGCATCGAGGCGAGCACGCCGCCGCCGGAGCCGCCCCCGCCGAATCGGCGGCCGCCCTTGTAGACGGTGTAGCCGGCGCCCTCCTCCTTGCCGTCGCCCGAGGCGTCCGCGCTCGGCTTCGGGGGCGCGGATGCGGGATCGCGCGGTTGCTCAGCCCGCCGCCCCCGTCCACGTCCACCGGATCCCGCGCGGTAGACGTTGTACTCGGGGCGGTCCGGGCGCTCGGGGTCGCCGGGTGCCATGACACGCTAATACTGCCGCATGGCCCCCCGGATTCCTGCCCAGATGACCCCTTTGCTGCGCCGTTGAGCGCGGGCGAGACGATCGGCGTCGACCTCGGCGGAACCAAGATGCTGATCGGGGTGGTCGGCGAGGACGGCCGGGTGCTCCATCGGCGGGTGGCTCGCTCAGCGGGCCTGACGGGCCTCGAGGTGATGGCCCTGCTCGACGCTGAGCTCGAGATCGCGCTCGAGGCGCGCCCCGACGTGACCGGGATCGGGCTCGGGATCCCGTGCACGATCGATCGCAAGCGGGGGATCTGCGTCAGCGCCGCGAACCTGCCGCTCCGCGACGTCCCGGTCCGCGAGATCGTCGGGGAGCGGTTCGGCCTGCCTGTCTCCCTCGACAACGACGCGAACACGGCGGTCATCGCCGAGCACCGCACCGGGGTCGCGAAGGGAGCGACGAACGTCGTGATGCTCACGATCGGCACTGGGATCGGCGGCGGCCTGATCCTCAACGGCCTGCCGTATCGCGGCTCGACCGGGGCCGGGGCCGAGATGGGCCACGTCGTCGTCGACATCGACGGCCCGCCGTGCCAGGCCAACTGCCCGAATCGGGGCTGCATCGAGTCGATCGCCTCCGGGACCGCGCTGACGGCTGCGGCGATCGAGGCCGCTCGGCTCGCGCCGGACTCGGGGCTCGGCACCGCGCTCGCGGAGGGCCGGTCGATCGAGGGCCGGCTGGTGACCGAGCTCGCCGAGCGCGGCGACCGGGTCGCGATGTCGGTGCTGGCGACGATCGGCGGCTACATCGGCGTCGCTCTCTCGGGGCTCGCCAACACCTTCGACCCCGACGTGATCGTGATCGGCGGCGGGGTGATCGCCGCGGGCGAGTACCTGCTCGCGCCGGCCCGGGCGGAGCTGCGGGCGCGGGCGCTGAGCCCCCAGAACGAGACGCCGGTCGAGGCGGCGGCCCACGGCGCCGACGCCGGGATGATCGGCGCCGCGATCCTGGCGCAGGACGAGCTGGCCCTCGCGGCCGGCGGGGCGGCGCTCTGATGGCCGGACGCCTGACGGTCTGCCCGACCCCCATCGGCAACATGGGCGACATCTCCGAGCGCGCCAGGCAGGCGCTCGCCGACGCGGACCTCGTCGCCTGCGAGGACACCCGCCGGGCCGGCCGCCTCTACGAGCTGCTGGACCTGGAGTCCCCGCGCTTCGTCGCCACCCACGACGCCAACGAGGCGGACCGCGCTCCGCAGCTCGCCAAGGCGATCGAGCGCGGGGCGAAGATCGTCCTGATCTCCGACGCCGGGATGCCGGTGCTCTCCGACCCCGGCTACAAGGTGATCAGGGAGTGCCTCGAGCGCGGGGTCGACGTCGAGGTCCTGCCGGGCCCCTCGGCGATCACGACGGCGCTCGTCGCCTCCGGCCTCCCCGCCGATCGCTGGCGCTTCGAGGGCTTCCTGCCGCGCCGCCCCGGGGAGCTGGAGCGGGTCCTCCAATCGACCGAGACCGTCGTCGCCTTCGAGTCGCCGCGCCGGCTGCCGGCCTCGCTGCGGGCGCTTGCGGCGCTCGCTCCGGACCGCCCCGCCGCGGTCTGCCGCGAGCTGACCAAGCTCCACGAGGAGGTCGTCCGCAGCGACCTTGGGGAGCTCGCCAGGCACTTCCGGGGTGAGACGAAGGGTGAGATCGTCGTCGTCATCGCCGCCTCGAGCCGCCGGGCCTCCGCTCCCGACACCGCCTTCGCCGTCGATGCGCTGCGCCGACTCGTGCAGTCGGGCGCGCGGCCTCGAGCGGCCGCCGGGGTCGTGGCGGCGTTGACCGGCACCCGCCCGAACGAGCTCTACCGGGAGCTCACCGGGCGCGAGCCGCGCCGTTGAGCGCGCCCCTCGAGCTGGGCCGCGGGGTCATCGTCGCGGCGGGCGCCGAGCCGCCGGCCGAGTGGGCGGGGGCTGCTCGCGTCGAGATCGGCGAGGCGGAGCTCGAGTGCGCCCGACGAGGTCGTCGCGCGGCTGCACGAGGCGTGGACCGAGCGCGAGCGCTCGTCGTCTCCCTCGCGGTCGAGCCGGCGCAGGTTCCGCGCGACCGGTCGCGATCGCCGAGGCGCCGTGGTCCCTGCCTCCGGACCTCGACCTGCCGCTCGACCGGCTCCACGGCCTGCTCTGGGCCAACAACTACGACGCCCGCGAGGGCGAGCCGGTCTGGTGGTGGGGTGAGAAGGCGAAGCGGCTCGGCGCGACCGACCTCGCGAACGCCGGCGAGCGACGGCGACGTGACCCTTCCCGACGGCCGCGCCGCCTGGATCGACGGCGGCCCGCGCTGGAGCACCCCCGAGCTGCCGCAGCCGATCGTCGAGAGCGGCGCGATCGACGCGGGCCTGATCGAGCCGGTCCCCGGCGCCTGGCCGGACTCGGCGGCCGAGCTCGCGCCGGACCAGCTCGCGGCCGTCTCCCACCACGGCGGCCCGGTCCGGGTGATCGCGCCGGCGGGCTCCGGCAAGACCCGCGTGCTGACCGAGCGGATGCGCCACCTGCTCGGCGATCGCGGCTACCGCAGCGAGTCGGTCATCGCCGTCGCCTACAACCGGCTCGCCCAGGAGGAGATGCAGGCGCGGCTCGAGGCGCTGATGCCCCGGACGAAGACGCTCAACTCGCTGGGCTACTCGCTCCTGGCGCGCCACCGCCGGACCCGCCCGCCGGTGATGAGCGACTCCGACGTCCGCCGCGTCATCGAGGAGGTCTTCCCGATCCCGCGGCAGCGCCGCACCAACACCGACCCCGTCGGGCCCTACCTCGACGGGCTGACGCTCGTCCGGCTCGGGCTCACCGATCCCGTCGAGGTCGAGGAGTCGCGCGACGACGTTCCCGGCCTCGCCGACGGCTTCGACAACTACCGCGCCCGGCTCGCCCGAGCGCGGCGCGATCGACTTCGACGAGCAGATCTACGGCTCCCTCGAGGCGCTGCTTCGCGACGGCGAGTTCCGCCGCCGGGTCCAGGCCGAGCACCGCCACATGCTCGTCGACGAGTTCCAGGACCTGACGCCTGCGCACGTCCTTCTGATTCGCGTTCTGTCGATGCCGGGCTTCGACGTCTTCGGCGTCGGCGACGACGACCAGACGATCTACGACCACGCCGGAGCCGATCCGCGCTTCCTCGTCGACTACCCGAAGTTCTTCCCGGGGGCCGAGGCGACCGCGCTCGAGGTCAACTACCGGTGCGACGAGGCGATCGTCGACGGCGCCTCGAAGCTCCTCGCCTACAACCGCGTCCGGGTGCCGAAGGAGATCCGGCCCCGCGAGGGAGCCGACCCCGACCCCGGCGCGCTCGAGATCCGCGTCCGGCCCGGCTCGGAGGCCGCCTCCACGCTGGTCGAGCTGGTCCGCGAGTGGATCCGCGAAGACGGCGCCGACGCCGCCGAGATCGCGGTGCTGACGCGCGTCAACTCGCTGCTGCTCGCGCCGCAGCTCGCGCTCTGGTCGGCCGGGGTCCCGGTCGCCTCAGCCGTCAACCCGAGCATCCTCGAGCGGACCGGGATGGCGGCGTCGCTGGCCTGGATCCGCGTCGCCGTCGATCCCGACGGGCTCGTCCCCTCCGACCTCGAGGCGATCCGGAGGCGGCCCAGCCGCGGCTTCCCGCGGTGGATCAGCAAGTGGTTCGGCAACTGCCGCACGCTCGACGACCTGCGCCTCGTCGCGCGCCGGATCGACGACGCGCGAGTCGCGGGGAAGGTGGAGGAGCTCGCCGACGACATCGCCATGCTCGCCGGGTTCGCCGGCGGGGGAGCGACCACGCGCGAGCTGCTCGAGACCGTCCGCGACAAGATCGGCCTCGGCGGCGCGATGGAGATGCTCGACGGCTCGAAGGGGAGCGAGGCGACCGCGAGCCACCTCGACGACATCGAGGGCCTGATCCAGGTCGCCGACCTCCACGACGAGCCCGCCGGCTTCGAGCCGTGGCTGCAGGCCTCGCTCGCCGCGAGCGCCGGGGGAGAGGGGGTCCGCCTGGCGACCGTCCACCGGGTCAAGGGCAGGGAGTGGGATCGCGTCGTGGTCTACGGCGCCAACCAGGGCCTGATGCCCCACCGCCTGAGCGAGAGCTACGAGGCCGAGCGCCGGGTCATGCACGTGGCGATCACGCGGGCGCGGCACCGCTGCGCGGTCCTCGCCGACAAGGAGCGGCCGTCGGTCTTCCTTGCGGAGATCCGCGGCGACGCCGAGGAGGCGGCGACGAAGCCGACCGTCACCGCGGCCGCACTCGGCAAGGCCACCGCCCGCTCGAGGGCGCGGATGGACCCCGCCGACATCGCGCCCGAGGCCACTGAAGCGTCCGAGGCCCTGCGCGCCTGGCGCAAGCGGCGCGCCGACGAGGACAGCGTCCCCGCCTACGTGGTCCTCTCCAACCGCCAGCTCGAGGGGGTGGCCGCCGCGATGCCCGCCGACCCCGCCGCGCTCCTCGCATGCGAAGGGATCGGGCCCTCGCGGCTCGAGCGCTACGGCGAGGACATCCTCGCCATCCTCGACTCCGTCAGGGGTTAGATGAGCCGGCGAATCCTCCGCTTCGCGTCCGGTTCGCCTAGCCGAGGCAGGCCTGGACGCCCTGGACGATGAGCTGGGCGCGGTAGTCGGCGCCCTCGGCGATCGGATGCAGGTCGTCCGCCTGCATCAGCTCAGGGTGCTGGGCGACCGCTCCGGCCCAGTCGGGGGTCTGCGTTCCCGGCCGGGAGGCGGCGAACTGCGAGACCACCTGGTTCTTGCCCTCGTTGCCGACGCCGTCGACGGACAGGCCGTGGATCGTCGGGACGACCATGCAGCGGTTGCCGACGACGGACTCCACCTTGTCGAGGTTCCCGGCGAGGATCTCGGGGTAGTTCGGGTTGTCGTTCGTACCGGCGTCGAAGACGATCACGGACTGGGCGGGGTCGTAGCTCTCCTCGAACAGGTCGTAGATCTGGAAGCTGTTGTAGCCGCCGACCGCGTTGACGGTGACGGTGATCCCGAGCTCCTTCAGGTACTGCTCGATGTAGGGGGAGGTGAGGACCTCGAGGCTGTCGCCGACGACGAGCACCTCACCTGATCCGTCGAGCGGCCCGGGGTTGCCACCGCCGAGGGGGTAGCTCCCGTCGCCGGGGTTGCCGCCGGGGCGGCGGCGGGAGGCGAGGGTGCCGCCGGCCTCCTCCTCGGCCGCGCGCTGGCCGTCGATGAGGCCGTCGGATTCGCCCTCGTCCTCAGCGCGCTGCTCGCCGTCGGCCCGCCCCTGGGCGACGCCGCGCTCGAGGCTGCTCGCCATCGATTCGAGGCTCGAGCTCGCGAAGGCCGAGGCGGTGGCCTCCTGCCTTGGCCGCGATCGCGTCGGCTTCATCGGGCTTGGACGAGCTCCCGATGGCGTAGCCGCCGGCGCTCGCGGCGGCGATCAGGAGCACCGCCGCGGCGATCAGCCCGGCGCGACGGAACCGGCTCACTTCTCCGAGACCTCGATGTCGGCGAGCTCGGGAGCGTCGAGCCCGGCGTCCTCGAACGCCGCACGGAACGCGTCCTTGTACTGGTCGTTGTAGTTCTTCTCGAAGGCGACCTTCTCGGCCCAGTCGTAGCCGAGGTCGTAGCCGCGGCGTCCGCCGTCCTGGACCCCGGCCGCCTCGCCGGCCTCGGCCCCCTCGGCGCGCGCGGTCTCGAGGTCGGTCCCGCCGTCGGCCCCGATCAGATAGCCGCCGGCTGCGCCACCGAGGGCGAGCACGACCACGGCCGCGATCGCGGCGATCCACCTGCCGCGGGACGGCCCAGCGCTGGTCTCGCCGAGGGCGGCCCCGGCATCCTCGTTCCCGATCCCGCTCACCGCGCCTAGGTTAGAGGCTCCCCGCGGCGCCGACCCCGCCTACCAAGCCGCAATAATCGGGAGAGCAGCGAGGGTGGGCGGTGCATCTGGCCCGCGCCTCGTCGCGTAAGGACTGACCTATGCCAGCACCGATCACACGCGGCGAGCGCTACATGCCCGGACTCGATGGCCTCCGGGCCATCGCCGTGATCGCCGTGATCATCTACCACCTCGGGTTCGACTGGTTCCCGGGGGGCCTGCTCGGCGTCGGCGTCTTCTTCACGCTCTCGGGCTACCTGATCACCGACATCCTGCTCAACCAGGTCGACAAGGGCGGGATCCGGTTCAAGGACTTCTGGTTCGCCCGCGCGCGGCGCCTGCTGCCGGCGCTGTTCCTGATGTTGATCCTCGTCGTGGCGTGGGTGACGGTCTTCGGCCCCCACCAGCCCAACGACTTCCGCGGCTCGGCGATCACCGCGATCTTCTACGTCAACAACTGGTACCTGATCTTCCACGACGTCTCGTACTTCGCCGCGTTCGGGACCCCGCAGCCGATCAACCACCTCTGGTCGCTGTCGGTCGAGGAGCAGTTCTACATCGTCTGGCCCGTCGCGATGCTCCTCTTCGTCCGGTTCTTCCCACGGGTGGAGCCGACGACGGGGGCACGCTTCCGGATGGCCGGAGCGACGATGGGGCTCGCGATCGTCTCGATGATCCTGATGATCGTCCTCTACGACCCGGGGATCGATCCCTCGCGCGTCTACTACGGGACCGACACCCGGGCGCTCGAGCTGTTCGTCGGCGCGGCGCTGGCCATGGTCTGGCCGAGCCGCCGGCTGCACGCCCGGATCAAGCCGGAGGCGCGGCGGGTGATCGAGATCGCCGGCGTCGTCGGGCTGATCGTGATCCTGCTGATGTTCCTGCGGGCGCAGGAGTTCGCGCCGTTCCTCTACCGCGGCGGGTTCATGCTGCTCTCGATCGCGACGGCGGTCGTCGTCGCCGCGCTGGCGCATCCCGCCTCCCGGCTGGGGCCGATCGTCGGCTGCCGGCCGATGCGCTGGGTCGGTGAGCGCTCCTACGGCATCTACCTCTGGCACTTCCCGATCATCGTCCTGACGACCCCCGAGGGAGCCGAGGGCGTCAACCTCCTCCGCGCGTTCCTCCAGGTCGTCGCGACCTTCGTGATCGCGGCGCTGTCGTGGAAGTACGTCGAGAACCCGATCCGCCACGGCGCCATCGGCCGCATCGTTCGCCAGTGGCGGGCGGGCCGCTGGAGCCGCGAGAACATGACGCGCAAGGGCTGGGCGTTCGTCTCCGCCTGCGCGGCGATCCTGGTCGCCGCGCTGCTCGGGCTCGCGGGCGTCGGCACGGCCGACGAGTCCGAGGTCCCGGGCGACATCTCAGTCGCCGAGACCCGGACCGCGGAGGGCGTCGAGGCGAGCGAGGACGCCGCAAACCGGACGATCTGCAAATCGGTCACGCACATCGGCGATTCGACCTCGGAAGGGCTCGTCTCGGCGGAGTACCTCCCCAACCCGGACAAGCTGATCGACGCGCAGTACGCGCGGGTGGGGGCCCCGGTGGCGAACCTCGAGGTCTCGGGAGCGCGCTCGATCTACGAGCGCTTCGAGGGCCAGCCGAACGCTCAGGAGGTCGCGGCGTCCTGGCGGGAGATGGGCTTCAACGGCTGCTGGGTCCTGGCCATGGGGACCAACGAGGCGGCGAACGTCTCCGCCGGATCGACCGTCGGCTACGACGAGCGCATCGACTCGATGATGGCGGTCGCCGGCGACGACCCCGTGCTGTGGGTCAACGTCAAGTCGGTCGTCAACGACGGCGGGCCCTATGACGCCGCCAACATGGAGAGCTGGGACGAGGCCCTCGTGCGCGCCTGCGACCGCTACCCGAACATGCGCGTCTACGACTGGGCCTCCGACGTCAAGGACGAGTGGTTCATCGACGACGGCATCCACTTCACGAGCCAGGGGTACGCGGCGCGCGGCCGCCTGATCGCCGACGCGCTCGTCAGCGCGTTCCCCGCGAGCCAGCCGGACTACAACACCGGAAACAGCGACAACTGCCTGTTCGTTCCCGACGCGGCGGCGATCGACGCGGCCACGGCCGGCAACCTCAAGGGCGGAGGCAAGGGCGCGGCCGACGACGGAGCGGTTGCCCCGGAGGCCACGACGCCCGAGACGACCGTCGATCCGGCGGTCGGCTAGCGGCGCTTGCGGAAGGTCGCCCAGCGGTCGTAGAGGCCGAGGGCGGCGGCGAGGGTGTTCCCCGCGATCCTGGTGGAGCCGCCCGTGCCGACGAGCTTCGCCTGGTCGATCCGCGGCGTGTCACCCCGCCGCAGCACGACGATCCGCCGCAGCCTCCCCTTGACGAAGCCACCGAGCTTCGCGTCCATCTCCGCCTGGGAGAACCGGAAGCGCCAGCGGTGCAGCGGGGAGAGGCGGTCGTAGGGGTCGCGGACGCTCTTGACCCACGGGATGCGGGGGCCGCCGAGGAACCGCGTGGTCGTCCGCCCGCCCGATGACGAGTGGTAGAAGGCCTGGATGACCTCGCCGCGGTAGGTGAGGGCTTCGTCGCGAGTCGCCTGCACGGCGGCGTTGGTCCGCTTCGTCTCCCTCCCGGCGCCCTCGTAGACCTGCGTCCGCGTGTCGGCGTAGAGGTCGTAGCCGTCGCCGCCGACGTCGGTGGCGAGGCCGATCGAGCGCGTCGCAACCGCGAACGCCTTCAGCGTCTCCTTGGGCCACGACGGGAAGATCTCGCCGGGGAGGACTCCCTGCGCGTAGGCGTTGATCCCGACCTCGTTGACCACGTTGATCGCGCCACCGCCACCGGGTACCGCGTTGAGCGCGCCGCGGTAGGAGCCGAGGCCGCCGATCTTGATGTTGCGCCGGCCGGTCGCCTGGAGCTTGCGGCCGCAGCCGCTGATCCGCTTGCCGGAGCCCGAGGCGAGGACGATGGACTCGCCGTTGCGCTTGGCTCGGTAGGTCTTCGTCGGCCGCAGCCGGTGCCCGCAGGCGCGGGTGGCGCGCGAGAAGGAGACGTCGCCCGGGTCGACGGCGAGGAGCACCTTCACGGTTGGCGCGCCGCGCTGCCGCTCCACCTTCGTCTTGCGGAAGTAGTGGCCGAGGATCTTCTTGTAGCCGACGCCGTGCTTGCCGTACCCGTAGGCCCCGTAGGCGCCCATCCCGATGCCGTGGCCGAAGCCGGCGCCGTCGATCACCCAGGTGGTCTCGGCCTGGGCGGAGGCGGGAAGCGCCAGGGAGGCTGCGGCGAGGGAGGCGAGGAGAAGACGGCGTGGACGGAGCATGCCTTCCGCCAGATTCGCGGCCGGAGCGGCGGCTCCTTGACCGAACCTGAACCTGAGCCCCACAGGACGTCCACCGCGGCCGAATACCCTTCGCCCCGTGAGCTTCTACGTCACCACCCCCATCTACTACGTGAACGCCGAGCCGCACCTCGGCCACGCGTACTCGACGATCGGCGCCGACATCATCGCCCGCCACATGCGCCAGCGCGGGGAGGACGTGTTCTTCCTGACCGGGACCGACGAGCACGGCGAGCCGGTCGCGCAGGCGGCCGAGCGCGAGGGCGTCGGGCCGCGCGAGCTGGCCGACCGGAACTCCCAGCGGTTCCGTGACCTGATGCCGAAGATCGACGCCTCGATCGACTTCTTCATCCGCACGAGCGACCCCGAGCACGTGGCGAAGGTGCAGGAGGTGATGCAGCGGATCCACGACAACGGCCACACCTACGAGGGCTCCTACGAGGGCTTCTACTGCCCGCGCTGCGCCGACTTCAAGACGCCGACCGAGCTGCTCGACGGGAACCGCTGCCCGATCCACGAGATCGTGCTCGAGCTCGAGACCGAGGACAACTGGTTCTTCCGCCTCTCGACCTTCCAGGAGCCGCTCGAGCGGCTTTACGCCGAGCAGCCGGAGTTCGTGCGCCCGGACTTCCGCCGCAACGAGGCGCTCGCGTTCATCAAGGGAGGCCTCCAGGACGTCTCGCTCTCGCGCCCGAAGCTGACCTGGGGAGTGCCGCTCCCGTGGGACCCCGACCAGGTCATGTACGTCTGGTTCGACGCGCTCCTCAACTACTACACGGCTCTCTCCTACGCCCGCGAGGGCGAGGACCTGACCGAGCGCTTCTGGCCCTGCGACCTGCACGTGATGGCCAAGGACATCCTCAAGTTCCACTCGGTGTTCTGGCCGGCGATGCTGATGGCCGCCGACCTGCCGCTGCCCAAGGGGCTCTACGTCCACGGCTACCTGCTGATGGACGACAAGAAGATGTCGAAGTCGCTCGGCAACGTGCTCGACCCGTTCGAGGTGATCGAGCGCTTCGGCTCCGACGCGCTGCGCTTCTACTGCTTCCGCGAGGTGTCCTTCGGCCAGGACGGCTCGATCTCGCCCGCGGGCTTCGAGTCGCGCTACGAGACCGAGCTCGCCAACGACTTCGGGAACCTCGCGAGCCGCACGCTGGCGATGATCGAGCGCTACCGCGACGGCGTGGTTCCCGAGGGCGCGCTCGACGCGGCGCTGGTCGACGGCGCCGACGGCGATCTCGGCGAACTGCGCGACCGGGTCTGCAAGCTGCTCGACGGCTACGAGATCAGCCGCGCCCTCGAGGCCTGCTGGGGAGCCGTCCGCAGGCTCAACCGCTACGTCGAGGAGTCGCAGCCGTGGGTCCTCGCCAAGGACGAGGAGCGGGGAGCCGAGCTCGACGACGTCCTCTACAACCTCGCCGAGGGCCTTCGCGTGGTGACCCTCCTCCTTCATTCATATATGCCGGAGTCGACCGACAAGCTGCTCGCGGCACTCGCCGAGGACGACCGCGCGCTCGCGACGTTCGGCTCCCGCGGCGGCGGCCAGAAGGTCGAGCGGATCCCGCCCCTCTTCCCCAAGCTGGAGAAGGAAGCAACGCCGCCGGCCGCAGGCGTAGTGCCGGCGGAGGCACCAGCGCTCTCGGTCCGCGGGCTCCGCAAGAGCTTCGGCGCCGCGACGGCGCTCGACGGCGTCGACCTCGAGGTCGGCCAGGGCCGGCTCGTCGGCCTCCTCGGTCCCAACGGCGCCGGCAAGACGACGCTGACGAAGATCGCCTGCGGCCTGACCAGGCCGACCGCGGGAGCGATCGAGGTCTGCGGCGCGCCGGCCGGGAGCCTCGAGGCCCGCGCCCGATGCGGCTACCTCGCCGAGCTCTTCCGCTTCCCGGGATGGCTCAGCGCCCGGGAGCTCCTCGGGCTGCACCAGCGGCTCGCGGGTTCCGCGGGCGGGGAGGCGGAGCGGTCAACGCTGCTGGAGCAGGTCGGGCTCGCCGACGCCGCCGACAAGCGAGTCGAGCGGATGTCGAAGGGGATGCAGCAGCGGCTCGGGATCGCGCAGGCGATGATCGGCTCACCGCGGCTCCTCCTGCTCGACGAGCCGACGAGCGCGCTCGATCCCGGCGGTCGGCGCATCGTCAGGGCGCTGCTCGAGCGACTCCGCTCCGAGGGCGTCTCGGTGCTCCTGAACTCGCACCTCCTGAGCGAGGTCGAGCGCGTCTGCGACGAGGTCACGATCATCGCCCACGGCCAGGTCGTGGCAAGCGGGCCGACCGCCGAGCTCACCGGTGCGCGTGGCCTCGAGGTCGAGACGGGGGAGGGGCTGAAGCGCTTCGACGACATCCCGCGCGGGCGGATCCCCGAGGTGGTGAGGGAGCTCGTCGCCTCCGGCACCGACGTCTACGGCGTCCGCGAGACCGGCTCCACCCTCGAGGACGCCTACCTCGACGCCGTCGGCGGAGAGGTGAGCTGAGGGATGGCCGACGCCGGGGCACACCGGGTTCAGGTCACGCCGCCGAGCCAGGCCCGCGCCGCCGCGATCATCGTCGGCCACGCGGTGCAGGAGGCCGTCCGCCGCCGGGTCCTGCTGGTGGTCGGCGGGCTCACCCTGGCGTTCCTGCTGCTCTACGCGGTCGGCGTCCACTTCGCCTTCGAGGAGACCTCCGGCTTCAGCGCCGGCTCGATCACGATCCGCGACCGCGCGCTCACCGGCGCGACCATGCTCGGTCTGGGGATGTTCGCGACGCTGTTCCTCGGGGCGGTGCTGGCGACGTTCCTGACGATGGGAGTGGTCCGCGGCGATGCCGAGACCGGGATGCTTCAGCCGCTCATCGCCCGGCCCTCGAGCCGATCGACGATCCTGCTCGGGCGGATCGCCGGGGCGGCCATGATCTCGGCCGTCTACGTCGTCCTCGTCTACCTCGTCACGGTCGCGGTGACCGCCGCGATCGGCGACTGGACGCCTGACCAGGTCGTCGGCGCCGGGGCGCTGCTTGCGGCGGCGGTCGTCGTGGTGGTCTTCATCTCCGCGCTCTCGTCGGTCTTCCTGACGTCGACCGCGCAGGGGATCGCGGTGCTGATGATCTACGGCGGCGGGTTGACCGCCGGGCTCCTCGGCCAGATCGGGGATTCGCTCGACTCCGACTCGCTCGTCGACATCTCGAAGGCGGTGAGCTGGGCGCTCCCCTTCGAGGCGATCTACCAGAGCGCCATCCACGCGCTCACGGCCTCCACGGGCGGGACCGCGGGCCTCGTGATCAACCTCGGGCCGTTCGGCGGCGGCCAGGACGGCGGAGCGGGACTCGTGGTCTGGACGCTGGTGTATCTGGGAGCCGTCGCCGGACTCGCCGTATGGGGCTTCAAGCGCCGCGACCTATAACGCGAACGTCCCGCGGCGGGGTCTCTGGACCCCGTTCCGGGACGTTCGGCGGTTGGAGTGGGGAGCCTTCTTAGACTGCTCCCTGCGTGATCGACTCCCACTGCCACATCGGTGTCTGCAAGCCCCCCGCCGAGGAGCTGGTCGGCGACGCGCGCCGGATCGGGGTGGAGCGAATCCTCACCGTCGGTCTCGACGAGGTGTCGAACGCCGACGCGATCAGGCTCGCGCGCGAGCACGAGAGCGTCTTCGCCGCCGTCGGCCGCCATCCGAACTCGGCGCTGGGCTTCGACGACGCCGCGGCGGACGCGATCGAGGAGCTGGCCGCGGACCCGCTCGTCCGCGCGATCGGCGAGACCGGGCTCGACTTCTACCGCGAGGGTGCGCCCGAGGGCGACCAGGTGCGGGCGTTCACGGCCCAGATCGGGATCGCGCAGCGGACCGGGCTGCCGCTGATCATCCACGTGCGCGACTCGAGCGGCCCGGGCGCCGGCCGCGCCGTCGCCGACTGCTTCGAGCTCCTCGCCGCCGAGGCCGAGGGCGTCGACGTGATCCTCCACTGCTTCTCGGCGACGGCGGAGCGGGCGGCCGAGGCGGTGGAGCGCGGCTGGAACGTGTCCTTCGCCGGGAACGTCACCTACGCGAACTCAGGCGAGCTCCGCGAGGCCGCGGCGCTCGTTCCCGACGAGCTCCTGCTGGTCGAGACCGACAGCCCGTTCCTGGCGCCGCAGCCCGTGCGCGGGAAGCCGAACTCCCCGGCGAACGTCGTGCACACCGCCGAGGCGGTGGCCGAGGTCCGCGGCGTCACCTACACCGAGCTCGACGCCGTCGTCACGGCCAACGCCGCGAGGCTCTTCGACTGGGCCGACTGAGCCCGGGCGGAATCCTCTGACGTGGTCCGGCTCGGCCAGAACTTCCTCGCGGACCCGAACCTGCTCGAGGCGATCGTCGCCGATGCCGCGCTCGAGCCCGACGACGTCGTGCTCGAGGTCGGGGGCGGGGAGGGGGTCCTCACCGAGCGTCTGGTCGAGCGGGCGGCGCGGGTCCACCTGATCGAGATCGACGAGCGCCTGCGCTCCGCGCTCGATCCGATCGAGGCGGCGAACGAAGGCCTGGAGATCACCTGGGCGGACGCGATGAACGTCGACCTGACCGCGCTCGACCCGCCGCCGACGGCGATGGTGGCGAACCTTCCCTACTGCGGTTGCGACCCCCGTGCTGCTGCGGACGATCGCCGAGCTCCCGACGGTGAGGCGCTGGACCGTGATGGTGCAGCGGGAGATCGCCGAGCGCCTGCGGGCCCGGCCCGGAACGCGGATGTACGGCTCGCCGAGCGTGACGATCCAGCTCTCCTGCGACGTCCGGATGCTGCGGACCGTGGACCCGGCGGTGTTCAAGCCGCGGCCCCGGGTGGAGTCGGCGGTGCTCGCGCTGCGGCGCCGCTCCGAGGCGCCGCCCGAGGCCGTGCGGAACCTGATCCGCGACGCCTTCTCCCACCGCCGCAAGGCGCTTCCGAAGTCGCTCGAGCTCGCGGCGAAGCGCCGGGAGGCGGAGGCGGAGCGCGCTGGGCTCCCGGCGCCGCGCCCACGCTCCGCGGAGGTTCGGCACGCGTGCCGGGAGGCGCTCGGGAAGCTCGGGCTGCCGATCGATGCGCGGGCGGAGATGCTGACGCCGCAGCAGCACCTGGCGCTGGCGGAGGCGATCGCTTGAGCGCAGCGCTCGAGCCGGACGCGCGCGTCCTCACCGCACCGGCGAAGGTCAACCTCTGCCTGTTCCTCGGGCCGGTGCGCGAGGACGGTCTGCATGAGCTCTGCTCGGTGTTCGCGCCGATCTCCCTGCGCGACCGGCTGACGGTCCTCGACGGCGAGGGCGAGGCCGACGAGGTGATCTGCCCCGGCGTCGAGCAGCCGGACCTGACCGCCCGGGCGCTCGCCGCCCTGCGCGAGGCGGGCTGGCGCCGGGCGCCGCTGCGGATCGTGGTCGACAAGCGCATCCCGGTCGCCGCGGGCCTGGGAGGCGGGAGCGCCGACGCCGCCGCCGTGCTGCGGCTGGCCACCGACGACCTGCCCGACTCGGAGCTGGAGCGGATCGCCGCGGCGCTCGGGGCCGACGTCCCCTCCCAGATCGATCCGCGCTTCAGCCTCGTCGGCGGCGCCGGGGAGCGCGTGGCGCCGTTGCCGGAGCCGGATCCCTTCGCGATCGTCCTCCTGCCCGATCCCGAGGGGCTCTCGACGCCGGAGGTGTTCGCCGAGGCCGATCGCCTCGGGCTCCCGCGGCCCGCCGCGGAGCTCGAGGCCCGCCGCGCCGAGCTGGCCGCGGCGTTCGCGGAGCGGCGCAGCCCGCTCGAGCTCGGCGACCTGCTCACGAACGATCTCGCCGAGGCGGCGATCTCGCTGCGGCCGCGAACCGCCGAGGCGGTCGCAGCGCTCGAGGAGGCGGGCGCCCCGGTGGCGCGCGTCACCGGCTCCGGACCCACGGCCTTCGGGCTCTTCCCCTCCCGCGACGAGGCCGAGCGGGCGGCGATGGAGCTCGAGGCCGGTCGGCCGGAAGGCGATCGTCGCCCGATCGGGAACGGGGGCCTGATGGAGCTGCCGCACGACCGCAAGGGCTGGCTGAAGCTGATCGGCTTCCTGGTGCTGCTCTTCGTGGCTTACCAGCTGGTGAAGCGGGCGCTGCCGGACATCGACGCGCAGCAGGTGCTCGAGGACGCCTCGGACAAGCTCGGCGCGTGGACCTACCCGCTCGTCGGGTTGCTCGCCTTCCTCGAGACGGGCGCCTTCGTCGGGCTGATCGCTCCCGGGGAGACGTTCGTGGTGCTCGCGGGCGCCGTCGCCGGACAGGGGGAGACGTCGGTCGTCCTCACGATCGGCATCGTCTGGGCCTGCGCCTTCCTCGGCGACACCGCCAGCTACATCCTCGGCGTCAGGCTCGGCCGCGGGTTCATCATCGAGCACGGCCCGAAGCTGCGGATCACGCGCGAGCGCTTCGCTCAGGTCGAGAGCTACTTCGACCGCCACGGCGGCAAGACGATCCTGATCGGCCGGTTCATCGGCCTCGTGCGCGCCCTCGCGCCGTTCATCGCCGGCAGCTCCCACATGCAGTACCGCGCGATGGCTCCCTACAGCGTGCTCGGCACGGGGATCTGGGCGACGACCTTCACGCTGCTCGGCTTCTACGCGTCGAAGAACATCGACGCGGTCCTGAGCAACTCCGAGCACGCGCTGCTCGCGTTCGCGGCGATCGTCGGGCTGATCGTCGGCGTCACGCTCGGCGTCCGCTACCTCCGCGAGCCCGAGAACCGGGCGAAGCTGGCTCGGGAGATGGAGGCGCGGCCCGTCCTGCGCAACATCCTCGCCGTCGGGCGCCGCGTCTCCCCGCAGGCGAAGTTCCTGGCAGGGCGGGTGACGCCCGGGGACCTCGGGCTCGAGCTGACGACGGCGCTCGCCGCGCTGGCCGTCGGCTCCTACGTCTGCATCGCGCTCGGCATGCTCGTGCACGACAACCCCGGTGCCACGGTCACCGATCGCGCCGCGTTCGACTTCGTCGACCGGATCGAGGTGAGCTGGCTGACCGACCTCGCGAAGATCGTCACCGCGCTCGGCTCCACTCCGGCGATCCTGCTCGCCTCGCTCGCCGCCGGCGTCTGGCTGGGTTACCGGCGCTACTGGCTCGAGCTGGCGATCCTCGTCCTCGGGGTGATCGTGATCCTCGTCGGCACCCCCTTGATCAAGGACGCCGTCGACCGCCCGCGTCCGAGCGGCGCCCTCATCGACGCGAGCGGCTCCTCCTATCCGAGCGGCCACGCATCCCACGCCGTCGTCTACGCATGGATCGCGCTGATGATCTCGGTGCGGACGAAGGCCGGGATCACGCGCGGCACGGCCATCGTCCTGGCCGGCGTCGCGCTCGCCGTCCTGATCGGGCTGAGTCGCATCTACCTCCGCGTCCACTACCTGAGCGACGTCAGCGGGGGGTGGGCCTACGGGGTGTCGGCCTTCGCCCTGTTCGCCGCGTTAGCCATCCTCATCAGCTACTTCCGGCAAGATGGGGAGCGTGTCGACTGAGGTATTGATCTTCGGCGGCGCCGGCCTCATCAGCCTGCTCGCCTTCGGGGGGCTGATCCTCGCGCCGGCGATCGGCTCGTTCTCCCGCGTCTGGGAGAAGCTGACGGCGGCCGCTCTCTCGCTCGTCGTTCTGGTCGCCCTGGTGGGCATCGGGATCGGGATCGGGATCGGGATCGTCTACTACTGGGACGAGATCTCGGCCTACTTCTCCTGACCCCGCCTACCATTACGTCGCATGGCAACGGGCGGCGCAAAGGCGAAATCGGGCGGCGCAAAGGCGAAAGGCGACCGCTGACGCCCAGAGCCCGGGAGGCGCCCAAGCCCAAGGGCGGCCTCGAGGAGCTCTCGGAGGCGATCGAGTCGGGAGCGGGGCTGCCGGCGATCGTTCGGGCCGCGGCTTCCGCCCTGGGAGCCAACGTCGCGCTGATCGACCGCTCGAGCGCGGTGCTCGCGGTCGCTGCCGGCTCCGGCGCCGAGGAGGAGAAGCTGCTCGGGTCTCGGGAGCGGCGTCGCCAGCGTCGAGCTGCGGGTTGCCGACGCCGTCGTCGGCGAGCTCCGCTACCGGCCGCGCAGCGGCTCCGACGACGCGACGGCCGGCGCCCTGCGCATGGTCTCCACGCTGCTCGGCCTGGAGGTGGAGCGCGCTCGCGGCCCCGAATGGGCGAGCGACGACGCCGCCCGGGACTTCGTCCGGGCGCTGCTCTCGCGCCAGCTCGTCGGCGATGCGGAGATCCTGGCCCGCGGCGAGGAGCTCGGAGCCGACCTCTCCGCCGGCGGCGGCGTCGTGATCGCCCGCGCCGCGCCCGGCTCGGCTCAGACCGGCGACTGGCGGGCGCGGGTGCTGACCCTGGTGCTGCGCGCCGTGCGGTCGGGCTCCAACGGCGCCCTCGCGGCGACGCTCGACGACGAGAGCCCGCACGGCGAGGTCGCGCTGATCCTTCCCTCCACCGACGTCGACCAGGTCGAGCGCGCCGCGCGGGCCATCGAGGAGGAGCTCCGCAGCTCGCTGCCCGGTTTCGCGGTCACCGTCGGCTTCAGCCGGCACGCCCCCGATCCCGGTCACGTCTACCGGGCGGGGAAGGAGGCGCTGATGGCCGCGAACGTCGCGGAGGCGGAGGACCGCTCCCCGCTCGCCTTCGAGGAGACGGGCTCCTACCGGCTGCTGCTGCCGGCGATGAGCGAGGACCCCGCCGAGCTGGAGCGCTTCTTCGACGAGACCGTCGCGCCGCTGGCCGCCTACGACGATCAGTACGAGACCGAGCTGGTGGCGACCGTCGAGGCCTACCTCGACAACGACGGCAACGTGACGCCGACCGCGGAGACCCTCTTCACCCACCGGCACACCGTTCGCTACCGGCTGGAACGCGTGCGCGAGCTCTGCGGGCATGACCTCAACTCGACCGAGGGGCGGGAGAAGCTCGGCCTCGGCCTGAAGGCGATGCGCGTCCTCGGCATCGCGACGCCCGGGTGGCCCGGCGCTCGAGGCGCGCGCGCAGGGGCGGCCGCTCCAAGCGCAAGGAGTAGCCGGGGGCTCCGGTTCCGGCAGGATGTGGGCCGCCCCTGCACCCACCCTTCCGGAGGAGAACGACGATGGATCTCAGCATCGGTCTGCCCAACGCGGTTCCCGGCACAACAGGCGACGACCTCACCGAGTTCGCCCGCCGGGCCGAGGCCCGCGGCTTCAAGAGCCTCGGAACCATCGACCGGATCACCTACGACAACTACGAGCCGCTCGTGGCGCTGGCGGCGGCGGCCGCCGTGACCGAGCGGATCGGGCTCACGACCTCGGTTCTGCTCGGCCCCCTGCGCCGCAACGCGGGAACGCTCGGCAAGCAGACCCTCAGCCTCAACGCGCTCTCGGGTGGCCGGTTCACGCTGGGTATCGGCCTCGGCGGCCGCGATGACGACTACGCGGCAGCAGGAGAGTCGATGGACGACCGTGGCAAGGTCATGGACGATCTCCTCGCCGGCCTGCTCGAGGTCTGGGACCACGACGCGATCGGCCCCAACCACCACGGTCGCCCAGGTCTGCTGGTCGGCGGCGGCGTGCAGGCGAGCTACGAGCGCGCCGCGAAGTACGCCGATGGCTGGATCGCCGGTGGGTCCCCGCCCGACCAGTTCAAGGCGGCCGCCGACGAGGTGCGCAAAGCCTGGTCGGACGCCGGACGCGAAGGCGAGCCGAAGCTGCAGGCGCTCGGCTACTTCGCGCTCGGTGACACCGGCGAGGAGGACGCGCAGCGCTACCTCACGGACTACTACTCCTGGCTCGGCGAGGAGACCGCGGGCTACATCGCCGGAAGCGCAGCCAAGGATGCGGAGACCGTCCAGGGTTACGTCCAGGGGTTCACCGAGGCGGGCTGCCAGGAGCTGATCCTCTTCCCGAGCAACGGCAACCCGGATCAGGTCGACTTGCTGGCGGACGCGGCGGGGTTGTAGTTCCGGGGGAAGGACTCGAACCCTCGCAGCCAGGACCAAAACCTGGAGTGCTAGCCAACTACACCACCCCGGAATGGGTGTCGTCCGAGTCTAGGGAGGCGGCAGGGGTCTGACGCGAAACGGTACGTAAGCCCTCGTTATCCGAGGGTTCCCGCACCGTTTCGGCCTCGCCGCCTGACCGCACTTTCTCCCCGCCAATACGATGGCCCGCGTGAGCGCGCCGACCGTTCTGATCATGGCCGCCGGACAGGGGACCCGGATGCGTTCGGCCATCCCGAAGGTGCTGCACCCGATCTGCGGGCGCGCCCTCGTCGCGTGGCCCATCGCCGCCGCACAGGAGGCGGGGGCGGGGCGGATCGCCGTGATCGTCTCTCCTGACCGCGACATCACCGGCGCCCTGCCGGACGGCATCGAGTCGGTCCCACAGCCCGAGGCCAACGGCACCGGCGGCGCGCTGCTCGCCGCCTCCGATCTGGTGGCGGAGTCCGAGACCGTGATCGTCCTCTCGGGTGACGTCCCGCTCGTCTCCGCCGAGCTCATCGCCGCGATCGCCGCGACGCACGAGGAGCAGGGGGCGGCGGCGACGATCGTCACCGCCATCCTCGACGAACCCGGCTCCTACGGCCGCGTCGTCCGCGGCGAAGGCGAGGACGGGAATGAGGTGGACCGGATCGTCGAGGCGAAGGCCGACGGCGACGCCACCGCGGAGGAGCTGGCGCTGAAGGAGATCAACGCCGGCATCTACGTCTTCAACGGCCCCGCGCTCGCTGAGGCGCTTCCGCAGATCACCAACGACAACGCGCAGGGCGAGTACTACCTCCCCGACGTGCTGCCGCTGCTGCGCGCCGAGGGCGGGCGCGTCGTCGCGCACGTCTCCGCGGATCCCAACGTGATCCTCGGCGTCAACTCCCGCGCGGACCTCGCTCTGGTCGAGACGGAGGCGCGCCGCCGGATCCTCGAGGCCCACATGCTCGCCGGGGTGACGATCGTCGACCCCGCCGCGACCTGGATCGACGTCGGCTCCGAGATCGCTCCCGACACGCGGATCGAGCCCGGCACCACGCTGCTCGGCAGCTGCAAGGTCGGCAGCGGTTCGGTGATCGGGCCCCACACCACCCTGATCGACTCGCGGATCGGCGAGGACGTCTCGGTCCCGCACTCCTACCTCCTCGAATGCGTCGTCGGCGACCGCTGCAAGGTCGGCCCCTTCGCCTACCTCCGCCCGAAGGCGGAGCTCGCGGAGGGCGCGAAGGCCGGGACCTTCGTCGAGATCAAGAACTCCAGGATCGGCCCCGGCAGCAAGGTTCCCCACCTCTCCTACATCGGCGACGCCGACGTCGGGGAGGGCGCCAACCTCGGCGCGGCGACCATCACCGCCAACTACGACGGTTTCGTCAAGAGCCGGACGACGATCGGCGACGGCGTCAGGACCGGGGTGGACACGACTCTGATCGCGCCCGTCGAGCTCGGCGAATCCGCATACACTGGCGCCGGTTCGGTGATCTCAGACGACGTCCCGCCCGGGGCGCTGGGAATCACCGGTCCGGGCAGGCAAACGTCGACGGCTACGCGGAGCGCAAGGCGAGCGCGGCCAAGGAGAAAGGCGCCGAGTGAGCAACGGCAAGACCGTCAGCCTGGAGCACCCTCCGGGTGAGCTGGAGCCCCATCCGCACGTGCACAGCTCGATCAACCAGGACTACACGAAGCGGCTGATGGTCTTCGGCGGCCGCTCCTCGGGCGAGCTCGCCAGCCGGATCGCCAACCAGCTCGACGTCGACCTCGGCCAGGTCACGCTCAAGACCTTCGCCAACGGCGAGGTCTACTGCCGCTACGAGGAGTCGATCCGCGGCGCCGACGTCTTCATCGTCCAGTCGACCGCCGCCAACGCCAAGGCGGGGATGACCCCCAACGACGCCCTGATGGAGCTCGCCTGCATGATCGACGCGGCGCAGGGAGCCTCCGCGCACCGGATCATCGCCGTCATGCCCTGGTACGGCTACGCCCGCCAGGACAAGAAGTCGCTTCCCCGCGAGCCGATCTCCGCCCGCGTCGTCGCCAAGACGCTCGAGGCGGTCGGCGCCGACCGCGTCCTGACGATGGACCTCCACGCCGGCCAGGTCCAGGGCTTCTTCCAGGTTCCCGTCGACCACATGACCGCGATGCCGATGCTCACCCAGTGGTTCATCGACCAGCACTTCGACGAGGAGCTCGTGATCGTCAGCCCCGACGCCGGCCGCGTCAAGGTCGCCCGCAACTTCGCCCGCAAGGTCGGCACCCACTGGGCCGTCATGGAGAAGGAGCGCCCCGCTCAGCAGGTCGCCGAGATCGGCTACGTCGTCGGTGACGTGAAGGGCAAGACCGCCGTTCTCGTCGACGACATGATCGACACGGCGGGAACCCTCTGCGCCGCCGCCAAGACCGTCCTCGACGAGGGCGCTGCGCGCGTCATCGCCTGCGCCACCCACGGCGTCTTCAGCGGCCCCGCCTTCGAGCGACTCGCCTACGAGAACTCCCGGATCGAGAAGATCGTCGTCACCGACACGATCCCGCTGGACCCCGGCCATCCGCCGAACATCATCCAGCTCTCGACGGCCCAGGTCCTCGCCGACTCGATCCGCCGGATCTTCACCGACGACAGTGTCTCCGAGATCTTCGCCGGAGAGAACCAGCTCTTCTGACGGCACGCGAACGCGCCTGACGTCACGCGGCGCCGGGCAACCAGCCCGCGGGCGCTGACCGTGCGTCGTCAGCCGCGCTCGCGCACTCGTCGGTAGGTTCCGCCCGTGGACGACGAGAAGCTCGCCCCCGGCACGACCATGGCCCTGGTGGCCATGGCGCTCGGCGTCTTCGTCATCGCCAACGACTTCACCGCCCTCAACGTCGCACTGCCCGCCATCGAGGGCGACTTCGACGTCGACGTCGGCAGCGTCCAGTGGGTCATCAACGCCTACGCGCTCGTCTTCGGGATGGCGATCGTCTCGGGCGGCCGCCTCGCCGACATGTTCGGCCGCAAGCGCATCTTCTACATCGGCTCCGCCCTCTTCGCCGGGTTCTCCGCGCTGGGAGCGCTGGCGCCCGACCTCGGCGTCCTGATCTTCGCGCGGGTCGGGATGGGGGTCGGCGGCGCCCTGATGTGGCCCGCGATCCTGGGCATGACGTTCGCGGCGCTGCCCGAGTCGAAGTCCGGCCTCGCGGGCGGCCTGATCCTCGGCGTCGCCGGCATCGGCAACGCGATCGGCCCGCTGCTCGGCGGCGCCCTGACCGAGGCCATCGACTGGCGCGCGATCTTCGTCCTCAACATCCCGGTCGCCGCCATCGCGGTCTTCGTCACCGCGCGCAACGTCCACCAGGAGCAGGAGCTCGCCTCCGAGCGCATCGACTACGCGGGGATGGCCACGATCTCCGGCGGCCTCGTCCTGCTCCTGCTCGCCCTCGACCAGGCGGCCGACTGGGGCTGGGGGGACGTCCGCGTGATCGCGATGCTCGTCGTCTCGGCCCTTCTGCTGGTGGCGTTCGCCGCCATCGAGCGCACTGCGGGAGACCGAGCGCTGATCCCGCGCGACATCATCGCGAACAAGCGGTTCCGCGTCGCCTGCCTCGTGGTCCTGCTGATGTCGGCGGTGTTCTTCTCCGCGGTCCTCTACGTGCCGCAGTTCCTGGAGAAGATCCTCGGCTACAGCGCGGTCGAGGCGGGCCTCGGGATGCTGCCGATGATGGCGGCCTTCGCGCTCACCTCGTTCATCGCCGGCCCGCTCTACAACCGCATCGGGATGCGGGTCGCGATCGCGATCGGCGTCGGCCTGATCGCCGCCGGGCAGATCGCCCTCGCCCTCATGATCGGCCCCGACGCCGGCTACGGCTCGCTGTTCCCGGGGCTGCTCGTGATCGGGATGGGCTGCGGGATGTTCTATCCGTCGGTGACGACAGCCGCGGTCGATGCGGTGGGCACCGACCGCGCCAGCCTCGCCGGCGGCATCGTCTACATGTTCCAGATCGCCGGTGGCGCGATCGGCCTCGGGCTCGCGACGACGATCTTCACCTCGGCCTCCGAGCGCAAGCTGGGGAGCGACGTCGTCTCCGAGACCGGGCAGCAGCTGACCGGTCACGAGCAGGCCGTGCTCCACGGCGACCTCGCGGGGACCGACGAGCGCCATCGCGGCGCTGAACGAGCTCCCCGCCGGCGCGATGAACACCGTCGAGACGATCGTCAGCGACTCCTTCGCCGCCGGGGTGCAGACGAGCTTCGTCGTCGTCGCCGCGATCGCGGTCCTCGGGTTCCTCGTCGCCGTCGGGGTCCTGAGCCGGACGCCCGACCCCGAAGGCCACCTCCGAGTAGGGTCCGCGCATGAGCAGATCGTCACTCGAGTGGTACGAGCAGCTGTCCCGCGGGCTCGTCTGGGCCGGAGGCGTCGTGCTGGTCCTCGCCATCGTCGGCGCGGTGATGATCGCCGGCTCCGACAACGCCATCGGCATCGCGCCGGAAGCCGAGCAGCAGGGGCGCGGCGTCGTCGCGCTCGCCTCGCTCGGCATCGGGCTCGCCGCCGCCGGCCTCATGTCGGGCGTCGGCGCGATTCTGCGGTTGCTCGTCACCGACCGCCTCGAGAAGCTCGGCCCGGCGCCCGAGCGGGCGACCCAGCCTCCGCGGGGCTTCGAGTCGCGCAAGCCCGCCGAGCCGCGCAAGCCCGCCGAGCGCCAGGCGCGGCGCCGTCCCCGCCGAGACGACTCCGAGGACGACCCCTCCTCCGACGACGGGTGAACGAACCCCGCCCGTCCGAGGCGCCGGCCCGGCCGTTCCGCCGCGTCGGCCACAAGGGCGCGGCAGCGCTCGTCACGGGCAACACGGTCGCGAGCTTCGAGCGCGGGGTGGAGCTGGGAGTCGACACGGTCGAGCTCGACGTCCTCTGGCTTCGCGACGGCCATCCGTCGCGGCCGGGGAGGCGCTCGCCCCTCGTCGATCGCACACGACTGGGAGGACGCCGCCTCGCGCCCGCTCCTGACGCTCGACGAGGCCCTCGATGCCTTCACCCGCCCGCCCCTCGACCGGGTCGAGCTCGACCTCGACATCAAGCTCGTCGGGCGCGAGGGGGAGATCGCCGAGGCGGTGGCCCTGCGCGGCCTGACCGAGCGGGCGATGGTGTCGACGATGAACACCGAGTCCCTGGCGGCGATCCGCGCGATCGAGCCGGGGCTGCGACTCGGCTGGACCTACCCGCTCGTCACCCGCGCCTACGACCGGAGCCGGCTCATGCGGCCGCTGGTCGCCGCGGCCATCGCCGCGATGCGCGCTCGCTTCCCCGCCGAGCTCAGGGAGCGCGCGCCGCGGATCGGGGCGAGCGCGGTCTGGCTCTTCCACCAGCTCGCAACCCCGCAGATCGTCGACGCGGCCCGCGATGCGGGCGTCGAGTTGATCTGCTGGACGGTGGACGACGCGGCGCAGATCAAGCGGCTGCGGGAGATGGGAGTGGACGGCATCGTCTCGAACGACCCCCGGCTCCTGGGCCTGAGCCGCCGCAGAGTCGCTACTCTCTCCCGCCGCATGGCTTCTCACCGTCCCACCTTCAAGGTCGCCGAACGCACCGAGTTCGGCTCTCGCGTCACCCGCCGCCTCCGCCGCGACGGCCAGGTTCCCGGCGTCGTCTACAACAAGGGCGAGGCCGCGCGCGCCTTCCAGGCCGACGCGCACACGCTTTCGCTCTTCATCAACGAGGGCCACGCGCTCTTCGACCTCGAGATCGAGGGAGTCGGCGCCGTGCCGGTCGTCGTCAAGGAGGAGCAGCGTCACCCGGTGCGCGGCAACATCATGCACATCGACTGCCAGCAGGTCGACCTCGACGTCAAGATCCAGGCCGATGTGGAGCTCGTCCTCGTCGGCACCGAGGACGCCCCCGGGGTCAAGGAGGGCGGCATCCTCGAGCACGTCACTCGCGAGATCACCATCGAAGCGCTTCCGACCGCCATCCCCGACGAGGGGATCTCGATCGACGTCTCCCACATGATCGTCGGCGACACGATCCAGCTCGACTCGATCACGGCGCCGGAGGGCGTCGAGTTCGTCGCCGATCACCCCGAGGAGCTCACGATCGCGACGCTGAACCCGCCGCGGATCGTCGAGGATGAGCCCGATCTCGAGACCGAGACCGAGGTCATCGGCGAGGAGTCCGACGATTCCGGCGACGGCGACGCCGGCGGCGACGGCGAGGACTCCGGCGGCGACGAGGGCGACTCCTCAGACGAGGGCTAGTACCCCGTGTCCCCCTTCGGCCGCCGCGGTGGCGGCCTGGGCAGACTCGGGCTCCGCGGACTTCCTCATCGTCGGTCTCGGCAACCCCGGTAGCCGCTACGCCGGCACCCGCCACAACGTCGGCTTCGACGTCGCCGAGGCTCTCAGCTCCATCTGGGACCTTCCCCGCGCGCGCAAGCGCTTCGGCGGCCTGATCGCCGAGGGGCGCATCCGCCCCGGCGGACCCCGCGTGGCGGTCCTGCTCCCGCAGACCTTCATGAACGAGTCCGGGAACTCGGCCGGCCCCGCCCGCGGATCGCTGGGAGTCGACCTCGACCACGTGATCGCGGTCCATGACGAGATCGACATCCCGTTCGGCGAGATCCGCACCAAGCAGGGCGGGGGAGTCGCCGGTCACAACGGCCTGAAGAGCCTCGACCGCGGCCTCGGCAGTCGCGACTTCTGGCGCGTCCGCGTCGGCGTCGACCGGCCCGACTCGACCGACCCCGAGATCGTCTCGGCCTGGGTGCTGGGACGCTTCAGCGAGGGCAAGGACGCCGTTCGCGGGCTTGTCGAGGACGCCGCGCGCGAGACCGAACGACTCATCGACCAACTTTCCGAAGAAGCGACCGAGGGCGAGGGCACCTGATGACAGACCTGCTGACGAACTACGACGTCGACGAGAACGGGGTTGCGCTGCTGCAGCTCGACCGCCCCGATTCGCGCAACGCGATGAACACCGCGATGCTCGAGGAGCTGCTTGGGCACATCGCCTCCGCTCGGGAGGACGAGCAGGTCCGCGTGCTCGTCGTCTCCTCGACCGACCACATGGGCCTGAGCGCCGGCGCCGACGTCCGCGAGGATCTCGACCGCGACGGCGCCATCCGCCGAATGCAGCTCTTCGCCGACCTCTACGACCAGCTCGTCGCCTTCCCGAAGCCCACGATCGCCGCCTGTCACGGCGCGGTGCGTCGGCGGCGGCGCCGAGGTCGCGGTCGCCTGCGATCTACGCGTCGGCGGCTCGAACCTGCGCCTCCGCTTCCCCGGCGCCGGGCTCGGCGTCCCGGTCGGCCCCGCGCGGCTGGTCACGCTCTGCGGCCTCTCGGTCGCCAAGTACCTGCTGATCACGTCGAAGGAGATCGACGCCGCCGAGGCGCATCGCTGGGGCCTCGTCCACAAGGTCGCTCCCGGGGCACGGACCGAGGAGGCGGCGCTCCAGCTCGCCGGCCAGGTCGCGATGCACCCGCCGGAGTCGGTCGCCCGGATCAAGTCGATGCTCCACGAGTGGGACGACATCGAGGGTCGCTCCCGCGCCGAGGGCGAGGGCCAGGTCGCCTGGCAGTCCGCGGGCAAGGGCCTCGGCTACCGGGACTAGCTCGCCGCCGAGCCGCGCCCGCTACTTTCGACGCGTGAGCGAAACCTTCACCACCAAGGCGAGCGGCCTCCGCGCGCTGCTCGATCTCGCTCCCGAGAACGACATCTTCAGCCGCCTCGCCGCCGAGGTCGCCGATGCCTCGCCGGGCTCCCCGGCAACCTCCGGCATCTCCGCCGGCGTCCGCCCCTACGTGCTCGCCGCGCTCGCGGAGAACGATCCCGGCCTGGCCGGGCGGCCCATGCTCTGCGTCGCCGCCGACGACCGCGCGGCGCGCGATCTCACCACCGAGCTCGGCGCCTACCTCGCTCCTCGGCGCGTGCGCCTCTATCCCTCGCGGGGAACCGGCTACGAGTCCCACCTGGCGCCGCCGCCGCACCTCGTGGGCCTGCGGATCGCCGCGCTCGACGCGCTCGCGCGGGGCGAGGAGGCCGACGGTGGGGCGCCGGTCGTCGTCGTCAGCGCCGTCGCGCTCGCCGAGGCCGTCCCGGACGCCTCGCTCCGCCCTGCGGGCTTCGCGCTCAGCAAGGGGGAGGAGGTGGACCTCGGCGACGTCGCCGAGCTCCTCGCCGGCTGCGGGTACGAGCGCTGCGAGCAGGTCACCGACCGCGGCCAGTTCGCGGTTCGCGGCGGGATCCTCGACGTCTTCGGCTCGACGGAGGATCGCGCCGCCCGGATCGAGCTCTTCGGCGACGAGATCGAATCGATCCGCTACTTCTCGACCTTCACCCAGCGCTCGCTCGCCGAGGCCGATCGGATCGAGCTGGACCCCGCCGCCGAGATCGATCCCGACCACCGGATCCTCGCCGAGGAGGCGCTCGCCGACAGCGAGGAGTCCGAGGTCGACCGGCCGCTCGCCGAGCTCCTGCCGACGGACCGCTTCGGCGCCTTCCTCGATCTGATCGACGAGCGGACGGCGATCATCGTCGCCGCCTCCGAGGAGATCGGCCCGGCCCTGCGCGATCACGGCACCGACGTCCGCGCCGCGATCCACGACGAGGACGTCGCCAAGCTCTACGTCGAGGTCGAGGACCCGCTCGCGGCCCGCGCCGTGCTCGAGATCAAGGTGACCGGCGACGACGCCGAGGGTGACGAGGGACCGGCCGGCATCCGCGGGTCGATCCCGGTCTCGGCCGCCCGCTCGCTCGCGGAGGCGGAGCCCGAGCTCGAGAAGCAGGCCCGCTCTGGCTACGTCACGGTCGTCGCGTTCGAGAGCATCGGCGAGGCGGAGCGCGCCCGCTACACCTTCGAGCGCCTGAACCCGCCGATCCTCTCCGGCGGCCCGGCCCCCGTCTCCCCGGGCGTCCTCTTCGCCGAGGCGCCGCTGAACGACGGCTTCGTCTCCCCGGCGCTGAAGCTCGCGGTGATCCCGTTCCGGCGCCTCGTCCACCGCCGCCGCGCGTCCGCTCCGGCGCCGTCTGGGGGTCGCCTCGCCTCGCTCGGGGACCTCGCCGCCGGCGAGCACGTCGTCCACGAGGACCACGGCGTCGCCCGGTTCGCCGGCTTCGACACCCGCACCGTCGCCGGGATCACCCGCGACTACCTCGAGCTCGAGTACCGCGACGGCGACAAGGTCCTCGTCCCGGCGGAGCAGCTGGCCAAGATCACGCGCTACGTCGGCGGCGGGGACAGCCCGGAGCTCTCCAAGCTCGGCGGCAAGCGCTGGCAGCAGATGAAGACGAAGGCCCGCCGCGCCGCGCGCGAGATGGCCGGCGAGCTGATCAACCTCTACGCGGAGCGCCAGGCCCGCCGCGGCCACCCGTTCCCGCCCGACGGCGAGTGGCAGCTGCAGCTCGAGCGCTCCTTCCCCTACAAGGAGACCGCCGACCAGCTCGAGGCGATCGAGGCCGTCAAGGCGGACATGGAGTCGGAGCGGCCGATGGACCGGCTGATCTGCGGCGACGTCGGCTACGGCAAGACCGAGGTGGCGATCCGCGCCGCGCAGAAGGCGCTGTCGGACTCCAAGCAGGTGATGGTGCTCGTCCCGACGACGATCCTCGCCCAGCAGCACCTCGGCACGTTCTCCGAGCGCATGCGCGACTTCCCCTACAAGATCGAGATGATCTCGCGGCTGCGCAAGCCGGCGGAGACGAAGAAGGCGCTCGCCGACTTCGCCTCGGGCGAGCTCGACGTCCTGATCGGAACCCACCGGGTGCTCTCGCGCGATGTCCGCGCCAAGGACCTCGGGCTGCTCGTGATCGACGAGGAGCAGCGCTTCGGCGTCAAGCAGAAGGAGCTGCTGCGGCAGCTGAAGCTCCGCGTCGACGTGCTCTCGATGTCGGCGACCCCGATTCCGCGGACGATGCAGATGAGCCTCGCCGGCCTGCGTGACATCTCGGTCATCGAGACCCCGCCGGAGGGTCGCCGCCCGGTCCGGACCTACATCGGCCCCTACGACGAGGAGCTGGTCACCGGCGCGATCAAGCGCGAGATCGCCCGCGACGGCCAGGTCTTCTTCCTCCACAACCGGATCGACACCCTCCACGACACGGCCGAGCGGCTGCGGGCGCTCGTCCCGAAGGCGAAGTTCCTCGAGGCGCACGGGCAGCTCGACGAGAACGAGCTCGAGGAGACGATGCTCGCCTTCCTGCAGGGGGATGCGGACGTCCTCGTCGCGACGACGATCATCGAGTCGGGCCTCGACGTCCCGGCCGCGAACACGCTCGTCGTCGAGCGCGCCGACACCCTCGGCCTGGCGCAGGCGTACCAGATCAGGGGTCGAGTCGGCCGCTCTCGCGAGCGCGCCTACGCCTACATGCTCTACCCCTCCGAGGAGGGGATCACGAAGGACGCGGCGGCCCGGCTGGCCTCTCTCGCCGACCACACCGAGCTCGGCTCCGGCTTCCGGATCGCGATGCGCGACCTCGAGCTCCGCGGGGCCGGCGACCTGCTGGGAGCCGAGCAGTCCGGCCATGTCGCGGCGATCGGCTTCGAGCTGTACGTCGAGATGCTCGACCAGGCCGTCGAGGAGCTGCGCGCCTCCGGCGATGGTGGGGAGGGCGGCGCCTCGAGCGAGGCCGAGGTCCGCGTCGACGTCGACGTCTCCGCCTTCGTGCCCTCCTCCTACATCCCCTACGAGGCGGCGAAGATCGACGTCCACAGGCGCATCGCCGGGGCGCATGCTCCCGGTGATCTGCGCGCCCTCCTCGACGAGCTGCGCGACCGCTTCGGCGCACCCCCGGAGTCGGTCGAGACGCTGATCGCCGTCCAGCGGGCGCGAATCGAGCTCGCCCGCGAGGGCGCCACGAGCCTGTCGGTGCGGGGAGCCAGGATCCTCGCCGCACCGCTCGAGATGGACTCCGCACGAGTCGGTCGCCTCCGCAAGCACGTCCCCGAGGCGATCTTCAGCTCCCGCGACGGCAGCCTGACGCTGCGGATCCCCGGCGCGGGCGAGCCCGATGCCGAGCGGATCGCCGAGCTCGAACGGCTCACCGACGCTGTTGCGCTGTCGCGGTCAGACCCGTCTGACTAACCCCTGTTAGGTTCACGCCGTGTTCGGGGGACCCGCGAGGAGACACTTCACCTGGCTGATCACGGCGATCGCCGCAGCCGCTCTCGCGGGCTGTGGCTCGGATGACTCGACCGGCGAGCCCACCGACGAGGAAGCGGTGATCCCCGCGGATGCCGTCGCGGTGGTCGCCGACGCCGACGTCGAACAGGCGACGGTCAGCCGCGCTGACTTCGACGACGCGATGGCCGAAGGCGCAAAGCTGCTCGGCTTGCCAAAAGTCCCGCCAGCCGACGACACCACGTATGCCGCCATCCGCGATCAGGCGATGCAACCTCTCCTTCTTCCGATTTGGGTCGAGGCCGAGTCCGCCGAGCGGGGCATCGAGGTCACCGAGGACGAGGTCCGGCAGGAGTTCGAGGTTCAGCAGCAACAGGCCGGCATCAAGACGCCCGCCGACCTCGAGAAGGTCTTGAGACAGCGTGAGCTCACCGAAGCCGAGGTGCTCGAGGACATCGAGGCGCAGCTCCTGCAGGAGGCGTTGCTCGCGAACGCTGTTCCCTCGGAGTCGGAGCTGCCCGAGGCCGACCCCGAAAGCATCGAGTTCGAGGAGTTCCAGGACGAGTTCTTCGACAAGTGGAGGGGGCGCACCGCGTGCGTGCCCGAAGCGGCCAGCGAGCTCTGCGCCAATGGTCCGGACCCGCCGTACAGCGAGGAAGCTCCTGGCGCCGAAGGCGAGTCGGACAGCGGCGTTCCCCTCCCGCTTCCCGGGTCTTGAGCGACCGGGGGATCGACCGGCCGCTCCCCGCTAATGTTCCGCGACCGTGAGAACTGCCACCCGCTCGAAAAAGCTCGTTGCCCTCGTCGTCCTGGCCGTCGCCCTGATCGCCGCGCTGGTGATCACCGCAGCGACGTCCGGCTTCAGCGACCCCGCGGTCCCCGACGACGACGTCGCGATCGTCGATGGTGTCGACGATGGCACGGTCAGCAAGGAGGACTTCGACCAGGCGCTGAAGGAGGCGGCAGGCGCGCAAGGCCTCCAGAAGCCGCCCCCGATCGACGACGAGAACTACTCGGCGCTGGCCGGTCAGGCTCTGCAGCCGCTGCTGATCCCGATCTGGGTCGAGGCCGAGGCCGACGAGCGAGGGCTCTCCGTCAGCGATGACGACGTCAACGAGGAGCTCGAGTCGCAGAAGGAAGCCGCGGGCATCAAGGACGACAAGGAGCTGAACAAGGTCCTCGAGGAGCGCGACCTCGAGCTTCAGGACGTGATCGACGACATCCGCGGTCAGCTCCTCCAGTCTGCGCTGCTGGCCGATGCGGCCCCGAGCCCCGAGAACCTTCCCGACGACATCGCCGACCTGACGGACCCGGAGGAGCAGGTCAACGCGCTCGCCGACGAGTACGACATCAGCGAGGGCGACATCCAGGACTACTACGACACGGCGAAGGACAAGCCCGCCGTCGAGGGTGGCTACACGACGCCGGCCAGCCGCGAGGTCCGCGTGATCCTGAACTCCTCCGAGAAGGACATCGAGGCCGCCAAGGCGGTGCTCGAGGAGGGCGACCTCTCCGACGACGCCTGGGCCAAGGCCGCCAAGAAGTACTCCCAGGAGACCACCTCCGCTGACTCGGGCGGCGTGCAGCCGGCGCCGATCGAGGAGGGCTCGACGGGCTCCTACGCGGAGCAGGCCTTCGACGCCCCCGTCGGCGAGCTCTACGGACCGGTCGATCTCGGTGCCCGCGGCTTCCTCCTGCTCGAGGTGACCAAGGACACCCCCGAGAAGACGCAGCCGCTGAACGATCAGCTGAAGCTGCAGATCAAGTCCTCGATCGTCACCAACAGGGCGCTCGAGGCCTTCTCCAGGTTCCAGGAGGACTTCTTCTCCAAGTGGGCATCGCGCACCTACTGCACCCCCGAGGCGGAGTCCGAGCTCTGCGCGGGCTTCGACGTGCCCGAGGTGGATACCCCCGACGGCCAGCCCGAGCCGCCCGCCGTGCAGGCGCCGCAGCCGATCGAGCCGGGAACGGCTGAGATCCCGCTGGCCTCCGCCACCGGTCAGTTCGTGCAGCCGCAGGGCGAGCACCCGCAGGGCCCGGGAGCGGGAATCCAGCTGCCTCCGGTCGATCCCGCCACCGGGCTGCCGCCCGGCGCGACGACGATCCCCGGCGGGACGGCTCCGCCGACCGGCGCGCCCCCCACGGGCGCTCCCCCCACGGGCGCGCCCCCCGCCACCCCGTAGGTGACCGCACCCGAGGGTGAGACCGACCGCGTCCGCGAGGGCGCGGAGGCGATCGCGCGCCTCGACGAGATCACGCGCCGGCTCCGGCGTGAGTGCCCCTGGGACCGGGTGCAGGACGAGCGCTCGATCGTCCCCCACACCGTCGAGGAGTCCTACGAGCTCGCCGACGCGGCGATCTCCGGCGACGACGACAAGCTGGTCGACGAGCTCGGCGACGTGCTCTTCCAGGTCCACTTCCTCGCGCTGCTCCTCGAGGAGCGCGGAGCGGGTGACCTGGCCGCGGTTGCCGAGGGCACCCGGGCGAAGCTGATCCGCCGTCACCCGCACGTCTTCGGCGATGCCGAGGCGGCGAGCGCCGGCGAGGTGCTGGGCAACTGGGACCGGATCAAGCGCGAGAAGGAGGGCAAGAGCGGCCTGTTCGAGGACGTGCCGGAGAACCTCCCGGCGCTCCTGCACGCGCGCAAGCTGCAGCGCCGCGCGGCATCGCGAGCGCCGGCGGGAGCGGCGCTCGGCTCCGTCGGCGAGGAGGGCGCAGCGGGCTCGCTCGAGCGGGTCGCGGAGCTGACGCATCGGCTCGGCGAGCTCGAGGCGTCCGGGGCGCAGGCCGGGCCCGAGGACGAGACCGGCTCGCGGGCCGAGGTCGACGAGGTCGTCGGCGAGCTCCTCTTCAGCGTCGTCGATCTCGCGCGGCGGTTGAACAGCGATCCCGAGCTCGCGCTGCGGGCGTCGTCGGAGCGGTTCCGGCAAGACGTCTCGGAATCGTGATTGACTGCCCGATCCCATGAGCTCCATCACGCAGATCCACGCCCGTCAGGTCCTCGACTCCCGAGGCAATCCGACCGTAGAGGTCGACGTCGAGGTCGAAGGGGGAGCCCTCGGCCGCGCCGCCGTGCCCTCCGGCGCCTCCACCGGTGAGTTCGAGGCGACCGAGCTGCGCGATGGGGGAGACGCCTGGGTCGGCAAGGGGGTCGGCCAGGCCGTCGCCAACGTCAACGGCGAGATCGCCGAGGCGCTCGCCGGCACCGACGCCGCAGATCAGGAGACCCTCGACAAGGCGCTGATCGGCCTCGACGGGACGCCGAACAAGTCCCGGCTGGGAGCCAACGCGATCCTCGGCGTCTCGCTCGCCGCCGCGAAGGCGTCAGCGGCTGACGCCGGCCTGCCGCTCTACCGCTACGCGGCGGGCCTCTACGACGGGTCGGAGCCGACGACGCTCCCCGTGCCGATGATGAACGTGCTCAACGGCGGCGCCCACGCCGACAACTCGGTCGACTTCCAGGAGTTCATGGTCGTTCCCGCCGGCGCGCCGAGCTTCTCCGAGTGCCTTCGCGTCGGCACCGAGGTGTTCCACGCCCTCAAGGGGAAGCTGAAGGAGGGCGGCCTCAACACCGCCGTCGGCGACGAGGGCGGCTTCGCCCCGGACCTGCCCTCCAACGCCGCCGCGCTCGACCTGCTCGTCGCGGGCATCGAGGCCGCCGGCTACAAGCCCGGCGAGGACGTCTACATCGCGCTCGACCCCGCGACCAGCGAGATCTTCGACTCCGGCAGCTACGAGCTCACCCACGAGAACCGGACCCTGACGGCCACCGAGATGGCCGACTACTGGGCCGACGCCGTCGACCGCTTCCCGATCGTCTCCATCGAGGACGGCATGGACGAGGAGGACTGGGAGGGCTGGAAGCACCTGACCGACGCGATCGGCGACCGCTGCCAGCTCGTCGGCGACGACCTCTTCGTGACCAACCCCGAGCGCCTCGGCCGCGGCATCGAGGCCGAGACCGCCAACTCGATCCTCGTCAAGGTCAACCAGATCGGCACCCTGACCGAGACCTTCGAAGCCGTCCGCATGGCCCGCGACGCCGGCTACACCGCCGTCATGTCCCACCGCTCCGGCGAGACCGAGGACACGACGATCGCCGACCTCGCCGTCGCCACCGGCTGCGGCCAGATCAAGACGGGCGCCCCCTCGCGCTCCGATCGGGTCGCCAAGTACAACCAGCTGCTGCGGATCGAGGAGGAGCTGGGCTCCTCCGCTGTGTTCCCGGGTATCGCCGCTTTCGCTGGTCGGTAGGCTGCTTGAGGCATTGGCCGTGGCGGCCCGGGGGGAGGGCGCCATCGGGCCGCGGCTTCGCCGCGGTGATCTGGGATGCCCGCCGGCACCCTCCCCCGGGCCGCCGCGGCCTAGTGGGATCAGGCTTCCGCGGCGTGCTTCGGCCAAGGGCAAGGTTCGGCGAGATGGGCGGGGGAGGGGAAGGGGACAGTCGGGAGCCTGAGTGCGAGATGTCGCACCGTGGGCGCCTGAAACCGAGATACCGGCCTAGGACACCCCGCTGGCCGGCGAACCCCGGGCCACGGTCCAGTGGGGAACCTGAGGACAACATGTTGGCCTAGGACACCCCGCTGGCGAAGCAACAGCCCGCCCGCCACCCCCGCCGGTCCGAAATCGTGCAGGAGCCCTCGATATCCGAGGGTTGAGGCACCGTTTTCGCGCAGCCCCTTCTGCCACCCCCTCACCAGCCCTCCCGGCCGGACCCGGCACCCCCGCCAAGCGTCAGCCCCACACCGGCCAAGCCCTTCCCTACCGAGCCCCCGCCTCAGCCTCCAACCCCGCATAGAGCCCACGCACCCGCTCGAAGATCGCCTCGGCCACCTCCTGCTGACGCTCGCGGCTCGGCTCCGCCTCGCGCTCGAAGCTCAGCGGCTCTCCGTACGCGACCGCGATCCGCGGGAACCTCCCGCTTCGCCACCCGCGCACCTCCGCCGACCCGTGGATCGCAGCCGGCACCACCGGCGCACCCGACTCCAGCGCAAGCCTTCCGACGCCGCGACGCGGCTCGCCCAGCCCGCCGGTGCGTGAGCGGCCTCCCTCGGCGTAGATCCCGACGCAGCCACCGCGATCGAGGACGGAGTTGGCGGTGATGAAGGCCTCGGCGTCGTCGTGGCCCCGCCGGACCGGGAAGTGGCCGGCGTTGCGGAAGAGGTAGTCGAGCGCCTTGTTCTTGCCCGGTCCGAAGAACTGCGACTTCGCCATGAAGCGGATCTCGCGCTTCAGCCGGACGCCGACGAAGAAGTGGTCGAAGTTGGAGAAGTGGTTGGGAGCGAGGATCATCGGCCCGCTCTCGGGGATGTGCTCGAGGCCGCTCGCGTGTAGCCGGTAGAGCAGGAGCGCCGGCGGCCCCATGACGACGCGGACCATCGGATAGGTCCAGCCCGGCTCGTGGGTGCGGGCGTATTCGTGGACGGAGTCCATCGACTCGGGCGGCCGCTCGTCGCGATAGACCTGCGCCTTCAGGCCGCCGCCGTCGTCTTCCTCGGTCATGGCTCCACCCTAGAGATGCGCGCGGGCGCGCGGGCCGGCCTCGCCTGCAAGGTGCGTTGCCTCAGCCCGCCCGGCAGGGGAGGGGCATGTGGCGTCGAAACCGGCCATCAGATGGCGACCGCCACAGCCCGTCCCCGCTACCGGGCGCGCATCGCGCCCCGCCGCTCCGGCAGCCGGCTCTCCGGCGTGCGCTGGGACCGCCTCGGCCGCGTCGCCCTCGTCCTCACGATCTTCGCCGTCCTCGCCTCCTACGCGTCGCCGACGCTGAACCTCTTCGAGACGTGGCGCGAGTCGAACAGCGCCGAGTCCCGCCTCGGGGAGCTGAAAGCGGAGAACGCCGGGCTGATCCGCCAGGCCGATGCGCTCAAGCAGCCCGCAGCCGAGACCGTCGAGGCGCGCAAGCTCGGGCTGGTCGCGCCGGGCGAGCAGGCGTACGTCGTCGACGGCCTCAAGTAACCGGCCCCAGACTCTTTAGAATCAGACGCCCGCTGGCGCTCGCCCTCATGCGACGTCCCCACCTCCAGCGGCTTCAGAGATGACCACTGGACTCGAAACCGAGGCCCCGCCGATCAGCGGGCTGCAAGCCGAATCGCCGGAGCCCGCTCCGATCCTCTTCGTCGGCGGTACCGGGCGCTCGGGAACGCACGTCGTCTCGAAGATCCTCGGCAACCACTCGAGCTACCGGAAGGTCCCGAACGAGGCTCGCTTCCACACCGACCCGGGCGGCTACCCCGACGTCCTCGCCGGCCGCACCGGCCCCGACCTCTTCGTCTACCGGCTCCGCCACCACTGGTACCGGAACTTCGAGGCCCGGCCGGCTCACCTTCCGCGGCTTCCACCACTACGTCCCGCGGAAGCGCCTCGACGCCGCCACCGCCTCGTTCCTGCGCCGCTTCGACGCCGACGAGCCCGAGGCCGCGCTCCGGCAGCTCTTCTTCGACCTGCTCTGGCCGCTCGCGACCGAGTGGTCGAAGTCCGGCCTGATCGAGCAGAGCTGCGACACCGTCGCCGAGGCCGGCGACGCTCTCGATGCTCTTCCCCGAGGCCCGCTTCGTCCACGTCGTCCGCGACGGCCGCGACGTCGCCGCCTCCCGGGTCGGGCAGGCGCGCTGGCTCTCCTACCCGCGGACGATGGACCAGGGCCTCGAGTGGTGGGAGGGGCGGATCCGCCGGATCGACGACGGCGTCCGCGCCGCCGGCCCCGATCGCGTCGCCGCGGTGAGCCTCGACGACCTCGTCACCGAGCGACGGGCGCCGCAGCAGCTTCGCCGAGCTGCGCCGGTTCGCCGGCCTCCGCAGCGAGGAGGACATGCTCGCCTACTTCCAGGGGCGCGTGAAGGTCCGCAACGCCCACACCGAGCGCTGGCGCGACGCGTTCCCGGCTCGTCGGCAGGGCGAGATCGACGCCCGCTACGGCGAGATCCTCGACGCGCCTCGAGGCCGACGGCGTCCACTGCGCCGCCCTGCTGCGCCGCGTCCGTGAAAGGAGCGGCCGCAATGAGCCGAGCAGCGACCTTGCAACGCCCCGACGAACCCGAGCTGCTCTTCATCGGCGGCACCGGCCGCTCGGGCACCCACGTCTTCTCCCAGCTCCTCGCCAACCACTCGCGCTACGCGCGGGTTCCGATCGAGGCGCGCTTCCACGTCAACCCGCAGGGCTTCCCCGACCTGCTCGCGGGCAAGGTGTCGCCCGAGCAGTTCGTCCGCAAGCTCGAAGCGGTTCTGGTGGAAGCGCATCCGCGCCGGCGAGGTGGCGCCGGTGCTCGCCCGCCGGATCGCCTTCGGGCGCAAGGTCCGCGGCCTCCACAAGGTCGTCGAGCGGGACCGCTTCGACGCCGCCGTCGCCGAGTTCGAGCGCACGCACGGCGCCGACCTCGACCTCGCCTGCCGCAACCTCTTCCTCGACCTGCTCTGGCCGATCGCCGAGGAGGCCGGCAAGCCCGGCCTGATCGAGATGAGCTGCTTCACGGTCGCCGAGAGCCCGACGCTGGTCCGGCTCTTCCCCGAGGCGAAGATCCTCCACACCGTCCGCGACGGGCGCGACGCCGGCTCCTCGAAGGTCTCCAAGCGGCAGAAGCGCAGCCACCCCCGCGACGGCTCCGAGGGCCTGCGCTGGTGGGAGGGGCGCCTGCGCAAGATCGAGGCGGGCGTCCGCGAGCTGCCGCCCGGCGAAGCTGCACACGGTCAGCCTCGACGAGCTCGTCGCCGGCGACCGCGAGGCCGTCTACGCGCGGCTCCTCGACTTCCTCGGGCTCGACGACGAGCCGGACATGCGCCGGTTCTTCGACGAGGAGATGAGCGCCTCCGCCGCCCACAAGGAGCGCTGGCGGGAGGGCCTCAGCCGAGGACGAGCAGGACGCACTCGTCGCGCGAGTACGAGCGGACGCTGGAGCGGCTCGAGCGCGAGGGCTTCCACTGCGCGCCGCAACTGCGGCGGGCCTACGAGGCGCGCCAGCCCGCTTGAGCGAGCAGTCGCCGTCGAGCTCGTCTTCGTCGGCGGCACCGGCCGCTCGGGGACCCACGCGCTCGCGCGCCTGCTCGGCCACCACTCGCACTTCGCCGACGTGCCGATCGAGGCGCGCTTCCACTGCAACAAGCGGGGGATGCCCGACCTCCTCGAGGGCCGGATCACGATGCGCAGCTACCTCGCGAAGCTGCGCGGCTTCTGGTGGCATCGCGTCCGCGTCGACGGCCAGCCGCGCGGCCTCTACAACCTGATGCGCGAGTCCGAGTTCGACGCCGCGCTCGAGCGCTTCGAGGCGGCTTCGGCACCGATCCCGTCGCCGCCTGCCGGGCGCTGTATCTGGACCTGCTCTGGGGCCGGTCGGCCGAGCGCGCCGGGCAAGCCGGGGCTCGTCGAGATGTCCTCCCACAACATCAGGGAGGCGCAGACGCTCCTGCGACTGTTCCCCGAGGCGCGGTTCATCCACGCGCTCCGCGACGGGCGGGACTCGGCCGCGTCGGTGACCGGCAAGACCTGGGGGCCGCGCCGAGGTCGGCGGGGCGATCGGCTGGTGGGCGGACCGCCTGCGGGCGATCGAGGAGGGCGTCAGCGGCACCGAGGACGGCGCTCCGTTCTCGATCCCCGCCGAGCGCTTCCGGGTCGTCCTGCTCGACGACCTCGTCGGCTCTGAGCGCGAGCGCGACCTACGACGGCCTGCTCGACTTCCTCGGCCTCGAGGACGAGCCCGGCGATCCGCGAGTTCTTCGACGCCGAGATGACCGCCGAGAAGGCCCACCTCGGGCGCTGGCGGCGAGCAGCTCAGCGCGCCGGGCGGGCGCTCGTCCAGCGCCGCTACGAACGGACCGTCGCCGCGCTCGAGCGCGAGGGCAACCACGCCGCGCCCGCGCTCCGCGCCGGCGCTCGACCGCGAGGCCGCCGGCGTGAGCGCCCCGGCGGCGCGGCGCGGCGGCGAGCCGCGGATCCTCTTCGCGACCAGCAACGGGACCGGGCTCGGGCACCTCAACCGGGCGATGGCGATCGCCAGGCGGCTCCCCGTCGGTTACAGCTCGTCGTTCTTCACCCTCTCCGCCGCGGCGCCGGTCGTCGCCGCCGAGGGCTGGGACGTCGACTACCTGTCCTCGTACCGCCGTCCCGCCTCAGGGACCGACCGGGCCTGGAACCTCCGGCTCGGGGCGATGCTCGAGCAGGTGCTCGCCGAGCGCGAGCCCGACCTCGTCGTCTTCGACGGCGTCCATCCCTACCGCGCGCTGACGCACGTGCTGAGCGCCCGCGGCGCGCCGCCGTCGATCTGGTGCCGGCGACCGATGTGGCGGGCGGGCTCGGTCGCGCCGCTGCGCCGCGCGGGCGCCTTCGACGCGGTCCTCGAGCCGGGCGAGCTCGCCGAGGCGCGCGACCCCGGACCGACCGTCGGCCTCCGCCGCGACGCCGGCGGCGTCGGGCCGATCGTCTTCCTCGACCGCGAGGAGCTGCTGCCTCGCGAGGTCGCCGCCGCCGAGCTCGGCCTCGACCCGCGCGGCGGACGGCGCTGGTGACGCTCGGCCAGGGCGGAGAGGTCGACCGCGCCGTCGCCCGGTCGCTGGCGGCGCTCGGGGTCCCCGGCCTGCAGGTCGCGGCGCTGCGCTCGAGCCTCGCCGCCGGTCTGGAGGTCCCCGATGGCGTCGTCGGGCTCGAGGCGACGTTCCCGATGAGCCGCTACTTCGCCGCCTTCGACCTCGCCGTCGCCGCCGCCGGCTACAACGCCTTCCACGAGCTGATCGCCTTCGCGGTCCCGACCCTGTTCGTGCCGATGCCGCGCAACACCGACGATCAGGCGGCTCGCGCCCGCTGGGCGGCCGAAGCCGGGGTCGGGCTGGCGGTCGACGGCGCCGGCGGACGCCGCGCTCGAGGACCGGCTCGGCGAGCTCGCCGATCCGGCCCGCGCGGCGGAGCTCGCGCGCGGCCTGCGTCCGCGCCTTCCCCGGCAACGGCGCCGGCGACGCGGCGGAGCTCGTGGTGAGGATGCTGCCGGGCGAGCGCCCGCGCTCCGGACGTTCGCGACCGCGGGCGGTTCAACCGCTGGCTGCGGCTCTCGAGCCATCGGGTCGGCCCGTCGCTGCCGCTCGTCGCCGCGCTGGGCTGCGCGACCTCGCTCCGCCATCCCGAGCGCCGCTCGCCCCGGCTCGGCGATCCTCGCGCTCGGGGTTCCGCCGGAGGAGCTGATCGGCCGGATCCGCGAGGCGATCGGCGGAGCTGACCTCCCGAGCGCGTCCTCGTGCTCACGGATTCGCTCGACGTTCGGCGATCTGCGCGCGCTCGGCGTCGGCTTCGAGCTGCTCCCGCCCTGGCCGGACCGCCCGCAGGGCGGCGGTCGCCTCCGTGGGCGACTCCGTGCCCGCGTCCGGCTCCTGCTGACGGGCGGCGGCCGCTGCGGGCGGTCTCGATCGGCGCTCACGGCGAGGATCTGCTCGGGCTCGGGGACGGCCCGGGGGCGCGGCTGAGGGCGATCACGATCGGCCTGCGGTACCCTCGGGGACGCCTATGGAGGCTCCGGCCCCGACTGAAACGGCCGCCGTCCGGCGGGGAGACGGCGCCCACGAGACGCTCCCCGATGCGCGCCCGGATCCGGCACGCGCGATCTCGCGCTGCCCAATCTGATCGTCATCGGTGCCCAGAAGTGCGGCACCAGCGGCCTGCACTACTACCTGAGCCTCCATCCCGAGGTCTCGATGTCGGACCCGAAGGAGCTCAACTTCTTCATCGAGGAGCGCAACTACCCGCGCGGGCTCGAGTGGTACTCGCGCCACTTCGATCCCGACGCCCGCTGCCGCGGCGAGGCATCGCCGAACTACACGGCCTACCCGCAGCACCTCGGCGTGCCCGAGCGGATCGCCGAGGTCGTTCCCGACGCCGAAGCTCGTCTACATCGTCCGCGACCCGATCGAGCGGATCACGGCGCACTGCGTCCACAACTTCGCCAAGCGCCGCGAGAAGGGCGACCTGCGCGAGACGCTGCTTCACCCGAACACCTCCTACGTCACCCGCAGCAAGTACTTCATGCAGCTGCAGCGCTTCCTCGAGCACTTCGCCGAGGAGCAGATCCTCGTGCTCGACAACCGCGACCTGCGCGACGACCGGATGGCGACGCTGCGGCGGGTCTTCGAGTTCGCCGGCGTCGACCCGGCCTTCGAGCACCCGAAGTTCGAGCAGGTCCGCCACTCGACCTCGCGGAAGAAGCGGGCGACGCGCCTCGGGATGCGGGTCCAGCGGATGAGCCGGACGCCGCTGCGGCCGCCGGGTCCCGCGCAAGGTCTGGCTCGGCGATGGACGTCGCGCTGCCACTCTCGAAGCCGATCGAGAAGCCCAGCGAGCGTCGCCGAGGCGCTCGGCGCGAGGTGCTCGAGGTCCTCCACGAGGACGCCGACCGGCTGCGCGCGCAGACCGGCCGCGACTTCGCTCACTGGTCGGTTTGAGCGCCGGGCAGGGGCCCGGCGGCAAGGGCCGCAAGGGGAACAACAACAAGGGGCAAGGGGGGCGGCAAGCGCCGCACAAGACCGCACGGTCGGCGACCGGCGTCCCGACAAGGGCGGCGGCACGGGCGCCGCGCTCGGCATCCAGGTGCTGCGCTACTCGGGCATCCACGGCGATCGGGATGGTCGTCGGGAACGTCATCACGTTCGCCTCGACGATCGTCATCGCCAACTTCTCCGAGCCCGGCGGAGTTCGGCCAGCTCGGGCTGCTGCTCTTCTACTCCGGGCTGCTGACGCTCGTCTTCACGCTCGCGAGCAAGCAGGGCACGCTGAAGCGGACCTTCGGCGGCGACGACGACGACGACGATGACGACGATGAGGACGAGGAGCTCGCGACCGATCCCCGAAGCGGAGCCTCGGGACCGGGCTGATCACGATCACCATCGTCTCGCTGATCGGGACCGTGCTCTCGATCGTCTTCGCCGAGCCGATCGCCGACGGGCTGCTCGGCGGGGGGGCCGACCCGAATCTGATCATCTACGCGGCGCTGGCAGGCGGCACCGGGGCGGTCTACCGGCGTCGCCTCGATCGCGATCTGGATCGAGCGGCGCCCCTACTCCTACATCGCCGTCGAGACCGCGAAGCCGCTGTTCACGCTGATCGCGGTGGTCGTCCTGCTGCTGATCGCGGGCCTGGGGATCAAGGGCGCGATCGCCGGGCAGGCGATCGGGACCGCGCTGGCGGTGGTCATGTCGCTGTTCATCCTGCGCGGCAGCTGGACTCTGCTGGGACGTCCGCGAGGCGATCGCGATCTACCGCAAGGGCGCGATCCGGGTCCCGCTCGTGCTCTCGATGTGGGTCGTCGGCTACGCCGACATCTTCATCCTCTCGCAGTTCGTCTCCCACGCCGACCTCGGCACCTACCACCTGGCCTCGCAAGGCGGCCTTCCTCGTCGCGGTCCTGCCCGGCGGCTACCGCAAGGCGCTGCGGCCGCTGCAGAAGACGCCGATGTTCCGGGCCGTCGAGAAGGAGTACGGGGTCGGCAACGCCCGCGGCACCCAGTTCGGCTACTTCAGGTTCATGCTCGCGGGGACGATGCTGGTGACCACCGTGATGGCGACGGTGATGGTCCGGGTCGCGCCGGCCTCCTACGCGAGCGCCGCGCCGCTGATCCCGCTCGTCGCCGGCGGCCTCGTCGCGCCGACCGTCTACCGGATGATCAACAAGTCGGTCAAGTACGCCGACAAGCGCGTTCCGTTCATCATCGGCGCGGTCGTCGCGATGTTCGCCTTCGTCGGGCTCTGCCTGGTGCTGATCCCCGAGCTCGGCGTCGACGGCGCCCCGCTGGCGATGATCGGGAGCCTTCCTGCTGCCGACCCTCTTCGTCTTCTTCAAGTCGCAGCGGGGCCGCAGCCCGATCGTCCTGCCCTGGCGCTCGATGTTCGTCGCCACGCTCGCCGCCGTCGCGGTCGCCTGGGCCCACAGCCTGATCGACCCGGGCGGCTGGATCCTCGAGATCCTCGCCGGGATCGTCGCGATCGTCCTCTGGGCGTCCCTCTGCCTCGTCGGTCGGAGCGATCCCCAGGCGCACCGCGGGCCGCTCCTGGCGATGGTCAAGGGTCTGCGGCGACCGCGGCCACGGATTCGAGCCCGCGGCCGGTCTGGAGGCTCTACGGCCGCGTGAGCGCAAGTCGCTGCGCCGGGCGGTCCTCCGCGGGATGCCGCCGGAGCGGGCGGCACGGCCGCTCCTGCGAACGGCGAGGCGGACGGCGACGGCGACACCGACCGCACGGCGGAGGCGAACGCGCTGCTCGTCGAGCTCCTCCGCCGGGTCGCGGTAGGGGCGGCGCCTCGGGCATCCCCGACGACTACGGCGCAGCCGCCGCGGCGACCGCCGCCGCGACGCGCAGATCGGCGCGTTCCTGTTCGCCCAGGGCCCGATCGCCGGGCGCGATCAGATCGGCAAGCGGCTGATCAACGACGGCGTCGCCGAGCCGTTCGACCTCCACACGCTCGAAGCGGTGATCGGCTCGCTGCAGCGCGGAAGCCGGTGCGGAAGGCGGTGTGGACGCCGGCAACGCCAGGGAAGCCGCGGGAACTGACGCCGGGGCGTCGGCAGGACGCAGGAGGCGACGCGGCCAGTCGGCGCGAGCCGACGAGGACGCCGCCGGCGGCCGGCCGGCGTCAGGCCTTGCGGATGATGATCTGGTCGGCTTCGACGGTGACCTTGACCGGGCGGTGGCCGGCCCAGTTCTCGGCGTAGACGGGGTTGTCCTTGACGGACGGATCGAGCCAGAGCCCGTAGCCCTCGTCGCCGTGGTCGAAGCTCGCCTCGATGGCGGGTGGCGCCGTTGCGGCGGCGGCCGCGGCCGCCGCGACGGCGGCGCCGGCGGCGGGGACGGTCGTCGTCGTCCTCGGGTCGCCGTCGTCGTCGTCGTCGTCGTCGGAGTCCTCGTCGTCTCGTCCGCATCGGCGTTGGCGGCGGCCTCTTCCTCGGCGGCGCGCGTCGCGGCCTCGACCTCAGCCTCGATCTCGTCGCGGAGATCGTCGGAGGTGTCGGGCTCGGAGTCAGGCGTCAGGTCGTGGCGGCGGCGGAACTCGCGCAGCTCGGACGCGGAGATCTCGAGCTGGTGGGCGATCCAGGCATCGGTCCGACCCTCGCGCACCCATGCGCGGATCTGGTTCAGCTGTGATCTGAGGGGCTTGCCTGCCATTGCCGGCGCGCGACTCTACCAGCGGTGGGGGTGGACGCACGCACTGGGCTCCGATAGGGTCACCCGCGTCAGCCGGTCTCTCCCTGGCTGGCCGCAGCGTTCCGCTTCACCCGTTTCGCATCCCCGGTCAGGAGGCTGGGGAGAAATGCTGGTTCTCACCCGTAAGACCAATCAGAGCATCATGATCGGTGATGACATCGAGATCTCGATCCTCTCCGTCGCCGGCGACAAGGTCAGGATCGGCATCGAGGCCCCCCGCGACATCGGGGTCTTCCGCAAGGAGGTCTACGAGGCGATCGACGGAGGCGAGCGTCCGGTCGGCGACCGCGACCGGCGCCTCAGCCGACCGCGAAGGCGCGTAGGCGGACTAGCCGCCGACGAGCCAGGCCAGCGTCTCGAACATGACCACGACCACCGTGATGACGGTCGCGGTCAGAGCCAGGAAGAGGACGCCGAAGCGGACGCGGCCCCGCTGCTCGCCCTTGACGATGTGACGCGCGCGGGAGCGGTTGACCGCGCGACGCGGAGGTCGCGCCGTCGCTGCGCCTCGACGCGTGCTCACGCTCGAACGCCTCCTCGAAGTCGTCGATGCTCCGCTCCATGCGGGCTGCTGGTTCGGCTGCCATCCGATGCCATGTTACCCGGACGGGCGCCGATTGTTACGGAATGCCAACAATTCGCCGACGGCGCTCGGCTCAGCGCTCCTCAGCACGCTCCCCAGAGGCCCGACGCTCGGCGTCGCTCGCCTGCTGCTGCGAGCCTCGCCAGCTGCTCCGCGCGGGACGTGTTCGGCTCGATCTCGAGGGTCCGCGCGTAGCCGCCCTCGATCAGCTCGCCGTTGACGAAGTCGTCGCCGACGTAGACGTAGGCGAGCAGGCGCCCGTAGACGTCCCGGCGCTCGCGGTCGAACATCGAGCCGCACCCGCTCGCCCTCGACCAGCTCGTGGTTGCGCTCCGACGCCTGCGGGCCGAAGCACTCCACCGGCGCGTCCGGCTTGACCGTCTCCGGGCGTGTCGATGCCGATGTAGCGGACGTCCTCCTCGGTCGCCGTCGAGGTCGACCTCGATCGTGTCGCCGTCGACGACCCGCGAGACGTCGACGGTCACCGGCTCCCCGGCGCCGCCGCGGATCGCCGCCGCCGTCCTCCGCGTCCCGGTCCCCGAGCAGCAGCACGAGGATCAGGACGAGCAGCACGGCGACGCTGCCCGCGCCGACGGAGCGGCCCCCCGGCACGGTCAGCCCCCCTTCGCCACCGGCCACCGCTACGGGGTGCGGGTGACGCTGGAGACGATCGTCTCCTTGATCTGCTCGACGATCTCCATCGCCTCGTTCCACTCGCGCTGCCAGACGTTGCGGCCGTAGATCACGCCCGAGCCGCCGGCCTGCATGACCGAGCTGGTCTGCTGGAGGAGCTTGTCGTCGTCGATCTTGGAGCCGCCCGAGAGGACGACCAGGCAACGCCCGGCCGACTCGACGCAGTGCGCGATCGCGTCCTCCTGGGAGAAGCCGCCCTCGTTGTAGGGAGCGGGGGAGTCCTTGTCCTTCTCCGGGTCGATCTTCGGCATGTTGAGCTTGACGACGTCAGCGCCCATCTCCATGGCCAGCCGCGAGGCGTAGTCGATCGCGTAGAACGAGTTCTGCCCGCCCTTGCCCTCGACGGCCTCGCCGCGCGGGTAGGCCCAGATGACCAGCGGCATGCCGTAGCGGTCGCAGTCCTCGCGAACGCTCTTGAGCTGCAGCAGGTCCTCGTCCTGGCGCGGGGAGCCGACGTAGAGCGTGTAGCCGATCGCGTCGGCGCCGAGCCGGACGGCGTCCTCGACGGACGCGTTCAGGGTCGACAGCGCGCGGGAGCCCGAGGGGATGTCGGTCTTGCCGTTGACCTTGAGGATCAGCGGCACCGATGCCGGCGTAGTCGGCGAAGTACTTGGTCGCCATGCCGATCTGGCAGGCGATCGCCGAGTAACCGGCCTCCGCGGCGAGGCGGAACTGGTAGTCGGGGTCCTTGGAGGCGGGGTTCGGGAAGAAGTCGCGGGGGCCGTGCTCGATGCCCTGATCGATCGGCAGCAGCATCAGCGTGCCGTTGCCGGGGCCGAACTCGAACAGCATGCGGTGCAGACGGGCGCGCTTGCCGGCGGGCAGGCCTTCCAGCAGCGACTTCTGCTCGGTGATGCTCTTCGCTTCCAAGGGGATCCTCCTGAGGTTCGGTTCAGATTGGGAGCCGAGAGGTCCGCCTGGGGAGGGGGACGCGGCGGGGGCCAGTATAGGTGCGTGATCGTCGTCTCTCCGGGGTAAAGTCACTCGACGCCGCGGTCCGGCGAGGCTCTGTGCTCGACCACAACTTCAACACCAGCCGGTTCACGGTCGGCATCGAGGAGGAGCTGATGCTCCTCGACCCCGAGACGTTCGATCTCACGGACGGGATCGAGACGATCCTCGCCGCCGTCCCGGCCGAGCACCAGGACCAGGTCAAGCCGGAGCTGTTCCAGTCGGTGCTCGAGGTCGCGACGAACCCCTGCGAGAACGTCGCAGGAGGCGACCGGCCGAGCTCGCCGAGATGCGCAAGCTCGTCTGCGGGATCGCCGCCGACCACGACATGCTCGTCGGCGCCGCCGGCACCCACCCCTTCGCGCTCTGCGACGACCAGAGCATCGTCGAGCGCGACCGCTACGTCGACCTGATGGGCGACCTCGGCTTCATCGCCTCGCGCGAGCTGATCTTCGGCACCCACGTCCACGTCGGGATCGACGACCCCGAGCGCGCGATCTACGTCGCCGACGGCATCCGCCGCTACCTGCCGCTCCTCCTCGCGCTCTCGTCGAACTCGCCCTTCTGGGAGGGGAGGCGCACCAACCTCCACTCCTCGCGCACGCCGATCTTCCGCGCCTTCCCGCGCGTCGGGATCCCGCCCGCACTACGGCGGCTGGGAGATCTACTCGCGCCGGATCGCGCAGATGGTCCGCTCCGGAGCGATCGAGGACTACACCTACCTCTGGTGGGACGTCCGCCCGCACCCTCGCCTCGGCACGGTCGAGACGCGCATCTTCGACCAGGCGACGCGGCTGGAGGACACGGCCGCGTTCGCTGCGCTGACGGTCTCCCTCGCGCACCGCTTCGCGACCCTCTTCGACGAGGGCGAGCCGCTCGTCGAGCAGCCCTGGGAGCTGATCGACGACAACAAGGTGCGCGCGTGCATCCGCGGCATGGAGGGCGAGCTCGTCGACTTCAACCGCGAGCGCCCGGTGCCCGCCGTCGAGATGGCCGAGGGCCTCCTGTCGCGAGATCGAGGCGAGCGCGAAGGAGCTCGGCTGCCTCGGGGAGCTCGGCCGGGTGCGCGAGATCCTCACCGACGGAACCGGCTCCCGGCGCCAGATCGATTGGATCGAGGCGCGCGATGGCGAGGACCTGCGCGGCCTCGTCGAGGCGGTCGTCGCGCTCACCGTTCCCCCCGACTCCTAGGGGCCGCCCGCCACGGCGCGGGTCCTCCGGCTCCCGGGGCTATCCTCGTAGGCGTGCCGGCACCGGAGCTGAGCGTCGTCTGCAAGAGCTGTGGCTCCGAGGTGAGCCCCTACGTGACCGAATGCCCCTACTGCGGGCACCGGCTTCGTAAGCGCGCCCCGAAGCTGGAGCGCGAGGGCGACGAGATCCGCGTCCACGAGAGCCGCCGCGACAAGCGCAAGCGCATGCGCAACGAGCGCGCCGCCAAGCCGGGTCGCGATCGACCTCGACGCCCGCCCGATCGCCACCGCCACCACGATCCTGATCGGCGCGATCCTCATCGTCCTCAGCCAGGCGGTTCCGCTTCGCCTCGACGAGGTCGGCGCGATCGTCGGGCCCGTCGGCTCGGAGATCTGGCGCTACGTGACCTCGCCGTTCGTCTACGACGACGTCGGCGCCTTCATCGTCACCGCGCTCGCCATCGGCGTCTTCGGCTCCTCGATCGAGACCCGCCTCGGGTCGTTCGCGACGGCGACGCTGATCCTCGCCACCGGCACCCTCGGGATGCTGGCCGCCGGAGCGGCCTACTCCGCCGGGCTCACCGACGACCTGCTCTGCGCCGGCGGCAACGGCGTCGCGCTCGGCCTGCTCGGCGCCTGGCTGATGCTCTGGCGCGGGCGAGGCCAAGACGCACTTCAGCGAGCCGCTCGACGCCGATCGGCGTCGGCGTGGCCGCCGCCGTTCTCCTGCTGCTGCCGCTGGTCGAGGTCGGAGCCGATCCGATCGCCGGCCTCGTCGGCGGCCTCGTCGGCCTCGGCATGGGATCGCTCGCCGCCCGTCGCGGCGCTACGGACGGCGGCTGATGGCGCACGACGAGGCGGCCATCGCGGCCGCGATCGAACGACTGCGCGAGGGGGAGCGGCTGGGCCGGGCCGAGGCGAACGTCGCCGCCGCCGCGCCGGCGCTGCAGATGGTGCTCGCCGAGGCGCTCGCCAGCGGCGGCTGGTTCGGGGACTCGCACCAGGCCGAGGTCGAGCGAGTGGCCGCCGATCGAGGACGCCTCGGAGCGAGCCGTGGCGATCTCGACGCTGCTGGCTGAGGAGACGCGGATCGGGATGATGGTCGGCGTGGCCGTGGGGTGGGCGTTGGCTGAGGAGCTGGGCGACGTCCAGGGTGACTCGGCGCTACGCGCCGGGCGACGGGGGTGCCGCCCGGCCTTCGCGTCCGCTCACTCGCTGCGCTCGCTCGCATTTGGAGGGCGGCCGAGCGGCACCCCCGCCACCCGGCGCGTTGGTCAGCCACGGAATCGGCAGGCGCCAGGGCGCCCAGCCTCGTGCCCCTGGCCGGAAGCTCGGCGGCAGTGGGGCCGTCCTAGGACGACATGTTGTCCTCAGGCACCCCACTGGCCGAGGCTCGGCAGCAGTTGGGCGTTCCAGTGCGGCATGTCGCACTCAGGCTCCCCGCTGGGGAGGTCACTGGGGGTCGGAGCGGGCGTAAGACGGTGCGCCAAGGCGGCCCCCCGCGCTACGTCGAAGCCATATGTGGTCCTCCTGGCACCTCATATGGCGACGATCGCGCCAGATCGCCGGGCGTGAGCGTCGCAACCGTCCGACCCCAACCCCTCCCCAGCCTTCACCCCCGCCCGGCGTAAGCCCCACAACCGCCGGCCCTCACTCCATCCTCCCCCTTCCTCAGCCTTCCCGGCCGGACCGCCCACCCCCGCCAGGCGTCAGCCCCACGCCGCCCCACCCCGCCCCCTCACTCGCAGAACGGGCGGCTGCCCGACCGCCGGTCCCGGCCCTTGATCCCAGCGCAGCGGTGCAGGTCTGCGGCGCGGGCCTGCAGCGCCGCCTGCGCCAGCGCCTCGCCCGCCGGGTCCGCCGGGGCGAACGCCTGGTTCTGGAGCTGGAACGGGTCCGTCGTCAGGTCGTAGCGCTCCTCCTCGTCCGCCGGGGCGCACTCGCCCTCACCGTTCGCCACCGATGTGTGGCGCAGGTAGATCTGCGACGCCGTTCGCACCCCCTGGTAGGCGCAGCTCGAGTTCGCGTCCGCGTTCCGGCCCTCCGTGTCCAGCTCGAGCGGGATCGCGCGGTCGGCCGGCCAGCCGTCCCGGTTCCCCGCAGCCAGGCCGAGCAGGGAGCGGCCGTCCAGCGTCCGGCAGTCGCGCTTCGCGCGGCAGGGGTCGGCTCCCGCAAGGTCCAGGATCGTCGCCGTGAGGTCCACGTTCGCGACCAGGTCCGGGACCGTCGCGCCCCGCGCCGGGCGCGGCTTCGCGCTCGCCGGCAAGCGCATCGCCAGCGGGACCTCGAGCGATTCGCGGTAGGGGATGATCTTCTCGAACGAGAGGCGGTGCTCCCCGAAGTAGAGGCCGTTGTCGCTCGTGAAGATCAGCGCCGTGTTCTTCCGCTCGCCCGCTTCGCCGAGCGCCTTCCAGATCTCGCCGACGCCGCGATCCACCGACTGCAACGACGCGAGCGTGCAGCGGTAGGTCCGCTCGAGCGCGGCGCGACGCGGCGCATCCAGCACGGAGCGCGCCTGGATGAACGACGGCTTGTCGGAGACGTCGGGCTCGTCGAAGGACGGCGGCTGGGGGAGGGGCGCATCGGCGAACGCGTCGCGGTCCGCGAACGCCGGCTCCGGGCCCGGCGCCGTGCAGCGGTCGACGAGCGAGGGGCCGCCGGAGCGGTGGGGAGCGAACTGGTCCACGACCATGAACAGCGGCCGCTTCCGCGGCACGTAGCGGCGGACCATCTTCGTCGCATAGCGGTTGATCACCGAGGTCGTGTGGTCGCGCGGTCGCGTCCCGGTCTCGCCGAAGCTGCCGTTCTGGGCGAAGGGCGCCGAGTAGTAGCTGTTGGGGTCGGTGAACGTGTGCCACTGCATCCACCCCGGCGCCACGGCTCCCGGATCCTGCTGGGAGTAGACGTAGGCGTTGAGGTACTTGCCGACGTGAGCGGTCACGTAGCCGGCCCGCTTCATCCAGACCGGGAGCGTGTTGTTCTTGCGCTCGAGCGCGCGGTAGCCGGGCGCGTTCCAGAGCACGCCGTTGTTGTGGCCGAACTGACCGCTCAGGAACGACGCTCGCGACGGGCAGCAGAGCGGGGTCGCGTTCGCGGCGCCGGTGAAGCGGACCCCGGGATCGGCGACGAGCCGGTTGGTGATCGGCATCACCTCGGGCGTGAACGATCCCGGCGCCTGGTCGTCGGTGACGACGACGATCACGTTGGGGGGACCCGGGGCCCCGGCGGCGGCAGCGGGAATCGCAAGCGCCAGCGCGAGCAGGGCGGCGAGGAGGGACAGGGGAAGCGGCCTCACCACTCCCAAAGTAGAGGCCCACCGGCCTTTGGGAGCCGGTGGGCCGTGGTCGATCCAAGCTCGACCCGGCCGCCGGCGCCGCCCCCTCGGGAACGGCGCCGTGCGGCGCGGGTCAGTCCCAGTCCTCTTGGGCGCCTCGCTGAAACCAGAGCGAGCGATCGTGCCAATCGTGCGCCATCAGGACCGATCCAAACAGGGCCCATTCGACTCCGCCTCGGGCAGTGAGGCGATGCGCTGCGATGCCGGCCATTCCCATTCCGGCGAACAACGCTCCGGTGCAACCGTGGTGCAGGCGCTGTCCCCGGACCCAGACGCGGCGACGCTCTGCGTCGTAGCGGATGAGCCCGTTGAGGTAGCGCCTGTCGCAGGTCACGCCGGTGATGTCGGGTTGGACCTTCACAGGACCCCCGATCGGCGCCTGAGGACTGGACCTTAGAAGCGCCTGGGAGGACCTCAACGGATGTCGACGACGGCACGCGAACTTGCACGCGAGGCCGTCAGAGGCCCGGGCCCGGGCCGCAGCCGCCTCAGGAGGCGGGTGTGGCAGCCGTCGGCGCGACCGGCACCGGCGTGACCGGCACGGGGACGACCGGTGCGGGCGAGACCTCCGTCGGAGGCGTGCCCGTCGTCGGCGGCGTCTGCTCGACCGGCGGCGTGCCGATGATCGGCGGCGTCGTCGGAGTCGGGGTGATCGGCGTGCTGCCGGGCTCCTGGTCCTCGCTCGGGCCGACCTCGGTGGGAACCTCGCCGACGCCGCCGATCTCGGCGCCCTCGGTCGGCACGGTGGGATCGTCGGTGCCCGCGTCCTCGGCCGGGACGGCCTCCTCGCGCTCGTTGGCCGCCGGTGGTGCGGTCGCCTCGGGGGCGGGACGATCGGTCTCCGTCGCGACCGCGGGGGCGGGGGTTGCGTCGGCATGGAACTCGGCCACCTGGCGCTCGCTCGCGTGACGTTCGGGCTGGGGGGCGGGGGCGGGGGTTGACTCGACGATTGCCGGAGGGTTCTCGCGCAGCGCCTGGGGCTCGTCGCCGCCGAAGTTCCGGACCTCGACGGCGCCCGCGGTGAGCAGGGCTGCGGTCGCGACGCTTGCTGCGGCCTTGGCGCCGAGCGCCGAGCCGAGCATCCCCATGCCGCCGCGTGATGCCACCGGCGGCTGAGGCGCCCCCGGCCGCGGCGGCACCCGCGCCGGCGGCTCCTGCGCCGGCGGCTCCGGCACCCGCGCCCGCGCCGCGGCACCGGTACCAGCGGCACCGGAGCTCCCAGCGGCGCCGCCGCTGAAGATCTTGGCGAGGAAGCCGCCCTTGATCAGGGCGAACGGGCCGAGCGGGAAGAGGGCGGCGAGCGCCTTGCGGTCGGAGCGAAGCTGGGAGCGGAAGTCGCGGCAGGTCTCGCAGGAGCGGACGTGCTTGCGGGCGGGGCCGGAGGCCTTGGCGAGGCCCTCGGCGGCCTCGGCGAGCTCGACCTGGACCTCACCGCAGGTCAGCAGCCGCGCCTTGCTCGACTCGGCGAGGCCGATCCGGGCGCGGACGAGCAGCGACTTGATCGAGGGGACGGTGGTGTCCATCGCCACGGCGATCTCCTCGTAGGAGAGCTGGTCGATCTCGCGCAGCAGCAGCGCGGTGCGCTGGGTCTCGGGAAGGGTGCGGACGTCGTCGAGGACCTCGCGGAGGTCCTCGCGGTGCTGGACCTCCTCGGCGGTGGAGGTCCCGTTCTGGTGCGGGTGGATGTCCATGCTGTCCACGCCGACCGGCACCGGGCGGCGCAGGTGGTTCAGGCAGCGGTTGCGGGCGATCCGGTAGAGCCAGGGCCGCACGTTGATCGGACGCTCGTCGTTGAGCATCGCCGCGTGGGCGTTGGCGAAGACCTCCTGCAGCACGTCCTCGGCGTCCTGGCGGCTCTTGAGCATCGAGGTGCAGAACGCGAGCAGCCGCGAGTTGTAGCGGTTGAAGAGCGCCTCGAAGGCGCCGTCGTGGCCGGCGCGGATCAGCTTGACGAGGCGCTCGTCGGGCTCGAATCGGAGCAGGGGAGAGCGGCGGGCGAGCAGCCCACCCCTGGACGCGCGTGTAAGTGCGGAAGCTTCCAAGTTCTCGATCCCTAACTCGGAGACACCGTAGACCCCCAATAGTTGCGTTTCTCTAAAGAAACGAATCTGGGAGCCAGATGCCGTCAGATGCCGGGGGCGGGGTTCGAACCCACATGCCCTTTCGGGCAGCCGATTTTAAGTCGGCCGCGTATGCCAATTCCGCCACCCCGGCAGCGGTTGCGAGCTACTTGCGTAAGAGCTTGAGCTTGGCTTCAGCGTGGTCGGCTTGCCGCCCTGCGGCTCGAAGACGACCTGAGCCTTCACCTTCAGCCTTGCCCTTCTTGGCGAGCTTCTTCTTCAGCTTGCCCTTGGGCTTCACCTTCAGCTTGTAGGTGCCGGGGCCGGACGCCTGCTTCGAGCTCTTTGCGAGCGACTTGCCCGCGAGCTTCAGCGAGCCGGGATTCCCGACGTCCACCTTGATCGTCGCCGTGCCCTTCTTCTTGTTCAGCTTGGCCTTGCCGACCTTGAAGGTCGGCGGGCCCGGCGTGAACCAGACCGGGCTGGAGTAGACCTCGACGTAGTCGATGCCGCCCTCGCTGCGAAGCACCTCGACCGAGTAGCGGCCGCCGTCGGAGACCTCGAGCGACTGGGTGGTCCCGTCGCCGGAGAAGGGGAAGCTCTGGACCGGCTGTCCGTCGCGGAGGAGCACCAGCGACCAGGAGCCGCTGCGCCCGCTCGCCGCCGCGCCGCTGACCGTGGCGGTCAGGTCGATCGACGGGCCGGTGACGCTGTCGCCGATCATCGCGGTGGGGATGCCCGGGACGTCGGCGTCGAGGTCGATCGACGGACCCGTAGTTGCCGAAGAGCTTCACGTAGGTGTGGTCGCCCTTGATGGCGTCGGTGACGGACTGCTCGGAGAGGCCCGTTGGCGAACACCATCGTCGTCGCGCTGCCGACCGGGCTGTCGGTCGGGCCGGTGGCGCCGCCTCCCTGGTGGTCGTCGCTCGAGCCGACCGCTGCGACGTGCGCCCCGGTGTCGAGGGCGTGCTCGTAGAAGGCGATCGCCTCCTTCGTGAAGGGATTGGCACCGGTCGGCGCGCCCGCCGGGATCGCAGCGGGGCCGGTCTGAACCTCGATCGCGTCGACCTTCGAGAAGTCGGTGAGCGCGTCGGAGTAGCTCCACGCGCACCCGCGGCAGAACGACGGGAAGTCGCGGAAGATCGACGGGTGGTTGATCTGGGTCCAGTTCCCATTGGACTGGATCTGGCCGAAGATCTGGGAGGGGGGGACCGTGCCGCGGACCTGGGCGAGATCACCGTCGGGGAGGTTCGCCGGGAGCGGGAGGTTGTCGGACTGGAGCACGTTCCCGGTGCGGAAGTCGACGAACGGAGCCTTGCCCTGGTTGTTGAAGTGGCCCTGGTAGGTGGTCATCTCCGTGCCGGGGATGACGAGCTTGCTCGGGTAGGCGGCCTGATCGGTCGCGAGGTCGTCGGCCTGCACGTTGTTGTTGTGGTCGACGAGCGTCACGAAGTCGAGGCCCGAACCACCGGCGGCGGGGGGGTCGAAGGCCCGCTTCAGAGTCTGGGAGACGGGCGCGTTGCCCGGCTCCTGCTCGCCGTGGACGTGGAGGTCGCCGGCGTACCACGCGGCAGGGCCCTGGACCGGCGGCGGCTGGGTGTAGCCGCTCGGCGCGTAGGGGGCGTTCGACCAGTCGGTCGACGTCGAGGTCTCGACCCGCACGTGGTAGTGGATGTCGTCGGCGTCGGCGGGATCGACGTAGGCGATCCCGAGCTCGACCGCCCAGTCGCCGGTCGGGATCGGACCGGGGCGGTAGGCCCGGGTCGTCGCGCCGTGGACGAACGCTTTGCGAGCGGCGTTGGAGCTGTTGTAGACGGCGTCGCTCGTGAAGCCGTTCTGCGCGATCGCCAGGTCCTTGACGGCGCTGCCGCTCCAGCCGCGGCTCTCGTCGGCGCCCCAGACGGTCTCGCCCGGGTCGCGAGGCTCGTACACGCCCATGTCGAGCGTGTTCGGGGAGCCGCCGCAGCCGCCGCCGGGCTGGTCGTAGGAGTAGCGGACGCGGATCGCGGTCGTCCCGGCCGGGACGGTGAAGGGAAGCTGCAGGTAGCCGCCGGTCCGGCTCGGGTCGATGTCGCCCTGGATCTCGAGGGCGGTGTTGGTGAAGGTCGCGTCGGCGGCGCCCGGGATGCCGCAGTCGGTCGCCGATGCCACGGCCGGCGTCAGGAGAACCGCCGCGAGGGCGAGGACGGGAATCAGGAAGCGCCGGGTCATGGGCGGCAACATAGCTCGCCCGGGCGCTCACGGGCACGGGTTCGCGCAGTCGCGGAACTTGTTCACCCGCCGGTTCAGCTTCCGGGCGAGCTTCGGTTCGCGCCGCAGCCGGTCGTGCGCCTGGTAGGGATCGCGGGTCAGGTCGTAGAGATGCCGCCGCCCCGTGATCAGGTCGCGCCAGTACGTCCAGCCGTCCGCGGTCTTGATCTGAAGCCACGGCTGCTGCACCCGCCCCGGCCCGCCGTCGAGCCGCTCGAGCAGGAGCTGCCGGCGCCGGTGGTCGCTCAGCAGCGAGTAGCCGTCCGGCGGCAGCGGCGGCGCGACCCCCGCCGCGTCGAGGATCGTCGCCGGGACGTCGACGTTCGCCGTCAGGTCGTCGCGGATCGTGCTCGGGGCGAAGCCGGGGCCGCGGATCACGAGCGGCACGCGGACCGAGCGATCCCAGGCCACGTTCTTGTCGAAGATCCCGTGCTCGCCGTGGAGCATGCCGTTGTCCGACCCGAAGATCACGTAGGTGTTGTCGAGCTCCCCCTGGGCGCGAAGCTGCTCGACCAGCGCCCCGACGGTCCGATCCACCGACTGCAGCGACTCGAGCTCCCGCTGCCAGTAGAGGTTCGCCTCGGCCCGCGCGGGCGCGGTCCTTCGTGTAGCTCGGGTCGAAGGGGAACTTCGTGCCCGCGAACGTCCCCAGGTCCTGCGGGGCCGGCTGTGGCGGGCAGCGCCCGGGGATGCCGACGCCGCAGAAGCTCCAGTGCGGGCTGAAGACCGACAGCGTCAGCAGGAACGGCTGGGAGCCGTGGGAGGCGACGAACTCGGCGGCCCGCTGCGCGTAGACGTCGGTCTGGTAGACGCCGGAGAGCGCCACCTCGGTCCCGTTGTCGCTCAGCGGTGGTGTTGAACATGTCGTGCTCGGTGTTCGCGAGCGGCACGAGCCACTCGTCGAAGCCCGGCTCCGGCACGAGCCCCTCGTCAAGGACCCCGTTCAGGACCTTCCCGATCCACCCGGTCCGGTAGCCGGCGTCATGCATTGAGGTGTAGAGCGTCCGGCCGAAGTCCATCGCCCCGTAGCCGTAGGGCGGCAGGTTGTCGAGGACGCCGTGGTTGTGCGGGTACTGCCCGGTCAGGTACGAGGCCCGCGAGGGGCAGCAGAGCGGCTGGGTCGAGTGGTGCTGGGTGAAGGTCGCCCCCTCGGCGCTGAGCAGCCGCTCGGTCTGCTCCATGTACTGGAGGCTGTCGATCGTCTGGTCGTCGGTGAGGACGTAGAGGAAGTTCGGCCGCTCGTCGGCTGCCGCGGCGCCGGGAAGGAGGAGCGCGAACACCGCGACGATCAGCGCAAGCGCGCCGCCGATCGCAGTCCCAGATGCCTTTCGCGCCCGCTCGTCCCGCCTCATCGGCGATGCAGCTTAGGAGCCAGGGCAGGTGGCAAACCCCAGTCGGGTTCTGCCATCTCGCTACCTTCGCTCAAGGCTCGAACCATCGAAACCGAAGGGGAGCACGAAGGCGGTGGGGACCGCACGCTCGTCTCATGGAACGAACACACCAGGAAATCACCGAAGAGGACGCCCGGGAGGCCGCTCACGAGGCAAGCTTCACCGGCGCGGCCGGGCCGTCTCGCGCGGGCGGGATGGACCCCGACAAGCTCGCGGATCCGACGCCGTTCCTCGAGCGCCGGATGCCGTCCTCGCCGTTCCCGGCGATCGCCGACTACGCCTTCCTCTCCGACTGCCACACCGGCGCTCTCGTCGCACCCGACGGGACCGTGGAGTGGCTCTGCCCGCCGCGCTTCGATTCCCCGAGCGTCTTCGCGGCGCTCCTCGATCGCTCCGCCGGCGGCTGGCGCTTCGGCCCCTCCAACATGGGCAAGCCGGTCGGCCGCCGCTACGAGCCGGGGACCAACATCGTCGAGACCACCTGGATGACCCCGACCGGATGGATGATCGTCCGTGACGCGCTCGTGATCGGCCCGTGGCGCGCTCGCGAATCGACCAAGAAGTCCGCCCACACCCGTCCGCCCTCCGATTTCGACGCCCACCACGTCCTGATCCGGACGGCGCGCTGCGTCCACGGCTCGGTCCAGATCGAGCAGGTCTGCGAGCCCGTCTTCGGCTACGGCCGCCGACCCGGCAGCTGGAGCCGGCCGGGCCCCGAGCAGGGCATCGCCGACGCGACCGACGGCGAGACGACGCTGCGTCTGCACTCCGACGTCAACCTCGGCATCGAGGGCGGCACCGCCCGCGCGCGTCACCGCCTCGACGCCGGCGACGGCTGCTTCTTCGCCCTCTCCTGGTCCTCCCGGCTCGACGGCCCCTCGAGCTTCCAGGAGGCCGAGCAGCAGCTCGACACGACCTCGCGCTTCTGGCGCACCTGGCTCGCCTCCGGCGATTTCCCCGACCACCGCTGGCGCGAGCACCTCCAGCGCTCGGCGCTGGTCCTCAAGGGCCTCACCTACATGCCGACCGGCGCGATGGTCGCGGCGCTGACGACCTCGCTCCCCGAGACCCCGGGCGGCGAGCGCAACTGGGACTACCGCTACACCTGGATGCGCGATGCCACCTTCACGCTCCAGGCCCTGCACGCCCTCGGCCTGAACTGGGAGGCCGACGACTTCGTCCAGTTCGTCGCCGACGTCGAGCGCAACGAGAAGGGCGGCCTCCAGATCATGTACGGGATCGGCGGCGAGCGGGAGCTCCCGGAGGAGACGCTCGATCACCTGACCGGCTATCAGGGAGCGCAGCCCGTTCGCGTCGGCAACGGCGCCCACGACCAGCGCCAGAACGACGTCTACGGCGCGGTCCTCGACTCCATCTACCTCCACCAGCGGGAGTACGGGCACAACTCCTCGCGGATGTGGCCGGTCATCGAGGATCAGGCCCGCTGCGCGGCCGAGGTCTGGCGCAAGCCCGATCAGGGGATCTGGGAGACGCGCGGGAAGCCTCGCCACTACGTCGCCTCGAAGGTCATGTGCTGGGTTGCGCTCGACCGCGCCGCCCGCCTCGCCGCCCGCCGCGGCTACGAGGGCCTCGCCGACGAGTGGCGCCTGATCGCGAACGAGATCCACGAGGACGTGATGACGAACGGCGTCGACGAGCGCGGCGTCTTCACCCAGCACTACGACACCGACGGCCTCGACGCCTCCAACCTGCTGATCCCGCTCGTGCGCTTCCTCCCGCAGGGCGATGAGCGCGTCCGCAACACCGTGCTCGCGATCGAGGAGGAGCTGACCGAGAACGGCCTCGTCCTCCGCTACAAGACCGAAACGACCGACGACGGCCTCCACGGCGAGGAGGGCACCTTCCTCATCTGCTCGTTCTGGCTCGTCTCGGCGCTGCTCGAGATCGGTGAGCGCCGCCGCGGCCGCGAGCTCTGCGAGCGCCTCCTGAAGGACGCGAGCCCCCTCGGCCTCTACGCCGAGGAGCTGGACGCCGCCTCGGGCCGCCACCTCGGCAACTTCCCCCAGGCCTTCACCCACCTCGCCCTGATCAACGCGGTCACCCACGTGATCCGCGACGAGCGCGCGATGCCGTCGCTGTCGGCGGAGGACTGGCTCTAGCGAGCTGCGGGGGCGTGTTTGTCCCGGTCGGGAGCGGGCAACCGCTCGACATGGCCGGAGGTGGACCATTCGCAGGCGGACTCGGGATCCTGGCGATCGCGCTGATCGTATTCGGAGGCGGTCGTGTTCCTGCCAGCTCGTGATCCTCGGGGTCGTGCTCCTGGTGGCTGCGGCGGTGCTGTTCTTCGCCACGGGCGCCTCCGATTACGAGACACCACCGGACCCCGTCACCGGCGGTCGCCGCTGGTGGCAGAAGCGCTACGACGAGTGACGGACCGAGAGGACGCCGCTCGGCGGCCTCTCAGCCTCGTCACTACTTCTTGGTGTCGACGCCCTCGACCCTGACCTCGGGGCGAAGGCTGGAGCCGAGGAGCTCGGCGTCGGCGAGCACCTTGGGGGATGCCCCGGGCTCGATCGAGGTTGCGAGGTAGTAGCGATACGGACCCGCGGCGCGAAGGTTGACGCGGTAGGGGCCGGGCGGCATCCCGTTCAGGGGCACCTCGGCGCGGAGCTCCGCGGAGCTGGACTCGATGGTCGGGCCATCGACGCGGTCGGTGACCCTGGCGCCCTCGCCGAGCGTGACCAGGCCGCCGAGCGACTGCTGGACGAAGCCGTCGAAGTCGAGGTTGGAGTTGCGCTCGACCCAGAGCGTGGTCTGGGCGGCACCGTCGTCGGACTCGGCGGAGAAGACGGCGCCCTCGGGGGCGTCGGTGCGGATCCAGTCGCCGGGGAGCGAGAGGCTGAAGCCCCGTTCCTGAACGAGCTCCGGGCCGATCGACGTGGTTGCGTCCGCCGTACGCGCGGGGGGTTGGGGAGCGCGTGCCCTCGCCGCCGGCGGCGGCGGCCACGAGGAACCCGCCCGCGATGACCGCGGCGAGCACGCCGAGGACGATCGCGACCCGGCCGCGGGCGAACTCGAGTGTCTCGGCGGCGCGCAGTCGCAGGCCCTCGGAGGCGTCGACCACACGTTCGCGGGTCTCACCCGCTGAAAGCGCGAGCCGATCGCGCGTGTCGTCGGTGACGATCGCGAGTCGGTCTCTGGTCTCGTCGATGAGGTAAAGCATCCGGTCGTTCAATCGGATCGGTCCTCGCATCACTTGAATCTGGGACAGCATCCACCTCGCGTAGGCGGGAATCCGTGATGGTGGCGATTAGGGAACAATTGTTCTGTGCTGTTAGCACCCTTCGACTGGCTCTATCGCAAGCTCGGGGCGAGATATCCGAAGGTGTTCGTGACCCTGGAGCTGCAGGCCGGCTTCGCCGTCACCGCGGGCACGGTGGTCCTGCTGTCCACCTACTACGACGGGAGCCTGCGCGATTTCGCGCTGCTGCTTGCGATCTCGCTGACGCTCACGGGGCTGTCGATCGGCTACGGCCTGCGCCGGATCCTGCCCCGGCTCACCGTGATCAGCCGCTGGATCGGCGGGGAGCGAGACGAGGAGTTCACCGAGCGGGCGTGGAGCTCGGCGATCGGCCTGCCGCTCGCCCTGGTCCGCGACGAGATGCTGATCCCCTTCGTCGGGGTCGTCGTCCCCTCGACGGTGGCCGCGGTCGTGATCTACGACATCTCCTGGTGGGGGCTCTTCCCGCTGCTCGCGGCGGGCCTCGTGGCGATCGGATACGGCGCGATCCTCCATCACCTGACCCTCGAGATCGGCCTGCGGCCCGTCCTGATGGACATGAACCGGGCGGTCAAGCCCGACATCGCGCGGGAGGCGCGGGTCCTCCCGCTGCGGTGGCGACTGCTCGCGGTGCTGCCGATGATCAACGTGATCACCGGCGTCACGGTCGCCGCCGTCAGCGGCGCCGACAGCCTCGGGGTTGCGGTGCTCGCGGCGATCGGCGTGGCGACCACGGTCTCGCTCGAGCTGACGCTCCTGCTGACGCGCTCGGTCATGCAACCGCTCCGGGACCTGCAGCATGCCACCGACGAGATCCGCGAAGGCAACTTCGATGCCGCGGTGCCGGTGACCACCGGCGACGAGATCGGCGAGCTCGCGGCCTCGTTCAACGACATGGTCGCCGGGCTGCGCGAGCGGGAGCGGATCCGCCAGGCCTTCGGCACCTACCTCGACGAGGAGGTCGCCGAGCACATCCTCAGCGACCACTTCAACGAGGGCGGTGAGCTGATCGAGGTCTCGATCCTCTTCTGCGACGTCAAGGACTTCACGTCGTTCGCGTCCCATGCCGAGGCCAGCCAGGTCGTGAGCTGCCTCAACGCGCTCTTCGAGGTGGTCGTCCCGATCATCGCCGCCGAGGGCGGGCACGTCGACAAGTTCGAGGGCGACGGGCTGATGGCCGTCTTCGGCGCTCCGCACGGCTTCCCCGACCATGCCGACCGCGCGGTCCGGGCGGCGATCGAGATCGACCGCCGGATCAACGGGGAGGGGGAGGGCGGTCCCTTCGAGCTGGGGATCGGCATCAACACCGGCAAGGTGGTCGCCGGTTCGGTCGGCGGCGCAGGCCGGCTCAACTTCAGCGTGATCGGCGATGCGGTCAACGTCGCTTCGCGCGTCGAGGCGGAGACGCGCAAGACCGGCGACGACGTGCTGCTGACCCAGGCCACCCGCGAGCGGCTGACCGGCGATTACCCGCTGCGCCGCCGCGGCGAGCGGGTGCTGCGCGGGATCGAGCGGCCGATCGAGCTCCACACCCTGCAGGGGGAGCCGGCCGACCTTCCGAGCCCGGTTGGGGCCGTGCGCGCGGTGTACGCTCGCGTCCGTGGCAACGCAGGAACAGGCTGAGCCGAAGAAGGGCGTCGCGAACCCGGGCGCGCTGCACGGCGGTCGCCTCGCCGCCAAGGCCCTGAAGGCCCGCGGCGTCACCCATCTCTTCACCCTCTCCGGCGGCCACCTCTTCTCGCTCTACGACGGCTGCCGCGAGGAGGGCATCAAGGTCATCGACGTCCGCCACGAGCAGGCCGCGGCGTTCGCCGCGGAGGGCTGGGCGAAGGCCACGCGCACCCCCGGCGTCTGCGCGCTGACCGCCGGCCCCGGCGTCACCAACGGCATGAGCGCGATGGCCAGCGCCTCCTCCAACGGCACGCCGATCGTCGTCCTCGGCGGCCGCGCGCCCGAGATGCGATGGGGAACCGGAAGCCTTCAGGAGATCGACCACCTTCCCTTCGTCTCGCCGCTGACCAAGTCGGCCGAGACCGTGAAGGAGCCCAACCTGATCGCCGAGGCGACCGTCCGCGCCTTCGACACCGCCGCCGCCATCCCGACCGGCCCGACCTTCCTCGACTACCCCCTCGACATCGTCTTCATGGACGCCGACGCCGAGATCCCGCGAATGCCCCCGTCTCCCTCGATCGATGCGGCCGATGGGATCGAGCGCGCGGCCGAGCTGCTCGCCGGCGCCGAGCGCCCCGTGATCATGGCCGGCACCGGCCTCTACTGGGCCCGCGGCGAGGAGCAGCTCCGCGCGCTGGCCGAGCGCCACCGGATCCCGGTGTTCCTGAACGGGATGGGGCGCGGCTGCCTGCCCGCCGACCACGAGCTGGCCTTCAGCCGCACCCGCGGCTCGGGGCTGAAGGGAGCCGACGTCGCGATCGTCGCCGGCGTCCCGCTCGACTTCCGCCTCGGCTTCGGCGGCGCCATCGGCGAGGACACGAAGCTGATCCGCGTCGACTCCGAGCCGAACCGGCTCGAGCGCAACCGCGTCGCCGACATCGACCTCATCGGCGACATCGCCCTGACGCTGGGAGCGCTCGCCGCCTCGGCGCCCGGGGGCAACTCGACCGCCTGGGTGGATGGGCTCCGCGAGGAGGAGACCGAGAAGCGCGCGGCGGAGGCGGAGGATCGCGCTGACCCGCGCGGCCCGCTCCACCCGATGCGCCTCTACGAGGAGCTCGGGCAGGTCCTCGACCGCGACGCGATCGTGATCGGCGACGGCGGCGACTTCGTCTCCTACGCCGGGCGTGTGATCGAGACCTTCGAGCCCGGAACCTGGATGGACCCCGGCCCGTTCGGTTGCCTCGGGGCCGGTCCCGGCCAGGCGATCGGCGCCGCCTGCGCCAACCCCGGCAAGCAGGTGTGCCTGCTGCTCGGCGACGGCGCGTTCGGCTTCAGCGGCCTCGAGTTCGACACGATGGTCCGCCACGGCCTGCCGATCGTCGGCGTGATGGGCAACAACGGGATCTGGGCGCTGGAGAAGCACCCGATGGAGTACCTCTACGGCTACTCCATCGCCGCCGAGCTGCAGCCCGAGACCCCTTATGAGCAGGTCGTCGAGGCGCTCGGCGGCCACGGTGAGCTCGTCCGCGAGCCGGAGGAGCTGCGGCCCGCGCTCGAGCGCGCCTTCGCCTCCGGCAAGCCGGCCCTGGTCAACGTCCTGACCGATCCCGACGTCATCTACCCGCGCCGCGCCGTCCTGGTCTAGCGACGTTCCGATGGGCCTGAGGATCGGCCGCCACAACTTCTCCTACGTCACCTACGACGCCTCGAGCGACGTCATCTACGCCAAGTTCGACGGCTCGCCGTCCGCTCGGCGGGAGCCGTCCCCCGAGGAGCACGTCTGGCTGTTCGACGAGGAGGACCGCTTCCACGGCGTCGCCCTGATGGAGCCGCGAGAGCGCCTGGAGCGCGACGGCGCGGTGTACGTGACCCTCCCCGGAGGCGGTCGCGAGCGGGTTGCAGGCGTCGAGTTCACGGTGCGCGACGGTCGCTGACGACAAGTGTCTACTCTGAACCTGATGACCGGAAGTTCCTCACCCCAGCCCTCCTGTTGAGCGACGTCACCGGAGGCTCGGGCCTCGAGCCCGAGATCGGGCTGGAGACGGACGAACAGCTCCTCTCCCGCTTCGCGAGGACCCGCGATCAGGCCGTTCGCGAGGAGCTCGCCACCCGGTTGCTCCCGCTCGCCTCGGGCCTCGCCGCCCGCTACCGCGACCGTGGCGAGAGCATGGAGGACCTCGAGCAGGTGGCCAGGCTCGGGCTCCTGAAGGCCATCGACGGCTACGACGACGAGCGCGCCAACAGCTTCGGCGCCTACGCGACCCCGACGATCCTCGGCGAGCTGCGCCGCCACTTCCGCGACCGGTCCTGGGCGATGCGCGTTCCCCGCGATCTCAAGGAGGCGATGCCGCGGATCCGTTCCGCGATCGCCGACCTCGCCACCGAGAAGGGCCGGATGCCGGACACGGCGGAGGTCGCGGAGGCCACCAACCTCGACGAGGGCGAGGTCAACGAGGCGCTTGCGGCCTCGACCGCCGCCCGCCCCGCATCACTGGATGCCCCCGCTTCGGTGCGGATGGTCGACGAGGGCGCCGTGCCTCTCGTCGAGCAGGTCGGGATCGACGACGAGCACCTCGACCAGGTCGAGTACAACGTCATGCTCGAGCAGCGCCTCGAGCAGCTCTCCGACCGCGACCGCGAGGTCCTCCACCTCAGCTTCGTCGAGGACCTGACCCAGAGCGAGATCGGCAAGCGGGTCGGCGTCTCGCAGATGCAGGTCTCGCGGATCCTCCGCAGCTCGCTCGAGCGGCTGCGCGATGAGTCCGACTCAGAAGTCGTCTGAGCGAACCTCCCCACGCGACACCGCGCGTTGTGCCGTTTGGATATGCGACATCAGGGCATGTCTACATATAGGACAATGGTTCCCAGGCAGGGGATTGCCTGGTAGCCACTGAGGAGGGATGCCACACGACGCGGAGGCGCGGGCTTTGCCCCCTCCGCGTTCGTGCGTCCGCTTTCGGCTGGGTAGTGGTGTCGTTGCGCCGTCGCGCCCGGGGAGCCACTCATCGGGCCGCGCTTCGCGCGGTGATTTGGGATGCCCGCTGAGTGGCTCCCCGGACGCGACGGCGCTCGTTCACCCAAGGGAAGGGCACGCTGCGCTTCTTGGTTCGGGTGAGGAGGAGAGGGCCGAGTTGGGCCAGTGGGGTGTCTGAGGCCGGTATTTCGGTCTCAGGTTCCCCGCTGCTAGCCGGGTTCGACCGAGATCGTGGCCGCGACCGCGCCGTCGAGGTCGCAGATCCAGAGCGAACCATCCGTGCGATGGACCTTCGCCGCGCCCGCGCCCATGCCGCCTCGGTACTCGGCCTCGAAGGTCGTCGCGGAGTCGCTCACCTCCGCGAGTCCGAAGACCTCCTCGGCGATCCGCCAGTACATCGTGTTGTTGACGTGCCCCGCGAGGTCGATGTCGGCGCGGGCGAAGTGCCAGTCGAGGACATCGGCGTCAGCCGGTGGCGTCGGCGGGTGCCGCAGCGCGCTCCGCGGCCGGCCCTCGCCCGCGCTCGGTCCGTAGGCCTTCAGGAACTCCTCCGGGAGCCGGGCCGGCCGTCGGCCCTCCGGGTCGAGATGGACCCAGATCGCCACCGTCTCGAGCGCGGCGCCGGCGGCACCCGTGATCGTCGTCGTCCGCTCGGCGACCGATTTCGCCACGCCGCTGCACCAGGTGCGCAGCTCGATCGCCTCGCCGAAGCGGGGGAGGCGCTCGCTCCGGACCGTCGTCCGGCGCACGATCCACGCCATCTCCCGGGACATCCCGGCGTCCATCGCGTCGGCGAGCGCGACCTCCTGCAGCCAGCGGCCGATCGAGTGGAGGTGGGCGATCCCGTCGGCGTCGACGTCGATCCCGTCGACGACCGCGCTCTGGGTGTAGCCCCGCCCGGTCAGGGCGACTAGGCCGACTTCTCGAGGTGCTCCTTGAGCCCCTCGGCGGCACCCTTGGTCAGGAACTCCTTGACGCGGCCCTCGACCGGCCCGCGCAGCAGCATCCCGAGCATCCGGCCGGGATCGGCGACCAGGGCGAAGGTCGCCCTGGTGCGCTTGCCGCCGTCGAGCTCCTCGAAGATCCACTGGCCGTCGAGCGACTTCAGGTCCCCGCTCTCCTGCCTCCAGCTCATTCCGGTGGGCTCGTCGTCGTAGTTGAAGCGCAGGCGCTGGTGGGTCGTCTTGACGCTGGCGTCGGAGGAGCTGTCGACGAGGGTCGAGCGGCCCTGATCATCGGTCTCGAGCGTCTCGACCGTCTTCAGCGCCGGCTGCCATTCGGTCGACGCCGGCACGTCGGCGGCGACGTCGAAGACCTCCTGTATCGGCGCGTCGATCTCGACCGTCCAGCTTGCTTCGAGCATTCCCATCGCCGGGACCCTACCCAGCCCGGAAAGCCGAGAGCGGCCCGTGGCTAGAGTGCGCCGCCGTGAGTGGCCGTCCCGACATGCCCCCGTTCACCGAGTCCGACCTGACGGCGGACCCGCTGGACCTCTTCGGCGAATGGTTCGATCGCGCGGCGGAGGATCTCCCGCTCGCCGAGGCCGTCTGCCTGGCGACGGTCGACGCCGGAGGGGATGCCCGACGCCCGCATGGTCCTGCTGAAGGGGTTCGGTCCCGATGGCTTCCGCTTCTTCACCAACCAGGACTCGGCGAAGGGCGGCGCAGCTCGCGACGCGCCCGAGCGCCGCGCTCGTCTTCTTCTGGAAGGAGCTCGACCGCCAGATCCGCGTGCGCGGTCCGGTCGAGCGGGTCTCCGAAGCCGATGCGGACGAGTACTTCGCGAGCCGTCCGCAGGAGAGCCGGATCGGCGCCTGGGCCAGCCCGCAGAGCCGGGAGATCGCCGACCGCGCGGACCTGGATCGGCGCGTCGCCGAGGTCGAGGAGCGGTTCGGCTCAGGCGACGTTCCCCGGCCGGACGTTCTGGGGCGGCTACCGCGTGGTCCCCGAGACGATCGAGTTCTGGCAGGGCCAGGTCGGCAGGCTCCACGACCGGTTCCTCTACTCGCGCGGCGGGGACGGCTGGTCCGTCAGCCGGCTTGGGGCCGTAGCCCGGGGACCTAGGCCGCGAGGCTGGCTCGAGCCGCCCGAAGCGTTTCGGCCGTTGCCGTTCGCCGCGGCCTCGAGGGCCGCGCCGTAGAGGATGTCGCGCTCGGAGACCTCGACCTCGGTCAGGCCGAAGGCGCGCATCGCCTTGATCAGGATCACGACGCCGGCGACGATGGTCGGCGCTCGGTCGGGATCGACGCCGACGATCTCGCCGCGTTCGGCGAGCGGGAGCGAGGCGAGTCGCGAGCACGAGATCTGGGCGCTCTTGAGCGAGAGGTGGTGGCCCTCGACGGCGTCGGGCTCGTAGGGCTCGAGCTCGAGCTCCATCGCGGCCAGGGTCGCGGGGGTGCCGGCGACGGCGATCGCCCGTACGGCGCGGAGGCCGGGGTGGGAGGAGAGCTCGGTCTCGAGCGTGCCGCCGACGTCGTCGGAGAGCGCCTCGAGCTCCTCGGTCCTGGGCGGGTCGGCGTGCACGTGCCGCTCGCTGTGGCGGACGACCCCGATCTGCATCGAGGTGTGGAACTCGGGCTCGGCCCCGGAGCCGACGATCAGCTCGGTCGAGCCGCCGCCGATGTCGACGACGAGCGTCTGCTCGCCGACCGACCCGCCGCTGAGGGCGCCCCGGTAGGTCATTCGCGCCTCCTGCAGGCCGTCGAGCACCTCGGCGTCGAGGGAGAAGCGCTCGCGGAGCTCCGCGAGGAAGGCGTCGCCGTTGCTCGCATCGCGCACGGCGCTGGTCGCGAAGGACACGACCCGGGTCGCTCCCAGCTCCTCGGCGATCGCGACGTAGTCGCCGACCGCCGCGTAGACGTGCTCGATGTTCTCCGTCGCGAGCTGGCCGGAGGTCTCGACGCCGCGGCCGAGGCCGGTGACCCGCGATTCGCGGTTGACGGCCTCGACGGTGTCCCCCTCGACGTCAGCGACGAGGAGGCGCGTCGAGTTGGTTCCGATGTCGATGGCTGCGACCCGCAAGGCCCGCCGATCGTAGTCCGATCGGTGCCTCGGGCCGCCGGCGCCTAGCGAGCCCGCATGGCCAGCGCGTTCCGCGGCGCGTAGTCGGCGGTGCCGTTGTTGAAGTAGGCATGAACGTCGACGCGAGAGCGCCACGCGCCGATGCGCCGGCGCCAGGTCGCAAGCTCCGAGTCGGAGTAGTTGCCGTCGCCGCCCGCGGCTGCCGCGATGGAATCGGACGTAGGTCCAGGAGGCGGTGATCTCGCGCTTCGGCGAAGGGGAGCTCCGGATCGTCAAGCACGACCAGGGCGACGTCGCGCTCGCGCAGCGCCGAGTACACGGGCTCGGCGTACCAGCTCTCGTGCCTGAACTCGAAGGCATGCCGGCCCTCGGGCAGCAGGCTGAGCGCGTGGTCGAGGCGCGCGTCATCGCGCTTGAAGTTCGGCGGCAGCTGCCACAGCGTCGGCCCGAGCCGGCCGGCGGCGCGGAGCGGCTCCACCGCGTCGAAGAACCGCTTCACGCCCTCGCTCAGCTTGAAGTTCTTCGCCGGCGAGTCCGCGAGCCGCTTGATGTGGGTGACGTAGCGGCTCATCTTCGTGCAGAAGATGAAGTCGTCGGGCACCTGCTCGATCCACCCCTCGACGGTCTTCTCCTTCGGCGATCCGTAGAAGGTCGAGTTGACCTCGACCGAGTCGAGATGCTGCGCGTAGCCCTCGAGCCATCGCCGCTTGGGGAGGTCCGGGAACAGGACCGGCTTCCAGGTGTCGTGGTTCCACCCGGCGCATCCGACGTGCAGCTCGTGCTTGGCCATCAGACCTACACCCTTACCTAGTCCTCGAAGCCGCGCAGGGTCGCGGTGACGAGCCCGCCGATCGCATCGAGGTCGTAGCCGCCCTCCTGGACGAGCACCGTGGGCAGGCCGAGGCCGGCGAGGATGCGGCCCGCCTCGCGATAGCCGTCGGCGGTGACGTCGAGCGGGCTCTCGGGATCGCCGCCGGCGGCATCGACTCCCAGCGGGAACGACGAGCGCGCGGGCGCCTCCCTCGCGAGCCCAGCCGGCGAGGCCGGCGATCGCCTCGAGCCAGGGCGCGTCGCCGGAGCCGGGCGCCAGCACGACGTTGCGGTTCGCGCCCTCGCCCGCACCCGTTCCCCGCTCGTCCTCGAATCCGGCGAAGTGGGGGAACCATCCCGCGGCCGGATCGACGTGGACGGAGGCGGTGAGCACCTCGGGGTCCGATTCGAAGATCGCCTGGGTGCCGTTGCCGTGGTGCGCGTCGATGTCGATGACCGCCACCGGGCCCCCGATCGACCTGCGCAGGCGGTCGGCGGCGAGCGCGGAGTTCGCGAGGTAGCAGGAGCCGCCGAAGGCGGTTCGCGTCACGTGATGGCCGGGAGGCCGGCACAGGGCATAGGCGGCGGGGGATCCGCCCGCGACCAGGTCGGCGGCGGTGAGCGCCGCGTCGGCCGCCCCGCGCGCGCCCTCCCAGGTGCCCGGCCCGATCAGGGTCATCGTGTCGTAGGCGAACTGGCCCGCGCGGGCGCTCATCGCCGTCGCCCGCCGGGGCGGGCGGCCGCCGAGCATCCCGGCGGTCGGGAAGATGTAGGGGACGACGCGGTCCTGGCCCGGATCGGTCGGGAACCCGGCGGCATCCCAGCGCTCCCAGGCGTGCTCGAGGTGGTCGAGTAGCTCCGGGTCGTGCACCGCGAGGAGGCTCTCGTCGGGGTGGGGCTCAGCCTCGACGACGACGGCCCCGGCCGCCTCGAGCGCCGCGCGGATCCGCACCGCGCGCTCCGGCAGCTCGGTCCCCGGGGTGTGGACGCCGAGCCAGATCTCGCCCTCGGGGACGTGGCTCGCGTGCCGGTCGCTCCAGACGACGGGCATCGAGATGGCGTGATCCTGCGTCGCTTCCCTCACCTCTCAGGTACCCGCCGCGCCCGCTTCGTTGACAGGGCGCGACCGGTGTGAATAGCCTAACGATCGTTCATGAGGGAGGAACGATCTGCCGGTCGGCAGGAAACGCAGCTGGGCGCGATGCTCGGCGCGGATCGCGTGGTCGATCCGCCCGCGGTCCTGCCGCAACCGGCCCAGCGGCTTGACGCCTCCGGCCCCGTCCGCTCCGGGGAGCTCGAGGTGGACGTCGACCGCCTCTGCCTCGACTCGACCTCGTTCCGCGAGATCCGCGAGAGCTGTGGAGCCGACCCGGCGGCGATGGCCGCGCGGGTCGAGGAGATCGTCTCCGCGCGGGGGAAGATGCACAACCCCGCGACCGAGTCCGGCGGCGTGCTGCTCGGGACCGTCGCCGCCGCGGGGGACGACTTCCCGGAGCCGCCCGCCGTCGGCTCCGCGATCGTCACGCTCGCGTCGCTCACCCTCACCCCGCTGCGGCTCGAATCCGTCGACCGGGTCGACCCGGACTCCGCCCAGATCGAGGTGACCGGCACCGCCTACGTGGCCGCGACCGCCCCCTGGGGCCCGCTCCCCGACGACATCGACGCCGAGACGGCGATCGCGCTCTACGACGTCTACGGCGCCGGCTCCCACACGCGTGACCTCGCGCCCCGGGGTGAAGCCGGCGGCACCGTCTGCGTGCTCGGCACCGGGCACGCGGGCAAGCTCGCCCTCGCCGCCGCCCGCGACGCCATGGACGGCGGCACGCTCGTCGCCGTCGACATCGACCGGGCCGCGGTCGAACGCGTCGCCGCGCTCGGACTCTGCGACATCGCGGTCGCCACCGACCTCCGCGATCCGCTCGCCGCCGTCGCCGCCCTGCGCGAGGCCGGGCGCTCCCGAGGCCGACCTGACGGTCGTCGTCGTCAACGCCACCGGCTGCGAGTCGACCGCGATCCTCGCTGACCGCGACGGGCGGAACGATCCTCTTCTACTCGATGGCGACCGCCTTCCAGGCCGCCGCCCTCAGCGCCGACGGGATGAGCCGTGACGTGCGGATGATCATCGGCAACGGCTTCGCCCCCGATCGCGGCGCCTACGCCCTCGACCTCTTCCGCCGCGATGAGCGCCTGCGCGAGGCGCTCGCCGGCGCGACCGAGGGAGCGCGCGCATGACCGGGAGCGCCTGGGATGCCGATCCGGTCGTGATCACCTGCGCCATCACCGGCGCCGACGTCTTCCGCGAGAACAACCCGAACATCCCGTACACGACCGAGGAGATCGCGAGCTCGGCGATCGGGGCCGCCGAGGCGGGCGCTGCGATCGCCCACCTCCACGTCCGTGAGGACGACGGCACCCCGAGCGGGCGGCCGGAGCTGTTCGTCGACGTGATCGACCGGATCCGAGCCGGCGCGCCCGAGCTCCTGACGATGGTCTCCACCGGCGGCAGCAACGACATGACGATCGAGGAGCGGACGACCGGCCTCGAGGCTTCGCCGGACATCTCGGGGGTCGAGTCGGGGTCGATGAACTTCGGCGACGAGACCTTCATCACCCCGCCTCCGGCGGGCCGCGGCATCGCCAAGCGCGCGCTCGATGCCGGCATCGCCCTCGAGGTCGAGGTCTTCGACGTCGGCCACGTCGTCAGCGCCGTTCGCTGGCTCGAGCAGGGAGTGATCCCGGCGCCGATGAAGATCAACCTCGTCTTCGGCGTGCCCGGAGGCATCGACGCCTCGCCCGAGGCGCTCGACGCGATGCTCCGGCCGCTGCCGCCGGACGTCTTCTGGACCGTCACCTGCATCGGCCGCCATCACCGCCGGATGCTCGCCCTCGCTCTGCTCAAGGGCGCCCCGGGGATCCGGACCGGCCTCGAGGACGTCGCCTACATCGAGCGCGGCGTCCACGCTCCCTCCAACGCCGCCCTCGTCGAGATGGCGGTGCGACTCTCCCGCGACCTCGGCCGCGACGTCGCCGACCCCGCCCAGGCACGGGAGCTGCTCGGCCTTGGTTGAGGCGGCGCCCAAGACCCGCTCGAGCGCCGCCGGGAGCGACGGGCGATCGTCGAACCGTCGCGGCCCCGAGACGCGCGAGGCGATCGACCGGGCGGCCGTCGAGCTGTTCGCCCGGCTCGGCTACCACGCCACCTCGATGCGCGAGATCGCCTCGACCGCGGGGGTCCAGCCCGCGGCGATCTACCACTGGTACCCGAGCAAGGAAGCGATCCTCGTTCGCCTCCAGGACGACTTCATGGACGCGGCTCACCGCCAACGTCGTCACCGCGCTCGAGCGCCAGGAACGGCCGGCGCTGCGGCTCGCGGCGGCGGTTCGCGAGCACGTCATCTACCACGGCCTTCACCGCCGCGAGGCGTTCGTCACCGACAGCGAGATCCGCGCGCTCGCCCCGCGCCCGCGCAGGGCCCTGATCGCCCAGCGCGACGCCTACGAGGAGATCTTCGCCGCCGAGATCCGCGCCGGAGTCGCGGACGGGTCGTTGCGGAGCACCGACCCGCGCGTCGCGAGCTACGCGATCCTCCTGCAGTGCACCGGGGTCGCGCTCTGGTTCGACCCCCGCGGCTCCCTGAGCCTCGACGAGGTCGCCGACCTGCACGTCGAGATCACGCTCGGCTCGGTCGGCGCCTCGGCCAAGCTGATCCGCGACGCCCGCGCGCGGGTCGCTCCCAACGACGATCGGAGAGCAGCCTGATGGCGATCAAGCCTCCCGCGCTGCCCGAGAACGCGACGATCGCGGTCGTCGCGCCGGCCAGCCCGCCGCAGGCCCGGTCGGGGATCGAGCAGGCCGTCGCCTACTTCGAGGGCCGGGGCCACGAGGTCGTGCTCGGCCCGAACCACCGCAGGGTCCACGGCTACCTCGCCGGCACCGACGAGGAGCGGGCCGCCGACCTCGAGTGGGCGCTCACCGAGCCGGGGATCGACATGGTCCACGCGCTCGAGGGCGGCTACGGGACGGCGCGCTGCTACCCGCTGGTCGACTGGGATGCCGTCTCCCGGGCCGACCCGCGGATCGTCTGCGGCTTCAGCGACCTCACCGCGCTCCACCTCTTCATCCAGAAGCACGCGGGCTGGGTCAGCCTCTACGGGCCGAGCTTCCTCCGCTTCACGCGGACGAAGGGCGACTACGAGCTCACCCCGGAGACCGAGGAGTGGTTCCACCGGGCGCTGAAGCCGGAGCCGCTCGGGAAGGTCTTCGAGGACCCCGAGGATCCGTACGTCCTGACGCTCGGCGAGGGGGTGGCGGAAGCGCCGCTCGTCGGCGGTTGCCTGACGTTGCTCTGCTCGAGCATCGGCACGCCATACGAGGTCGAGACCGAGGGGAAGATCCTGATCGTCGAGGACCTGAACACCGACCCGTACCTGGTCGACACCGGGCTCAACCACCTCCGTCTCGCCGGGAAGCTCGACGGGATCGCGGGCTTCGCATTCGGGACCCCCGTGAACCTCGAGCTTCCAGACGCTTCCCGACGAGCCCGAGTCGACGCTCTCCCCGGAGGAGATCCTCGACGAGCTGATCGCCCCGCTCGGCGTACCCGCGATCTCGAACGTGCCATTCGGCCACGGCAAGCACCTGGCCGCGATGCCGCTGGGAGCGATGGCGCGTATCGATGGCGCCGGCAAGAGCCTGGAGATCCTGGAGGCGGCGGTGGAGGCCCGATGAACGAGACGAGCGCGGCAAGCATGGCGAGCAAAACGAGGAGAATCGCCATCGCGGCGCTGCTGGCGCTGCTCTGCGCGGTTGCGGCGGCGGTCGCGAGCCCGCCCCCGGCTCCGGCCCAGTCCACGGCCGGCAGCGTCCTCCGCTTCGGGTGGGCCCAGGAGCCCGACACCCTGAACCCGTTCGTCGGCCAGAACGAGGAGGACTACACGATCTGGTCGATCAACTGGAACCTCCCGATCGGCTACGACCCGAAGGATCTGAGCCCGACCTCGGGCATCGTCGACACCTGGGAGGTCTCCGAGGACCGCAAGACCGTGACGATGAAGCTCGAGCCGGGGATGCGCTGGTCCGACGGCGAGCCGATCACCTCCGAGGACGTCAAGTGGTCGCTGGAGAACCTCGGCGAGGAGGGCGTCCTCTTCGCGGGCTACACGAGCGGCATCACCCGAATCGAGACGCCGGACGCCCGGACGATCGTCATCGAGACCAAGCGCCCCGACGCTCGGATCATCGGCGGCCTCTACATCTACGTCCTCCCCGAGCACATCTGGGGGGACGTGCCGACGGACGAGCTGACCGGCCAGTACAAGCCGGAGCTGCCGATGGTCGGGAGCGGCCCCTACATCGTCACCGAGTACGAGAAGGGCCGGATCACCCGGATGGAGCGCAACCCGGAGTGGCAGGGCGAGCAGGGCGGCTACGACGAGATCCAGTTCATCAAGTACGGCACCCAGGATGCGGTCGAGCGGGCGCTGCAGCTCGGCGAGATCGACATCATCAGCGAGGTCGAGGCGGGGAGCTTCGCGCGGCTGGGGGAGCAGGACGACATCGACACGCTGCAGAGCCCGCTGCCCGGCTACACGCAGCTCTCCTTCAACCTCTGCTCGGAGGAGATCTGCCCCGACGCCGAGCTCAACCCGGCCGTTCAGGACCAGACCATGCGCCAGGCGATCGCCTACGCGATCAACCGCGACGAGATCAACGAGATCGCCGCCCGCGGCACCTCCTTCGTCGCCAACGGGATCCTGCCGTCCTTCTACAAGTCGTTCTACGAGGAGCCGGAGCAGACCTACCCCTACGACCCCGACCTCGCGAACCAGATGCTCGACGACGCCGGCTGGACCCGCAACGACGACGGGATCCGCGAGAAGGACGGGATGACGGCGTCCTTCGACCTCTACGTGCGCTCGGAGTCGCCGTACAACATCCAGGCGGCGAAGCTCGTCGCCGAGACCACCGCCGAGATCGGCGTCGAGTTCAACGTCCAGGTGGTGAGCACCGACAAGCTCTTCGACCTGACGGTCCGCAAGGAGGACGGCAAGCCGGCGCCGGCCTTCGACACGTTCATCTGGGGCTGGGGAGGCGATCCCTACGACCCGAGCTTCCTGCTCAGCATCCTCACCACCGGCGAGATCGGCGGCTCCTCGGACTCGTTCTGGTCGAACCCGGAGTACGACCGGCTCTACCGCGAGCAGACCGGGATCTTCGACACGGAGGAGCGCAAGGCGGTCATCCAGCAGATGGTCGCCCTGGCGCAGGAGGACCTGCCCTATCTCGTTCTCACCGACGATCCCGCCCTGCAGGCGTACCGGACCGACCGCATCGAGAAGATCGAGCCGATCTGCCCGGAGGAGACGGGCGACCTGATCTGCGACGCGGTCTCCCCGGCCGGCGTCACCGCGCTGAACCCGATCGCGGGCGGCGTCTCGAACGAGGTCGGCGCGGGCAACCCGGGACTCGCCGCGGCGATCGGGGCCGTGATCGGCTTCCTCGCGGGCGTGCTCGTCACCCGGCGCCGCCGCGGAGCGAGCGAGCCCCTGGAGCTTCCCGAGTGACCGCGACGACGGGACGGGCATCGCGATGAGCGGTCGCTGGCTCGCGGGGAAGGTCGGGGCCGCGGTCCTGACGCTCATCTTCGTCCTGATCTTCAACTTCTTCCTGTTCCGGGCGGTCGGCGACCCGACCAACCAGCTCGCCCGTCTGCCGCAGCGCGACCGACGCTGAGATCGAGGAGCTGCGCGAGTACTACGGCCTCGACAAGTCGCTCGGCGGTCAGTTCGTCGACTACGTCGGCGACACCGCGCGGCTCGACCTCGGCATCAGCCAGAAGTCGCGCGAGGACGTCTGGGACGAGATCGTGAAGGCGCTCCCGTGGACCCTGCTCCTCGTCGGCACCGGAACGCTGATGGCCACCCTGATCGGAGCTTGGATGGGGGTGAAAGCCGCGACCAAGCGCGGAACGAAGACCGACGATGGGCTCCTGGGGTTCAGCCTCTTCACCTACGCCTCGCCCGAGTACTGGATCGGGATCATCCTGATCCTCGTCTTCGCCGTCGCGTTACCCTGGTTCCCGGCCGGCCAGCAGGTCACTCCCGGGGTCGAGTTCACGAGCTGGTGGGCCGAGGCCTGGGACGTCGTCGATCACCTCGTGCTGCCCGCGACGGCGATGACGCTGATGCTGCTCGGCCAGTACTTCCTGATCATGCGCTCGTCGATGGTCGACGTGATGACCGAGGACTTCATCACCGTCAAGCGCGCGATCGGGCTCTCGCGGGAGACCGGTCATCAACCGCCATGCCGTCCCGAACGCGCTGCTGCCGCTCGTGACGATCTCGGCGATCCAGTTCGGCGCCGTCGCGGGCGGCGCGATCACGATCGAGACGATCTTCTCCTGGCCCGGCCTCGGGGAGCTGAGCTACAACGCGATCAACGACAAGGACTTCCCGGTGCTGCAGGGGACCTTCCTCGTCTTCAGCGTCGGGGTGATCCTCGCCAACCTGCGTCGCCGACTGCCTCTACTTCGTCCTCGACCCACGGGTGAAGTCGCGATGACGCTGGCCGCGCACCCGTCAGCTGCTGCTGGGGACCTGGCGCGGGCGCTTCGGCGTCTCGATCCTCGGCCTCGCGTTCTTCGTCGCGATCTTCGGCTCCGCGATCGCTCCCTACGACCCGTATGCGTCCAGCACCGACGTGCTCGAGTCGCCGAGCTGGTCGCACCCGCTCGGCACCACCGAGAGCGGCGCCGACGTCTTCTCCCAGCTCCTCGTCGGGACGCGCGTCTCGATCGTCGTCGGGTTCGCGGCCGCGTTCATCTCCGCCGTGCTCGGCTCGGTCGTCGGGCTGGCCGGCGGCTACTTCGGCGGCTGGACCGACCGCATCCTCGACGCGATGGAGAACTGGTTCCTGGTGATCCCGCACGCTGCCGCTGATGATCGTCCTCGCACGAGTCCTCGATCCGTCCCTGACGGTGCTGATCGTCGTCATCGGGCTGACCTCCTGGGCCGGTACGGGGCGGGTCGTCCGCGCGCAGGTGCTGACGCTCAGAGAGCGCGCGTTCGTCGAGCGGGCGCGCGCGCTCGGGGCGAAGGACGGCTACATCCTGCGCACCCACATCCTTCCCAACACGCTGCCGCTGATCTTCGCCAGCACCGTGCTCATCGTCGCCGTCGCGATCCTCTCGGAGGCCGCGCTCGCCTTCCTCGGCCTCGGTGATCCGACGCGCATCTCCTGGGGGACGATGCTCGAGAACGCCTTCACCAACTCGGCGCCGAGCGCCGGCGCGTGGTGGTACGTGGTGCCGCCGGGGCTCTGCATCACGATGGTCGTGCTCGCCGTATCGGTGCTCGGTTACCTGTTCGAGGAGTTCGTCAACCCGCGGCTGAAGGAGGCGGAGGCCGCATGACCCCGGCCCTGCTGGAGATCGAGGACCTCCGGGTCACCCGCGGCGGCGACGGGCGCGCGATCGTCGACGGCGTCAGCTTCGAGCTCGAGGCGGGGGAGGCGCTCGGCCTCGCCGGGGAGTCGGGCTGCGGGAAGACGACGACGGCGCTCTCGGTGATGCGCCTGCTCCCGCCGAACCTGAAGCAGACGGGAACCGTGACGCTGCGGCCGCCGAACGCGGCGAAGCAGGTGAACATCGGCCGCCGGACCGAGACCGGGATGCAGCTCGTCCGCTGGCGTCACGTCTCGCTCGTCTTCCAGGGGGCGATGAACTCGCTGGACCCGGTGCAGCGGATCGGCCCGCAGATCGCCGAGGCGATCCGCCTGCACGAGCGCGGCGTGAGCGGCGGCGAGGTCGAGCGAGCGCGTCGACGAGCTGCTCGGGACCGTCGGCCTGACCGCGGGGATCGCTCGCCGCTACGCGCACGAGCTCTCCGGCGGGCAGCGGCAGCGGGTGATGATCGCGCTCGCGCTGGCGTGCCGGCCTCCGCTCGTCATCGCCGACGAGCCGACGACCGCGCTCGACGTCGTCACCCAGGCGCAGGTCCTTCAGCTCCTCGAGCGGCTCCGGCGAGACCTCGGGCTGGCGCTGATCCTGATCTCGCATGACCTCGGCGTGCTCGCGGAGACCTGCGACCGGGTCGCGATCATGAACGCGGGCAAGATCGTCGAGATCGGGACGACGCACGACGGTCTTCGACTCGCCGCAGGACCCCTACACGCGGAAGCTCCTCGATTCGCTGCCGGTGATCGGCTCGAACGGGGCACAGGCCGCAGCGGTCGCGCCCGCCGCGCCGGCGCGCCCAGGGGCCGCTGATGGCGGTCGGCGGGCTCTGCGTGGAGTTCAAGACGAAGCGCGGAGTCGCCCACGCGGTCGACGGGGTCGCGCTCGACTGGCGGCCGGGGGAGATCCTGGGGATCGTCGGCGAGTCGGGCTGCGGCAAGTCGACGCTGGCGCGGACGATGATGGGCCTGCAGGAGCCGGCCGCCGGGACGATCTCCCTCGACGGCGAGCCGATCGCCGGCCGCAAGGACATGCAGCGTCTGCGCCGCCGGGTGCAGATGATCTTCCAGGACCCCTACCAGACGCTCAACCCGCGTCAGAAGGTGCGGACGATCGTCACCGAGCCGCTGCGGGTGCAGGGCGTCGCCGACGCCGACCGCGACGGGCGCGTCCGCCGCGCCCTGAGCGACGTCGGCCTCGACCCCGAGGAGTACCTCGACCGCTACCCCCATCAGCTCTCGGGCGGCCAGCGTCAGCGGGTCTCGATCGCCGCCGCCCTGGTGCTCGAGCCGGAGGGCCTGATCTGCGACGAGCCGGTCTCGATGCTCGACACCTCGGTGCGGACGCAGATCATCGACGTCCTGACCGGCCTCCAGAAGTCACGCGGGCTCGCGCTCGTCTTCATCACCCACGACCTCAGCCTCGCGTGGTCGCTGTGCGACCGGATCGCGGTCATGTACCTGGGCCGGATCGTCGAGCAGGGCGAGGCCGCCGACGTCATCGAGCGGCCGCAGCATCCCTACACGCAGGCGCTGGTCACGGCGGTCCCGGTGCCGGTCGCCGGCGGCGGCGGGGAGCGCGACCTGCTGGGAGGCGAGCTCCCGGACCCCACCGCCGTGCCCAGCGGCTGCCGCTTCCACCCGCGCTGCCCGCGGCGCTTCGAGCCCTGCGACAGCGTCGACCCCGAGCTGATGCCCGCCGGCGGCCGCGATCAGCTCGCGGCCTGCCTCCTGCACCGGCGTGCTTGAGGTGTCCGGCCGCTGGCGCGACATCGCCGGGCCCAAGCCGGGCGTCGGGCGGATGGAGCCCGGACCGCGGAACGCGATCACCGACGTGCCCGGCGTCCGGGTCGGGCACGCGCAGGCCGCCTCAGGTCAGGCGACCGGGGTGACGGTGATCGAGCCGCCGGCGCTTCCCGCCGCCGCCGGGGTCAGGTCCGTGAACGGCGTCGGCGAGCTGACGGCGAAGTTCGAGATCGAGGAGCGGGGGATGATCGAGTCGCCGGTCTACCTGTGCGGAACTCACGCGGTCGGGACCGTCGCCGACGCCGCGGTGCGCCTCTCCGGCTCGCGGGCCCGACGACGTCTTCATCCCGGTCGTCGGCGAGTGCAACGACGGCCCGATGGCCGATGCCCGCACGGTGGTCGCGGCGGACGTCGCCCGCGCTCTCGGCGACCTCGGCGACGAGGTCGCGGAGGGAACGGTCGGCGCCGGCACGGGAATGACCTGCTTCGACTTCCCCGGCGGGATCGGAACGGCCTCGCGGCGCGTCGGCGAGTACACGGTCGGCGTGCTGATCCTCGCCAACTTCGGCGACCGCGAGTACCTCGATCTGCTGGGAACGAACCTCGACCCGGCTGTGTATCCGAGCGTGGTCGACGGCTCCTGCATCACGGTCTGCGCCACCGACGCGCCGCTGAGCGCCAACCAGCTCCGCCGCCTCGCGCTGCGGCCGCTGCTCGGTCTCTCCCGGGCCGGGTCCTACGCGTCGGAGGGCTCCGGCGAGATCGGGATGGCGTTCGGGCCGATCGGCGAAGCCGGCGTCCCGCTCGATGACCTCAGCGGGTTCTTCGCCGCGGCCTGGGAGGCCGGACACGAGGCGGTCCTCAACTGCCTGGTCGCAGCGCAGCCGGCCGAGCGGCTCGACGGGACCATGCAGGACGCCTTCCCGATCGAGCACGTCCGCGAGCTCGCCCGCGGCCGATGAGCCCGACCGACCGGCAGGCGCTGGAGCGGGAGGTCGTCGAGCTGACCCGGGCGCTGATCCGGATCGACACCTCCAACCCGCCGGGGGGCGAGACGGCCGCGGCGCGGATGCTCTTCGACTACATGAGCGCGGCGGGCGCCGAGTGCGAGCTCGCCGGCCCTGATCCGGAACGGCTCAACCTGATCGCGCGCATCCGCGGCGCGGGGGAGGGTCCCTCCCTGATGCTGATGGGGCACACCGACGTGGTCCCGGCGCCGGCCGGGAACTGGACCGTCGACCCGTTCGAGGGCGTCGTCCGCGACGGGACGATGTTCGGCCGCGGCGTCGCCGACATGAAGGGGGAGCTCGCGGCGCGGGCGGTTGCGGTTGCGCGGCTGGCGCGAAGCGGGGAGGTGCCGGCGGGCGACGTGGTCCTGATCGCGGAGTCCGACGAGGAGCGCAACGACTCCGGCGCCGGGATGGTCTGGCTCGTCAGGGAGCGCCCCGACCTCCGGTGCGACTTCGCGCTGAACGAGGGCGGCGGGATGCTGCTCGAGCTTGCGGGAGGGCGGCGGGTCGTGACGATCAGCGTTGGCGAGAAGCTCGTCTCCTCGATCCGGCTGCGGGTCAGCGGCGCCGGCGGGCACGCCTCGATCCCGGTCGGCGCCGACAACCCGCTGCGCGGCGCGACCGCGATCGCCACCCGGCTCCTCGAGCACCGGTTCGGGGTGCAGGTCGTGCCGGCGGTTGCGCGGTCGCTGCAGGCGCTCGGCGCCCCGTCGCCCGAGGACGCGAGCTTCGAAGCGTGGGCGGCGGCCCAGCACCCCGAGTTGGCCGGCGCGCTCCCGGCCATGGTCCGCCCGACCATCACCCCGACCGGGCTCGAGGCCGGCGAGCCGCCGAACGTGATCCCGCCCTTCGCCGACGTGATCTGCGACTGCCGGTTGATGCCGGGCTCGACCCAGGCCGACCTCCATGCGCTGGTGGCGCAGGCGGTGGGCGATGACGTCGCCTACGAGCTCGAGGTGCTGGAGCCGCTCGAGGGAGGGACCGAGTCGGCGATCGACACGCCGCTGTTCGAGGCGTGCGAGGCCTTCGTCCGCGAGAACGTTCCCGGCGCCGAGATCCTGCCGGTCATCGGGGCCGGCTTCAGCGACTCCTACTTCGTCCGCCGGGACTGGGGGACAACCGCCTACGGGTTCGCGCCGGTCTTCAGCACCGACATCGGGCTCTACACCGCCGGCTTCCATGCGGCGGACGAGCGGCTGGACATCGCCGACCTGGTCGCGATGACCGACCTCGCGTCCCACGCGATCGACGCGCTGTCGCGGTCCGCGCGGTCGTAGCCCCGGCCGCCGTTCAGGCGACGGGCTTGATCGGTCTGGCGGGGGCACCCCCGACGAGCGTCGCCGCCGGTACGTCCCGGGTGACGACCGCGCCCGCTCCGACGACCGCGTCCTCACCGACGGTCACCCCCTGGAGCACGTGGGCGCCAGCCCCGATCCAGGCTCCGCGTTCGATCCGGATCGGCGCGGCGGTGATCCGCGAGCGGCGCTCGGCCGGGTCGAGCGGATGGCCGGAGCTGATCAGGCGTACGCCCGGGCCGATCATCACCCCGTCGCCGATGGTGATGCCGCCGATGTCGTCGAGCCTGCAGCCCTGGTTGATGAAGACGTCCCGGCCGATCCGGATGTTGATCCCATGGTCGGAGTACAGGGGTGGAATCAGGTGGAACGACTCGTCGACCGGCTGCCCGGTGAGCTCGGAGAAGGCGCGGCGGATCGCCTCCGTCTCCTCGTAGCGAAGGGCGTTGAGCTGCTCGGTCAGGGCGACGGCTCGTCTGACCCGGGCGTGGAAGCCGCCGTGCTCGGGGCTGCCGGGATCGATCGGGAGCGTCTCGTCGGCCACTCGGCCGAGCGTAGTGAGAGACTCCGCCGCGATGAGCGAGACGCCGCAGCCCACCGTTGCCGAGACCGCCCTCGGGCAGGTCGAATACGCCGACTTCGGGAGCGGTCCGCCCGTCCTCGCCATCCATGGCACGCCCGGGGGCTTCGATCAGGGAGTGCTCATGGGCCGGTTCCTCGAGCGCGCCGGTTTCCGCGTCATCGCGCCGTCGCGTCCGGGCTACCTGGGGACGCCGCTCACCGATGCGGTCGCGACGCCCGACGGCCAGGCCGATCTTCACGCCGCGCTGCTCGACGAGCTCGGGATCGACCGCGCGGCCGTCCTCGCCTGGTCCGGCAGCGGTCCATCCAGCTACCGCCTCGCCGCCAAGCACCCCGAGCGGGTCACCGCGCTCGCCGCCGCCGCCGCGGTGAGCAAGCGCTACGAGGTCGAGTCCACGACCACCGACGGCTTCATGTTCGGGACCGCCGCCGGGAACTGGCTGATGCGGGTCCTCGTCAAGCACGTGCCCGATCAGGTCGTCCAGGGCGAGCTCGACTCCGAAGGCGACCTCACCAAGGAGCAGCTGAAGGCGCGGACCGAGGCCGTGATGGCCGATCCGGAGAAGAGCGACTTCGCGCTGGGCATGGCGCTCACCGTCAGCACCCGGGCCGAGCGCCACGCCGGTTACGAGAACGACCTCGCGCGACTCGCGGAGATCGAGTCGCTGGGCCTCGAGGAGATCGCCGCACCGACCCTGCTGATCCAGGGGACCGTCGACATCGACGTGCCGCCGGACTACAGCGCCCACGCCGCCGCAGCGATCCCCGGCGCGGAGCTGGTCGAGATCGAGACCGGCACCCACCTCGCGCTCTACCTCTCCGATGAGGCGGCCGCCGTGCAGGCGCGGGTGAGCGACTTCCTCAGGCGCTGAGCGGCCGGGCCACCCCGGCCTAACGGGCCGCGCGGTCGGCGTCCCCGCGTCGCACTGCCGATGCGAGCCGAGCCAGGCGCTCGTCGTCGCGGCCGAGGAGCTCGGTCAGGTGCGCCGTGACGGCATCGACGTCGAGGGTCTCCGCGACCACCATCGCCTCGATGTCGGCCCAGTCTCGGGTCCGGTCGAAGACCGCTTTGAAGACGGCCAGCTCGACCGGTCCGAGGATCGGGATGCGCTCCCCGGCGAACGGGACCTCGCGCCGGTTGCGCGCGGCCTCCTCGTGCAGGCGCTCGTAGTCGAAGAAGAGATCGACCGGGGTCTCCTCCCACCAGAGGCGGACCTGCCCGGCGTCGCGGATCGCGGCCAGATCGGCGTCCCCGTGTGCGATCCCGTTCGGCAGCGCCTCGAGCGCCGCCTCGGCGGCGTCGGCCGGGACGAAGATGTTGACGTCGATGTCGCTGGTCCCCCGCGGGTCCTGGGTCCAGTAGGCGAGGGCGATGGCGCCGCCGAACGCGTGCTCGAAGCCGGCGGCCGACAGCTCGGCGTGAATCGCGAGGAGCTTCTCGGCGAGCGTCACGGTCCGGTGGCGGGATGCCGCGGAAGCCCGGGGAACATCCGCTCGCGCCGATGGCTCGTCGGCAGCTCGGCCGCGAGCTCGATGACCTGCTCCAGCGTCTTCCCTACCTGGGCGAGCATCGCCGCGCCGGGCGAGCGGACGGTCCTCGCCGCCGGCTCGGTCGCCAACCGCCGCCCGGTCGCGGCGAGGATTCGCTCGAGCGTCGCCGTCGAGGGCGACTTCTGTCCCCGCTCGTAGGCGCTGAGCGTGGCTTGCGACGTTCCGCTGCGTGACGCGAGCTCGGCCTGGGTCAGCCCGGCTTCGAGCCTCGCCTCACGCAGGAGGCTGGCCGTATGCATGACTGCAGTATATCTGCGCGGATATGAGCAGACCGAGCGGCTGCGGAGGCGCGTGCGATCCGCGCCGCGCTCCCTGCCGCGCATCGGGTCGCTGCTAGCATTGCCTCACCGTCGCGGGGTGGAGCAGTCAGGTAGCTCGCCGGGCTCATAACCCGGAGGTCACAGGTTCAAATCCTGTCCCCGCTATACGAAGGCCGCCTCTCGCCAGGCGGCTTTCGTGCTTTCTGGGGGGATCGCCCCTGACGAGTGGCGGCTGAGTGTCGCGCCCAGACACTCCCAGACCACTCGTCGAGCACGGCCGGCGCGGATTAGCAGCCCGTCATCGAAATTATGGAACGAGTCACATGAATTGGTGGTAGGCTCGCGCCGCTCGCACCTAGGGATGGGTGTGCAGGACTACGTCCGATAGGGATGCCGGGAGGCAACAATCGAATGAACGACCGTTCCGTTCCGCGAGGGCTGACTCTGTCCTCGCTTCTCGGTGGTGCTGCTGCTTGCGATCGTCGCGCCGCCGGCCGACGCTGTCGCGCCGCCGCCGCTCGGTGATCCGGTCGATCACTTCGCAGGGCGTAAACCGATCGGCGTCGAGGGGGTCATCTCACTCGGCGACGGGACCACCACGACGCCTCTGCGGGTGCAGCGGTTGAGCCTGAAGCAGACCACGCCCACCGGTGATCCGCTGCCTCCGGCCGAGACGGTCAATCCGCCCGAGCTGACCGGAGCAACGGAGAAGTTCAGCAAGGCCTTCACCAACGGCACCGCCGGCGTCGTCCAGGCCGACCTGGATCAGATCCTGAGCGGAGGGGCCTTCCGGCCTTCCCTCGAGCCCGGGATCCTGTTCGCCGGCCGTGGGATCGCATCGACGAACGGCTGCCCTGGCAGTGGCTTCTGCCTGACGTGGTTCCGCCCGAGCTACAACGCCGACCACACGCTCAGCGGCTACCCCGCGAGCGGCCAGATCGCCGTTCCGTTCGGGGTCGACGCGCCGGAGTCGGGAACCGACATCGCCATCGCGACGGGAACCTTCAGCGAGGCCGAGGGCCCCTCGATCGTCGTCGCCTGGGTTCACAAGCCGGCGGCAGGCAACAGCGAGATCCGCTTCGCCCACTTCATCGCTCAGCGCGGCTCGGGCGGCCGGGTCACGGGGTTGGCACTCGACGGGAGCGTTCAGACCCTCGGCACGGCCTACAGCGACTCTGACTTCGGGACCGCGAGCCCGGCGATCGCAGTCGGCGATTTCGCCGGCACCGGCCAGGACCAGGCCGCGGTCGTCTGGGGAACCACCCGAGCCGTCGCGACGACGCCGCGGTTCTCCGCGACCCTGCTGGGCGATGGGTCGGCGCCAGGCCTTCAGACGAGCGTCGCGACGCAGACCTTCGAGGCGGCGACCGACGGCACGCTGCCGATCTTCGCGTCGGACGGCCAGACCGGTCCCGGCGCAACCGCCCAGCGCGACATCCGGGACAACGACTCGCCCATCGATCGGCTGATCGTCAGCTCGGGCGCCTCGCGCGACTTCGATCTCTACCGGCTCGACGTCGGCAGCACGTTCACGCTCCAGACGATCGACGGGCCCACCAACTACCAGAGCACGGGCTCGAAGCTCGAGTCGCTCGGCGACCTCGACGGCGACGGTCTCGACGAGGTCCTCGCGACGCCGTTCGCGGACTTCAGCCCGTCGACCACAGCTCCTGCAGGGACCACCGGCGGTTGCGGCCCCGCGTTCAACTTCACGTGCGGCAGGGTCGAGATCCTCGACTTCGACTCGGACTTCCCGGTCCTGGGCACGAGCTTCACCGTCGACTCGAGCCGGCAGGCCGCAAACCGGATCGAGAGCGCGGTCATCGACGCGCGGCCGACCAAGGACCAGCGGATCGCACCGCCGGCGGGCGTGACCGACGTCGCCGCCCTTCCCCAGGTCGCGATCTCCGCCTGGGAGGGCGGTGGATTCGCCGGCGGTGACCCGTACCCCTACCTCGCGCTCATCTCGATCAACGCGACCGAGGTTCTGACGCGCGAGGGCAGCACCGAGGTCCTCCTGGGTGCGAACTCGGCCGGCGGTCTGTCGCGACGTCCGCCGATGCTCGCCGCACTGCCGCTCGACGGTCAGGTGGAGCTCGGCGATCCGGTTCAGGACGGCTACACCTCGCTCGAGCCGTCGGTCGTCCTCAACTCGCCGCCGACCCACTTCGACATCCTCGGCGGCCGGGCCTACGACCCGAACTTCTGCTACGCCGGAAATCAGTATCTGGTGCCGCCAGTCTGCTTCTTCGACTCCGAGTACGAGCGGGCGAGCTCGACCTCCTCCGAGGTCAGCACCGAGTCGACCGAGGACTGGGGTGTGAGCGCCAAGGTCAACGTCGACGCCGACTTCGGCGTCGCGCAGCTCGGCGCCGAGGTCCGCGCGGGCTATGGAGAGAACTTCAACAAGGTCGACGCCTCCTCCGAGACCGAGACCGTCACGGTGAACGTCAAGGCGCGCAACACGGACAAGATCTACGCGATCAGGCGGGCCTACGACACGCTCGAGTACCCGCTCTACCAGCCCGGCGCCGCCGAGCCGGAGTACGTGCTCGCCAGCACTCCGCACACGCTCTCGAAGCGCTGGATCGACTCATCGTCGCCTGAGGCCATCACCCTCGGCGTCAACCACCAGCCGGGCAACATCCTCAGCTACCCGGAGGACCTTTCCACCGACGAGAACCCGTTCATCTCCCCGACCGAGGGGACCGATGCGGCCACGAAGACGACCTTCGGCCGCGACGAGTTCGAGCTCTCCGACAGCAGCGACTACAACTACACGCTGACCAAGAGCAAGGTCGACGCCGACTCCGCCGCGACGACGAAGCGGTGGAACGTCGGCGCGACGATCAGCGGCGGCGGCGGTCTCGGCAGCTTCGTCTCCGTCAAGGCCGAGGTCAGCGGCGACTACTCGCAGTCCGACCTCTCGACCGTCGAGACGACGATCGGAGACGAGACGAAGCTCGTCTCGACGATGGCGGGGATCGACGAGAGCTTCGGCGAGACCGCCTACACGGTGAAGCCATTCGCCTACTGGACCGAGAACGCCGCGCTCGTTCTCGACTACGCCGTCGAGCCCTCGGTGGCGCCGCTCGGGGCGCCGAAGACCTGGTGGCAGCAGCAGTACGGGGTCCGACCCGACCTGACGCTGAATCTCCCGCGCCTGCTCGACTTCGAGGAGCAGGCCGGCATCACCTCGGACGCGGCGCGGTTCATCTCGCCCGGGGTCAAGGTGCTGCAGGGTCCCTGCACGCACCCGTCGCCGCTCGGCGAGGATTCGACCGGGCCCGGCAGCCCGCTGTGCTTGGTCGCGCAGGTCGAGAACTACAGCCTCAAGGACGGTTCCACCGACACACGGGTCGAGTTCTACGACGCCGACCCCGACCTCGGCGGGGAGCTGATCGGTCACGACGACATCCCTGCGGTGACGGCCCGTGACAACGCAACCGCGATGATCGACTGGATGCCCGGCCTGAAGTACGCGGGGACCGCGCCGAGGATCTTCGCCAAGGTCGAAGCCGCCGACACCGTGCGCGAGATCCACGAGGACAACAACAAGGGCTTCCGCGCCTACGTGGCAGCTCAGAGCTCAACTCCGGCACTGCATCCGCCGGAGGACGTCTACGCCGAGCTCGGCGGTGACGAGGCTTCCCTCGATGTGGACTGGTCCATCCCGAGCGATCTGGCGCCGCATTCCTGGCTGATCCGTGCATATCCGGAGGAAGGAAGCCCGGTGGAGCTCTCGGTTGCGGGGGATCAAACGCAGGCTTCGGTCCCGATCCGGGATTCGGGGCGCTACCGGGTGGTGATCTTCGCGGTGCAGGGAGCATCGTCCTCCGCGGCTTCGCACCCGGCCGAGCCCGTTGACGTCGGGGTCACGAGCTCCGGTGGCACCTCCGTTCAGTTCCTGAAAGCTCCCGAGGAGGGCTCCTACACCGGTCCGTCCGTCGAGATCGCCTTCGCTGCGACCCCGGAGGACGCCGAGATTCAGTGTCTCGTCGACGGCGAGGGCCGGCCGTGCCGCTCCCCGCTGCGACTCGGAGCACTCGACTCCGGCAGCCACACGATTCAGGTCCAGGCCAACTCCGGCGGCACCACCGTGAGCACGCCGCTGATCTCGTGGACCGTCGACGACGCCGCGCCGGAGGCCGAGCTGCTGCCGATCTCCCGGGCGACGAAGGGCTCCCAGCCGGTTCGCTATCGCGGCACCGACGAGGGTGGCTCCGGGCTGGCCGGCTTCGAGGTGGCGGTGAGGAGGGCGAAGCTGAACGGCAAGTTCACGGTCGATCCGGTGACGCTCGACGAGACCTCCGAGCTGGAGCGCGAATCCTCGATCGACGTCGCTCCCGGCGAGACGGCATGCGTGCTCGTCCGCGCGATCGACGTCGCCGGGAACACGTCGCCGTGGACCGACGACAGCTGCACGTCTCGCGAGATGGACGAGTCCGGCCTCCGCCGGGAGGGGAAGTGGAAGCAGGTCAGCGGCAAGGCCTTCTCGAAGGGCCATGCGCTCCAGGCGGGCCGCCGGGGCTCGGAGCTCTCCTACGAACTCGACCGAACCGACAGGGTCCGGATCTACGCCGCCAAGTGCAGCCGCTGCGGGAAGCTCGCCGTCGAGTACGGGAATCGTCGCCTCGATGTGATCGACCTCGGCAAGACGGATCGGCGCGACATCGTCATCGGCGCGTTCGATCCCCACTGGCCCCGGGGTCGTGAGGGGCGCCTGCGCCTGATCTCTCTCGGCGGCGGCCCGGTGATCATCGACGGCGTCGCCACCTGGAGAACCACCGGCTGACGCAAGCGCCCGGCTCGACCGCTCGCCCACGGGCGGATCCGGGACTTCGGGCAAAAAAAAGGGAGCGCCGAAACGCTCCCCGCCACACCCAAGTTATACCGCGCCGAGAGGCCCTCATGAGGGGCTGGGAAGTGCCCCATACTCGCCCGTCGTTGGTCAGGAAGCGACGGAATCGGAGGGGCGAGATGCCTGAGAACGAGCACGCTGTGGTGATTGCCGGGGGCGGCCCGGCGGGGATGATGCTGGCGGCCGAGCTGGCGCTGGCGGAGGTCGACGTCGTGGTCGTCGAGCGGCGGCCCGACCACGAGCTCGCCGGCTCACGCGCGGGCGGCCTGCACCCGCGGACGATCGAGGTCCTCGACCAGCGCGGGGTCGCTGACCGCTTCATCGAGGCCGGCAAGGTGGTCCAGGTCGGGCAGTTCGCCGGCGTCCGCCTCGACGCGGGAGCTCTCCCGACGCGGCACGGCTACTCCCTCGGGCTCTGGCAGAACGAGATCGAGCGCATCATGGGGGCGTGGATCGCCGAGCTGCCGGTGCGGATCCTCACCGGCCGCGAGGTGACCGGCTTCTCGCAGGACGAGACCGGCGTCGATGTCGAGCTCGATGGGGGAGAGGCGCTTCGAAGCCGCTACCTCGTCGGCTGCGACGGCGGGCGCAGCCTGGTTCGCAAGGCGGCGGGGATCGGCTTCCCCGGCGTCGACGCGACCACCAGCACGCTGATCGCCGAGGTCGAGGTCGCCGAGGAAGCCGAGTGGGGCACCAAGCAGGACGCCACCGGCATCCACGGTCTCGGGCGGGTCGACTACGACATCGTCGACGGCGAGGTGGTCTACGCGGACAGCGGTCCGGTCCGGGCGATGATCACCGAGGCGGAGCTGCGGACCGGCGAGCCGACGCTCGAGGAGCTCAAGGAGGGTCTGATCGCCGTCTTCGGCACCGACTACGGGGTCCACAGCCCGACCTGGATCTCGCGGTTCACGGACGCCGCGCGCCAGGCCGAGACCTATCGCCGGGGTCGGGTCCTGCTGGCCGGCGATGCCGCTCACATCCACTCCCCCGACGGCGCGCAGGGACTCCAGCTGGGCGTGCAGGACGCGATGAACCTCGGGTGGAAGCTCGCGCAGGTCGTGAACGGGACGTCGCCGGAGGACCTGCTCGACAGCTACAACGCCGAGCGTCACCCGATCGGCGCGCGCCTGCTGCGGACGACGATGGCGCTCGCCGCGCTGCGGCGCCAGGACCCGCGCAGCCAGGCGCTCCACGACACGATCGCCGAGATCCTCGAGAGCGAGGACGCCAAGGACCGAGCCGCGGCGATGCTGTTCGGGCTCGACCTCCACTACGACATCGGTGAGGGCCATCCGCTGCTCGGCCGGCGGATGCCCGACCTGGACCTCGAGGTCGGGAACGGCTCGGTCCGGGTCTACGAGCTGCTGCACGACGCGAGGCACGTCCTGCTGGTCCTCGGCGAAGGCCGGGAGCCTGGACGTCGCCGGATCGGCAGAGCGGGTCAAGGTCGTGGAGGCGAGCCATGCCGGGGATTGGGAGCTCCCCGTGATCGGAGCGGGTCGACGGCTCCGAGCGCGGTCCTGATTCGACCCGACGGCCACGTCGCCTGGGTCGGCGACGGCACTGACGCGGGGTTGGCGGAGGCCGCTGACGCAAGTGGGCCGGCCCAGCGGAACTGCCCGTAGACAGGGGCTCTCAAATAGGCGAGTATCGGTGCGTGCGGCGTCTCGTCCCAGCGGCCCTAGCGATCGTCGCTGCGTGCGTGCTCGTCCCCGCGTCCTCCGCGGCGGCCGCGGAGCCGCCCGTCCTCGAGCCGGCGACCTACCCGGGGATGACGACGTTCAACTGCCGCACCGACGCGATCGTCCTCCAGCCGGGGCAGAACCTGAACCGGTTCCAGACCTCGAGTGCCTGCCCGAACGCCGAGCCGGTGAACGGGCCCCTGGACGCGAGCGTCTTCGCGCCGGGATCGACGGCCGAGGGCTACCTCACCCGCTTCAAGCCGAGCATGGTCGAGATCAAGCCCGACGGCGAGATCGTCACCCCGGCCGTCTGGGACCTGCACCTCCACCACGTGGTCTGGATACCGCCGAACGGGGGCCGTCTCGCGGCCGGCGAGGAGAAGACGATCGCGATGATGCCCCAGGGCTACGGGATGAAGCTCCCGGCCACCGCGAACTGGGGCCTCCTCCACATGCTCCACAACCTGACCGCGCAGCCGAACCGGAGCGTCTACCTGACCTGGCAGATCGACTGGGTTCCCGAGACGACGCCGGCCCGGACCGACATCTCGAGGATTCGCGGCGAGTTCATGGATGTCGCCAACGGCGGGGCCTACCCGGTCTTCGACTCGCAGCGATCCTTCGACACCGACGGCGACGGCAAGTTCACCTTCCCCGACGACGTCTCGACCGATCCCGGCCGCTCCCAGCTACGAGGAGGCCGGGAAGATCAGCCCCGAGCGCAAGTGGACGGTCCCGGCGAACCAGACCGACGGCGTGACGCTGCTGAGCGCCGGCGGCCACCTGCATCCCGGAGGCCTCTACGTCGATCTGAACGTCTCTCGAGACGGGCCCGATCCCGGTGACGTCGACGGCGACGACCCGATCGGAGACCGTGCGCATCTTCCGCTCCGACGCGCACTACTACGAGCCCGCCGGCGCCGTGAGCTGGGACGTCGCGATGACGGTCGCCGATCGCGATTGGCGCATCCACCTGGAGCCCGGGGACACGATCTCGATCAACGCGACCTACGACGTGCGAGAAGGCGTCCTGGTACGAGGGGATGGGGATCATGTCGCTCGGCTGGACTCCGAATGCCGACCCCGCGGCAGTGGACCCGTTCGCCGACCCCGCCGCGGTGAGCGCGATGCTCGACGCGCGGCGGCGCGCTGACGCACCGGCGGCTCCCGGAGAACATCGACACCGACGCGCGCGACGACCTCGGGCTGCCCGATCCCCGGAAGGTCCGCAGCGGTGGCCGCGTTCCGGCCACGGGCGTCGACGTCGACAGCTTCACCTACGAGAACGGCGGCTTCTCGGCGGTCTCCGGGATTCCCCAGGGGCCTGATGCGCCCGCCGGTCATCCGCCCCGGCGGGACCGTCACCTTCACCAACCAGGAGGCGGTCTTCGGCCAGCCGGAGGGCGATCAGGTCTGGCACTCGATCACCGCATGCAGGACCCCCTGCACCGGCGGCTCGGGCGTGGGCTACCCGCTCGCCGACGGGCCCGTTGACTTCGACTCGGGCCAGCTCGGCTACGGATCGCTCCTGAACTCCAACGTCACGACCGGCTCGAACACCTGGACGACGCCGCCCCTCAAGAACCTGCCGAACCGCCGCAAGGGCAAGAGCTTCAAGCGCGGGACGACCTACAGCTACTTCTGCCGCCTCCATCCCTTCATGCGCGGCTCCTTCCGGGTCAGAACGAAGAAGGACTAGCCCCTCGCGGGCCGTAGTCTCCCCGGCATGCCTGAGATCAAGGACGCCATCGAGCTCATCAGCGACCCGGCCAACGTTCACGTCACCGACAGCCATTCGGGTGAGCGCAAGATCAAGTGGAACCAGATCGTGAAGCTCCTCAAGAGCGATGGCGCGAAGCCCGCGGACGCTCGCCGGCTCGTCAGCGAGGCGGTCCAGGAGATGGGCGGCCGCGTCGAGTCGGAGGTCGAGCTCGGCGGGGGACGCGGCGGCGCGATGCCCGACCGCAAGAAGAACAAGTTCGTCGGCTTCGTTCCAGCCGACAAGGTCCGCCGGTACTGACCGCGCGGTCGGTCGCCGTCCCTACGGCTTGATCTTGAACTTCGCCGAGTCGGAGTCGGCGTTGTCGGCGTCGTCGGTGGCGCGGACGCTCACCTTGTGCTTGCCGGGCTTGAGGTTCTTGTAGGCCTGCGGCGAGTCGCAGGTCTTCCAGCCCTTCTTGTCCAGCTTGCACTCGACGTCGAGGTCGTCGTCGCTCGTCTCATCGTCGGAGGCCGTGAACTTGACCTTCGCGTCGTCTCCCTTGACCGACACCTTCTTGATGTCGGTCTCGGGGTCGGTCCGGTCCGCGCTCGCGGAGTCGTTGATCGTGCCGGTCGCCGAGCCATCGCCGATGGTCGCCTCGGTGACCGCGCCGAGGTTCACGAAGAAGTTCTCGGCGGGCTCCTCGTCGGTGTCGCCGTTGACCTTGACGGTGACGGACTGGATGGTCTGACCGGGCGCGAACGTCAAGGTGCCGCTCTTGGCCTCGTAGTCGGTGAGGGACTTCGCCGTCCCGTCGAGGGTCCTGTAGTCGACGGTCACCTGCCTGCTCGTCGCGCCGCTGAGCGACACGATGAAGGTCGCGTCGACCCCGTCGCTCTGGGACTCGGTCACCGTGGTGTCGGCGATGGACACCACCGGCTTGGTCCGCACGGTGGTCTGAGCCGTCGCGGTGTTGTTGGAGGTGTTGGGATCGTCGGGAGCGTCGGGGGGTGAGTTGTCCGGATCGGGGTCCGTCGACTCGACGGTGGCGGTGTTCTGGATCGCGCCGATCTGGTCGGTGCGGACGACGATCTGAACGACGACCTCGTCGCCGGAGCCGATGTCGCCGAGATCGCACTTGACGATGTGGGAGCCCGGGGTCGTCTCGGTGCAGCTCGAATCGGAGTCGCCGCCCTGGTAGGTGACGCCCGGGGGAAGGGTGTCGGTCAGCTCGACGCCCGTCGCGTCCTCGGGGCCGGAGTTGTGCGCCGTCAGCGTGTAGGTGACCTCGTCCCCGATCGTGACCGGATCCGGCGCATCGCTCATCGAGAGCCGGAGGTCGGCGCCGCTCAGGTTGGAGGAGATGAAGGCCGAGCCGTGGGCGTTGGGGATCTGACCGACGTTGGTCACGGCGCCGGCGATGAGCTGTCCTGGGGCCGACTCCACGTCGAAGCCGAACCACTCGTGGGCGGATCCGGTGGGGTCGGTGACCTTCGTGGCCTCGGTGCGATCGCCCCCGGTGCGGGCGAACGTGTAGGCGGATCCCTGGTCCGCGAAGGCGCCGACGTCGTCGAATGGCGCGCCGGCGACGATCAGGTCATCCGCGATCGCGACCCCGTTGCCGAGGTTGTCGTCTGCGGCTCCGTCAGTCGCCGTGAGCTTCGCGGTCTGCGTTCGGTTGAAGCCGGTGCTGGCGAACGTGTAGACGGAGCCCTGGCCGGTCGTGGAGACGGTGTCGCCCGGGGCGCCGGCAACGATCGTGTCGCCGTCGATGTCGAGGGCGGCGCCGAGGAAGTCGTCCTCGCCCGCGTCGGCCGCGGTCGAGCGCCGCCGTCGGATAGCGCACCGCGTCTCCGGTCGCGTCGAACTGGTAGATGACCCCGCGGTCGCCCTGACCGGCGCTGGAGCCGATGTCGTGGAACGGCGCTCCGGCCACGATCGTGTCGCCCTCGATCGCGACGGCTTGTCCGAGTTGGTCGAAGCTTGACTCAGCTGGGAGTTGTCGGGCGCTTGCAGCCTCCCGGTCGAGCCTCTCTCGGCCGGTCCGGTGCGGGCGAAGGTGTAGACGACGCCATCGCCTATGGGTCCGAGGATTCGGGGGCAGTGGTGTGCCGCGGTGCGCCGGCCACGATCACGTCGCCGTCGATGTCGACCGACCACCCGAGGCGGTCCCCGACTCGCGATCTCGTCGCCGGGGAGGAGCCTCCCGGTCTGGTTCCGGTCGGCGTCGCCGGTCCTGGCGAAGGTGTAGACGAGGCCGGAGCTGTTGTTGTAGCCGATGGCGCCGGCGACGATCGTGTCACCGTCGATCGCAACCGACCACCCGAGGAGGTCATTGGCGGCTCCGTCGTCAGCGGTCAGCTTGGCGCTCTGGACCCAGGTGTCGTCGTCGAGCGTGTAGACGTAGACGGCGCCCTGGTCGGCGTGGCCGCCGACGTTGGCGAACGGCGCTCCGACCACCGCGGTGTCGCCGTCGATCGCCACCGCTTTGCCGTACTGGTCGGCGGCCGCGCCGTCGTCGGCCGTGATCCGCTGGTCGAACGCGGAGGCGGGCACCGCTCCCAGCAGGAGCATCCCCGTCACCAGAAGCAGAGTCGTGATCCCCCGTCGTCTACGCACCCGGCGGAACCTATCCAGCGTCAGAGTTCCCGTCAACATCAGCCGCTTCCGCCACCACGTCGGAGCCCGGCCGCGCCTCGTCGTCGCGGCGCTTGATCAGCAGCCACTGCGGCTTGTCGCCGCGCCGCGTCCGCTGCAGCGCGAAGCCGCCGCTGAGCCGGTCGCCGTGGAGGACGAACACCGCGTGGCCCCGCTCGATCGCCTCCGGCCAGGGGACGCGACCGCCCTGCTCGTAGGTGCCGCGGTCCCAGATCTTCACCCAGCCGTCCCCGAGGTCCCCCTCGAAGTCGGCGTGGGCGAGGTCGTGGTCGGGGACCTCGATCGCCATCCGCTTCGTCGCCGGGTCCATCGACGGCCCCTTCGGCACCGCCCACGACTTCAGGACCCCGTCGACCTCGAGCCGGAAGTCGAAGTGGTGGCTCGTCGCCTGGTGCTCCTGGACGACGAAGATGCCGGCGCTGACGCCGCGGATCGCGAACTGCTCGTGGCCCTCGGGTTTGACGTCATCGGACTCGACCGTGGCGCCCTCGCTACCGGTGAGGAAGGCGAGCAACTCCCCGACCGGCTCAGCGTCGCCCTCGACGTGGACCCGGACTGCTTCGGCGTCGCGGCGCACCCAGCCGAGCACACCGAGATCGACAGCGCGCGAGACGGTCGCGTCGCGAAGTCCCGATCCGTCGTCCGTCCCCGTGACCTCGACGCGTATGGCGCGCTCGGCTTTCGGCTTCTTCGCGGGCATGGGCTGATCCTGCCCGATCGCTCACCGGGGCGACTGGACACCCTCGCTAGATTCGCTCCATGGCTGACACGAACCTCACCGCGCTTCTCTCCGACGACCAGATCGACTCCCTCCGCCACAAGGCGGATGGCGAGCACACCGCCGAGGCCGGCGAGCTGCTCTACCAGGTCGGTGATCGCGGCTACCCGCTGATCGTGATCCTCGAGGGCGAGGCCGTGATCGAGGACGGCGCAGGGAACGAGATCGTCCGCCACGGCAAGAACGGCTTCCTCGGCGAGGTGAGCCTGCTCTCCGGCCAGACCGTCTATCTGAACGCGCGGGCGGCGACGCCGATGCGTTACCTCAGGATCGAGCGCGACAAGCTCCGGATCGTCCTCTCCAAGCACGAGCACCTCGCCGACCTCCTGCTCACGACCTTCAACCGCCGCCGCGAGGCGCTGCAGGAGCGGGATGGAATCGGCTTCGAGGTGATCGGCCCGCGCGCATCGCCGGACACGCGCCGGATCCTCGACTTCGCCAACCGCAACCGGCTCCCGCACCAGTGGCTGGACCCCGAGCGCGACCATCCCGAGCTCGCTGAGGTCGTCGAGCACAAGGACCCCGAGGACTTCCCGCTCGTCCGCCTCCCCGGCGGCACGAACCTCTGCAAGCCGACCAACGGCGAGCTCTCCCGCGCGCTGGGAATCGGCCTGGAGCTGAAGCCGACCGAGACCGTCGACCTGATCGTCGTCGGCGGCGGCCCGGCCGGGCTCGGCGCGGCGGTCTACGGCGCCTCCGAGGGGCTCGACACGCTCGTCGTCGAGCGCTCCGCCCTGGGAGGCCAGGCCGGCACGTCCCGGCTGATCGAGAACTACCTCGGCTTCCCGGCCGGGATCAGCGGCAACGAGCTGACCGCGCGTGCGATCACCCAGGCACGCAAGTTCGACGCGCGTACGGCCACCCCTTACCGGGCGCTCTCGCTGGAGGCCGCGAACGGGAGCGGTCGTCACGTCCTCCACCTCGAGGACGACCGGCGAGTCGAGGCGCGGGCCGTCGTGATCGCCACCGGCGCCGACTACCGGCGGCTGGCCTGCGACGACCTCGCCGACTACGAGGGGATCAGCATCTTCTACGCCGCCGGACCGCCCGAGGCGCGGAAGTGCGGCGGCTCGAGCGTCGGCGTCGTCGGCGGCGGCAACTCAGCCGCGCAGGCCGCGCTCTGGCTCGCCCGCGGTGGCGCGAAGGTCACGCTGCTCCACCGCCGCGCGAACCTCGCCGAGACGATGTCCGACTACCTGATCCAGGATCTCGACAACTCGACTCGTCAAGGTCCGCGACAGGAGCGAGATCGGCCACCTCCACGGCGACGACGGCGAGCTCGAAGCGGTGACGCTGAAGGACGGCGAGAAGCTTCCCATGGAGTACCTCTTCTTCTTCCTGGGAGCGGAGCCGTGCACCCACTGGATGCCGGAGTCGATCAAGCGGGACGAGAAGGGCTTCGTGCTCACCGGCGCCGCGGCGGGCGCCGAGGGCTCACTCGAGACGAGCGTGCCCGGCATCTTCGCCGCCGGCGATGTCCGCGCCGGCTCGATCAAGCGCTGCGCGACCGCGGTTGGTGAGGGCGCGACCGTGGTGCGCTACGTCCACGAGCGGCTCAACGCGGTCCCCGCCTAGATCTTCTTCGGCTTGTACGTCCAGCCGGCGCCGGTGACGGCGTCGATGACCGGCTCGCGAAGGTCGCCCCAGGCGAACTTGTAGCCCTTCTCGTCGGCGCCGCCCTCGGTGTGGTGGGGGCCGAGCCAGGCGAGGACGTGCATCGTCTCGGAGCCGATGTGCTGGCCGCGCTCCCAGTCCGCGCCGCCGGAGAAGGTGCCGTCGAAGTTGAGGTCGGCCTCGGTGGTGGTCTTCAGGCCGATGCCCGAGGCCTCGTTGTCGCTCGCGTCGAAGCTGATCCGCAGGGCTCGGTAGAGGTTCTCGTAACCGGCGCCGCCGACCCCGGCGCTGGCGACCTTCGCGGCCCAGGCGACGACGATGTCACCGTCCTCCTCGACCGCGGTGATGCCCTTGCCGGTGATCGCGAGCAGGCGCGCGCGAACCTCGCTCTCGGGCTGGGGAGCGACCCCGTCCTCTGGTTTCGCCGCGGTCATCACGCCGCGGCTCTTCTCCTTGAGCTTGTCCAGAAATCCCATGCCGGGAGGGTAGAGGCCTCAGCCGAGCTGGACGTTGCGGCGGGCGGTCTCGGCGCCGCCGGCGCCGTCGGTCGCGGTGACGTCGATCCGCGCCCGCACCCGCTCGCCTCGGCGCAGCGCCTTGCGCGCCGCCTTCAGCGCGGGCGGCGGCACCACGAGCGCAAGCTTGACCTTGGCGCCCGCCAGTCCGGAACCGGCGGCGGCCTCGAGGTCCAGCCGCGCTCCCGTCTCGGGGAACCGGAGGGTGCCGGTCGCGGTGACGTCGCAGTCGCTCGGGCAGATCGCAGCCACCCGGACCTTGCGCCTGAGTCCCTGCTGGGTGCCGCCCCAGAGGCTGAGGCCGGTGCCGCCGGGAAGCGGGGGCTGCGCGCTCAACGTGCAGCCGGAGCCGAGCAGCGCGCGCGCCTCCGCGAGATGCAGCTGGTAGCGGGACCGGTACTGCGGAGCGGGCCGTTCGACGTCGGCGATCCACTCGCCCCAGGTCAGCTCGTCGGCGATCGGGTCCGGCTTGCCGGTGGCGAGGCGACGCTCGCGGACGGCGACCGCAGTCTCGGTGAACCACTCGATCTGGAGCTCGGGCCGGTCGGGGAAGCCGGCGTAGGCGCCGGAGCCGAAGATCTCGCGGCTCATCTGGAAGTAGCCGGCGTAGTCGGAGCGCGGGTCATCGAGGTTCGTGAGGCTGCTCTCGGTGATGCCGGCCATCACCGGCAGCTCCGGCGGCAGGCCGGCCGAGACGGCGCGGGCGCCCATCCAGCGGGCGATCGACTCCTTCGCGGCGGCGTCGCCGGGGTAGGCGGTCGAGGACGGGCAGCTCGTCGTCGCGGCGCTCGCCCCGGCCGGGGGCCAGGCGAGCAGCGCCAGGAGCAGGCCAGACGAGCAGGGCGAGGGAACGCGGTGGTAGACGGAGCGATGCGGCATTGACCGCTTGTGTCGGCGCCTCGGTTCGAAGGCTTAGCGGTGGCCAGACGGCTGGGAGGAGCCGTGCGAGACTGGCGCGGTGGAAGCGGTGAGGCGAAGCCCATCCGGGGAGGCGGACGCCCTCAGCGAACGGCTCCTGCAGCGCATCGGCCTCGACCGGACGCCGTCCCCGGACGCGGAGGGGCTGCGGAGGGTCCACCGCGCGTTCGTCACGAGCGTTCCCTACGAGAACATCGCCGATCCAGCTGGGCGAGTCCGCCCCGCTCGACCCCGATGGGCTCTGCGAGCGGATGCTCGCCGGCGGCAGGGGTGGCTACTGCTTCGAGGTCAACACCGTGCTGCGGACCCTGCTCACGTCGCTCGGCTTCGAGGTCGAGCGCCGGCAGGGCATCGTCGGACCGCGGGACGCCTTCACCTCCGGTTCGCCGACGAACCACATGGCGCTCGTCGCGACGACGCCGGAGGGGGAGCGCTTCATCGTCGAGGCGGGGAGGGGGGACGGCTTCCTCGATCCGCTCCCGCTCGCCGAGGGGACATGGCAGCCCGGGGGCTTCCCCTGGTCGGTCGAGCGCGACGGCGACGGCTGGTGGGTCGTCGCCGAGCACGGGTTCACCTCGACCCCCGGCTTCCGCTTCGCCGATGAGCCGGCCACCCTCGATGACTTCGCGCCGCACCACCATCGGCTTTCGACCGCTCCCGACTCCTCGTTCATCGGGACGCTGGTCGTCCAGCAGCCGCAGGAGGGCAGCATCGTCACCCTGCGCGCCCGAACCCTCAGCGCGCTGGGCCCCGGCATCGACGAGACGCGAGGTGCTCCCCGGGCCGGATGCGCCTGGCCGCAGCGCTGCGGGAGCGCTTCGGCATCGACCCCGACGCGCTGGGAGCCGAAGCGCATGGCGCGTCTCTGGCGCAACGCCAGCGCTCAGCACGACGCCTTCACGGCCGAGCGAGCGGCGGAGGCCTCGTCGTGACCGCGCTGCTCGTCGGCGTCGCCGGGATGGCCGGGGTGCTCTCCCGCTACGGCATCTCGAGCATGTTCCACGGCAGCTCGCTGCCGTGGGCGACGGTCGGGATCAACGTCGCGGGCTCGCTGCTGCTCGGCCTTCTCGTCTCGAGCAGCGGCTTCAGCGCGGACGCGCGGACGATCATCGGCGTCGGCTTCCTCGGCGGGTTCACGACCTTCTCGACCTTCACCGTCCAGGTCGTGCTCGACGTCGACGCGGGGGAGCCCGGGCGGGCGCTCCTATATCTGTGCGCGTCCCTCGTGCTCGGCCTGGCAGCGGCGACCGCCGGCTTCCTGATCGGGCGCGAGCTGCTCTAGCGGGCGGAGCGATAGCCTCGCCCCGTGGCCAAGTCCTTCGATCTCAACGGCAAGGTGGCGCTGGTGACGGGGGGCGCGCGCGGCATCGGTTTCGCGACCTGCGAGGAGCTCTCCCGCCGTGGGGCCTCGGTCGTCGTCGTCGATCTCGATCAGTCCGCGGCTGACGCCGCCGCCGAGTCCCTGCGCGGACCGGCCTTCGGCCTCGCCGCCGACGTGACCGACCGGGGTGCGATGCAGGCAGCGGTCGCGCGGGCCGTTGAGCGGTTCGGCGGCCTCGACGTCGTCGTCGCCAACGCCGGCATCGCCTCGAGCGTCGGCGACCACCAGGGCGATGTCGGGCGAGACGTTCGATCGCGTCCTCGACGTCAACCTCAACGGGGTCCACCGCACGGTCATCGCAGCGCTCCCCGAGATCGTCCGTCGCCGCGGCCACGTCGTCGTGGTCGCCTCCGTCTACGCGTTCGTGAACGGCGTCGGCGCGGCTCCCTACGCGATGTCGAAGGCCGGGGTCGAGGCGTTCGGCCGCGCGCTGCGCGTCGAGCTCGCCCAGCACGGCGCCGGCGCGAGCACCGCCTACTTCGGCTTCATCGACACCGCGATGGTCCACCAGTCGATCGACGCCGACGCGTCCGCCGAGCGGGTGCTCGGCTCGCTGCCGAAGGTCCTGCGGAAGCGGCTGCAGCCGAGCGCCGCGGGCAAGGGGATCGTCGACGGGATCGAGAAGCGGGCCCCGCGGATCATCCGCCCCCGCCGCTGGGCGGTCTTCTCGGTGCTGCGCGGGATCCTCAACCCGTGGATCGACTCCTACATGGTGCGCGACGCCGAGATCCAGGCGATCACGCGGGAGATGGACGGCCGCGGCGACAAGCAGCAATCGACGACCGCCTGAGGCGCACCCGGCCGCTTCAGCGGTTCGACTGAAAGCCGCCGAGGACGACCTCGGTCCCCCAGCTGCACATCGAGCGCTCGGCGAGGAGCGCTCCGATCTCCCAGCGGATCGCCGACTCGAGCAGCTCGCTGCGACGGAGGAAGATCCTCGAAGCGGTCGCCGACGCGATTCAGAACCCGCTCGGGGACGTCGATCTCGCCCCGGTCGCGGCGCCAGCTGCGGCAGCTCAGCGCCCGCAGGTAGTCGGCGTTGGAGGTCGTCAGCGCGCGGGTGACGCGGCTGGAGGAGGCGGCGCGGTCGAGCAGCTCGCGGGCGTGGGAGACGCGGCGGCCGTCGAGCCGCTCGAGCAGGAGGCTCGCCTCGCAGAGCAGCGTGGCGGCGACGTCGAGCGGCACGCGGGCGTCGGCGGCGGCCAGCGCCAGGGCCCGGCGGGTGAACATCGAGATGTCGGGGCGGCGCGTACCTCTCACCGGGGCGCCGAGGCGCCGATGGCAGCGGGGCGCCGAGGCCGGGGTTCCTACGGCCGTCGTCAGCGGAAGTCAGGGGAGCGAAGGTCACCGCACTAATTCGATATAAAATCGAATATGGGTCGGACGGAAAAACGGCGGGGGTCCCGTCCGCTCGAGATCCGCGACTGGCCGTTCGGCTCGCGCGGCCGCCGGCTGCTCCTCGAAGCCGTCCTCCTGAGCGATGAGCCCGGGGCCGGATGGCGCAAGGTGGAGCTCGAACGGGCCGCTGACGTGGAGCGGGGCGGGGCGGACCGCCTGATCGAGGGCGCGAGCTCCCTCGGCCTGCTGCGCTGGGATCCCGAGGGTCGAAGGTGGCGCCGGGGGGAGCCGCCGCCACGTGTATCCGGTCCGCTCGAGGACCTCGTCGCCCTCAGCCGGGAGCTGCCGGGTGAGCCGATCGCAGAGCTCCCGCGCAGGCCGTATTCGCGACGCAGCTGACGGTCGTCAGTGCTCATGCGGGTTCGGGGTGACTCTCCATAACCCGCTAATCGTTTGCTAACGTGCCCGCACTGCACCTGCTGAGTTCCTCGCCCCACATATAGGCGAGGGAGCGGGGGACCCACGAAGTTGGGGCGAATCGCGGCGACTGCCGCGTAGCGCAAGCTCTTTTGCGCGAGCCCGTCAGCTAACCCCGCAAGCGCTACAAAGAGCGGAGCTGACTTGCGTTTCATTTCGAACCTCGAGGCCAACCGGACCAAGGTTCTTCCGGTCCTCCTCGTACTCACCGGACTTCTGCTTGCGATGAGCGCTCAGAGCGCCCTCGCCGGCTCGGGCGGCATGGGCCCAGGCGGCGCAAGCCCTGACGCCGAAGCACCTGGCTCAAGCGCGGGCCCCGGCAAGACCCCCTCCAAGTACCACCGCCTGTGGGCGCGCGTCCCAGGCAAGGAGAAGCGCTGGGCGCGCGGGGTCGCGGAGTGCGAGACCGGCAAGGATCCTGATCTGACCGCCCTCGGCGGCGAGTACCGCGGTGCCTTCATGTTCCTTCAGGAGACCTGGGACAACGCCCCGAAGACCCCCGGCGGCGACCCGATCGACTACTCGTACAAGACCCAGGCCGTCGTCGCGGTCGCGCTGAAGAAGCAGCTCGGCACCGATCCCTGGCCCGTCTGCGGCTAGCGCCCTCCCGCAGGGGTCTGAACCGGGGCGCCCGTCCGGGCTGCAATCGGCTGACCCCGCGGGCGGCCTTCCGTAACATCCTCCGCTGCGCTTATGTCGACGCGGGCTAGAGAGAGACGCCGACGGAGCAGCGGCTCCATCGGCAGGAAGGTCATGCTGGTTCTGGCAGGGCTGTTCACGGTCATCCTGATGGGGGCCGGCGGCGTTGCGGTCTGGGCGTTCAACGAGAAGAACAAGGCGCCCGACATCGACGAGATCGCGGAGCTCGACGAAGGCGCCAACACCAAGGTCTACGCCGCCGACGGCTCGGTCCTGGGTTACGTCCAGTCGGACATCCTCCGCACGCCGGTGAAGCTGGAGAAGATCCCGCTCGGCCTCCAGCAGGGGACCATCGCGATCGAGGACGAGAACTTCTACGAGCACGACGGCTACGACCTCGGCGCCATCGTCCGTGCCGGGCTCGCGAACGCCGAGGCCGGTGAGGTCGAGCAGGGAGCCTCGACGATCACCCAGCAGCTCGTCCGCAACCTCTACATCGAGGATCCCGAGGACTCGATCTCCCGCAAGCTGCAGGAGGTCGACATGGCCCAGCAGTACGAGGCGGAGTACTCGAAGGACGAGATCCTCAACAAGTACCTCAACACCGCCACCTACGGCACGACCGACGGCCGCTCCGCCATCGGCGTGCAGGCCGCCTCCGAGGTCTTCTTCAACAAGAGCGTTCAGGACCTCGACCTGAAGGAGGAGGCGCTGCTCGCCGGTCTGCCGCAGGCGCCGTCGGACTACAACCCGTTCACGAACCCCAAGAAGGCGACGGAGCGGCGTAACCAGGTGCTCGACGCCATGGCCTCGGAGGGCTACATCACCGAGGCGAAGGCCGAGGAGACCAAGGACATCCCGGTGGAGAGCTACCTCGAGCGGGGCACCCGCTACGAGCAGCGCAAGCAGCAGTACTTCTTCGACTTCGTCCAGGACGAGCTGATCGAGAAGTACGGGCTCAAGACCGTGCGCCAGGGCGGCTTGAAGGTCTACACGACGCTCGATCCATTCCTTCAGAACGCGGCCGAGCAGGCGATCGTCGCCCATCCGGTGACGGGCGCGGCGAACGCGCTGGTCTCAACCGACACCGCCACCGGCGAGATCCTCGCGATGGCGTCGTCCAGCCAGTACGACACGAGCCAGTTCAACCTCGCCGCCGACGGCACCCGCCAGCCCGGCTCGTCCTTCAAGCCCTTCGTGCTGACCACGGCGGTCGACCAGGGCATCGACCCCGACTCGACGTCCTATCCGGCTCCGAGCACGATCACGCTGACGCCCGACTCCTACTCGGACCCGTGGACCGTCAGCGGCGGCGGCAGCGGCTCGATGACGCTCCGCGCGGCCACCGCGAACTCGGTCAACACCGTCTACGCGCAGCTCGGCATCGATGTCGGGCCGGAGAACTTCGACGACATGGCGCACAAGCTCGGCATCACCTCCCAGCTCGACGGCCTCTACGCGGAGGCGCTCGGCGGCACGACCACGTGCTGCACGGTCCTCGAGATGTCGAACGCCTACGCGTCGATCGCCAACGGCGGCGTCCATCACGACCCGACCGCGATCAAGCGCGTCGTCTTCCCCGATGGCCACACCGACACGCCTGAGGACGCCGACGGCAACCGGGTGGTCAGCGACGGCGTCGCCTACACCGTCGCCGACGTGATGGAGGGGACCCTCGACTACGGCACCGCCTCCTGCTGCGACATCCCCTGCCCGGCGTCCGGCAAGACCGGCACGACGGAGCTGCAGTCAGACGCTTGGTTCGTCGGCTACACGCCCACCGTCGCCACGGCGGTGTGGACCGGCAACCCGGACGCCCGCGTCGCGCTCCCCGGCTATGGAGCCGATCTCTCTGCCCCGATCTGGCACGACTACATGACCGCCTACATCGAGAAGACGGGCAACTGCGACGACTACCCCGAGCCGGAGGATCCGGCGGAGCTCTCGAGCTTCAGCAGCGGCCAGACGTCGTCCTCCTACGACGACGGCACCTACGACGACGGGACGACGACGACGCCCGTCCCCGACGACGGCACCGTCGACCCGGCCGATCCCGACGCGACGGTTCCCCCCGGGACCGACACCGACGGCGACGGTTACCCCGACGACCAGTACGCGCCGGGTGCCGGAGCCGATCCGGCCGAGACTCCGTGAGGACCCGCCTCCTCGGATCGCTCCTCGCCGCGCTGCTGGCCGCGCTCTGCCTCCTGGTGGCTGCGGCCGCCACCGCGTCCGCCGCCGACGCGACGCCCGCCAAGCGCGGCAAGACGTCGCTGAAGATCGTCACCAAGTCGCAGAAGAAGCTGATCCGCAAGGGCGCGATCATCTCGGTTGTCTCGACCCGCAAGAAGGTCAAGTTGCGCCTGCGCTCCAGTACCTTCGACAACCCGCAGCTCACCGCGCTCGCCCGTCCGAAGAAGGTCAAGTTCAAGGGGAAGGGCAAGCGGAAGAAGGTTCGGATCAGGCTGTCCGCAACCGCTCGCGAGGCGTTGCAGAGCTGTGAGCCGCGCGAGCTCCAGGTCTCAGCCCGCGGTTCGAAGATCACCGTGCCGATGGTCCGGGACTCAGCCACCTGCAGCCCCAAGCCGGTCGATCTGAGCGCCGCTGACCGCTGCGACTTCATCGGCGATCAGGCCGGTTCCCTGTGCCTGCTGCCGTTCCCCGACGACTACTACGCGGTCAACGACTCCTCGACGCGCACCGGCAAGCGCATCGCGCTCAACACCGGTGCCATGCCCGCCAACGAGGGGGGCGTCCGGATCGATGCCGCCGACTACAACCGCAACGACGGCTTCAGCCCCGGGCAGTCGATCGTCGTCCGGGTTCCCGGCCTCGACACACCCAACGCCTTCACTCAGACCAACCCGGTCCGGCTGAGCCGGCTCAGCGCCTACGCGACGCCCGACGCCCCGATCGTCGTCATCGATGCGACCACCGGCGAGCGGTGGCCGATCTGGGCCGAGCTCGACGCGAACGCCGAGGATCCCTCGCGCACGGCGGTCCTGATCCACCCGGCGAGGAACTTCGCCGCCGGTCACCGCTACATCGTCGCCATGCGCGATCTCAAGCGCGAGGACGGCAGCACGATCTCAGCGCCCGAGGGCTTTCGCTACCTCCGCGACGACCTGCCGTCGAAGGAGCCGGCCATCAAGGCCCAGCGCGACCGCTTCGAGAGCATGTTCCGGACGCTGCGCGGCTCCACGATCAGGCGCTCGAACCTCTACCTGGCCTGGGACTTCACGGTCGCGAGCGACGAGAACATCGCGGGGCGGATGCTGCACATCCGCGACGAGTCGCTGGCCGAGCTCGGGGACACGAACCTGACCGACCTCCAGGTCGACGGGGACTCGCCCCAGTTCGACGTCACCTCGGTCCAGAACTTCTCGGTGATGGCCAACGCCGACATGGCCCGCCGCGTGCAGGGGACCTTCGAGGTGCCGTGCTGGTTGCAGCCCGACTGCGAGCCGGGCGGGCGCTTCGACCTCGACGCGAACGGGATGCCGCAGCGCAACGGCACCTACACCGCCAACTTCAACTGCATGATCCCGCGCTCCTCGCTCACCGACCCCGCGCGACCCTCGCTGTACGGCCACGGCCTGCTCGGCTCCGCGGGGGAGGCCACCGCCGATCCCCAGCAGACCCTCGGCAACGACCACAACATCGTCTCCTGCGCCACCGACGAGATCGGTCTCTCGGGCCAGGACGTCCCCAACACGCTTTCGATCCTGACCAACTTCGCCGACTTCCCCGAGCTCGCCGACCGGCTCCAGCAGGGGATGCTCAACGAGATCTTCCTCGGCCGGCTGATGCTGCACGAGGACGGCTTCGCTTCCGACTCAGCCTTCCGAGTCGATGACGGGCAGGCGCCCGGCCCGGGCAACGACCCGGTGATCGACCCCTCGCGCCTCTACTACAACGGCAACAGCCAGGGCGCGATCGAGGGTGGGGCGCTGACCGCCGTCGCCCCCGACTTCACGCGCGCCTCGCTCGGCGTCGGCGGGATGAACTACTCGGTGCTCCTCAACCGCTCGGTCGACTTCGACACCTACTCCTCGGCGATCGATCCGAACTACACCGATCCCCTCGAGCGGTCGCTGGTCCTGTCGCTCGTGCAGATGCTCTGGGACCGGGGCGAGTCGAACGGATACGCGCACCGCATCACCGACAACCCGCTCCCCAACACGCCCCCGCACGAGGTGCTGATGAACGTCGGCCTCGGCGACCACCAGGTCTCGAACTTCACCGCCGACACGATGGCCCGCACGATCGGCGCGCGCGTACACGACCCCGTCGTCTACCCCGGCCGCTGGAACGACGTCGAGGTCGCCTGGGACATCCCGCGCATCGCCGGCTACCCGTTCAACGACTCCGCGCTCGTCTACTGGGACAGCGGCCCGCCGCGCCCGAATCCCTCGCCGGGAGGGGTGACACCCGGACCGCTTCTGGGCACTCCCGTGCCGCCGATCGAGAACCTGCCGAACCGGCTCGGTCAGGACCCGCACGAGCTTCCGCGCCGGACCGCCGCCGAGCAGCAGATGGTCTCCGACTTCCTGCGGCCGGACAACCTCAGCGCGATCACCGACACCTGCGGCGGCCCGTGCTACGACTTCACCTTCAGCGGTCCATAGCGGTCACTCCGGCACCGCGGACTTGCGTCCGGGGACCGCGCTGCTACCCTTCCGGGCGTCGGGTCAGCCCCATTGTTTCGAACGGGCACCCGAGAGGTTCACTTTTCTCGCTACGCATCTGCGTTTGTCCGGGGTTAGGAATCTCCCCGCAAATTGCATGAATTCCGGCCGGTCCACCGCGACCACCGGAGAACGAACGGAGCTTCAACAATGTCCAAGACCTTCGCCGATCTCGGCGTATCCACCGCCGTCGCAAAGGCACTCGCCAAGCGCGGCATCGACGAGCCCTTCCCCGTCCAGCAGCTGGTCATCGAGGACGTCCTCGAGGGCCACGACGTGCTGGTTCAGTCCCCGACCGGATCGGGCAAGACGCTCGCCTTCGGCGTGCCGCTGGTCGACCGCGTTGCGGCCGACTCGCGTCGCCCCGCGGCGCTCGTCCTGGCTCCGACCCGCGAGCTCGCCCGGCAGATCGTCGACGAGCTCGAGATGATCGCCCGCGCCAAGGCGCTCAAGGTGGCGGTCGTCTACGGCGGCGTCGGCATCCAGCCGCAGATCCGCTCGGCGCCCAAGTCCCACATCCTCGTCGCGACCCCCGGTCGTCTCGAGGATCTGATCGAGCGTCGCGCGGTCAGCCTGGGCAACGTCCAGACGCTCGTCCTCGACGAGGCCGACCGGATGCTCGACATGGGCTTCAAGCCCGCCGTCGACCGCATCGTCCGGCTGATCCCGAAGGACCGGCAGACGCTGTTCTTCTCGGCCACCCTCGAGGGTGCCGCCGGCAAGGCCGCTGAGGCGTACACGACCCGCGACGCCCGCACGCACGTCAACGCCCCGGAGTTCGACCCGGACGCGTTCATCGAGCATCGCTTCGTCCAGGTCCCGAGCCAGGCCGCCAAGGTCGACTCGCTCGTGCACGAGCTCAACACCGAGGCCAAGGGACGGACCCTGGTGTTCGTGCGGACCAAGCGCGGCGCCGATCGCCTCGTCAAGAAGCTGAAGGCGCAGCGCGTCGAGGCTCTGGCGATGCACGGCGACAAGTCGCAGTCGCAGCGGCAGAAGGCACTCGCCCGCTTCGAGCGCGGCGACGTGACGGTTCTCGTCGCCACCGACGTGGCCGCCCGCGGCATCGACGTACCCGACGTCGGGCACGTCATCAACTTCGACATCCCCGAGGACGGCGACGCCTACACGCACCGTGTGGGTCGCACCGGCAGGGCTGGAAACAGCGGCCACAGCATCACGTTCGTCCTCGGCGACCAGGCCTTCGAGACCCGCGGCATCGCCTCCGGTCTCGGTCTGGCAACGGAGTTCGATCGCCGCGAGGGCAAGGAGCACGGGGCGAACCAGTCCCGGCCCGACACCCGTGGCAACGGCCACAACCAAGGTGGCAACAACCGCGACGGTGGTCGCTCCCACTCACGCAACGGCAACGGATCGGGGCGCAAGCCCAACAACCGTGCCAAGCAGGGTGGAGGCGGCTCAACCGGTCCGCGGAAGAACCGGCGCGGGCATCGCTCGGCCGGGGCCTCCCGAGCCTCCTAGGGGATCAGGGGAAGCGTCGCACTGCGCGACGGCCGCTCGAGTGCGCACTCGAGCTAGCCGTCGCGCAGATGCGGCTGAATCAGGCGGCCTGCCGCTCGATGGGGGCGAGGCCCGGATCCTTGATGATCGCCTCGGGGTCCACGGACCGTCGCCGCCCCGCACCGCAACCAGCAGCTTGTTCAGGGCTGAGCGCAGGAGCCGCGAGACCTGCATCTGAGAGACGCCGATCTCGTCACCGATCTCACGCTGGGTCATCCCCTCGTGGAATCGATAGTGGAGCGCCTGCCGCTCCTTCGGACGCAGCTCGGCCGTCTCGCTCGCGAACTCGGCCTCCGCTCGTTCGAACCCGTAGTCGGTCGTGCCGAGGGTCTCGACCACCGGCACCGAGTCGTCCTCGTCCTGCATCTTCGGCCGGTCGAGCGACGTGGTCCGCCGCGCCTGATCGGCCTGCATGGCCTCGATGACGTCGGCATCGCTGAGCTCGCAGTGCTCCGCGACCTCGCTGACGGTCGGGGTGCGCTGGAGGTCGCCGCGCAGGTCCGCCTCAGCCTCGGCGATCTTCATCGAGCGCTCCTGGAGGCTGCGCGGCAGACGGACGCTCCACGACCGATCGCGGAAGTGGTGCCTGAGCTCTCCGAGGATCGTCGGGCTCGCATACGCGACGAATCCGGTTCCTCGTTCGGAGTCGTAGCGGTCGATCGCCTTGAGGAGCCCGAGGTTCGCGACCTGAATCAGATCCTCGACGGCCTCGCCGCCGCTGCGGTAGCGAAGGGCGAGGGATCGCGCCAGCGGCATGAACCGCTCGACGATCTGCTCGCGGATCGCTGGGTCTCGGGTCGCCTGGAATCGTTCGAGGAGCGATTCGTCTTCGCGCCGGCGAGCATGGCTCGATTTCTCACTCGCGTTCAGAGCGTGGGACATCTAGGGTCCTTTCGTCGATCGCAACTGCGATTCGCGATGAAAGGAGGCCCCTCCCGGCCCGTGCAACATCGGCGACTTTGCTGCTTTGAATGAGGACCGTACGAGAGCTGGAAACTCTCTCGGCCACCTGGGACCATAGCCGACCGGCTCTGTCGGGTCGAGTCGCTGGACCCCCGTCCACTCAGAGCAACGGGAGCGCGACCATGACCGTGCGGTCATCCGCCGTGCCCTCGATTCTCGGGCGCTGCAGGAGATCCAGCTTGGTCCGCAACCTGCCCAGGAGCCCGTCGGCAGGGCGGCTCGGCATGGGTCCCATCCTGACCTCGAGATCCGGCGAACCGTCCGGCTGGTCGATCGAGATCGTCGCTCCGTGCTCGGCGACCGGGCCGGGCTGGATCGACTCTGCGATGGATCGACCGCCGTTGATCGCGGAGCGGACCGCGTCCATCGATCCACCGCCGGACGAAGCGTGCACGGCGATCGCACGAGGGATCACCGGCAGCAGGAACCTCGGATCGGAGAAGTCAATCCTGCTGCCACGGGATGCGGGAGCGCGTTCGGTGTCGGCAGCCCCAGCGCTGGGCATCTCGATCGAGGCGGCCACCTCGGTGCCACCGTGCTTGTCGGAGCGGATCGTCAACTCCTCGGAGAGCTCCGAGAGGATGGACAGCCCGAGACCGGGCGGTTCGCTCGAGGTGGGCGCCAGCGGGCAGCCGCCGCCGAAATCCCGGACCATGATCTCGACCCGGTCGCGCCGGCCGGAGCCGAGGTCTGCCAGCCGGATCGTCATCCCGATCTCCACATCGCCCAGCGGGAGGTCGGCATATGCATGATCGACGACGTTCTTCGTCGCCTCGACGATCACCGCCTTGATGCGCTGGGCGGGTCCGGGGTGGAGCGCGAGGGCCTCGGCCGCTCCGGCCGCGAGCTTTCCTGCGACCTCAATCGCCCGATCATCGGCGCACGTCTTGATCTTCACCGCCGGTATCGGGTCCGCGGTTTCGACCGTCAAAGCAGGGACCTCCTTGAGTCCGCCCCGTTGATTCATGAAGTCGCTGCCTACCCGACCCGAGGCCGCTGAACCTGGCCGACGTCGTCGGTCTGCACGTTGACAGCGAGTCAGAAATGAAGTGCTAACGTGACCGCAGGCACTGGACTCGACCAGAGTCAAGCGCTCCTGAAAGAACCAGCGGAACGGCCGCAACGTTCTGGGGTGAGGTGAGCACCCCGCCGATTCGGTCTCCGAACGCATTACGCGAGGAGACCCAATGCACGACAGGTGCACCCGGCGGCGGGAGACGATTCTGCTTCGGCGGTTCAAGCAAACAGGCGACCCGGTCCTCAGGGAGCGGCTCGTCGAGACGTATCAACCATTCGCGCGGTCGCTGGCCCAGCGTTACTTCAGCGGGGGCGAGCCGCTCGAGGATCTGATCCAGGTCGCGAATGTCGGCCTGCTGAAGGCGATCGACGGATTCGACCTCGAGCACGGCAAGCCGTTCGTCGCCTACGCGGCCCCGACGATCCTCGGCGAGCTCCGGCACTACTTCCGTGATCACTCCTGGAGCGTCCGGTTGCCTCGCAAGCTGCAGGAGCGGGCGATCCGGGTTGCCGACATCGGCGAGGAGATCCTCGCCGAGGAGCAGCGCGTGCCGACGACCGCTGAGCTGGCGGCTCGCTGCGATCTCACCGAGGCGGAGGTCATCGAGGTGATGGTCGCCGACAGCTCGAGGCGCACCCGGTCGCTCGACGCTCCGGTTCGCCAGGAGGACGGGGAGGCGGCTCTCGTCGAGATGGTGCCCGACGACGACGGCGGCTTCGAGCGTGCCGAGGCGGCGTTGGCGGCGAACTCGGCGCGGCTGCTGCCGCGAGAGCGCCGGGTGATGGTCCTGCGCTACGGCTCCGATCTGACTCAGCGCGAGGTCGGCGAGCAGATCGGCATCTCGCAGATGCAGGTGTCGCGGCTGCAGCGCTCAGCGCTGTCGAAGCTGCTGACCGCGGTTCGGGGCGGCGACGAGGACCCCGACGAGCTGCTCGAGCGGCTGAGCGCCGGCGGCGCGGACACAGCCGTCTCGGCTGCCTGAGCGAAGACGCCGAGGCGGCGGCGGCTCTGAGTCGGCGCCGCCGTCCTGCTCCTCAACCAGCACGACTTCCACGGCGAGGTGCGCGGAATATCAGTCGGATTCCTGGGCTTGCCGGTCGTCGCAGGGCGAGCTCTCCGTCTCCGGAACGCCGGGCGGCTCGAGGACGAAGCACTCGATCGCGTAGTCCGCTTCGATCGAGTGAGCGCTCATGAAGACCTTGACCCGCCGCCCGGTCTCCGCCTCGATCAGGCGCGTGGCCTCCTCGCAGATCGCATTCTGGAATCCGTCGCGCATGCGGCTGACGACGTCGGCCTGCCCTCTCCCGACAAGCGTCCGCTCGACGTGGGTCAGGATGTCGTGGAGGACGATCGTGACCACGTCGTCGTTGATGTAGGTGCGGGCAGTATTCGGGCCGCGCCCGAACTGAGCCTTGTAGATACCGACGATGCCGCGAGAGATCCGCCGCCTGGCCTCGGAGGAGGCGACATGGCTAGCTCCTTCCATCTGTCGCCTCCTTCATGTCGGGTAGGGTTGACTCACCGACCGAATACACGGGCTCGCGAGTGCGAATCGTCGTCTGACGGCGATCTGAGGGGCCGATTCGGCTGAGGGCTCTACCCGGGCGCTCCGCAGGATCGCGCCGAGCTGGGCACTCCCGGGAGCGACAGACGTTGGCCGTCCCAGAAGCTTGAAGGTCCGATGGGGAAGCCGTTCCCGCTGGACCCGACTTGAAGGAGAGCCGTCGTTTGGTCGATCGAGACGCCCGCCCGCGAGGAGAGATCCTCACCGATGTCTCGAATGCCATGGTCGCGCTGCACCGCGAGCACTTCGGACGCGGGCCGGGTGCCGCGAAGACGATCCTCGTCGACGACGTGGTGCTCTGCACGCTCACGGACATCTTCACCCCGGTCGAGCGGACGCTCATTCGCTCGGGGAACATCGATCGCGTCCGGGAGACGCGGCTCGTCCACCAACTGGCACTCGAAGGGAAGTTCAAGGAGATCATCACCAGGCTCACGAGCCGCGAGGTCGTCGCGTTCGTGAGCGGGATCCATTTCGAGCCGGACCTCGCCACCGAGCTCTTCTTCCTCGAGCCGGAGACGACGGCCCCCCGCTAGCCAGTCGCCGCAGGCGCGAGCCTGAACAGCTCGACCGCGTAGAGAGGATCGATGGACATCGAGCTCAGGAACGCGCTGACTCGTCGCCCCGTGGCTCGTTCGACGATCGCGCAGAACGTCGCGCCGATTGCGTGCTGGTAGTTCTCGCGGACATCCTTGATCGCGTCCGGCCGACCGGCGTCGAGCAGCGTCTGCTCGAACGGTGCCAGCTCAACCTCGAGGACGACGACGACGAGATCCTCGCCGATCGTGACGGTGGTCTTCTCGGAGCCCACCCCGTAGGACTCGCGCTGAACCCGCTCGATCTCCTCCGCGATCATCTCCCCGGCGCCGCGCGTGCGTTCGGCTTCCCCGCTCATTTCGAAGCGGCGGCCTCGTCCACCTTCAGCAGGAACACCTCGATGGAGACGTTCGAGTCGACTTCGGTCTGGCTCAGAAAGGTCTCGACCTCGCGCCCGGTGGCCTCTTCGACGACGCGGACGAAGTCGTCACGGACCGCTTCCTGGAAAGCCCGGCGCGTCTCCTCGACCTGCTTCGTACGGCCAGCCTCGAGAAGCGTGTGCTCCGCCGCCGTGAAGCAGCCGTAGAGCAGTGTCAGCACGTAGCTTTCCGCGACGTGCGTGCGGGCACGGTCGGGGCCGCGCCCATAGAGGGTCGAGTAGAGCTGCACGATGCCGCGCGAGATCTCGCTCGACGTCTCGTGAGATGTGCTTTGGCGCGCGACGTCCGGGTCGGCCAAGGGGATGGCTCCTGCGTTTGGTTGATCTTGGGGCGGTCAGCAGAAGAGGAAGGCCTTGGAAGACCCACGCTCCCTCGCCGATTCAGGAGCCGGTTGCGGTGACTTCACCTCGCGACGTTCGAAATCGCCGTCCGTGCCGTCAGAGCACCCAGTGGCAGCGAGGTTAGCGGCTGCCGTCCGCCTGGGCCTGCGCAGGGACTATCCTCGGATGAGGCCACCGCGCTCGGATCGGGTTCGGGGTCCCGAATTGACAAGGCGTTTCGTCCGCGCGTGCGCTCGGAGAGCCGGGAAGGAATCGATGACTGCATCGACCCGCGGCGAAACGAAGACCGAGATCTCCAACGCCATGGTGGCGCTTCATCGCAAGCAGTTCGGCCGCGGCCCCGAGCAGGCGAGGACGATCATGGAGGGCGACTTGGTCACCTGCGTGCTCGAGGGTGTGCTCACCTCCTCCGAGGAGAACATGGTGCGCGGAGGGGGCGAGGGCAGCGTCGCCGATTCGCGCTCCTTCATGCAGCGCCACGACTCCGAGGAGTTCATCGCGGTGATCGAGGACGCGACGGGCCGGCGGGTCAAGAACTTCGTCAGCGGCATCAACCCGAACGACGGCGGGACGGCGACCGAGGTGTTCGTCCTCGAGCCGCTCCATTCAGTGGCCGCAGCCGGCTGACCGGTTCGATTCAGGCATCAGATGCGCGGTTTCCCGAGCCGCCGCCCGGGGCATTTCGGTCCTGAGACTCGCTGCAGCAGACTGTGTACCGGCGATCTCCATGGACGGGCCGCTTCTTGGCGGCCCGTTCTGATTTCGGGTTCAACGGGGGCATGTACCGCTCGTCGAGCGGTCAGGCGGTGTCGTTTTCGGACGCTTCGCCCGGGGCAGCATCAGGGAGAAGCGAACGTCAGGAGGGGCGGTTGAGCAAGCTCGAGGACAGGAGGATCCCGGCCGCCCGCGAGGTGGCGGCCGGCAAGTACGGCTGCACGAACTGCGGGTTCCGGCTGGAGCTCGAGCGTGAGGGGACTCTCCCTCCCTGCCCTGAGTGCGGCAACGCCGCGTGGTACCCGAAGGACGGCGGGTGACCGCGCCGTCGGTCGGAGGAGACGCCGCGGCGGAGCCGCTGACGAAGGCTCTCGTCCGCGGGCTCGTCGCAGCCGTGAAAGAGCACTACGGCAAGGGTCCCGACTCGGCGAGGGCGCATTTCATCGAGGAGGACATCTTGGTCGTCGTCATGAGGCAACCCGCGACGACGGCAGAGCGGACGATGGTGTCGGCCGGCAGGGAGGACGACGCGAGATCCTTCCGGCTTGCCTTCCAGGACGAGTACGGCCAGCACCTGCGGTCGATCGTGGAGGAGATCACCGGGAGGAAGGTGGCCACCTACCACAGCCAGATCATGTTCGACCCCGACGTGCTCTTCGAGATCTTCGTGTTCGACCCGTCCTCCTGATCGACTGAGTCACGTCGCGTTTGCGCCGCGCGGGGTGGGGCAGCCGAGGGGTCAAGGTCGAGCCTTCACAGGGCGCTGGCTTCCACGAGCAAACGACGGTGGTGGGCCCTCTGGGGGCTCCGCAGGGCTCGTTCGCAGAACAGCCCCAGCGAACGAAAGGCCCACCATGATCCTCCGTTTCGACCGTCACGCGGCGCAGCTGCCGCCTCCCTCGGACCCCGACCCCAGGGGCGCAGCGGCCGTCCAGGAGCTGCTCGGCGGTAAGTACGGCGAGATGTCGACGCTGATGAACTACACGTTCCAGTCGTTCAACTTCCGCAACCGCCAGGGCGCCCGCCCTTTCTACGACCTAGTCGCCAACATCGCGGCTGAGGAGTTCGGCCACATCGAGATCGTCGCCGCAGCGATCAACACGATGCTGACCGACCCGTCCAAGGTCGACGTCACCGCTCCGGAGAGCGTGAACCCCGACGACTGGCGCAACCCGCAGCACTTCATCGCGGGCGGCAGGGCGGCGCTTCCTCAGGATTCCAACGGCAACCCGTGGAGCGGCGACTACGTCCACGCATCCGGCGATCTGATCGAGGACCTGACGCACAACTTCTTCCTCGAGACGGGTGCGAGGAACAACAAGTTGAAGGTCTACGAGATGGTCGACCACCCCGCTTCAAAGGCGCTGACCGGCTACCTGCTGTGCCGTGGCGGTGTTCACCAGATCGCCTATGCACGAGCGATCGAACTGCTCACCGGCGCCGACCTGATGAAGATGTTCCCGAGCCCGCGGATCCCGACGGAGAAGATCCCCGAGTGCCAGCCGCACATCGAGAAGGGCGAGCACCGAAAGCTCTACCGGTTCTCCCCGAGCGACTACCTGGAGCTCGGCGCGGTGTTCAACGGCCCCCATCCGGAGACGGGCGAGGACCTCGAGGTCGTCGACGAGGCCCCGGAGGGTTTCCCGCCGATGGACCTCCCAGACCAGCCCGACGTGTTCGCCTCGGACTACGCGCCCGAGGAGATCGCCGAGATCGCCAAGAAGCTGCGCACCGCAGCCGGGCTCCCCGAGCAGCCGACGGGCACGGTCGCCCAGGACAACGGTGCCGGCGGCGACGGCGTCGTCGACAAGGTGAAGGACGCGATCAGCTGAGGCCGATCGCCGGATGGCCTCCGCGGTCGGCGTGCGCCGGCCGCGGGGGGATCCGGCGACCTCTCAGCTCTCGGCAGACGCGATCGGCTGACGCCGATCGTCGGACGTGGTCTCCACGGCCAGCGTGCGCCGGCCGTGGAGACCGGTGCTCAGTCGGTGGTCCAGCCGCCGCCGGCGGAGCGCCGCAGCCGCGTCGGCAGGGGGTTCGTCGGAGTGGACCCGCTTGCGCGAAGGCCCTCGCAGATCCGGCGCGTCGTCACGTAGGTGAGCACGGGAAGCAGGAGCGTGATCCCCCGGTACATCCAGACCTGGGTCTCGTAGCCGATCCCGATCTCGACGAAGGCGCGGTCGGCCGCCCCGGCGAAGAACACGGAGGCGACGAGTGCCATCAGCGCTGCGCCGACCGCCGTGCGGCGTGGGGTGTCGCGCGGCCGGTCGAGGAGGTTGTGAGGCAGGTGGTCGCCGGTCAGGCGCCGCTCGAGCACCGGCCAGGCGTAGAGGAAGCCGAAGACCCCGGCCGGGAAGAGCACATCCGCCGAAGAACGGGTTCGGGATCAGCGTGTAGTCGCCGATGATGACGTCGAAGCCCGGCATGATCCGCAGCGCCCCGATCAGCCAGCCGAGGTACCAGTCGGGCTGGGCCCCGTTCGTCGCCTGGTAGGTCTCGTACGGCCCCCAGAGCCAGATCGGGTTGATCTGCACGAGGCCTCCGAGGGCGAACAGGACGGCGGCCGTCGCGAAGAAGCAGGCCAAGGCTCCGCAGGGCGTAGCGCGGGCCAGAGCGGCGTGCCGACGACGTTGTCCTCGGCCCGCCGCGGCACCGCGGAACTGGGTGTGGTGCGGGCGCGCGATCAGCGCGAGGTGGAGCGCCGATCAGGCGCCGCGATCAAGCGCCGGCAGGATGAAGACGTGGGCGATGAAGAGCCGTGAGATGAAGGCGTCGGAGCGCCGGGAACTGACCGCCCCAGATCGAGGCTCGCGACGTCGCCCCCGACGACCGGGATCGAGAGGGCGGTCGCGTTGCCGATCGCGAGACCCATTCCCGAGAGCAGGTCGTCGAGCAGCGAGTAGCCCGCATAGCCCTCGACGATCGCCAGCGTCAGCATCGTCAGCCCGACGCAGCTAGTTGACGTCGCGCGGCTTGCGGAAGGCGCCGGTGAAGAAGATGCGCATCAGGTGGACGGCGATCGCGGCGAGGAAGACGCAGCGCCGCCCAGTGGTGGGTCTGCCGTATCGAGCAGGCCGCCGTCAACGTCGAAGGAGAGACTCAGCGACGACTCGTAGGCGCGGCTCATCTCCTGGCCGGCGCAGCGGCGCGTAGGAGCCGTCGTAGGTCGTCTCGGCGAGGCTGGGCTCGAAGAAGAGGGCGAGGAAGACGCCGGTCCCGACGAGGACCATGAACGAGTAGAGCGCGATCTCGCCGAGCAGGAACGACCAGTGGTCGGGAAAGACGTAACGGAGCGTGGCGCGGATGAAGCCGGTCCCGCCGCTGCGCTGCTCGAGCGCCTCGACGAGGTCGGCGGGCTTGCCGGGCGCGGCGGCCGCTTCGCTCACGACTCGCGCACCCCGCTCCATGAGGGGCCAACCCGCCCGGAGAGCGGACCGGCGGCGACCAGCTCGTCACGCTCGATCCGGAGGGGGAGCTGGGGGAGGGGCCTCCCCGCCGGGCCCGAAGATCACCTCGGCCGCGCGGCGGACGTCGAAGGCCGAGAAGTGGCACGGGCAGACCAGCGCCGGAGTCGGGGAAGCGGGCTCGTAGAGCGGGGAGCGGAAGAGGTTGACCGCGCAACCCGCGTGCGTGCAGATCTTCGAGTAGGCGAGATGCCCTCAGCGGGGCCCACGACGGCGCGCTCGGCGGGCAGCTCGAGCTCCTCCGGGTCCACCCGGACGACGACGACCGGTGCTCCCGAGGTGTTCGGCTCCGCCCCCTCCGGGAAGGCGGTCAGGAACCCGCCTCGGACCAGCACGTCGGAGCCGATCGGGTTCCCGTCGCCGTCGACGAGCCGGGTGCCCTCCGACCATGGATCGCCGGTCAGGACGGAGTCATCGGGGCCGAGCGACGCGGCGGGGACGACGAGCGCGCCGCCGAGAGCCACGCCGGCGAGCCCGGCGGCGCCGCCGATGACCCGGCGGCGGGTGATCCCATCGGCGCCGGCGGCGAGCTCGTCCTTGAGCTCGGACGTCTCAGGGCCGGGCTCGAGGGCGTGCGAGTAGTCGGCCCGCCTCTCCGAGCGCTGCTCCGAACGGACGACGCGGGTGCCCGCGATCACGCACGCGGCCGCGAGCGAGGCGAAGGCGAGGCCGGCGGTGAGCCCGAGTGCCTGCGTGTCGGCGCCCGCGACGTAGGTGACCACGAACCCCACGGCAGCGGCCGCCACGAGCAGAAGCAGGCCCGCGACCGCGAGCTCCGCGTGGTCGCGGTTCATCCGCGGCTCCCGGTTCGCTCGCCGATCAGCCGGGCGACGAGCAGCAACGCCACGAGCGCGAGCAGCCACGCGACCATGCCCTCCGGGACCGGGCCGATGTGGCCGATCCCCCAGCCGCCGCTGTCATCGGGCTCGTCGACGACCTCCTCGATGTAGCGCGCGATCGAGTCGACCTCGCCGTCGTCGAGCTGGCGGTGCCCGAACGCCGGCATCACGAACGGCCCGACCCGGATCGCCTCCGCGATCTCGGTGGCCGAGGACTCGGTCAGCGACGGGGCCTGCGCGCCGACGACGACGCCGCCGCGTCCGGAGATCGCGTGGCAGCCCGAGCAGGACTCGGTGAAGAGCTCCTGCCCCTCCGAGACCGAACCGGCCGCGGGATCGACCTCGGGGATCGGAGGACCGCCGAGGGAGCCGACGTAGGCGGTGAGCGCGTCCATGGCCGGATCGGACAGCAGCGGGTCTGCGCGCTTCGGCTCGTCGCCCGGATTCGCGAGCGGCATCCGGCCGGTTCGGAGGTAGAAGTCGGCGGAGGCCGCGCCTGCCCCGTGCAGGTCCGGTCCCCGCCCCTCGACGCCCTCCGCGTCGAAGCCGTGGCAGCTCGCGCAGGACTGCAGGTAGAGGTCGCGACCCTCGGCGACGGCAGCGTCCTCGGCGCCGTCGCTCGCACCATTCATCGCGCCGTCGGTCGTCGCCGCGAGTGCGTCCTGGGTGCGCGCTGCATCGGAGCCGGCGACGACCGCGACCGCTCCCAGGGCGCAGACGACCGCGAGGGGAGCCAGCAGCCTCCTCATCGGGGCGCCCGCCCGTCACGGAGGAGCAGGGCCGTCCCGAAGGCGATGACCTCGAGGCCGATCAGCAGCAGCCAGAGCCCGAACGCCACGCCGTTGAGTGCGATCGTCGTGCCGGCCGCGAGCAGGAGCGGCGCCGCGCTCGTCTCGACGACGGTGCGCTCGGAGATCTCGCGCTGCCGGAGGGCGTAGCCGCCGGCTCCCGCCAGGGCCGCGAGCGCGGCGCCCCCGAGCAGCGCGGTGGAGACCTCGTCCCCGCTCCAGACTGCGATGACCGACGCGAGAACATCGACCCAGAGCGCCCAGGCGACCGGGACCAGCCAGGGCCGCTCCGCCGTGAGGCCGTTCAACCCGCCGTGATCGGTTGCCTCGGCCGGATCATCGGTGTCGCCGCCCCCGTTCATGCGGCGGCCTTCTCCCGGCGGTCGAGGACGGGGGTGCGCGATCGGACTGGAGGCAGGCTGCGGAAGTTGAACCGTGGCGGTGGCGAGCTTGTCGCCCACTCGAGCGACTGCCCGCCCCAGGGGTCATCGCCCGCCGGCTCCCGGCGCCGAAGCGAGATCTACGACGTTGACGAGGAAGATCGCGACGTTGACGGCGATCACGCCCGAGCCGATCGACGAGATCAGGTTCGCCGAGGTGAAGCCGGCGTCGGCGGAGTAAACCGGCGACCGGCGCGGCATCCCGTCATAGACCGAGGATGAGCATCGGGAAGAAGGTGATATTGGCGCCGATCGACGATCAGCACGAAGTGCGCCTTCCCGAGCCGCTCCCGGAGCATCGCTCCGGTGACCTTCGGGAACCAGTAGTAGAGCCCGCCGAAGCCGCCGAAGAGGCTGCCGCGCGAACAGCGTGTAGTGGAAGTGACCGACGACGAAGTAGCTGTCGTGGACGTGGTAGTCGATGGGCGGGGAGCCGACGCATGATCCCGGTGAGACCGCCGATCAGGAACTGCACCATGAAACCGATCGCGAAGAGCATCGGCGTGCGAAGCAGGATCGCGCCACCGATCATCGTCGCGATCAATTCGAAGTACTCGATCCCGGCGGGCATCGCGAGGACGTGGGAGCTGAACGCGAAGAAGTTGTTGAGCGAGATCGAGAGCGCTCCAGTGGCGAACATGTGATGCGCCCAGACGGCTATGGAGAGACCGGTGAAGATCAGCGAGGCCGAGTACGAAGACCGGTAGCCGAAGAACCGCTGGCGCGAGAAGGTGGCAACGACCTCGGCGACGGCACCGAGGAAGGGGAAGAAGATGACGTAGACGACGGGATGCCCGTAGAACCAGAAGAGATGCTGGTAAATGACCGGACCGCTGCCGGAGTTGAAGATCGCCGGCGCCGAGCCGCTCTGCCATGAGCAGCGCCATCGCCGCGACCAGCACCGGGAACGTGAAAATCGTCATCAGGCATGTGAAGAACATCGTCCACGTGAACGGCGGCATCCGGAAGATCGTCATCCCGGGTGCTCGGAGCCGCAGGATCGTCGCGAGGATCGTCCCAGCGAGCAGGGTCGACCCGCAGCGGCGAGGAGGACGCCGATCACCCACATGTCCATGCCGCTGCCCGGGGTCGCCTGCGATCCCGAGAGCGGTGGGTAGGCGGTCCATCCGGCCTGTCCCGGCCCGCCGTCTGCGAGAACGCCCGAGAGGAGGGTGATCGCGCCGCCTGTGATCAGCCAGTAGCCGAAGGCGGTCAGACGAGGCGCCGCCACCTCGGCCGCGCCGATCTGCAGCGGCACGAAGTAGAGCCCAGCGCCAGCGCCAGGGGCGTCATGACGAAGTAGATCATCAGCGACCGTGGATCGTGAAGAGCTGGTCGTAGGTGCTCTCGCCGACGACCTGCAGGCCGGGTTCGGCGAGCTCGCTGCGCATCACCAGCGCGAGCAGGCCGGCCAGCAGGAACAGGAGCAGCGCGAGCACCGCGAGCTTCGCCGCGGTTCGCTTGTGGTCAGTCGAGAGCAGCGCGTCGAGCTCGAGCGGGCGCAGCCGCCGGGCGGGCACAGCGCTCACGGGCTCTCACCGGCTCGGTCCCGGCGCTCCGCCAGCCAGCGTCGAAGGCCTCCGGGGAGACCGGGGTCACGTGGAAGCCCATCGCGTAGTGCTGGATGCCGCAGAACTCGGCGCAGCGGCCCTCGAGGCCTCGTCGCCGAAGACGAGCCCGAACTCCGTCGTCTCACCCGGGAAGGCATCGCGCTTGAACCGCTCCTCCGGCACCCAGAACGAGTGAATGACGTCGCGCGAGCTCAGCTCGAAGCGGACGAGCTCGCCGCCCGGGACGATGAGCGTCGGCACGCGCTCGGCGTTGCCCGTGACGACGACCCCTCGCCGTAGTCGAAGCGCCAGCCCCAGCGGAAGGCGGTGACGTCGATCGTGGCCACGGGAGCCTCGTCGGTGAGGGTCGAGATCTTCGTCAGAGCGTGGAAGGTGAAGCTGAGCGCCACACCCGCCGCAACCGCCACCGCGAGCGCGTAGGCGATCTGCAGCCGGACGAGCCGGCCCGTCCGCTCCGGTAGCTCCTCGCGCGAGGCCTTGTCCCCGCGGACCCGGTAGCGGAGTACCGCGTAGGCGATGGAGCCGATGACGAGGACGGCGACGGTTCCCGCGATCAGTAGGTAGGGAACCCAGACTGAATCGAACGCGTCGCGCGTGCCCTTCACGGCGGACGGGTGCCCCGCATCCAGTCCCCCAACCGCAGATCTCCGAAGTCCGGATTAAGGGTTCCGTACGGGGGTAGGCGATGATTGCTTCCATATTTTTTTTTTTTTTTTTTTTTTTTTTTTTTTTTTTTTTTTTTTTAAAATTGCTCGGACTCGGCAAGGCGGCGCGCTCGCCGCGCTCGGCGACGCTGCGCCCCCGCACCGCCGACGCCGACGAGGTCGTCGGCTCGGTCTGCCCGTACTGCGCCGTCGGCTGCGGCCAGCACGTCTACGTCAAGGACGGCGGGTCACCCAGATCGAGGGCGATCCGGACTCGCCCGATCTCCCGCGGCCGGCTCTGCCCGAAGGGCGCGGCGTCGCTGCAGCTGGTCCACCAGCCCGAGCCGCGAGTACACGGTCAAGTACCGGCCGCCCGACGCGCGACCGACTGGGAGGAGCTCGACCTCGACGACGGCGATGGACATGATCGCCGACCGGGTGATCGCGACCCGCGCGAGCGCGGCTGGCAGAGCGAGACCGACGGACGGCGAGCCGCTGAACCGCACGCTGGGGATCGCGCACCTCGGCGGCGCGACGCTCGACAACGAGGAGAACTACCTGATCAAGAAGCTCTTCACGGCCTCGGCGTCGTCCAGATCGAGAACCAGGCGCGCATATGACACAGCTCCACCGTCCCCGGTCTGGGCACCTCGTTCGGTCGGGGCGGCGCGACGACCTTCCAGCAGGACCTGCAGAACTCCGACTGCATCGTCATCCAGGGCTCGAACATGGCCGAGTGCCATCCGGTCGGCTTCCAGTGGGTGATGGAGGCCAAGGAGCGCGGGGCGAAGGTCATCCACGTCGACCCGCGCTTCACGCCGCACGAGCGCGATGGCCGACCTCCACGTGCCGCTCCGCGCCGGCACCGACATCGCCTTCCTCGGCGGGCTGATCAACCACGTGCTCGCAGAACGGGCACGACTTCCGCGAGTACGTCGTCGACCTACACCAACGCCGCGACGATCCTGCGCGAGGACTTCCGCGACACCGAGGACCTCGACGGGCCTCTTCTCCGGCTTGGACGCCGGACGAGCGGCAGCTACGACATCGACAGCGTGGCAGTACGAGGGGATGGACGTCGCCGCCGCCGGCGGACAAGCGCGAGCACGGCGAGCACGTCACCGGCGAGCAGGCGCACGGCGCGCACGGCGGCGACGCTCGAGCGACGGCGAGCCGCCGGAGACCGACCGCGACGCTCGAGCACCCGCGCTGCGTCTTCCAGGTCCTCAAGCGGCACTTCGCCCGCTACACGCCGGAGATGGTCGAGCGAGATCTGCGGCGTCCCGAGGAGCAGCTTCCTCGAGGTCGCCGAGGCGCTCGTGCGCGAACTCCGGCCGCGAGCGCACCGTCGGCGTTCTGTCTACGCGGTCGGCTGGACCCAGCACACGGTCGGCGTGCAGTACATCCGCACCGCCGCGATCCTGCAGCTGCTGCTCGGCAACATCGGCCGGCCGGGCGGCGGCATCCTGGCCCTGCGCGGCCACGCCTCGATCCAGGGCTCGACCGACATCCCGACGCTCTACAACATCCTGCCCGGCTACATCCCGATGCCGCACCGCACGAGCACCGGCGACCTCGACGCCTTCGTCGAGCCGAACGCCGCCGAAGAACGGCTGCTGGGGCAACATGCGACGCCTACATCGTCAGCCTGCTGAAGGCCTGGTACGGCGACGCCGCGACCGCGGAGAACGACTTCTGCTTCGACCACCTGCCGCGCATCACCGGCGACCACTCGCACCTACGCCACCGTCGCTCGGACATGCTCGACGGCAAGGTCAAGGGCTACTTCGTGCATGGGCGAGAACCCGGCGGTCGGCTCGGCCAACGCGCGGCTGCACCGGCTCGGCGCTGGCGAAGCTCGACTGGCTGGTGGTGCGCGACCTCGAGGAGATCGAGACGCGCGACCTTCTGGCAGGACGGCCCCGAGATCGAGACGCGGCGAGCTCGCCCGAGGACATCGGCACCGAGGTCTTCTTCCTGCCCGCCGCCGCGCCACCGAGAAGGACGGCAGCTTCACCAACACCCAGCGGCTCCTGCAGTGGCACCACAAGGCCGTCGAGCCGCCGGGCGACTGCCGCACCGAGCTGTGGTTCATCTACCACCTCGGCCGCCTGATCCGCGAGCGGCTCGCGGGCTCCGACGAGCCGACGCGACCGGCGCGATCCTCGACCTGACCTGGGACTACCCGACCGAGGGCCCGCACGACGAGCCCGACGCCGAGGCGGTGCTGCGCGAGATCAGCGGCGTCGACCTGACCGACGGACAAGGCGCTCGCCGGCTACACCGAGCTGAAGGCCGACGGCTCGACCGCCTGCGGCTGCTGGATCTACTCGCGGCTGCTACGCCGACGGCGTGAACCAGACCGCGCGCCGCAAGCCGGGCCGCGAGCAGAGCTGGGTCGCGCCGGAGTGGGGCTGGGCCTGGCCGACGAACCGCCGGATCCTCTACAACCGCGCCTCGGCCGACCCGACGGGCAAGCCCTGGTCGGAGCGCAAGCGGCTACGTCTGGTGGGACGAGGAGCGAGGGCAAGTGGACCGGCGCACGACGTCCCCGACTTCAAGGCCGACAAGGCGCCCGACTACGTGCCCGGCCGACGGGCGCGCGAGGCCGAGATGGCGCTGCGCGGCGACGAGCCGTTCATCATGCAGGCCGACGGCCGGGCTGGCTCTTCGCGCCGCCCGGGCTCGCCGACGGCCCGCTGCCGACCCACTACGAGCCGCACGAGTCGCCGTTCGGCAACGCGCTCTACGCCCAGCAGCGCCAACCCCGACGCGCGAGCTGTATCCCGACCGCGAGAACGCGTACAACCCGCTCACGGCGACGCGCCGGGCACCGAGGTCTTCCCCTACGTGGTCACCACGCTACCGGCTGACCGAGCACCACACCGCCGGCGGCATGAGCCGCTCGGTCCCCTACCTCGCCGAGCTGCAGCCGGAGATCTTCTGCGAGGTCAGCCCCGAGCTGGCGGCCGAGCGCGGGCTCGAGCACGGCGGCTGGGCGACGATCGTCACGCTCGCGCGCCGCGATCGAGGCGCGGGTGATGGTCACCGAGCGGATGCCGCCGCTGCGGGTCGGCGGCCGGACGTCCACCAGGTCGGCCTGCCCTACCACTGGGGCTCGCAACGGCCTCGGCACCGGCGACGCCGCCAACGACCTGTTCGCGATCGTCGCTCGACCCCAACGTCCACATCCAGGAGACCAAGGCGCTCGACCTGCGACATCGTCGCCGGCCGCCGGCCGCGCGGTGCGGCGCTGCTCGGCCTCGTCGACGACTATCGGCGACGCGCCGGGATCGGAGCGGCACGTGAACGGACCGAGCTGGCTCGGGACGCGGACGGCTGCATCGAGCTGGGGACGAGGAGCAGCCGCGCGTCGGCTTCTTCACCGACACCAGCATCTGCATCGGCTGCAAGGCCTGCGAGGTCGCCTGCAAGGAGTGGAACGACGTGCCCGCCGACGAACTGCGGGCTTCACCGGCGACGTCCTACGACAACACCGCGGCGCTCGGCGCCGAACCGTGGCGCCACGTCGCCTTCATCGAGCAGCAGGTCGAGGTCGACGGCGTCAGCGCCGCGCCCGACTCCTGGGTCGCTGAGGCGCAGCGCCAGCAGCTTGTCGACGCGGGGGTCGAAGCCAAGGCCGACGATGAGGGCTTCCGCTGGCTGATGAGCTCCGACGTCTGCAAGCACTGCACCGACGCCGGCTGCCTCGACGGTCTGCCCCACCGGCTCGATCTTCCGCACCGAGTTCGGCACGGTCGTCGTCCAGGAGGACATCTGCAACGGCTGCGGCTACTGCGTCCGGCCTGCCCCTTCGGCGTCCTCGACCGGCGCGAGGACGACGGGCGCGTCTGGAAGTGCACGCTCTGCTACGACCGCCTCAAGGACGACATGGAGCCGGCCTGCGCCAAGGCCTGCCCGACCGACTCGATCCAGTTCGGCGAGCTCGAGGAGCTGCGCGAGCGCGCGCGACGGCGGGTCGAGCACGCTGCACGAGCGCGGGCGATCGCCGACGCCCGCCTCTACGGCGACGACCCGAGCGACGGCGTCGGCGGCGCCGGCGCGTTCTTCCTGCTGCTCGACGAGCCCGAGGTCGTACGGCCTGCCGCCCGATCCGGTGGTCCCGACCCGCCGCCTAGGCGAGGCCTGGGCGGCCGCGGCGGGTCGCCGCCGTCGCATTGGGGGCTGGCGTTCTCGCCGCGGCGATCGGCGGTCGGCGATGAACGAGGCGGAGCTGTGAGTGCCGGGCCGGGAAGACTCGCGGCGGCACACGGGGCGCGCGGGGAGGTTGCGTCCGCGCAGGCCACCCGCAGCGGCGCGGTCGGGGCAAGAAGCGCGGCGGTGGCGAGCAGCTGATGGTGCCCAAGGAGCGACCATCCTCCTATCACGGCCGACCGATCGTCAAGCAGCCGACGTGGACTTGGGAGATCCCCCTCTATTTCTTCACCGGAGGACTGGCTGGAGCATCCTCGATGCTTGGGTTTGCCGCTTCGCTCTTCGGGCAACCGCCCGCTCGCCAAACGCGCCTGGCTCGTTTCCCTGGCCGGGATCTCCGTCAGCCCGATCCTGCTGATCTCCGACCTGGGCCGGCCCGAGCGCTTTCTCAACATGCTGCGGGTGTTCAAGATCACCTCGCCGATGAGCGTCGGTTCCTGGATCCTCTCGCTCAACGGCGCGGCTGTGGCTCCGGCCGCGTACGGCATGCTCCGTTCGAACCCGAGCCGTTGCGTTCCGGGCCGCCGAGGCCGCGGCGGCCGTCCTCGGCCTGCCGCTCGCGACCTATACGGCTGTACTCGTCGCCAATAGCGCGATTCCTGCGTGGAGTGAGGCTCGTCGGGAGTTGCCTTTCGTGTTCGCAGCGAGAGCGGCCGCCAGTGCCGGCGCCGCCGCAGTTGCCTTGACCCAGCCGAACAGCGCGGGCCTGCGCGGCGGCTGGCAATCGGCGGCGCCCTCGCCGAGTTCGCGGTACAACGACATGGAGCACGCCTCGGATCGGTGGGCAAGCCTTAAGAGGAGGGAAAGGCCGGGCGGTTCGGCAAGGCAGCGAAGCTGCTCGCGGGAGCGGAGCGGCCGTGATCAGCACCTGGAGGGGGAGCCGTTCCGCGCGGTCGCCGGCGCGGGCCTCGTCTCGCCGGAGCGATCTGCACGCGCTGGAGCGTTTCGAGGCGGGCTGCGCTCAGCGCGCGACGCGCACTACACGGCGGACCTGCAGCGGTCGCGGATCCAGACGAAACGGCACCTGAGGCCACGAACGCCGCGGCCTCCCACGCGTTTTCGCCGCTTTCACGCCGCGCTATGCCCCCTTCGCGAGCGACCTGAACTACGTCTGTGGTCCAAATAGGACCACGGGACGTGGCTCAGTTCCATGCGAGCCGCGACCCCGCGCGATTCAGCCGGAGCCGCGCGGGCAGCCGGACCGCCGCAGCAGTGGACCCCGCTTCCCGAGATCGTCCTGGTCATCGGGGTGCTGCTGCTCGTCACCTGGCGCTCTCGGGACTCGCGCGGGGGACGATCTCTCGGTCTCGGTCTCGCCGTCCTTGCCGGCATAGTGCTCGACGCGGCGGGGGCCGTCGACGTGACGCGCGGGGTCCCGGGCGTCGCGGCGGTCGTCGAGCTCGCCTCATCTTCACGCTGTTCAGCGATAGGGATGATCGTAGAGCGCAAGCTGCTCGTCGGCCATCGGGCGCGGGCCGCGCGAGCGCTGGCCATCGCGATGCCGCTGACGGCGGTGTTCGTCGGGGTCGCGGCGAAGCTGCTGTTCCCCGAGCTCGACTGGGTCGAGGCCTTCCTGATCGGGGCGATCGTCGCCCCTAACGATCCCGTGATCACCTCCTCGGTGGTCGCCGCGCGCGGAGTCCACCTAACTCGGGCACACGCTCAATCTCGAAATAAGGGCTCAACGACGGCCTCGCTCTGCCGTTCGTCTCGTCCTCATCGCCATCTCGGCGGGCGAGGGGTCCCCCGGGATCGAGGCCGCCCACCTGATCGGCGAGGCCTTCGCGGAGCTGCTGATCGGCATCGCGGTCGCGGCTCTCGCCAGCAGGGCGGCGAAGGGCGTGTCGCGGCCGAGGTAGACGGGAAGTTCCAGGGCGTCTACGCGCTGGGAATCGGCCTCATCGCCTGCGGGATCTCCAAGATGACTATCGGCAACGGCTTCATCGCCACTTCGCGGCCGGCATCACGCTCGGCGTCACGGAGCACAGCACCTTGAACTCGTTCCAGGAGTTCAACGAGAGCCTCAGCTCGTCTGCAGACAGTGACCTCTTCCTTCGGGGCGCTGGTAGCGAGGGCGGCGTGTCCAGCGCGGCGCTGGCGGGTGTCGGGTTGGCCGTCTTCACGCTCGTGATCGGGCGGCTCGGGGCGGTGATGATCGCGATGGTGCGCTCGGGGATGCCACGGGTCCACGCGCGTTCCTCGCATGGTTCGGTCGAAGGGGGTCGCGTCGATGCTGTTCGCGCTCTTCATCCTCGAATAGGGCGTGCCAGATCGGCGAGATGTTCCAGATCGTCTCGGTAGTGGTGCTCGCCTCGATCCTCGCTCACGGTCTGACAGACACGGTCGGGGCTCGGTGGATGGACCGCGGGCTGAGCGAGGAGAGCGACGAGGAGCGCGAGCCGATGGGCGCCGCTCACCCCCGAGTGACGGGGGCGTAGATGGGGACTCGGCGCCCGCCGGCCTGGAAGCCTCTCTCGACGTCGGTGGCGTGGTCCATCCGGACCAGCGTCGCCGCGGCGAGGCTCGAGGCATAGCTCTCGTCGCAGAGCAGGATGATCCGCGGCCGCGTTTCGCGAGGGCGGGGATGCAGTGATCGCCACCGGGTTCGAAGTCGCCACTCCAGCGCGTTGCGCGGGACTCGCACAGAGCCGGGGATGGTTCAGTCTCGCTCGATCTGGGAATCCGACAGATGACGACGAGAGCCGCACCGTCGTTCATCTCTCGCCGTGCGTAGACTGGGGTCAGCCGCCGGAACGACCCCCGTGCCTCGGCGAGCAGGCCCGCGGTGCCGATCGGCTCAGACGACATCGATGTGACCGGCCTCTCCCGCGACGAGCGAGCAGACAACTGCGCCGGGGATCTCGCTCGCCCGTTGCCCGCCGATCGCGATGAGGAGCCCACCCGAGGTCATCGCGTCGGCGCAGAGGATGCGCCGGGCCTCCGGGACGGCGTCGTCGTAGGTCGTGAATTCGGCGGCGTGGCGGGAGTTGCGCTGGGTGCCGCCGGCGACCGACTCGCCGGCTCCGCGAGCTCGAGCGCGCCCTCGATCGCGGGGACCGCTTCGGAGTCGAGCTCGGCGGCGAGGCCGCTGGCGAGCGCGAGCTCGTGCAGGTGGCCGAGGAGCCCGAAGCCGGTGACGTCGGTCGCTGCCGTGGCGCCGGCCGCGACCGCCGCGGTCGGCGGCGTCGGCGTTCAGGGTCGTCATCACCCCGATCGCGGCGGCGATCGCCGCCTCATCGCGCCTGCCCGCGCTTCGCGGCGGTCGCGATCAGCCCCGCGCCGAGCGGCTTGGTGAGCACCAGCGCGTCGCCGGCGCGCCGCCGGCGTTGCGTCAGCATCCGCTCCGGGTCGACGATGCCCGGTCACGGCGAGGCCGTACTTCGGCTCGGCGTCCTCGATCGAGTGGCCGCCGCCGATCACCGCGCCGGCCGCGTTGACGGCATCGCGCCCGCCGCGCAGCACGTCCGCGAGCGACCTGCTCGCCGCAGCGTCCTCGAGCGGGAAGGCGACGAGGTTGAGCGCGACGAGCGGCGCGCCCGCCCATCGCGTAGACGTCGGAGAGCGCGTTGGTGGCGGCGATCCGGCCGAAGTCGTAGGGGTCGTCGACGATCGGGGTGAAGAAGTCGGCGGTGAGGACGATCGCCTGGTCGTCGACCGATCCGGTAGACGGCGGCGTCGTCGGCGGCCGTCGCTGCCGACGAGCAGGTCCGGATGCGACTCCGCCGGGAGGGTCGCGAGCACGCTCGGCGAGCGCGGTCGGGGGCGATCTTGCAGCCGCACCCCGCGCCGTGGGAGAGCTCGGTGAGGCGGACTGTCGGTCTTGTCGCCACGCGACGCGAGGGTACCCTCAGCGCATGGCGGCCAACCAAGCAGAAGCGCTGCGCGCGCTGCCCTCGGTCGAGGTCCTGGCCTCCTCGCTCGAAGCGCCCCCCGGGGTCGCCGCCGACGCCGCGCGCGTGGCGATCGCCGAACGCCGCGAGCGGATCCTCGCCGGCGACGACTTCCCCGCCGCCGCGGAGTCGCTGCGGCACGAGGCGCTCGCGCACGCCGAGCGCCTCAGCCGGGGAACGCTGCGGCCGCGTGATCAACGCGACCGGCGTCGTGCTGCACACGAACCTCGGGCGCGCACCGCTGGCGCCGTCCGCGACGCGCCGCGGTCGGCTGACGTCGCCGCGCGGCTACTCGAACCTCGAGTACGACCTCGCCGCGGGCGAGCGCGGGTAGCCGCCACGATCACCTCGCAGGCTCTGCTGCGCGAGCTCACCGGCGCCGAGGCGGCCATCGCGGTCAACAACAACGCGGCGGCCGTGCTGCTCGCGCTCGCCGCGCCGGCAAGCGGGCGGGAGATCATCGTCGTCGCGCGACGAGCTGATCGAGATCGGCGGCTCGTTCCGGCTCCCCGAGATCCTCGCGCTGCTCGGCGGCGATGCTGGTCGAGGTCGGCACGACGAACCGGACCCGCATCGCGCGACTACGCGGCCGCGATCGGACCCGACGCACCGGAGCGCTCCTGCGGGTGCATCAGTCGAACTTCCGGACCGTCGGCTTCACCGAGACGTCCCGCGCTCGCGGAGCTCTGCGAGCTGGGCGCCGCGCGCGGCGTGCCGGTGATCGACGACCTCGGCTCCGGGCGCTCTCGAGACGCCGATGGGCGACGAACCGGTCCTGGCGCGATCGGTCGCGGCCGGGGCGGACGCTCGTCTGCTGCTCGGCGCGACAAGCTGCTCGGCGGCCCGCAGGCCGGCATCATCGTCGGCGACGCCGAGGCGGTCGAGCGGTGCCGCACCCACCCGCTCGCTCGCGCGCTGCGCCTCGACAAGCTGCAGCTCGCCGCGCTGGCGGCGACGCTCCGGCTCCACCGCGAGGGCCGGAGAGCCGAGGTGCCGGCGGTCGCCATGCTCGAGGCGGAGCCGGCCGACGCTGGCGCGCGCGCGCGGAGGCTCTTCGCGAGGCCGCCGGCCCCCGGGCCGAGGTGATCGATTCCGCATCCAGGCCCGGCGGCGGCACGCTCCCGACGACGCTCCTTCCCGGCCCGGTCTGCGCGGTCGATCCCGGCTCAGGCACGGGTGCGGGCTGACCGCGTGCTCACGGCTCTCCGGCGCGCAGATCCCCCCGTGATCGCGCGGATCGAGGACGGGCGGATCGTGCTCGACCCGCGGACGATGACCGACGAGGAGGCTCGCGTGGCGGGCGCGGCGGTACGTGAGCTCGTCAGCTGAGCCGCGGGAGCTCGTCCTCGGGACCGCGGGCCACATCGACCACGGCAAGACCACCCTGGTCGAGGCGCTGACCGGCATCGAACACCGATCGCCTCGCCGAGGAGACGCCGCCGCGGCATCTCGATCGAGCTCGGCTTCGCGCGGCTGGTGCTTCCCGACGGGCTCGGTCCTGGGCGTCGTCGACGCGCCCGGGCACGATCGGCTCGTGCGGACGATGGTCGCGGGCGCGAGCGGGATCGACCTCTTCCTGGTGGCGATCGCCGCCGACGACGGCGTGATGCCGCAGACCCGCGAGCACCTGACGGTGCTGGAGGCGCTCGGTGTGAGCGAGGGCGTCGTCGCGATCACGAAGGTCGATGCGGCTCCCGCGGAGGCGGTCGAGCTGGCGACGGAGGAGGCTCGGGAGCTGGTGCCGGGCGCGGCGATCGTCCCGGTCAGCGCCAGGACCGGTGAGGGGATGGACGCGCTGCGCCGGGCGCTCCTCGACGTGGCCGCCGGGATCCGGGCGCGCACCGGTGCCGAGGTCTGGCCGCCGCGCGCTCCGGTCATGCATCTCGACCGGGTCTTCACGCTGCGCGGCATCGGCACGGTCGTCACCGGGACGCTGGCGAGCGGCACGATCGCCGACGGCGACGAGGTCCGGATGATCCCGTCGGAGCGGATCGTCCGCGTCCGCTCGATCCAGCACCATGATGAGCCGGTCGACCGCGTGGTCGCCGGGCAGCGGGCCGCTCTCAACCTCGCCTCCGTCGACCGCGACGAGCTCGAGCGGGGCGACGTCATCACCGCTCCCGAGGGCGGCCCGGTCGCGAGCTTCCGGCTCGATGTCGCCCTGGACTTCGACGACCTTCCCCGGCGCGTGCAGGTCCATCACGGCACCCGCTCGGTCGCCGCGCGCGCGATTGCGCTGGATGGCGATCTGGTCCAGCTGCGGCTGGAGGCGCCGCTCGTGGCGCGCGCCGAGGACCGGTTCGTCGTCCGTCGCATCGCGCCGCCGGGAACGCTCGGAGGCGGCGTCGTGGTCGATCCCGCTCCGCCGCGGCACGGTCCGGCATCGAGCGATGCGATCGAGGCCCTGCGGGGAGCGCTCGATGGTGAGCCGGAGGCGGTCCTGACGCCGGCTCTGAAAGCGACGGGCGCCCGTGGCCTGCCGGCCGATCCGGCGAGCTGGGCTCAGGTCCCGATCCTCGGTTATGCCCTCGGCCGGTTCGGACGCGAACGCTGGGAGCGCGCCGCGGAGACGCTGCTCGACGCGGGCGCCGTCGGCATCGGAACGGGGTCGCCTGATCGAGCCCGGGAGGGCGGAGGAGGGGAGCGCGGCACCCGCGCCGGTGCCGCTCGGCCTCGACGCCGTCCGGGTCCTGCGCCGCCTGAACGACGGCGGTCTCCGGCCCGACGGTCCCGCCCAGATCGCTGACGCGCTCGCCATGGAACGGGCCGACGTCGAGCGGCTGATCGCGGATCTCGTGCGCGCCGGCCACGTCGTCACGCTGCGCGACGGCGTCGCCTATCCCCGTTCGCGGATGACCCGGATCGAGGAGAGCGTGAGCGACCTGATCCGGGAGCGCGAATCGGTCGGGCTGGCCGAACTGCGGGACGCTTTGGGGCTCACGCGCCGCTACGCGCAGGCGATCCTCGAGCACATGGACAGCGCCGGGATCACGATCCGCCACGGCGAGCGCCGGGTCCTGCGGCAACCCGGTCCGCGTTGAGCTCAGGCTAGGCTCGCCTGGGGCGGCAGGGGTCTGGTGGCCCATCCGGCCTTCAAAGCCGGCAGGGCGATGAAGCCCATCGCTTGGAAGGTTCGATTCCTTCGCTGTCCCGTTTCCCCCGTCCGCGCACTGGACCCCGCCTCGCTCTGGGCGTCCAGCTCTGGGCGCCTAGTTCTCGGCCGATGCCGCGCGAGCGCGGCGACCCGCGCGGACGCGGTCGTTCTTCGAGAGCTCGACCTTGCGGAGGCGGTTGCTCTTGGGCGTGATCTCCACGCACTCGTCCTCGCGGAGGAACTCGATCGCCTCCTCCAGCGAGAGCTGCTTGTGGGGGATCAGGCGGACGTGGACGTCGGCGCTGGCGGCGCGGACGTTCGTCTGCTGCTTCTCCTTCGTCGCGTTGACGTCGAGGTCGTCTGCGCGGGCGTTCTCGCCGACGACCATCCCCTCGTAGACCTCCTCGCCGGGTCCGATGAACATCGATCCCCGCTCCTGGAGGGCGAAGAGGGCGAAGCTGGCGCTCTTGCCCTGACGATCGGCGACGAGCGAGCCGGTCGGGCGGGTGCGGAGCTCGCCGGCCCACGGCTCCCAGCGGTCGAAGACGTGGTGCATCAGCCCGGTTCCGCGGGTCTCGGTGAGGAACTCGGTGCGGAAGCCGATCAGGCCGCGGGCGGGGACGAGGAACTCGAGCCGGACCCAGCCGGTCGAGTGGTTGACCATCTGCTCCATCCGGCCCTTGCGGACCGCGAGCGCCTGGGTGACGACGCCGACGTAGTCCTCGGGCACGTCGATCGCGAGACGCTCGACCGGCTCGCAGGTCTTGCCGTCGACCTCGCGGGTGACGACCTGCGGCTGGCCGGCGGTGAGCTCGTAGCCCTCGCGGCGCATCATCTCGAGCAGCACGACGAGCTGGAGCTCGCCGCGGCCCTGGACCTCCCAGGCGTCGGGGCGCTCGGTGTCGTTGACGCGGATCGAGACGTTGCCGACGAGCTCCTGCTGCAGCCGGTCGTAGATCTGGCGCGCGGTCAGCTTCGAGCCCTCGCGGCCGGCGAGGGGGGAGGTGTTGATCCCGACGGTCATCGAGAGCGAGGGCTCGTCGACGGTCGTGACCGGCAGCGGCCGCGGGTCCTCGAGGTCGGCGAGCGTCTCGCCGATCGTCACCTCGGGGATGCCGGCGACGGCGATGATCTCGCCCGGCCCGGCCTCCTTCGGTCTCGACCCGTTCGAGGTTCTGGGTCGTGTAGAGCGTGGTCACGTTGGCCCGGGTGACGGTCCCGTCCTCGCGGCACCAGGCGACGGCCTGGCCGGCCCGGATCGTCCCGTGGTGGACGCGGCAGAGGGCGAGGCGGCCGACGTAGGGGGAGGCGTCGAGGTTCGTGACCAGCGCCTGCAGCGGGTGGTCCTCCTCGTAGGTGGGCGCGGGGATCTGCTCGACCATCAGGTCCATGAGCGGCTTCAGGTCGGTTCCCTCCTCGCCCTCCGTCATCGACGCCCAGCGGTCCTTGGCGTTCGTGTAGACGATCGGGAAGTCGATCTGGGACTCGTCGGCGTCGAGGTCGAGGAAGAGCTCGTAGACCTCGTCGACGACCTCGCCGATCCGCGCGTCGGGACGGTCGACCTTGTTGATCACGAGGATCACCGGCAGCCGCCGCTCGAGCGCCTTGCGCAGCACGAAGCGGGTCTGGGGCAGCGGGCCCTCGGAGGCGTCGACGAGCAGGAGGATCCCGTCGACCATCGTCAGCCCGCGCTCGACCTCGCCGCCGAAGTCGGCGTGGCCCGGCGTGTCGATGATGTTGAGCTTCACGCCGTCGTGGTCGACCGACGTGTTCTTGGCGAGGATCGTGATCCCCTTCTCGCGCTCGAGGTCCATCGAGTCCATGACGCGCTCGTTGACGTCGGAGCCGGCGCGGAAGGCGCCGGACTGCCAGAGCATGCCGTCGAGCAGCGTCGTCTTGCCGTGGTCGACGTGGGCGACGATCGCGACGTTGCGCAGGTCGTCTCGGGTCTTGGTGTCGGAGGAGGGTGCGGCCATGAGGCCGCGGGATGGTACGGGTCCTCAGCCGCGGTTGTGAGGAATGACGGTGATGCGCCCGTCGTCTCCACCCTCGATGACCGACCGAAGCTCGTTCGAACGGAAGTTGAGGGGGGCGGTCGCAGCCGGTCGTCCCGTCTCGCTCACAGCTGCTCGCGGACCCCGGCCTCATGCTCGAGGCGGTCGGTCTGCGCGGCCCCGCCGGACTCGAGTGCGTCGCGCCCGCTTCCGCGTCGCCCGGTGGGGAGGACGGTCGCGCGCTTCGCGTCCTCGAGGCTCATCGCCAGCGCCGCGTAGAGCGCGACGGCGCAGAGCACGAGCCCGATGACGCCGGCGATGTCCTCCCAGGTCGGCGACGCGTTCAGCTGGAAGGCTCCGGTGGCGGCGAACCGGAGCGAGGTGGTCGTGAGGACGGCCGTTGCGACGAGCTTGCCCGACGCGGAGGTGATCGCGGGCACCAGCATCGCCGCGGCTGCGAGCAGCAGGAGCAGGCCGAGGGCGTCGCTCGTCGAGCCCGCGGTCCCGGTGAAGGTCACGAGCGCGATCGAGAGCCAGGTGCCCGCAAGCACGCCCATGCCCGTTCCGGCGACGACATCGCGGCCCAGGAAGCCGAAGATGGATGCGACGAGCTGCAGCGGGAAGACGAAGGCGAGCAGGATCAGCGCGACCGGCTTCGTGTCGTCGACTCCGAGCCAGCCGAGCTGCAGCCCGCTCACCAGGAGCGTTCCGCCGGCCAGCGCGAGAAACCCGAGCGGCAGCGGGTTGGCGATCGGGCGCAGGACCACCCGCGCCTGGAGACTGCTCGGTGCGCCGCTCACGACGGCACCAGGAGGGCCTGCGGGGCGGCCTGCTTCATCCGGCTGCGGAGCCAGGTCGAGCTGCGAGCGCGGTCTCCTCTCGCAGGTGGTCACGACCTCGAGCAGCTGCGCCGTCGCGCGCACCCTGGGCGGCCTGACCGATCAGCGTCCAGAGATGTCGCACTCGGCGCGCCATCAGGTAGAGGTCCTGCAGGTCGCGGAGGAGCCCGATGCCGCCCGTCGCGGGGGCCGCGGAAGAGCTGCGAGTGCAGCTGGTCGGGCTCGTCGTCGGTCGTCCTCGCCGTAGCGCGGCGCGAACGGCTCGAGCAGCTCGGCGTGGCGTCGCACTGGCGCGGCGAGCCGCTCGGCACATGAGGCGGACGTCGGGCTCGTCGGGGTTGGCCGTCGGCGACCTGCTCGGAACGCGTCGGCGAGGTCCTGCTCGGCGCGGTGCAGAAGACCGAGGTAGTGCGGCGAGCTGCACGATGCCCCTTCGGTGACGTGCTCGGCGGCGGGCGCCAGGCGCTCGACCCCACGGCGGCCGACCTTGAACGATCGGCTGCTTCGAGACCGGGTCCCAGCGCGTCAGCGTGAGCTCGTTCGCGGCCCGGGTCCGCCGCCGTGATCGGGTCATGTCCCAGTAGCCGTAGTGGAACGGCACGAACACCACACCCGGGCGGATGCCGGTGATCCGGGCGCGGTGCCTCGACGGCGCCGCGCGGTGAGCTCGATGCGGACCAGGTCGCCGTCGGCGATCCCGCACGCGCGGCGTCGTGCGGCGTGCGAGCTCGACCCAGACGTCCGGGCGCCGCCGCGTCGCAGCTCCGGGGCCCGGCCGGTCTTGGTCCGGGTGTGGAACTGGTAGACGGTGCGCCCGGTGGTCAGACAGCAGCGGGTAGTCGTCGTCGGGCACCTCGGGCGACGGCTGGTAGTCGGCGGCGTGGAGGAACGCGCGACCGTGCGGGCTGCTTCGCCCGGTACTGCTCGCCGGTCTGCGCGCGCCGGTGGCCAGGTCGTGGCCGTAAGGTCTCGCAGTAGTCCGGGTCGGTGTTGAACACGACCGTCGGTGTAGAGGCGCTCGGTACCGTCGGGCGCCTCGTCGGTGCACGGCCACTGGATCCCGGACCGCCGCGGAGCTGCTCGTAGGTGAGGCCGGTGTAGTCGCACGGCCGCCCGCGCGAGCACTCCTTCCACGCCTCGAACGCCTCCTCGGGGGTCGTTCCAGCCGATCAGCGGATCGCCGTCGCGGTCGCGGAAGTCCATCCGGCGGGCGTAGTCGAGGAAGATGTCCAGGTCGGCGCGGGCCTCGCCGGGTGGCGTCGACGGCCTTCTCGGAGAGATGGACGGTGCGGTCGGCGTTGGTGAACGTCCCGGTCTTCTCGCCCCACGTCGCCGCGGGCAGCACGACGTCGGCGAGCTCGGCGGTCTCGGTCAGGAACATGTCCTGGACGACGACGAACAGGTCTCCCGCTTGCAGGATCGAGCGGATCCGGGCGAGCTCGGGCAGCGACACGGCCGGGTTGGTGGCGCTGAGATCCACAGCAGCTTGATCGACCCCTGCTCGGCGTACCGCCAGATCTGCATCGCGTGGGTCGGCGGCGCCCAGTGCGGGATGGTCACGGCGTCGACATTCCACAGCTCGGCGAGCTCGCGGATGTGCTCGGGGTTGTCCCAGTTGCGCAAGCCGGGCAGGTCGCCGTCGGCGCCGGTCTCGCGGGTGTTCTGCGCGGTCGGCTGCCCGTTCATCTGGCAGGATGCCGGCGCCCGGCCGGCCGATCATCCCGCGGAGCAGGTGGATGTTGTTGACCTGGCAGGCCGCCGCGGTGGCCTGGTTGGACTGGTAGAAGCCCTGCAGCACGGTGGAGAGCAGCCGGTCCGCCAGTGCCGATCAGCTCGGCGGCCGCGCTCGATGTCCGCGGCGCTCGAGCGCCGCAGATCTCCGCGGTCCAGTCGAGCGTGCACCCATCGACGTCGCGCGCAGATCGTCGAAGCCGAGCGTGTGCGCGTCGACGTACTGCTCGTCGATCCAGCCGCGCTCGATGAGCTCGCGCAGCGAGCCCGTTGATCAGCGCCAGGTTGGTGCCGGCGCGGACGGCGAGGTGGACGTCGGCCTCGCGCGGCGACCGGGGTCGCGCCGTGGGTCGACGGCGAGCATGGCGCGGTGGGTCGGAGCCGCGCGCGCGGTCGAGCATCCGCATCCACAGCACCGTCTGGGTCTCGGCGACGTTGTGGCCCCAGAGCGCGATCGCGTCGCAGTGGTCGACGTCGGCGTAGCGAGCCGGGCTGCCCGTCGGTGCCGAAGCTCGCCTTCAGCGCCGCGGCTGCGGTCGCGGTGCAGAGCCGGGTGTTGCCGTCCATGTGCGGGCGTGCCGATGCCCGCCTTGCCGATGCACCCCGAGCGTGTAGTACTCCTCGAGGAACAGCTGGCCGGTGGTGTAGAAGCCGAAGTGCCCCCACCCGCCCGGCTCGTCCAGCAGCTCGCGGGACCGCGTCGACGATCCGGTCCATCGCCGTGTCCCAGTCGGTCTCGACGAGCTCGCCGCCGCTCGCGGACCAGCGGCCGGGTGAGCCGGTCGGCGGCGTGTTGGCCTGCCAGCCGTAGAGGTCCTTCGGGTCCAGCCGGCCGCGGTTGACCCGGTCGGCGGCGCGGCCGCGGACCCCGACGATCCGGCCGTCGCGCACGGCGATGTCCATCGCGTCGCCGTTGGAGTGCAGGATCGAGGCGGCCTGCACCCAGCGGTCGACGTCATCGGCCTCGACGCCGTCATCGAGCTGGGTGTCGACCCGAGCCGGCCAGCCTCGCCGGGCGCGAACGGCGTCCGCTCACCCCAGGGGTCGGCGATCCGGTCAGGCACGAACCCCGGCTGCCCAAGACACGACTCGCGAACCGAAGATGGGCCGATCAACCGGCAGCCTCGTGGCGCTCGCCGCGGATCGGGTTCGACGCCGGGTCCGTCTCCTCGGCGATCCGCTTCGCGGCTGCGTCATTCTTGAGCACGGTCCAGAAGCGGTCCGACTTGTCGATGACCAGGGCGATCCAGGGCTCGTCGTGGCCGGGCGCGACGATGAAGCGGTACGGGCTCGAGCGCACGGCGTCCCACTCGTGCTTGAAGACCTGGATCATCCGATTGCAGTCGGGCCGCGAGCACTCGCACCAGAACCCCTGCGAGCGCTCCGAGTCATCGTTCCAGTGGGCCTTCAGAGCGTTGAGGTCACGCTCGATCGCCTCGTTCAGCGCAAGGCGGGACTTGATCAGCCGATCCACGTCGCCGAATGCCCCGGCCTCTTGTCCCGCGTCTTCCCCAGCCTGCAAACCAGGGATCGGCTGCCCCCGGACCGCGCACTTGAATCGGCGGTCAGTCCGCCGTGTGGCCGACCGCGCCGAGCGCCGGCAGCACCGGCACGCAGGATGGGGCCATGGACGAGGACGACCGACTTGGGGCGGGCATTCGAGGGCTTGCAGCTACCTTCAGGCGACGCTGACGGCGCAGCTCGCCTGGCCCGCGCTTCTCGAGGTACTGCTGGTGGTAGTCCTCGGCCTTCCAGAACTCGGCGGCGGGCTCGACCTGGGTGACGATCCGGCGGCGGCGGTTCGACTGCTCCTTCTCCAGCGAGTCGAGCGCCGCGACCTGCTGGGCCTCGTCGTGGAAGAAGATGGCCGAGCGGTACTGGCTGCCGATGTCGAAGCCCTGGCGGTTCATGGTCGTCGGGTTGTGCGTCGCCCAGAACGGTCGAGCAGCTGCTCGTAGCTCACGCGCTCGGGGTCGAAGGTCACCTCGACGGCCTCGGCGTGGCCGGTCTTGCCGCGGCAGACCTGCTTGTAGCCGGGGGAGGGGGCGTGGCCGCCCGTGTAGCCGACGCGCGTCGACGTGACGCCGTCGACCCTGCGGAACTCGGCCTCGACGCCCCAGAAGCACCCGGCGGCGAACGTTGCGGTCTCAGTCATCTGCGCTCCTCTCGTTGCGCTTTCGGATGCTCTGACCCGGGTGAACCGAAAACGGTTCGGCCTCGGTCGTAGGCTCACATGCCCGTGACCGGCCTCTTCCATCGCCTCAGGTTCAAGCGCGACCACCGCTGGTCGGGCGAGCACATGTCCGAGTACGTCGACGGTGAGCTGCCCGAGGGCGCGCGGGAGCGAATCGAGCGCCATCTGGCCGAGTGCGAGGACTGCGAGGGGCTGCTCGGCAGCCTGCGCGGCATCATCAGCGGGCTCGCCGCGCTGCGGCGGGAGCGCCGAGGGGGAGCGAGCGTCGCTCCGGCGGTCGCCGCGGGCGTGCGGGCTCGGATCGAGGGGGACGATGACCCGGACGCCTGAGCGCCCGGATGCCGCCGATGACGTCCTCGTTGCGCGAGCGCAGGGGGGTGACGTCGGCGCGTTCGAGGAGCTCGTCATGCGGAACGCCGACCGCCTCTTCATGGCGCTCCGGCGCTTCGGCCTCGACGAGGACGAGGCCCAGGAGGTCGCGCAGGAGACGTTCTTCCGTGCCTGGCGCGCGCTCGACCGGTTCGAGGGCCGCGCCCAGTTCTTCACCTGGCTCTACCGGATCGGCTTCAACGAGGCGCAGCGCAAGCTCGGTCGCCGGCGGCCCGCCGCGGTCACCGCCGGGCCGGATGACGATCCCGCTCGCCGGGGTCGCCGACGAGACGCCCGGGCCGGAGGAGCGCGCTGAGCAGCGCGAGCTCCTCTCGCACCTCTCGTCCGCCCTCGCGGAGCTGCCCGAGGGCCTGCGCGAGCCGGTGCTCCTGCGCGACGTCGAGGGGCTCTCGACCACCGAGGCCGCCCAGACGCTCGAGCTCGGCGAGGCGGCGTTCAAGAGCCGCCTGCACCGCGGCCGGCTTGCTCTCCGGGAGCTGGTCGAGGGGTCACTGCCGAACCCGCCTGAGCCCGGCGTCACCTGAACCTTTCGCGGTGCCGAAGGGTCTGAACGGGTACAACGAAGTGACGAGGAACGACAGGAGGCGACATGGCTGACACCAAGATCGAGAAGTCCGAGAGCGAGTGGCGTGAGGAGCTGACGCCCGAGCAGTACGAGATCCTCAGGAACAAGGGGACCGAGCGCCCGTTCACCGGCGCCTACGTCGACACCAAGGACGACGGCATGTACCGATGCGCCGCATGCAACGCGCCGCTGTTCTCATCCGACACCAAGTTCGACTCCGGCACGGGCTGGCCGAGCTTCACCGACCCCGCCGTGGCCGAGAACGTCGAGCTGCACAAGGACCGCAGCATGTTCATGGTCCGCACCGAGGTCACCTGCGCCGCGTGCGGAGGCCACCTCGGGCACGTGTTCGACGACGGCCCCGGTCCCAACGGGAAGCGCTACTGCATCAACTCCTGCTCGCTCGATCTCGACCGCGAGGCCGAGACAAGCTGAGCGAGTCCCGCGCTCGACTGATCGAGGTCGCGAACCCGGACGGCGCCGTCGGCGTCGTCCTGGTGCTGCATGGGGGCGCCGGCCGGGGGACCCGCGAGGTGAGCCCGGGTCAGCTCTCGGTCGTCCGCATGGTGCCGATCGCTCGTCGTCTCGCCCGCGCCGGGAAGGGCAGGCTGGCCGTCTATCGCCTGCTCAACTCGGCCCGCGGGTGGGGGGAGAGCAACACCCCGGTCGATGATGCCGCCTGGGCGCTCGGCGAGATCGCCGAGCGCCGAGGCGGGACGGCTGCCGGTCTCGCTCGTCGGCCACTCGCTGGGCGGCCGGGCGGCGCTCCTCGCGGGGCACTTCCCCGAGGTGGTCAGCGTGGCGGCGCTTGCGCCGTGGTTCATGGCGACCGACCAGCCGCGCGGGCTCGAGGGCAAACGGGTCCTGATCGTCCACGGCGATCGTGATCGCGTGGCGAGCCTCCAGCGCGCCGCGACGGTTGCGCGGCGGGTCGCGATGCAGACCGAGGTCGAGTTCGTGGTCGTCGAGGGCGGCAAGCACGCGATGCTGAGCCACGGCGAGGAGTTCATCCGGCCGGTGACCGACTTCGTGCTCGAGACGCTCGGAGCCAGCTTCCGTGTAGGACTCTCGGCAATGGGCATCCCGTTCGGGAACCCTGAACAAGGAGAACAGACATGGCAGACCAGACAGCAAGCCAGGCGAAGCTCGCCCAGTACCTGACCGAGGCCTACGGCAAGGAGAAGGAGCTCGAGACCTCCCTCACCGCTCACATCGAGCTGGCGACCCGCCCGGCCTACAAGAAGAGGCTCAAGGAGCACCTGAAGGAGACGAAGCAGCACGCGAAGCTCGTCGAGCAGGCGCCTGAAGAAGGTCGGCGGCAGCTCGCTGACCGGCAAGGCCGCCGAGCTTGCGAGTCGCGGCGTCGCCGCGGCCAAGGGGCCGCTCCACGCGGTCCGCGGCACGGGCGAGGCCGAGAAGCAGCTGAAGAACGCGAAGACCGAGTACTCCGAGGAGCACGAGGAGATCGCGATGTACACGGCGATCGAGGTCCTGGCCGAGGCGGTCGGCGACAAGGAGACCGCCAAGGTGGCGAAGGGAATCCGCCGCGAGGAGGAGCGCATGGCCGCCTTCCTCGAGAAGCAGATCCCGATCCTCACCCGCGAGGTGGTCAAGGAGGAGATCCCGGCGGCCGAGCGCGGCGGCGCAGCAAGCCGCAAGCCGGCCGCTCGCAAGCGCAGCACGGCGTCATCGTCGAACGGCAGCCGGGCGAGCAAGCCGGCCGCAGCGAAGAAGCCCGCCGCGAAGAAGGCAGCGGCGACAGCGAGGAAGCCTGCCGCGAAGACGGCAGCCGCATCGCGGAAGCCCGCCGCGAAGAAGCGCTCGGGAGGCGGAGCGAAGAAGAAGTCGTGACCCGAGAGGGTCAGCGGAGGGGAGTACCGCGACCCCAGGGCCGGCTCCACGGACCGATGGGCCGGCCCTGATCCACGCGGATGGGCAGGGGGAGCGCTGAGGCTCAGCCCGCCGGCTCGAACGCGACCGGGATCCCCCATGGGTCGCGGAGCAGGATGCCGCCGTCGCCGAGGTCCTCGACCGGGGCGCCGGCCGCCTCGATGCGAGCGCGCAGCTCGGCCAGTGCCGCCGCGTCGATGCGGACGGTCCAGCGCTCGAGCCCGACGGCGTCGGCGGGAGCTGGCGGGACCCCCTCGCCGCGCCAGGTGTTGAACCCGAGGTGGTGGTGGTAGCCGCCGGCCGAGACGAACGCCGCGCCCTCGAAGAGCGTCTGCACCTCGAAGCCGAGCAGGTCGCGGTAGAAGGCGAGCCCTGCCTCGACGTCGCCGACGTGCAGGTGGAGGTGCCCGACCTGCGTGTCGCGGTCGGCGTGCGGCGAGGGCTCCTCGGAGGCGACGCTCGCGAGCAGGCCCGACAGGTCCAGCGGCTTCGGTCCGATCGCCTTCGGGTCGCGGAGGTCGCCCCAGTTCTCGCGGGGCTGGTCGGCGGCGAGCTCGATCCCGTTGCCGTCGGGGTCGGGAAGGTAGATCGCCCAGGAGATCCCGTGGTCCGAGGCTCCCTGGATGGGCGTCTGCGTCTCGGCGAGCCGTCGAGCGGCGCGGCCGAGCTCCTCGTAGGTGGGGAAGAGGAGGGCGAAGTGGTAGAGCCCGGCGTGCGCGCCCGCCCGCTTGGAGCCGGGCCGCTCGTGGAGGACGAGCAGGTCGCCGGCGCCGGCTCCCATCCGCGCGACGTCGCCATCGCGGGAGGCGAGCTGCAGGCCGATGGCCGTCTCGTAGAAGGAGACGGAGCGATCGAGGTCGGTGACGACGATGTGCGCGGGGCCGAGCGTCAGCGTCGCCGGAAGGACGGGTGTGGTCCCTTGGATCTGTTCGGCTCTGTTCGGGCATGTCCCCAGGGTAGTTGATCGCGCAACTACTTTCAACCGCAGGCGGTGACCTGGAGCGGCGGTAGGGTCAGCCCATGGCCTCCCTGCCCCGCCTCCGTCCCCTGCTCGTCGTCCTGCTCGCGCTCGGGCTGCTCGGGGTCGGCGCCGTCGCCGGCTGGGCACTCCACTCCCAGCGCCAGGGCGCTCCGGTGGTCCGCGAGCCGCTCGCGCAGTCGAGCAAGGTCACCAAGGCGAAGGGCCAGACGCTCGGGCTGACCAGGGTGACGCTGAAGCCGGGGGCCGAGATCCCCGCCCACCATCACGCCGGCACCCAGGTCTCCTTCATCGACCGCGGCACGCTCACCTACACCGTGCTGACCGGCTCGGTCAAGGTGTTCAAGGGACCCTCCGACGACCATCCCCGATTCATCCAGAAGATCGACGCGGGGTCGACGGCGAAGATCAGGACCGGCCAGTGGCTCGTCGAGCAGCCGGCCGCCCATCACCAGGCGCGGAACGCGGGCGATGAGCCGGTCGTCATCTACCTCTCGACGCTCTTCCCCAAGGGCTCCCCGCCCTCGATTCCCGACGAGTAGGTCGCCGGTGGACGGCCTCACGCGCCGGGAGCTGATCGGCCGCGGAGCCGCTCTCGGCGCTCTCGGCGTCGCCGCACCGGCGCTCCTGCTCGGATGCGGGGACGACGAGTCGCGAGCGGGTGGGACCGAGCTCACCGGTGGGCGGGGCACCCCCGACCCGGACGGGCCGCGCGTCGCGGTCGTCGGCGCCGGGCTCGCCGGGCCTCGCCTGCGCCGAGGCGCTGACCCGGGCCGGGATCACCCCGATCGTCTTCGAGGCGAACCCGGACCGGATCGGCGGTCGCTGCTGGACCTCGCGGGGGTGGGCCGAGGGTCAGATCGCCGAGCACGGCGGCGAGTTCGTCGACTCCCGCCACGAGCGGATCATGGCCCTGGCCGACCGGCTCGGCCTCGAGCTGGACGATCTCTACGCGGACCCGATTCGCGGCGCGTCGAGGATCTGGCTGAACGGCGCGCGGCGCTCGTTCGGCGAGGTCGCCGAGGGCCGGGAGGAGGTCGCGCGGGCCGTCGCGCGCGACGCCGGGCGGGTCGGCGACTACAGCGCTCTCAACCCGAGCGCCGCCGCTCGGGCGATGGACGAGATGTCGGTGGCCGACTGGCTCGAACCTGAACGTCGACGGCGGCTCGGGCTCGCTCATCGGCCGGTTCATCGGCTCGGAGATGGCCGGCGAGTTCGGCCTCGACCCGGCCGACCTCAGCGCCCTCAACCTGATCTACGAGTACTACGAGGCGCCGCCCACCGCCGACGAGCGCTTCCACGTCCGCGGCGGCAACGATCAGCTCGTCACCGGCCTCGCCGACCTCCTGCCGGAGGGGGCCATCCGCCAGGACGCGCCGCTCGAGGCCCTCACCGCGCGCGGCGGACGCCGGTTACTCGCTGGCGGTCGGCGGGGAGGCGCAGGACGTGAGCGTCGATCGCGTCGTCCTCTGCCTGCCGTTCACGATGCTTCGCAAGGTGGACCTGGAGAGCTCCGGCCTGAGCAGGCTGAAGCGCGACTGCATCGACGAGCTCGGGATGGGCACGAACGCCAAGGTGATCGTCCAGACCGAGCGGCGCCCGCAGGACTACCGCGGCTGGAACGGGTACATGACCTCCGACGAGCCGCTCTTCCTCACCTGGGAGAGCTCGATCGGGCAGCCGGGGGAGGCCGGGCTGATCACGACCTACCCGGGGGGACGGAGCGGCGGGGTCGACCTCGCCGCGGACGAGCCGCATGCGCCCGCCTCGCCGGAGCTGGCGGCGGCGACCCTCGCCGACCTCGAGCGCGCCGACCTCGCGACCGATCGCCTCCGAGCAGGTCGGGGAGGCGTGGTGCGATCACTGGAGCCTCGACCCGTTCGTCGAGGGCGCCTACGCCGCCTATCTCCCCGGCCAGTTCACCCGCTTCCTCGGGGTCGCCGCCCCTGCCCGAGGGCGGCATCCACTTCGCCGGCGAGCACACCGAGTCCGACTTCCAGGGCTACCTGGAGGGAGCGGTCCGCTCGGGCGAGCGCGCGGCGGCCGAGGTCGCGCACGCGGTCGGTGCCGAGCTCCGCCGCCTAGCGATCGCGGTCAGTCGAAGACGATCGCCTGGCGAACGGCCTCGCCGCTCGCGAGCCGGTCGAAGCCCTCGTTGACCTCGTCGAGGGTGAGCGTGTGGGTCAGCAGCCGCTCGACCGGCAGCCGGCCGTCGCGGTGCAGCTCGATGAAGCGGGGAAGGTCGCGAGCGGGGACGCTCGAGCCGAGGTAGGAGCCGCGGAGCGTCCGCTCCTCGGCGACGAGGCTGACGGCCGGGATCTCGAGCATCTGGCTGGGGTCGGGGAGGCCGACGGTCGTGGTCGTCCCGCCGCGGCGGGTGGCCGCGTAGGCGTCGCTGAGGACCTTCGCGCTGCCGACGGTCTCGATGGCGTGCTCGGCGCCGCCGTCGGTGATCTCGATGATCTCGCCGACGGCGTCGGGGCCGGCGGCGACCGCGTGCGTCGCGCCGAGCTCGAGCGCGAGCTCGAGCTTGTCGGCGACGACGTCGACGGCGATGAGCGTTCCGGCCTCCTGCAGCACCGCTCCGAGCAGCGCCGAGAGGCCGACGCCGCCGAGGCCGAAGACGACGACGCTCTGGCCCGGCTCGATCCGGGCGGCGTTGACGGCCGCGCCGACGCCCGTCAGCACCGCGCAGCCGAACAGCGCCGCGAGCTCGAAGGGAAGCTCGGGGTCGACCTTCACGGCCGAGTGCTCGGAGACGACGATGTGGTCGCTGAAGGCGGAGACGCCGAGGTGGTGGTTGAGCTCGTCGAAGTCGGGGTGGCTGATCCGGCGCTCGCCGCTCAGCAGGGTCCCGGCGGCGTTGGCCGCCGCGCCGGGCTCGCACAGGGCCGCGCGACCCGAGCGGCAGGGCTGGCAATCGCCGCACGCCGGGACGAACGCAAGGACGACGTGGTCGCCGGGGTTGAAGGTCGAGGGACGGGGCCCGACGTCGACGACCTCGCCGGCGGCCTCGTGGCCGAGCGCCATCGGCATCACCCGGGGCCGCGAGCCGTTGATCACCGAGAGGTCGGAGTGGCAGAGGCCGGCCGCGCGGACCTTGACCAGCAGCTCGCCGGGGCCGGGCGGAGCGAGCTCGACCTCCTCGACGCTGAGCGGGCCGCGAGTCGGCGTAGGGCCGCTCGGCTCCCATCTCGCGCAGCAGCGCGGTGCGGACCTTCACGAGGCGGCCTCCTCAGCGGCTGGCGGGCGCAGCCGTTCGAGGCAGTCGCGCAGCCGCTCGGGCATCGCGGTCGGCCGGCGCGAGTGCCGCGTCGACGAAGACGTGCACGAAGTGAGCCGGTCGCCGACGGCTCGTCCGCGCCGACGGCGAACAGCCCGATCTCGTAGCGGACGCTCGTGTTGCCGAGCTTGCCGACGCGCAGACCGGCCTCGACGTCCTCGGGGAAGCTGAAGCCGGCCTTGTAGGAGCACTGGGACTCGACGCAGAGGCCGATGACGTCGCCCGGTTCCCGCGCCTGGATGTCGAGGCCGCCCTCGGCGATCAGCCACTTGTTGATGACGGTGTCGAAGAACGCGTAGTACTCGACGTTGTTGACGTGCCCGTAGACGTCGTTGTCCGCCCAGCGGGTCGGGATCGTCAGGAAGTGCGGGTAGGAGCCGCGGCTTTCATCCGCAGGATTCGTGCCGGCTTCGCTCACGGGCGTGAACCTAGCGATTGGGGCGAAGGGGGGCGCCCCTTTCCAGATTGGCTTCGTGTCAATAGGCTCTTTCTCCATGCACTTCCGCCGCGCCTTCGTCCGCCGCCCCGCGCTCGCGCTCGCCGCCTCGGCGTTGGCAGCAGCCGCCCTCGCGGCGCCCGGCTTCAGCCACGACGGAGAGCTTCGCTTTCACGGGCACTCCTCAGACCTGGGTCGTTCCCGCAGGGAGTGACGCAGGCGACCTTCGACATCCGCGGCGCGCAGAGCGGCGGCCGCGCCGTTGCGACCCTTCCCGTGACGCCCGGCGAGACCGTCCAGGTGAACGTCGGCGGGCTGCCCGTGGGCTCCTCGGGCGGTTTCAACGGGGGTGGCGACTCGCAGATGGGCGCGCGGCGGCGGCGCGACCGACGTGCGGATCGGCGGCACCGACCTCGACGACCGGGTGCTCGTGGCCGGCGGCGGAGGCGGGGGCGCGGGGCCGCCTCCGGGGTGGGGCGGGGGCGGAAGCTCCGGTGGCGGAGGCGGCGGTCTGGAAGGGCAGGGCGGAACGTTCTTCCTCGATGGCTGGCCGGGCAGCGGTGGTTCTCAGAGCAGCGGCGGCTCGGGGTGCTCGAACAGCGGAACCCTCGGGGAGGGGGGAGATGGCACCAACTCGATGCCTGGTGGCGCCGGTGGCGGCGGCTACTACGGCGGCGGCGCGGGCTGCCTGAACGGCGGTGGCGGCGGGTCCGGCTATGGACCTCCGGGCACGATCTTCGAGACCGGTACGAACGGCGGTGCCGGCATCGCCAGCGTCGAGTACGTGGCAGCTCCTGTTGATGCGCCTCCCGTGATCACGGACCTGACGGTGACGCCGCGGAAGTTCGCGCCGCCGCGCGTCGGCTCAGGCCGGGCGACCGATGCCACCATCGATCTGAATCTCTCCGAGAGCGCCGTGGTGAAGTTCCGGATCCGTCGCGACAAGCCGAAGCCGAGCTCCGGCACCGCGGGGAGCGCGCGGACGCTCACCCATGAGCTCGCACAGGGAGCGGCGTCGATCCCGCTCACGGCGAAGCTCGGCGGGAAGGCGCCCAAGCCGCGGCGCTACACGGTCACGGCGATCGCCACCGATTCCGCCGGACAGCAGTCGGCTCCGGCCGTCACTCGCTTCCGCATCCTCCGCCCGTGAGCTGAGTGGGTCTCTCATGCTCCAGGGCTCGAAGCGTGATCGGCCGGTAGGCGTGGGAGCGCAACCACCACCCGGCCTCGGAGGCGTTCACGTTGAGCGTCAGCTTCCGCTTCAGCTTCTGCTTCTTGGCGGTCAGGTCGAGCACGAGCGGCTCGCCGGGGTCGGCGCCCTTCTCCGTGGTCAGGTTGACGGACCACGAGGGCAGGAATCCGTTGTTGACGAAGGTCTCATCAAGGATGAACAGCTTCCAGGTCCCGTTCGGATTCACGCCCTCGAACGGCGCGAGCGTCGATCCGTAGGGCGGGGCCGGCGCAGGAGCCTGCATGAACTCGTCAGGGGCGAGGTTCGTCGGCTTGAAGGTGCCGGTGTTGATCGGCGTCTGCAGGCCGCTGATCGCGTCGTCGTCGATACGGGCTGGACGAACTGCTGCTCAGCCGCCTGCGCCTGGGTCGCGCCGAATGCCAGCGCGCAAAGCGCGGCGCCGCGATTCCGATCTGCCTCTTCAAGATTCGCCCCTCCCATCGGATGCCATCGAGTACGTGTAACCACGCACCTAATGGCCCCCTGGGGGGACGACGCTACGAGGCGAGCTTCGCGTCCAGGCTGATCTCTCCGACGCTCGCGAGCGCCTTCGAGACCGGGCAGTTCTCCTTCGCGCCCTTGGCGAGCTCCTGGAACTCGTCGTCCTCGAGGCCGGAGACCGTCGCGACGGTCTCGAGCTCGATCTTGTGGATCGTGAAGCCCTCGCCGTCCTTCTTGAGGTAGACCTTCGCGTCGGTCTCGACGCTCTCGGGCTCGTAGCCGGCGTTGTTCATGAACAGCGTCAGCGCCATCGAGAAGCAGGAGGCGTGCGATGCCGCCATCAGCTCCTCGGGGCTGGTCCCGCCGCCGTCGCCGAAGCGGCCCGCCGCGGTGTAGGGAACGCTGAACGCCCCGGTGCCGGTGTCGATCTGGCCCTCGCCGTCCGCGACGCTTCCCGTCCACTTCACATGGCTCGTGCTCGCCATCTCGTCTCCTTCAGTTCGTTGGGTGGGTTCCCGGCTTGGGTACCCGCCGCGGTCCCGGTCCACGCCCTCAGGGGACGGGCTCGAGCCTCGGGTTCGGGTTGAGCCGGCGACCGACCTTCGCACATGGCTCACCGTCCAGCTCGACGACGTCGGAGGTGAAGTCGTTCGAGCCGCGCAGCAGGGACGAGCCGGCGCCGTACACGTCGACCGGCGCGTCGACCCGCTCGAAGTCCCGCACCTTCGCCGAGTCGAAGCCGCCGGAGACGACGATCTTCACCCGTTCGTGGCCGGCCCCGTCGAGCGCGTCGCGCACCTGGCGGACGAGCGTGGGGTTGACCCCGGTCGGGTCGAAGCTCCCCATCTGCTCGATCAGGCTGCGGTCGACGAGGCTGCCGGAGGTGTCGAGCCGCACACCCCAGAGGCGATCGCCGAGCGCCTCGGCGACCTCGACCGCGGTGCGCGCCGAGTCGTTGACGAAGTCGACGAGGACGATCACGTTGACGTCGTCGTCGCACATGTCCGCGAACGCCTCCGCGGCGGCAACGGTGTCGCCGCCGAAGGCCGCGATCAGGGCGTGGGGGACCGTGCCGAGCCCCTTCCCGCCCCACCAGCTCGCCTGCGCGTCGGTGCTGACCGACTCGACGCCGGCCACGTGCGCGGCCCACCCGTCTCCGGCCTGGACCGGGTAGTGGTCGTGGCGCGCGGGGAAGAAGTAGATCGGCTTGCCGCCGGCGGCCTCGCTCATCTCGGCGACGTTCGTCGCCACCAGCGTCCGCCGCGCGAGGCATCCCAGATAGACGGTCTCGAGATGGGCGAAGCGCGAGTAGGGACCCCTGATGAGCATGACCGTCTCCCAGGGCTCGACGCGCGTGCCCTCCTCGAGCGCGGTGACCTCGAGGTCGTCCCAGGCTTCGCGCCAGGCACCGTCCTCGGCGCGGCTCCCCGCTCCCAGCTTCAGCACCGCGATCGCCTCGTCGATTCCGGCGAGCAGCGCGTGCTGCTTCTGGAACACCTGCATGGTCACGACGGGATCGCGCCCGGTCGTCTCCAGCAGCCGCTTGGAGAGGTTGAAGTAGGCGTCGGTGTAATGGCCGGAGCGGATCTCCTCGATCGGGAGGCCGAAGGTTTCGGGGTCGGTTCGCGGCATGACGGACCAATGCACCGCGGCCGGGCCGCCGAAACGACGGCGCCTCCGGCGTGTTCCCGGGACCGTGACGCCGAGACCGCTCTCTAACCTGACCCCGATGCGGATCCGCTCCGCGCTCATCGCCGCGCTCGCGGCTGCGGGGATCGCCCTGGCCGCTCCGGCGGGCGCGTCGGCGGACGACGTCCCGGGTTTCACCGGCTCCTGGCTGGAGTCGGCGCTGGAGGCGCAGTACGACCTCGGCTCCGACCTCGCCTTCAAGAACGCGCCGCTCCTCGGCACCCACAACTCCTTCAACTCCGTCGAGGAGATGGGGCCGGAGCTGGGGCTCGAGACCATCAACCAGCGCCGGACGCTGACCGAGCAGCTCGACTTCGGGATCCGCTCGCTGGAGCTCGACCTCCACCCGGATCCGTTCGCCGGCGCGCCCGGCAGGCCGGTCGTCTGCCACACGCAGCCGCGCGATGGCTGCACGGTCGTGAAGGAGCTCGACCCGTTCCTCGCCGAGATCGGCGGCTGGCTCGGGGAGCCGGAGCATTCCGATCAGGTGGTGCTCCTGTATCTGGAGGACGACCTCGACTCGCTCGAGCTGCACGACGACGCGGCCGCGATCGCCAGGGAGGAGCTCGGCGGGCTCGTCTACCGACCCGAGGGATCGGGCTGCCAGGAGGTGCCCGGCGAGCTGACGCGGGACGAGGTGCTCGAGGCCGGCGCGCAGATCGTGATCGTCTCCGGATGCGGGAAGGGGAGGGCGTGGCATTCGCTGGCCTTCAGCTGGGAGCGGCACCTCGAATCGCGGCCGCGGGACTTCGCCGACTACCCGGACTGCGGGCCCGACTACGGCAAGGGCCAGTATCGCTCCAGCCTCGTTCGCTACTACGAGGACTCGACCCGGATCGGAGCGAACGCTGACGACGGACTGCTCCCAGACTCGGTCGCGGCGATGATGCGCTGCGGCGTCGACCTCCTGTCCTTCGATCGCATCGAACCGCTCGACGGCCGGCTCACGGGAACCGTCTGGAGCTGGGCGGAGAACGAGCCGAGCACCGGCCGCTGTGCGCTGATGCGCGCGGGGCGGGCGCTGCTCTACGGCCGCTGGGTCTCGAAGGGGTGCGGGGTGAAGGCCCGGCCGGCGTGCCGGAACCGGAGCCGCTGGACCGTCGGGAAGCGGCGCCTGGATCTGGACGCCGGCGAGCGCTGGTGCGCCCGGCATGACGCCAAGCTCGCCGTGCCCCGGACGGGGTTCGAGAACCAGCTGCTCCGCAAAGCGATGGAGAAGCGGGGAACGAAGGCGGCGCTGCTCGGCTATCAGCTCCGCGGCGGCATCTGGACGCCGCTCGACTCGCGCGACGGCTAGGTGACCGTTAGGTGACCGGGGGCCGGGCGCCCTCGGCCATCGCCGTGAGGCCGGGGAGGACGAGCGCGACGGTCCACTCGGCGAGCTGCTCGGCGGTGACGTCGGGGTGGTCCTGCCACCACTCGACCATCCCCTCGTAGACGCCGTTGAGCCCGCGGGTGATCGCACCGAGCTCGAGCGGCGCCACCTCGGTTCCCAGCGCGCGGGCGGAGGCGAGGAGCACGGCGCCGACCAGGCCATCCTGGCGGGAGCGGATCTCGGCGACCTTCTCGGCGGCGATCGCCGATGAGTTGTCGAGGGAGCGGACCGCGCCGAAGGCCATCGCCCAGGTCGCGGCGCGCTCGCCGACGAAGCGGTAGAAGGCGAGGCTCCCCTCGCGCAGGAGGTCCCCTGGGTCGGTCTTGCCGGCGCTCACCTCGATCACGGTCCGGCTGAGCTCCTCGCCGAGATCGTCGATGACGGCGACCAGGACACCCTCCTTCGAGCCGAACTGGTCGTAGACGACGGGCTTGGAGACACCTGCGCGCGCGGCGAGCTCGTCCATCGAGGCGGCCGCGAACCCGCGCTCGGAGAAGAGCTGGGTGGCGAGCTCGATCAGGTGGCGACGGCGCAGGTCGCGGGGAACGCGGCGGTGAGAATGGCGCGCGAGCTCCTCCTCGATCGCGGCGAGGCGGGGAGTTGCGGATGCTTCTGTGGCGGACGTCACACTCGTACCTACTCCCAGTAGCCTACTCTGAGTAGGCAAGCATCGCAACGGACGTTCTGGAGGAGATCGAACGAGATGACCGCATCGAGCAGGACGAACACCATGGAGAGCACCCTGGAAGCTGGGGAGGACGTCACCGACGTCCGCGTCGCCGTCATCGGCACCGGGTTCGCCGGCCTCGGCATGGCGGTCCGCCTGCAGCAGGAGGGCTACGACGACTTCGTCGTGCTCGAGCGCGGCTCGACGGTGGGCGGGACCTGGCGCGACAACACCTACCCCGGCTGCGCCTGCGACGTCCCCTCGCACCTCTACTCGCTGTCGTTCGCTCCCAACGCCGAATGGTCGAACTCCTTCTCCTCCCAGCCCGAGATCTACGAGTACCTGAAGCGCGTCGCGCACGAGACCGGGGTCGAGCAGCGGGTCCGCTTCGACTGCGAGGTCACCGACGCGAGCTGGGATGACGACGCCAAGGTCTGGAACCTGACGACCGCGACCGGCTCGGACATCCGCGCGCAGTTCGTCGTCGCCGGCATCGGCGGCCTGATCGACCCGAAGCTCCCGGACGTTCCCGGCCTCGACGAGTTCGAGGGCGAGGTCTTCCACTCCGCCCGCTGGAACCACGACTACGACCTCGAGGGCAAGCGCGTCGCGGTGATCGGCACCGGCGCCTCGGCGATCCAGTTCGTCCCGAAGATCCAGCCCGCGGTGCGCCAGATGCACCTCTTCCAGCGGACCCCGTCGTGGATCGCCGCCCGCGGCAGCCACGACTTCAGCCCGCGGCGCAAGCGCCTCTACAAGCGCTTCCCGGCGCTGCGGAAGCTCCACCGAAAGACGCTCTTCTGGAGCCGGGAGCTGCTGACGCTCGCGTTCATCAAGGAGCCGCGGCTGATGGCGATCCCGCGCGGCGCCGGCCTCAAGCACCTCCACTCCCAGGTGAAGGACCCGGAGCTGCGGCGCAAGCTCACCCCCGACTACGAGTTCGGCTGCAAGCGCGCGTTGATCTCCAACGACTTCTATCCCGCGGTCTCGCAGCCGAACGTCGAGCTGCTGACCGAGGGGCTCGTGGAGGTCCGCGGCAACGTCGTCGTCGGCGCCGACGGCACCGAGCGCGAGGTCGACGCGATCATCCTCGGCACCGGCTTCGAGGTCACCAACTTCCCCGGCACGAAGATCTTCAACGGGCGCGACGGCGTGAACCTGAACGAGATGTGGAGCGGGGCGCCGGCCGCCAACCGCACGACCACCGTCGCCGGCTTCCCCAACGTCTTCATCCTCGGCGGGCCGAACTTCGCGACCGGCCACATGTCCGTCGTCGAGATGTTCGAGCACCAGTACGTCTACGTGCTCGACGCGCTCGCAAGGCGGAGCAGCTGGGTCTCGCCAGCATCGAGGTCAAGCCCGAGGCGCAGGCCCGCTTCAACGCCGATCTCGACCGCAAGATGGCCAAGACCGTCTGGATGAAGGGCGGCTGCGACTCCTGGTACATCGACTCGAGCGGTCGCAACTCGACGCTCTGGCCCGACTGGACCTTCGTCCACGCGAAGATGACGAGCGAGCTCGATCTGGCCGAGCACACGGTCGTCCGCGAGTCCGAGGTCGAGCGCCGGGAGCCCGTGGCGGCTTAGGCCGGGACCTGCGCGACGTCCTGTGGTCCCATATGGACCACAGGACGTAGTCGAGGTGCTGGGTGAGGGCGCTCGCCGCGTTGCCGGTGGACCGGCCTGCGATCCTGAATCGCGATGGCCGATCAGCCGCTGGAGGGATTCGGAAGCGCGCAGGCGCCGCTCGAGGTGCCGCAGCGCCCGTGCGCCGTCTGAGCCGGTCGCCGAGCCACCGCCCGTCGCCGAGGAGCCCGACGACGGCCTGAAGGGCCCGTTCGCGGTCGGCCGCTACGCCCGCGAGTTCAGCGGCTTCCTGCGCCGCCGCCCGCGGCTGAAGCTGATCGGCGAGGTCACCGGCCTCGGCATCACTCCGAAGAGCGTCTACTTCGAGCTTCGCGACGCTCAGGGCGCCGTTCCCTGCGCGATGTGGCGCACCGACTGGGACAAGCTGGAGCTGCCGGAGGGCGCCGTCCGCGACGGCACCGAGGTCGTGGTCGCCGGCGGCCCCGACTACTACGCGGGCAGCGCGACGGCGTCCCCGCGCTTCTCCTTCCGCTGCACCGACGTGCGGCCGGCGGGGGAGGGGGACCTCCTCGCGCAGCTCGCCGAGCTCCGCCGCAAGCTCGACGGCGAGGGCCTCTTCGAGCCGCAGCGCCGGCTGCCGCGTCCGGCGCTGCCGAAGACCATCGGCATCGTCACCGGCCGCGGCTCGGCCGCCGAGGCCGACCTCCTCGCCGGCCTCGAGCGCCGCTCCTGGCGCGGGACCGCGATCTTCGCCCACCCGCCGGTGCAGGACCGCCACGCGGCTCCCAAGATCGCCCGCGCGCTCAGGGAGCTGGCTGAGATCCCGGAGGTCGAGGTGATCCTGGTCGCGCGGGGAGGGGGGAGCCTCGCCGACCTCTGGGCCTTCTGCGACGAGACGCTCTGCCGGACCGTGGCGCTCCTGCGCGTCCCGGTGATCAGCGCGGTCGGTCACGAGTCGGACCGGACCCTGCTCGACGACGTCGCCGCCGTCTGCTGCTCGACGCCGACGCATGCGACCGAGGAGGCGGTGCGGATCGACGTCGCCGGCTCGCGGGCCCGGCTCGTCGCGGTCGCCGGCAGCCTCGCCCGCCACGGAGGCGACGCGGCTCCGGAGCGTGCTCGCCGCCTCGTCGGCTACGTGCGCGCCCTCGGCCACCACACCGACGGCCAGCGCCGGCGCCTCCACCAGATGATGCGTGAGATCCGCGCCTCCGCCCGCCGTGCGGTCGAGGCCGGAACCGCGGACACGGCGCGACGGGCGCTCGTCCTCGGCCGCAAGCGCTCGGCGGCCCTCCACGCGGGCGCGGCGGCGCAGCGGGAGCTGGGCGGCCATGCCGCGGCCCTGCGGCGCCACCGCGACGCCGCGGGCGCGGAGCGAGCCGCGAAGCTCGAGCGGCTGGCCCAGACCCTCGCCGCTCACGATCCCGATCGCGTGCTCGAGCGCGGCTACGCGATCGTCGAGTCGCTGGGGTCACCCGGCTCAACTGAGTCCCGCGACGGCGACGTCATCACCACCGCCGAGCGCGCGCGGCGGGAGGGCCGGGTGCGCGTCCGCTTCAGCGACGATCATGTCGACGCAGAGGTGAGAGGCGATGACTGAGACGACCGGAACGAACCCGGCTCCCGCGAGCTACGAGGCCGCGATCGAGCGGCTCGAGGCGATCATCGTGCAGCTGGACTCCGGCCGGGCCGAGCTGCGCGAGACGCTCGAGCTCTGCCGCGAGGGCAAGGTCATGGTCGAGTACTGCAAGTCGGAGCTGGACGCCGTCTCGGGCGAGCTCCAGCGGCTCGACCTCGATGAGCTCGTCCGCAAGCTCGAATCGGCGCCGGCGGCGGCTCGAAGCGCCGCCGAGCAGGCCGAAGTCGGTCCCGGCGAGGGGATCTAGGCCACATTTCTCCGCAAAACGCGTGAATGCGGTTTGCAACGAAGTCCGGGGGTCCCTAGGTTCTCAATTGCGGCACAGGAAGAGAGAGGAACTCCCCGGAAGCCAAGGGGAGGGAGACTTTCACTAGCCGCCTCGACAGGCTTTGAACGCGCGAAGGCTACGCGCGAGGCAGGCCAGACGAGGCGCCCTGTGCCGCACTTTCGTTCTCCTGGGGTTTGCGGTTAGCTGAGGGGCTGATGGACGAGTCGCCCGCCCTCAAGCGCAAGCTCGATCCGCTGTACGCGGGTCCGCCCGAGGAGTTCATCGCGGGCCGCGATGCCCTCGCCAAGGAGCTGAAGGCCGACGGCGACGCCGATGCGGCCAAGGCCGTGAAGAAGCTGCGCCGGCCGAGCGTGGCGGCGGCGCTGGTCAACCGGGTCGCGCTCGGGCACCCGGGGGAGACGAAGGCCTACGCCAAGGCCGTCGCCGAGCTCCGGAAGGCGAGCGGGCGGTCGCTGCGAGACGCGGCGAAGGCCGAGCGCGCCGCTGCCGCTGAGCTCCACGACCTCGCCGAGGCGGAGGGGGGAGAGGGCGCCACGCTCGACCGCTTCGCCGAGACGCTGCAGGCGGCGGCGGCCGACGAGGAGATCGAGGACCTGGTCGTCCGCGGGCGGCTGGAGAAGGAGCAGCGCGGCGCGAGCATCGGCTTCGGGCTGCTGGTGAGCGACGACGACGAGCCGGCCGCGAAGCCGTTGAAGGCTGAGAAGAAGGCGGCGAAGGGGAAGGAGTCCGAGGCGGCCGAGGAGGCTCCCGGCGACGAGCCGAAGCAGTCCGCCGCCGAGCGCAAGCGCGAGAAGGCCGCCGAGAAGCGGCTCGAGCAGGCGCGCAAGCGGGAGCAGCGCAAGGTCGACAAGGCGAAGAAGGCGCTGGAGGCCGCGGTCACCGAGCAGCAGGGAGCCGACGACGAGGTCGAGGCGGCCGAGGAGGCGCTGGCGGAGGCGAAGCAGGACCTCGCCGACGCGAAGGACGCCGCGAGCGAGGCGGCCGAAGCCGTGACCGAGGCCAAGCAGGAGCTCCGCGAACGCGAACGGGAGCTCGCCGACCTGGACTGAGCCCGCGGCTCGCGCCCGTTCGCGGCTCGAGAGGAGGGTTCCCCGCGAATCCGCGGACAAGTCGCCTCCAGGCGCGTGCGGCCGCACAGTTGGCGTCCGGTCTCGTGCCTACCGTCCGCCCTGCGGTTGCGGGACCTCAACCCCTCGCGCCGTCGGCATCAGAGGCAGCCTGCCGCCTCCGCCGAGCGACCGGGCGCTACCCGGGAGCAGGCGCCGCGACGCCCACCCGGGTCCCCCGTCACGGTTAGCCCGCCTCGCTCCCTCCGACTCCGGCACCGGCTCCCGGCTGCGCCCCGTGGCCCTTGCTTTCGCGAGTAATAGTTCGCTAAGCTAATTAGCAGCACTAACCAATGCACGCACCAGCAGCCACACCCACTCCTGAGCTCACCGAGCGCGCCTCGCGCCTTCGGCTTGCGATCACCCGCACCGCACGGCGGATGCGGCAGGAGGCGAACGCCGAGCTCGGTCCCGCGTCGCTGTCGGCGCTCGCGACCGTCGAGCGCCTCGGCCCCCTCACTCCCAGCGAGCTGGCCAAGGCCGAGCGCATCCAGCGCCCGACGGCCACGCGCCTCCTCGCCGGCCTGACCGAGAAGGGCCTGCTCACCCGCGCCGCCGATCCCACCGATGGCCGCTGTTCGATCGTCAGCGCAACCCCCGCGGGCAGCGCGCTGCTCAAGCGCCTCCGCGGCCGCAAGAACGCCTACCTCGCCAAGCGTATGAAGGACCTCTCCGACGACGACGTGGCCGCGCTCGAGCGCGCCGCGGAGATCCTCGAGCGGGTGCTCGAGGAGGACCGTCGTTGAGCGCCGCCCTCCGCCGCAGCTTCGCCTCCCTAGAGCTCCGCAACTACCGCCTGTACTTCACGGGCCAGGTCATCTCGCTGGCCGGCAACTGGATGCAGATCGTCGCCGAGCTCTGGCTGATCCTGCAGCTCACCGACTCCGGCGTCTACGTCGGCCTCGCCACCGCCCTGCAGTTCGCGGGGATCCTGGTGTTCGGCGCCCTCGGCGGGGCGCTCGCCGACCGCTTCGACAAGCGCAAGCTCCTCATGGTCAGCCAGACCGGCATGGCCGTTCCCGCGCTCATCCTCTTCGCGCTCGCCGCAACCGGCGCGGCCGAGGCGTGGATGGTCCTCCTCGTCATCGCCCTCCGCGGCCTCGTCCTCGCCGTCGACAACCCCGCGCGGCAGGCCTTCGTGATCGAGATCGTCGGCCCCGACCGGGTCGTCAACGCCGTCGGCCTCAACAGCGTCCTCGTCCACTCCGCCCGCATCACCGGTCCGGCGATCGCCGGCGTGATCATCGCCCTCTGGGGAGTCGCCCCGGCCTTCGGCGTCAACGCGCTCAGCTTCGTCGCGATGCTCGTCGCGCTCTGGCTGATGGACCCGGCCAAGCTCTCGCGTCCCGACCCCAAGCGCACGCGGGGAGGGGTCCGCGAGGCGATCAGCTACGTCAGGGCCACGCCCGAGCTCCGGGTCCCGCTGCTCCTGATGCTCGTCCTCGGCACCTTCGGCTTCAACTTCCAGGTGATCATCCCGCTGCTCGCCGAGCGCACCTTCGACGGCAACGTCTCCGCCTACTCGCTGCTGATGATCGCGATGGGGGTCGGCTCGATCGCCGGCGCCCTCACGGTCGGCGCCCGCCAGCAGGCGAGCAAGGCGCTGATCGCCGGCGCGGCCGCGCGTCTTCGGCGTCGCCGCCATGCTCGCCGCAGCGGCGCCGACGCTCCCGCTCGAGATGGCCGCGCTCGCCCTCCTCGGGCTCGCCTCGGTCACCTTCGCCGCCGGCATCAACTCCGGCCTGCAGCTCGCCGCCGCCCCGGACATGCGCGGCCGCGTGATGGCGCTCTACTCGATCGTCTTCCTCGGCTCCACACCTCTGGGAGGCCCACTGGCCGGCTGGCTGGGGGAGAGCGTCGGCCCGAGGGCGCCGCTGGTGCTGGCGGGAGTCGCCGCGCTGGTGGTCGCGGCGGCCGCAGCGCTCCTCTGGAGCGAGCGCCGCCCGGCGGCAACGGTCGCCGCCGCGCGGGACCGGTTCGCCGAGCGCCGCCGCCCTCGCGTCGCTCGCGCACGCGGGGAGCATGCCGCGACCGACACCGGTTCGCACCCGGTGGCGCGCCGTTCCTGACGCGCTGAGCGTCCAGAAGCGTCCAGCCCAGATTTCCGCAAATTGCGGGAACCGGTTGAAGTTCGTGCGAATCCGGACGAGAGGGATTTCGTAACAGAGCCCGCTTGTCGAGCCGGATGCTCGGCGCGGGCCATTCGACGCCAAGAACTGTGAGGGGGCGGCGAGTATCGAACGCCGGAGGAACAAGGGGGGCGCGGTTTCGAGCGCCGGGGTTGACGAGGTCAGCAAGTGATTGCGCGATGACCCCGCAGCCCGATTCACCAAGAGATCCCGGTCCGGCGACCGACCGAGGGTGGTCGGATCGCTGCGCGTACCTGTTCGAGGACCTGCGCCGACCAGCGAGGGCCATGGTCGCCCGCGCCTACGGCAAGTCGCTCACCGACGACGAGATCGAGGACATCTACTCCGCGGCGTGGGCGGCGACCCTCGCCGCGTTGCGCGACCGCGGCAGCGAGATGAGCGAGCACGAGCTGCGGGCATACGTGCTGACGGCAGTCGCAAGCCATGCGAGCAAGGAACTGCGCCGGCGCTCCCGCAAGCCCACGGGTCCGCTCGACGACATGCACGGCTTGGTGGTCGCGGATCTCCACGAGCCACTCCCGGAGGAGCGAGTGATCGGGTCGGAGTCCCAGGGAATCGCCCGCGATCTCCTGAGCAGCTTGCCGGTGCGGCGCCGCGCGGTGATGCTCCTGCGCTACGGGTGGGGCCTGAGCCCGGAGGAGGTCTGCGGGCTGGTTTCGGGGCTGTCGAGGCGGGCCTACCGGAAGGAGATCAGCCGCGGAGTCGAGCAGCTGATCGAACGCCTCGGAGAGGTCGAGAGCGGCGACTGGTGCCGGAGCCGCCAGGCGCTGCTTCGCGACTACTTCGCCGGCACGGCCGACGAAGACGTCCGCCTCCAGGTCGAGCAGCACCTCGCGCACTGCCGCGCCTGCGGACAGCTCGCCTCGCAGGTTCGCGATCAGCTCAACGATCTGGGAGGGGTCGTGGTCCTCGGCGCAGCCGCGGGGCTGATCAGCAGCGCCCGCCCATCGATCGTCGAGCGGATCGACGCACTGATTCAGGGCGGTCGCGACAACGCCGCCGCCCTTGCCGAGAAGGCGGAGCTGACCGCAGGGACGGTCTCCGCCTCCGGCGGGGCCAAGGGCGCGGGCGCAGCCGGAGCCGGGCTCGCCGCGAAGTTCGCAGGGCTGGGCGGCGCTGGGAAGACGGCGCTCGCCTGTCTGGGAGCGGGCGCGGCGGCCACGGCCTGCGTTGCGGTCGGCGTCGTGCCGGGGGTGACGATCGCGGACCTGAGCGGTGGCCGCGAGTCGGCGCCGAAGCAGGCTCGATCGGAGCCGGTGCCACGGGAGCCTGCGCAGCCGACCATCCCTGACGGTCCGCCGGCCTCGCCTTCGACGCCGACCCCGAGTCGGCGAGCCGCAGGAGCCGCAGGCTCAGCCTCCTCGGAGCGACCCGCCGGAGCAGGGAGGCGGGTCGCAGGAGCCGGCACCCGTCACCCCGGCTGAGGAGTTCGACCCCGTGGCACCTACGCCGCAGCCTTCCCCGACGCCGACGCCGACGCCGACGCCGAGCTCGGACGGCTCGGACGGCGGCGGATCGCAGCGCCCATCTCCACCGTCCAGCTCGGGGGGCGGAGGTGGGTCGATCGCCGGCGAGGAGTTCGGCCCATGAACCGAGTCACCACGACCATCACGAAGGAGAAACCACCCATGACGTTCAAGATCGCGGCACGGATGCTGCTGACGGCGATCGCTGCATCGCTGACGCTGATCGCTGTCTCCGTGCGGAGCCGCTGCCAGCACCTACAGCGTCCACGAGTGCACCTCAGGGCAGAGCGGAATCGACGACGCCGCGATCGAGGGTCAAACGACCGGCTACACGCCCAACAACGCGTGCGGGCAGGCCGGCGGCGACTACCTGCAGATGGGTACGAGCGGACCGGTGGCGGCGGGCCAGTCGAAGGCGTGGGCCCTCACGGCGCCGGCCGGCACCCGAATCAACCGGGCGACCGGCCTCTACCTGCTCCAGGGCCAGGCTTCGGATGGCGGCCACTCCCCGTTCTTCTTCTTTCGCAAAGTTCGACCAGGGCAGCGACCAGGTGACGAGTTACTCGGGCGCGGGGAGCACGGGCGGATCCTTCGATTCTTCGCAGTTCAGCGACGCCCCGCTGCGGAGGTTCGGTGTGGGAGTCACCTGCAACTCGGGCGCGACGTGCCCGAACCGGAGCGGGATCTACTCACGGATCGGGGACCTCGGACTGGCGATGGAGGACACGGTCGCCCCCGACTTCCCGGTGATCAGCGGGCCGGCCTTGGAGGGCTGGGTCAGCGGATCTGAGCGGATCGACTTCTCGGCATCGGACACGGGCGCCGGCCTGTTCACCAGCACGACGCAGGCCAACGGTTCGCTGGTCGACTTCGACATCTTCTGCACCCCGCCGACCGACGGGTCGGGGGCGGCGGTCCAGATGAAGCCGTGCGCGTGCAGCCGGGTCGGCGTCGTCGCAGCTCGACACCGCTTCGGCCCCATTCGTCCAGGGCGAGAACCCCGTCCGGGTCTGCGCGTTCGAGTACGGGACCGGCGACGTCCAATCGGGCTGCCGAACGGAGATCGTTCGGGTCGACTCGATCGCGCCATCCGCTCCGCAGGGGCTCACGGTGGCGGGCGGCGAGAGTTGGCGACGCGACAACGACTTCGACCTCTCCTGGTCGATCCCATCGCAGGGAACCGCGGCCCCGATCGTCGGCGCAAGCGTCCGGATAACCGGCCCAAGCGGCTACGACCACACCGACTTCTACGCGGGTGCGGGGAGGTCCTCGGTAACCGACTTGGAGGTCCCCTCCAAGGGCGAGTTCACGGCAAGGGTCTACTTGCGGGATGCCGCAGGGAACGAACTGGCGGCGAACTCATCAGCGGTCCAGCTGCGCTTCGACGACACGGTGCCGGTGCCGTACGAACCCGGAGCTTGCAAACGGTTGGGTCAACCGAGCGATCAGTTGGCCGTCGGCTACCTGCAGGGCTGGAGAGGCCAACCTCTGCGCAGAATTCCGCCCTCTGGCATCGCGGGCTACCGAGTGGTTGTCAACTCGAACACCGATACGGATCCTTGCTCAGGGGCTACCGATCCGCGAGCTTGCGGCGGACCAATCACGGAAGTTGGCATCGACAACCGAACCCGAGTACTCGCACGCCGGAGACCTCGTCAGAGGGAACCAACTACGTTCATGTCGTTCCGATCTCCGGCTCGGGGATGCGCGCCACGGAGGTCCGTCATGCGGTCGCTCAAGGCGGACTTCACAGATCCCACCGCCGTGCTCACGGGCGATAGTGCGACGGTCGATGGATCAATCAAGACGCTCAGCTGGTCCTCGCGGCCACCGACGCGTTGTCAGGCATGCAGGACACCGACGAGTTCCCGTTCGACGATCCGCCGATGGCGCGGCTCGTCGTTGACGGCCAGACGTTCGAAGAACGCCCCGAGCGTCTCGACGACCGTCACCAACGAGGGAGTGCACAGCTCAGTTGGTGCGCCCGCGACCTCGCAGGCAACGACAGCTGCGGTCCGGATCAGGACACAGCCGAGCTGAAGATCGACAAGACAGCACCGAGCGCTGCGTTCACCAACGAGCAGGATCCGAATGACCCCGATCAGCTCGTCGCTCCGGTGAGCGACGCTCTGAGCGGCGTCACGGGCGGCACGATCAGCTATCGCCAGGCCGACGGCGCTCAGTGGAAGTCGCTCGACACGAGTTTGCGTGACGACCAGCTCCTCGCGCGCGTCGACTCCGGCGATCTGAAGCAAGGGGTCACCTACGAGTTCCGAGTGGAGTCCACCGACGCGGCCGGGAACTCCGTCTCCTCCACGACGAAGCAGAACGGCGAGCCGATGCGAGTCACCGGGCCGTTCCGAAGGATCACGTCGGTCAGCGAGCTGCTCGTCAACGGAAAGGCGAAGGCACGGGTGAAGTACGGCGCGAAGCCGAAGATCAGTGGCCGTCTGGTCGCCGACGGAGAGCCGGTCGCCGGGGTGCCGGTTGATCTGATCTCGACCTACAACGCCGGATCGCGGAAGAGCACCGAGGTCACGACCGTCAGGACCGACGGCGACGGCCGTTTCGCGACGCGCTTGCCAAAGGGGCCGAGTCGCACGATCGTGGCGAGCTTCGCCGGTGATCGCCGGCTCCTCGGGTCCCGCTCGACGGCGGTCCGAGCGAGCGTGAAGGGGAAGGTCACGTTGCGGGCGCCCAGGACCGTCGACTCGGACGATGGCGTCACGTTCACCGGCAAGGTCAAGGCGAAGGGGGCGAAGCTCGCGCGACACGGGAAGCGCCTCGAGGTCCAGGTTCTGGTCGGCAAGCGGTGGAAGACGGTGGGCAGATCGATCAGGACGGACCGAGCCGGGCGGTACGAGCTGCCCTACTCGTTCACGGCTGACTACTCGCGCGCCGCGACCTTCACGTTCCGAGCGGTCGTGCTGCGAGAGGCCGGGTTTCCGTACCTCCCGTCGAAGTCGACCAAGCGAGAGCTGACGGTCACGCCCTGAGCGGGATTTCGAGGTGCCGACAGGTGCCCCGACAAGGGCTACCGTGTTGCCGACGGCTCTAAGAGCTACGTCGAGGCGGCCGATAGGGACCTGAGGTGAGAAGAGCAGACGGGAAAGCCCATATGGGTGACGTGGGGGCCAGGAGGCCGGTGGCCGTGGGGCTCCTCACGGCCGGCTTGGTGGCCGCAGGTCTCGCCGCACAGGGGGGAGCGGCCGAACCCTCGACCTCCCAGGCCGGAGCGGCGCAACTGCCTCCCGCCGAGACAAGGTCGGTGGGCGGAGTCCAGTCGCAGCTACTGGACGCTCGAGGGCTGGTCCGGGTTCGGCTCGTGCTCGCCGATCAGACCCTCCTGCAAGCTGCGACCGGTCAGGACGTCGAGCAAGAGCTGCTGCCAGTCCGGCAGGAGGACCGCGCGCGGCCTCGCCAGAGAACGCAACTCGGATCACCGCGGCGGAGAAAGCAGTCGCGCGGCGAGCCGAAGCTAAATACGAAGTTGCGATCGATCACCTTCAGCCGGGGGCCGAGACAACCGAAAACCAGTTGGGTGATGTTGAGGCGCTGATTCGTCGAAGCGGAGGCCGCATCCTCGAGTCTGAGCTCGTTCCGGCCGCCGTCACCGCCCGGATAGCGGCGAACGAGCTCGCAGCTCTCGTTCGCACCCCAGATGTCCTTGCGATCGAGCCGGCACCGAAGCAAGAGCCGCAGTCATCGATCGGGTGGCAGGCAGTGGGCGCGCCGGCTTGGTTCGCTGCGGGCTTCACAGGCGGGAGCGGGCCGAATGACACGGTTCCGGCGGATGCTGGCGTCAGCAGTGAAGTTCCCGATCCCACCCACCCCGCCTTCGCCGGCGTAGCGGTCGACAACTACGCGGGGTTTATCCGGACGACCACGGCACCCACACAGCGAGCGTCATCGCGTCGCAGGACGCCTTGAACCGCGGCGTCGCCTACGGCGTTAGATCGACTCGTTAACGGAGCTGAGGAGTACCAGCTTGGCTTCTCATCGTTCGGCAATCCAGCCCCACCCGATCCGGCGGAGGTTCTCAACGTGAGCTTCGGCGCTCCTGCTACGGAAGACAACGAGGACGACGGGAACGACCTCGTCACCGCGTTCTTTGGCGTCAGCCAGGCACTCGCGGCCAACAACGACCATGTGCCCGGCGGCCCACCCACCGTTGGCAACATCGGCCGCAACACGATGAGCGTCGGCGCGTTCAACGACGTCGCGCACAGTCGACCCCACCGACGACACCGTCCTCGGCATCAGCTCCCGGGGACCCACTCCCGGTGGACGCAAGAAGCCTGATCTGACGGCGCCGGGCGGTGCTGTTGTCAGCGCGGACATCAACTGGGACTCGCCGCCGTCCAACCCCGACTACACGGGAGCCACGGGTACGTCCTTCGCGAGCCCTCACGTCGCCGGCGCCATGACGCTTCTCGAGGGGGCCGGCATCACCGACGCGATGGCGCAGCGAGCGATCCTGATCAACAGCGCTCGTGACTGGAACGGCTTGAACACGGGACTGAGCGGCTGGACGGCACCTCAGACGGGCTGGCGACCCGAAGTGGGGTGGGGTGCCCTCGACCTCAACGCAGCCCTGGCCCAACGTGGGAACTACCGCCTCGGCGCGGTCGAAGAGGGCGAGGCCGCCTTCTACCGCGCGACGGTCCCGGCTGGTTCGAAGGCAACCCTGGCGTTCCAGATGCGCGGGTTCTTCGTCGGATATCCCGGCCCGCCGTTCCCAGTGCAGCAGTTCAAGTTCACGACGTCGAACCTCGACCTGCATCAGTACGACTCGACGGGTGCGGAGGTCGCGCCGGCTCCGGCGTTCGACTCACCTGACACCGAGATCGACGCAGGACCCGACGCCCTCGATCCCAACGACACGGTGGAGCAGGTCCGGTCACCGGCCGCCCCCGGCTCCCAGGTCGTCACCTACAAGGTGCAGTCGGCCTCGACGATCGACGGCGCCAGCGAGGAGCCTTTCGCGATCACGTCGGCCGCGCCGCTGACGCCGCTCGCTTCTCCGACCGTCCGCCCGGTGAACGTCGGGACGTCGTTGCAGGAGGTGCGGTGCGACCAGCCGTTCACCGTCTCGGCGATCGCTCGCAACGACTCGCCCGATCTCGAGGCCGGAGCTGCCGAGCTCACCATCGGCGTCCCGACCGGCGTTGAGCTGGTCTCGGGCTCCCAGTCCCAGGCGGTGTCGGGTGGCACGCTGGAGACGTCCGCGGATTCGGAGAGCCACAGCTGGACCCTGCGCGCCATCGTCGGATGGGCCGAAGACGATCTCGATTGCGGGTTCCGGCTCCGCATTCGGCACGGCGTTCGACGACTCGGCGACGATCGAGGTGGTCGCCGACTGCACGCCGCCCGACACCACGATCGATTCCGGACCCGATGCGCCGACGCGCGATCCCTCGCCGTCGTTCGCGTTCAGCGCGCAGGGAGGCAGCCAACGACTTCGAATGCTCGCTCGACGGATCGGCGTTCACTGCCTGCGCGAGTCCGTTCCGCGCCGAAGGCCTGACCGACGGCCCCCACTCATTCGCGGTCCGGGCGCTGGATCGTGTCGGCAACGTCGACTCGACTCCGGCGTCGAGGGGCTTCTCGGTGGACACCGAGGTTCTCGGGGCGGGGCTCGCGGGAAAGAGCCAGCGGTTCCGGAAGCGCTCCAGATCCGTGTCCGTACCGGTCACGCTCGGGAGAGGCAGGGTCGGCGAAGGTGCGCGGCGTCGCCAAGGTTCGCGGCCAGATGATCGAACTGCAGGCTGCCGATGTCGTTTTCCCGGCCGCGGGAGAGGCGTCGGCCCGACTGGTCGCGAGCCGGCGCGACGCGAAGGCCTTGACGTCGGCGTTGAAGCGGCGTCGGGTGGTGCTCAAAGTGAGCGCCGAGTTCTCAGACCGCGTCGGTAACGAGGAATCCGTCCGCCGTCGGATCAAGCTTCGGTAGATGCGCAACACCCTCGCTCGTCGCGAATCGCTCCGCGGGGGAAGCGAATCAGGAGTCATCAGCGTCAGTGCCGTCATCGGCATCGCCCTGCTGGCCCTCGTCGTCTACCTGCTTCTCGCCGCACTGAACGGCGACAGCGACTACTACGGCTCCGTGCCCGTCCCCTCCGACGAGGCCCCGGTCGAGCTGCCCAAGGGGGAGGTCGACATCTTCCTCGCCGTGGCCGGCGACCCGGAGAAGCTCAGCGACATCACCGTCCCGGAGGACCTGACGCTGGCGATCGCGCCGGTGGGGGGCGAGGAGATCCGCACCGACGACCGCAACGGCGACACCGAGGAGACCGACGACGGAGTCACGAAGGCGATCGGCGCCGTCTCGGGTCCCGAGGAGGGCACCTACCTCGTCACCGTTTCGACCGATGCCGCTTCGCCGGCCCTCTCGATCACGTTCGGGCTCAGTCCGGTGGGCGCCGTGAAGGAGCGCTTCGACGGGGTCGTCGACTGGTTGAACGGCCCGCGAGGGATCGCGGTTCTGATCGGCTCTCGTCCTGCTGTCCCTGGCTCCACGTTTCTCGAGGGCGGTCGGTCGGTGACCGCCGCCCGGGGCGCGATGATCCGCGACAGAGGCCCAACTCCGATGACCGACCACGGACAGACACCACAACCCGGCGCGCCGGCACCCGGCTGGTACCACGACGACCAGGGCGTCCAGCGCTGGTGGGATGGAGCGGGGTGGACCGACCACGTGCAGACGCCGGAGCCGGCTCCCCGCGGCGCCCGGCGATCCCGCAGATGCCGGGCGTGCCCGCGGCGCCGAACGAGCCGCAAATGCCGGGGGAGCCCGCGGCATCGAGCGTCCCTCCGCCGCGGAGCAGGGCCCGCCACAGCGTGACCGCAGCTGCTGGGAGAGCCTGCGGCGTCGGGCTTCCCGCAGGCATCGGGAGGCCCCGCCGCGTCGAGCGTCCCGCCGCCGGTGGAGGAGGGCCTCGCCGCCCCGGCCTACGTGCCGCCGGCGGAGCAGGCCTCCGGGGTCCCCAGCGTCACGCCGACGCCTGAGCACGCCCCCACATCGTCGAGTGTTCCGCCGACCCCGCAGCAGCCCCCCTTTCAGGCCTCGGATCATCCCCTCGGCTCGCCAACGTTCCCAGCGCAGGAGCCCGAGCTCACCCGCCTTCTCACAATCGCCGGAGCACGTCCCGTTGTCGCCCGCCTTCTCGCCGACGCCCGGGTTCACGCCGGAGCCGGAAGAGCGGAGCTACCTGCCGTGGATCCTCGCGTTGGCGTCCGTTCTCGCGCTGTGCGTCGCCTCGGTTCTGATCCTGGGAGGCCTCGGCGACGACGGCGGGGGCAACGAGACCGACGTGATCCCCTCCGGCGACCCGGTGGCGCTCCAGTCCCAACTGCGCTCGGCCCAAACCTCCATCGAGACCTACTCGATCGACCACGACGGCTCCTACGAAGGCGCCACGCTCGAGGAGCTCACCACCATCGAGCCAACCCTGGCGGGCTCGGAGCTGACGGTGACGGGCCAGTCCGACGGCTACGTCCTGAGCGGAACCGCCGGCGATGCAACCTTCACGATCACCCGCTCCGGCGACGGCGTCGTCCTCTTCTCCTGCACGCCACCGGGAGTGAGCGGCTGCGACGACACCGGCAGCTGGGGCACGCCCTAGACGTCCCGCCGACGCCTCCTCAAAGGCCGTGGCCGAGGGAGGCCAGGCTTGTCAGCCACTCCCCACGGAGACCGAAGCCCATGGGTTGGGCCCCTCAGTGGCGTCCGCGGTGTCGGCCGCCTCCTGCCGCCGCACGTACCGGTCCGCCAGTACGAACACGGCGAGGTCGAGATCCATCGGCTCGCCCTTCCCCCAGGGCGGCGGCTCGGACGGCGCGAATCGCGGCAACTGTCCGGCGGTGCTCGTCGATGGAAGCTGTGGCGCCGGCTCGATCAGCGAACCGTTGGCCCGCCGGAACCGCGGGGCGCTCGCGCTCCCTTCGATCGTCACGCCGCCTCCATGAAGCAAGCCGTGATGGCGACGGCAGAGCAGCACGAGGTTGTCGAGCGAGGTCTCGCCGCCATTCGCCCAGTGGAGGATGTGGTGGGCATCGACGAACCGCTCCTGCTCGCAACCCGGGAAGGCGCAACACCGGTCCCTCGAGTTGAGCGCGCGGCGGATCGCCGGTGGGATCGAGCGGGTCTTGCGGCCGACCGACAGCGGCTGCCCGTCCTTCTCGACGAGGGTGACGATCGACGCGTCGCAGGCAAGACGCTCCGTGGTGTCGATGGACAGGGGGATGCCGTCGACGGAGGCACCGTCAATCGAAAGCTGCCGATCGCCCTGCGGTTCCGCGGAACCGCCTCCGCGCGACGCGTCGATGTGAACGACGACCTGGTGGCGGTCGCCGCCGGAAGCCGCCTGGGCTCCCCGCGAGATCGTCGTCTCGGCGAGCGCCAGGAGGGCATCCGCACGATCCGGAGCCGCCGGTGGCTCGCCGCTCCCGGACGAGCGTCCCGTCGGCCTGCGAGTCGGCGACGTAGGAGGCGAAGAGCTCCTCACGCGCGATCTCGAGCGCCTTGAGCAGCAGCGCGCCCTCGTCGGCCGGCAGGCTCCCTCGCACCGAGAGGGTGCCGTCGTCCTCCCAGAACGTCGTCAAGTGGCGCCGTTCGGCCGCGGCCTTGTCGTCCTCGCTGGTGGCCGACCGGAAGGCGCGCATCAATCGCTCGAGCTGGGCGGCGGTGGAGTCGTGCGCAAGCTCGATCAGATCGTCTTCGTCGATGCCCGCGGCGACGCGCGTCAGCGCCCGCACCTTGGAGTAGCTGAGCCGGCCGCTCGCGAACTCGGCGCGGATCCGCGGGAGATCTCCCAGCGACCGGGCGACGCGGAGCTGCTCCCGCGCGGCCCGAGGCGTCAGCGAGCAGCGCCAGGCGAGCCAGGTGGCGCACGACGCGAAGCCGAAGGCCTCATGGAACTTGCGGCGGTCGAACTCCGCGGCGAGCTCGAGCCAGCGACACGTCGCGGCGTTGATCTGCGCGGCAAGATCGACCAACTCAGCTTCCAGCTGAACGCTGCTCAGGGAGGCTGGAGGTTGAGGGCGAACGTCGAACATCTGTTCGTACAAATGTAGGGGGTGGATCGGACGGAATTTCTGGGAGGAAACCGCCTCCCAGAGCGGGTTTATGGCTACACCCGACGATCGAATACCCGAAGCTCATGGGGGCGGTTCCGCGGAACCGCCCCGGTTCCGCGAATCGCGGCATGATCGCGGCGCGGAATGCGCCATTCAGGCGTATCCGCGCCGGGAATCTGCGACGTCCTCGACCGCGGAGCGCGGACTAAGGTCCCGAGCGTGAACGAGATCGCCGCAAAGCTCGGCGAGATCGGGCTCCCAGAGCCGGTCTCCTCGCTCGCGTCGCGCGACTGGGACGCGGTCGTTGTCGGTGGCGGCCACAACGGGCTGACTGCGGCGGCTTACCTCGCCCGGGCCGGCAAGTCCGTGCTGGTGCTCGAGCGGCGGGAGCGGCTCGGTGGGGCGGCGACGCTCGAGCGGCCCTTCGCCGATCAGCGCTTCGTCTGCTCCCCTTGCGCCTACGTCGTCGGGCTGCTCGACCCGAAGGTGATCGCCGAGCTCGGAGCTGCGCGAGCGCGGCCTGAAGTACTGGCTCGCCGACCCGGACATGTGGATCCCGTTCGAGGACGGGACCTCCTTCGCCGAGTGGCAGGACGACTCGAAGACGCAGGCGAGCCTCGAGGCGCTCGGCGTGTCGAAGGCCGACATCGCCGGCTACTGGGCCTACAACAAGCTCTTCCGCGACATCCGGATCGCGCTGAGGCACGGCGAGCGGGACGCCTGGGAGGGAGACAGCCCTTCGCGTGAGGAGATCGAGGCGATGCTCGGCCACGACGAGGAGAAGATCGGCGTCGTCTTCGAGGACTCGGTCTCCTCGGTGATCGACCGCTACGTGACCGACCAGCGGCTCAAGGACTCGCTCTTCGGCGGCGGCGTGATCGGGACGTGGGCCGGCCCGAAGGATCCCGGCACCGCCGGGGTGAAGCTGATGCACCGCCAGGGCTCGCTCGATGGCGAGTCCTCGTCGTGGGGCTACGTCGAGGGCGGGATGGGGATGGTCTCCTTCGCGATCGCCGACGCGGCGCAGGAGGCGGGCGCGGTGCTGGCGTGCGGCGTGCCGGTCGCCAGGATCCTTCCCGAGGAGGGAGTCGAGCTCGAGGACGGCACCGTCATCCGCGCGAAGTCGATCCTCTGCAATGCGGATCCGAAGGTCGCGCTCCGGCTGCTCGGCGATGCCGAGATCGATTCGGCCTACCGGCAGCGGCTGGAGGACTGGAAGACGCGGAGCCCGACGGTGAAGCTGAACGCCGCGCTCAGCCGGCTCCCGAGCTGGACCGCGGCGCCGGGGGAGACCTGGCCGGCGAAGTCCCAGATCGACATCGGCGACGGGCTCGATGCCGCCCAGGCCGCCTTCGAGCGGGTGCGCGACGAGGGCGAGCCGACGGTCAGCTTCGGCGAGGTCTACTGCCAGACCGGCTACGACCCCTCGCCGGCGCCGGAGGGAATGCACCTGATGAGCGTCTTCTCGCAGTTCGTCCCGTACGAGATGAGCTCAGGCGATTGGGACTCCCGCCGCGACGAGGTCGGCGAGCAGATCATCGCGATGATCGAACGGTTCGCTCCCGACATCCGCGACTGCCTGATCGAGACCGACGTCCTCGGCCCACCCGACATCGAGGAGCGGATCGGCCTCGCCGGCGGCAACATCTTCCAGGGCGACGTCCTCCCGGAGCAGATGTGGGAGAACCGGCTGACGCCGCGAACGCCGGTGCCCGGGTTCTACATGTGTGGTGCGGCGACGCACCCGGGTGGGAGTGTGATCGCGACGAATGGGCGGAATGCGGCGATGGCGTCGCCGCCGACACTTCGGCCTAGCCCCGCGTCGGCCCCGGCTCTCCGGCCCGCTCCGCCTCCAGCTGCGCCGCCACCGCCAATCCCAAGAACAACGCCAGCGCCGTTAGGAAGCTCCACAGCAGTAGGCCTATGAAGCCGGCCAGGGGGCCGTAGGTTTCGCCGAAGCTTCGGCTTGCTCCGATGTAGAGGGCGAGCATGCCGGTGAAGGCGAACCAGAGGAGGACTGAGACGACGCTTCCGAAGGCGAGCCATGAGGGCTCCGGCTGGTGTCGTCTTGGGGAGATCTCGAAGACCAGGGCGACGGCTGCTGCGATCAGGGCGGCGCCGATGGGCCATCGGCCGATCGACCAGGCGGTCTCGGCGATGTCGCTCCAGCCCTTGACGTCGCCGAGTGCCGTGCCCGAGGCTCGAGCCGAAGACGACGAGGACGAACGCGCCGACGGTGGCCAGTCCGGCGGTCAGCGCGAGCAGGGTCGCGACCGTGTACTTGGCGAGGGCGGGGCGGTCGCGCTCGACGCCGTAGATGCGGTTGGCGCCGCGTTCGATCTGGCCCATCGCGCCGGCTCCGGCGACGATCGCCGCGAGGCTTCCCAGGACGAGGGCGAGGGCGTTGTTGTGGCCGTTCTGGGAGCCCTGCTTGAACGCCTGGGTGAAGACCTCGCCGGCCGGGCCGGGGGCGACGCGGTCGATCGTGTCGGCGAGGACGTCGGAGAACGAGCCCTGTCCCAGCACCGCTGCGAGGCCGACCACGGCGATCAGTCCCGGCAGGAGCGTGAGCATCAGCTGGAAGGCGAGAGCGCGCGAGTGGCTGAAGCCGTCGGCGTAGCGGAAGCGCAGGGCAGCGCGCTTGATCAGGGCGATCCGGCCGACGGTGCGAAGCGTTTCGCGCGCCTCGTCGCCCTCGAGCTCGAGGTCGCGGGTCTCTGGGACTTCGGAGGCGGTGCTCATGGACGGGACGCATCATCACAGCGCAGGGCTAAAGCTCCACGCCCTGCGGCCGATCACCAGGGCATGACCGAAACCGCAACACAGACGGCCCCCGTGCCCGGCTGGTACCAGGACCCTCAGGGTCAGGGACTTCGCTGGTGGGACGGGACCGGCTGGACGACCCATGTGCAGCAGTCCGCGCCTCCGGCTCAGCCGGCCGCGGCGGCAGCTCCGCAGGTGCAGCCCGTTCAGGCGGCACCCGCAGCCACGCCGCCCGCGACCGGTGGTCCGCCCGCGGTCGCCTCCAGCTCGAACGCGAGCATGAAGGTGACCGGCGGGGACAAGAAGAAGTCGTCGGGTGGATCGCTGTCGGACAAGCTCAACGACAACCCGGTGCCGGTGCTCCTGGTCCTGGCCGCGGTGCTGATCGTCGTGTTCGTCCTCTTCGTCCTCTAGCCGAAGCCACAATCAGGCTAAGCGCCGGCGCGTCGCGCCGGTGCTTGCGTGCGCGCTGAGCTCCGGTTCCCAGAGCCTGACGTCTCAGTACGCGTAGATCTCGACCCGGTAGCCGTCGGGGTCGAGCACCTGGACCCTGATCGGGGTGCCATCGTCTCGCCCTCGAACTCGGTCTCGGTGCACGCCGTCGGCGGCGAAGCGCTCGCGCGCCGCGAGGACCTCCTCGGCGCTCTCGACCTGGAAGCCGAAGTGGGTGGTGCGGGGCTGGTCGATCGGGCCTGGGTCCTCGGCGTCGCTCAGCGCGAGCAGGGAGCCCTGACCGTCGCCGAGGATCAGCAGATGGGCGTCGTCGTGGACGCGCTCAGTCAGGCCGAAGTGGCGGGAGTAGAAGTCCGCGGAGCGGGGACGGTCGCGGACGGCGAGGGCGACGTGGTTGAGCGGCACACGTCGATTATCCGCCGCGGCGACCGGACCCCGCTGGGGACCCGGCCGCCGCCCTGGCGGAAGCGGTGGTCCCTAGCCGGCGCTCGGCGCCGACGCCGGAGCGACCAGGAACGCCTTGTTCTGGGCGCGGTTGACGAACTTGCCGCGCTTGGCGAACACGCGCCAGCCGTCGGGAAGGTCGCCGTTGGGGCGCTGCAGGAAGCGGGTCAGGTTCGACGAGGCGTCGAGGCAGGGCATCCGCTTGACCGAGATCGTGTACGGGCCCTTCGGCAGGATCAGCTTCCCGATCCTGTCGTTGTGGAGGACGTTGAACTCACCGGGGCATGCGGGGGCGCGCTCAGCGCTTGCGGCACCGGCGCCGGAGGCTCCGGCGAGGGCGCCGAAGGCGATTGCTCCGGCAACGCCGGCGGACAGGATCTTGCGGGTCATGAACTACCTCTCTCAGGGGTGAACGGGATGCGGGGACCGCTGAAGCTATCAGCGCCCCTTCGGTTTCCACGCCGGTTCGACCGGGCAGCGCCCGGAGTGCAGGGGGACCACGATTGAGAGGAGCAACATGCTCAGCGGAGTAGCAACGGTGTGGGTCCCGGTCGACGATCTCGACCGCGCGCTCGGGTTCTACGGCGACACCCTCGGACTCGAGATCCAGAACCACGACGGCGACTGGGGCGAGGTCACCGCGAACGACCTGACGATCGGGCTCAACCAGCGCGAGAGCGAGGGAACGCGTCGAGCGGCGGTCCCGTGATCGCCTTCCAGCCCGAGGACGGCATCGAGTCGGCGGTCGAGGAGCTGAAGGGAAAGGGCGTCGAGATCGCCGCGGAGATCTCCGACCATCCCTGGGGCCGCATCGCGACCTTCAAGGACAGCGAGGGCAACGACCTCCAGCTCTACGTGCCGCCCGAGAGCGACTGAGCGACTACGCGACCGGGCAGCTACACTCAGGACTCGGAGCGCTGCGCGCTCCCAGATAAGTGGAGGCGCGGCGGTCCGCGCCGCTACCTGAGGATCTCGACGAGGAGGACCGAGTCGATGTTGATCGAGACCGCGACGAGAGACGAGACCTGCGAGAGCGGCGGAGGCGTACCCGCCGTAGCGACGAAGAAGTCGCTCCACTCACTCGGGTCGTAGGCGGTCACCGGAGCGATCCTACGGCGGGCTTCGAGCGGTCCCGGCGCAGGTCCGGAGCTAGGCGCTGGCGCGGCGGCGCAGGCGGCCGCGGAGCCCAGCCATGCGCCGTCCCCGCTTCTCGTCCTTGAGGATCCGCTGGGCGGCGTTGTGGCCGCTCGCCGCCATCACGCCGCCGCCGGGGTGGGTGCCGGCGCCGCAGAGGTAGAGGCCCTCGATCGGGCGTCGCGTAGTGGCAGAGGTCGGGGGCGGGCCGCATGAAGGCCATCTGCGCGATGTCCTGCTCGCCCTGGAAGATGTTGCCGCCCTGGAGGCCGAAGATCTCCTCGAGGTCCGGCGGCGCGAGCACCTCGCGCTCGAGCACCGCGTCGGGGAGGTTGGGGGCGTACTGGCGCCATGTTGGCGATGCACTTGTCGCCGTAGCGCTCGCGGTCGCCGTCCTTCCACTGGTCGGCGCGCGAGGGCCCGTACTGGGTGAACATCGTCGCGATCCAGCGGCCGTCGTCGGTGAGCGAGGGGTCGATCGAGCTCGGGACCTCGAGCTCGGTGTAGGGGTTCTCGCTGGGACGCCGCGGACCGCGTCCTGCCAGGCGCGCTCGAGGTAGTCGAGCGAGGGGCAGTAGTTCACGCCGGCGGTGAGCAGGTGCTTGGAGTCCTCCTCGGTCAGGCCGGGACCCTCGAGTAGTCGGGCGGCTCGCTGAGGACCATGTTCACCTTCACCGAGCCGCCGCGGGTCCGGTAGGCCTCCATGTCCTCGCGGACGGCGTCGGGGAAGTTCTCGCCGCCGGCGAGGTCGAGGATCGTGGTCTTGGGGTGGGCGCCCGAGGCGACGATCGGCGCCCGGAACGTGGTGCCGTCGGCGAGGGTGACGCCGGTGACGCGCCCCTCCCGGGCGAATCGATGCTCACGACCTCGGCGTTCGTGCGGATGTCGGCGCCGTGGGAGCGGGCGCTCGAGGCGATCGCCTCGGAGATCGCGCCCATCCCGCCGATGACCTGGCCCCAGGCGCCGATGTTGCCGTCGAGCTCGCCGAGCGCGTGGTGGAGGAAGTTGTAGGCGGTGCCGGGGGAGTAGGGACCGGCCCAGACGCCGACGACGCCGGTCGAGGCGATCGAGCCCTTCAGGTAGTCGTTCTCGAACAGTGGAGTCGAGCAGGTCGCCGACGCTCATCGTGAAGATGCGGACGAGGTGCTGGACGTCGCGCTGGGACATGCCGGCGATGCGGCCGGCCTCGCGGAGCAGGGAGGCGACGTCCATCGGCGCCTTCGAGCCGAGGGCCGGGGGCTGGCGGATCATCATCGGCCGGACGAAGTCGGCGGCCATGAAGAGGAGGTCCTCGAACTTCGCGTAGGCCTCGGCGTCCTTCTTGTTGAACTTGGCGATCGACGCCTGGGTCTTGGTGACGTCGTCGTGGAAGATGATCGGCCCGTCAGGGGTCATCGCCGCGTAGGCGGGATCGAGCGGGTAGGCCTCGTAGCCGTGCCTCTTCAGCTCGAGGTCGGCGACGACCTTCGGCTGCAGCATCGAGACGACGTAGGAGGCGCGGGAGACGCGAGCGCCCGGCCAGACCTCCTCGGTCACGCAGGCGCCGCCGAGGATGTGGCGGCGCTCGAGGATCAGGGTCCGCATGCCCGGCCTTCGCGAGGTAGGCGCCCGTGGTCAGCCCGTTGTGGCCGCCGCCGACGACGATCGCGTCGTAGTCGGAGCCGCCGGTGGCGGGCGCCGGTTGTCCCGGGCCGGCTCGCTCCCGTTGACGCTGCTCGGAGGGACGGCGGACGTGCGTGCTGCGCTCGGCTCCATGGGCGTGACCGTACCACAGAGTTCGTGCAATTGACTACAAGGTCAAGACGCCTGCCACCGGTAAGCTCCGGCCCATATGACTGATCTCCAAGACCGCGCCAAGCAGCACCTGATGCTGCATTTCTCCGACATGAGCCTCGATGCGGAGGACATCCCGATCCTCGTGCGCGGCGACGGCTGCCACATCTACGACGATCAGGGCAACCGCTTCATCGACGGCCTCTCGGGTCTCTACTGCACGAACCTCGGTCACTCCCACGGCGAGGAGATCGGCGCCGCCGCCGCGGCGCAGATGGCGACGCTCCCGTTCTCGACGAACTGGACGACCGCGCACCCGCAGGCGATCGACCTGGCGACGAAGCTCGCCGAGCTCGCCCCCGACGGGTTCGAGCGCACGTTCTTCACCTCGGGCGGGTCGGAGTCGGTCGAGTCCGCCTACAAGCTCGCTCGGCAGTGGCATCAGGCCAACGGCGAGCCCGGCCGCCACAAGGTCATCGCCCGTCGCGACGCCTACCACGGCACCTCGCTTGGAGCGCTCTCCTTCACCGGCATCCCGGTCTGCCGAACGCCCTTCGAGCCGCCGGCGATCGCAACCTCGCACGTCTCCAACACCAACGCCTACCGCCACCACGCCGGTGAGCGACGAGGCCGGGTTCACGCAGGCGCTTGCTCGAGGAGATCGAGGAGGTCATCGACTTCGAGCGGCCCGAGACGATCGCGATGATCATCATGGAGCCGGTCCAGAACGCCGGCGGGTCGATCACGCCGCCCGCAGGGCTACTGGGACGGCCTCCGCGAGATCTGCGACCGCCACGGGATCCTCCTCGTCTCCGACGAGGTGATCTGCGCCTTCGGCCGGATCGGCGAGTGGTTCGGCGCTCAGCGTCTCGGCTCCCAGCCGGACATGATCACCTTCGCCAAGGGACTCACCGGCGCGCACTTCTCGATGGGTGGTCTGCTCATGCACGACCGCGTCGCCGAGCCCTTCCTACCGGCAAGGCCGACTACCTGCACGGGATCACGTTCGGCGGCCATCCGGTCGGCTCCGCGATCGCGCTGAAGGCGATCGAGATCATGGAGCGCGAGAACGTGCTCGACAACGTCCGCGCCAACGAGCCGAAGGCGCTGCGAGCTGCTCGAGGGCCTGAAGGACATCCCGATCGTCGGCGACGTCCGCGGCATGGGCCACTTCTTCGCGATCGAGGTCGTCAAGGACCAGGAGACGCGCGAGGCGCTGACCGAGGACGAGGCCGGCTGGCTGCTCAAGGACGTCCTCTCCGACAAGCTCTACGAGGACGGGATGATCTGCCGCCTCGACGACCGCTCCGAGCCGATCGTCCAGATCGCGCCGCCGCTCATCGCCGATTTCGCGCTGTTCGAGGAGATCACCGAGATCCTGCGCGGCGGCTTGACGCACGCCGCCGAGAAGCTCGAGGGCGGCGTTCCCGCCTAGCGCCGCTAAGCCGGCCCCGGAGTAGGGTCGGGCCGATGCGGGTGATCGTCGTCGGTGCTGGGCTCGCGGGGCTGAGCGCGGCGGACGAGCTGGTGCGCGGCGGGCACGACGCCGTCGTCCTCGAGGCGCGCGAGCGCGTCGGCGGCCGGGTCCACTCGCGGGCGCTCGAGGTCAACGGGGAGAGCGCCGTCGTCGAGATGGGGGCGGAGTTCATCCTGCCCGGCTGCACCGAGGTGCTCGGGCTGGTCGATCGCTTCGCGCTCGGGCTCTGGGACAAGGGCATGCGCTACGGAACCCGGGAGCCGCGCGGGGTGGAGGTCACCGACGGCGCCCTCGAGGAGGCCTCGGTGCTGATCGACGAGGCGCTCCGGGAGGGCCGGGAGGGGACGGCGCGCGAGCTGCTCGACGACCTGCCGATCGCCGCCGGTGCTCGCGAGGCGATCCTCGCCCGGGCCGAGGTCTCGGCCGCCGCTCCGGCCGACCGGGTGCCCGCGGTCGAGCTCGGCGGGCTGGCTCGGCTCAGCGCTGAGCCCGCGCCGAGCGTGGCGGGCGGCAACCAGCGGCTCGCGCTGGCGCTGGCGGAGGAGCTCGGCGACCGGGTCCACCTCCGCGAGCCGGTCCGCGGGCTGAGCTGGGGCGAGGCGGGGGTCGTCGCCCGGACCGACGCCGGCGAGGTCGAGGCCGACGCCTGCATCGTCGCCGTGCCGACGACCGTGATCGGCCGGATCGAGTTCGACCCGCCGCTGCCGGCGGAGCTCGCCGGCGCGCTCGCCTCGATCGAGTACGGGCACGCCGCGAAGCTCTTCGTCCCGCTCGCCTCGCCGGCCCCGCCGAGCGCCACGCTCTCGGTTCCCGACCGGTACTGGGCGTGGACGGCCACCGGCCCCGGCCCCGAGGTCCAGCCGGTCCTCAACGCCTTCGCGGGGTCGGCTCCGGCGCTCGAGCGGCTCGGGGTCGAGCGGGGCCGGGGAGGGGCCGAGTGGGCCGAGCGGCTCGCCGCGCTGCGCCCGGACCTCGACCTCGACCTCGAGCGAGCGTCCTGCTCTCGACCTGGGACGACGAGGAGTGGAGCGGCGCCGCCTACTCCCTCGCGCCGCCCGCCGCGACGCGCGAGCGGATCGTCGCCGGCGTCGGCCCGATCGCGTTCGCCGGCGAGCACCTCGGCGCTGAGATGGGCGCGCTCATGGAGGGCGCCATCCGGAGCGGGCGGGCTGCGGCAACGCGGGTCGTGGACGCCACGGGTGACGCGGAACTAGGCTGATCCGATGCCGCTCCTCGCCGACCTCGAGCTTCCCGAGATCGACCCCTCCGACCCGGAGCTGAGCGGGGAGCGCTGGCACGAGCGGATGCGCGAGCTCGACGCCTCGGGCGAGTGGCTGGCGCAGGCGCCGCTCGCGACCGTCGTCCTCGACCGCGAGGCGGGGGAGTTCTTCCTCCGCACGAAGGCGGCGATCTTCCCCGGCGTCCTCCTCGCCGATCTCTTCGGGATCACCGACGGGCCGCTGCGCGAGCAGGTGGTCCGCAACATCATCAACGTCAACGGCGCCGACCACGGTCGGCTCCGCAAGCTCGTCAACCCGGCGCTGGCGCCGCGGGCGATCGACCGCTACCGGCCCGCGATGCGCGAGATCCTCGCCGAGCTCTGGGAGCCGATCGAGGCGGGCGCCGCGCGAGGGGGTTCGTTGCGACCTCGTCGAGGGGCTCACGCGTCCCTACCCGGCGCGGGTCATCGCCGCGGTCATGGGCGCTCCGGCCGAGGACGCCGACCGTCTCCACGACTGGTCGATGTGGATCCAGCGGCAGTTCGATCCGATCGCGCTGTCCGATCCCCGAGCAGCTCGCGACGATCCAGCGGAAGGTCGAGGAGTTCTACGACTGGGTCCGGCCGCTGATCGCGCGCCGCCGCGAGTCGCCCTCCGACGACCTGATCTCGAGCCTGATCAGCGCCGAGGAGGAGGGCGATCAGCTCGACGCGGCCGAGCTCGAGAACCTCGTGCTGAACATCCTCGTCGGCGGGGTCGACACGAGCCAGAGCCAGCTGGCCCATGCGCTGCGGCTGCTCGCGCTCGATCCCGAGCAGTGGGCGGCGCTCCGAGCCGACCCGGGCGAGCTCGCGCTGCGAGCGGTCGACGAGGCGGTCCGCTTCGAGCCGATCACCCCGTTCACGGCGCGGCTCCTGACCGAGGAGGTCGAATACGACGGCGTCACCTTCCCGGAGGGGACGGTGGTCTCGGTCTGCGCGTTCACGGCTAACCGCGACCCCGAGGCATTCGCCGACGCCGAGAGCTTCGACATCCGAGTCGATCGCGGGTCCTCCCGGTCGCTCACCTTCGGCGCCGGCATCCACTTCTGCGTCGGGCGCAACCTGGCCCGCGCCGAGATCGCCGAGGCGCTCGAGTTCGTCGCCGCGCGGGTCGAGACCCTCGAGCTCGAGGGCGATCCCGAGCTGCAGAGCGTGAGCGGGATCTACGGCGTCGAGTCGCTGCCGGTTCGGCTCGGGCTCACGCCCGCCTGAACGGGCGGGTGCCCCAAGCCCCGGCTCCCCGTCCCGGGGGGCGCTCACACGGGTTGGCGGGACTCCACGCAGATCGGGTCGAAGGAGTAGCTGCCGCAGTTGGGGCAGTTGCCGCCGGTGACCACGCGCCCCGCCTCGGCGTGGAAGTGCACGCCGCAGTTGGTGCACTCACAGCGCAGGAACGTCTTGCGCTGACGCACCGGAGATGCCCGCCACGGGCTCCCGTCGGTGGCCATCCGCGTTCTCGACTCCGTTCGAGTCCCCATTCGAGCCCTCCCGGCTCTCGCTGACCCCTGACCATCGACGCCCAGGTGGGCCGACTTAACCGGACGATCGGCCCATACACGCCTCCCCGCTCGCTCCCGGCAGCCGCGGAGCTAGCGCCGGCTCGCCAGCGCGTCGACTGCGAAGCAGCCGGCGGAGGCCGCGATCAGGGGGTTGACCTCGATCAGGCCGAGGTCGTGCTGCAGGAGGGCTTCGCCGATGAGCGCCGCGGCGGTGGCGGCTGCGTGGAGGTCGGTTGGAGCGGTGCCCCTGCCCCCGGTCAGCAGGGGAGCGCCCCGCAGGGAGCGCAGGGCGGCCTCGACGCGCTCGGTCGACGCCGGCAGCGGGATCACCGCGACGTCGCCGAGGGCCTCGGTCCAGATGCCCCCGAGGCCGACGACCAGCGCCGGGACCACACCGTCGCGTCCAGCGGAGACGAGGAGCTCGACCCCGGGAGGGGCCATCTCCTCGACGAGCAGGCTGGCTCCCTCCGCCTCCGGGAGGGCGAGCAGGCGGCCGGCCTCGGCTGCGACCCCCTCGCTGCCGCTGACCCCGACGGCGATCGCCCCGATCTCGCTCTTGTGCTGGATCCGGGGCGAGGAGAGCTTGAGCACGAGCGGCTCGTGCAGCTCACGGGCGGCGGCGACCGCGCCGTCGACGTCGGCCGTGGTCCGTCCCGGCGGGACCGGGACCCCGGTGGCGGCGAGCATCCCCTTCGTCTCCGCCTCGCCGAGCCAGCCCGGCGCCTCGCTCGGGACGCCGGCGCGCGACGAGCGGGATGCCCGGATGCCCGGGATGCGCGGGCGGCTTCGGCGATCGCGCGGAGCCGGACCGGATCGCCGCTCGGACGGCGCAGCTCGCGGGCGCAGAGCAGGGCGGTGCCGAGGCCGCCGGCGGAAGCGACCCCGGCATGGTCGAGCTTCGCGATCACCTCCTCGGAGATCAGGTCGGGGAGGGTGGAGGCGAAGAGGGGCGCGACGCCGTCGCCGTCGGCCTCGCCGCCGCGGCCGCCGCCGACGCCGTCGACCAAGCCGCCGCGCGTCTCCGCCCAGCCCGGAGCGACCTCCTCCGCGAGGTCGGCGGGGGTGTCGTGGAAGAGCAGCAGCTGGTCGATCGCGGGGTCGGCGCCGACGGCGGCGACGATGGCGGCGAGCCGCTCGCGGTCCGCCCAGAGCAGCGACGTGTAGTCGAGCGGGTTGCCCGCGGTCGCCGCCTCGGGCAGCAGCTCGGCGAGGCGGTCGTGGGTCGCGGGGGAGAGCGGGGGAAGCTCGACGCCGAGCCGCTCGGCCTCGTCGGCCGCGTTGCCCGAATCGCCGCCCGAGCAGGTGAGCACCGCGAGGCCGCCGTCCCCGCGCGGCCGCGCCCGGGGCTCGGCGAGGACGCGCGCGAGCTCGAGCAGCTCGTGTGGCGTGCGGGCCCACGCGGCTCCCGCCTCCTCGACGAGTGCCCGGAAGACGCGCTGGTCGCCGGCGAGGGCGCCCGTGTGCGCGGCCGCGGCGGCGGCGCCCGCGTCGGAGTTCCCCACCTTGAGCACGGCCACGCGGACCCCGCGCTCACAGCAGCCGGCGAGGGCCTCGGCGAGCTTGGCGCCGTCGCCGTCGGACTCGAGGAAGAGCGCGATCGAGCGCACGCCCTCGCGCTCGCTGATCGCCCCCAGCCAGTCGCCGGCGTCGCAGACGGTCCCGTTGCCGGTCGAGATCACGGTGTGGAAGCGGATGCCGCGCCGGGAGCCGAGCGCGTTCACCGCAACGTTGCCGCTCTGGGAAACCAGCGCGACCCCGCCCGCCGAATCGGCGATCTCCGGCCGCAGCGAGTCTCCCCAGATCGCCGAGCGATCGTGGACGCTCACGATGCCGTTCCCGTTGGGCCCGCAGACCGGGAAGCCGGCCTGGGAGGCGACCCGCTTCAGCTCGGCTTCGAGCTCCCGGCCACCCGGGACCTCGCCGAAGCCCGCGGAGACGACGACCGCGCCGCCGCAGCCGCGCTCGATCGCGGCCTCGATCGACGCCGGGACGGCGGCGGCGGGGACGGCGACGGCGAGCACGTCGACCGGCTCGGGCAGCGCCTCGATCGAGGGGAAGCAGGGAATGTCGCGGACGGAGTCGCGGCCAGGGTTCACTCCCCAGAGCTGACCGTCGAAGCCGATCCGCTCGAGGTTGCGGAGGATCGTGTCGCCGTAGGAATCGGGGCGGTCGCTGGCTCCGAGGACCGCGATCGAGCGGGGCGCGAGGAGTCGTCCCGGGTCCACGATCGGCGGTGCCTAGTGGAGCATCCGCTCGACCCCGCGCCGCTCGAGGCCGCGGGTGACGATCAGGCGCTGGATCTCGCTCGTGCCCTCCCAGATCCGGTCGACCCGGAGCTCGCGGAGGAAGCGCTCGGCGACGTTCGATCGCAGGTAGCCGCGCCCGCCGAAGGCCTGCACGCAGCGGTCGGCGCAGCGCCACGCCGCCTCGCTCGTGAACAGCTTCGCCATCGACGCCTTGTTGTGGATCAGCTTCGGGTCGGCACCGGCGTCGGCGAGCTCGGCGACGGTCAGCGCCAGCAGGCGACCGGCGGCGGCGTCGGCCGCCGAGTCGGCCAGCGGGAAGGAGACGCCCTGGTGGTCGAGGATCCGGCGGCCGCCCTGCTCGCGCTCGGCGGCCCAGGCGACGGTCTCGTCGAGCAGCCGCCACATCGCGCCGACGCAGCGGGCGGCGATCGCGAGGCGCTCCTCCATGAACCAGGCACGCTGCAGGTCGTCGCCACCGCCGACGCCGCCGATCACATCGTCGGGGCCGACCTCGACGTCGCGGAAGACGATCGTCGGATGGCCGTCGGGGTAGCTGTGGGTGAAGGCGGGGTCATCGACGTAGTCGATGCCGGGGAGCTCGCGGTCGACGACGAAGAGGGTGGGGAGGGGCTCGCCCCCCGCGCCACCTTCGTCGACGACGTTGGCCATCACGACCAGGACCGAGCAGACGTCGCCCGAGGTGACGAACCACTTCTCGCCGTTGATCCGGAAGCCGCCATCGTCACCTATGCGGTGGGCCGTCGCCTCGATCCCGGAGGGGTCGGAGCCCGCGTTGCGCTCGGTGACGGCGTAGGCGTCGCGGATCTCCCCGCGCAGGAGCGGCTCGAGCCAGCGCCGCTGGTGCTCGGGGCTCGCGTGCTCCCAGACGTTGTAGCCGTTGGGGATGTGCCAGTGGATCGCGTTGGTGGAGCGGCCGTACTGCTCCTCGACGAGCGCCCACTGCATCCGGGTGAAGCCCTGGCCGCCGTGGTCACGCGAGTGGAGGGGGCCGTTGAGCCGGGCTGCCATCGCCTCGCGTTTGACGTCCTCGATGACGTCGTCGGGAAGGATCCCGCCGCGGCGTTCGGCCTCCTCCTCCAGCGGGATCAGGACGTCCTCGGTGAAGCGCCTGGCGCGCAGCTGGATCGCGCGAGTGGTCTCGTCGAGCTCGAACGGCAGCTCCGCGAGCGGGTCGGGGGCAAGCGACTTGACCTCCATCGAGGCGGCACTCTAACATGGACTTTGCTCTATTGACTACAAAGTCAAAAACCCGCTCAAACCACTCGAACCTGCCTTTCGACCCGCGCGACGTCGCCGAGACGCTTCAGCCGGTCGAGCGCGCGACGATGCTGCCGCCGGCCGCCTTCGCCGACCCGTCGGTGCTCGAATGGGAGCTCGACGTCCTGTTCGGAGGCTGGGTCTGCATGGGCCACGTCTCCGCCGTCGCCGAGCCCGGCTCCTACCTGATGCGCGAGATCGGGCCGACCAGCGTCTTCGCCATCAGGGGTTCGGGGGTCCGGGCGGCGCGCCCCGCGCCTTCCTCAACACCTGCCGCCACCGCGGCTCCCGCCTGCTCGTCGAGACCGAGGGCAGCGTCCGCAAGCGGATCCAGTGCCCCTACCACTCGTGGTCATACGACCTCGACGGGAACCTCGTCGCCGCGCCGCACATGGACGAGATCGAGAACTTCGACCGGTCCTGCAACGGCCTGCTCGAGGTCCGGAGCGCCGTCGTCGGCGGCCTGCTGCTGATCGACCTCTCGGGTGTCGCGCCGGACCCGGCCGAGCACGTCGGCGATCTCGTCACGATGCTCGATCGATATCGCCTCGACGAGCTCAAGGTCGGGAGCGGCACCGTCTACGAGGTCGCCGCCAACTGGAAGGGCATCGCCGAGAACTACAACGAGTGCCTGCACTGCCCGGGCGTTCACCCCGAGCTGAGCCGCGCTCAGCCACTACCGCAGCGGTGAGTCGACGCCGGGGGAGGGGGCGTGGTGCGGGGGCTCGATGGCGCTCAACGACGAGGCCGAGACGATGAGCACCGATGCCGCCCACGGCGACCGGCCGCCGATCGCGGGCATCAGCGAGGCCGATGCGAAGTCCGTCTACTACTACGCGCTGTTCCCGAACGCGCTGATCTCCCTGCATCCCGACTACGTGATGCTCCACACGCTCTGGCCGCGCGCGGTCGACCGGACCGAGGTCACCTGCGAGTGGTTCTTCGAGGAGGGCACGATGGCTCGGCCCGACTTCGACCCGAGCGACGCCGTCGACTTCTGGGACATGGTCAACCGGCAGGACTGGGGAGTCTGCGAGCTGACGCAGCTCGGGGTTCGCGCCAAGGGCTACGTCGCCGGCCGCTACTCGGCCGACGAGTCCGACGTCCACGCCTTCGACACGCTCGTCGCCGAGCGGTACATGGCCGCACTGAAGAACGGAATCGAAGGAGCGGAGCCGATGACGGCGACAACCTGAAGCCCGGCAACGAGGTCGCAGCGGTGCTCGGCGAGGTGGGCATCCCAGCGCCGATCTCCGAGCTCGCGGCGAAGGAGTGGGACGCGATCGTCGTCGGCGGCGGCCACAACGGGCTGACCGCGGCCGCATACCTCGCCCGCGCCGGCCAGTCGGTGCTGGTGCTCGAGCGGCGGGAGCGCCTCGGCGGCGCCGCGACCCTGGAGCGTCCCTTCGACGACCGCCGCTACGTCGTCAGCCCCTGCGCCTACGTCCTCGGCCTGCTCGACGAGGGCGTGATCGACGAGCTCGACCTGCGCGCCCGCGGCCTCCGCTTCTGGGTCGCCGACCCGAACCTCTGGGTTCCCTTCGACGACGGCACGTCCTTCGGCCAGTGGCTCGACGACGGCAAGACCCAGGCGAACCTCGAGTCGCTCGGGCTCTCGAAGGAGGAGATCGACGGCTACTGGGCCTACGAGGAGCTCTTCGACGACGTCCGCAAGCTGCTGCGCAAGGGCGAGCGCGACGTCTGGCAGGGCGACGCCCCGACCCGCGCCGAGATCGAGGAGCTGCTCGAGGGGGACGAGGAGAAGATCGCGCTGGTCTTCGAGGACTCGATCGCCGACGTGCTCGATCGCTACATCTCCGACGAGCGGATCAAGCAGGCGCTCTACGGCCAGGGGATCATCGGCACCTGGGGCGGTCCCTACGACCACGGCACCGCCTCGATCAAGCTCATGCACTACCAGGGCGACCTGGACGGCGGCGGGCCCGTCTGGGGCTACGTCGAGGGCGGGATGGGGATGGTCTCCTTCGCGATCGCCGACGCCGCCCGCGAGGCCGGAGCGAAGCTCGCCTGCAGCGTCCCGGTGGCGCGGATCAACCCGGGCGAAGGTGATGGAGGCGTCGAGCTCGAGGACGGGACCGTGATCCGCTCGCGGACCGTGATCTGCAACGCCGACCCGAAGGTCGCCCTGCGGCTGCTCGGCACGGAGACGCTCGATTCGATCGACTCCGCCTACCGGCAGCGGCTCGAGGACTGGAAGACCCGCAGCCCCGTGGTCAAGTTCAACGCCGCCCTCGACCGGCTTCCCGACTGGACCGCCGCGCCCGGCGAGGAGTGGCCCGCGAAGGCGACGATCGACGCCTGCGGAACGATGGACGAGGCGCAGGCCGCCTTCGACCGCTGCGCCGCCGGCGAGCCCGCCGTCGCGTTCGGCGAGATCTACATCCAGACCGGCTACGACCCGAGCCCCGCCCCCGACGGCAAGCACCTGATGAGCGTCTTCGGCCAGTACGCGCCCTACGACATCGCCGACGGAGACTGGGACGCCGCCCGTCCCATCGTCGCCAAGCAGTTCATGGACCTGATCGGCCGCTTCGCGCCCGGCTTCGCCGACTCCGTGATCCACCACGAGGTGCTCGGCCCGCCCGACATCGAGGAGCGGATCGGCCTGACCGGCGGCAACATCTTCCAGGGGGAGGTCACCCCCGACCAGATGTGGGAGGGGAGGCTCTCGGCGCGCACCCCCGTTCCCGGCCTGTATCTCTGCGGCGCCGCGACCCACCCGGCCGGCAGCGTCATCGCGACGAACGGCAAGAACGCCGCGATGGCCGTCCTCGCCGACCAGGGCGACGAGGGCTGAAGCCCGCCCTCGGGCCGCGCGCCCGTGTAGACGAAGCGTTGCCCGCAGTGATTGGATGGAGGCGATGGCTTCCACGAAAGCAACCACCGCCGACGAGCGGGCGGCCCTCGGGAAGGCCGCCCGGAAGTCGGTCCCGCGCGGAAGCCATGGCGACTGGGAGCCGGCGGGAGACCGCGAGGACCCGGTCGCGATCCTGCTGCGCCAGGCGGAGACGCGAGTCCCGGAGCTGATCCCGCTTCGGCACGCGCGGATGCTCGCGTCCCCGTTCACCTTCTATCGCGGCGCCGCGGCGATCATGGCGGCCGATCTCGCGCCCACTCCGGCGAGTGGGCTCAGGGCGCAGCTCTGCGGCGACGCGCACCTCTCGAACTTCGGCGGCTTCGCTGCGCCCGACCGCCGGCTCGTCTTCGACATCAACGACTTCGACGAGACCTTCCCCGGTCCCTGGGAATGGGACCTGAAGCGGTTGGCGGCGAGCGTGGAGATCGCCGGGCGCGACCGCGGCTTCTCCGCCCGGCAACGCCGGGAGGCCGTCGCCGCTGCGTCGCTCGGCTACCGCAGCCGGATGCGCGAGCTCGCGGGGATGGGCGGGCTCGACCTCTGGTACCAGCGGATGGACATGGAGGGACTCGCCGAAGCGGCCGTCCGGCAGGGGGCGGGTCAGGAGATCCGCGCCTCGATGAAGAAGGCCCAGGGGAAGGACCGGATGCGCGCCCTCGCGCGGCTCACGGAGCACACGGAGGACGGTCTGCGGTTCGTCGCCGACCCGCCGCTCCTGGTCCCGATCGAGCAGATCCACGGAAGCGCGGTCGAGAGGGAGGACGTACTCCGCCTGATCGGCTCCTACCGGAAGACGCTGAGCACCGAGAACCTTCGCCTGTTCGACACCTACAGCTACGCTCACGCCGCCCGGAAGGTCGTCGGCGTCGGGAGCGTCGGCACCCGGGCGTGGCTCGTCCTGCACGTCGGGCGCGATGAGAGCGATCCGCTGTTCCTGCAGGTCAAGGAGGCCCAGGAGTCGGTGCTTGCGCCGTACGCCGGCGGGGGTGGGGTCCGGCACGAGGGCAGGCGGGTGGTCACCGGGCAGCGGCTGATGCAGTCGACCGGCGACATCCTGCTCGGCTGGATGCGAGCCGAGGTGCCCGAGGGCACACGCGACTTCTACGTCCGCCAGTACTGGGATCAGAAGCTCTCACCGCGGATCGAGCGCTTCGATCCGCCGATGCTCGGCGCCTACGCCGGCCTGTGCGGCCGGGCTCTGGCGCGCGGCCATGCGCGCTCGGGCGACAGGATCGCGATCGCCTCCTACCTCGGCGGCGGCGACAACTTCGACGCGGCGATGGTCCGCTTCGCGCTCCGCGTACGCCGATCAGAACGAGCGCGACTTCGCCGCGATGCGGTCAGCGGCCGACTCCGGCCGCATCGAGGTCGGCGACGACCCCAACGGCTAGGCTCGCGCCGTGGCGCAGGACACGGCTGAGCGGATCCTCGAGGCGGCTTGCGATCTGATCGCGGAGGAGGGGCTCGACTCGGTGCGGATCGCCCGCGTGGCCCAGCGCGCGGGCGCGTCGACGAGCCTGGTCCACCACTACTTCTCCACCCGCGAGGAGCTGCTCGAGCAGGCCCTGATCCACTCCTTCGAGCTGGCCGGGGACGACCGCTTCGGCGAGGGCGAGGGCGAGGCGGCGAACGGCGACCGCCCCCGGCTCCGCCGCGCTCGCGGAGGCGATTCGCGATTCGCTCCCGGCGCCCGGCCATCAGGAGCGCGAGTGGTTGCTCTGGGTCGAGCTCTGGCTCCGGGCCGTCCGCGAGCCCGACCTGCGGCCGGTCGCCAACCGCCTCTACGAGCGGTACCGCAAGTGGCTCGCCTCGCTCGTCCGCGAGGGCATCGAGGCCGGTGAGTTCGACGCCGGCGCGGACCCCGAGCGGGTGGCCGACCTCGCGATCTCGCTGCTCGACGGCGCCGGCGTGCGAGCGATGCTCGACGACCCGGAGATGGACGTCGAGGCCGCCCAGCGTCTCGTCGCCGAGGCGCTGGCTCCGGCGCTCGGCGTTTCGCCCGACTCCCTGATCTAGCTCTCGCAGGGCCCTGTACGCGCGGAGCGGTGGAGCCGCCCCGGTTCGTACCGGTTGGCACTTGCGCGGCTGGAAATCCCGGAGTAGTTTGAACGGCAGTTCAGCTTTCGGGAAGGGCGGCGGAGGCGATGAGGCGGAGAGAAGTCAAAGCGGAGTACAGGGCGATGCTGAGAGCGGTCGTGCCGCGGTGAGCCCGCGCCCGGCGATCGACCACATCCGCAGGCCCCAGATCCTGCGCGCGGCGGCCGAGGTCATCACCGAGCGGGGCCTCTCCGGGACGCGCATCGATCGATGTCGCCGAGCGCGCCGGGACCAGCGCGCCGGCGGTCCTCTACTGGTTCGAGACGCGCGAGCGCCTGCTGACCGAGGCGCTGATCGCCGACGAGGACGCCTTCGCCGCGAAGCTCGACGCGGAGCTCGCCGCCGCTCCCGACCGCGGCGGCGCGGCTGCGCCGGCTGATCGAGGCCAGCACCAGCGACGGCGACCTCAGCCTCTGGATCGAGCTCTGGGCGCGTTCCCTGCACGACGAGGCGGCAGCGGCCGAGCGGCAGCGGCTCGACGACGACTGGCGCAGCCGGATCGCCGCCGTCATCGCCGACGGGCAGCGGGGCGGCGAGTTCTCAGCCGAGATCGACCCGGCCGAGGCGGCGGTGCGAATCGCCTCGATCATCGACGGGCTGTCGGTCCAGGTGACGCTCGGCGATCGCGACGTCGACGAGGAGCGGATGCTCAGGACCTGCCTCGACCTCGCCGAGATGCAGCTCGGCGCCGACCTCGCATCCGAGCGGGCGGTGGCATAGAGCGATGAGCTCCTGGGACCTCGGCCGCACGCTCACTCGCCGCCAGGCGCTGCGAGGCGGCGGGGGAGGGGCGCTCGCGCTCTACGGCCTCGGCGCGGCGGGAGCGCTGAGCGGCTGCACGGTCGAGCGGGCGATCGACCTGCCCGAGGGCGGGCTCAGCGTGAAGCCGGGAATCGACGGCGACCTCCTGATCTACAACTGGGCGCAGTACATGGACCCGGCGCTGAAGAAGGCGTTCGAGGAGAAGTACGACGTCGACGGTCGACGAGGTCAACTTCGACAACCTCGAGGCGATGGTCACCAAGCTCAGGGCCGGCGGTCACTACGACATCATCTGGCCGACTCCCGAGTACGCCGACCGGCTCAACAAGGAGGGCCTGCTCGCGCGCTTCGACCGCGATGACCTGAAGAACGCGAAGGGCATCTCGCCGTTCTACGACATCGGGCTGGTGGGATCCCAACAGCGAGATCTCGGTTCCCTACACGTACTACACGACCGGGATCGCCTGGCGCGAGGACGAGGTCTCGGGGATGACCGGATCCTGGAACGACCTCACCAACCCCGACGGCGAGGGCCGGATGTTCATCCTCGACGACTTCCAGGAGGCGATCGGCGAGGCGAACCTCATCAACGGGTTCAACCTCAACACCGCCGACCCGAACGAGCTCGAGATCTCGAAGGAGACGCTGCTCGAGCAGAAGGACTTCGCGCGCGGGATCTCGACGAACTCCACCCAGAACCTCGTCAACGGGACCGCCGTGATCCACCAGGCCTGGAACGGCGACATCGTCAACGTCCGCAACCAGGTCGACAACCCCGAGGTCTACAAGTACGAGACCTGCTCGGAGGGCGTGCCGGTCGGCACCGACCTGATGTGCATCCCGGTCACGGCGCGGAGCCCCGGGCACCGCGCTGCTCTTCATCGACTGGATGATCCAGCCCGACAACGCGGCGCAGAACGTCTCCTGGAACGGCTACCCGCAGCCGGTGCGAGGGCGGTCGCGAGCAGTTCGCGGAGCTGGTCAAGGAGGAGCCGTCGATCGACGTCGACCTCGAGCAGCTCGGCGCCGGCGGCCTCGAGTACCGGCTCGACGACCCCGACGACCGCAGGCTCTGGAACCAGACCTGGACCGAGGTCAAGGCCGACGTTGAGCGCGAGGGGCTTCTGGAGCCGCTTCCTGCTCCCCGGCGGGATCTGGCTGACGCTGCTCTTCCTCGTCCCGATCTGCCTCGTCCTCGCGCTCTCGTTCGGCTTCACCGACGACCTCGGCCGCGCGACCTACGCCTTCGAGCTCGACAACTACAAGGACGCCTTCGACCCGCTCTACATCCCGGTGCTGCTGCGGTCGGTCGGCTTCGCGGTCGCCACCGCGGCCATCTGCCTCCTGCTCGGCTACCCGATCGCCTACTACATCGCCCGCTACGGGGGGAAGCGCAAGCACCTGCTGATCGCGCTCCTGGTGATCCCGTTCTTCGTCAACTACCTCGTGCGCACCTACGCCTGGGTCGCGCTGCTCGCCGACGAGGGGCTCGTCAACAACGGCCTGCAGAGCCTCGGCCTGACCGACTCCGGCGCTCCAGCTCATCAACACGCCGTACGCGGTGATCGGCGGCCTCGTCTACGGCTACCTCGTGTTCATGATCCTGCCCATCTACGCCTCGCTCGACCGGATGGACCCGGCGATCGTCGAGGCCGGCAAGGACCTCTTCGGAACGCCCTTCAGGACGTTCATCCACGTCACCCTGCCGCAGACCAAGCAGGGGATCCTCGCCGGCTGCGTCCTCGTCTTCCTGCCCGCCGTCGGCGACTTCGTCTCCGCGCAGCTGCTCGGCGGACCCGACACCTACATGATCGGGAACCTGATCCAGGATCAGTTCTTCACCGCCAACAACTGGCCGTTCGGATCGGCGCTGACCGTCGTGATGATGCTCTTCCTCTCGATCTGGATGGTCGGCTACCTGCGCTCGGCGGCGCGGGAGGCCCGCGAGACGGTGGCGGCGCCGTGATCAGATGAATCCTGGATCGACCCCCTTCGACCGGCCGCGCTTCCTGCGGCTCTACACCGTTGCGATCTACCTGTTCCTGTTCCTGCCGATCGCGGTCGTGATCCTGTTCTCGTTCAACTCGGTCAAGTCGCTGCAGTCGTTCCAGGGCTTCTCGCTCCAGTGGTACCGCGAGTTCTTCGAGGACGAGACGCTGCGGGAGTCGCTGTTCGTCTCGCTCCGGATCGCGCTGATGACGATGGTCTGCGCGACGATCCTCGGGACGGCCCTGGCGATCGGCCTGGTCCGCGCCCGCACCCGCTGGAGCCCGGCCGCCAACGTCCTCATGCTGATCCCGCTGGTGACGCCGGAGATCGTCGCCGGGATCTCGGCGCTGCTCATCTTCTCCCAGCTGGGAGTCCAGCTCTCGTTCTGGACGATCGTGCTCGCCCACATCACGTTCTCGATCTCCTACGTGACGGTCGTCGTCCGCGGGCGCCTGGCCTCGATGGGCGACGAGGTCGAGCAGGCCGCGATGGATCTGGGAGCGACCCGATGGCAGGCGGTGAGGCTCGTGCTCCTGCCGGAGCTCTGGCCGGCGATCGTCGCCGCCGGGCTGCTCACGTTCGCGCTGTCGTTCGACGACTTCGTGCTCTCGTTCTTCACCACCGGGGAGGACGCGCAGCCGCTGCCGGTGCGCATCTGGTCGGCGATCCGCTTCGGCGTCTCGCCGACGATCAACGCGATCGGGACGCTGATGATGGTCGTCTCGCTGACCGCGGTCGCGGCTGCGGTGCTCATCCCGCGGCTGTTCGGCCGCAAGGAGAGCGGCATCAAGGTCCTCACGGGCCAGGAAGGAGGCTGAGGATGCAGCAGGTAGCGGTGGCGGGAGCAGGTAGCAGCCATGACGGACGGCGAGGCCATCCGGCTCGAGGGCGTGTCGCAAGCGCTTCGGCGACTTCACCGCCGTCGACAACATCGACCTGAGCGATCCCCAGCGGGGAGTTCTTCTCGCTGCTCGGCCCGTCGGGCTGCGGGAAGACCACGACGCTGCGGATGCTCGCCGGGTTCGAGGTCCCGACGGAGGGCCGCATCCTGCTCGAGGGCGAGCCGGTCGAGAACGTCCCGCCCTACGAGCGGAACGTGAACATGGTGTTCCAGAGCTACGCGCTCTTCGGTCACCTCGACGTCGAGAACAACGTCGCCTTCGGCCTGAAGCGGCGGAAGGTCCCCAAGGACGAGATCAAGGTGCGGGTCGCCGAGGCGCTCGAGCTCGTCAGCCTCTCGAGCCGCGCCACCGCGCGGCCGAACGAGCTCTCCGGCGGTCAGCGCCAGCGCGTCGCGCTCGCCCGCGCGCTCGTCAACCGGCCCGCGGTGCTGCTGCTCGACGAGCCGCTCGGCGCGCTCGACCTGAAGCTGCGCCGGCAGATGCAGGTGGAGCTGAAGCAGATCCAGCGCGAGGTCGGGATCACGTTCGTCTACGTGACCCACGACCAGGAGGAGGCGCTCTCGATGTCGGACCGGATCGCCGTGATGAGCGAGGGGCGGATCGCCCAGTGCGGCCCGCCCGAGGACGTCTACGAGCACCCGGCGGAGGAGTTCGTCGCCGGGTTCATCGGCATCTCCAACCTGCTCGAGGGCCAGGTGGAGACCGTGGCCAACCGGACGGCGAGGCGGGGACGGTCAGGATCGGAACGGGGGAGAGGATCCCGGCGCCCGTTCCCGCTGACTGCTCGCGCGGCGACACGGTCCAGCTCTCGGTCCGGCCGGAGAAGATCGCGGTCGACGACGAGATCGAGGAGGGGATGGTGCGGCTCGAGGGGGCGATCGAGGGGCGCGTCTACCTCGGCGTCAGCACCCAGATCACCGTCGGGCTGGGGAGCGGCGCGCAGCTCGTGGCGCTGGAGCAGGCGACCTACCGGGCCAGCGCCGACGACCGCTGGGAGCCGGGGATGACCGTCCAGCTCGGCTGGCATCCCGAGAACTGCCTGGTTCTGCGCTGAACCGGTCGCGGCCGCCGCGCCGGGTCGGCTACTTGCCGCCCCGGCCGTGTCTGGTCTTGCCGACGACCCGCACGCTCCTCACGGCGGTCTCGTCGACCTCGGTGCTGCGGACCTTCGTCTTCAGCCTCAGCCTGCCGCCCTTGAGCAGGTGACGCCGCGTCTTGGCGTCGAGCCGCATCGTCAAGACCGAGACCGAGCCCGCCGGCAGGGTCTCGAAGGACCCCTGGAGCCTCACCTTGTGGCGGCTGCGATCGCCGTCCTTCTTCCTGAACCTGAAGGAGCCCTTGGCGGTCAACGTTCCGTCGTTGCAGGAGTCGAACTCGGCCGGGCAGAGCACGCGGAACTTCAGGAGCCGGCCCCGCTGCTTGATCTTCCTGTCGAGGACCCGGATGGGCTGGATCGGAGGGAGATCCGCGAAGTCCTTCGCGAGCGAGTAGCCCGCGGGGAGGAGCTTCTGCCGTGGCGCCTTCACCACGCCCCCGCGGGCGCCCGGCTTCTCGATGACCGGTAGGCGCAGCGAGAGGTCGACGACCCCGACGGGTTGCTGGTCATTGGACGGCCGGCCATAGCTCGAGAGGAACGAGAGGCGGGTCGGGAGGCCGTTCGCCGTCCGCGGCGAGCAGCTCGAGCTTGGGAACGTGACCCTCCTCGAACCGGTAGCCGTTCGGGAACAGCTGCAGGACCTGACGTTCCGAGGTGATTCGCGGCCGCCAAAGCCCGCGGGCCACGAGCCGTTCGGTGCCGTCAGGGGCGACGTCGAGGAGCCGCGCCGCGACCTCGGAGTTGTCCCCGGTCTGCTCGAACGCAGCCACGACCGTGGGGGCTCCCATCATCGTGTACCCGCCAGCGGGAGCCGGGTCGAGCCGGTACACGGCCGCGCCGGGCTTGTCGGTGGCGGCGGTGGTGTCGCAGGGGCTCCCGGACGTCGCGGGGAAGTCGCCGTGGGTCGTCGAATCCGGCGCGATGGTCTGCCTGCCCGGTTGGTCGATTCCGACCTCCCCTCGACTCGCGGTCGCCCAGCTCGACGATTCGTAAGGGCCCCCGGAGGGCGCGTCGGCCGGGCATGTCTGCGTGTAGGCGGTGACCCCCGTCGAGGGCTTCGGGCCCTCGCCCCTGATGAAGTGGTCGAACCAGGCCATCTCCCGCGCTCGCAGCTCGGCCGTGACGTCAGCCTTGTTCTGGGCTCGCGAGTGTCCGAAGTCCCCGAAGTACATGGCGAGGTCGGCGTCGGGGTACTGCGTCTGCGTCCGGTTGAAGTACCGGATGTACTCGTCGGCGGGGAAGATGTCGTCGGTGAAGCCGTTGGACATCAGCATCGGTGCCGGCGGGACCGAGTGGTCGATGTAGTACGAGGAGTGGTGGAGGGTGAGCTCGTCGATGATCCCTGCGACGTCGGCTCCGTAGGGCTCGCCCGCGTTCAACCGGTTCCGCAGCCCGGGCACGTCAGCAGTGGGGTCGGTTCCCACCGGCGCGTAGTAGCCGGGAGCGGCTCCACCGCTCAGGTACAGCGAGCTGGTGTAGGACTGCTTGAAGACGCCGATCCGGCCGCTGTAGGGGGCGTCGGCGACGTAGTCCAGCGTGCTCCCGTTCGGCATGAGCGAGTAGGCGAGATCGGTCCAGGCGATGTTGGGAGCCGCCGCCGCGATTCGCATCGGCTTGCCGGCCGGGCTCTCCCAGGGATGGATCGAGTAGTCGAGGTCGACGACGCGGTCCTTGAGCGCGCCGAGCGCCATCGACATGCCGCCGCCGTAGGAGAGGCCGATCGCGCCGATCTCCTGCGGGGAGATCAGGCCCGGCCCCTCGTCGGCGAGCATCCCGGCGAGCTCCTGCGCGTCGCGCACGTCGTAGCGGTTGTCGATCAGGCGGATGTAACCGGCATCGCACGCCGGGCCGGCGGCAACGCGAGAGGCCGCCGAGCCGCACGATTCGCGGAAACCGCGATTCGTCATCGAGAAGGTCGCGTAGCCGCGCTCGAGGAACCGTCGCATCTCGCTGGTGCCTCGCTTCACGCCGGCGTAGCCGTGGAACAGCATCACCAGCGGGAAGTCACCGTCGGGGCCCGACGCGGGCTCCGGCGGGAAAGCCACGTTCACGTCGATCGGCACGCCGTCGACGGGTGACTGGACGGTGCTGCGGGGCGTGATCGATCCGCAGAAGCGAACGCCGTTGCCCTGGACCGTGCACGGTATTCCGAGCGCGGAGGTGATCGCCGCATCGGCGGTGGAAGGTGCTGCAAGCGCACCGAGGACGGCCAGCAGCGCCGTCAGCCCGTTCCGCCTGATCGATGACCTCGGCACGTTCCTCCTCCTCATCGCCTCATTTGGGGGGCTCCCAGGCGCGATCGAGGCTACCCCAGACGCGACCTACCTTCGCCTCATCGGTCCTCGCCCGTCTACAGTTCGGGACAGAGCGATGGAGTGGACGCAAAGATGCGTCCTCGAGGCGGAAACCGAAAGGGACGGATGACGAAACGGAGTGCAGGCGCGATCTTCTTGGCGCTGGGAATGATCCTGGTGCTCGCGGTCACTGCAGTTCCCGCCTCGGCGCAGGACGCGCTGATCTGCCGCAAGCGGGACAAGCAGGGCGACAAGTCCGGCGGCACGACCCGGCTCAAGGGCAAGAAGGGCCAGTACTACAACGCCGGCGACGGCAACGACAAGCTCTACGGCACGCCCGGCGACGACATCCTCAACGGCGGCCGCGGCCATGACAAGGTCTATGGAATGGGCGGCAACGACGTCGTCTGCGGTGGCCTCAACAACGACAAGCTCTACGGCGGCGACGGCAACGACTCGCTCTACGGCGAGGAGCAGAACGACTACCTCAGCGGCGGTCCCGGCAACGACTACATGAACGGCCAGGCCGACCCCGACCGCATCGAGGGCTTCGGTGTGCTGAACGGCGAACTTCGTCGCCGACGGCGACGACTTCATCGAGGGCTCCTTCGAGAAGGACGTCATCACGACCGGTGGCTTCGACATCGCCTTCGGCGGCGCCGACGACGACACGATCACGGCCAAGGACGTCGTCGAGGGCATCGGCGCCGAGCGCCTCGATGGCGGCCTCAACGACGACACCATCACCGGCTCGTCGTTCGACGACAAGCTGATCTGGGGCGACCCCGGCAACGACACGCTGCGCGGCGGCGGTGGGGCCGACACGATCTTCGGCGGCAACAACGACGACAACATCTTCGGCGACGCCGGCAACGACGAGCTCTTCGGCGAGCTCGGCAAGGACTCGCTCTCGGGAGGTCCCGACACCGACCTCTGCGACGGCGGCGAGCAGCAGAACAGCTATGACGACACCTGCGAGCGAAGGGTCAACCGCAAATGAAGTTCCAGCGCCTGATCCCGACCACGGCGCTCGTCGAGCGCCGTCGCCCTGACCCTCGTCGCGGCGCCCGCTGAGGCGTCCGTCCGGTTCGTCCCCGTCGACGCCGCGATCTGCAAGAAGCGCAACTCGCAGGGCACCGGCAAGAGCGAGACCACCCACCTGCCCGACGGCAAGAAGAACAAGTACAACGGCGGCGACGGCAACGACAAGATCTACGGCGGCAAGAAGGACGACATCATCAACGGCGGCCGCGGCAACGACATCGTCTTCGGTGGCGGCGGCAACGACGTCGTCTGCGGCGGGATCGGCAACGACAAGGTCTACGGCGACGAGGGCAACGACCGCGTCTTCGGCGAGGAGGACAACGACTTCCTCGACGGCGGCGTCGGCGACGACAGCCTCAACGGCCAGGCCGGCATCGACAAGCTGATCGGCTACGGCAAGTCGAAGGGCGAGTTCACCGAGAACGGCGTCGACCTCCTCGACGGCAGCTTCGAGGTGGACACGCTCATCGCCGGAGGCGCGCGACACCCTGATCGGCGGCTCCGAGAACGACGTCCTCTCGACGAAGACCCCGAGCCTCGGCGTCAAGAAGATGGACGGTGGGATCGGCAACGACACCATCACCGGCTCCGAGGTCGACGACGAGCTGCTCTTCGGAGACATCGGCGACGACACGATCCGCGGCGGCGACGGCGACGACAACCTCGATGGCGGCGGAGCCGACGACGACGCTCTCGGGCGGCGCCGGCACCGACGTCTGCGACGGAGGCGACGGCAAGGACACCGCCGACGACTCCTGCGAGCGGACGCTGAACATCCCGCGGCTGCTCTTCTAGCCGCGGTCCGCCCACGCGACCAGTCCCCTAGACGAACGGCGCCTCGCCCCGCGAGGCGCGCTCCGGCGGCCTCCTCGATCTCCCGGCGGAAGTCGGGGTGCGCGACCTTCGCCAGCTCCATACCCCGCTGGTGGACGGTCTTCCCCTCGAGCTCGGCCGCGCCGTGCTCGGTGACGATCACGTCGACCTGGTGGCGCGGCGTCGTGATCACCGCTCCGCGATCGAAGTACGGCACGATCCGCGATCGCCGCCGGCCCTCGATCTCCACCGTCGATGGGAGGCAGAGCAGCGAGCGGTCCTCAAGCTCGAGGCCCGACCCCGCCGCGAAGTCCTCGTGGCCGCCGATCCCGGAGAACTGGCGGGCGTTGATCGTGTCGGCGACGACCTGGCCGTGGACGTCGACGGCCAGCGCGCCGTTGATCGAGATCATCCGCCGGTTGCGCGCGATCACCTCCGGCGAGTTGACGACCTCGACCGGGAGGAAGGCGACCTCCTCGTTGCCGTCGAGCCACTCGTAGAGGTCGCTCGAGCCGAACGCGAAGGTGGTCACCGACACCCCGTCGAACGCGCCTTGCCTTGCGATTCGAGACCGCGCCGGCCTCGTGCAGGCGCATCAGGCCGTCGGTGAACATCTCCGAGTGGATGCCGAGGTCGTCGACGTCGCCCTCGGCGAGGATCCCGGCGATTGCGTTTGGAACGGCGCCGATGCCCGTCTGCACGGTGCAGCCGGACCCGATGAACGCGACCGCGTTCTCGGCGATCGCGCGGTCGGTCTCGTTCGGCTCGGCCGAGGGGAGCTCGAGCGGCTTTGCGTCCGTCTCGATCAGGATGTCGGCCTGATCGACGTGGATCCGGTGCGGGTGCTCGGGGGGCAGCCCGGCGGTCCGCGGAAAGCCGCTCGCCGCCTCGACGACAAGCAGGCGGTCGGGGTCCTCGCTCGCCCGCATGATCTCGCGCAGGGAGCCGCCGGCGTGGAGGGAGAGGGAGCAGAAGCCGTCGGCGTCGGGGGCCGAGGCCGCCGTGCACATCACCCGCGGCCGCTCGCGCTCGTACAACGGGGCGAAGCGCCGGAAGTCGGCCGGTGCGAAGCCGATGTTGCCGCCCCCGTCGCGGATCGCCCGCTCGAACGGCCCGAAGAAGCCCGAGAGCAGGTGGACGTTCGCGCGCGTGAAGAGCTCGGTGCCGACCGCGAGCAGCGCGCCGTAGACCCGCAGGTCCTCCCAGTCGTCGCGTTCTCCGAGCGCCGCGAGGAAGCTCGGCGGCTGCCCGGGGCCGAGGGGCAGGCCGAGCGTGTCGGTCGCCGCGTACTCGCGCCGCCGCCGCGGCCGGCTCCAGCCTCTCGGTCATCCGCTCAGCCTTCCAGGTCCGCGCGCAGGCTGAGCACCCGCTGCACGGACTCCTCGAAGTCCTCGCGGTCGAGCTCGCCGCGCCTCAGCGCCTTCGTCAGATCCCCGCCGACGTCACGCGCCGTCTCCCAGTCGCCGTAGAGCAGGAGGTCGGAGCCCGCTCCGGCAGCGCCGAATGGCCACGTCCTCGCGGCTGCCGGACGTGAGGATCGCCTGGGCGTCGAGGCTGTCGGTGACGCTCACCCCCTCGAAGCCGAGCCGGTCCCGGAGCTCGCGGGTCGCGATCCTCGCGGTTGAGCGAGGCGGGCTCGCCCCCGAAGGCGCTGTAGCGCGCGTTGGAGAGCATGATCAGCTCGCCGCCGTCCTCGGCGAAGGCGGCGAAGGGCGCCTCGTCGATCCGCCGCAGCTTCGAGCGCGACAGCTCGATCTCCTGGTCCTCGAAGTCGGTGTTGACCGTCGCCGCTCCGAAGCCGGGGAAGTGCTTGGCGGTGGCGGCGATGCCGCCGTCGCGAAGCCCGGCGGCGAAGCCGTTGACGGCGCTGCCGATCACGCGGTCGGGCTTGCTTCCGAAGCTCCTGCCCTCCTCCGTGATCGCCGCCCCCGATCGCCCGACGTCGACCACTGGCGCGAGGTCGATGTTCACGCCGACCCGGCCGAGCAGCCTCGCCGTCGCGCGACCCTGCGCGGCGGCGAACTCCGTTCCCTCCGCTCCCATCTCCGCCCCCGAGGCCGACGGCGGCCCCTCGATCCGCTCGACGGCTCCACCCTCCTGATCGGTCATCACCGCCAGTGGCGCCTCGAGGCCATCCGGCCGCGGGATCGCCTGGAGCTCGTCGATCGCCCGCCGCAGCCCGCGCTTGCTGCCGACGTTGTCGGCGAAGATGACCACGCCGCCGATCCGGCCCTCCCGTACGAGCTTCTTCAGCCCCTTCGGGGCCTCGGTCCCGTCGAAGCCGGCGACGAGGCGCTGGCCCGAGAGCTGGTCGTCGCTGCAGGTCGGGGAGCGGCTTGATCGCGAACGGAGCCGGATCGGGGGAGTCGCTCGAATCCGAGCGGGTCACATCGCCGCCGCCGCTCATCAGACCGATGACGAACGCCCCCACGGCGAGCACCGCCAGTCCGATCAAAGTCGCTCCGCGCCGCCGGCGGCGCGCTCGCTCGCGAGCCTGCGCACGCCTGCGGACGCGCGTCTCATCCGGTTCCACGAACGGTTTCCGGGCTGTCCATCGAGACGCTCCGGTGGCCGTTCAAGTTCCTGCTCCAGTGTGGTTTCGCGAAGAGCATCTGCACATCCCGGATCCTGGTCTCGGCGAACCCGGCCTCGCTGAAGGCGAGGTAGAAGTTCCAGGTCCTGCGGAAGCGCTCATCGTATCCGAGCTCCTCGAGCCTCACGGTCGACTTCTCGAAGCGCTCGCGCCAGGCCTGCAGGGTGAGGACGTAGCTCTCGGAGATGTCGTCGAGCTCGACCGTCCGCAGGTCGGTCCCCTTCGCCAGCGACTTCTGGATCGACATCACCGACGGCAGGCAGCCCCCGGGGAAGATCACCTGGTTGGCGAAGCTCTTCGTCCGCTTCTCGCTCTCGTAGGCGGAGTCGTCGATCACGATCGCCTGCAGGAAGAACAGCCCGTCGGGCTTCAGCAGCTCCGAGCAGTGGCGGAAGTAGGTGTCGAACCACTCCCAGCCGACCGCCTCGATCATCTCGAGCGAGACGAGCTTGTCGAAGGTTCCCGTGAGGTCGCGGTAGTCGGAGTCGAGCACGGTCACGAGGTGCTCGAGGCCGGCGGCGCGGACCCGCTCGAGCGCGTACTGCTGCTGCTCGCGCGAGATCGTCGTCGTCGTCACCCGGCAGCCGCGGTTGGAGGCGGCGTGGATCGCCAGCCCGCCCCAGCCGGTGCCGATCTCGAGCAGGTGGTCGTCGGGGCCGAGGTCGAGCGAGTCGCAGATCTGGTCGAGCCGGCGATGCTGGGCCTGCTCGAGCGTGTCCTCGGGACTCTCGTAGAGCGCGGCCGAGTACATCATCGTCTCGTGGTCGAGGAACAGCTCGAACATGTCGTTGCCGAGGTCGTAGTGGCGGGAGATGTTGCTCCGCGCGCCCGAGCGCGTGTTGAGCATGTCGATCGTGTTGAGGCGCTGGAACGGGAGCAGGAACGGTGCGAAGAACCGGCGGACGGGGTCGGCCTTGCGGATGTCGCGGGCGACGATCCGCAGCAGCGTCGGGAGGTCGTCGGTCTCCCAGCCGCGGGCGGCGTAGGACTCGCCGAGCGCGATGCTCTTGGAGCGGCAGAGCTTCCCGTAGAGCTGCGGGTCGTTGACGAGGACGCGCGCCCGGAGCTCGGAGGACGCCGGCCCGAAGGAGAGCTTCTCGCCGCCCGGCCAGCGTTCCTCGACCTCGATCCGTCCCGCGGAGACCCGGCCCATGATCGCGTGGACGATCCGGCGCCAGGCGTTCATCTGGTTCATGACCCACCCCCCTCGGGGTGGCTGAAGTACGGGAGCGCCCTTCAGCTTCAGCTTCACGGCGTTGAAGTAGATGCGTGCGATCGTCGCGATCGTCATCGGGGGATATCGAAGCAGGAGCGAGCGCATTGATCCAGGGGTGATCTCGCGGCGCTCGAGCGCGATCGACGCTTCGAAGATCACCGCGCCCCCCTCCTCGTCGGAGCGGTTGCGGATCGAGACCGCCAGCTTCTCGCCCGGCGTCGTTGCGCTCCACTCGTAGTTCTGCTCCATCGGCATGAACGGGGAGACGTGAAGGCGCTTGTCGAAGCTCCCGTGGAGCCCACCCTCCCCGGCGCGGAGAACGTAGGAGCGGCTCTCGCCCCAGGGGGTGTTGGTGACGTCGGCGATCATCGCCTCGAGGCCTGCTCCCCCGGTGCTCTCCTCGGATCCGTAGAGGTAGTAGAAGGCGACCGGGTTCATCCCGACGCCCCAGTAGCGCGGGTTGGCGAGCATCAGGACCGGGCCGCCCGGGCGGACGCCGGTGCGCTCGGCGACGAGGTCGCGGGCGGACTCGGCGAGCGGGGTCTCGGGATCGCCGAGGTAGTCGGGGCGCCGCACCCGGGCCGGGGCGCGCCGCCGCGCCGACCACAGCGGCATCTCGTCGAGCAGCCCGGGCAGGTCGGCGAGGTCGAAGAGCGGCATGAACATCCGGTAGCGGAAGGCGTGGCCGACCGGCGAGGTCCGCCGGTGGGCGACCCAGCCCTCGTAGATCCCGGAGGCCGGCGCGGCGCGGTCCTCCCCAGAGTCCCGGCGGGTCTCAGCGGCCGCGGCCGGGCGCGAGGCGAGCGCGGTGCTCACGCCGGTGCCTCCAGGAGCACCGGCTCCTCGGCCTCGGGCTGCGGGCTCGACCGGGCGCGATGCCCCGAGCCCAGGGCCGCGACCGCCGAGCGCTTCGGAGACGCGAAGGGCCGACCAGGCGCCGTCCTCGTGGAAGCCCCAGCGCCAGTAGGCGCCGCAGAGATGAATGCGATCGACGCCGCTGACCTCGTGCCAGCGCGCCTGCGCGGCCGTGCCCTCGACGGTGTAGATCGGGTGGGCGTAGTCGATGACCCTGACGATCTTGTCGGGGTCGATCTCCGCGGACATGTTGAGCGTCACCAGGTAGGTCCGGTCCGTCTTCAGCGACTGCAGCCGGTTCATGTCGTAGGTGAGCGTCGAGCGGCCAACGCGGTTCGCGTTCCCGCGCAGGTGGAAGTTCCAGCTCGCCCAGGCGGCTCGGCGACGGGGCATCACGCTCGTGTCCGTGTGCAGAACGGCCTCGTTCGGCTGGTAGGGGAAGGCGCCCAGGATCTCGCTCTCGGCCGGGGTCGGGTTCTCGAGCATCGCGAGCGCCTGATCGGCGTGGCAGGCGAGCACGACCTCGTCGAAGCGCTCGGCGCCGCCGTCGTGCGCGACGGTGACGCCGTCGGCGTCACGACGAACCGCGGTGACCGGGGTCCGAAGGCGGATCCGGTCGGCGAACGGCGCGGTGAGCGCCTTCACGTACCGGTTCGATCCGCCGGGGATGGTCCGCCAATTCGGGCGGTTACGGAGCTGGAGGACGCCGTGGTTGTCGAAGAAGGCCGCGAGGAACGAGGCCGGGAAGGTCCACATCTGCTCGGGGTCGGCGGACCAGACCGCGGAGGCCTGGGGAACGATCAGGCGCTCGATGAAGTACTCGGAGTAGCCGCCCTCCCGGAGGAACTCGCGCAGGGAGGGGGCGGAGGCGGGGTCGTCGGCGTCGAGCAGGCTGCGGGCTTCGCGGTTGAAGCGGACGAGGTCGGAGAGCATCCGGATGAAGCGGGGGTCGGCGAGGTGGGAGGGGCGGGCGAAGATCCCGCGGGCGCCGCGCGCCGCCCACTCGAACTCGCCGCGGCCGTCGGAGACGCCGAAGCTCATCTGGGTGGGCTGGGTGTCGACCCCGAGCTCGGCGAGGATGCGCTCGAAGTTCGGGTAGTTGCGGTCGTTCATGACGATGAAGCCGGTGTCGACGGGGACGATGTTCCCGCCCGGCTCCTCGACCGCGATCGTGTTCGTGTGGCCGCCCGCGTACGTGCCGGCCTCGAAGACGGTGATCTCGTGGCCCGCACGGTGGAGCTCCGCCGCCGCCACGAGCCCGGAGACGCCGCCGCCGACGATCGCGATGCGGCGGGGCTGGATCACGTCTTCACCGCCGCTGCGTTCGACCGGGGCTGCGGCTCGGAGAGCCGCTCGCGGAGGCCGTCGCGCGCCTTGTCGCCGATCCGCTGGAAGAGCAGCCGGAACGGCAGGTCGAGCAGCTTCGCGGCGCCCTTGAACTGGATGTCGGCGTCGTAGGTGACCACGGTGCCGCCGCCGGGGCGGATGTCGAAGGTCATCTCGTCGAGCGAGACCGCCGTCGGCATCTCCGCGCGCAGGAGGACGCGGCGCGGCGCCTCGATCTCGATCGTCTCGTAGGTCAGCTCGCTCTCGCGGCCGAGCATCTCGAAGGCGACCTCGAAGCGGGCGCCGACCGCGAGCGGATCCTCGGTGAGGCAGCGGGCGCGGGGGATGCTCGGATCCCATTCGGAGCCGTGGCTGAAGTCGGCGAGATAGGAGAACGCGATGTCGCGCTCCCAGGCGGTCTCAGCGGTTGCGACGTAACGGGCCATGTCGGTAGTTCCTTTCGTGGGTTCGGGCGGTCTGGATCACCTCTGCCCCGGCGCGAGGGCTCGAGTCCCACGGCGTACTCGCCGGCCGGAGAGTGACGTGGCTCACGCAACGATCCGGATCGCCACCTATCCGCCATCATTTGATGTAACGTTCTTTCCTGCAAGGGTCAGAGTCAGGCCCGAACGCACCGAACGAGGGAGAGAAGCTTCGATGTCAACGCTTGGGACGCTCACCGTCGCCGCCGCGGACGCCAACCCCGCCGGGGGAGCCGCGGTCTGGGAGGCCATCCTCGCCACTGCTGTCGGCGTCCTGATGACGCTCGGCCTGATCGCGCTCGGGTGGGCGCACCGCACGGGGCGCACCCGAGTTCTCGCCCGCGCCGCCGATCACGCCTCCGACCTGAGCGGCCTGCCCCCGTGGGCTGCGCTCCCCTCGGCGATCACCGCCGTCTCGCTGATCGTGGCCGTCGTCGGGATGTACTGGGACATCTCCATCCACATCGCCGACGGCCGCGACGCGGGCCCGTTCGCCAACCCCGCCCACTTCCTGATCCTCTTCGGCCTGTTCGGCGTCTTCGTCTCGGGCTTCTGCTCGATCGTCCTGCCGAAGGGCAGGCCGAGCCCCACCGCCGTTCAGCTCGGGAAGGACTGGTACGCGCCGCTCGGGGGCATCGGCCTGCTCGCCGCGAGCGCCTTCGCCCTCGCCGGCTTTCCCCTCGACGACTTCTGGCACCGCATCTTCGGCCAGGACGTGACCCTCTGGGGTCCGACCCACCTGATGATGATCGGCGGCGCCGCGCTCGGGTTCATCGGGCAGGCCACGCTGCTCGGCGAGGCGCGGATCAGCGAGCGCAAGCCGGATGGGTCCGGTGCGGGCGAGGGACCGGTTCGCCGACCTCCTCTTCAAGCTCCGCACCCCCGCGCTCTGCGGCGGCTTCCTCATCGGCCTCGCGACCTTCCAGGCCGAGTTCGACTTCGGCGTTCCGCAGTTCCGGATGCTCTTCGCGCCGGTCCTGATCGCCTTCGCCGCCGGAACCGGCCTCGTCGCCGCCCGCATCTACGGCGGCCGCGGGATGGCGATCTACGCCGCCCTCTTCTTCATCGCGATCCGCGGCGCTCTCGCGCTGCTCGTCGGCCCGATCCTCGACGAGCCGGTCCCGCACTTCCCGCTCTTCCTCGCCGAGGCGCTCCTGGTGGAGGCCGCGGCGCTGGTGATCGCCCCGCGCCTGCGGCCCTACGCGTTCGGGGCACTGGCGGGCGCGCTGATCGGCACGATCGGCTTCGCCGCCGAATACGGGTGGTCGCACGTCTGGATGCCGATCCCCTGGGAGCCGGCGCTCGTCGGCGAGGCGCTCCTGCCCGCGTTGGCCGTCGCGATCGCCGGCGGCATGCTCGGCGGGTTCATCGCCACGGCATGGCGAGCTCCCTTCGACCTCGAGACGCGACCGGCGCGGCCGCTCAGCCCCGCGGTCGCCGCGATCGCGCTGCTCGCGGTCGTCGCGGTCGTCGGCTACGGCCTGCAGACCTCGCCGCAGGGTGGGGTCAGCGCGCAGGTCGAGCTCACGAAGGTCAGCGGGACCGGCCTCGACAAGACCGCTGAGGCGACCGTGCGGATCGATCCGCCGAGCGCTGCCCAGGACACCGACTGGCTCAACGTCACCGCCTGGCAGGGGAAGGGGCTGCAGGTCGCTCCCCTCGAGGCGGTGGACGCCGACGCCGGGTCTGTACCGGAGCTCCGAGCCGGTGCCGATCGGCGGCAACTGGAAGAGCCTGGTCCGCATCCAGAAGGGCGACTCGATCGTCGGCATGCCGATCTACATGCCCGAGGACGCCGCGATCCCGGCGGAGGAGGTACCTGCGTCCAGCAGCTTCGAGCGGCCGTTCGTCTCCGACACCGAGATCCTCCAGCGCGAGCAGCTCGACGGTGTGCCGGGGTGGACGAAGCTCGCCGGCTACGGCGTCGTCGGCGGCATCGTCGCGGCGATCATCCTGCTGCTCGGCTGGATCCTCACCCGGCTCAGCCGGGAGCGGTCGGCTCCCCGCGAGCCGCGCGGCACCGCATCGTCACCGGGGACCGCACGCCCGGTGGGGGGCAGCGCATGAGCGCCGCGGTTCTCGTCCCGGTCGCCCACCATGCGGTCTGGGTGGCGCTCCCGTTCGTGATCCCGGTGCTCGTGATGACGGCCGGGGTGCTCGTGCTGGCGATCCGTGAGCGGCGCCGCCGCGAGCGCGAGGACGCGCTCTAGTCGCTCAGGCTCCGGTCAGACCCGCCGATGAGGTGGCGGACCGGCAGTACGTACCAGACGATGAGGAAGGCGAAGCCGAGCCCGATCGCGCACTCGAGCATCGTCGCGGAGCTGAAGACGTAGTCGGTGACGAGGACGACGGCTCCCGTCATCGCGACCGCGAGCGCCGTCAGACCGACGACCGCGAGCCGGTTCGCGTCGCGCAGGATTTCCACCTTCTTGTTCTCGCGGAACTGGATCCGGTGGTGCATCGTCGGCGCGATCAGGCAGACGGCCGAGAGCGCCGTCGTCAGCAGCGTCACCAGGTAGACATCCTTCTGAAACTGCGTGACCGTCTCGAAGCGCTGGTTGAACGGGAGCACGAGCAGGAAGGCGAAGAGGACCTGGACCCCCGGCAGCGCCACGCGCAGCTCGTTGAGCAGCTCGACCATGTTGCGGTCGATACGCTCGAGCTCTGTCTCGTCCCGCCCGTCGGCCGGGTTCTTCTCGGGCTGCTTCATAGGCCTCCTCCGTGCGACGAGGTTATCCTCGCGGCGATGGCCGACGCCCCCGACTTCGTCGCCGGACGCGAGCTCGTCGGGCGAGCCTACGACCACGCTTACCGTGCCCACTGCGGGCCCGATTCAACCGACGACACGACCATCGAGCACCCGGTTGCGGTTGCGCGCCTGCTCGACGAGGCCGGCTTCGGCGACGAGGTGGTGGCCGCCGCGCTCCTCCACGACGTCGTCGAGGACACGACCGAGGGCATCGACTCGATCCGGGATGCCTTCGGCGAGGAGGTCACCGGCTACGTCGAGGCGATGACCGAGGACGCCGGCATCGACTCCTACGAGGAGCGCAAGGACGAGCACCGGCGCCGCGTGCTCGCCGCCGGAGCCGGTCCCGCGTCGATCTACGCGGCGGACAAGCTCGCGCGGGTCCGCGCCTACGCCGCCTCGGGTGACGAGGTCGAGGATCGGCGCCTCGACCACTACTGGGACACGCTGCAGCTCTTCGCCTCGCGGCGCCCGGAGCTGCCGTTCCTCTCGGAGCTCGCGGCGGAGCTCCCCGAGCTGGAACCCGGCGAGGAAGAGCCCGGGGCCGGCGACCCCGGCCCGAAACCGGGCCGGACAACTAGCCGCCGAGCTCCTTCTCCATCTGCCGCTCGACGGCCTTCGTCATCACCTGACCGAAGCTCGCGAGAACTGCATCCGTGGCAAGCGGGCGCAGTCGCTCGAGTGCTTCGGCGGCGGTGGCGAGCGCGCGCTCGCTGGGCTCGGAGCCGTCGCGGATCGGGTCGAGGACGTCCTTGACGAAGAGGCGCACGAACTCGCGGGCGATCGCGGTCGTGTGCTTGTTGATGGCCTCGCCGACGGCGAGCGCGTGCTCGAGCGGGATCCCGAGCTCGACGAGCTCGCGGCTCGCGCGCAGCAGCGTGGGGGAGGGGACCTCCCAGGTTCCCTCGCCGATCGGGCGCAGGGCGCCGATCCGCTCGCGCCTTCGAGACGAGCTTGCGGTCGAGGGGCGATCCGAAGGTCTTCTCGAGCTCCTGCTCGGTGATCGCCTCGGGCTGCTCGGTGCCGAACGGCTGCAGGAGCAGCCGCTCGAACTCGAGGGCCTGCTCGGTTCCGCCGGGTGTGCCGAGCTCGAGCAGCCGCTCGATCGACTGCAGGTTGAAGCCCTGGCCCTGCATGTCCTGGATCAGGCGGATCCGGTTGATGTGCTCCTGGCCGTAGTAGCCGGTGCGCGACCGCACGGACGGGGGCGGGAGCAGTCCGCGGGACTGGTGGGCGCGGATGTTCCGGGCGGTCATCCCGGTCTCGTGGGCCAGCTCGTCGATCGTCAGCTCGATCGGTCTCGGTCTCTCGCCATGGCATGGAGCCTATGCAGATTGCGCCATCGTCCGGTGTTACATCGAGGTCAGCTGGCGAGGAAGGATCGGACTCACTGGGACTGCAGACGTCCTTCAGGGGGAGGGGAGGACGCAAGCAGCCCCAGTCAATCCGCGGGAGGTCAGGCCTGGGCGGCCGCCTCCTGGAACTCGGGGTGGGCCATGCGACTGAGGTTGTCGAGCAGGCGGACGCGCTCGCTCGGCGCTCTCGCGCGTCCACGGGACCCGATGGGCGGGCCGCACGCGGCGGTCCATCCAGAGCTTCCCGCCCTCACCCGGGGAGGCGGGAAGGTCGTCGGCGGCGAGCCAGACGATCGTGTCCGCACCCTCGTCGGGGCCGCGCAGGATCGGCTCGGTGATCCGGTGGAAGGCCGGGAAGGGAGTCGACGACGCCCGGCGTGTCGACCCAGCCCGGGTGCATCGCGTGGACGCTGATCCCCTGCGGGTCGAGCCGTCGGTCGAGGTGGTCGGCGAGGATCACCTGAATTCGCTTGGCGTGCGCGTAGAAGCGGGTCCCGTCGAAGTCGCGCATGTTCAGCTCGGGGTCGTCGGGTCGACGCGCTCGGTGTACATGCCACCCGAGGTCACGAAGATGACCCGCGGCGAGGCCGCCTCGGCGAGCAGCGGGGTGAGGAGCTCGGTCATGAGCATCGGCCCGAGCACGTGGGTCGCGAGGGTCAGCTCGAAGCCGTCCTCGCCGATGCGCCGCTCCGGGGTGAGCACGCCGGCGTTGTGGACGAGCGCGTGGAGGTCGCCGACCTCGGCGGCGAGCGCCTCGGCGAAGCTGCGAACCGAACCGAGCGAGGAGACGTCGCAGTGGTGCACGAAGAGCGAGTCGCGAGCCCGTCGTCTCGGAGATGCGCGGCGCGGACGTCCTCGCCCTTCTCGGTGTCGCGGACGACCATGTGGACGTGAGCGCCGAGCTCGGCGAAGGACCTCGCCGCCGCAGCGCCGATGCCTGAGCTGGCGCCGGTGACCACGACGTTGCGGTCGCGGAGGTTGCCGGCGGGGTCGGGGGAGGAGCCGCCGAGCCCGCGCAGCCGGTAGCCGACCGAGCTGAAGCCGGGGATGACCGTGCGGTCCATCGCCCAGTCGAGGGCGTCGGAGCCGATCACGATGCGGGTTCCTTGTGCGGGTTGCCGTGCATGTTTGACCGCGTCCACCGTAACAAGTACGTTCAAGGTATGTCAAATGTTCGTTCAGGTCCAGGGGGAAAGGCTGAAGCCCGAGCACGGACCGCTCGTGCGGATCGGCGAGCTCGCCCGGCGCGCCGGGGTCCCGGCGGCGACCCTGCGCGCCTGGGAGCGCCGCTACGGCGTCGTGACCCCGCACCGCGGCGATTCCGGCTACCGCCTCTACTCGGCGAGCGACGAGCGCCGGGTGCGAGAGATGGTCGAGCTGATCGGAGTCGGGCCTCGCGCCCGCCGAGGCGGCGCGAGCGGGTCCGCGCGGAGGCCACCGCGGTCGCTCCGGGCTCCTCCGAGTCCATGGCACCAGGGGCATCCGGGCCATCCGACCCGAGCCCGCGACCCGAGGCGGCACGCGCCGAGCTCTTGAGCGCCCTGGAGCGGTTCGACGGCGAGGCGGCCGAACATGCCATCGACCGCGCGATCGGCTCGCTCTCGACCGAGGCGTTCCTCTCCGAGCTCGCCCTGCCGGTCCTCCGCGATCTCGGCGATCGGCTGGGCCCGCGGAGCGGCCGACGTCAGCGAGGAGCACTTCGCCAGCTCGCTGCTCCGCGGCCGCCTGCTCGGCCTCGCCCGCGGATGGGACGACGGGAGCGGGCCCCTTGCGCTCCTCGCCTGCCCGTCCGGGGGAGCGCCACGACCTCGGGGTGATCTGCTTCGGCCTCGCGCTCCGCGCGCGCGGCTGGCGGATCGCGTTCCTCGGCGCGGACACCCCTCCGCGAGGCGCTTCGAGCCTGCGTCGAGAAGACGTCGCCCGCGCTCGTCGTCCTCTTCGCGATGGAGCGCGAGCGGCTTCGAGCTGATGGAGGAGGACCTCCGCGCGGTCGGCGTCGAGCTCGGACGTCCGGCTCGCCGGCGCCGGCGCCGACCCCGACCTCTGCGCGCGGATCGGCGCCCGGCGGCTCGAGGGCGATCCGGTCGAGGCCGCCGCGGCCCTCTGACCGCCTCGACGACCGGCCGCGGATACTCCGCCGGGTGAGCACGCGAGAACGGCTCTTCGTCGACGGCATGAACGTCCTCGGGTCGCGGCCCGACGGCTGGTGGCGCGACCGGCCGGCGGCGATGGAGCGGCTGACCCGTCGCCTCGCCGCGTTCGCCGATCGGGAGGGGATCGAGCTGACCGTCGTCTGGGACGGGCGCGAGCACGCGCGCGTCGCCACGGCGGGGGAGGGCATCGAGGTCCGCTTCGCCCCGGGGGGTCCCGATGCCGCCGACAGCGAGATCGTCCGGATGATCCGCGCCGACGAGGACGCCGCCTCGATCACCGCGGTCAGCTCCGACCGCCGCCTGCGCAACTCGATCAAGGCCGCCGGCGCGGTCGGGGTCGGAGCGGGCGAGCTGCTCGCCCGGATGACCGCCTCCGAGAACCCGGGCACCGGCCGGAAATAGGATTGGCGCGGATGGCGCGGCTCGGAATCGTGGGAGGACATTCGATCCTCGGGAGCGAACCCGCCTCCGGCTTCGAGCCCTGCCGGGTCGACACGGCCCACGGGCCGGTGCTGCTCCACGAGCGCGACGGCGTCGTCCTGCTCCAGCGCCACGGCCTCGGCGAGTACACGACGGCGGCCCGGATCGACCACGCCCGCAACCTCGCCGCCCTCGAGGCGCTCGGCTGCGACCGGATCCTCGGCGATCGCGTCCGTCGGCGGCCTCCGCACCGAGCTCGGCGTCGGCACCTTCCTCTGCCCCGACGACTTCATCGCCCTCCACCTCGGCCTCTCGCTCTCGACCGGGCACGGCGGCGAGCGCGTCCCGGGCTTCGACCCGGCGTGGCGGGCGCGAGGTCGTCGACGGCCTGGGGGCGGCTCGCCGAGCCCGCCGCTCGTCGACGGCGGCGTCTACTGGCAGGCGATCGGCCCTCGCTTCGAGACGCCCGCCGAGATCCGGATGATCGCCGCGCACGCCGACGTGATCGGCATGACGGCCGCCTCCGAGTGCATCCTCGCCGGCGAGATGGGCATCCCCTACGCCGTCGTGTGCGTGCGTCGACAACCTCGCCAACGGCCTCGCCGACGCGGAGCTCACCGTCGCGGAGTTCGAGGCCGGGAAGGCCGCAACCGCGCCGCTGCTCACCGCGGCGATCGACGCGCGTCGACCGCCGATCTCACCGGCGCGGGAGCGCGCCTGATGCCGGCGATCGCGGTCGAGGGCGCGCAGCTCGAGGGGGCGGAGGTCGGCCTCCGGGTCGGCGAGGACGGGCTGATCGCCGAGATCGGGCCCGGCGTCCGCGGCGCCCCGGGCGACGAGGTGATCGACGGGACGGGCCTGGCGCTCGTGCCCGGCTTCGTCAACGGCCACACCCACGCGGCGATGACGCTCTTCCGCGGCTACGCCGACGACCTGCCGCTGATGGAGTGGCTCGAGGGGCACATCTGGCCGGCCGAGGCGAAGCTCGACGCCGAGGACGTCTACTGGGGCACGCGACTGGCCTGCGCCGAGATGATCCGCACCGGCACCGTCCGCTTCTGGGACATGTACTGGGAGCCGGGCGCGACCGCGCGCGCCGTCGCCGACGCCGGCCTGCGGGCGACGATCGGCGCGCCGCTGATCGACCGCGGCGACCCGGCCGGCCTGCCGCAGCTCCGCGAGGACGCCGCCGACGGGCTTCGCGCAGGTGGCCGAGGTCGGGAGCGATCTGGTCGACGCCTCGCTCGCTCCGCACGCGATCTACACCGTCTCGAACGGAGTCCCTCGAGTGGATCGGGGCCGAGGCGCGAGCGGCTGCGGCGTTCCGATCCAGATCCACGCCTCCGAGACCGAGGACGAGGTCGACGACTGCGTGCGCGAGCACGGCGTCCGGCCGGTCGAGCTGCTCGACCGCCTCGGGCTGCTCGGGGAGCGGACGCTGCTCGCGCACTCCGTCTGGCTCGACGACCACGAGCGCGAGCTGATCCGCGGCATCCGGGGCGACCGTCGTGACCAACCCCGTCGCGAACATGAAGCTCGCCGTCGGCGCGGCGTTCGACCTCCGGCGCCGCGCAGCGGCACGGGATCCCGGTCGGGCATCGGCACCGACGGCGCCGGATCGAACAACTCGCTCGACCTGCTCGGCGACGCCAAGCACCTGGCGTTGCTGCAGAAGCACGCGGCCGCCGACGCCTCCGTCGCGAGCGCCGAGGAGGTCCTCGCGATCCTCACCGGCGCCCGCGCGCCGCTGCTCGGCGCCGCCGCGCTCGAGCCCGGCGCGCCCGCCGACTTCGTCCTCGTCCGGACCGAGACGCCCGAGCTCGGCATCGGCTCGCTCGCCGCGGGGCTCGTCTACTCCGCGTCCGGGTCGGTCGTCGACACGACGGTGGTCGCGGGCCGCGTGCTGATGCGCGGCGGGGTCGTCGACGGGCATGGCGGAGGTCCTCGAGCGAGCCCGCGAGCGGGCGGCCAGGATCGGGCTGCGCTGATGTCGAAGGACAAGGACGCCAAGCGAGGTCAGGGCCGGCGGCGGCCTGGTCGTCCGGGGGAAGGGCAAGGACGCGGAGATCGCGGTCGTGCACCGGCCCCGCTACGACGACTGGTCGCTTCCCAAGGGCAAGCTCGACTCCGGCGAGAGCTTCGAGGACGGGCGCGCTGCGCGAGGTCGAGGAGGAGACCGGATTCCGCTGCGAGCTCGGCGAGGAGCTGAGCCAGGTCCGCTATCGCGACAAGAAGGGGCGGCGGAAGGTCGTCCGCTACTGGCGGATGGTCCCGGTCGGGGGCGAGTTCGAGCCGAACGACGAGGTCGACGAGGTCCGCTGGCTGTCGCCGAAGAAGGCCCGCAAGCTGCTCGACTACGACCACGATCGCCGTCTCGTCGACGAGATGGCCGGCGAGTAGCCGCGTACATCCGTCCGCGGGTCCGGGCTCGGGCTCAAAGCCGCCCGGCGCTCGGCCGATGCTGGTGCCACGGCGGCGAAGGGCGCAAGTCGCGGCGAGCGCCACCCGTTCGACAGTCGTCGAGAAACGGAACGGACTCCCGGTTACGGAGTACGGGCGGGGCGGTTCGGCACACAGCGGCCGGCCGCCCCGGCTCCGTCCATCGGCTGCCGTCAGTCGATCGGGATGTCCTGGACCCGGTCCTCGGGCGAGGTCCGCCCCTCGGCGCGCTCGAGGTAGTGGTCGATGAGCGCCCGCAGCGTCAGCAGCGCCTCGCGACCGACGTCGTCGAGCTGGCCGCGAAGCTCAGGTGGGCCGGCCAACCGCAGCACGTCAGCGGTGCGGCAGATCGGGCAGAGCTCCAGGCAGCGGTGCTCGGGTCCCTCAGCGGACCCGCTGGCCGCGCCCCCGAGGGGCGGCAGCGTCCACGCCCGCCGGAGGCCACGGAGCTTCCTCCCGCGTCTCCCCCGGCGGGTCCCACTCGGTCTCGGGTGGCTCTGGCGCGGTCATCTTCGAAGCTCACCTCGAGCGTACCGGCCTCGAGCCGGGCTCCGGCGGGCCGCATCCGCGCCAGCGCGCCGGGCAGGATGATCGTCCGCTTCTCGCGCCCGGCGCGGACGATCAGCTCGCTGCCGACCTGGCTCAGCCCGAGCTCGGAGCGATCGGCGAAGGGCACCCGGATCGAGAGGACCGTGCGGCCGTCGGCCTCGGTGATCGGTCTGGGCGAGCTCGGTGTGCATGACCTCCTCCGGGTCCCGCTCGGCGAACAGCTCCTCGCCGAGGCGGTCGAGCATCTCGGCGCCGATGACCTCCTCGGGGAAGTAGCGGGCGCGCAGGAGCGGGACTGGGTCGAATCCCTCGCGGACGAGCTCGAGGCCCTCGGTCTGCTGCTCGCGCCACGCCTCGAAGTAGGAGCCCTCGACCTCCTCCGGGAAGAGGCGGTTGACGACGACGGCGTCGGTCAGGTACCCGTAGAGGTTCAGGTAGGTGAAGGTGCGCTGCGCCTCGCGGATGACCATCCGGTCGGCGTTCATGACCAGCCGGATCGAGGTGTGCTCGCGGTCGCGGAGGATCTCGTTCATCGCGACGAGGTTCCCGACCAGGCGCTGGACGTCGCCGAGGACGTCCTCGCCGGGCATCGGCACGTCGAGGAGCGAGCGGGCGAAGGGGCGCGCGGCGGCGACGAGGCGCCGCTCCCAGGGCAGGACCTTGTCGAGCCACCACTGGGCGACGTCGGGGAAGGAGAGCAGGCGGAGCGTCTCGCCGGTCGGGGCGCAGTCGACGATGATCGCGTCGAACTCGCCCGACGCATGGTGGGAGCGGATCTGCAGGAGGCTGAAGAGCTCGTCCATGCCCGGCGGCACCGTCAGCTCCTCCGCCGCGACGGCCATCAGCCCGCGGTCGGCGAGCAGCTTCCCGAGCCACTCCTGAACCGCGGCCCAGTTGGCCTCCATCTCGCGCTGCGCGTCGACCTCCTGCGCCCACAGGTTCTCGGCGACGAGCTCCGGCTCGGGTCCGAGGCGGGCTCCGAGCGAGTCTCCGAGGCTGTGCGCCGGGTCGGTGGAGAGGATCACCGTGCGAAGGCCGCGGGCGGCGCACCGGCGCGCGGTCGCCGCGGCGACGCTCGTCTTCCCGACTCCGCCCTTGCCCGTGTAGAGGATCGTGCGCGGAGTGCGAGCTGAGGTGGCGCTGCCGCTCGTCACCGCGATCAGCGTAGTCGCCGCGGCTGCGCCCGGCGGGGCAATCGGCCCCTCCGCCGACCGGCACCGGTACGCTCTCGCGTCGTCGTGAGGCTTCCCACCCGCATCATCGCCCTGCTCGCTCGGCGCCCTGCTCCTGGCCGGGGCTCTCGGCCTCGCCGCCTGCGGGGGCGACGACTCGGACAGCACGAGCGGCTCGGGCGCCGGCGGCACCCCGCTCAGCGCGGATTCCGACGCCGGAGGAGGTCCTCGACGCCGCGCTCGGGAGCGACGGCGACGCCGTCCAGAGCGGCGTGCTCGACCTCGACCTCTCCTTCGAGTCCGACTCGGCCGACTTCGGCTCGGCCCAGGCCACGATCACAGGGCCGTTCTCCTCGAACGGGGACGGGGAGCTGCCCGACGTCGACCTCGACGTCTCGGCGTCCGTCGCCGCCGGCGGCCCGGAGATCAGCTTCGACGGCGGCGTGATCCTCACCCAGAACGGCCTCTGGGTGAACTACAGCGACACCGACTACCAGCTCGAGGACACCGCCTTCGCCCAGGTCAAGGACTCCTACGCGAAGTCCTCGGAGCTGCAGGACGGAGCGAGCAGGGCGAGGGCAGCTCGTTCTCCCAGTTCGGGATCGACCCCAAGACCTGGCTGAAGGACGTCACCAACGACGGCGTCGAGGACATCGACGGGACCGAGACGGTCCACGTGAGCGGAACGGGCGACGTGCCCAAGATCCTCGACGACCTCGACACCGCGGCCCGCAGCAGCGGGCAGCAGCAGGTGGACCCGGCCGAGCTCGATGCGCTCGAGGATTCGGTCAGCAACGCCACGGTCGACGTCTACGCGGCGACGTCCGATGGATCGCTGCGACGCATCGACGTCGGCCTCGACGTCGATGACGGCACCGGCTCCGGCAGCACCGTGACCCTCTCGATCGGGATCGCCGATCCCAACTCCGAGCAGGACGTATCCGAGCCCGAGGATGCGGAGCCGCTGAGCGATCTGCTCAGCCAGTTCTCCGGGGCGACGGACTCGCTCGGCGGGCTGGCACCGCAGAGCGGCGGCAGCGCCCCCGGCGCGACCGGCGGGGACGAGTACTTCCAGTGCGTGCAGAGCGCGCCGACGGCGGAAGCCGTCGACGAGTGCTCCAAGCTCCTGCAATAGGCTCGGGCACGTGAGCGACCGGCCCGGCCCCTCCCTCAGCGGTTCTGTTTGACTCCTTCGTCTCCGTGCTCGGAATGGCGTTCTTCGCCGCATGACGCACACTGAAGCGGGAAGGGACTGACGATGGCACTCGTTCTACTGGCGGTCAGCTTCATGCTGATCCTCGGCGGCGCCCTGTTCTTCACGAACGCCACCGAGTGGCTGGGCAAGCGCCTCGGGCTGGGGGAGGGCGCCGTCGGCAGCCTGCTGGCGGCGGTCGGCACGGCGATGCCGGAGACCCTGATCCCGATCGTCGCCGTCCTCGGTGGTCAGGAGGGCTCCGACGACGTCGCCGTCGGCGCGATCATCGGCGCTCCGTTCCTGCTCGCGACCCTTGCGATGGCGATCGTGGGGATCTCCGCCCATGTCTGGCGCGACAAGCGCGAGCAGGGCCTGAAGCTGAAGGCCGACGTCCCGACGCTCGATCGCGACCTCAAGTTCTTCCTGATCTTCTTCGCCCTCGGCATCGCTCACGGGCCTCGTACTGCCCGAGGCGCTCCACATCCCCGCGGCGATCCTCTTCGTCATCGCCTACGGCGGCTATGTCCGCGCGACGCTGAGGGGCGGCGGCGACGAGCAGGACGAGGACTCGATCGGGCGCCTCTACTTCGACATGACCCCCGGCACCGAGCCTCCCCTCGCCGCTGGTGATCGTCCAGTTCGTCGTCGCCCTCGGCGCGATCGTCTTCGGCGCCCACCTCTTCGTCGAGGAGCTGATCCACGTCGCCAAGGACATCGGGGTCGAGCCGCTCGTCCTCTCGCTGATCCTCGCGCCGCTCGCCACCGAGCTGCCGGAGAAGATCAACAGCATCTTCTGGGTCCGCGAGGGCAAGGACAGCCTCGCGCTCGGCAACGTCACCGGGGCGATGGTGTTCCAGTCGACGATCCCGATCGCGGTCGGCCTGCTGATCACCGACTGGGACCTGAGCACCTACTCGGTGGTCTCCGGTGTCCTCGGCCTGATCGGCGGCGTGCTGGCCTACTGGACGCTGAAGCTCCGCGGCCGCTTCGAATGGCCGCCGGTCATCGCCTGGCTGATCCTCTTCTTCGCGTTCGTGGCCTACGTCGGGCTGAGCTAGGCCAGCTCGCCCAGCGCCTTGAGCACGAGGTCGTCGTGCTTCTTCGGCTGCACCTTCGGGAAGACCCTCGCGATCTTGCCCTCGGGGTCGATCAGGAACGTCGAGCGCTGCACACCCATGTACTTGCGCCCGTACATGTTCTTCTCGACCCAGACGCCGTAGCTCTCGGCGACCGAGTGGTCGGCGTCGGCCAGCAGCGTGAACCCGAGGTCGAACTTGTCGTCGAACTTCGCGACCGCGTCGACCTCGTCGGGGGAGACGCCGACGACCTTCGCGCCGGCCTGCTCGTACTCGCCGCTGCGGTCGCGGACGCTGCAGGCCTGCGTGGTGCAGCCCGGGGTGTCCGCCTTCGGATAGAAGTAGAGGACGAGCCAGCTCCCGCTGAACGAGTCGAGCGTGACCTCGTCGCCGCGCTGGTCGGGGAGGGTGAAGTCGGGGGCCTTCTCACCCTCGGCGGGGGCGCTCAATCGTCCTCCTCGCCCTCGTCGTCCTCGTCCGGATCATGCTCGAGGTTGTCGTCGTCGAGCTCGGGGTCGTCGGAGTCGTGGAAGGCGGCCGACACGGATCCACCGGTCGGGTGGTAGCTGCTCGAGAAGCTCTCGATGGCTTCCTCGAGGGCGCTCTCGTCGACCGGTACCTCGTCGGAGACGCGGACCCATTCCGCCCCGTCGAAGTCACCGTCGTCGAAGACGTCCTGATCTACGGAGACCGAATCGTCGACGACGATCACGACCTCGGTCTGCGGGTTGAAGTACGTCCCGGGCTGAATGGCGAGCTGCTCCAGCTCGTATGTGTGATCGGCTGCCATGTGCGGGTTTATATACGGGGCTGGTGGCGGCTTGACGGGCCGCGCCGGGGGGAACCACCCGGCGGGCCCGCCGCTTCGCGGCAGGCTCTGGGAGGCCCGCCGGGCGGCTCCCCCCGACGCGGCCCTGCCGTTACTCGCCCAGGCCCTCGAGGTCCCGGAGCTGCCGTTCAATCTCCTCGGTTACGTCGAGGGGTTCCTTGCCCTGGCGCTCGCGGCGCTGGTTTCGGGCGATCACCAGTTGGCGCACCTCCGCCACCAGGGCTGGGTCCGAGGCCAGGGAGCCGCGGGCCGTTGGGGCGTTCAGCTTCGCATCTCCGCTTCGATGTCCAGGGGCTCCTCTCCGCGCTGACGCTGGCGGTAGGCCTTCGCCTCGAGCATCTGCCGGAGCTCCGCCTGCTGCTCGGCCTTCCCCGCGGCGGTGGACAGGTCCACGCTCCCGGAGCTCTTGGCCTCGTGATCCATCGCGAAGGCTCCCTTGCCGATCTCCTTGTAGACGGCGCCGGAGCCGGCGAATGCGAGCGCGGCGATCGGTGCCGCCACGAGCACCACGATGAGGATCACCTCCCCGTTGCTGACCGCCGTCGGCAGCATGCCTCCCAGCGTAGCCATCGCGGGTGGCGGCCTCGCCGGAAACTAGGATCGCTGCGTGCCCCCCGAGCCAGGTCCGTTCATCCAGACGCTCTCCGGCCGGCGGGTCAACCCGCTCGATGCGTCGCCGGAGGACATCGACCCCGACGACATCTGCGGCGCCCTGGCGAACATCTGCCGCTTCGGCGGCCACAGCCGCGGCTTCTACTCGGTCGCCCAGCATTCGACGATCGTCTGCGACCTGCTGGAGGAGCGCGGTGCGAATCCCGACGAGCTGATGGCGGCGCTCCTCCACGACGCCGCCGAGGCGTACCTCGGCGATCTCCCGCACCCGATCAAGCACCGCAGCGAGCTCGGGACGGCGTTTCGCGAGGCCGAGGCACGGCTCGAGGCCGTGATCGCCGCCAGGTTCGACCTCCCGGACGCGAAGAGCAGGGTCAAGCCGCTCGACCGGGCGCTGCTCGCGGCCGAGCGGAAGATCTTCAGCGAGGAGAGCTGGCACTGGCCCGAGCTCGACGAGGCGGAGCCGCTCGAGATCGAGATCGATCCGTGGCTGCCGGAGCGCGCCGCGCGGGAGTTTCGCGAGCGCTTCGATCGGCTCGAAGCCGCCCGCTCCCAGATCCCCTGACGCGACGCCTTTCGTTGCGCGCACCTCGCGCAGGCACTATCCTTCCGACCTGTTGACTGACTAGTCAATCGGTTTTCCGCGACGACCCGATCAAGCTTCCCTCGCGAGGGGTGCCCGAGTCGCCGCCGAGCACTCGAAAAGCCCCCCGAAACGACTTAAAGGAGCGATCCACGGTGGTTGACTTCACCCTCACCGACGAGCAGAAGGACCTGCGCGAGATGGCGCACAACTTCGCTGAGAAGGACATGCGCAAGGTTGCCTGGGAGTACGACAAGGAAGGCACCTGGCCCCAGGACATCATCGAGAAGGCCTGGGAGATCGGCCTGATGAACACCCACACGCCGGAGGAGTACGGCGGACCGGGCCTCGATTACCTGTCCGGTTGTCTGATCGAGGAGGAGCTCGGCTGGGGCTGCTCCGGCATCGGCACCTCGCTCGCCGCCAACGGCCTCGCCTCGGCGCCGGTCGCCCTCGGTGGTTCGGAGGAGATCAAGAAGGAGTACCTCGGGATGCTGACCGAGTCGCCGAAGCTCGCCAGCTTCTGCCTCACGGAGCCCGACGCCGGCTCCGACGTCTCCGGGATGAAGACGACCGCCACGAAGAAGGGCGACAAGTGGGTCATCAACGGCTCCAAGTGCTTCATCACGAACGGTCAGTACGCCGACTGGTACACGGTCTACGCCAAGACCGACAAGGAGCTCGGCCATCGCGGCATCTCCGCCTTCGTCGTGCCCCGTGACGACACGGTGGTCATCGACAAGAAGGAGGACAAGCTCGGTCAGCGCGCGTCCAACACCGCCACGGTCACGTTCAACGAGACCGAGATCCCCGCGGCCAACCTCCTCGGTGAGGAGAACAAGGGGTTCAAGCTGGCGATGATGACCCTCGACCGCACGCGCCCCGGCGTGGCGGCGATGGCCGTCGGCATCGCTCGCGCGGCGTTCGAGTTCGCCTGCGAGTACTCGAAGGAGCGCGTCCAGTTCGGCGTGCCGATCGCCATGCACCAGGCGGTCGCGTTCATGATCGCCGACATGGCGACCAAGGTCGAGGCCGGGCGTCTGCTCACGTGGCAGTCCGCCGCGCTCCTCGACAACGGCATGCGCAACACGCTGGCCGCCTCGCACGCGAAGCGGTTCTCCGCTGACTCGTGCATGGAGGTCGCCACCGACGCCGTGCAGGTCTACGGCGGCTACGGGTTCATCAAGGAGTACCCGGTCGAGAAGCTGATGCGCGACGCGAAGATCATGCAGCTCTACGAGGGCACGTCGCAGATCCAGCGTCTCGTCATCGCCAAGGAGGTGCTCATGGGCCGCAACGTCAACGAGCCGCTCCCCGAGGCGATCGCCAACGAGGCCAAGCAGGTCGAGGAG